>NC_017923.1:0-45361 GCF_000262695.1 Burkholderia sp. KJ006 | reverse complement strand
TGAGCCCGCTCGCACCAACGCTCACCACCTGACTGCGGCCGCCATCGCTACTTTGATAGCCGATCGCGACAGACTCGTTTCCCGTGGCCGTCGCTTGCACACCGATGGCCGTATCGCGCCATTCGGCAAACGAGTTAGCGCCAGCAGCCACCGCGTTGCCTGCTGCGTGCGCTGACACCCCTAACGCCGCGCCGACGCCGCTCGTATACGTGTTCTGCCCGATCGCGACGCCCCCGAGTATGCCGAACGACGACGGATCCGCAAACGCGTTCGTGCCGATCGCAATCTGACCGTCGATACCGGTACTTGCTCCGTTCCCGATCGCGATTGCAGCGCCGGAATTGAGGCTTGACGCGCCGATAGCGATGCCGCCGGATCGCTGCGACACTGCGCTTGTCCCAATTGCGATAGCGTTTGTCAGATTCCCGGCAACCGCTCCACCGACAGAAGCGTTCAAGCCAAGCGCAAGGTTTCCGGATGATGTGATCGCTCCTGCAGGGGCTACCGTCGCCCCTGATCCGATCGCCATCGAACCGGTATCGACGGAAGGCACAACGCGAGCATTTGTACCGATTGCAGTGCTGTTCGTGCCGGCCGCACTGGCCGCGTCGCCAACCGCGATACTATCGGTCCCGGTCGCCTGAGCAGCATTCCCGGTTGAATTTACAGCGACGTATTGAGCGTTCGCGTGAATGGAAAGAAGGAGGAAGGTCGATGCCACAGCAGCGGCGACAAGCGTTTGATGCGCACGCGGGCTACCGGCCGACGGACGACGGCAGGACTGGTTCATTTACAATTACCCCAGAATAACAACGGTGGTTTGTGAATTCGCGCCGCTATCCGTCTCCCCGCCAAGGTCATCGGATTGCGGCGTTTCTTTTTGAGCTGCAGAGGCGTTCCTTGTCGTTCAACCCTCCTTCGGCGCAAAGTGCAGCCAGGTCATCAGCGTTGCGCGGCTTTCCGAGCAGACGAGCCACCTGTCGGTGTCTGTCCAGCCTTCGTTCAGCAAGGGAGCTTGCGACGGATCGCGCAAGCCGGTCGTGAACACCCGAACATCGAAAACCTGCGCAGCCCGCTCAAGCAATTCCGCGTAACGCTGTTTTCCGTCGTGCGGCCGCATGAAATCGTGAATCTCGACGATGACGTGTGCACGCCGAAGATCCTGCAGGCAATCACTCGTCAACACGTCAAACTCGGCGCTCTCGATGTCGATCAGCACCGTAGAGCGCGCGAGATTGACTCCGCGATCCGTCAATATGCGTGCGAACGTAGGCGTTGCCGCACCGTACAGATGGACCCGATCGCGCACGCCGTTCGCATCCGCGATCGCCGCGATGTTCTCGCGACTGGCATCCTCGATCTCGAAACAGTGGCAATGCTGATACACACCCGTCTTCACCATGCCGACCGCATAGAAGCCGTCTGCGCCGCCGAGGTCGACCAGTGTTTCGCGCTCGACGGCCAGCTCGGCCAGCAGATCGCAGACTTCTTTCTCGTAGAAGCCCAGCAGCTTCGACCCGTTGTCGCTCGCGCGCCACGTTGCGCGCGTGCCGATGTTGAAGCCGGCCAGCGGCCCGTGCTGTACCACACCACCAGTAGCGTGCATAAGGCGCTGCGATAGCAGGAATCGGTACAGCTCTGCACCTTCCCAAAAGCGCTCATGCAGCATGTCAAGCGCCTCGTCATGAGAGATCGAATCGCCCCGCGACGCCACCAATTCACAGAATTTCGCGGCTTGGTCACGCTGGAAAACCAGCATTTGCCGCGCTTCGTCGTGCGTCAGATAGCGTTTGATGTGCTGACTCATACGCCCGCCCTATCAAGCGTTGATTTCGAATTCACGCGGATCCCTGCCACGGATCCACGCGGGCTCACGACCGCGACCGGTCCAAGTCGCCCCGCTCACCGGATCTCGATACTTCGCCGGCGGCTTCGGCAACGTGCGACCACGTCGACCACCGAGCTCCGCCGGCGTGATACCGAACTCGGCCATATCCTTGCGAATACGCGCGATCGCGTCTCTCTTCACGGCCTCTCGGGCCTGATCGACGCGCTGCTGCAGGTCGCTCAACTGCGTCTTCAGTTGGAAATACGATTCAACACTGCCTTGCATAACAAATTGCTCCTATTGATGCGTGATGTTCGGCTACCTAACAGGTTTCGCAGGACATCAACCAGCGAGCCGCATTGCTCCGTTCGCTTCCCCCGCTGCGAGGGGACGCGCGAGAACCATTTCGTTTACCTCGTTACCGCGACGCCCTACCTCCACTTGAGCACCCAGCGCTTCGACAGTCGGGCGGCGGTAACAACCTGATCGGCCCAAACAAGAACGGAATCCGGCGTTTCCGTGAAGCCGCTGGCCGGCAGTCTGCAAATAGGTTCCATTGATACCCCCTTGAGCTCAGTAGGTAGAGTTGAAGGTCTGCGCGCTGTTCCAGCGGCTTTCCCAATGTTGACTGTACTGCTTCGCGAGATCCGGGCGATTCCACAGCACGACCGCGTTCTCGCTGTTCGTCCGTTCAGCGGCGGCCGAAAAATTGAATGACCCCGTCTCAACGTGCTTGCCGTCGACGATCAGTACCTTGTCGTGAAGGATCTTGTACTGATCGTTGATCCGCACCGGTATGCCTGCGTTCACAAGCAAGTTCATGGCGGCGACCGCTGCCTTGCCGTGACTCTCGCCGGCGTCAACGACCACACGAACGTCTACGCCACGCCGCTTCGCGGCAACCAGCGCGCGCGCAATGTCGGGCGCAGTGAATGTGTAGGCCATCACTCGCACACTCGCCCGCGCATCGTTGATGATGTCCAGCACAAGCGATCTGGCAGTTCCCTCCGGAGAGAAGCCGGCTTGAATCGCCGTCCCCTCGATCGGAGTAGCGGCGAACGAAGCAGCGCGCGCGGCGATTGTCGGCACAGCCGCGTAAAACGCTGCGACGGTGGAGACGGCCAAGGCCGTCATGCCGACGAGGCTCCAGCGCACCCGCCAAAGACCTGTTTTCATGCTCGCAGCGCTCCTTACCAGTGCACTCGTTGATAGAACTGCCTGTCGATATATACGTCAATCGCGCGAGGGCTTTGGTACTTCTGCCATACGACCTGGTCGTACACGTTGACGCGGTGTTCGTCGCCGTTGGTCTGACTGCCGGCGACGTAGTAGCCGACCTGTTTTCCGACACAAGCTTGCGGCCCGGTCGTGAAGTTCACGCCCGGAAGGGATTGCTGCTCGGTTATCTGTGCCGGGCCGGCGAGTGCGTAATCACGCTGCTGCGGGACAAGCCACGATTGCCGGGATCCTGTCTTTTTCTGCCCCTCGACCACCCACGTGCCAGCAGGAGCCGGCTTCAGCGGTGACGGGCACGGATCGTAGGGTGCAATGACCTGCTTTGCGTAGCTTGAACCGTCGTTGCCATCCGCCATATCGCACGTCGGGAACGGCCTGAAGTGCTCCAAATCGTCGAACAACTTCGTGATCGGCGCGACGCACTCGGCGACACCCTTTGGGCCGCCGTTCGACGACGGATTCGCTAGGCACAGGAGCACTGTGCAGCCGTAGTCGCTCGCGTTCGCGTTGCCGGCCGTGGCAAGCAAAACCCCGGCAATCAGCGCGCAGCGGAGCGTCTTTTGAAGCGGGTTAGAACGGGTGATCGTCTTCATCAAAGCCTCCGGCTTCAGGTGCGTTCTTGTTGGAGTGCTGCTGCTGACCATCGCGGGGATGGCCCTGGCCGCCGAGCAGCATTTTCAGGGTGTCGGCCACAATCTCAGTCGAGTAACGGTCTTGCCCGTCCTGCGCCTGCCATTTGCGCGTCTTGATTCGCCCCTCGATATAGACCGTGGCCCCTTTGGAAAGGCCCTCGGCTGCAATCTCCGCGAGCCGGTTAAAGAAGGCGACCCGATGCCATTCGGTCGCTTCTTTGAAGTCGCCACTCGCCTTGTCTTTGTAGCGCTCGGTCGTCGCGAGACGGATGTTCGTTACCGGATCGCCGCTCGGCAGATAGCGCGTTTCCGGATCCGCGCCGAGATTGCCGACGAGGATTACCTTGTTCACTGACGCCATGATCGTGTCCTCTTCAGTGTGGTAGCAGGTGAAGCCAGTTCAGCGCCAACAGCACGAAAGCGCCGCCGGCCATCGCGCCGGCCATCGAGCAAACGACCAGCTCGAGCCGGCGGCCCGGTGCGCGCAAGTGGGGCTCATCGGCCACCGCGCGCACGGCCTCGAGAAGTCGCGTACGTGCGTCATCCGCAGCGTAAGTGGCGACGGCCGCGATCAGCGTTTCCTTCATCGCGCCAACCTCCTTGACCGCCTCCCGGAACTGGGCCGTTCGGGTATCGAGGCCGCTAAACACCCTTTCGGCCTCTTCCTTGAACCGGAGCACCGCAAGATCGCCGCCGTTCTCGATTTCCTTGCGAGCCGCCGGGATCGCGGCCGACATCGCGATAACCGCGTCGTGCAGTTGAATCAGCTCGCTCAGGACTTCGGCCAGCAGCGCGTCACGTGCCGTCGTAGCTGTCATGACGGGCTCACTTCGTGAGTGCCTTGAACACGCTGTCCAGCTCGGCCTTTACGCCGACAGCGAGTCGCTTGATCGACACCATGCGCGCGAGCCGTGCCTTGTCTTCCGGCGTCTGTGCTTCGCGAATGAGTGCGCGATAGTCGGTCGGATCTGACAGTATCTCGTCGATCGACTGACCAGCGTCGGCGGCCAGCGAGTAGATTTCGTTGACGTGCATCACTGCGTCGCGGCGGAGCGTGAACGTCCGCTGATCCGCGTAGTACGCGAACAGCGATTTGAATTGCTCCTCGATCGAATATCTCGGATCCACACGATTGAACACAACGCGGATGCGCTCTTTCTCGATGCCGATGTCTTCGGACAGTGCAGCGATCGTCGCAATCGTGTCGTTGCCCTGCTTCTGATCCGGCACGGTTGGCACGATGAAATAGTCGAACTCTTCGTGCGATCCGACATAGCTTTTCATCAGCTCGACGAAATCCTCGACGTTCGACGCGCCAATATCGACGACGGCGCTATCGAGCATCATCATGTTTTCCTGAATCTCGCCAAACTGCTCGCCGCGAACCGTTGCCACGCCGGCACCGCCTGCGTTGATCGACTCGACCGAGATAATCGGAGCGTTATCGAGGCGCGGCGCAAGCAGATGCTTGGAGATCGTCGACTTGCCTACGTTGCCCGAGAAGTTGATGACGACAGCTTTTTGATGGCTCATGGTGGTGTATTCCTTAGAAGGGTGTTGCGCGTATAGATGGGATCAAGCTAACTAATCGGGTTAGCGGTCGTGCATCAAGTTGTAATCGATCTCCGGGCCGCCCCAATCGTGGTTCTGAATAACTGGCGTCGGCCTCCCTCGCTCAAAGAAGGCACTACGGGCCTGCTCAACCGTTGAGCGCGCGGCTTGTGGCGCAGGAACATCGAGCGAACGTCCCTTGGAAACAGCATCGACCGCAGCCGCATTGAAGTCAGCGCGCAGGCGCTCCTTTACCGTCGCCGGCTGGCCGTCGATTTTCTGCTCCATCACCTTGCGAGCGGCAGAAGTTGCCGGGTTATGCAGCTCACGACGAGTTGCGGCCAAAAGGTCGCGCGCCTGGTCGTCGGGAACGTAGCCGGACACTTCCATGCCCGCCAGTTGAGCAAGTACCCACGTCCGGCGATCCAGATCGGCCGGCGACGCGCTGGCATGCGATTCCGCGATCGAGCGTGCATCGTTCTGCAGTGCTGCTTCGCGCTCTTCCCGGATCTTGCGAACCAGATCGGCCGGATCGGCTGCAGATGCCTTGCTCGGCTCGGCCTGCGCGGGCTGATTGGCCGCAGGCGGATCCGCGCGATCGACGCTCGGGCCCGTGGCCTGCTGAATCGTGTTCGTGTTGTCGCGTTCGCCTCCGTTGATGCGCATTTCCTGACGGGCCAGCTCGAGCAAAGCGCGATCGCTTTCCTTCGGAACAAAGCCGCGCAGCTCGACGCCCGCCAGCTCGGCAGTGATCCATGCGTTACGGCGAAACTCTTCCGAGCCGCGAACCTCGAGGACCGTCCAGTTCTTCGCCTTCGCCACGTCGACCATGTGCGCGATGACCTGCCGATCGTTGCTTTCGGTGGACAGCGCCTTGCCCTTGTCCTCGAAGTGCACCGATTCGCTCTTACGGTCGTAAAACTTGCCTTCATGCGCGTGGTACTGCGACGCAACCCGCTTCGGAATGCTGTAGCCGGTCTTCGCAAACACCGGCTTTACTCCCGGACCATCTGCCGGCCGCGCGTCGGTCGCGTCGCGGTCGGCGGCGGCCGCCGGCGACGACGGACTTCCGTCCCGCCCCTTTCCGACCGCCCGAGCGAGCGCGGCCCGTTCCTGCAGGAGCGCTTCAGCGGCCCTCCGATCCGTTTTACGGGCCGCCTTGACACGATCAAGGTCCGTCGCCTGCACTCGCTCGAGCATCGGCTTCGTTGGCTCGTTGGCGGCCGCCTTCGCGTCGGGCTCGTTCGCTGCTTCACCGAGGCTTTCTTGTTCGAAAACCTGAACGCTCGGAATCTCCGGCTCGCTATCCACCTCCACCACGCGATGGATGCCCCGATCGGCGGCCTGATGCCGAAGCTCGATCGCGATATCAGTGTCGGGGTCGACGAATTCCGGCACCGGCACGTCGGTGTATGTCGAGCTCTTCCACACATCGGCCGCCGCGTACCAATCGACCTCCGCGAGATCTTCCAGTTCGCCGATTGCCCGGTTCCAGCCTTCACGGTCCATACGCCAGTCAATGCCGGCAATTTTCAGGCGCAGCTCTTCGGCTCGTTGCTGAACCGAATCAGGGCTATGTACGTCAATGGTGTTCATGCGCTTACTTCCTCATTTTGGTTACGTTGGCTCTGAGAATCGACGGCGGCCATCACGTCCTTGAACGACGGCATCAGTTGGCAAAGCGCGGCGACGATCTCGTTTTGGTTTGCGATGTCTGCCGCCTGCATAACGGCCAGCTCGTCGACGCCGACCGGCACGAGCTCGGCGCGCTTCGCCGCGTCAGCTGCAGCGCTGGCAGCCGCGCCGTTGACCATCGCCGCGTAGTGCGCTTCGATGTCGATGATCGGCACGTCCGCGGAGAGCTCGCCTTTTTGAAGCGCAGCCTCTTCCAACTGATCCTGCGTCGGCATTTTTTTACCGAGGGAAGCCAGCGACGGACTGCACGCCTTCAAACGGTCGATAAACAGCGGATCCTTGTAGAAAAACGCCTTCTCGCAAAGGATCGGTTTGCAGCTCTGAAGTGTGATGATCTGCAGGTTCTTATCAAGCTCACGCAGCTCTTGAGCCATCATGAGAGCGCGCTTTTGGTCAGACTCGTTCACGCTCCGGGTCGTCGATTTGCCCGTGCTGCGTCCCTTCCCTTTCGACACCATCGTGAAGTAGCCAAGCGTGCGCTCGTAGGCTTCTGCATCGTCCTGGTCTGTAGGCGGATAGAGAATCTGTGCAACATGGTTCGTCATGAACGCGCGCGTGCCTTGCTTCCCGTAAAGCTTGTCGTCCTCAAGTTGTCCCGTGCTTTGGAAGATCGAACACAAACGCAGGTCGTACGAGCGAATGAACGCTGTTGCCGACGCTAGTAGCGGGATACGTCCCGCTGCTGCAATCTCGTCCGCGAGAATCAGGCATTGATACTTCAACTCTGCGTTATCGGCGGACTGCTCTCGCATGTTCCGGCGCAGCAAATCGGAGAAGAACAGATTGATCAGCTCGCCGGCGTCTTCCAGCATGTCCGGTTGAATGCCGAAGTAGATCGACATGCGGCGCTTGCGAACGTCCGCAAGATCGAAATCCGACGAACTCGTTGCGGCGTCGACAAACGGATCGTCGAAGATCTGCATCGGACCGTCGAACGTCGACAGCGTGTTCCCGATCGTGTTATCTGGCTGGCTCAAAAACCGCTGCAAGGCGTCACGGCACTGAGGGCTCAGTACGGGCAACCGCCCAGGTTCAGCGCGATCCTTCAGAATGCCGGCGATATAGTCTTTAACCGGCTTACCTTTGCCCGACCGCTGGCGCAAAATTTCTCCCATCGAGCAAGGCAGTTCGGGCGTCTCTAGCAGATACAGAGCAAGGCCAATGAACAGGTTGCGCGCAGCATCGTTCCAGAACTTCGACTTTGGATCGACACGTGCAGGCCAGAACGTCTGACCGATAGAGCGGCATTCAGCCACGTGAAACCGCGCCGGCCGCTTCCTGACGGAGTCGAATACATTCCAGCGGTGCGTTTGGCCGCGCTCCGAAAACGGCGCGAACAGGAAGACGTCCTGCCCGTGCCGCTGGCGAAAAAGCGACGTGTACTTGAAGTTCTCGAGCTTGAGGTCAATCGTGACCGTCGAATCCGGAAACGTGAGCAGGTTGGGAATCACGAAGCCGACACCCTTACCGGATCCCGGCGGCGCAGCCAATGCGATGAACTGCTGGCCGCGCAGCGTGAGATAACCGAGCTTCGGGTGCTTGCCGATGATGACGCCAGGATGTTGTCTCGCGCTCATTTCCCGCCCTCCACAAGACCCGCTTTCCTAATCTCGTGCGCGGTCGCGAAACGCGCGCTACCGTGAAGCTCGACGCGGCGACGACCCCGGATGATGTAGACGACCGCGATCAGCACGGGCAGCGCCGTTACAAGCGATGCGACAGCCGTGCTCGCAACCAATGCTCGCTTGACTGCGACGATGTGTCCGAATGCGATCCAGTACCGATAGAGCGTCGTGATACCGATCGTCGAATCAGGGAGCTTTTCCAGTTGCGCGAACAGGGTTGCGCCGGCGAACTGCCCGACAACCGCGAACCCACCCACGACGAAGAGGCCACCGACCATACCAATAGCGACTTTGGCTGGCTTCATGCTTGACCCCGCTGCAGCTTCCACTTCAGTACCGGGTCATAGAACAATTGCGTCATCTTCTTCGTGCCCGTCTCCATGAACAGCACCACGTCGACCGTTCGGCGCACCTCATTGAAGACAAAATCCCAATCGAGATTCATACCGACGGGACTTTGCTTAATCAGTGTCGCGATACGCACGAACGCCGAAATGGGATCGTTCGCATGCACCGTCGTAAGACCGCCCGCGTGGCCGGTATTAAGCAGCGACAGGTAGTCCCACGCCTCATCGCCCCGCAACTCCGAGATATAGCAACGGTGCAACTTGGCGCGCAGACTGGATCGCACTAGCTCACGTGCGGGCAGGCTGTCGCTGAAGAACATGTGAACGCGGTTCCAGTGGTAAGGCAGCGTAAATTCATGCACGTCCTCGATCGTGCCGATTCGCTCGTCGCGCGGAACCAGATCGGCGAGCGCCTTCAGAAGCGTTGTTTTGCCCGAGCCGGTGCCGCCGACCGGAACGATATTCAGCTTGTTAGCGATCGCCAGCTCGAAGAACCGCGCCATATCGCCATTTGCCTTGGCGTCCAGCATGTCCAGCTCGAACTGTTGGAGCTTCACGTCGGCCGGCACGTCAAGATGCGTTGACACGTCGCGGAACCCGTCGAACGTCCCGTATTCGCTAAGTTGAGTGATCGTGAAACGCTTGTCGCTCGGAACCCGGATCGTGATAGAAACCGTACCCACCTCAACGGCCGGTGGAACCATCACCTGCCCACGTTGACCGTCAGGCAGCGTTACCGGTTTGATCGGCTCCTTGGGCGAGATCTGCCCCTTCTTGTCGAACACGACCAGAGCATTCGCGAGCTTCTTTAGGCGCTCGAGGCTGCATTCCGGTGCATCGTGACGTTCCCACCCATTGCGTCCTTCAACAGCTATCTCACCGGCCCGGTTGACGGCGACCTCAGTTACCCCTTCCGCCGCAAGGAACGCGCCGATTCCACACTGACGCAAAAAGCTGCGTACCGTTTGAGAGCGATCCATGTCGTCGATCGCAACGACGTTCGTCTCGTTCATCGACCCGCCCCTTGCGCCGGCACCAGCTCATAGAAGCTAGAGAAGTCGATGTCTCGCGCGACATAGATATAGGTAAACGCGCCCTGGTTCACGTAGCCGGTCGGCGGAATGTTGATGGTGTTGCGCAGCGTTTCGTTCGCGAGATCCTGCGTGGACTGCGACGTGCTAGTGAGCGAGATCGTGGAGTTGTTGCTCCCGACCGATCGCTGTGCGATCGCCTGACCGAAGTCACTTACCAAACCAACCATCAGCGCCCCGCCAAACCGCTCCCAGAAATGCCGCTCGATGTACGCCGGCATCCCGCTCGCGCCGAGGGAGTCCGTCACCGGGGAATCCAGCGGAACCGTGATCTTTCCGTCGTCGATACGTGTATACATGGCGAACATGCGTGCCTGCCCTTGCAGCAGCGCTTGTTGTTGCTCACCGAGAGCCATCGCGCCTTTTCGGAGCAACAGCGTCGCGCCATTTGCCGAATACACGTCCTGCGCGAGTTGGCACGAGGTGCCGCCCGGATAGGTCGAAACCATCCGGCTGCCGGAGCACGGAATCATCGTCCCGCGCTTGAGCAGGTAATTGAGGTCAGGCAGATAGCCGGGCTTCACGACCGCCGCACGCGCCAGTGAAGAAACGGCCATATGCTGGTCCAACGGCCCCTTTCCTGATCCACCGCCGGCGGCGGCACCGCCACCGAGAAGCGAGCCGCCGTTAGCGTCGGCCGCACTCGGAACGTTGGCGAGATCGCCTTTGTCCGATCCGAACACGTTGACTTCACCGTCCAAACGACGTTCCAGCTGAGTTTCGACGTGCTTGCCGCTTCCGCCCTGCTGCGCAGTCTGTGCCGTCTGCGCCGCGGCCGTCGAATTCGCCGCGGCGTCGGCCGGGGCCTGCATCTCTCCGTGCGCCTGCGACGCCGCGGCTGCGATAGCTGCAGCTCGGACGCGCTGTGCCTCTTCTTGCTCCTTGATACGTTTCTTTGTTCCGTCGAGGTCGTCGTCAGTGCCGACCGTCTGCCCGTTTCCCCTTGGCTTGGCCGCGGCTTCGGCCTTTTCGGCTTCCTTCTGTGCGGTCAGACGCTTCACATACAGCGCAGCCATCGACGCAAGGAGAATAATCGCGACCAGCGCAATGCCCGTGAACACGACGGTATTCATGCGCGTCCGCTTCTTGCCGTCGAGAGACGGGATCCCGCGCTCTTCATCCGGAACGGTATGCATTTGGTTGCGATCCGTCATTTCGATTGCTCCTTCGTGATACGCACCATGCCCGGCAACGTCGTGCCGCTGGCGTTGTAATTCCCGTCCGGCGCAAAGCCGTCGTTACGGATCCCCATCACGGCGTTGCCGAGACGAAGCACCCATTCGCGGGCGACGCTGTGCACTACGAGCGTGTCGCCGTCCATGTGCACATTCGCCAGCGCTTCGGAGCCGTCAGGCAGGATCGCGAAGACACGCGGCAAGTCTCGACCAGTGGCGTATTGGAGGTATGTCAGCGTTCCGTCATCCCACATCGCTGTCGGCGAAAGCACGTCGTCGCCGCGCTTCATGTACTGGTCGTTCCGGTGCACCGATTGAGCGCTTGCCGACGCAGCAAGACCACGCGCCATCTCGCGCTTGCGTGCCAGTTCGGCCGCATTCTTGGCGCGCGTATCCGGGTAGTCGAAGCGGAGCATCCACGTCTGCGGTTCGCCGCGCTTGGCGGTTTCCAGTGAGAACACGTACGTCCGCTTGTTGGTGACGACGAGAAAGTTGGTGTCAGGTTTGATCGTTTTGGGCTTGAACTGCACCCAATTCTTTCCCTTGGATGCGATCCACGCCTTCCCGTCACCCATGCCCGCACCGTTTTCCGCTACCGCCTCTCCGTCCTCCAACATGAGAAGTACGGCCTTGCCCGGCGCGGTGGCAACCTCATAAACCTCGTTCTTGTCGTAGACCGCGCACTGCACATTGGGATCTGTTCCGCACGGGCCCGGTATCACGCGCGCGATCGCCGGCAGCGATGCCACAGCGAGCATTACCATCGTCGAAATCCGCTTCATCGCGCACCCCCTACTACAACGCCCGATGCGCCAGTCACTGCAGCCGGTGACGGTTGCTGATCGAACTCCGCCGGTGCGCGGCTCCAGTCACGGGCGACCTGATAGCTCGTAGTCTTGAACCCGCCCGGATTCACGTCTTGAATCTCCTGCTTTTCAGGCAGATCGTCGCGTCGGTATGCGATCGTCGCGACCCAATAGGTCGTCTGCCGCGCAATCGACGGATTGAGCGGAACGTATTCCTTTGAGAAGAAGACTTGCGCCGTGTGACCGACGAACGTAATCGCGCCAACGCGTGCAATGACGCGCGCCTGGTCCTTCAACATCACAAGCGGAGATCCGGCTCCGCGAATGAACCGGTCGTATTCCGCGCCTTCCTGCTGCGAGCTGGTAGCGAGAACCGCCATGTGCATATCGTTGATGGTTTCCCAATCGTAGCTTTCACGGCGCTCGACATACTGGCGCAGCGCAGCGCGGTCTTCCTTTTCCGTGAACGTCACCGTGCCCTTGGAGCTTGTCGGAAGCACGTCGATCTTGCCCGTCGAACTGTCGACGCGAAGAACCGCCGGCGGGTTCGGAACCTTGAGGACTGCTAATGCAATGGCTCCAATAACGGCGATAGATGCGACGCCACCCATCAGCTGCATTCCACGCGTTGCGACCTTCGTCCTATAGACCATCGTCTGCTGCTTGGTACGTTCGAGCTCGCGTGCTTGCTTCAGATACCACTTCGCCGCGTCAAAGTCATTGACCTCGACGGCCGGCGCAGCGCCTGCCGCGCCCGCGGCGCTGGCGGCCAATTTCTGCTTTCGTTTGAACATGGTCAGTCCCCTTACTTACTTTGCGTATGGTTGACCGGGAACCATTCCCCGGTCGGCTGCGGCGGCTTAGGCGCAGTCCCGCAGGCCGCGAGCGAGATGATCAACAGACCTATCGCAATCTTTTTCATATCGTTTCCTAGATTCCTTAGAGTGGATTCGACTACTTCCCGGTGATCTTGCCGCCAGTGCCTCCGGCCGCCGCATCTTTGCCTCCACGAGCCGCCTTCGTAAGCGCAGCGGCTGCTTTCGCGGCCATGCCAAATTTGCCGACCATGCTCGAGATCCCAACACCGCCAGCGAGTTGCGATGCCAAGCTCGGCAAGTTGAGAGAAATCACTACAAACGCGACGCCCATCATTACGAGCTGGAACAGTGCGAGCAGCGTGATATCGGATGGGACCATCGTCTGTGCAAACCGAATTTCCAACATGCCCGCTGCCGCAAACAAGGCGACCAAGATTCCATAGTTCAAGCACTGCCCTGCCCACGCATCGAACAAACGACGCGTTCCGGGAAATAGCGCGGCGCCGATAAAGGCCGGTCCAAGCGCGAGCAACAGGCCGAGCGCGAACTTCGCGAGGATGATGTAGGCCGCCGCTATCGCGATGAAAGGCAGCGCGAACAGAAGCGTGATGACAATGAATGCGATTGCGTTCATCGTGTCCTCGATGCCGCTCGCCTCTTGATAGATCTTCACCATTGCCTGCACGTATGCCGACGTGATCGAATCCAGGGCGGATCCGGTCGACGTTGTCCCACTAAGCGCGCGTGCGAGGTCGTCTCCCAGGCCGTTAAAGAATGGCACGACGTACTGCGTGTAGTAGCCGATGTTCAGGCCGAAAACGAGAATCGCCGTCCACGCTGCCATGCGCTTCAGGAAGTCCGACACCGGCTCTTCGTTTACGCCGCGCCAATACGAAAGAACGATGAGCAGCAGATATACGGAGAATCCGGCACCCATAAGCGGGGTGATAAGAGAAATGATCCGCGCCGATCCGCTATTGATCATTCCCATCAGGTTGTCGTCAAACGCAGCAAACAACTGCGTAAAGACAGTTACGTTTGTGTCAGGTGCGCCGCCCACGTGAGCCTCCTGTAGCCGTTACTGCTGGATACCCAAGATCTTGTTCTTGAACTCGCGATGTCGTTGCTCTTCTGCAAGCTGCAGCTCGCTTTCTTGCAACTGCTTCGCGAGGTTCAGGCGCGTCTGCTCGTTCTGAACCATCGTGTATTCTGCAGACCAGCGGTTTTGCAGATCGGCCTTAGCGGCCGGATCTTGTGTCATGTCCGACTGCGCCATCAACGCCTTGATATTGTCGAGACGCTTGATCGTTGCGTCATACGCTTGCATCGCCATTGCCTTATTGGCGGCCAGCACATCGTTATATCGCTGCTGACCTGGTGTGTACGCTCCTGCAAGACCCTCTTGTTGCAAGATCTGATTAGCGGTGCCGGTGATGCCGCCCAGTTGCCCAGCCTTTACGAGGTCATAGATCGACTGCCATTGGTCGGGCAGATAGTTGCGCAGCGCCGGGTTGTTCAGGATCTGGCCGAGGCCGCGGTTTCCGACCATCGCGTCATACTGGGTTTTCAACTGGTCGTACTGATCCTTCATGCTTTGCACCATAAGGATCGCCTGCTGAATGGCCGCGACGTCGATAACCGGGATGCCAGTGGCGTGCGCCGTCGACACAAAGAACGTAGTCGCCGCAGCACAGATCGCCTTGCGCATGATCTTCATGATTTCCTTCTCCGTATGTGTGGCCGCAGGCTTGCTGAGCTGCGGCGGATTAATGACCTGTTACGCGGCCTGCAGCCGCATCGACTCGCGACGTTGCTCACGCTCTGCCGCTCGCTTCCTGATGGCTTCGTCGAGCTTCGGAAGCCACACTGACTCGTCTGGACCGTACTCGAGGCGCAACTTGGTTCGCACCTTGCGCTCGAACACGCGGTCTTGCAGAAGCGGCAGCCAGATATCGGGGTCTTCGCTCGTTTCCTTGATTACTTCGTGCATCAGCGCGCTGTTTTCCGGAGTGCCGGAGAGCACGACCATCTCATCGTCGAACCCATACAGGTCCATCGTTGCGAAAGCTGACTGATTGCTTTGCTTTACGAGGAACGTCCGTGACGTTTTCGAAAGCTTCACGAACTCGACGTGTTCCTTCTCGGTCATGTTGACCTGCCTGTAGACCTCGAAGCTGCTTTCCGGATCAGGCAAGAAGATTTTGGTCGCCGTAAGGCTGCGGATTTGCGGGAAGATGTGGCTCTTCATGGCTTGTTCGGGCTGCTGCGATACAAGCACGACGAATTCCCCTTCTTTCCGGCCGGATGCGAGCGCCTTCTCCATCATTTCCCACGTCATCCGGAATTTGAGGGCCGCCCAAAACTCTTCGATGATCGTGCACATCAGTCCACCGCCGGCCTGCATCAACGACTTCATGTAAAGCAAGTAAGCGAACAACGGTTCGGACGGCTCGTAGCCTTCGACGAGGAATTGCGTCACGTCGAAGCACACGCGGCGCAGCTTCGTGACATCGATCATCGACCGTGCCGGGTTGTCAAAGACCCATGCGAGCGAGCCATCGCCGGCGTGGCACCACCGGGCCAGTCGCAGGTAGAGACTGTTTCCGTCGAGCTCGGGAATCGATTCGAGCAGGCGACTGAAAGTGCGGAGCCGCGGGTCGTCGAGGTCCATCACAGTGTCGACCGCACCCTTGATGTCCTTCTTGTCTTGCGCGGACAGCGTACCGTCCTCGTTGCGGGCACAGGTGTTGACGAGGTCGTACAGGAACTGACGGTTCGCCGGCGTGTCTTCGAGGTCGGCCAGCGGTGCGCATCCGGTCGGCTCACCGCGCTTCAATGGGATGTACGTGCCACCCACCGTACGGAACCAGATTTCCATACCGCGACCGTAATCGAGGCCGAACAGCATCGGATCGAACCGCATAAAGAAGGACTCGATTGCGAGCTGTAAGGCCGTTTTGCCAACACCGGTCGAGCCGAAAATCAGCGTGTGCCCTGCGACCTTTTCACCGATGTTCGTCTCGTCCTCACGCGTCGCGTGATAGTTGAACGAGTACAGCTTCTTCGATTGCGTTTGAAGCGGTATAACGGCAGACCCGTCCCCGATCGCATTGCCGCGTGACTTCCCTGCCGAGTAGTCGTGAAGGCAAAAGGTCGACGCGAGATTGCGGGACGTTTTCGGCATTGGTCGCGGCTTCGTCCGTGCACCCGGTACCTGGCTGAAAAACGTGAAGGGTGCGGACAGAGTCGCTTTGACCCAACCAACGCCACACTCGCCTTTCGAACGCACCTTGACCAGCTCCCCATTTTCCTTCGCCTGCTTCGCTGTATCGCCGTAAACGACGAGCGCCCCGTGATAATCACCGAACGCCAGCTCGCCTGAGCTGACATAGCCGCGCGCTTCCTCGATCTCTTGAATTTGGTGCGTTGCGCGATCGCCCGCCGATGCGAGCTTGTTTGCTTGGCTTCCGAGCGCTTTGTCTGCTTCGTGCGCGTTCATACAGCCGAACGACTGCGTGATCGTGAATTCCGCAGGCAGGGTCAGCAATGGATTCAACTGGCCCCAACCGCTTTCCGGAAAATCCTTCAGATCGAAGCAGGTTGCGTACTTCTCGCCCGTGTCGCTGCGAATCACAAGCAGGTCGTAACCGAAGTGCAGCCACGAATCCGGGATCGCCTCGTAGGCAGGTGCGGCCGTCACTGGCACGGCCGTTTCTTCCCCGTTGATTAGGCCACCGAGGAAGCGATACGCATTGGAAAACTGGATTCCGTTTTTGTCGTATACCTCGAGATACTCAGGGTCGTAGTCACGAAGAGACTTGAATGCTTCATCTCCGATTTGCTCGATGGTTCGAATGCCGTCATCGAAATCTTCGTACTTCAGCACGAGCGACAGCCAGAACGAATTTTCGAAGTAGTCGCCGTTTCGGAAGCGCTGCAGATACTTGTCGGCAAACTGTTGCAGGAACGTTGACTGAAACGAATACTCTTGCCCGAACCGCACTTTTCGCCGGCTGAACGTCGTCCACAACGACAGCCTGTTCCCGTGATCGCGGCCAAGGCCGGCATAGGTTCCGCTCAAGTTGTCGTAGAGGTTCGTGAGCAGCTCGTCGCTGGCCGACTCGAACGGAATGCCGGTCAACCGGAGGTTGACCATCGCGCGACCGTCCTCGAAGTTCGTCACGCGTGGCGTCACGGGCCGGCCGATCTTCGGCAACCATTCTTCGGTCGCGGGAATAACCCCGAAGTCACTACTGATACGTGGTTTCATGTTCTCAAATTTCCTCAATGGGATTGCACGCGCGTCTCGCGCCGGAACGGCCGCCGGTACACCGCCAGCGTGCGGCCGTATCGAATTGGCGAAAGCGTCAGCGTCTTGCCGAACTTCAGCCAATTGCGACGTGCAAGCACACAGCGGATTTCGAGACTGAGGATTCGAAGCGCCTGGTCGTCCGTTTTGCAGATCTCGCGAAAGAACAGCAACACCGGGATCCCCAAAAACCCGAACAGCAGACCGCCCGGCGACTGCAAGATCAACGCGCCGGCGAACGCCGTGACGACTGAGCCGACCGCGACGAGCAGCAAAGGCATGAAGGGAATGCCCTTCCAGTTCGCCACGCGCCCCAGGCCGGCGTACGCGGAGTACTTCTCTTTCGTTTTGCCGGCCATGACTTCAGTTCACGAAGAGGTTCCACGCCCACGGCGCGAGAACCGCCGTACCACCAGCGGCGGCGACCCATGCGACGGCTTTGCCAAATTCGGTCCAGCTCGCCCGCTCGCCCCAGCATTCAGCGGCCTTGTAGAGCAGATAAATGCTCGCGCCGACGCCAACTACCCCGTAGAACCAGATCTTGAAGTTGGTAACGGCACCCGTGCCGGAGTCGAGCCCACCCGCCATCGCTGGCGTTGATACCGTTGACACGATTGCGGCCACTACGGAAGCAATAAGCAGTACTGACGACAGATTGGAATGTTTGCGCGTGGTCTTCACGGCTTGCTCCTATGAAATGCCGGCGTCGCCGGCGGGTTGACTACTTGATGAAATCCCCGAAGGCGTCCCACGATTCGGCTTTCGGTTCAGAATTTTCCGCCGCCCGAGAATCGTTCTTTGCTTCGCCTGCGGCTGACGCTGCCCCTCGCTGGCGCACTGCCGATCTCTTAACAGGCACGCTATCGAGCACAACGGGGATCGGCGGAACGACGCCGGCGGTGGGGCCTGTTTGCGCTACGTTGGCCGCTACCCGCTGCACGTAGCTCGTTCCTTTGAAGTCAGCTTTGAATCCGCGGGAGAAGTTGCCGCTGTAGTAGCAGCTCAACGCTGCGCCGATCGCCGCGGTCTTCCCAACCGCCGGAACGGCTCGCGTATAGCAGTCGTGCAGGATCCCGCTGCCAGCCTTCAGGTTCGAGCACATATCAAACACCGTCTCGTACGTCAGCCCGTAACGGCGAAGATTTGCCTTATTGACCTGGCCGAGGCCCATACTGAAATTCAAGCCTTGCGCATCGAGCGCACGTGCAGTCACAACGGCCTCATCAAGCGTTTTCGGTTGGCGCTTCAGGTGTCCTCCTACAACGCCAATCGCAAACGGATTGAATCCCGACTCGGCCTGTACTAACGCCTGCAGGGTCGTCGGATGAACGTTCGGCGCGCACTGCTGCGCCAGGATCGCGAAGTCCATCATGCCGTCACCTTCTTGCCGATACCCGGCTTCGAGAAGCCGCGCAACATGCCCCGCTTTGCAGGCGGCTTGAAGTTGGGTTGCCCGTTCGCGTCGGGATACGCAGCGTCGCAGCTCGGCTCGCTACGGAAGTTCGAACAGCCCCAAAACGGGCCTTTCTCGCTCTTCCGTTGACGCAGTAATCCGGTCTTGCACTTGGGGCACGGAACGGTCGGGGCAACCGGGAGGTTCATTGACGCGGTGCGCAGCATTTGCACAATCTTCGTGACAAAGACCGTCGTACGCTCCATGAAGGTGTCGAACGTCATTTCGCCGCTTGCGACTGCGTCGAGCGACAGCTTGAACAGGCCCGCCATAACCGGATCCTTCACCGCGCCGGGCAACGCGTCGATCAGCCCTCGAGCCGCTTCCGACGATTCGAGCTTGGTCTTGCTCGCTTTGTATGGCCGCAGAAGCCCGCGCTCGCGCGCTTCCGCAATAATCGTCGCGCGCGTTGCAGGCGTCCCGATACCGGCCACCGCGCCGTCGTCGTCGCCGCTTTTCGGTTTCAGCCGCTCCTTAGCTGCGGCGTCGTCGACGAACTTGTAGAGATTTCTCATTGCCGCAAGCAGCAATGCTTCGTCGTATCGCTCGGGCGCGCTGGTCTTCCGCGGCTGCGCTTCGCAAACGCTGCACTTGGCTGCGTCGCCCCGCTGCATCAACGGCAACAGCTGCTTGTTGCCGTCAGCCTGCGTGTTGGCCGGCTCGTCATCATCCGACTTGTAAACTGCACGCCATCCGGGGGAAACCGGCGTCTTTCCGCTCGTTGCGAACCTCTCCCCGTCGATGGTCAGTTCAATTTTGGTTTCGGAATCGACCGCGTGCGGGTAGAACATTGCGACATAGCTGCGCACGACGAGCTCGTAGACGTTACGCTCAATATCGGTCAGAGCTGACAGGTCCGCGATTAGCTCAGTCGGTACCAGACCATAGTGCGGGTTGCCCTCCATCTTCTTGTCGTTGAACGCCTTTGATTTGATCGACGTATCTGCACGTTCGACCAGAGGGGCGAGTTCCGGAACATTCTTTACGATCGCGGCGAGAATCGCCGGCGCGTCCTGATGCTGGACTTCCGACAGAAAGCGGTTTTCCGTGCGTGGATAGCTAGTAACCTTGTACTTGTCATACAAGGTTTGCGCGGCTTCCAGCACCTGTGCGCCGGTATAGCCAAACTGGCGAACGCCTGCGATAGTCAGCTCGTTGAGCGCGAGCGGCAGTGGAGGCGCGGTTTTTCGAGGCTCACGCTCGTATTCCACGACTGCAGCGACCTTTCCGCTCAGTCGCCCAACGAGCTCCTTCGCAATGTCACCGTCGACAAGACGGCCAGCATCATCCAGTCCCGGCTGATCGTCCTTCGGTTTCCAGCTTGCTTCGAACGTACCGTTTTCGTGGACTACAGTTGCAGCAAGCGCGTAGAAGGGAATCGCCTTGAAATTCTCGATTGCTCGATCGCGATCGACGACGAGCTTCAGCATTGGCGTTTGAACGCTACCAACCGTCAGCGGCCCACCGTCGTAGCCAAGCTCTTGCGCTCGAAGCGTCGCAGCTCGCGTGAAATTGAGCCCGAAAAGCCAGTCATAGCGCGAACGGGCTTTCGCCCACATGTGCCACCCACGAAATTGGGCTTCGTTGTTGTCGCGCAGGTTCGCGAGCGCATCACGAACCTTTTTTTCGTGCGGGTCGTTGATAAGCAAGCGCCGGACCGGCTTCGTGTTTCCAAGAAATTCGAGGAGCTGGTCGACAAGCAACTGGCCTTCTGCATCCGGATCGCCAAGATGCACAACCTCATCGACTTCGTTCAGCAGCGATTCGATCGCGCTGATGTTGGCCTGTAGCTTCGCCTTCGGGTGCAAGATCCAGTCCGCCGACCCCGGAATGATCGGGAGGTCACTCGCGCGCCAAAGTTTGTTGCCGTTCGCATTGATCGGCAGATCATCTGGAAGGTATTCATCGGGCATCGCCTGCTCGAGCGCGTGACCAGCAAGCGGAACGAGGTAGTCATCACCTACCTGCGTCACCGGCCCTTTCTTGATTGGGGTGCCAGGCAGCACCGCAACGACGGACGCAACGATCGAGGGTTTTTCGCCAATGATAAGTCGCTTCATTTCCCAGTATCCTCCACCCCACCGTGCCGAACCGCGAGTTCGCCGTGTAGCTCGAGCAGCCGCAGCGCCAAATCGGCCCCCGGTTGTTCCGTGGCACCGCGCGCCAGATCGCTGATGGTCGACTGCCCGCATTCGCAAAGTTTTGCCAGCTCGAGCTGCGTCCACCCGCCAGCGGCGCGGTTTGTCAGGGTGACCACAATGGTTTGCCAGTTCATAGAAATATCGGTATTCCGATTGCCATGAACAATATCGGAATTCCGATCGTCGCGCAATCGGAATTCCGATTGCCGGCTGCTCTATCTTAGGACCATGGAAAATTCAAAACAGGGGCGCACCCCGTTCGGCGAGCGCCTACTACGTGCGAGGCGCAAGAGGGGGCTATCTCAGAAGCAAGTTGAGATGCACGTCGGGATTGCTCAAAGCAACCTAGCAGAACTAGAGTTAAAAGGAACCACCTCAGGTTTTACGGTATCGCTAGCGCTACTTTATGGCGTCAACCCCTTCTGGTTGGCGCTCGGTAAAGGCACGATGGACGGCACGTCGCCGGCACCTGAATGGCTCGAATCATTAACCAGCGACGAGCTGGAACTGGTGAGGAAGTTTGCTGATATCTTGATAGCGGCACGCAAGACCAAAGCCGATCTAGCCGCGGCCGACGCCGCTCTAACGCTTAAGGCGCCAGAATCACGCGGCGGCCCGAGAAAAGCCAAGTAAGACCGCCGCGCTTTCGTCGATTTGCTACTACCGCGCGCTACTGGACAAGCGCGCATCTATATCCTCATACAAGCCATACGCGTCTCGCACTGCGCTTGCGACGATGCGTTTCGCGTGCGCCAACGAACGCGGATCGACCGAACCATCTTCGAGTCCGGCGAGCAACGCCCGCGCCCCGTCAACCATCGAAGCCCAATCCATGATTCGATGCATCACTTCGAGGGCATATGATTCGCTCACCGGCGAGAGCTGGTCATCACGTCGTACAATCGCCTCGACTGATGTCGCCCCGGCCAGCTCAACCCCCGAACACACGATAAATCCAGGATCCGCGCTCTGCTCGGCCGTGATAAACCGGTTGCGAAACAAGAACGGACGCGAGCCTTCCCGCGTCTCTATCACTCGCTCGACATCATAAGAGCGGCCTTGCTCGAAGAAACGCGCGATGTTGGATCGTGAGCTCCGGCCTTCGTCGGGCGACATGAACAGCTCTTGCGCATTCTCTCCGATGACACTTTCTTCTTTGTAACCGGTATACTCTTCGGCCATCCGGTTGAAGCGATGAATCGTTCCCGCTCGATCGAGGACGACGACGATCGAGTTCACTTCCGAAACGACCTGTTCGGCAAACGCAAGCGCCTGCATCGAATTTTTCGCGACGGCTTCAGAATCGCGCAGCACCGCAGCTACTCCGGCCCATTCCGCACCGTTGATCTTCTTGCCAACCAGGTGCAGTTCCACGTCCTTCCGAAAAATTTTCACCGCGTGAATTAACACGGTCGTGACGCCGGTCAGCCTGCGAATTTCCTCTGCCTGTTGTGCCGACAGCCTGACACGTAGGCTAGGCTCGTTGGGGCCGCCCTCTCTCGACAGCACGAGCTCGTCGGACGCGCTTGAGAATTTCCATACTGGACTGGACGTACCAAGATAATCATCCAGCTCCTGAAAAGCCGCTCTCTTACCGTTCATGCATCTTCCACCATCAGTCAATCGTCATCGCACCATAGGCCCCTACGGACCTGTCAAACGACCTTACGACGCGGGAAATTGATGACATTGTTGGGACCCTGCTCTGCGAGCGCGTCGATCATTGCGTCGGTCGGGACGAAGTTGGGATATGCAGATACGACACCCCGCCACTTGCGCTCGCCGACTCTCTTGCCAACCAGATACACCGGTACATGCTCGCCGGCAAACCGCACCGAGCAATGGACATTGGCGACTTGGTCACCGAGGGACTTAATCCGTTGGAGCTGGTGAGTGTCCAACTCCGACGACACATCAACAGCATGGGGAGCGCTACCGAGTCGAATAACCTTGCTGTCGTCAGTGAGGGTCCAAAACGGGTTTGCGGCCCCAAAACGAAGACTCAGGTACGCGTTAACTTCCATGAAATTCATTGCTCACTATCCAAGCTAGTTCATCAATATCCGGCGCGTCGCTGACGGCGCAGGCGAAACGCTTACCGCGCGCTCAGAACGACGCACCACCCGGACGATCCGAACCCAAACTATACATGGCAATCGGATACCCGATTGCTTACGGATAGTAAACAATGGTCAAATACGGGTCAAACGTCAGATGAATAGTGCAATAACGCACCATCGAGGATCGCGTCCTGTGGTATGAAGAACAGCCCATTCCTGACAAATTTGTGGTGAGCCTGACGAATTTTCTAGTTGTCAGAATAGACGCCCCTGCGGATCCTTGTTAAAGCGGAATTTAAAGCCGGTGATTTTCCGGCCAGCAAGCTTGACCGCTTCCCAGTCAATGGACAGGCTGTTTTTCTCCTGCAGCTCCTTCACGGCCGGCTCAATAACTCGACGGCGCAGCTGCCCGGCATCCTTCACGCAGCTCTCCGGTGCGCCCATTGCCTCACAGAACTCGTCGTAGTCGATCATCAGCACGCCCGTGTCCCGATACTGCGCCATCATTTCCAACAGCCGCCAGCTGTACATCGAGCGCAGATCGGCCGCATGGCGCAGCTTGTACCGCGTGAATTCCTTCTCGATCCCGAGCAAGTAAGGCGCAATCGAAGGCGAGAACTTCAGCTCTATCCAGCCTGGTGTGTGGGTGTCGACCTCTTCGTAGATCCAGCGCACCTTCCGCCGCACCTTGACCTTCTTGCCCCTCTCCAGCTTTTCGTCGTCCCACTCGACCTCACACTCCCATAGGTCGGCCGCTGCCTTCTTGAGGTCGACGTAGGCGTGCTTCGGATCGATCTGCGGATAGGCTTCCATGAATTCCTGCGCAGTGATCCGCACAGTCCATCCGGGAGCGGCACCAATGGTCGGGTCGATTGCCGTAGCTCGATGTAGAAACAGTTTTGGCTTCGGGTTGCATTTCGCGATCGCCAGGGCCAACAGCCGCTTTTCTGAGAGCTTCATACGCTGAATTCGACGCACCAGCTCGTTGCGCACCGTTACGCTTCGCTCGTACGACTCGGGGCGTTCAATCTCGGCAAGTTCGTTTTCGCTCATTCTGACGTTTTTGTGGTTATCCTGACACAAAGGACTCTATGTCAGAGAATGGAGAGGGTCAACAAGGCTGCCTAAATTTTCATCAGGCACCACGAAAATGTCAGGCAAACCACGAAACCGCCCGACGAGGCCACGAAAAAGCCTGACTAACCACGGAAATGTCAGGCAAACCACCTATTTGTCAGAATCGACAGCCTGGAAGCCTTATCCAGTAAGGGTTTGAGCGATCCTACAAACAGGTATACAAACTGGTTTACAAACAGGGACAAATATCTTCTACAAAGCCGCACTGGCGAAGCCTGTTGATAACTTCGGCGCTGGGAATTTTGTGCCACTTCTCCCTGCACCGGAACACCCGCGCCCGCCCGTGGACGGCTGCGCTATACACACCACAAGGGTGTGCATAGCCCCGGCCAAAGGCCGGGGTTCCGCACCCGCCCACCGTCTCCCCGCGACATTCGCCCTACGGGCCTGACGCGCCCCAAGGGGCTTGTCTTGTTGAGAGATATAGGCAAATCAGACAAACCCATCGCCAGCATTACGGCGTAGATTCAGTTACTAGATAGCTATCGGATATCCACTAGCTATCCGGCTCAGGGGTAGTAGTCCTCGATTCCCATCTCTCGCAACTTGCGAATCGCGGCGATCCCGCGCTCGAGTACTTCGCCAAACGGCGCGTCCAGGTATCGAGCCTCCGCTTCCAAATCGACAACGCCTTGAGCGGTCAGCTTTACACCCTTTTGGATATTGCGGCCGGTCCTGCGCCGGTTATCCGTAGCTTGGCTGCCGGTGGTGCTGCCCGGCCGAGCTACAGCCGCCGCCGCCTTGCTTCCATCGACGGCTACCTGCCCTGCCGGCTGCCGGCTCGGAAAACCTATTTCCTGTGAGATTTGTTCGACTACTTCCGGGGCCGGACGGCTTGTCGCTGCTGCCGGACGAGGGGTAAAGCCGCTCAGATCGAGAGGATTCTTACGTTCTGCCATTTCACGCTACCTCCTGCGAAGGGCTCATTCCTTCGCGCAACTTCGTCACGACTTCGGCCGTGAACTCTTCGGCGTTGATGATCGCCTTGTCGAGATTCGAAACGTCGTTAGGGTCAAGGTTGGCAAGGGGTAAGGCGAACGAAAACATCGCCTTGAACGCCTCGCGCTCATTCAGTTCAGTGTCGAAAAGCGAAATGCCAGCCTCTTTGAACGTGCTGCTGATGTGCTTCATCGTCCGTGTCCGAATGATCGGGCTTGTTCGCGTCAGCAACACACCGTACGGCACCTTCCGGCGGGACATCTTCTCCTGCTGCTCAACGACCTTGAGAGCGCGCGAAGCCTGAGACGCGTCAAGTTGCGAGCCTTGCATGGGAATAATGATCAGATCCGCCTGACTCACCGCCAGGATGACGATCTTAGCCGCAGTGCCTTCAAGGTCGACGATGACGAACGGCGCTTGCGCGGCCGCAGCTTCGATCTTGTCGATGATGTTCTCTTCGTCAGCGTCCGAAATGATGGTCATTCGGTCCGGCTTTGCCCCCCCTGCCGCCCACATGGCGATGGGCTTATTGGGATCAGCATCGATCACCGCAACATCAGTGCTGCGCGCGAGCTGGTCTGCGAGAACCAGCGCGGACGTGGTTTTACCGACCCCGCCCTTTGGGCTAACGACAACGACAACCGGCATCTGGAATCTCCTGTTTGTGGACAGTAAGGATATCTGTTAGCTCACTGGTAGCTATCAGACATCCAACGGATATCGGACAGCTATCGGGTAATTAGATGATAGCAGATAGCTACCGGATATCCAAGAAGTATCAGATAGCTATCGGATATCCAATGGATACCCGAAAAGGCGTCTAGCGGGGTGCGGTGTTGTGGGGTATCTGATAGCTACCAGATAGCTATCTGGTAATTTGGTGCTCAAAAGGAAGTACCAATATACTTGACGTAACCTTATATGCAACCTAGAATTGTGTTCATGCAGTTGATGTTCGGCTGCAAAAGCGAGGCCCCGTCCGGCGGCAACCGGGCGAGGCCTCTAACCAACCGCTAACTGAGTGGAGTTGAGCAGTGGCTATCCAGTATTTTACCTGCGCGCAAACTGCAGCCTTGATTCGTAAGGCCCTGAAGGAAGCCTTTCCGGGTGTGAAGTTTGCCGTGCGCAGTCACACGTACAGCGGTGGAGCGTCGATTAGCGTGAGCTGGACTGACGGCCCGAATGTCGCGCAGGTCGACGACGTGGCGACGCGCTTTAAGGGGGCGTACTTCGATGGCTCCATCGACTACAAGGGTAGCGTCTATCACATGATGGGCGGCCAGCAGGTTCGGTTCGGGGCGGACTACGTCAACACCCGCCGCGACCATTCGCCGGAAGCGATCGAACGTGCGATCGACACGGTTTTCCGCCGTCTGCGCGGCAACTTTCGCGATGCCGGCATTGCTCGGCCGACTGTCGATGATTTCACCCACGGTCGACTCTGGAACGTTCAGTTGATGTCCGGCGGTCGTGACAGTGTGCAGGCCGAAATCGACAACGTACTGTGGAAGCACTCCGATCGCCTCAAAGTAGCGAAAAGCCCCACCGCCGGGAGCGTGTTTGTAACGCACGACGACGGCTATAGCCGCACCAATGGCGCCGGCATGTCGGCCGTAGCGGCTCACTGAGGGGGAATGCGATGCCAGTGTTCAGCGTCGGCCAGGTCAAGCAGGCAGTGAAATACTGGCGTGCGCGTGAGGCGGTCGCGAAGCGGGGCCAGCTCGGCCCCCGCGCTTCCGCGCTCGTCGACCTCTGCGACCGCATGGCCGCGAGACGAATCCGAAAGATCAAATCCAGTGGATTGACGCAGCAACAAGCGGAAGCGCTGGAAATCGCGTTGTATCAGCAGGACCTACCCCTGTAGGGGTTCCCCCGCGCTCAAGCCGGCGGCAACCGGAAGAGAGCGCTTACCGTAGCAACTGAGTGGAGATTGCAATGACTGTTCTTATCGAGGAAAAGACCGATGTTCATCATGACGACGTCCGGCAACCGATCAAGATCCCGCGTCGCGACTGGATGCGGCTGCCCGAGAACCATCGCGACGTGCAAAACGAACAGCTCTACGTGCTTTCGAGCGTGAGCCGCCGGCCGGCGTTCGTGCGAGCCGTTCTCATCTAATTCAACTTCATGGCCCGCTTTCGCGGGCCCTTCGTGAGGGACGACGACTGTGAGCACGATCAAACGAATCAACCAGCTCGAGATAGAAGTGGGCAACATCGTGCACGCCTATGGCGCGCGGTTCGAAATCTTCGAGATTCACACCTATGCCGAGCGCGATGAGAACTTGATTGCGATGGGCCGCGATAAGGTCGTCGCGGCGGTGGGCAAGTGGATCGATGGTCGCATCGAGCCCGGTTACTTCGGGCCGGACAAGAATTTCAACTTTCAGGGCAACGCCGGCGTGTCCCTGATGATCGAATGCTAGACATAGTGCCTGCTACGGCGGGCATCAACGAAGTGAGGCGGAAAAGTGGCAAAGAGACTGACTGAAAGCGAATTCGAACGGCTGTTGCCGCACCTGCACAGGGTCAAAGACCGTACGCGGCAAGTGCTGCGGGAAGTACTGGTGAATGGCCGGACGCAGAACGCGGTCGCGCTCGAGGTCGGAATCACGCGGAAGGCCGTCAATCAGATGGTCAGCGCCGCATGGGAGAAGTATCTTGAGCACGGCTCGACACCGGCGGGCTGGGTGACGGGCACTGTCACATTGCCCGCCGACCTGATGGAAATTGTGCGGGACATGGAACAGAAGGCGCGCGAGCGCCTTGCTGCTGAACAGCACGAATAAGTGGCCGCTGGTAACTATCGGATAGCTATCGGATAGCTAATAGATATCCTTTCGTGAGCGCGTGGTCTACGACTCGTCGCGCCAGATGATCCCGAGGCCAGCAACGTCGCACAGCAACGCCCAGGCCGCGTATGAGATTGGCGCTTCGCCGCTTATCCACTTCCGTATCGTGCGGCCGTCGCTTTTGGCGGACAGGCCTAGAAAAGCTTCTGCGGCTCGGCTGCTGAGGCCGGCGCGTTTGACGACCTCTTGAATTTCCGGGCCGGTCGGTTCCGCCCAATATTTCGCCGGCTGTAGGCATTCCGGCCGAATCTCGAGCCGATATTCGTTGCTCATGGTCATTTTCCGTTCGTTGCTATCTAGCCCCCACGGCTGACGCCGCGGGGGATTCACGCAGCCTACGGCTGCTTGATGACCCCACCATCGGGATGCGAAAGCCCAACCGGATCGCCCCGTCGCTTCCGCGACGGGGCGGCGCTCTCCCCACGCTTCGCGCGGGTCCCCGTGCGCCTCGATCCGGGCGCGCAGGCGCGCGCGATCCGCCTGGTGAGCCTCAACAGCCCCTTGGCTTGCAGGAAGGGGGGTGTTCGCCGGTTCGCGGGATGGCTGGCGCGAATGGCAAAACCCGGCCTTTCGACCGGGTTCCCTCAATTATCCGTTAATCGATGGCCCTGAAAATTTCGGCCTGCTCGGGGTGCTGTAACGCGAAAGCGCGCAGCGCGTGATACCGCGCGATGTAGCGATCATCGCCATAGATCTCGGCCATGTGGCAGAGCGCGTAAAGGGTGACGACGATACCGAACGCTTCAACGCCCATCTTGCCGTCGTAGTAGTTCAGTGGGTAGACGACTTCGACCGGGCCTTTCATTTCCGGCGCAGCGTAGAAGCCGCCGTTGGACAGATTGAAGAAGTGCCAGTAGCCGCGAGTGTATTCCGGCGAGAGGCGCGAAGCCCAGTCATAGAGGAAGCTTTCGCCCTGCAAGTAACGAGTGCCGAAGTGCAGCGGCAGAAACTTGAGGCGCAATTCCTCAACAACCAGCTCAGAAAGGACTTTATTTTCATTTGCTTCCACGGTTTTTCTCCGGTTATCGGCCTCGACAAAGCGTCTGGCCATATCGATATAATACGGCCTTTAAGGCCGTATAGGCAAGAGAAAAATAATTTATTTTATTGAGTTCAAATGGGAGGGTGCGTATAATTGCAATATGGCCCGCTGATTGGTGTGGCCGATAACCGGAGAAAACCCGTGAATAAAAGAGAATTGCGTGCGCGTGAACTGTCGTTGAAGTTCCCGGCGAATCGTGATGAGTTGCTTGCCATTGCTCTAGATGCCGTGCGCGAGCTGCACGCGGCCGTAGTAGCTGACGATGCGGCAGCGGCAGAGGTTGCGTCGGATCGCTATGACGCGGTCGTTTGGAGGCTCAACGGCGATACCTTTTTTGGATGCCGAGTGGGTGCGGGAGAGATCATTGAGCAGCATTGCCGCGCCGAGGCGGGACATATTCCCATGTGGGGACAGGCGGGGGAGTTTCTAATCAATGTATCGGGTGTGCGTTCAATTGTTGAGGTCGATGAAGGCTTTGGAAGATTTAGAGTGTTCTTTAAATTCCATGCCGTCGACGTGAATAAGCAATTCATAAGCGAAACAGGCTTTCGCTCGCATTTTGAAGTCTTCCAGTCCGGTCAAACGGTCGATGAAGTTGCAGAGGCGATCTTTGCGGCGTTTCTCGCAAAAGGACGCACGATGATCGATCCAGACCGGCGCGAAGACCTCGAATGTAAGAATGCGTCGAAATGGCCATGGTTGGCGACGACGGAGGAAGCGGCCGTTGCGCACGTCGAGACGACCGGACAATTTGCGTTCGGGTTCTGATTGTTGCGATGCCGCAAATGTAACGGAAGCCCGCGAAACGTCGATTTGACGCGGGTTTCCGGCCGATTCGATAGCAGCTGAAGGGGTGCGTACCGAGCTGCGTTTTTGTGCGGTGCAATTGTATTGCACAATACAACGAGAGGAACATGAAACCGACCGCCGAGACATACGCTGAGCTGCAATTGGCCTATGACACGTTTAACAAGCGACTTTTCGACAACAAGCTACCGGAATGCCTCATCACGTTGCAGCGGGAAAAGCGGGCGTACGGTTACTTTTCAGCAGAGCGTTTTGCCAATCGAAACGGCGAGAAGGTCGACGAAATTGCGATGAATCCGACTTACTTCGCCGTCGTGCCGCTGATCGAAATTATGCAAACGCTGGCGCATGAAATGGCGCACCTTTGGCAGCATCATCATGGCAATCCGGGCCGGGGCCGGTACCACAACAACGAGTGGGCCGACAAAATGGAGGCCATAGGGTTGATGCCTTCCAACACCGGTCGACCAGGCGGTAAGCGGACGGGCGATCAGATGGCCGACTATCCGATCGAAGGGGGGCTATTTCTTGAGGTGTGCAGCGATCTGCTGACCGGAGACTTTAAGATTTCGTGGTACGACCGGTTCGCTTCAGCCAGCCACGTGCAAGCTGGACAGAACAGTTTTGGGCTGACGCTCGATTTGCCGGAAGGTGCGGCGAGCGTGGCGGCACTCGAAGGCGTTGAAATGGCGGCGGTTATCAGTCCTTCCGCGAGCGGGGCAAGTAACAAAAGCAACCGCTCGAAATACACGTGCGCCTGCGATATCAACGTGTGGGGCAAGCCCGGATTAAATCTCGTCTGTGGTGAGTGTGCCGAGCAATTCAGCGAACAAGCGTAGTTCCGACGCGGCTTTTCGCAGAGCCGCGCGCTGCACACCTCCTTCTCTGCCTGCCGAGTTTATTTCCCGATGTCGGATCGCGCGCGCCTGCGCGCCCGGATCGAGGCGCACGGGGACCCGCGCGAAGCGTGGGGAGAGCGCCGGCCCGCCGCAACTGCGGCGGGCGATCCGGTCAGACGGTTCTTTTCCCGCGTTCTCGTAGTTGCGCGCTCAACGAGCCTGTGCTCGCTGTCGTGTATTGGCGCGCGTGCAGTTCTCTAATTTCGTGTTTTGAGAGGTCCGGCCGCTCGGCGGCCAGTTCTTCGACTGTTTTGCTCGCTTTGGACGCTGAAGGCGGCCGCACAAGCGGCTCCGACCGCGTGTCGAGGCTCCGACGTGTGCTGCTGTCGTCGCGGGCAGCCTGTGCGCGATCGCTGCGCGCACGGAGCCGACGAAGAGCTTGTTTGAACCCTGACATCGTGAACGTGAACCCACCGTTGTGAAGGGTGTTGAGGATGTGTTCGTGGCGCACGCCGGCGGCGATTGCGGCCTCGACATCTGGCAGCACGTCGCGGAGGCGTGCCGTCTGTGAGCGCTGGTCGGGGTTTCTGGCGAGTGCGCGAAGTTGGGCTGAAAGATCGCTGTCTGACATGGCGCTTTTCCGTGAATTTGTAGCCTAAGTGTATCCTGAGTGGATTCGTTTCGGGACATATCGGATGATTTCGGACGAATGTGTGCCTATTTTGGCGATGTCCTGTATTTTTAGTGCGCAGGTCAGGCACGACGGATATGTTTACGGATCGCTACGCGCTCCGTAAAATATCCCGTGCCAAAGGGGCGGGCCCCTTTGAAACCCCCGCGGCTGCGCCGCGTGGAAACCCGTCGGTCTGCTGCGGCGTGGGGAGTGGGTGCGACGCACCTGGTCAGATTTGCAGGGGAGGGTTGATGGCCAAGAAGAAGGGCGACGAAGAACTCGGCAAGACGATTGCGTGCCGGCTCACACCGTCGCAAACGCAGGTCTACATGGCGAAGGTGAAGGCATCGGGCCTCACTTCGTCGGAGTTTTTGCGGGAGGCCGTTATCGGGAACCGCACGACGATCGTAGCGAAGCCGAAGGCCTCAGTAGATCGGAAGCGCGTGCTGTTCGTTTTTAACAAGACGAGTAACAACCTCAACCAGCTCGCGCACCGTGCGAACGCAGACCACGTGAGCGGCAAACTGTCTGAGGCGTCGTATCTGAAGCTACTCGATCAACTGCAGATGATCTCGCGTTACCTGAAGGCGACGTTGCCCCATGTTGATTAGAGTCAGCGGCTACCACGACGGCGTTAAGGAGTATCTGGAGAACGGCCAGAAGCAAGACCGGGAGTTTTCGCGCGACGAAATGGACGAGCGCGTGATTCTCGCCGGCGACCTCGAAATCACGAACGAGATCATTCAATCGATCGAATCGAAGGGCGAGCGTTATCACACGGTCACGCTGTCGTTTAAAGAGGATGAGATCGACCGCGCGACGCTCGCGGCGATCGTCAAGGATTTCGAGGCGTTTGCACTGTCGGCATATCGCCCGGACGAGTACAGCTTCTATGCCGAAGCGCACTTGCCGAAGATCAAGAGCTACGTCAACCGCAAAACAGGCGAGCCCGTCGAGCGAAAGCCCCACATTCACATCGTTATTCCGAACGTCAATCTTTTGAGCGGTCGCACGATGTTGCCGTTCGGCAAGGTTAGCCAGAACGAGGCATTTATCGACGCGTTTCAAGAGCACATCAACCACAAGTACGGTTTGGCGAGCCCGAAAGACAATCGACGCACGGAGTTTACGAGCGCGTCGGAAATGATCAGTCGGTACAAGGGCGACGCGTTCGAGGGGGCGAACAGCGAATTGAAGGGGAAAATTCTTGACGCCGTTCTCGCACGTGACATCACCAGCCAAGAGGATTTCCGGACGCTCCTGCAGGATTTTGGCGAGGTTCGCACGCGAAACGCTGGGAAGGAAACCGAATACGAAAACGTGAAGCCGGCCGACGCGGCGAAAGGCGTGAATCTCAAAGAGTACGTATTCACGCGAGACTTCATCGAATTATCGGCGGCCGACAAGCGAGCCGTCATCGAGCGACAAATTGAACCGAAGTACGAAACAGCCGGTCGACCGAGCGCGACGCCCGATGCGCTGCAGGCGACGTTGCGTGAGTGGCATGAGGTGCGCGCGCTCGAATTGAAGTATCTCAATTCCGGCAATCAGCGGTTCTATCGGGCCTATCGCGAATCGTCGCTGGCCGACCGCATGCAGATCCTTGCTGCACGCCAGCAGCGCTTTTATGAACGTTACCAAGACGGAGTAAACCATGACCGAGAAGCAGTCAGCACCGGACTTTCTGGATATGCTGGACGAGCATTTGGCCTCAAACGCGGCCGAGGGAGCGAGCGAACCGGCGAACCATCCCGAGGACGACGATCAGCTCGAGAGCGGACAGGTGGCGAACGCAGCTCGCCCGAGCGCGCCGGCCGCGCCCGCGCAAGGTTTGGGCGCGATCGTGAGTTTGACGCTGTCGAGCATCGCCCCGGAGAGGCGCCCCAATCCTTCGACCGTATGCGAGGTATGTCCGGCGTCGGTCTGGATGGCAACCCCGGCCGAAGTGAAATGCTACTGCCGTTTGATGCACCTCACGACGTGGAGGACCAAAGAGCAAGAAACGGAGATGACGCACTGCGACGGGCTGGCGATCGCAGAGGAACAGCAGGCGGCGGCGCAGTAGGTCCGGGCGTTGAGGCAACCACTATCCGGGAGCGGGCAGGACGGCTATACGACTTGTGGAGCGATGCGGGGCCAGCGGAGCGCCAGCGCTTGTTGGCGGCCAGCGCCGAGCGCTTCGCAGTGAAGGAGTATGGTTTCAAGGGCGGCCGGCCGCCGGCGATCGAGTTTCGCGCGCAGCAGGAGTCGATGGCCGAGATCAAACAATTGTCCGACGTTGGCGGGCTGCGATTTGCGGACACTCGTGTGATGCGCGACGACGTGTTTCAGGAGATCCACCGCGCCCTCGAGGAATGGCATAAAACCGAACCGAACGGTGTTTGGCTCGATGTCGGCCAGCGCGCAGGGCAGCTTTATGACTTGTGGCACGAAGCGGATCCGATCGAGCGACATCGCATGCTGGCAGCCAGCGCCAGCAAATTCGCGGCCGCCGGCTATCACCTCAAAGACGGGCGATCGGAAGCGTTGCGATTTCGTGGGATCGACGACGTGCCCGCCGGCGCGGTCGACCTATCGCGCGTCGACGAACTGCACTTCGCGGACACTTCGACTCGACGGTTCAATGGCAGGGCCAACCCTGCCACGGGGCGGGAGGCCGACACGGTGCGCGACCAGCTCGCACGCGATGTTTTCGAGGCGCGTGCCGCGCGCCGAGACTCGCCGCGCGCTGAGTTTCAAGAGATCAAGCGCGCGCTCGACGCAACGCGGCTGCTCGCGAAGCTCGCTCACACGCATGGCGTCATACCGGCGAAGTACCCGGTCACGAAGGGGCGGGACGGCAGCGACCGGATCCGCGTCGGCAATCGGAACCTGAACGTATCCGACTTTCTGACGAAGGAACTCAATCTGCCGTGGAGCGAAGCCGCGCGCACGATGCGCGAGGCATATCGCGAACAGACGGGCGACGTTGGCCGCCATGCCGCGCGCCAGGTGCCTGCACCTTCGTTGTGGAAGGAATTTCAAAACAACCGCGGCGACCTGGTCGCGCGTGACCGTGAGCAGTGGGTAGAGCAGGGTAGGCGTGAACAGGAGCGCCGCAGCACCGTGCGAGCCACCTTCGTGACCGCTCGCAGCAAAATCAACGCAGACCAGGCGTTGACGCCGGCGGAACGGCGGGCCGCTATTTCGATCGCCCGTATGGCTCGCATCGAGCAGGAGAAGGCATTGCGCGCGTCGATCGAGGCTGAACGTTCCGAACTGAAGGAGCGCGCGAGGGTGCCTCTTGATGAGCGTTATCGCGCGTTCCTGAAAGATCGCGCGCAGGCCGGCGACGACCGCGCGTTGGCCGAGCTGCAGCGACTGCGTCCGATCGATCAGTACGACGCCGATCCGCTGCATGCGCGGATCCGTGCCGCGCGTCAGCTCGAGGCGAACGCGATTATTTACCGCTCGAGAGCCATCACGCACGAAGTAGAGCGGAACGGTGACGTGACATACAAGCGAAATGGCGCGTCGATGTTGGTCGACGAGGGGCGATCAGTGCGCCTATGGGAAAGTGATCGTGACGCGATCGAAACTGCGTTGCGCCTCGCGCAGCAGAAATTTGGCGACACGCTCGCGCTCAGTGGCCCGGATGAATTCCAGCTCGAGGCTGCACGCGTTGCGGCCGAAATCGGCCTCGCAGTGCGATTCGAGGATCCAGAGCTTGATGCTGCGATGAGCGAACGTCGGTTCGAGATCGAGAGGGAGCGGGCCGCTCAACGTGATCTGCAGCGCGAGATTGACGCGATTGCTCGCCGGCAAGCGCAAGAGCGGATACGCGGCATTCGTTCAGACCCTCAGGCACCGAGGGAGGATCGCAGCGACGATCTGACGCGGCCGGCGAACGATGCTCCGGATCGCGACGCTGGTGATCCGGAGCTGGACCGCTAGTAGCGGCGTCGAAGGGGTGCGGACGCTGTTGGATATACTGTATATCCATACAGCTTCAGGTGCTAAAAATGGGGACGGTTTGGGAGTATCAGTGGGAGTACACGGATCTGGACGACGGCCAGGTGAAGGTGTATCCGTACTGGCTGACCGAGACTGAAGCGGGGAACTGTGTCTCGCTGATCGAGCATGATTTTGGGCGAAAGCTTGCGCATACGCGCCGAGCGCGTGTCGGTCCCCCGGAGTGGCGTGAGGCGAACAAGGTTAAGCGATCCGGCGTCACACCTCTGCCGGATTTCGACCCGCCGACGCATGCCGAGCTGGCCGAGCTGTACCGGCGTGAGCGTGACCCGGCCGTACGGCGCGTGATCCTAGAAGTTGTGCGCGATCGACGGGTGATGGGAGAAATCGAGGGGCTGTTCCGGATCATTCGTGACGAGTACAAGGACAGTCTGGTCGCAATGTCTACGCTTCGCTGCCTCATCCAGCGGGAGCGATGGAGGGTAGGCGAGATTGCTGGTGCATCGGACGCGAAAGGTCGTGAGCCCGAACGTCCGGAACAGTGATTGGCGAAATTCAGCTCGGTATCAGTGCACTCAACCGATCCGCGTCATCCTTGTATCGCGACCGCATGTCTTCGTCGGTCGTGACTGCGAGCGCAAGGGACAATCCACGCCAAACGGTGAAGATGCCACGTGCTGCGCCTACCGCATGTGCCTTTGGCGTCGGATCGCCCGTATACGCCTCTATCACATACTTGCGAATTTCCGCCTCGACGATTTGAGTGAGAGATTCGTAGTTCAACGTGTGCTTTCGGGGCAGCAGGGAAAGCATGGTTCTGTCGTCATCGGATACAGCGACTGCGGCCTTCAAAGGAAGTGTTCTCATTCGCTTACTGCCCGGTGTGTTCGGGATTATGTTTTGACGGAGTGGGGTAGGAGGGCGTTTAACCGAGCCTGTGCCGCGCTGCGGGTCATCCCCTTTGGCAAGATCGCGTCGGGGTCGGCCGCGGCGTCCTGCAGACAGGAAATGATCGCGCTTGCAACCGGCGGCCGATCCTGTACGCGGCAAGTCATGCCGAGGCCCGCGATAAGTGCGCGGTCCTGGACAGGCATGGTAAGAATCGACGGCCATACCAACTGGATCCGAGCGATCGCACGACTACTGTCATCGTGGCCGACCGTGCGGCCGATCCACGTCGACGCGGCCCAAAGCGCGGCCAGCGAGACTATGCCGGCCGCGACCATCATCCTGCCGCGCTGCTTGATGAGGTGATTAGTCATTCCACGACTGAAGGGTAGAAGCGATGCAGTTGCGCAATCAACGGATGCTTACGCTTGAACTCGAGTTCCCGCTCGCTCGCTGCGCGCTTCGCGTTGAATGCTGACATGAACGGAGCGTGTCGCCTCCGTGCTTCCTCTTCGCCGTATTTCTCGACGCGTGCTTCCCATCCGATGGACCCATCCGGATCCTCGTCTCGCACGCGTTGCAATTCGTCATACGCCGCAATGTCGGCGTCCAGCAGAGCACGGTATTCGGTAAGCAAGCTGGTGCGATCTTGCACCGGATAGAACATGTCGATCGCGCGCTGCAGGGCGATTTCCTCGAGCGACGTGGCGACGCGCTGCAGCGTGTCGATAAGCTTTTCTTGAAGCTTTTCTTCGTTCTTTCCGTTCACTATGAAACCCTCGTAATGATTGGCGAGTTACCGCTCTTGAAGGACATGCAGCCGACAATTACCGTCCGCCGCCGCTGAGAAATACCATGAGGAAACCAAAGAGTGTGCCGAAGGCGGCTGCAGACAGTGCGCCGCCTGACCGTGGTTCGTCGCGCTGCCTACGTTGTTCGAGCCGCCGCTCACGCTCGGTCATGATCCTTGCCCGCCGCGCGTCTCGCGCCCACGCGGCCGCCACTTCAGCGAAATACTGTCTGAATCCTACCGCGACGATGCGCGCGATCGCCTCTGAGCTACGCGACGCCAGGGCGGCTAGGATGACCCACGCTGCGATCCCGAAGAGGTAATAGAAGACGTTACCGAGCATGCCGAACACGACTAAAACCGTCGACGGATCGCCATTCGGTACGGCGGTGGGAAAAAGCCGATCTGCATATGTGAGGAACTGGTCGACGATCGGAGCGCCCACTTCCCCTTTACAGAATCGAACGACTTGCCAAAGCAAGGTCAGGGTGCCTGCAACCCCAGCAACATGCACGATCGCACCGGCGAACTTTCTGGCGTTCATCAAGGGCTCCGTTATTCGGAGTCAGTGATCAGGAAGCGTTCGCGCTTCTTCCCTGCAATCCAACCGGGTGCTTTGCCGCGACCGCTCCACGTCGCCCCTGTTTTCGGATCTCGGTACTTCGGCGGAAGCGGTGCGCGCTTGCTCGGCGCGCTGGCTCGACGCCGGCCGAAAAGCTGGTCGGGCGTGATGCCATATTCGGAGATCTGCTCTCGCATCTTTGTGATGATGTTTTCCAGCTCGGCAAGCCGTGCTTCTTCTGCCTGTTGTGCCAGTGCTGCCGCTTGTGCTTTGAGTTCGAGATAGGTAGCCATGAATGTGAAAAGGATTCCTTTTTATATGCGGAGTTAAATCAACGTTTTGGCGGCCACGATCGCAATTGCGAATGCGATCTTCATGCCACCAGTCCAAGCGCCTTTGCAACCTTCTCGGGCGGCATGTCGACGTATACCCGATGCGGCTTCGACCCGGTATGTTGAACAGCGAGAGTTACCCAACACGCCCCAAACGTACTCGGCTCGATCGATACGACCGCGCTCGGACGGATAAATTTGTCGCCAACACGGACAAGGTTCTCACACATCACGTTTTCCGAGCCCATGCTCGCTCCGTACAAAATCAAGCGCTGCTGACGAATAGTCATCGCCGTAGCTCACGCTAATTTTCCCTTCATTCGCCAGCTTCCGCCCTAGTTCAGCCAGACTGAGCATTTGCGGAAGTAGCTTGCGCAATGAAGCCATATTCGTGATCGCTGCATTCACATCCATCGCGAACTGATCGAGGGTCTTCGACTTGTCAATCATCAATGGATCCGGACGTGTCACGCCATCCTTTTCACTTTGCAGTTTCTGGCAGAGCGACAGCAATTCGATGCCACGGTCGACCTGCCTTTCGATGGATTCACTCATGCGGCCCCATATTTGACATAAACTAATTTAGCAACGTCCGCGATGTCGTTCACGACGGAAGGAATTGACCGAAGAAACAGAGGCCAACGAACATCAAACCTTGAAGGATGGTGTGCGGAGTCAAGTCCATGTTTAGTCACCCTTCGGATACCAAACTCGATACGCATAGTCATCTCGATCGTGAACAATGGTTTCTATCGAGATGACGGAGACGCGCGTTTCTTCGAGCCATGCGTTCATGCGCTCGACGGCTTCGCGCTGCTTATAGGATCTCTCGAGTACAAAATCCACAAACGCTATCTTCATCGTTCATCAACTCTCTGTGATTGTTCATTGGCCCCGCGTGAATAACTCTCAAGCCATTCTCTATGGGGATAGCCACCAAGTAGCTGCGGATGAAAAGGGTTACTGCGTGACGCGTCGATGTTCCCGTTGTTAGCGTCGTTCCAACCGACGCGGCCGCCCTCGTTCACGCAAAAATCGAGAATCACGACCAGATCGACGGCCGTCAACTCCGAAACGTGTTTGCCGCTCCAACGGGTTTCACCGGCGGCGTTCGTGAAATACGATGGCGTCCATTCAGTCGGATCGCCAACTGTCCGTACTAGAACTCCCATGGAGCGTTGCCAGGGCAACATGACCTTGGCAACGAGCACGCCAGCCGGCTCACGCTTAACTCGCACTGAACCTCCAGCGGGAACCTGCGCCCATGTTTCGGTTGAAACCATGCCTAAACTGCGCAACTTGGTCACAGTGACTCGGAGCGTATCGCCCGCGAAATCGGACGGACTCATAGCTGCATAGCGTGTTGCAGCCGCTTCCAACTCTGGATGCAACTCGCGCGGTGTTTGGATCAGATGTTCAGTCATCTTTGCTTTCCTATCTGTGGTCTGGTGTTACGTGTTATCGACAACGAGCCGCAAATGCGGTCCCTTGGCGACCTTTGGCATAATCCGTCCGACGACATTCCCATCCCGGTCTAGCACGATCTTGCCGGTGTACTCCATGACGTCGAGCGCACGGCGCAACTCCCCATCTTTAGCATCGAAGCCAGGCATGTAGAAAAAGGCGTCCATGCCGTACTTTTCCAGCACACGTTGTGCTTCGGCAATCCGTACCTCCTGATCTCGACGTCGCCACCAGCGCACAATCCGTTCAGCCGCCCAACACACTGCGACGGCAGTAGCTGCGATCCAAAGTTGTTGCATGGCGTGTCCTCTATTGACCGCCCGGATGTCCGGCACGGCGAACCAGCATGAACTCGTCTTCGGTCAGCGCGAAAGCCTTCCAGTATTCGTCAGTGACTTTGCCTCTGCCCGTGCTTCCGATGATGAGCGTATGCCCCAGCCCGTCCGATTCGGTTGCCGCGAAGAGCGTGATCGTCACGTCGGACCCGCATTCGCTGCAGACCGCCGCATCCTGACTTGGCGAGAACAGGGCCGCGAATGCCGCTGGTACTCTGCGGCCGCGGCTCGGCTTTTTCCGAACCTTTGCGGCTTCAACGCCGGAGTCAAATGCTTCGGCATGTGTTTGACGGTGTTGCGTTTTTCTGGCATCCACCGACGGCGGTTCAAGGCTTCCGGCCGGTTCTTTACAGAACCGAACCATCACGCTTTCTCCTTGCTGGGCGAGAGCAACGCATAGGCACCGATTGCCGCTCCCACGGCGAGCGCGAGCAAAACTGCATATGGCAGATACTCGGCGGCGGCCGGATCGGAGAGGAACCAGCTGAATAGGCCTTCGCTTGTTGCTTTCGAATGAGCCGTTGCCGCTGGCTCGTTCAACCACTGCATCAACCGAAGAATGAGCAGGCCGACGCAGAGAACCGCGACGATCGTCTGCAGGACGCGCGCGGAAATCGTACCAGCGCGCGAAGCTCCCCATCCTGCGATCCCCATCGCGATAATCGGTGGGATGCCAAGGAGGAATCCGAATCCCGAAACTGGAAGCATGCCTGCAACGAGCTGGCCGGCCGCTGCAGTACCGGTCGCGGCAGCGGTAGGGATGAGCCAGGCTGCGTTACGCTGAAGATAATTGGTCGGTGTCGGGTTGTAGAGGTCGGATTTCGTGTTCATCGTATTGGACTCCAATCAACGTTTTTTCAGTACTTCAGCTTGGTCGGTCTGTCGACCAAAGTAAACTGGTAGACGGCAAACGGGGTTCTAGCGCGTCCGTCCCACCCCATGCCAAGAGGGGTTGAAGGTACGACGGTGGTACGAAAAAATTCCGACAGGGAACTTGCGAGTTCCGTCAGTCCATCGCCCTCTAACCCGTGAGGTTCCTCGAAGCCACTATGCTGACGGCCAGTGTCATCGAAGAGTACATACATTCGTGCATCGACGAGATTGAAGGCGACTCCTGCTGGTTCTCCATCGACAAGTTGCTCGATCCGGATAAGAGTGTATTTATCGGAATCGGCAAGGCCGCCCGTCAACGCTAAGCGCAGTTCATCCATTGCTGCTTGTACTTCAGGCGATACGGGTGACATTGTCATCACTTTCTCCTTGTTGCTCGAAATTTAGCCGCTAAATCGGCTTGACTCAATGACACAGTACCGCCAGGATGCGCCGGCGCGTAGAACTCGCATAGTATCCGTATGGCCGATTAATCACGCAGATGTTCTAAATAGATACGACTGGCCGTACCGTTCAGGATTTCGCTGACGATCTCAGCGCCGGCCTGTTCCAGCTGCTGATAAGAGCCGGTGACACATTCTGCATTGTGGCCTTCGGACGTACAGGCGAACCCAGCCCTCCAAGCCTGCATCATCAAGTTCTGCACTTCTTCGATCGAATACGTTTTCATGTCGCTCATCGAAGTCATAGGTATCTTTTCTAGTGTTGCGTTTTCTGGTGTCCGTCGACAGTCGATCAAGGCTCACCGGCCGATTTCGCGCAACAAATGTGGCCGTCGAGACACACCAATCACAGCCACGACAATTAGCGCAAGGCCCGACCAATCTGGTAGCAGGCGATCAAAAACCGATTGAATTCCCAACAGGCGAAGCGCCCCGGCTCCTAAACAAATAATGCTTGCCATACTTGTCGCGACAAGGAGAAGGAGGGCCGCGCATTCTCGGGCAGTCAACTTCCAAGCCTTAGTGTGTTCGCTCATGGTTCTCGGTTTCCTAGCTCTTGCCTACATGCGCTGCAGCTCGATCGGGCCGAGGAACGTCATCGCAAAATAGCCCGTCTTCGTCGTGAAGGGCTTGTTCCGGCCGTTGTCCGACCAGCCTGCCGGCACGTGGACCAGAGCCGCTCCCTTCGTCTGGATGCCAACCGGGTCAACGTCGACCGGATGATTCACCAGTTTTTCCAGATCGGCTTTCGTGAACGGCAGAACGTCTTGCGCCTTGCCCGCGTCGCCAACCCACGCTTTCTTTGGCCGGTGCCATTCACCTTTGCTGTACTCGTACAGCACATAGCCTGACGTGGTGTCCCCCTTCTCCACCTTCAGCAGCGGCGTGATCTTGCCGTCGTTGTGGAGGTCAGCACCGTACACACCGACCAAGCTGTCGGCCGCCGGCGGCGTTGTTTTGTCACAGCCGGCCAGCAGCACGACGAACGCAAACAGAAAAAGGATGATTCGCTTCATTGTTGGATACCTGTTGATCAAACCTGAGACGTTGAATAATGGACGTTGTGTTCTTCAATTCTTCCGGTGCTTTAGCTCGACGCGATCGCGATCAACTATCGCGATACGCTGCTTCAGCTCGGCGATGCTACTTTCGATTGCCGCGGTATCGACCACAGGTATTGAGGGGCCGGTTTTCAATGTAGGTGTTGCCATCAGGCCGGTAGGCCGATTCGCCCCTGCCGCTGCGCAGTTGATCGTTACTGCAGTGATCGCCGTCGAAGCGGAAATAGCAGCAGAAGTCACGGCGATAATAAGGGCGAGCGGAAATTTGGTCGTCATCGAGGGTTGACTCATTGCTTGTTGCCTTTCAGCCGATGCATCCGGTAAGACAGGTGGACGTCGTACGCGATATTCAACACTACGACCGCGGCCATGATCCACCGGCCGAACGAGAAATAGGCGTCCGGAGCAACCATGCGCCACGTGAGCGCGGCCAGAATGGTGATTAGGACTCGCGCCACGACACCGACGCCAAGAAACCGCTCAAGGTAGTTGGTAAATTGCATCGCATCACCTATTTCTCACGCTCCCACACCGACCGAAGTCCGATTGCCAGAAACGTTATGTTGGTTGAGGCGATTACCGCCCACATAAGGAATTGTTGGAACGGAGCCTGGGGATCGACTATCAGATGCCACGTCTTGACCATCAGGAGGATGAGCGTGCCGCTGCAGAGCGCCAAACCGGCAGTGAGAATGACGTTTTTCATTGGATGCTCTCGTTTTTTAGTAGCACGGTATCGAGCCACGCCGTCCATGTCAATCGGTTTACCGATATTCCGAGGCGCACGAATCCCCTTCGTGCGCGTTCGCTCAGGCGTTCGCCTGCTCCGTCAATGCTCTCATTCGTCTTGAATCTCCATCGTTCTGCCACCCGCAGGTCAGCTCGTACCACATGTTGTAAACGCCTTCCGCTCTCGCTTGGTACAACATGCGGGCAACTGCCGTGTCTGCCCCACCGGCAAGATCCATGCATCGAAGAATCTCTTCTTCGGCCGTCTTTGTGATCTGTGAGTACGACCAGCGCTTCTGAATTGCCATGGCGGACTCCGTTAAACCTCGATGACGAGATCGGTGTATTTCGCCAAATGGCCGTCGGCTGTTACGAGCCGTAAGGGCTCGGTCATTGCTTGTGCGACGAGCAGCCGGTCGAACGGATCGCGGTGAACGTCGGGTAGGTCCCGCACCATCGCAGCGTGTGCGACACGTACCGGAAGCTCTACGAAGCCGGCGGCCGAGATCTCCGCGACGAGCTCGTTCACATCGACATCGAGTTTTCCAAGACCGGACTTGATCGAAGCTTCCCAAATGGTTGCTGCGCTGACAAAAACCTCGTCTGCATCAACGATCAGTGTGCGGGCGGCCTTGGACAGCTTGCGGTCGTCGGTGACCGACCAAAGGAAGACGTGCGTATCGAGTAGAAGGCGCATTACTGGCCCTCGAACGAGGCAAGCACGTCGTCGGGCAGCGGCGCGTCGAAATCTTCCGCGATCCGCACCTTGCCCTTCAGGCCGCCGAAGCGCCGTTGCGGCTTTACCGGCTCGATGGGAACAAGACGGGCTGCAGGCTTGCCGGCCTTGGCAATCACAATCTCTTCGCCGGCGGCCGCAGCGTCGACGAGCCGCGAGAAGTTGGTTTTCGCGTCGTGGATATTGACCGTGTGCATGACGTGCTCCGAATGGACTAATATGGACTAAGTGTTATGTTAGTCCACCTTAGTCCGGCGGTCAATAAAAAAGCCGGTCACGACTGCGACCGGCAAAGTCCCCGATGCTTCCCCATTTACCGAGGCGGGAAACGGGCTCCGCATCAGGGTTACTCAACTACTCAACTCAGCCCTCACCAGACAAAACCAGCGCCGACGCCAGCCGCGACGGTGCCGCGCGTGTTCGTCGAACCGGATGCCTTGAGAATCCAGCGGCCGGCATACGTCGACAGGCCAACCGCGAGTGCGGACTGACCGGCATACGTCCCGCCACCGACGGCCACGACGCTCTTGCCAGGCGCGGGCGCCTGCGGCAGCGATGCGATGGCTACGGCCGAAGCGGTGCCGCCGTTGGCGTCCGCACGGTCATGTTCGATCTGTGATCGCAAGCCGCTCATGGAATCGTTGAGCTGTTTGACGTTGACGGCGTCGGTAGGTGCCACGCCGGCCGAAACGTTGGCGAGTGTGCGAGTCACGCCGGTAGCACTGTTGCCGAACGAAACGGTGTTGTCGCTCGAGGCGACAGAGCCCTCACCTATCGCGACTGAACCATTGCCGCGCACGACGGAATTCGCGCCAAGCGCCACTGCTCCGCTACCGCTTGCCTGCGCGCCGGACCCAACGGCAACGCTATTCGGCCCGCTCGCGCTCGAATTGCCGCCGGCGGCGACCGACTCGGGACCGCTTGCGCTGGCTGCAGCGCCGTTGGACGAGGCTGCAAAGTATTTCAGGTATCCGGGCGTAGAGGTCGGCTGTACGACAGGTTGCTGCGCGTGGATGAGCCCGTCCTGCACGTTGCTGAGGTTGTTGGAGAGCGCATTGATGGCGTTCGTGTTGGCCGTAACGGCGAGATTGGTAGCGTAGAGCTGCGAACCGTTCACGGCGTCGGTACTCGTGGACGAGAGCGTCGCCGGCGCGACGTTTCTCACGACGACCGGAATGCTTGCGCCTACGCCGCCGAGTGTCACCATCGAGCGAGCCGCATTGTCGTACATCACGGCGTTGTCGGAAACGCTCGAAACGGCGGCATTGAGCTGGCCGACGTTGACGGCATCGGTGGCGCTGACGCCGGCGGCTACCCCCTTGACCTGGCGTGCGCCGGCCGCGCCGGTCACGTCGACGGCCGAGCCGCCCGTGGCCGCCCCGATCGTGATCGTGCCATTGCCCGGTGCGCCGCCCTGTTGCTGCACCAGCCCAACCGTGCCGCTCGCGATCCCGGTCGACAAGGCGCTGATCGCCGTCGTATTGCCGGCGACGGCCTGATTGGTCGTGTAGAGCTGCGAGCCGTTCACGGCGTCGGTGCTCGTGGCGGCCACCGCGCCGGCGGCCACGTTCGACAACGTGACCGGTGCGACGGCCGCCGTACCGCCAAGCGTCACGCGTGCGCGCGTGGCGTCGTCGTACTGCACCGAGTTACCGGCGATCGTGCCCACGGCATTGAGCTGGCCGACGTTGACGGCGTCGGTGGCGCTGACGCCGGCGGCCACCCCCTTGACCTGGCGTGCGCCGGCCGTGCCGGTCACGTCGACGGCCGAGCCGCCCGTGGCCGCCCCGATCGTGATCGTGCCATTGCCCGGTGCGCCGCCCTGTTGCCGCACCAGCCCAACCGTGCCGCTCGCGATCCCGGTCGACAAGGTGCTGATCGCCGTCGTGTTGCCGGCGACGGCCTGATTGGTCGTGTAGAGCTGCGAGCCGTTCACGGCGTCGGTGCTCGTGGCCATCACCGCACCAGGCGCAACGTTCGTAACCGTCACCGCGCCCGTGCTGGCTCTCGGAGCGAGTGTGTTCCCCATTGTGACGACGTTGCCGGCAATCGTGCCCGGAAGCTGACCGACGTTCGCTGCGTCCGTCGTCGTTGTTCCTGCAGTTACGTTTGTGACCGCACGCG
>NC_017922.1:0-1082410 GCF_000262695.1 Burkholderia sp. KJ006 | reverse complement strand
CGCATGGCGGCTCGCGCCGCGCGAGCGTGTCGTCGTCCGCACGATTTGTCAGCACGCTTTCAGCAGCCATTCGCGAAACGCGGCCAGCGACGGCAGCGTTTCGTTTTCCGGCGGATACACGAGATAGTAGCTGCGCCGGCTCGTGATCGCGTCGCCGATCGGCACGAGCTCGTGGCGGGTCAGCTCGTCTTCGACCAGCACCTTCGGCACCAGGCCGATGCCGATGCCGGCCCGCACGGCCTGGATCAGGTGCGACGTCAGCTCGAAGCTCGGCCCGACCCGCATGTCGCGATGATCGAGGCCGAAATGCGCGAACCACTCGGCCCACGCGTGCTGATTGCTGGTCACGCCCAGCAGCGTCTGGCCGGCCGCCCAGGCGGGCGCCCGTGCCTTGGCGTTGCGCCGCCCGGCAGCGGCGGGACTGGCGATCGCGATCAGGAATTCGTTGGACAGCCGGTGCGCGTGCAGGCCCGGCCAGTCGCCGGTGCCGACCGTGATGGCCGCATCGACGTCGTCGGTGTGAAAGTCGATTGCGCCGATCCGCGAATGCAGGTGCACCGTCACGCCCGGATGCGCGGCGTAGAAGCCGTGCAGATGCGGCAGCAACCATTTCGAACCGAAGGTCGGCAACGTCGCGAGCCGCAGCGTGCCGGCGCCGGCCTGATGCGACATCGCCTGCAGCGTCGCGCCGCGGATGCGCCCGAGCGCGCCGCTCACCTCGGCGAAGTAGCGCCGCCCGACCTCGGTCAGCTTCACGGAGCGGCCCTCGCGCCGGAACAGCGCGACGCCGAGTTGAGCCTCGAGCGTCTGCACCTGCCGGCTGATCGCGCTCTGGCTCAGCGACAGCTCGTCGGCGGCACGCGTGTAGCTCTCGTGCCGTGCGGCGGCTTCGAACACCAGCAAGAGCGACATCGACGGGGTCAGGCGGCGATAATTCATGAGTTTTATGCAAGCGTTGATGGGGCAGAATTCGTTTGTTCGTCGGACCGTTCCGCAAGATACTGGATTTCCCGCGCGCGTGAAAACTTGCTCAAAACTCATGGTTTTAATCGAGGCCGCGCAACGGCTCCCATCACTTTGCGCTGCCATTCCATGCCGATCGCTTCGTTGTCCCGTCCCGTCAGCCCGCTCGAGGCCCGTTACCGCGACTTCCTCGCCGCGCTGCAGGCTGGCGGTTTCGCCGGCGAAATCCGCGCCGACCACGCGAACCGCACCGTGCAGGCCACCGACAACTCGATCTATCAGCGCCTGCCGCAAGCGGTCATCAGCCCCGCGCATGCGGACGACGTGCGGCTGCTCGCGCGCGTGCTCGCGCAGCCCGAGCATCGCGGCGTCGCGGTGGCGGCGCGCGGCGGCGGCACCGGCACCAACGGGCAGTCGCTGACCGACGGCGTGATCGTCGACCTGTCGCGCAACCTGAACCGGATTCTCGAAATCAACGCCGACGAGCGCTGGGTGCGCGTGCAGGCCGGCGTCGTCAAGGATCAGCTCAATGCCGCGCTGAAGCCGCACGGGCTGTTTTTCGCGCCGGAGCTGTCGACGTCGAATCGCGCGACGATCGGCGGGATGATCAACACCGACGCAAGCGGGCAGGGCAGCTGCACCTACGGCAAGACGCGCGACCACGTGCTCGCGCTCGACTTCGTGCTGCTCGGCGGCGAGCAACTACGCAGCGACGCCGTCGACGAAGCCGAACTCGAACGCCGCTGCGCGCGGCAGGACCGCGTCGGCGACGTGTATCGCACCGCGCGCCGCATCCGCGACGAACAGGCGGCGCTGATCGACGCGAAATTCCCCAAGCTCAATCGCTGCCTGACCGGCTACGACCTCGCGCACCTGCGCGAAGCCGACGGCCGCTTCAATCTCAACAGCGTGCTGTGCGGCGCCGAAGGCTCGCTCGGCTTCGTCGTCGAAGCGAAGCTGAACGTGCTGCCGATCCCGAAGTACTCGGTGCTGGTCAACGTGCGCTATGGCGGCTTCATGGACGCGCTGCGCGATGCGCGCGCGCTGCTCGCCCATCGGCCGCTGTCGATCGAAACGGTCGACTCGAAGGTGCTGATGCTCGCGATGAAGGATTTCGTCTGGAGCAGCGTGGCCGAGTATTTCCCGCAGGACGACGGGCGTCCGACGCTCGGCATCAACCTGATCGAATTCAGCGGCGACGACGCCCATGACGTCGATGCGCGCGTGCATGCGTTCGTCGAGCATTTGCGCACCGATACGAGCGTCGAGCGGCTCGGCCACACGCTCGCGAGCGGCGCTGAAGCGGTCAAGCGCGTGTACGCGATGCGCAAGCGCGCGGTCGGGCTGCTCGGCAACGTGCAGGGCGAGGCGCGCCCCCAGCCGTTCGTCGAGGACACCGCGGTGCCGCCCGAGAACCTCGCCGAATACATCGCCGAATTCCGCGCGCTGCTCGATGCTCACGGGTTGCAATACGGGATGTTCGGCCACGTCGACGCCGGCGTGCTGCACGTGCGCCCCGCGCTCGACATGAAGGACCCGAAGCAGGCGGCGCTGGTGCGGCCGGTGTCGGACGCGGTGGCCGCGCTCACGCAGCGGCATGGTGGCCTTTTATGGGGCGAGCACGGCAAGGGCGTGCGGTCGGAATACGCGCCGGCGTTCTTCGGCGAGCTGTATCCGTCGCTGCAGCAGCTGAAGGCCGCGTTCGATCCGCACAACCAGCTGAATCCCGGCAAGATCGCGACGCCGCCGCTGCGCACGCTGCGGCTGCTGAAGATCGACGAGGTGCCGACGCGCGGCGACCACGACCGGCAGATCGACGAGCGCGTGTGGCGCAGCTACGGCACCGCGATGCACTGCAACGGCAACGGTGCGTGCTACAACTTCGACCCGGACGACGCGATGTGTCCGTCGTGGAAGGCGACGCGCGAGCGCGTGCAGTCGCCGAAGGGGCGCGCCTCGCTGATGCGCGAATGGTTGCGCCTGCAAGGACAGGCGGGCGTCGACGTCGTCGCGGCGGCGCGTGTGCGGCAGCCGTGGGCGACGGGCATCGTCACGCGCTGGCGCAACAGCCGCGCCGCGCGCAACGGCGCAGCGGACTTCTCGCACGAGGTGTACGACGCGATGGCCGGCTGCCTCGCGTGCAAGTCGTGTGCGGGGCAGTGCCCGGTCAAGGTCAACGTGCCCGAGTTCCGCTCGCGCTTTCTGGAGCTGTATCACCAGCGCTATCAGCGGCCGCTGCGCGACTATCTGATCGGCTCGCTCGAATTCACGATGCCGTGGCTCGCACGCGTGCCCGCGCTGTACAACCGGATGATGGCGGCCGGGTGGGTGCGCACGCTGCTCGAGCGTCAGGTCGGCATGGTCGACAGCCCGCTGCTGAGCCGCTTCGATCTCGCGGCCGCGCTGCGGCAATGGCGCGTGCGGCCGGCCGATCCGCACGCGCTCGCCGCGCTGACCGACGCGCAGCGCGCGCGCAGTGTGGTCATCGTGCAGGACACGTTCACGCGTTACTTCGACACCGAGCAGTTGGCGACGCTGATCGAACTGGCCGCGCGCATCGGTTTCCAGGTATGGCTCGCGCCGCTCGCGCCGAACGGCAAGGCGCTGCACGTGCAGGGCTTTCTGCGCGCGTTCGAGCGGGCGGCGATCCGCAACGCGACGCAGCTCGCCGCGCTTGCACGCTCGGGCGTCGCGCTGGTCGGCCTCGATCCGGCGATGACGCTCACGTATCGGCAGGAATACCTGAAGGTGACCGGGCTCGTCGACCTGCCGCAGGTCGCGCTGCCGCAGGAGTGGCTGCTCGATGCGTTGCCGGAAGCCCGCGCGGGCCGCGCATCGGGCGCCGCGCTTCGGCTGCTGCCGCACTGCACCGAGCGGACCAACGCACCGGACAGCGGCAGGCAATGGGCGCAGCTATTCGCGCGGCGCGGTCTGCGCCTGACGGTCGAGGCGGCCGGCTGCTGCGGGATGTCGGGCACCTATGGGCACGAGGCGCGCAATCTCGCGACGTCGAAGGCGATCTATGCGCAATCGTGGGCGGCGCACGTAGATGGTTCCGCGGAACGAGGCGAGGCGCTGGCGACCGGGTACTCGTGCCGCAGCCAGGTGAAGCGCATGTCGTCGAAGCAACTGCGGCATCCGTTGCAGGCGTTGCTCGATCAGGTGCGAGCGGCAGACTGACGGGCGGACGGCGTCGCAGGCGCCGCCGACTGACGGGTTCGATCGGCCGCTCCATGGGCGCGGACGAGGACGCCGCTACCGGTGAATTCGATGCATCAGGAGCCGACCTTGACGGTCCTCCGCGCGCGCGGTTTGTCGCCGGCGGGAAACACCCCGCCGCCGCGCGGCCGCTTCGGCTCGATCGCCGTCTTGCCGATCACGTGCCGGAAATCGATCTCGTGCGCCGCGAGCGCGCCGATGAGGGTCGCGATGACCGCGAGGTGCGAAGGGACGGTGCCCTTGCTCGAATAGTTCGTGATGGAGCTTTCGTTCATCCGGATCAGCCGCGCGAATTCGCGCGCCGTCAGCTGCGCCTTCTTCAACTCCTGCTGAAATTCCGCATACGCCATTGCACACATGTCACTTCATCTCCGCAAAGCCTGAACCGGCCCGCGCGGCACCGGCGCGACGGGTGGCGTTCCCGTCGCGCCGGCATCGCGGGGAATTACATCTTCACCTGATCGAGGAAGGTCTTCTTGCCGCCCTTGTAGCCGTAGATCGAGATGATCCCGTGCGTCAGGTCGCCCTTCGCGTCGAACGTCGTCGTGCCGATCACGCCTTCATACTTCGTCGACGGCATCGCGGCGACGATCTTGGCCGGATCGGTCGAGTTCGCGCGCTTCATCGCGTCGACGGCGATATACACCGCGTCGTAGGCGAACGGCGCATCGAACTTGATGCCCTGGTTGAAGCGCTTCTCGTACTTCGCGACGAACGCCGCGCCGCCCGGCATCTTCTCGAGCGCCGCGCCGGCTTGCGAGCACAGCACGTTGTCGGCCGCGGGGCCGGCCAGCTGCGCCAGCGAGTCGGTGCACACGCCGTCGCCGGACAGGATCTTCGCGCGCAGGCCGAGCTGCTTCGCCTGCTTCGCGAGCGGGCCGCCGGTGGCATCCATGCCGCCGTACATGATCGCGTCCGGGTTCTCGCCCTTCACCTTCGTCAGGATCGCGCGGAAGTCGACGGCCTTGTCGTTGGTCGCGTCGTGCGACAGCACCTTCAGGCCGAGCGCCTTGGCCTTCTTCTCGAATTCGTTCGCGAGGCCCTGGCCGTACGCGGTCGAATCGTCGATCACCGCGACGCTCTTCACGCCCTTCGACTGCGCGTAGCTCGCGAGCGCGGGGCCTTGCTGCGCGTCGGTCGCGACCACGCGATAGGTGGTCTTGAAGCCCTGTTGCGTGTAGGTCGGGTTGGTGGCCGACGGCGAGATCTGCACGATGCCCGCATCGCTGTAGATCTTCGACGCCGGGATCGACGTGCCCGAGTTCAGGTGGCCGATGACGGCGACGACCTTGTCGTCGACCAGCTTCTGCGCAACCTGCGTCGCCTGACGCGGGTCGGCCGCGTCATCCTGCGCGTCGAGCTGCAGCGTGATCTTCTTGCCGCCGATCGTGAGGCCCTTCGCATTGATCTCTTCGACGGCGAGACGTGCGCCGTTCTCGTTGTCCTTGCCCAGGTGCGAAATGCCGCCCGTTGTCGGTTCGACGCTGCCGATCTTCACGACCTGGTCGGCCATCGCGCTCGAGGCGGCCGCGAATGCGGCGGCTGCCAGTGCGACGGTGACCAGGGGTTTGCAGCGCATGCCGACGGTGCTTCGTTCCATCTGCCATCTCCGTTGATTGATAGTGCTGTTGCCGCCCGTTCGATCGCGCACGCCCTTGTGAGGCGGCCGGCGAGCCGGGCGAGTCTCCGCGACCCGCGATGGGTTCGGCTTGCCTGTCGCCGATCGTCGAGTACGCCGTGGTGCCGCGGCGCATGCGATTTGATCGGACGACACGCAATTCGTCTGAATATATCTGAACGCGCTTGCGCCCGTCTCGGCGAATTGTCCGAGCTTGCGCAAATGTGATGCGGCCGCACGGCCGTCGCGCGATCGGCGCGTGCGCGTGTCGCGCCGTCAATGGCCCTGATTATTCGACGGGCCGGATTCCGAAGCCATGGACAGTGCGATGCAATCAGTCAGCAACTGTTCGGTCGATTCGTCTGCACACTTCGATTCATCGGCGCGGCAACGCCTCCTCCGATTCGATGCAACTAACGGTCAAGCCCGCTGGCGCCGGCGAATCGACGCGCGCTTCGCTTGCTTGCCGAGTCGCTCGTCGGTTTTGCAGCAATCGTAGCCGGCTCCGGAGCGTGCGGTGATCCGCTTACTCGACGCGGCCTCCGCGTGCGACGTCGCCGCGCGGCTACGCGCGTCCGCGCAATGCGACGACGACGACACCCACGATCGCCAGCAGGCCGCCGCCCACGGTGCCGATGCCGGGCCGTTCGCCGGTGAGCATCATCGACATCGCCGTCGCGACCGCCGGCGTCAGATACAGGAAGCTGGACGCGCGCGCCGCGCCGAAATGGCCGAGTGCGAACGACCACGCCGCATAGCCGAGCGCCGCCGGGAAGATGCCGAGCACGAGGACGGCCGACACCGTCTCGTGCGACGCACCGTCGCCGAGCGCCGCCAGCGCGCCGGGCAACCATGGCGCAAGCAGTACCGCGCCGGCCAGCAGCGTGTACGCGGTGCATGGCAGCGCGCCGTACACGGGGATCAGCCGCCGCTGCAACACGAAATAGCTGGCCGAACACAGCGCCGCGCCGAGGATCAGCGTGCTGCCGGAGCCGAGCACGAGGCCGCCTGGCTGACCATGCGCGATCACCGCGATGCCGGCGAGGCTGACCAGCGAGCCGAGCCAGCCCCAGCGATTGAAGCGTTCATGCAGAAACACCGCGGCAAGCAGTGCCGTGAAGATCGGCAGCGTGTTGACGATGAAGCTGGCCGCGCCGGCCGAGACGGTTTGCTCGCCGGTGTTGAGCAGCGCGTTGTAGAGCGCGATGCCGAGCAGGCCGCATGCGAGAAAGCGCAATGCGTCGCCGCGGCTCGGCTTCGGCGGCCGCCGCCACGCGAGCCATGCGAGCGCGAGCACGGCCGCGGTGGCGAAGCGCGCGGCGGCGAGCTGCAGCGGCGTCAGCCCGTGCAGGCCGATGCGGATGAACGGGAACGCGCTGGCCCACGAGACGATCGTGAACGCCACCGCGCCGGCCGCGACGAGCCGCTGTCGCGCGTCGCGTGCCGAAGAGGGGGGAGAGGAGGAGAGCGTGTTCATGCGGCCATGGTGCAGTGTCGCGAGATGTTAAGCTAGCGCACAGATCGACATCCGGATATGAATATGGCTCACAGCTCGGCGCGCCGCCGTGGCGACCGTCCGGCGCACTCGCAGCCGGGTGCGCTGCCGCAGCCGGGCTCGCGACCGCCGCTCGCGAGCCTCGAGACCGTCTGCACGGTCGCGCGTCACGGCTCGTTTCTGGCGGCGGCCGAGGTGTCCGGCGTCACGCACGGCGCGATCAGCCGCCGCGTGGCTGCGGTCGAGAACTGGCTCGGCATGACGTTGTTCGAACGTCATGCGCGCGGCGTGCGCATGACGCCGGACGGCCAGCGCTTCGTCGGCCGGATCGAGCAGGCGTTCGCGATCATCGACGGCGCGGCCGATCAGTGGCGCTTGCCGCGCGCGCCGCGGCTCGTCAGGATGAGCGTGGTGCCCGCCTTCGCGCAGCTCTGGCTGTTCGAGCGGCAGCAGGCGCTCGAGAGCGAGGCGCCGGCGTTGCGCATCGAGCTCGGCATCGAGCTGCGCAACGTCGACATCGCAGCGGGCGAAGCGGATCTGTCGATTCGCTACGGGCGCGGCAACTGGCGTCATCTGGAAACGCGCGAGTTCATGCCGGAGAAGCTGCATCCGGTCGCGCACCCGCGGCTCGCCGCGCAGCTCGCCACGCTGCGCCGGCGCGGCGGCGACGCGGCGCTGCTCGAGATGCCGCTGCTGCACGATTCGGACGTCACCGGCTGGCGCACGTGGTTCGCCGCGCTCGGCATCGCGTTCAAGCCGCGCGCGCAGGACCGCCGCTTCGAGGATTACAACCTCGTGCTGGCGGCGGCCGAAGCGGGGCTCGGCGTGGCGCTGGCGCGCACGCCGCTTGCTAGCGCGTATCTCGAGCGCAGCGCGCTCGTGCGCGTGAGCAGGCACGAGGTCGAGTCGCCGCTCAGCTATCACTTCGTGCATGCAAAGGGCGAGGCGCGCCCCGAAGTGCTGGCGCTGATGGAGCGGATGCGCGCGGCGCTCGGATAGGCCAGCCGCGCGTGCGTCGGCGTCGTTGCCGCTCGACCGCGGCCGGCCGATCGCCGACAATGCGACCGCGGAAAAAGCGCGGGATTCGACAGATGGACGAAAATACGGAAATCGAGCGGTTCGAGCCGCTCGAATGTAAAGGGAACGAGTAATGAATAGACCAGACAAGTCGTCGAAGGCGCGTGCTGCGCTGGACCAGCTGTTTTCGGGCTTGGCGCCCGCGGACGCGCGCCCGAGCGCGTCGCGCCCGGGCAACCCGTTCGAAGCAGCCGACGACGCCACCGGCGCGGACGGCCGCGTCGAAGTCACGCTGTCGACGCGCATCCAGCTGCGCGGCTATCCGGGCGCGGATGCGTTCATGCAGCGCATGGCGCAAGCGTGGGGGCTCACGTGGGGCGCGTACGACGCGGTGCGCGCAACGGCGACGCTGCCGGTCGGCTGGCGCGCGCGCCGGCTGCCCGAAGTCACGCAGATCGTCGACGAACGCGACGTGCTGCGTGCGGAAAGCAGCCTGCAGGGCGGCGAGATGTCTTACCTGAAAGTGTATCCACGCTACTACATCGATGCGCGCAAGGGCGTGGGCTGGCGCAAGGCCTCGAAGGCCTCCGACGATCCGGATCTCGACGGCCCCGACTGGAACTGCTACGTGATGGACCGGGAAAAGTCCGTCGAGCTGCACGAGTTGACGACGTCGTCGTCTAAGGCCGATCTCGACAACGCACGTGCGACGTTGTTGAAATGGCTCGACTCGCACTATCCGCGCCATCGCGATCCGTTCGCGTACTGGACCGATTGCGATCGTCCTCTGTAGTCCGCGCACGCGCATGTACACGCACGGCGGCGGCGCGGATCGCGCGGCAAGCCGTCATACATGGCAGGCGACCCACGTGAACCGGCTCCGTCCCGTCCCGATCCTGTACGCGGCATGCGCGGCGGCGCTTGCGTCGACCGTGATCGAACTGCTGCTCTGGCCGCTTGCCGGCGATGATGCCCTGCGCAACCTGCTGCGCGACGCGCGGCTGACGGCGGCGATCGCGTTGGGGCGCACGGCGCTTCGATCGTCCGCGGGTTTCGATCCGACGATCATGGGCGTGGCGACGCTGGTACACGCCGCGCTGTCGCTCGCGTACGCAGCCATGCTCGCGGCGCTGGTGCGCAATCTGTCGCGCGGCGCCGCACTGTGCGCAGGCGCCGTGTTCGGGTTCGTTCTCTACGGCGTCAACCTGTACGCGTTCACCGCGGTGTTTCCGTGGTTCGCGCAGGTGCGCGGCGCGATCACGCTGGTTGCGCATCTGGTGTTCGGCGCGAGCGCCGCGGGCGTTTATTGCGCGTTGCGTCGTCGATAGCACGGCGCACGGTGGCGTGCTGCGGCGACGCGGCACCCACCGCGCCGCCGCCTGCGCATTACTGCGTCTCGCGTTGCGCTTCCGCCGTTTCGCCGAGGAACCCACCACTCTGATGCGCCCACAGCGCCGCATAGATGCCGCCGCGCTGCAGCAGCTCGGCGTGCGTGCCGACCTCGACGATGCGCCCCGCATCGAGCACGATCAGCCGATCCATCGCCGCGATCGTCGACAGCCGGTGCGCGATCGCGATCACCGTCTTGCCGCTCATCAGGCTGTCGAGGCTGCGCTGGATCGCGACCTCGACTTCCGAGTCGAGCGCGCTGGTCGCTTCGTCGAGCACGAGGATCGGCGCGTCCTTGAGCATCACGCGCGCGATCGCGACGCGCTGCCGCTGGCCGCCGGACAACTTCACGCCGCGCTCGCCGACCTCGACGTCGTAGCCGCTGCGCCCGTGCCGGTCGCGCAGTTGCGCGATGAAGTCGGCCGCCTCCGCACGCACGGCCGCTTCGCGCATCTCGCGCTCGGTCGCGTCGGGCCGCCCATACAGAATGTTCTCGCGCATCGTCCGATGCAGCAGCGACGTATCCTGCGTCACCATCCCGATCGCCGCGCGCAGGCTGTCCTGCGTCACGTGCGCGATGTCCTGCCCGTCGATCCGGATCGAGCCGCCGTCGACGTCGTAGAAGCGCAGCAGCAGGTTCACCAGCGTCGACTTGCCGGCCCCCGAACGACCGATCAGACCGATCCGCTCGCCCGGCCGGATCGTCAGGTTCAGCCCGTCGAACACCGGCGTGTCGTGTTCTTCGTGGGCGAAGCGCACGTTGTCGAACACGATTTCGCCGCGCGGCACGGTGAGCGCCTTCGCGTCCGGCGCGTCGCGCACGCTGCGCACCTTCGTCAGCGTGTTGATGCCGTCCTGGATCGTGCCGACGTTCTCGAACAGCTCGGTCATCTCCCACATGATCCAGTGCGAATAGCTCGACAGGCGCAGCGCCATCGCGACCACGGCCGCGACCACGCCCGCGCTCGCCTCGCCGTGCAGCCACAGATACAGCGCAAGGCCGGTCGAGCCGACCAGCAGCAGCGTCGACAACAGATGGTTGACGATCTCGAACGCGCTGACGAGACGCATCTGCGCGTCGCCGGTCGCCTTGAACGCCTCCATCGCGTGCCGCGCGTGATCGGCTTCGCGGCGCGTGTGCGAGAACAGCTTCACGGTCGTGATGTTCGAATAGGCGTCGGTGATGCGGCCCGTCATCAGCGCGCGCGCGTCGGCCTGCTCGCTGCCGACGCGCCCGAGCCGCGGCACGAAGAACGCGCAGGCGGCGCCGTAGCCGAGCGCCCACAGCGCGAGCGGGATCATCAGCCGCCAGTCGAAGCTGGCCGCGAGCGCGAGGATGCCGATCAGGTAAGCCGCGACCCCGATCACGACGTCGACCGACATGAACAGCGCATCGCGCACCGCGAGCGCGGTCTGCATGATCTTGGTCGTCACGCGGCCGGCGAACTCGTTCGCATAGAACGACAGGCTCTGGTCGAGCATCAGCCGGTGAAACAGCCAGCGCAGCCGCATCGGGAAGTTGATCGCCAGCACCTGGTGCTTGACGAGCGTATGCAGCGCAATCAGCAGCGCGCTGGCCGCGAGGATCGCCGCGAACCCGACGAGCGTGCCGAAGTGGCGGCCGCCGAAGTCGGCCGGCGTCGCCGACGACAGCCAGTCGACCACGCGCCCCATCATCGCGAACAACGCGGCCTCGTAGCCGGCGAGCACGGCCGACGTGAGCGCGATCAGCAGAAGCCAGCCGCGCGCGCCTTTCGTGCACGCCCAGACGAACGAGAAGAATCCCTTCGGCGGCGTGACGGGATCGTCGAGCGGGAAGGTGGGCAGGCGTCGTTCAAACCACGAAAACATCGATCTTTTTCCTCCGGTGATTCGGCCACGCGATCCGACGTCGATCGAGCGTCATACGTTGCGACCGCGTCGTCCGGCAGCGAGTGTCGCACCGATTCGCCGACGCTGCAGGCCGGTCGTAAGGAAGCGAAGCGCCGCACCGCCGCCGCACCCGTGAAAAAGTGCTTGACTATCTATCTATGAGTAGATAAAGTTCGATCCATGGAAACGAAACCGACCGTCCGCGAACAGATTCTCGATCATGCGATCACGCTGATGATGCTGCGTGGTTACAACGGCTTCAGCTATCGAGACCTGTCGGATCTGGTGGGCGTGAAGACGTCGAGCATCCACTACTACTTCCCGTCGAAGGACGACCTCGTGCTGGAAGCGGTAGCGGCCTACAGCGACGACGTGCTCGCGGCGATCCGGACGATCGATCCAGCGCTGCCGGCCGACGTGAAGCTGAGCCTGTACACGAAGCTGTTCGGGCGCACGCTCGGCGACGGCGACCGGATCTGCCTCTGCGGCATGCTGGCGGCCGATATCGAATCGTTGCCGGACAACGTGCGGCAAGCGGTGCAGGCGTTCTTCAAGGCGAACGAAAAGTGGCTCGCCGAGCTGCTGACCCAGGGCGCGGCCGAAGGCACGCTGCAGTTCAGCGGCAAGCCGGAATCGGCGGCGCGCACGCTGTTCGCGGCGTTTCAGGGCAGCGTGCTGGCCAGCCGGCTGTTTCATACGCGGGCGCGCCTCGAAGATGTGGAGGCGGTGTGGAAGGTCCGGGCTTGAGCGCCGGGCATGTTTGCACCGCTTTTTGTTGCGGTTGGTTGTCTATCTTGTAGTAGATAGTTTTTTGAAGCGGATGGACGAAGCATCCGCACTTTTTGGGCTGGTTTATCTATCTATGAGTAGATAAACAAACGCAATGCCGGCGGCGACACCGCCGGCGCGCGGCCCCGGTTTGCAAGTTGGTTCACTCACTCATCGTTGAAAAGGAGTCTGTCATGTCGATCGAAAAAGTTCTCTACCGCGCTCATGCAAAAGCCACCGGCGGCCGCGACGGCCGTGCGACCGTGCCGGAAAGCGGCCTCGACCTGAAGCTGACCACGCCGCGCGAGCTCGGCGGTGCGGGCGGCGCGGGCGCGAACCCCGAGCAGCTGTTCGCGGCCGGCTACAGCGCGTGCTTCATCGGCGCGATGAAGTTCGTCGCGGCGCGCGACAAGATCGCGATCCCCGCGGATGCCGCGATCGAGGGCAGCGTCGGGATCGGCGCGATCCCGAACGGCTTCGGCATCGAGGTCGAACTGAAGATCTCGCTGCCGGGCCTCGACCGCGAAACCGCACAAACGTTGATCGATCGCGCGCACATCGTCTGCCCGTACTCGAACGCGACGCGCGGCAACATCGACGTCACGCTGACGCTCGTCTGATCGCGCCCGATTCCGCTACCACGCAGTCCACCGTCCATCCGTTGCATACCGATTGAGCCAGGGAGTTTCATCATGAAGATCGTCAAGCCGCTGTTGATCGCCGCCGTCGTCGCAGCCACGTGGTCCGGCGCATCGGCCGCCACCGCGGCATCCGCGCAAGCCGTTCGCCCCGACACCGCGACGAGCGCGTTCCTCGCCGTGCTGAACGGCCAGAAGGGGCCGGGCCTCGAGACACTGAGCCCCGAGAAGGCGCGTCAGGTGCTGGTCGATGCGCAGAGCGGCGTGAAGGTCGATCTGTCCGGCATCGACGTGTCGAATCGCACGATCGAGCAGGACGGGCTGTCGGTGCCGATCACGATCGTGCGGCCGCAACAGGTGAGCGGCACGCCGCCGGTGTTCATGTTCTTCCACGGGGGCGGCTGGATTCTCGGCGACTTCCCGACCCACGAGCGCCTCGTGCGCGATCTCGTCGTGCAATCGGGCGCCGTCGCGGTGTTCGTCAACTACACGCCGTCGCCGGAAGCGCATTACCCGGTCGCGATCAACCAGGCGTATGCGGCGACGAAATGGGTCGCGGCGCACGGTGCGGAGATCGGCGTCGACGGCAGCCGTCTCGCGGTGGTCGGCAACAGCGTCGGCGGGAACATGGCGGCGGTCGTCGCGCTGATGGCGAAGGACAAGGGCGGCCCGGCGATCCGTTTCCAGGGGCTGTTGTGGCCGGTCACGGATCACGACTTCAACACCGGCTCGTACGGCGCATACGCGCAGGGACACTTCCTGACGCGGCCGTTGATGAAGTGGTTCTGGAACGCCTACACGAAGAACGAAGCGCAACGCGACGAGATCTACGCGTCGCCGCTGCGCGCGAGCGTCGCGCAGCTGAAGGGCCTGCCGCCGGCGCTGATCCAGGTCGCGCAGTTCGACGTGCTGCGTGACGAAGGCGAAGCGTACGGCCGCAAGCTCGACGCAGCGGGCGTCGACGCCACGACCACGCGTTACGACGGCACGATCCACGATTTCGGCCTGCTCAACGCGCTCGCCAACGACGCGCCGACGAAGGCCGCGATGAAGGCGATGGGCAACGAAATCGCGGCGCGGCTGAAGTAACGCGGCGAGCGGCATTCGCGCCGGCGTGAACACGCCTAAGCCGATCGGCACAGCGGCGGGCTTCGGCCCGCCGCTTTTTTGCGTGGGCGGGACGCGTGCGGCGAGGCGCGGCATCGCGAAGCGGATCGAACCGGCAGCGTGACGGCCCCGCGCGCGGGCGCGGCGCATTCATTGTTGGTACGATCGCGCGTATCGTTCATGCCGGCGCCGGGTGCGGCCGGCCCATCGCGCGCGCGGCGGCACGCCGGCGCGGCCACGTTCGGGAGAAGTGTTTGATGCTGCAGGCGTTCGCGGTCTTGTTGACCTTCCAGTGTCTCGGGGAAGGCGTGTCCTATCTGTTCGGCATACCGGTGCCCGGCCCGGTGATCGGCATGCTGCTGCTGTTCGGCTTCGTGATGCTGCGCCCGCAGGTGGCCGACGCGATCGAGCCGACCGCGTTCGAACTGCTGCGCCATCTGTCGCTGCTGTTCGTGCCGGCCGGCGTCGGCATCATGGTGTCGGCTTCCCGCGTGCGCGGCGATGCGCTCGCGGTCGTCGTCGCGCTCGCGGTGAGCACGACGCTCGCGATCGCCGTCACGGCGCTCGTCACGCGCGCGTTGCTGCGGCGCCAGCGGCCCGCGTCCGGCACGGCGGGGGAGGCACGATGACGGCCTTCCCGAAACTCGGCGCGATCTGGGTCTATCTCGCCGCCACGCCGCTGCTCGGCCTCACCATCACGCTGATCGCCTACCTGATCGCGCAGGCCGTCTATGCGCGCTCGCGCTTCAACCCGCTCGCGAATCCGGTGCTGATCGCCGTCGCGCTGATCGTCGGGCTGCTGACCGTCACGCATACGCCGTATCCGACGTATTTCGAGGGCGCGCAGTTCGTCCATTTCCTGCTCGGCCCGGCGACCGTCGCGCTCGCGCTGCCGCTGTATCGCCAGTGGTCGAAGCTGCGGCGCGCCGCGCTGCCGCTGCTCGTCGGGCTGCTGGCCGGCTCGTTGACCGCGATCGTTTCCGCGGTGGGCGTTGCGGCGTTGTTCGGCGCGTCGCATCAGACGATTGCGTCGCTCGCGCCGAAATCCGCGACCACGCCGATCGCGATGGCCGTCGCGCAGCAGATCGGCGGAATTCCGTCGCTCACCGCCGTGCTGGTGATTTCGACCGGCATCTTCGGTGCGGTGTGCGCGCGCGCGATCCTGAACGTGCTGCGCATCGACGAGCCGGCCGTGCGCGGCTTCGCGCTGGGCGTCGCGTCGCACGGGATCGGCACCGCGCGCGCGTTTCAGATCGGCGAGGAAACCGGCGCGTTCGCGGGACTCGGCATGGGGCTGAACGGCGTGCTCACCGCGTTCATCGTGCCGATCCTGCTGCCGGTGTTGTCGCGGTGGATTTGAGGCTGGGCGGCGGCGGCTCGCCGGCTGCGGCTTTCGCGAGGTTTGCGCGCACGGCGGCCAGGCCGCGATGCGGCGTGTCGTGCGACGCGGTGCGAATCGGCGGCGCGGCGGCAAGCGCCTCGGGCCGGCATGGACAATGTGCGGGCCGCCGACGTATCGCGGCCGTTATCAGGAGAATTCAGAAACTCGCACGGACATTTTTCCGGCGATCGGCTAACGTTGCATCGGCGCCGGCATCGCACGCGGGCGTTCGACCCACAACCAACAATCGACAAGGAGTTCCGGCCATGACGAAGTCTCGCGTGGTTTCGGTGGCAGCGGCAATCACGGCGTCGTTCGGTCTGTTGCTGACCGCCGCGCCGGCCGCATATGCACAGGATGCGGCGTCGGCGCCGCTGCAGGCTTCGGCATCCGCGCCGACCCAGAAGCAGCTCGACAAGGCGCAGAAGAAGGCCGCCCGCAAGGCGGCGCGCGCGCGCCACGCGAAGGACCTGAAGGCGATCGGAACGGGCAGCGGCTACCGGCTGACCAACGATCAGAGCAATTACCCGCAGAACGCGGTGGAGAAGGCGCCCGCGACGAAGAGCGTGCCGGCCGCGCCGGCATCGGGGCAGTAACGGGCGGGGAGCGAGGTAAGGAGACGGCGCCGGTGAAACCGGCGCCGTTGGTTTTTGTATGCGCTGCGTATGCGGCTTGGGCGGCGCGTACGGAGGCGCGCGGCTACGGGCTATGGCGCTACCGGCACCGGCTACCGAGCGACGCGGTACGCGCGGCGGGCGGGGGCTATGACCGGTGAGCTGCGAGCTACTAGCTCCGCACTCCGGGCTGCAAGCGGCACACTGCGAGTTGCACCCTCTGGGCGCCGGGCTGCAGGTGACGCGCTGCGAGCTACGCACTCCGGCCTCCGGGTTGCAAGCGATACGGTGAGAGCTACGCACTCCGGGCTGCAAGTGACGCGCTGCGAGCTACACACTCGAGCTACGAGCTACGAGCTACGAGCTACGAGCTACGAGCTACGAGCTACGAGTTACCAGCGCCAAGCGACGAGCCCAAACCCCGAGCTCCGAGCTACGGTGTGCTACAGGCGGGCAGCCACGCAGCGATGCAGCCACGCAGCCGCACCCCCGCCAGCATTAGGCCGCGAGCTTCGCCGCCAATTGCGCGACGTGCTTGCCCTGATAGCGCGCGATGTCCAGTTCGTTCGCGCTCGGCTGGCGGCTGCCGTCCGCGCCGGCGAGCGTCGTGGCGCCGTACGGCGTGCCGCCGGTGATTTCCTTCATGTCGACGAGCCCGCTGCAGGCGTACGGCACGCCGACGATCACCATCCCGTGGTGCAGCAGCGTCGTGTGGAACGACGTGATCGTCGTTTCCTGGCCGCCGTGCTGCGTGCCGGTCGACGCGAACACGCTGCCGATCTTGCCGACCAGCGCGCCCTTCATCCACAGGCCGCCGGTCTGGTCGAGGAACGTGCGCATCTGGCCGGCCATGTTGCCGAAGCGGGTCGGCGTGCCGAAGATGATCGCATCGTAGTTCGCGAGTTCGTCGACGGTAGCCACCGGCGCGGCCTGGTCGACCTTGACGCCGATCGCCTTCGCCTGGTCGACGGGAATGGTCTCCGGCACGCGCTTGAGCGTGACCTCGACGCCGGGCACCGATTTCGCGCCTTCCGCGACGTGCTGCGCCATCGTTTCGACGTGCCCGTAGGACGAGTAGTAAAGGACGAGTACCTTGGCCATGTTGCGAATCTCCGATTAGAAAAGGCCCCGCGCGCGGCGGGGCCGGATGTTCCGAACGGGCGTCATGCCCAGTCGGCCGTCACTTCGACCGGGCGCAGGTCGAATACCAGCACCTCGGCGTCGTGACCGTCGGCGAACGTCAGCGTCCGTTCGTCGCGGATGCGCGCGCCGTCGCCTTCGCCGAGCGTCACGCCGTTGACCGTCACGCTGCCGCGCGCCACGTGGACGTACGCATAGCGGTCCGGCGCGAGCTCGAGCGTCGCGCGCTCGTCGCCGTCGAACAGGCCCGCGTAGATCCGCGTGTCCTGCCGGATCTTCAGCGAACCGGCGTCACCGTTGGGCGACACGATCGGCGTGAGCTTGCCGCGCTTGTCCGCTGCCGCGATATTGGTCTGCTGATAGCGCGGCTCGGCGCCCTTCTCGGCAGGCCCGACCCAGATCTGCAGGAAGTGCACGGGCGTTTCCGGCGAGTGGTTGAACTCGCTGTGACGCACGCCGGTGCCGGCGCTCATCAGCTGCACGTCGCCCGGCACGATCACCGACCCGGTGCCCATCGAATCCTTGTGCTCCAGCGCGCCTTCGAGCACGTACGACAGGATTTCCATGTCGCGGTGCGGGTGGGTGCCGAAGCCGCGGCCCGGCGCGACGCGGTCGTCGTTGATCACCAGCAGGTCGGAGAAGCCGACTTGCTTCGGATCGTAGTAATTCGCGAACGAAAACGTATGACGGGAGCTGAGCCAGCCATGCTCGGCACGGCCACGTTGGTTTGCTGCACGAGTCTCGATCATGATGCGTGTCCTTGGTGTCGCCGGCCCTCGGAAGTGGGGCCGGCCGTTCGTTGAGATGAATCTTAGGTCAATCGATTTGACAAATAAATGGCCGTGATGATAATGACTGTCACCTTGGAGTGGACAATATGGAACTCAACGATCTGAGAATCTTCGTCGCGACGGTCGACGCGGGCAGCTTCACGGCCGCGGCCGACCAACTGATGCTGTCGAAGCAGTTCGTGAGCCGGCGCACGATGGCGCTCGAAGCGTCGCTCGGCGTGCGGCTCCTGCATCGCAATACGCGCAATCTCGCGGTGACGGAGTCGGGTCACGAGTTCTACGCGCGCGCGCAGCGGATCCTGGCGGAAGTCGCCGACGCCGAGCAGGCGATGTCGGTGCGCAGCACCGAGCTGCACGGGTCGCTGAAGATCAGCGCGCCGCTGTCGTTCGGCATCACGCACGTGTCGCCGCTGATCGCCGAATTCCTGCGCGCGCATCCGGCCGTGCGGCTGAACCTCGACCTGACCGACCGGCGCGTCGACCTGATCGGCGAAGGTTTCGACCTCGTGCTGCGGATCGGTGCGCTCGAGGATTCGACGCTGATCGCGCGTCCGCTGGGCGCATGGAAAATGATCGCGTGCGCGAGCCCCGCCTATCTGGAGCGGCAGGGCACGCCCGCGTCGCCCGCGGAGCTGGCCGGCCATACGTGCCTGATGTACGGGCGCGAGCGGCGCGTCGGCTGGGAATTCCGGGTCGACGGCGTGGCGCGCACCTTCGACGTGCAAGGCCCGCTCGTCGCGAACAACGGCGAGGTCGTGCGCGATGCGGCGACCGCCGGGCTCGGCATCGCGCTGCTGCCGGAGTTCATCGTCGGCGCCGCGCTCGACGGCGGCGCGCTGGTGCCGGTGCTCGATGCGTATGCGCCGGCGCCGCTCACGCTGAACGCGGTGTTCCCGCAGCATCGGGAAGGCTTCGTGACGCTGCGCACGTTCATCGGGTTTCTCGCCGAGCGGCTCGGACACGCGGTATCGGCTGCATAGCGCAGCTGGATGGCGCGGCCGGTTCGCGTTACGCTGGGGCCCGCGTTGCGCACGTCGCATCGTGTGTCGCGCGCCTTTCCCCGAACTCGGCGGGCCGGCGTTTCAGCGGTCCCGCGCTCCAGCGACGATCCAACGCCATGATCCTTCCGAACCGATCGAATCCTCACGCCGGCATGCGCGCGAGCGCAGCGCTTCCCGCCCGCGCGTCGCGCCACGCGATTCCGCACGTTCTCGCGGCGGCCGCATGGCTGACCGCGCTGCCGATGGCCACCCATGCGGCCGGTTTCGACTGTGCGAAGGCCGCTTCGCCGACCGAACACGCAATCTGCGCGGACGCACGCCTGTCCGCGCTGGACACTCAACTCGCGACCGCATGGCAGAAGGCGCGCGCGAAAGGCGGCGATACGGCCGCGCTGAAGGCCGCCCAACTGAAATGGCTCGCGCAGCGCGATCGCTGCGGCGGCGACGCCTCGTGCATCGCCGATCGCTATCGCGAGCGCCTGGCGGTCCTGAACGGCGCGCCGCTCGCGCCCGACCGCCGGCAGCAGACCTGGTATCGCGACAGCGCCAACCCGTCCCTCGGCGGCGTGCTGACGATTACCGGCACGGCGCCGCATCTTCACTTCGAATTGAGCGGCAACAACGGCGCGAACACCGGCGATCTGGCCGGCGATCTCGCGCTGCACGGCGACGCCGGCACGTTTCGGCAGGACGGATGCCGGCTCGACTTCAGCCGTCACGGATCGCGCGTGCGCGTGACGCAGCAGGGCAGCGACGCCGATTGCGGTGCCGGCGCGGGCGTCGTCTATTCGGGCGACTACGTGACGGCGTCGCAGGCGCAGGCGAGCCCGCCGGCGGATCTCGTCACGTTGAAGGTGCTGGACGACGCGCGGCAGGATGCGATCGCGCACAAGCTGCTCGGCGCGGATTACCAGACGCTCGTCGACACGATCAATAACCGCGACGACGAGCGCGACCTCGACGGCCTGAATGCGAAAGTGACGTCGTACTGGGTGCGCGGCATCGCGACGACGAACGCCGCGATCGTGATGCGCCGCGGCACCGATCTGTGGATCGGGCTCCTCGTGTTCGACGCCCACAACGACGTGCGGATGCGCTACTACACGAACGTCCCGGCGTGGAAAAAGACCGTGCCGAAAACGCTGCGCGCGTGGCACGACAAGCTCGACAGCAGCTATCCAATCGACCTGATGTGACCTGGTAAGTGACGCGGTAAGCGATGCGGCAATCGGCCCACGCGGCCGACACGCTGCGTTTGTCACGTGACAATTGTCCACCGGAGGGTGACAGCGAATCTTGTTTTGACGGATTGATGATTCCCGTTGAGACAGTAGACTGCACCCGTGCTTCGCCTGAACCGCTCCGCAGCGCCGAGATCGCGCCACCGGACGGATTCGTCGGAAGCGGGCAGGGGCGCCCGCACCGATCGCGCGAGGAGGGTTCGGTACCGATCCATGCGTTCGCCGTTTCGGCGGCCGTCGGTGCCGGATGCGTCGAACCGTCAATTCAAGGTGATTGTTATGCGTTACGTATCGCTGGAGTCGAAGAAGGACGAGCTGCTGCTGGCCGCTCGCGTGTTGATGATGATTCTGTTCGTGTTGTTCGGCTGGCAGAAGCTGACCGGTTTCTCCGGTACGGTCGCATACATGGCGTCGACGGGCGCACCGTCTCCCGAGCTGTCCGCGGTGATCGCGGTGGCGGTCGAACTGGTCGGCGGCGCGCTGATCGCAGTCGGCTTCTACACGCGGCCGCTGGCGCTGCTGTTCGCGGCGTACACGCTCGCGACCGCGTTGATCGGGCATCGCTACTGGGCGCTGCAGGGGATGGATCAGTACGTCGCGATGATCAACTTCTACAAGAACGTCAGCATCATCGGCGGCCTGCTGTTGCTCGCGCTCACCGGGCCGGGGCGGTATTCGTTCGACCGCAAGTAAGCTGGCGCGGCAGTCGCTGCCGCATGGCGGGCCCGGTGCGTTCGAGCAATCGCGCACCGGGCTTTTTTTCGTCGTGCGCCGCCGCGTGTTGCGCGTTGCGCGCGAAATCGCCATCCGACGCAGGTTCTCGTATAGATTGGTGGGCCTCGTTTCCATTCATCGTTGGCTACCGTGTCGCAACCGACCATCCTTCTCATCGGCGCGTCCGGCCTGCTCGGCCGTGCGGTTGCCGCCGCGCTGTCGCGCGAAGCGTCGCTGACGCTGGTCGCGACCATCCGGAACGCAGATACCGCCGGCGCCCGGCGGGTCGCGTTGCCGCCGGAACACACCGCCCGTCTCGACGTTCTGGACCAGCCCGCGCTCGAACGGCTGTTCGATGCGCGGCGGCCGTCCGCCGTGATCGTCTGCGCGGCCGAGCGTCGTCCGGACGTATGCGAGAACGACCCGGCCGCCGCGCGTGCGATCAACGTCGACGCGCCGGCGCGCATCGGCGCGCTCGCCGCGCGCTACGGCGCATGGACGCTCGGCATCTCGACCGACTACGTGTTCGACGGCCGGGCCGCGCCGTACCGCGAAGACGCCACGCCGAATCCGCTGAACGTGTACGGCCGCACGAAGCTCGACGGCGAGGCGGCGTTGCTCGCCGCGTCGCCGCTCGCGTGTGTGCTGCGGCTGCCGCTGCTGTACGGGCCGATCGTCGACTGGCGCGAGTCGGCGGTCACGAGCCTCGTGCCGGCGATCGTCGCGGCCGCGCAGCCGGGCGCCGAGCCGGCGCGCATGGATGCGTGGGCGATCCGCTATCCGACGTACACGCCGGACGTCGCGCAGGTCATCCGCGACCTGACGCTGCGCCATCTGGCCGGCGCGCCGGTCACCGGCATCCGTCATTGGTCGGCCGAGGAGCCGATGACGAAATACGACATCGCCCAACGGCTCGCGGCCGCGTTGGGGCACCGCGCGGCGCTCGCGCCGATCCATGCGCCGACCGATGCCACGCCGCGCCCATACGATTGCCACCTCGATGCGTCGCGCGTGCGCGCGCTCGGCATCGACCATGCGACGCCGTTCGACGCCGGCTTGCTCGCCGTATTGGCCGACGCGCCGCCGCTGCCGTGAGCGTCGCGCCCCGCGATGTCGCGACGCCGTGACGTTCGACGCCGGACCGCGCCGCGCCGTCGCCGCGCAAAAGTCCTCAAACACCGAGCATGCACGCTGCTATCATTCGCGCCATGCCGTGCCCGTACGAGGCGCGGCGACCGGTGGCGAGGAGGTCGCCATCGACCGTTCGTCGCGCGTTCGAGCGCGGCGTACCGCGCGTCGCGTGCCGCGACCGCAGCGTTCGACGATGGCATAGCCGCCGGTGGACATCGCAGACCTTGCGGCTCCGGTCTGGCGATCCACATATCGCAATACGGATCGGCGGAACTTCACGGCCGGTTCGGCCATCGGAGGTTCTTTGAATAAAAACATGCCCAAAGAGGATGAATACATGACTCAGGCTCTGCAGGACCTCGAAGCACAACTTCGGGACCTGAACATCAAGCTGTCGGAAGCCAGGCAGAAAGAAAAGCAGGCCGCGCTCGCGGCATTCAGGGAGCAGGTTCAGTTGCTGGGTATCACGCAGCAGGAAGTGCTGAGCGCGCTCGGCTACATCGTGCAGCGAAAACGCAAGGCGCCTGCGAAGTACTACGATCCGACGACCGGCCGCTCGTGGTCGGGTCGCGGCCCGCGGCCGAAATGGCTCGAAGGCAAGGACCTCGACGCGCTGCTCGTCGATCGCGAAGCCAAAACCTGGTGGCCCGGCGACGATCAGGGCTGACGCCGCGCGGCGCCGGTCGCGTGCCGGCGCCGTCCGGCCCACGCGAGCCGCGGCTCGCATGCTTCATCCCTTGCCGTCGGCGTGCCGCCTGACAGCGCCGCCGCCGGCATCGACGTCGTTCAGTTTCGTCTTTCAGTTCCGTCTTTCAGTTCCATTACCCGCGGTTGCCCGTTTCCGTTTCGGTGAGCCGGCAGCCGCGACCCTTTCCGTCCGCGCACGGTCACCGCGCCGTCGCGCGCGCGAACCGGCCTCAGACTGTCGCCCGGACCTTTGCGGCAGGACACCATGGCAGCCAACCTTGAACCTTCGTCGCTCGGCGACGCGGCGTCGCCGCGCGTCGAGGAGGCCGGGCGTTACGCGTGGAAGGCGCTCGCGGGCGCCGCGATCGGCTACGCGATGGACGGCTTCGATCTGCTGATCCTCGGCTTCATGCTGCCGGCGATCACGGCGGCGTTGCACTTGACGCCCGCGCAGGGCGGGGCGCTCGTCACGTGGACGCTGATCGGCGCGGTGGCGGGCGGCATTCTGTTCGGCGCCCTGAGCGACCGCTATGGCCGCGTGCGCGTGCTGACCTGGACGATCATGCTGTTCGCGATCTTCACCGGCCTGTGCGCATTCGCCCAGGGCTTTCGCGACCTGCTCGTCTACCGGACCATCGCCGGCATCGGCCTGGGCGGCGAGTTCGGAATCGGCATGGCGCTCGCGGCCGAAGCGTGGCCGGCCGCCAAACGCGCGCGCGTGTCGTGCTACGTGGCGCTCGGCTGGCAGGCCGGCGTGCTGCTGGCGGCGCTGCTGACGCCGCTGCTGCTGGGCCATATCGGCTGGCGCGGAATGTTCGCGCTCGGCGTGGTGCCCGCCTTGCTCGCATGGGCGCTGCGCAACCGGCTGCACGAGCCCGTAGCGTTCATGCAGCGTGCTACGCAGCCGCGCACCAACGCGTTCCGCATGCTCGTCGCCGACGCGCGCACCGCGCGCACGAGCGTCGGCATCGCGATCCTGTGCTCGGTCCAGAACTTCGGCTACTACGGCATCATGATCTGGCTGCCGACCTTCCTGTCGAAGCAGATGGGCTTTTCGCTGACGAAGTCCGGCCTGTGGACGGCGGTCACCGTCGTCGGGATGATGATCGGCGTCTGGACCTTCGGGCAGCTCGCCGATCGCATCGGCCGCAAGCCGACGTTCCTGCTGTACCAGCTCGGCGCGGTCGCGACCGTCATCGCGTACGCCCGGCTGTCCGACCCGACGACGATGCTGTGGGCCGGTGCGCTGATGGGCATGTTCGTGAACGGGATGGTCGGCGGCTACGGCACGCTGATGTCCGAAGGCTATCCGACCGCCGCGCGCGCCACCGCGCAGAACGTGCTGTGGAACATCGGCCGCGCGGTCGGCGGCTTCGGGCCGGTGGCGGTCGGCGCACTCGCCGCGCACTACTCGTTTCAGACGGCCATCGCGCTGCTCGCCGGCCTCTATGTGCTCGACATGGCCGCGACGCTGTTCCTGATCCCCGAACTCAACGGCGTCGAACTCGAATGACGCACGCGCCATCGCGCGTTGCGTTGCGCGTGGTCGCATGATGCGCTGAACTGCGCGCGGTCACGCGCTGCGCGTCAGGCGTCGCCGTCCGCATCCGCGCGTGCGCGCGGCGTGCTGCCGGTCCAGCGCCGGTACGCATGCCGGAAGCTGCGCGGTTCGCTGTAGCCGAGCCGCTCTGCGATGGCCGCCACGCTGAGCGTCGGCTCGTCGAGCAGGCGCACCGCCTCCTGATGGCGCACGTCGTCGAGCAGCGACTGGAACGTGATGCCGTCCTTGTCGAGTCGGCGCCGCAATGTGCGCTCGGTCACGTACAGCGCATCCGCGAGCGACGTCATCGACTTGAAGCGCGTGAGGTCGCGCGCCATCAACGCCTTCGCGCGATCGGCGAAGCGCGTGCCGAGCGATGCGGCCCACTGCTGCTCGAGCGCTTCGCACTGCTGATGCAGCGCATTGAAGCTGACTTCGTTCGCGAGCCGCGGCGCTTCCGAGCCGTCCACGCTCGTGAACACGAGGCGGTTTTCGCCTGCGCCGAACGCGACCGGACAGCGGAAGTGGCGCGCGTAGTCCGCAGCGTTGCGCGGCGTGCGGCGCGCGAGATGCAGCTGCGCGGGCCATACCGGCTTGCCGACCAGATCGGACACGATCAGCCGCAGGCTCGACAGGCACATGTCGGTCTGAAACACCTCGATGTCGGGTTCGCCGTTGTACCGCTCGATCGTCACGCTCATTCCGTCCGCATGCGTGTGCCCGCGCACGTCGAAATACAGCCCCATGAACAGCGGAAACCGTCCCATGCAGCCGAATGCCTGCATCACTGAGCCGCTGATCAGCATCGCGTAGCCGGCGAGGCCGAGCGTCGACACATGGAGTCGCGCGCCGATCGCGAGACCGATCGACGGCAGGCCACTGCAGCGCAGCAGGTTACGGAAGCAACGCTGCTCCTGGCCGCGATTCACGTGCAGGTTCGGCGACGCGACTTCGGCCGCGCCGAGGCCCGTGCCGTCGAGCACCGCGGCGATGTCGAGATGCCGGACGCGGCATTCGTCGAGCGTGACCGCGATCGCGTGCACGGTGGCGGGGATGTCGTCCTGGCTGGCGGCCGAACGCAGGCCGCGCTCGGCGCGGCGTCGATGTCGATGGGACTGGCTGTCCATGGTGCGGGGGCGGCGACGGGTTCGCATAGAAGATAGCGGGAATGCCCGCGAAACGCCAGAGCGCTGCGCGGCCCGCAATGGGCCGTTGCCACGCGTCCGGAAATATCCCCCGATTACGTCCGCTTTTCTCATTCGTCGTCGAGTTTTTGGCGCACCACACTCGTTTCCGAATCGCGCAATGCCTGCGATGCCGCATTGCCGACGACACGTGTGTTGAGGTCATGAACGACAGCCAAGTGAGGACACCATGGAAGACACCGGGACAGCGCAGCATGCGCGCAGCGCAGTGACGGACGACGTGCGAGCGCACGCGAACGGGCACGCCGACACCGACACCGACGCGGGCCCGCCCGGCCGGCCCGGCGCCCCGGCGCTCGGCCTGTTCGCGCTGGTGATCTTCGGCCTCGCGTACATGCTGCCGATGACGGTGTTCACGACTTACGGAATCGTCACACGCGAGACCAACGGACATCTGACGATTGCGTATGCGGTCACGCTCGTCGCGATGCTGCTGACCGCGCGCAGCTACGGCCACATGGTGCGGCTGATGCCGAGCGCCGGTTCCGCCTACACGTTCGCGAGCCGCAACTTCGGCACGTCGGCGGGCTTCATGGTCGGCTGGGCGTTGCTGATGGATTACCTGTTCATTCCGATGATCAGCTACCTCGCGATCGGCATCTACATGAAGCAGCTGTTCCCCGCGGTGCCGGCCAGCGTGTGGATCGTCGCGAGCATCGTGCTGGTGACGGGGTTGAACATCGTCGGCATCCGGCTCGTCAACCGCGTGAACCTGATCCTGATCGCGAGCCAGCTCGTGTTCATCGCGGTGTTCGTCGCGGCCGCGGCGCATGTCGCGGCCGGCGCGGGGCTGGAGCCGGCGCTCGCGCTGCCGGCGTATGGCGATGCGCACGCGATCTTCGCCGGTTCCGCGATCCTGTGCCTGTCGTTCCTCGGCTTCGATGCGGTATCGACGCTGTCGGAGGAAACCCGCGAGCCGCGCCGCACGGTGCCGCGCGCGATCCTGCTGTGCACGCTCGCGAGCGGGCTGCTGTTCATGCTGATCGCGTATGCGGGGCAGGTCGTGTTTCCCGACTGGCATGCGTTCAAGGATCTCGATTCGGCCAGCTTCGAACTGATGCGGCGCATCGGCGGCGGCGCGTTGTCCGCGCTGTTCGTCGCGGTCTACGTGGCCGGCTGCTTCGCGAGCGCGATGGCCGGTCAGGCGAGCGTGACGCGCGTGCTGTTCGCGATGGGCCGCGACCGCGTGCTGCCCGAGCGCGTGTTCGGGCAACTGCATGCGCGGCTGCGCACGCCGGTGCGCGCGACGCTCGCGGTCGGCGCCGTGTCGCTGTCGGCGCTGTTCATCACGCTCGATCTCGCGTCGACGATGATCAGCTTCGGCGCGCTCGTCGCGTTCGCGGTCGTGAACCTGTGCGTGATGCGCAGCTACCTGGTGCGCCCGGAACACCGCCGCGTCGCCGGCTGGATCGGGTACGGCGTGCTGCCGGCGCTCGGCTTCGCGATGAACGTGTGGCTGTGGTCGGGCCTGTCGCGCCAGACCTTCTACGTCGGCCTCGGCTGGCTCGCGCTCGGGTTCTGCCAGCTGCTGTGGCTCACGCGCGGCTTCACGCGGCCGGCGCCGACGTTGTCGATGAACTGAACGGCCGCGCGGCTCGCCGCCGCCGGTTTCGCAACCCTGAAGGAGGAATGACCCATGAACGGTATCGACGTCGGTCTCGAAGCGGACCTGCAGGCGCTCGGCAAGCGCCATCTGCTGATGCACTTCACGCACGCCGATGCGTATCGCGACCAGGCGCTGACGGTATTCGACCGCGGCGAAGGCTGCTGGCTCGTCGACCGCAACGGCAAGCGCTACTTCGACGGGCTCGCCGGGCTGTATTGCGTGCAGCTCGGCTACAGCCACGGCGCCGAGATCGGCGACGCGATGCGCGAGCAGATGGGGCGGCTGCCGTTCGCCACCAACTGGGGTTACGGCCACGAACCGGCGATCCGGCTCGCGCACAAGCTGGCGACGCTCGCGCCGGACGGCCTGAACCGCGTGTTCTTCACGTCGAGCGGCTCCGAGTCGAACGAGTCGGCGATCAAACTGGTGCGCCAGTATCACCAGGCGCGCGGCGAGCCGCAGCGGCGCAAGTTCATCGCGCGGCGCGTCGCGTATCACGGCACGTCGTTCGGTGCGCTCGCATTGAACGGGATGACCAACTTCCGCAAGCATTTCGAGCCGCTGATGGCGGGCGTGCGGCACGTGAGCAACACGAAGCGCTACGGGCGGCCGGACGGCGAGACGGAAGCGCAGTTCACGCGCCATCTGCTCGACGAGATCGAATCGTTGATCGTGCAGGAGGGGCCGGACACCGTCGCCGCGATCGTCGTCGAGCCGCTGCAGAACGCGGGCGGCAGCCTGACGCCGCCGGCCGGCTATGCGCAAGGGCTGCGCGCGCTGTGCGACCGGCATGGCGTGCTGCTCGTCGCCGATGAAGTGATCTGCGGGTTCGGCCGTCTCGGCGAATGGTTCGGCTCGACGCGCTACGGGCTGCAGCCGGACCTGATCACGTTCGCGAAGGGGATCGCGTCGGGCTACGTGCCGCTCGGCGGGGTGATCGCGAGCGACGCGGTCGTCGATACGGTGCTCGCCGGCCCGCAGCAGATGTTCCTGCACGGTGCGACCTACGGCGGCCATCCGGTCGCGTGCACGGCCGCGCTCGCGAACCTCGCGATCATGGAGCGCGAACGCGTGCTCGAAAACGTCGGCGACAACCAGGCCGTATTCCGCCGCACGCTCGACGGGTTGCTCGAGCTGCCGTGCGTCGGCGACGTGCGCGGCGACGGCTACCACTATTCGCTCGAGCTCGTCACCGACAAGGCCGCGCGCCGCTGGGCCGCGGGCATCGGCGCGCAGGCGTTCGTGTCGACGCTGCTCGCGCCGGCGATCTTCGAAGCGGGCTTGCTGTGCCGCGCGGGCGTCGACCACGAAGGCACGCCGATCGTGCAGTTCTCGCCGCCGCTCGTGATGTCGCGCGATGAGATAGTCTGGTTCGTCGCGAAGATTCGCGACATCCTCGCCGACACCTATGCGCGCGCGATGCGCTGACGGCGGCGCCCGCTATTGCTGACCCAGGAGCATTCGATGCGAACCTCAGAACAGAGCTATATCGCCGGGCAGTGGCTCGACCCGGCCGACGCGCGCGCCATCGACGTGATCGATCCCGCGACCGCGCGACCGTATGCACGGCTCGCGATCGGCAGTGCGGCCGACGTCGACCGCGCGGTCGGCGCGGCGAAGCAGGCGTTCGACGCCTACTCGCGCTGGAGCGTCGACGCGCGCGTCGCGCTGCTGCAGCGCGTGCTCGACATCTATCAGCGGCGCTACGAGGAAGTCGCGCGCACGATCAGCCAGGAGATGGGCGCGCCGCTCGCGTTCGCGCGCGCGGCGCAGGCCGCGGTCGGGACCGCACACCTCGAGCAGACGATCCGTGCGCTGCGCGCGTTCCGGTTCAGCACGCAGGTCGATTCGCTGCTCGTGTCGCACGAGCCGATCGGCGTATGCGCGCTGATCACGCCGTGGAACTGGCCGATCAACCAGATCGTGTGCAAGGTCGCGCCGGCGCTCGCGGCCGGCTGCACGATGGTGCTCAAGCCGAGCGAGATCGCGCCGTTCAGCGCGATCCTGTTCGCCGAGATCCTCGATGAAGCCGGCGTGCCGCCCGGCGTATTCAACCTCGTGCACGGCTACGGACACGAGGTCGGCGATGCGCTGTCGCGGCATCCGGACGTCGACATGGTGTCGTTCACCGGCTCGACGCGTGCGGGCGTCGAGGTCGCGAAGGCCGCGGCCGATACCGTGAAGCGCGTGCACCAGGAACTCGGCAGCAAGAGTCCGAACCTGATCCTGCCCGATGCGGACATCGACGCCGCCGTGACGCTCGGCGCGCGCAGCTGCTTCAGCAACAGCGGGCAATCGTGCAACGCGCCGACGCGGATGTTCGTGCACGTCGATCAGCTGGCCGCGGCCGAGGCGGCGGCGCGCCGGGAGGCCGCGCGCACCGTCGTGGGCGATCCGCGCTCGCCTGAGACGGAGATCGGGCCGGTCGTCAGCCGCACGCAGTTCGACCGGATCCAGCAGCTGATCCAGCGCGGCATCGACGAAGGCGCGACGCTCGTCGCCGGCGGGCTCGGGCGGCCCGACGGGCTCGGCGACGGCTTCTACGTGAAGCCGACGGTGTTCTCGAACGTGACGCCGGACATGACGATCGCACGCGAGGAGATCTTCGGGCCGGTGCTGTCGATCCTGACCTACCGGACCGAAGACGAAGCGGTCGCGCTCGCGAACGATTCGGTCTACGGGCTCGCGGCGTACGTGCAGACGAAGGACCTCGAGCGCGCGCGCCGCATCGCCGCGCGGCTGCGCGTGGGCAACGTGCACATCAACTATCCGGCGTGGAACCCGGCCGCGCCGTTCGGCGGTTACAAGCGTTCGGGCAACGGGCGCGAGTATGCGGAGTTCGGCCTCGTCGAATACCTGGAAACGAAGGGCACGACGGGGTACGCGTGAGGGGTGGCGGTCAGTCGTCGTCGGAACCGGCCGCGTCCGCACTCGCAACGGGCGACGCGGCCCGCCGACGGATTTCGGAATCGAGGATCAGACGCCCACGCAGCTTGCCTTTCATCCGCTTCACGTGCTTCGGCGCGTCGGTCATGTGCTCGACCATCAGCGCACGCACGCGCTCGACGTCGCGCTCGCGCGCGGCCTGCAGGATCGCCTTGTGGATCGACACGTTCGCCTCGCCGAAGCGCTTGTGCTCGGTGAGCGGTGTGTCGTTCCGGAACTCGATCAACTGCCGGATCATCTCGTTGATCAGCTCGCAACTGAAGCGCAGGAACGGGTTCGGGTTCGCAGCCGCGAGGATGTCGTGGAACGTCGTGTCCTCCTGCCGCTGGCGCAGCATGTGGCCGCGATCGTGCACGCCCGACGCGCCGTCGCAGCACGCGATGTTCGCTTCGAGCGCCGTGAAGTCGCGCTCCGTCAGGTGCGGCACGGCGCCGGCCGCGAGCTCGGGTTCGAGCAGCTTGCGCACCGTATAAATGTCGTCGATCGTCACGTCCTTGAAGAACAGGTAGTTCTGCAGCAACTGCAGCGTGCGGTCGAGCGGCACCTCGACGACCATCCCGCCGCCCGACGGCCCCGTCGTGACCTTGATCAGCCCCTGCACCTCCAGCGACTTCAGCGCCTCGCGGATCGTGCTCTTGCTCACCGCATAGAGCTGCTGGAGCTCGGCTTCGCGCGGCAGGCGGTCGCCCGGCTTCAGATCCTTCTCCGTGATCAGCCGCTTGATCTCCTCGGCGACGAGATCGGCCCGTTTCGGCTGCTTGATTGCGACCGCGACGCCCGCCCTGGCTCGGCCCATGACCATCTTGAAGACTCCTTTGTCTGACTGCGCGCCGCGTCATCGTCGACGATCCGTTCCGGCGCGAGGTACGGAATTTTGCCTGATTGACACCAATTTTGATCAACTCTAGCATCCGGTTCATTCTATTTATCATGATAAATAGAATGAACCGGCGGCGGGCATCCTGCAGCGCGCAGGCACGGTTTGGCAGTCGGTCGCATCGCGTGTGTCCCCTTCACCAAGGAGCGTCAACTTGAATCGCCGAGAACTGTTGAAACTGGCCGCGCTGTCGGCCGTGCCGGGGGCGCTCGGCAGCATGGCGTCCCGCGCCGCGTTCGCACAGGGTTCGTCCATCCAGCTCGCCTGCCCGGTGCCGATGTCCGGGCCGTTCGCCGCGAACGGCAAGTACGCCGATCTCGGCATGCAGCTCGTCGTCAGGCAATACGGCAAGGTGCTCGGCGCACCGCTCGCATACACGGCGCTCGACACCGAGGGCAAGCCGGCGACGGCCGTGCGGCGCGTGCAGGAGATCGCGCAGCAGAAGGGCGTGCGCTTCTTCGCGGGCGGCATTCTGTCATCCGAATCGCTGGCGATGGGCAAGGAAGTGCAGAAGGCGGGCGGCGTGTTCATCACGACGGCCGGCGCCGACGAGATCACCGGCAAGGACTGCAACGACGCGACGTTTCGCTGGTCGGTGCCGACCTTCGGCGCGATCGAGCAGACGGTGCGCCCGCTGATCGGCATGCTGCCGAAAGCGAAGCGCTGGTACACGATCACGCCGCAATACGTGTTCGGCGACGGGCTGCTGTCGGCCGCGAAGGCGATCTTCAAGGAAAAGGGCATCGAGCATGTGGGCAACAGCTATCACTCGCTCGCCGAGAAGGAATTCAGCGGCTATCTGACCAATGCAGCCGCCGCGCAGCCCGACGTGCTGCTGATCCTGAACTTCGGCTCGCAGTCATCGGACACGCTGCGTCAGGCCGTGAGCTTCGGGATGAAGCGCAACTGCACGATCCTGCTCGCATGGGCGTCGGGGCTCGAGCAGTTCGAGGCGCTCGGCCCCGACATCTGCGACGGCGTGTATTTCGGCGCGCAGTACTGGCACGGCATTGATTCGCCGCTGAACCGCGATCTCGTGAAGCGCGCGAACGCCGCGTTCAAGGCCAATCCGAACTACAGCCTCGCGGGCTCGTACATCTGCTCGAAGATCCTGCTCGACGCGATGGTGAAGGCCGGCACCGCGGAGCCGAAGAAGGTCATCGCCGCGATGGAGGGGATGAAGTACGACGGGCTCACGGGTCCGGAGGAAATCCGCAAGGGCGACCACCAGGTATTGAAGAACTACTACCTGCTGAAGGGCAAGCCGAAAAGCCGGATGAAGAACGCGGACGACTACGCGGACGTGGTCAGCTCCGGGCAGTCGTTCCTGCCCGTCGACAAGACCGGCTGCAAGCTCGCGTGACGCGCCGGCCGCGTTCGCGGCGGCTGCGCGCCGACCACCGTTCCTCCTCCTTACCGATACGGAAGCCATGAACGTCTATCTGCTGCAGATCGTCAACGGCATCGGCGTGGGCATGCTGTACTTCCTGCTCGCGGTCGGCCTGTCGATCGTGTTCGGCCTGCTGCGCTTCGTGAATTTCGCGCACGGTGCGTTTTATCTGCTCGGCGCGTACCTGTGTTATCAGGCGCTGCAATGGTCGGCGAATTTCTGGGCCGCGCTCGCGGTCGTGCCGCTCGTCGTCGGCGCGTTCGCATGGATCGTCGAAAAGCTCGTGCTGCGTCACGTGTATGCACAGCAACACGAATTCCACATCCTCGCGACGGTCGGCCTGGCGCTCGTGCTGCAGGAGTGCGCGATCCTCGCGTGGGGCCCGCTTGGCGACAACGTACCGCCGCCCGACGCGCTCAGCGGCGTCGTGATCTGGGGCGGCTTCGTCTATCCGAAATACCGGCTGTTCGTGATCGGCTTCACGGCAGTGCTGGCCGCGCTGCTGTGGTGGGTTCTCGACGGCACGCGGCTCGGCAGCACGGTGCGCGCGGGCAGCGAGTCGTCGGAAATGGTGTCGCTGCTCGGCATCAACGTGACGCGCGTGTTCAGCCTCGTGTTCGCGCTCGGCGCGGCGACGGCCGCACTCGCGGGCGTCCTGGCCGCGCCGATCCGCGGCGTCGATCCGTTCATGGGGATCGAGGCGCTCGGCGTCGCGTTCGTCGTGGTCGTTGTCGGCGGGATGGGAAATTTTCTCGGCGCGCTGGTGGGCGGGCTGCTCGTCGGCATCGTACAGAGCCTGATGAGCACGCTGTGGCCCGAAGGCGCGCGCCTGATGATCTATGTCGCGATGGCGGCCGTGCTGCTGCTGCGTCCGAACGGTTTGCTCGGGAGGGCTGCATGATCGAATCGTCGAAATCGCTGCCGTCGGATGCGGCGTCGCCGCGTGTGCCGCCGTGGCGCGCTGCGCTGCAGCGGCCGGAAGGCTGGCTCGCGGTGGCGGTGGCCGGCGCGCTGCCGCTCGCGCTCGACTCGGGCTCGCTCGCGACCGAGGTGCTGGTGTTCGCGCTCGCCGCGCTCGGCTGCAATCTGTTGCTGGGCTACACGGGGCTGCTGTCGTTCGGCCAGGGCATCTTCTTCGGGCTCGGCAGCTACGCGGCGGGCGTGGTGCTGACGCACGGCGTCGAGTCGGTGACTGCGGCGCTGGTTGCGGCCGCCGCGCTCGGCGCCGCCGCGGCCGCATTGGTCGGCTGGTTCTCGATCCGGCAGCGCGGCACCTACTTCGTGATGCTGACGCTCGCGTTCGGGCAGCTGTTCTACTTCGTCGCCTATACGACGCCCGATGTGACGGGCGGCGACAACGGGCTGCTCGACATTCCGCGCCCCGCGTTGTCGGTATTCGGCCATCCGCTCGTGCCGCTCGATTCGCCGTGGCGCTATTACGGTTTCGTCGCCGTCGTGTTCGTCGCGGTGTTCTGGCTGCTGTTGCGCGTGTCGCGCTCGGTGTTCGGCCGCACGCTGCTCGCGATCCGCGACAACGAGGCGCGCGCGGCGGCGGCCGGCTATGACGTGCGGCGCTTCAAACTCGCGGCGTTCGTGATCTCGGGCGCGGTCACCGGCCTCGCCGGCGCGCTGCATGCATTGATGACGGGCATCGCGCCGCTGTCGAACATCGACTATCACACGAGCGAGATGATCCTCGTGATGACGGTGATCGGCGGCACCGGCAACCTGTTCGCGTCGGTGCTCGGGTCGGCCGCTTACGTGCTGTTCGCCGACTGGCTGTCGACGCTATGGCCGCGCTGGCTGCTGTTGCTCGGGCTCGTGCTGATCGCCGTGAGCCTGTTCATGCAGCGCGGCTTGTGGGGAGTCGGCGAACGCGTCGCGGCATCGCTGCGGCGCGCCCGGCGTACCGAGGCCGCGGCCGGGGAGCAGCGATGAGCGAAGCGATTCTGGAAGCGCGCGGCGTCGTCAAGCGCTACGGCAAGTTCACGGCGCTGGGCGGCGTCGATCTGCGGATCATGCCGCGCACCATTCATTCGGTGATCGGCCCGAACGGCGCAGGCAAGACCACGCTGTTCCATACGCTGACCGGCACCGTGCCGATCACCGCCGGCTCGATCCTGTTCGACGGTCACGACGTGTCGCGCGAGCCCGATCACAAGCGTGTGCGGCGCGGTATCGCGCGTTCGTTCCAGGTGACGAGCCTGTTTGCGAACCTCAGCGTGCGCGAGAACCTTCGCGTCGCCGCGCAAGGCGTCGAGTCGCGGCGCGCGTTGAATCCGTGGGCGCCGCCCCTTGGCGCGCGGGCACATCAGGGTGTCGTCGACGACGTGCTCGATCGGCTCGGCCTGCAGCGGTTCGCCGACACGGCGGCCGGCGTGCTGTCGCACGGCCAGCAGCGCCGGCTCGAAGTCGGGATGGCGCTCGCGGCGCGGCCGCGCGCGATCTTCCTCGACGAGCCGACGTCCGGCATGGGTATCGACGACCTCGACGACATGAAAACGCTGATCCGCCGCCTGCGCGACGATTACACGGTCGTGCTGATCGAACACAACATGGGAATCGTGATGGACATCTCGGACACGATCACGGTGATGCAGCAGGGGCGCGTGCTGGTCGAAGGCACGTCCGAGGCGATTCGCGGGGACGCGCGCGTGCGCAGCGCGTATCTCGGCAACATGATCACCGGAGGCCGCGCATGATCCTTGACGTGAAGGCGGTGCACGCGTGCTACGGCAAGAGCCACGTACTGCAGGGCGTTTCGCTCAACGTGCGGGACGGCGAAACGGTGACGCTGCTCGGGCGTAACGGCGCGGGCAAATCGACCACGCTCAAGACGATCGCGGGGGTCGTCGCGCCGAGCGGCGGCACGGTGACGTTCGCGGGCCGGGTGATGTCCGGTCAGCCCGCGCACCGGATTGCCGCACGCGGCCTGTGTTTCGTGCCGGAGCATCGAGGGATTTTCCGGCTGCTGTCGGTCGAGGAAAACCTGCGGCTCGGCGCACGTCGCGATTCGCCGTGGCAGCTCGACGACATCTATCGCATCTTCCCGCGGCTGAAGGAGCGCCGCCGCAACGGCGGTGCGCAGCTGTCGGGCGGCGAGCAGCAAATGCTTGCGATCGGCCGCGCGCTGATGAATCACCCGCGGCTGCTGATGCTCGACGAACCGGTCGAAGGGCTCGCGCCGGTAATCGTCGAGGAGATCGTCGCGCAGCTCAAGCTGATCAAGGCGGCCGGCGTGTCGATCCTGCTCGTCGAACAGAACCTCGAAGTGTGCACGCAGCTTGCCGACCGTCACTTCGTGATCGAACAGGGCGTGATCGTCTACGAAGGCAGCAACGCGGCGTTCACCGCCGATCACGACGTGAAGGATCGTTACTTGGGCGTCGGCGTCGCATAAGCGCCGTGCCCGTTCATTGCGAGGAATTCCACCGATGCAAGTTCAGGATTCGACACCGGGCGTTGCGGCGCTCGGGCTGCGCGTCGACGGCGCGCGGCTATGGGACAGCCTGATGCGGCTCGCGCAAATCGGCGCGACCGCCAACGGCGGCGTTTGCCGCCTCGCGCTCACCGAGCGCGATCGAGACGCGCGCAACCTATTCGTCGGATGGGCGAAGGAGATCGGCTGCACGGTGCGCATCGATGCGATCGGCAACATCTTTGCGCGCCGCGCGGGTGCGTGCGACGACCTGCCGCCCGTGATGACGGGCAGCCATATCGACACGCAGCCGACCGGCGGCAAGTTCGACGGCAACTACGGCGTGCTCGCGGGCCTCGAAGTGCTGCGCACGCTCGACGACGCGGGCGTGCGCACGCGCGCGCCGCTCGAGGTCGCGGTGTGGACCAACGAGGAAGGCTCGCGCTTCGTGCCGGTGATGATGGGGTCCGGCGTGTTCGCGCGTGCGTTCACGCTCGAGCATGCACTCGCGCAACGCGATCGCGACGGCATCGCCGTGCGCGATGCGCTCGCAGCGATCGGCTATGCGGGTGACGTGCGCGATGCACATGCGGTTGGCGCGTACTTCGAAGCGCATATCGAACAGGGGCCGGTGCTCGAGGCGCATGCGACGACGATCGGCGTGGTGGAGGGCGCGCTCGGGCAGCGCTGGTACGACGTCACCGTGCACGGGATGGAGGCGCACGCCGGCCCGACGCCGATGGCGTTGCGGCGCGACGCGCTGCTGGTGGCGGCCGATCTCGTGCGCGCGGTGAACGGCATCGCGCTCGCCCACCCGCCGCACGGGCGCGGCACGGTCGGCTGGATCGACGTGCATCCGAATTCGCGCAACGTGATTCCGGGCCGCGTGACGCTGACGGTCGATCTGCGCGCGGCCGACGATGCGACGCTCGCGGCGATGGATGCGGCTCTGCGCGCCGCGTGTGACGATCTCGCGGCGACGGCCGGCATGCCGATCGACGTCGAGCAGGTCGTGTATTTCGCGCCTCAGCCGTTCGACGCGGCGCTCGTCGAACAGGTGCGCGCGGGCGCGAATGCGCTGGGCCTGTCGTCGATGAACGTGATCAGCGGGGCCGGCCACGATGCCGTGTATCTCGCGCGTGTCGCGGCCGCCGCGATGATCTTCGTGCCGTGCAAGGACGGGATCAGCCACAACGAAATCGAGGACGCGGCGCCAGCCGATCTCGAGGCCGGCTGCAACGTGCTGCTCCATGCGATGCTCGCCGCAGCCGGCCTCGCGGAGGGCTGCACGCGATGAAGATCCTGATCGCCCGGATGAACCACGAGACGAATACGTTCTCGCCGGTGCCGACGCCGCTCGCCGCGTTCGGCCGCAACGGCCCCGACTGGGGCGACGACGCGTATCGCACGAACCGCGGGATGCGCACGGCGATGGCCGCATTCATCGACGCGGCCGAGCGCGCCGGCGCGCAGATCGTCACGCCGGTGTCGGCGGCGGCGAACCCGAGCGGGCCGGTCGCGGCCGACGCTTATGCGGCGATCTGCGACGCGATCGTCGCCGCGGCGCCCGGTTGCGACGCGGTGATGCTCGATCTGCACGGCGCGATGGTCGCCGAGCAGAGCGCGGACGGCGAAGGCGACCTGCTCGCGCGCGTGCGCGCCTTGCTGCCCGCCGCGCCGATCGCGGTCGCGCTCGACCTGCATGCGAACGTCACGCAGAAGATGATCGACCACGCGGACGTGATCGTCAGTTTCAAGACCTATCCGCACGTCGACATGTACGAAACCGGCGAGCACGCGGCGCGTTTGCTGCTCGATCGACTGCATGGCCGTGCGCGGCCGGTGCTCGCGTGGCGGCAGCCGCCGCTGCTGACGTCGACGCTGCGCAGCGCGAGCGCCGAAGGCGCGATGCGGCGCGCGCTCGAAGCCGCGCGCGCGGCCGAGGCGGACGGGATGCTCGCGGTGTCGGTGCTGGCGGGCTTCTCGCTCGCGGACATTCCCGCGCCGTGCGTGAGCGTCGTCGTGGTCGGCGACGGCGATCGCGCGGCGGCCGACGCGGTGGCCGAACGCATTGCGCGGCAGATCTGGGACGCGCGCGACGCGTTCGTGTATCGCAGCGCGCCGCTCGCCGAATCGGTCGCGCAGGCCGCGGCGCTCGCGCGCGGTGCGGACCGGCCGGTGCTGATGCTCGATCACGGCGACAACTGCATGTCGGGCGGCCCGTGCGACACGATGGACCTGCTGGAGGCCGCGCTCGCGCAAGGGCTCGACGGGATCGTCAGCGGGCCGCTGTGCGACCCCGACGCGGTCGCCGCGCTGATCGATGCGGGCGTCGGCGCGACCGTCACGGTGCCGATCGGCAACCGGATGCCGTCGCATGGTGGCGCGCGGCGCACGCCGTTTCGCGCGACCGGCGTCGTGCGCGCGATCACCGACGGCGAATACGTGATCACCGGGCCGACCTATACGGGCCAGCGCGCCTACATGGGCCGCGCCGCCGTGCTCGATATCGGCGTCGCGACGCTGGTGGTGACCGAGCGCACGCACGAGCCGTGGGATCTCGGCGTGTTCGAGAGCGTCGGCATCGATCCGCGCCGGGCACGCTTTCTGCTGCTGAAGTCGCGCATGTATTGCCGGCCGGTGTTCGTGCCGATCGCGGCCGCGCTCGTCGAATGCGACAGCCGCGGCCTGACCGGGTCGGACTACGCGCTGTTCCGCTACGAGCGCCTCGCGCGGCCCGTGTATCCGCTCGATGGCGTCGACCGGTGGGACGGCGCGGGGCCGCGCAGCGCGTGAGAACCGGCGCGCACGGCGGCGCGCGCCTTCATGCATCATGCGATTGCACCGGCCCGTCGAGCAGCTGGGTCGCGCGCATTCTTGCGTCTGCAACCGACCGGAGAACCGAACGCCATGCATTCGAAACGCTTCCACCTTCGTCGCGCCCGCCTGCTCGCCGCGTTGACGCTCGCCACGACCGCCGTCGCCGCGCATGCGGCCGACTGGATCGTGTCAGGCAACGACGGCAAGTACCAGCGCATCGAAGGGCGCGACACCTATCTCGCGTCGCCGCCCGCTGACACGCTGACGCTGCTCGACGCCAGCGTGTTTCCGCCCAAGATCGCATTGCAGGTGGACGTCGAGAACGGCATCCAGGGGCCGCCGCAGGCGGTGGCGATCACGCCTGACGCGAAGCTCGCGCTGGTCGGTGCGCCCACGCGTTACGACCCGGCCGCGAAGCAGCTCGCGTACGACACGTTCGTGCAGGTCGTGACGCTCGACGCATCGCTGCCGACGATCGCGCGCATCGAGCTCGGCACGCATCCGCAGGGTATCGCGATCGACCGGTCGGGCCGGCTCGCGCTGGTCGCGAACGTCGACGGCAGCGTGTCGATCCTGCGGATCGACGGCACGCAGGTCACGCTCGACGGCGGCCTGAAGATCGGCAAGAAGCGCCTCGCCGGGATCAGCTTCACGCACGACGGCAAGCATGCGCTCGTGTCGCTGCGCGACGAGCAGGGCGTCGCGGTGCTGAACGTCGACGACGGCAAGGTGACCGACAGCGGCACGCGGCTGAGCACCGGCGTCGCGCCGTACACGATCGACGTGTCGAGCGACGATCGCTGGGCCGTCGTCAGCAACGTCGGCCTCGCGGGGCTGCCCGGCTATACGGGCACGCTCGCGGGCGACGCCGATTCGGTTGCGCTGATCGACGTGTCGCACACGCCGTTTCGCACGGTGCAGTACCTGACGGTGCCGTCGCTGCCGGAAGGCGTCGCGATCTCGCCGAACGGCAAATGGATCGCCGTGCAGGCGATGGACGGCTCGAACCTGACGCCCGACAATCCCGGCCGCCACAAGCGCGGCAAGGTCGTGCTGTTCGAGATCCGCGCCGGCCGCGCGGTGCAGACGAGCGAGGCGCCGGGCGGCGAAGCCGCGCAGGGCATCGCGTTCACCGCGGACAGCCGGCACGTGATCGTGCAGTTCAACGTCGAGCGGCAGCTCGCGCTGTATGCGGTGGAAGGCGGCAAGCTGCGCGATACGGGCACGCGCATCGCGCTGTCGGGCGGGCCGTCGTCGCTGCGGACCTTGCCGCGTTGAACGGGGTAGCGTGCGGCGGGCGATGCGCCCGCCTGCGCGCGCACGCGGGCCGCACGGCACGGCAGCCGGTTCGAGCGGCGCGCGTTCCACGGGCTGAGACGGGCTGAGACGGGCTGAGACGGGCTGATACGGGCTGATACGGGCTGATACGGGCTGGGGCCGGCGCGTCGTCCGGCGATGAAGCTGTCGGTCAGCGCGTCACGCCGGGTCGACGCGCATCTCGGCGCACGCCGCTAGCCCGCAAGCGCTACGGACGCAGCAGATCGAATCCGCCGAACACGACCACGCCGCTGAGCGCGATCATCGCAAGCGAATGCTGGCCGAAATACAGGATCGCGGCGGCGAGCCAAGTCGTCAGGCAGAAGGCGCCGATGCGGGCCATCGTGGATTCCTCGTGATACGTGATGAAGGGGGCGTAACCGTCGCCGTGCCGTGGAGGCGCTTGCTGCCGCTCGCGTGGCGCGACGCCGCCGATGCGCGCGATACGGCGGGCTTCGATACGCGGTTGCGGGCCGGCCGCGGCGAGACGCAATCGAGCGGCGGTCCGGCGGAAGGCAGGACTCGAATTTTACCAGCGTACCCGGCGCGTCTGTCTGGCCCCTTTGCGTCGCGCGGCTAAAGTTTGGTACGACGAATGCCGTTATCCGCTTGCAAGGTATTCGCCTGTTCAATCGACGGCAATCGCCGACCCACTACGGACCGACACAATGCAGATCGAACCTTCTTCCGCCGCGCAAACCCCGCTTGCGGCTTCCACGCCGACGGCCAACTCGACGGCTGCCGGGACATCGTCGCCGACGGGCGGCGCGACGGCTGCCGCTGCCGGCGCCGCGCCGGCCAACGGCGGTCAGGCGTCGAGCGCATCGGCGTCGTCGTCGTCGTCCGAGGATCCCGCGGTCAAGCAACTGAAACAGCTGATCGAGCGCCTGCAGAAACAGCTCGCGCAGATTCAGCAACAAATGGCGACCGTCGCGCAGCGCGCGAAGAACGATCCCGCCGCAGCCACCGAGCAGCAGTCGCTCGGCGCACAAGCGAGCACGATCTCCGCTGCGCTGTCGACGGCGATCGCGCAGCTCGCGCAGGCGATCCAGAAGTCGTCCGGATCGACGTCGGGCTCGCTGGTGTCGACGCAGGCCTGAATGCGTCGCGCGCCGCGCCGACGCGCGGCTTCGCGCATTAGAATCGCAAGCTCGTCTCTCCCCAAGGACGGCACCACGATGAGCGCGCACTTCACCGACGACGATCTCGTCCGTTTCGAAGAGCAGGGCGGGCCGCCGCTGCCCGCGGCCGACGCCGAAGGATGGCTCGACCATGACGGCGCGCGCATCTGGCACGCGTCGTTCGGAGATGGGCCGCCCGTCGTGCTGCTGCACGGCGGCCTCGGCCACGGCGGCAACTGGGGCCACCAGGTGCCGGCGCTGCTCGCGGCCGGCTACCGCGCGATCGTGATCGACAGCCGCGGCCACGGCCGCAGCACGCGCGATGCGCGCCCCTATTCGTACGAATGCATGGCATCCGACGTGCGCGCGGTACTCGACGCGCTGCGCATCGAGCGCGCGCGCTTCGTCGGCTGGAGCGATGGCGCATGCGTCGCGCTGGTGCTGGCCGCGCGCACGCCGCAGCGGGCGGCGGGCGTCTTCTTCTTCGCGTGCAACATGGATCCGAGCGGGACGAAGGAATTCGTGCCGAGCGCGTTGATCGACCGTTGCTTCGCGCGGCACCGCAAGGACTACGCACGCCTGTCCGCGACACCCGGCGACTTCGACGCGTTCGTCGCGGCCGTCAGCGAAATGATGCGCACGCAACCGAATTACGGCGCGTCCGAGCTTGCGGCGATCACGGTGCCGGTCGCGATCGTGCAGGGTGAGCACGACGAGTTCATCCGCGCCGAACATGCGGCATACCTCGCGCACACGATTCCGGGCGCGACGCTGACGCTTCTCTCTGGCGTCAGCCACTTCGCGCCGCTGCAGCGGCCGGCGCGCTTCAATGCGGCGATGCTCGCGTTTCTCGAGCGCACGGCCGGCTGACACGGGCGGCGGCGCTTCATCCCCGCGCCAATGAAAAAGCCACGGAACGGGCCGTGGCTTGCTTCGATCGCCGAACCAGCGGCGCCCGACTTACGCGATCGTCTTCGACCAGTTCGCGTACCAGTTGCGGAACAGCGTGTACTGCGCTTCAGCGTAGTTGCGTTGCGCGTCGCTCAGCGCATCGGTTTCGTTGAAGTGCAGCGTGTATTCCGTGTCGCCGTTCAGCACCATCAGGTGCTTGTAGAACAGCACGAGGTCGCAGCCTTCGTCGAACGACGACAGCACGGCGAGCGCCGCTTCGAGTTCCTTCGCGCGCACGCGCGCCACGGCGTCGCCCTGCGCGGCCTTCTTGCACAGGTCGACGAGCTGCAGCACTTCGCGCGGCAGCGCATTGCCGATGCCGGTGATCGCGCCGGCCGCACCGCAATTGACGAAGCCGTGGAACACCTGCGTGTCGACGCCGGCCATCAGCGTGACGTTTGCGTCTTGCGACGTGATGTTTTCGGCCGCATAGCGCATGTCGGCGGCGCCGCCGAATTCCTTGAAGCCGATCAGGTTCGGATGCTCGCGGCGCAGTTCGAAGAACAGGTCGGCGCGCGTCGCGAAGCCGTAGTACGGGCTGTTGTAGATCACCGCAGGCAGGTTCGGCGCGGCCTTCAGGATCGCGGAGAAGTGCGCCTTCTGCGCGGCCGGCGATGCGCCGCGCGACAGCACGCGCGGAATCACCATCAGCCCGTGCGCGCCGACCTTCGCCGCGTGAGCGGCGTGCGAGACGGCTTCCTTCGAATTCACCGCGCCCGTGCCGACGATGGTCGGCACGCCGGCTGCGACCAGCCGCGCGACGCCTTCCTGGCGTTGCGCTTCGGTGAGCAGCGGCCAGTCGCCCATCGAGCCGCAGTACACCACCGCGCGCATGCCCAGCGCCACCAGCTCCTTGCCCTTCTTCACCAGCGCGTCGAAATCCGGCTGGCGCTCGGCGGTACACGGCGTCATCAGGGCCGGAATGGTGCCGGTGAAAATGTTCTCGCTCATCTCGTTTCCTCACATTCAGATAGGTGAACTGCCATTGCTGGCAACCTGGGCGGTACGCGTGCGCGCCGGATCGTGGGGCTTCGCCCGATCCGGACCGTGGCCGGCCGCCTCTCGTTCGCGTCGGTGCCGAAACGGTGCCTCCCGTTTCGCCCGAGAGTCAGCCATCGACGAGTGCATTCTAGTGAGTTCGGATATTTTATACAATATAAAATAAAAAGGGCGTGAGGAAGGGAAGGGGAACGTGCTGGAAATGGGCGGGGGAATGGGCTGGAATGAGAGGGGAAGGGCGCGCGGAGCGTACCGGATCGCCTCCGCGCAAACCTTCACCGCGTGCGCCGGGATGCATGAAGTAAGCGCGCGGCCAGTCGGCATGCGACCGCCGCCAGCTGCATTCGGCGCGATTCGCCGAGCCGATCTGCCGGCCGCGTTGGCCGCTCCGCCGCTCTGCTACTATCGTAGAAAATATGCAATATTCACCGGCGCGTCGGCGCAAGCCTTGCCGCCATCCCTGGTCCGAACCGCAACATGAACGACAAACGCCCCGCCCTCGTCTACGCCACGCGTGCCGAGGCCGCCGCGAACGAACTGCGCCGTCGCATCCTGACCGGCGAGTACGTCGACGGCTACCAGCTTCGCCAGGACGCGCTGGCCACCGAGCTCGGGATCAGCCGCATCCCGCTGCGCGAAGCCCTCGTGCAGCTGGAAAGCGAAGGGCTCGTGAAAATTCTGCCGCACAAGGGCGCGATCGTCTCCGAGCTGTCGCCCGAGGACATCACCGAGCTGTTCGAGCTGCGCGCGCTGCTCGAGCCCGTGCTGCTGAAAAAGTCGATTCCGAAGCTCACGGCGGAAGACTTCGCGCGGCTCGACGCGATCCTCGACGAATACAGCGCGGTGCTGCACGCGAGCCAGTCCGGCCGCTGGGGCGAGCTGAACACCGAACTGCATCAACTGCTGCTGTCGCGGGCCGAGCAGCCGAAGACGGCCGCGATCGTCGCATCGCTGCTGCAGCAGACCGATCGCTACACGCGCGTTCAGCTGTCGCTGTCGGAGGCCGCGCGCGACGTGGCCGAGTCCGAGCATGCGGAACTGGTCGCGCTGTGCCGCAAGGGCGATGGGCGCGCTGCGGCGTCGCTGCTGAAGCGCCACATCGAGCACGCGGGCGGCGAACTGAACGCGTTCCTGCGCGAACGACGCCTAGGCCGCTGAAGCAGCCGCGCACGGTCCGCGCAGCGGGGCCGCGAACGCGGCATGGAAGCGCCGCGCTCGTCTCCCACAGCGCTCCCGCAGCGCATCGGCGCAGCCTGATGCGTATGGGGGATGCCGCCTAGCCGCCGCCGATTCCCTGTAACACCTTGCCGGTGCCGCCGCATACCGTGCATGGCTGGCCTTCCACCATCCCTGTGCCGCGACATACGCCGTATAGATCGTCGCCGACACCGGGCGTATCGGGCGGCCCTTCGTCCCCAGGATTCAACGGCGCGTCCTGACGCTGTCCCGCCGACGGTCGACTCGTCTGCATCGCATACCTCCTCGTGTGTTTGCCGTATCGCCCCGCCGCATCGTGCGTGCCCGCCGTGACGAAGTGGGGTACGGTGGCCGGCGCGCTTGCCGAAAGCCGCGCCGATACGCGCATCGGCAACGCTTGCGCTGGCATCCGCCGCGGCTCCCGACGCAGACGGCGTCGCGGCGTCATTACAACGGGGGAGCCGAACGCATTCGGCTGGCGCGGTGCGGACAAGATCGAGCACGTAAAGCCGTCAAGTAGTCAGTCATCGGACAACTAGAAAATAACCAAGTCGGCTACCCGGCATCCCGGCCAGCACGGTGCCGACTTCCAATACCGACGCCCGTTCGGAAAACGTTTCGCTAACCGGGCGCTTCACGTAGAAACGTTTTCCCCCAATCTCCTCAAAAACCCCGGACTACTCCGCTTATACGGGTATGCACCAAGTGAGTTAAACGATTAACCGACGTACATTCGCTTCCACACGTCATACAACGTATGACTCAAGTTAAACGCAGGCCGTGTACCGAAAGCGGGCGGAGGTCGCCCGGCGCGCCGCCGAACAACGAGCAACCAGCAAGGAGACTGACGATGAAGCACCGATTCACCCGCTCCCGTACCGCCGTGGCCGTCGCGCTGATGGCAGGCTTCGCCGTATCCGCGCACGCGCGCGTGTTCCGCTCGGCGGACGTGCATGGCGACAACTTCCCGACCAACATGGCGGTCAAGTACATGGGCGACGAGCTGTCGAAGCTCACGGGCGGCAAGGACTCGATCAAGGTGTTCGGCAACAGCGCGCTCGGCTCGGAGAAGGACACGGTCGACCAGGTGCGGATCGGCGCGATCGACATGGCGCGCGTGAACGGCGCCTCGTTCAACGAGATCGTGCCCGAGTCGCTGATCCCGTCGCTCCCGTTCCTGTTCCGCGACGTCGACCATTTCCGCAAGGCGATGTACGGTCCCGCCGGCCAGAAGATCCTCGACGCGTTCGCGGCGAAGGGCATGATCGCGCTGACGTTCTACGAGAGCGGCGCGCGCTCGATCTACGCGAAGCGCCCGGTGCGCTCGCCGGCCGACATGAAGGGCTTGAAGGTGCGCGTGCAACCGTCTGACCTGATGGTCGACGAGATCAAGGCAATGGGCGGCACGCCCACGCCGATGCCGTTCGCCGAGGTGTACACGGGCCTGAAGACGGGCCTCGTCGATGCGGCGGAAAACAATCTGCCGTCGTACGAGGAAACCAAGCACTTCGAAGTCGCGCCCGACTACTCGGAGACGCAGCACGCGATGACGCCCGAAGTGCTGGTGTTCTCGAAGAAGATCTGGGACACGCTGTCGCCGCAGGAGCAGGCCGCGATCAAGAAGGCCGCGGCGGATTCGGTGCCGTACTACCAGAAGCTGTGGACCGCGCGCGAGGCGTCCGCGCAGCAGACGGTGACGAAGGGCGGCGCGAAGATCGTACCGGCCGCGCAGATCGATCGCGCGGCGTTCGTGAAGGCGATGCAGCCGCTGTGGGCCAAGTATGAAAAGACCCCGCAGATGAAGCAGATCGTCGACGAGATCGAGGCCACCAAGTGACCCGTCGCACTTCACCGAATGGCGCCGCGGCCGTCGGCGCGGCGCCGTGCCGCGCGCGCGCGACGCCGCTGCTGCACTGCGCGAACGACCTGCTGTTCCGCGCGCTCGCGGTGATCGCGTCGCTGTGTCTCGCGGCGCTCACGGTGCTGGTGTTCTACGCGGTCGTGATGCGCTACGTGTTCGAGAACGCGCCCGATTTCGTCGAGCCGATAGCGTTGCTGCTGGTGATCGTCATCGCGATGTTCGGCGCGGCGATGAAGGTGCGCGACGGCGGCCACATCGGCCTCGATTCGCTCGTGCAGCGCCTGCCGCCGAAGGGGCGCACCGTCGTGATCGCGATCCAGCATCTGTGCCTGATCGCGTTCGCGATCGCGATCATCGCCGGCTGCGGCAGCATGGCGGCCGAGACGATGGGCGACCGCATTCCGATCATCGGGTTGCCCGAGGGCGTGCGCTATCTGATCACGATTCCCGCAGCGATCGCCATCATCCTTTTCTCGCTCGAGCACCTGCTCGCGCTCCGTCGTTCTTCGTCGGGACATTAACGCCATGGAACTCGCGATCCTGTCCGTCAGTTTTCTGATTTTCCTCGTGCTCGGCGTGCCCGTGTCGTTCGCGCTCGGCATCGCATGCGTGCTGACCTACCTCGTCGAAGGGCTGCCGATCGCCACCGCGATGCAGTCGATGATCTCGGGGATGAACGCGTTCTCGTTCCTCGCGGTGCCGTTCTTCATCTTTTCCGGCGAACTGATGCTGCACGGCGGCATCGCCGACCGGATCCTGCGCTTCGCGCAGGCGACCGTCGGCCATTTTCGCGGCGGCCTCGGGATGGCCAACGTCGTCGCCTGTACGCTGTTCGGCGGCGTGTCGGGCTCGCCGACCGCCGACACGTCGGCGATGGGCGGCGTGGTGATCCCGTTGATGAAGCGCGAGGGCTACAGCGCGGCGTACGCGGTCAACGTGACGACCCACGCGTCGCTCGCCGGCGCGCTGATGCCGACGTCGACCAACATGATCATCTACGCGTTCGCCGCGCAGGGGATCACCGGGATGCTGCACGGCCAGCAGGTGAGCGGCGTGTCGATCGGCGACCTGCTGTTTTCCGGGCTGCTGCCGGTGCTGTGGGTGATGGGCTTCGTGCTCGCCGCCGCGTACTGGCAGGCCGTGCGTCACGGCTATCCGCGCCGCGAGGACGGCTCGTCCGCGCTGCCCGCGTTCCCCGGCTGGTATGCGGTGCTGCGCAGCTTCGTCGGCGCGGTGCCCGGCCTGATGGTGATCGCGATCATCCTCGTGTGCGTCGCGAAGGGGATTGCCACCGCGACCGAAGCGGCGGCCATCGCGGTCGTGTACTCGCTCGTGCTGACCGCGCTCGTCTATCGCACGCTGACCGTCGAGAAGCTGCGGCGCGCGCTGTCGCATGCGGCGCGCACGACGGGCGTCGTGCTGCTGCTGATCGCCGTGTCGAACATGCTGCGCTTCCAGATGTCGTATCTGGAGATCCCGGATGCGATCGAAGGGCTGCTCAAGCAGTCGACCGCCGCGCCGTGGCTGATGCTGCTGTACATCAACGTCATCCAGGTGTTCCTCGGCACCTTCGTCGACATGGCCGCGCACATCCTGATCACGACTCCGCTGTTCCTGCCGATCGCGATGGCCTGCGGCGTCGGGCCCGTGCAGTTCGGCATCATGCTGCTGCTGAACTGCTCGCTCGGCCTCGTGCATCCGCCGATCGGCTCGGTGCAGTTCGTCGGCTGCGCGATCGGCAACGTGTCGATCGGCGAGACGACCAAGATGGCGTGGCCGTATTACCTCGCGATCTTCAGCGCGATCAACATCGTCACGTACATGCCGTTCTTTTCGACCTGGCTGCCGAGCCTGATCAGCGGGCACGCGGTGTTCTGAGTACCGGCATCGGCCCGCGCGGCGCCGGACGATCGACATCGTCCGGCGCCGCGATCACGTTAACGGATTCTTCCTTCGTGGCCGGTTTGCGGCGTGCGCGTGCCTCGCGTTGTGCATGCAAGTGACCGACGCCGGACCACGCTGCAGCATGCGGCGCTCGCCGAACAGGCCGGTGCGGACACGCGCTTGGTCCGCGTGCCCGGTTCGATGCGGGCCGCGTGATCGTTCGCACTGCGCGCCGGGCCGAACGCGGCCCGACGCCGGCATTCCCGACCCTTGGATCCAGCGCCGCATGCGAGCGCGCCACCGCCGCCGCGACGCGCTACACACGTCGCCTGCAGCGCCCGCCGAGCTGTGCGATCATGCGCGGCGCCAGCGTTGCTGGCAACGCGCCAGTGAATCAGCGCGCGCTTGCGCGCCGCTGCCCATCGTCGTCATACCCGGAGGCCCGATGCTCACCCGCACCATCCACGGCAGCACGCTGCATTACCACGATCACGGCACCGGCTTCCCGGTGCTGCTCGGACACAGCTATCTGTGGGACGCGGCGATGTGGGCGCCGCAGATCGACGCGCTGTCGCGCCGGTATCGCGTGATCGTGCCCGACCTGTGGGGGCATGGCGCATCGGGTCCGCTGCCGGCCGGCACGCAGACGCTCGACGATCTCGCCGCGCATGCGAGCGCGTTGCTCGACGCGCTCGAGATCGAGCAATGCGCGGTGGTCGGCCTGAGCGTTGGCGGGATGTGGGGCGCGCGGCTCGCGTTGCGCGAACCGCAGCGCGTGCGCTCGCTCGTATTGATGGACGCGTCGCTCGAAGCCGAGCCCGACGCGACGCGGCTGCGCTACTTCGGGATGCTCGATGCGATCGCCGCCGCCGGCAAGATTGCGCCACCGCTGCTCGATGCGATCGTGCCGCTGTTCTTCCGCCCGGACGCGAATCTGTCGGACCCGGTGCCGAGCGCATTTCGCGCCGCACTCGCCGGCCTGCCTGCCGACCGGCTGCGCGAGTCGATCGTCCCGTTCGGCCGGCTGATTTTCGGGCGTCCGGACACGCTGGCCGCACTCGCCGACCTCGATGCCGCGCGCACGCTGCTGATGTGCGGCGCCGGCGACATGGCGCGGCCGCCGTCGGAGACGGAGAAGATGGCAGGCGTGATCGGCTGCCGCCACGTGCTGGTGCCGGACGCCGGCCACATCTCGAACCTCGAGAATCCCGCCTTCGTCACGCGCACGCTGCTCGACTGGTTCGACGAGCAGAAGCTCGCCGCGGCTTGAGCGGCACGCGGCGTTGCGTGACGCCGCTGCGGCTGGCACTGCGCGACGGATGTGCCGCGCATCAGGCACATCACGTGCGTCACATGATCAAGCGCGTTCGCCGATCGGCGTGAGCTTGCGTTCGCGCCCGCGGACCTCGCCGGCGCCGCGGCGGATCAGCTCCTGCGCTTCGGCGCGGCTGCCCACGCACGGCGTGGAGCCCGGCAGCGGCCGCCGCGCGCTCTCGCGCAGCGCGAGCACCGACACGATGCCGATGAACGACGCGCCCATCAGGTAGTACGCCGGCATCATCAGGTCGCCGGTGCGATCGACGAGCCATGCGGTGACGAGAGGCGTCGTGCCGCCGAACAGCGACACCGACACGTTGAAGCCGATCGCGAGCGCGCCGTAGCGGATCCGCGTCGGGAACAGCGCGGGCAGCGCCGACGGCATCACGCCGGTAAAGGTCGACAGCAGCGTGCCGTAGATCAGCATCCCGCCGAACACCGGCAGCATGCCGCCGGTGCGGATCAGCATCAGCGCCGGCACGGACAGCACGAGCAGGCCGACGCAGCCGAACATCATCACCGGCTTGCGGCCGATGCGGTCGGACAGATGCCCGGCATAGAGCGTCATCGGCATCATCAGCAGCATCACGATCAGCACCATGAACAGCCCGTGCGTCTCGTTGAAGTGCAGCGTGGCCGACAGATAGTTCGGCAGGTACGACAGCGCCATGTAGTCGGTCACGTTGAAGATCAGCACGAGACCGACGCACTGGAGCAGCGGCCGCCACTGTTCGACGAGCAGCGTGCCGAACGACTGCTTCGGGCGCGCGCGTTCGTCTGCTTCGCGCGCCAGCGCTTCCTTCTTGAACGCAGGCGTTTCCTCGAGCTTGATCCGGATGTACAGACCGACGAGGCCGAGCGGCCCCGCGATGAAGAACGGCACGCGCCAGCCCCATGACAGCAGCGCGTCGTGCGACAGCGTCGCCGTCAGCAGCGCGACGGTGGCCGCGCCGAGCGTATAGCCGATCAGCGTGCCGAACTCGAGGAAGCTGCCCATGAAGCCGCGGCGCTTGTCGGTCGAGAACTCGGCGATGAAGGTGGCGGCGCCGCCGTATTCGCCGCCGGTGGAGAAGCCCTGCACGAGGCGGGCGACGAGCAGCAGCACGGGCGCCATGATGCCGATCGACGCGTAGCTGGGGATCAGGCCGATCGCGAAGGTGCCGACGGCCATCATGATCATGGTGGCGGCGAGCACGCGCTGGCGGCCGATGCGGTCGCCGAGCGGGCCGAACACCATGCCGCCGAGCGGGCGCACGACGAACGCGGCCGCGAACGTGCCGAAGGTGGCGAGCAGCTGCGCGGACGGGCTGCTCGACGGGAAGAACACCTTGCCGAGCGTGACGGCGATGTAGCTGTAGACGCCGAAGTCGAACCATTCCATCGCATTGCCGAACGCCATCGCGCCGACCGCGCGCTTCAGGATGGCGCGGTCCACGATCGTGATGTCGTCGAGCTTGAGGGCCTGGCGCGAAGACCGGGTTTTCGCGGAGTGCGCGTGCGGTGAACTCAATGAACGCTCCTGGAAGGGGCCTTCGCAGCGGGCCGGCGGCAGCGCGGCGGGACGGACGCGGCAGCGTCGGCGGCGAGGGCGGTTGTCTCGGGATCGCCACGGTGCCGTGACGCGGCGCAACACGCGACACGCGACACGCGACACGGGGCAGGTGGCTGTGTGCTGGCGTGCACCAGTGTAGAGAAACGGAGCGTGCGGACTATCGGCGATGCGCCCGGAAATCGGTCGTAAACGACACGCATCGCGCAGCCGCGCGATGTGCGCCGCAACACCGGGCGGCGTCGGTCGACGCGTTGGACCGGGAAGCGCGCGGTCTATACCAGGCCTTCTTGCGGGCATGCGGCGCGGACGCAGCGCGTGCGCGAGCGGATCGCACCCTCGATGCGCGACGAAGTTCGCGCCGGAGTCGGCGCATGCCGACTCCGACACTTGATGATTCGGACTGCAAATGCAGAACGGCGGCGCTGCCGATGCCGCCGTTTCCTGCATCAGAACATGTGCCGGATCCCGACGTTCGCGCCGACGGTCGTGCCGTTGACCGCGTAAAGCGCGTTGGTGATGCCGAGCCCGGTGTCCATCGCGCCGTGGTTGTTGACCATCGCGACCTGTGCATACAACGCGGTCGCCTTCGACAGGCTGTACGTCGAGCCGACGGCGGCGAGCAGCGAGTGGTTGGCCGTGTCGTTGCGATCGCTCGTGAACCACACGCCGCCGTTCAGGTCGACCGTCGGCGTCGCCTGGTAGTCGAGGCCGCCGCCGTACACGTTGTTGCTGAACGACCCGGCAACCTTGTAGCTGGCGAACGACGCCTTCGCGGTGACGGGGCCGAACCGGTACGCGGCGCCGATCGTGCGGCCGACGAACGCGACGGTGCTGGCGGTGGGCGTCGGGTTGGTGCCGTCGTTGCCGTTGTAGAAGCCGGCGTTGATCATGAAGCCGCCGTGCTCGTACTTGAGGCTCGCGGAGTACTGGCGTCCCGCCTGAAAATCGCCGGCCTTGCCGCCGAACGCGAACATCGCGCTGCCGGTGAGGCCGGCGATCGTCGGGCTCGTGTACGACACGGCGTTCGGGTTGAACAGGCCGGTCACCAGCACGTTGTCGACGTAGTTGACGAGCCCGCTGCCGAAGTGCGAGAAGCTGCGCGGGTCCGAATCGAAGATCGCGAGCAGGAACGGCGAATACTGGACGCCGGCCTTGACCGTGCCGAACGCGCCGTCGAGTCCGACCCACGCCTGGCGACCGAAGATGTTGCCGTTCGAATGCGCGAATGCGCCGTTGGTGACGGCAAAGCCGCTTTCGAGCTGGAACTTCGCCTTCAGGCCGCCGCCGAGATCCTCGGTGCCGGTCATCCCGAACGTCGTCGGCGTCATGCCGGTATCGGCCATCGAGAACTGATGGCCTGCGTTTGCGCCGGTGGCGCTATCGAGCGTCTTGCTCGTGTACAGCAACGCGGCGTCGAGGTTGCCGTACAGCGTCACGCTGCTTTGGGCGAAGCCGCTGGGGCTGGCAAGCGCGCCTGCGAGCGCGGCGCAGCCGATCACGATCCTGCTTTTCATCGGGGTGTCTCCAGTGTTGTTGTACGTCCATGCATCGAACAGAAAAGGCGCCGGACGGCCGCGCAGCGGTGTCCGTCGCCCGGGCCGCGCACGCGGGATGGGGCGCGGGGACGCAGGTGCGCGGCCGGGTGGCGGCTGCGCGTCGCGCGTTCGCGGCCGGGATGGGCGCCGGAACGTGCGTGCGTCGCGGAGGTCGGGTGGGGCCGGCCGGTGCCGGCCCCGTCATTCAGAGCGACAGGCCGAGCTGCTCCAGAATCGCCGGATTCTCGAGCGTGGAGGTGTCCTGCGTGATCGCCTCGCCCTTCGCGAGCGAGCGCAGCAGGCGCCGCATGATCTTGCCCGAGCGCGTCTTCGGCAGGTTGTCGCCGAAACGGATGTCCTTCGGCTTCGCGATCGGCCCGATCTGCTTGCCGACCCAGTCGCGCAGCGCCTTGGCCAGCGCCGCGGCCTCGTCGCCTTCAGGGCGCGAGCGCTTGAGCACCACGAACGCGACCACCGCCTCGCCCGTCGTGTCGTCCGGCCGGCCGACCACGGCCGCTTCCGCCACCAGCTCGTGCGACACCAGCGCCGACTCGATCTCCATCGTGCCGAGCCGGTGGCCCGACACGTTCAGCACGTCGTCGATGCGCCCCATGATCGTGAAGTAACCGGTGTCCTTGTCGCGCACCGTGCCGTCGCCCGCCAGATACAGCCCGCCGCCGAGCTCCTCAGGGTAGTAGCTCTTCCTGAAGCGCTCCGGGTCGCCCCAGATCGTGCGGATCATCGACGGCCACGGTCGCTTGACCACCAGGATCCCGCCTTGCCCGTTGGGCACGTCCTGGCCCGTCTCGTCGACCACCGCGGCCATGATCCCCGGCAGCGGCAGCGTGCACGAACCGGGCACCGTCGGCGTCGCGCCCGGCAGCGGCGTGATCATGTGGCCGCCGGTTTCGGTTTGCCACCAGGTGTCGACGATCGGGCAGCGCTCGCCGCCCACGTGCTTGTGATACCACATCCACGCGTCCGGATTGATCGGCTCGCCGACCGTGCCGATGATGCGCAGGCTCGACAGGTCGTAGCTCTTCGGGTGGACCTTGTCGTCGGCGTCGGCGGCCTTGATCAGCGAACGGATCGCGGTCGGCGCGGTGTAGAACACGCTGACCTTGTGGTCGGCGATCATCTTCCAGAAGCGCCCGGCGTCCGGGTAGGTCGGCACGCCCTCGAACACGACCTGCGTGCCGCCGCATGCGAGCGGCCCGTAGGTGATGTACGTGTGGCCGGTGACCCAGCCGATGTCGGCCGTACACCAGAACACGTCGTCGGGCTTCCAGTCGAAGGTCCACTTCATCGTCTGCGCGGCCCACAGCAGGTAGCCGCCGGTGCTGTGCTGCACACCCTTGGGCTTGCCGGTCGAGCCCGAGGTGTAGAGGATGAACAGCGGATGCTCGGCGCCGACCCATTCTGGCGGGCAGTGGTCGGACTCGGCGTCGGCGAGCTCGTGCATCCACAGATCGCGCCCGGCATGCCAGTCGATCTTGCCGCCGGTACGGCGATAGACGATCACGCTCTTGACCGCGTCGCAGCCGCCCATCGCGATCGCCTCGTCGGCGATGCTCTTGAGCGGCAGCGTCTTGCCGCCGCGCGCCTGCTCGTCGGCGGTGATCAGCGCGACCGCGCCGACGTCGACGAGCCGCTCGTTCAGCGATTTGGCGGAGAAGCCGCCGAACACGACCGAGTGCGTGGCGCCGATGCGCGCGCAGGCCTGCATCGCGACGATGCCTTCGATCGACATCGGGATGTAGATGACGACGCGATCGCCCTTGCCGATGCCGCGTTTTTTCAGCGCATTGGCGAAGCGCGACACGCGCGCGAGCAGCTCGGCGTAGGTGACGCGCGTGACGGTGCCGTCGTCGGCCTCGAAGATCACGGCGACGCGCTGGCCGTTGCCGGCTTCGACGTGACGGTCGAGGCAGTTGTACGACGCGTTGAGCTCGCCGTCGTCGAACCACGTGCAGAACGGCGCGTTGCTCTCGTCGAGCACCTTGGTGAACGGCTTGTGCCAGCTCAGGTTCTCGCGCGCGAGACGCGCCCAGAAGCCCTCGTAGTCCTGTTCGGCCTCGGCGACGAGCGCGCGGTAGGCCGGCATGCCGGAAATGGTCGCGCGTGCGCGCGTGTCGGCCGTCGGTTCGAAGATTCGGCTTTCCTGAAGGATCGATACGAGGGCGGTCAAGGTGTTCTCCATAATTTGTCTGGGTGTGGCTGGAATAGCAAAACGCAACTAGCATGCCAAGCGCCGCCGCGATCCGGTCGAATCGGCACGCATGCCCGTCGCGCGCGGCGTTCCGGAATCGATAGGGGATGCAAACGATCTGCGCATGGCCGCGCGGCATCGTGAGCGGCGCGATCGTTGCGCCGAAATGCAGCAGCGGGTGTTGCAGGTGTCAACATGGCGGCGGACGGCGGCGCATGCGCCGCCGTCCCTGCGCGGGCTATGCGATGAACGCGCGCAGCACGTCGAGCCCGTCGGACGCGCGCAGCCGCGCGAGCGCCGACGCCTCGATCTGCCGCACGCGTTCGGCGGACAGGTTCAGCTGTCGGCCGATGTCGCGCAGCGAGCAGCCTTCGTCCGCGTGCAGCCCGTAGCGCAGCCGCAGGACCGTCGCCTCGCGCGCGGGCAGGCGGCCGATCATCGCCGCGATCGTGTCGCGCAACTGCGCGGCGCCGGCGGCGTCTTCGGGCGACGGCGTCGATACGTCGGGCGCGACGTCGACGAAGGTCATCTCGCCTTCCGGCGAGACGGGCGCGTCGGCCGACATCGGCTCCTTCACGATCGACATCAGGTCGCGCACCTTGTCGAGCGGCTCGCCCATTTGCACGGCCAGTTCGTGCGGCGTCGCGGCAGCGCCGGAACGCTGCCGGTGTTCGCGCGCGATCCGTGTCAGTTTGTTGATCGCGTCGACGGTGTGCGTCGGCACGCGGATCGTGCGGCCGAGATCGGCGAGCGCGTGCGTGATCGCCTGCCTGATCCACCAGGTCGCGTAGGTCGAGAAGCGGAAGCCGCGCCGATGGTCGTAGCGGTCGATCGCCTTCAACAGCCCGATGTTGCCTTCCTGGATCAGGTCCGCGAACGGCAGCCCGCGGTCCGGGTAGCGCTTCGCGATCGATACGACGAGCCGCAGGTTCGCGTCGAAGAGGCCCATCCGCGCCGGCTGCATCGCGCGCTCGATCGTGTCGAGCCGCGCATCGAGCAACGCGATCGTGTCGGGCGGCAGCGGCGATGTGCGGGCGGCCCGCGCGATCGCGTCGCGCGCGTCGACCAGCTCGGCCGCGCGGCGCGTCAGCGCCGGCTCGCATTCGGGATGCGCGGCGATGCACGCCGCGAGCCAGCGGGCATGATCGCCGTCGCGCTGCACGCACGCAGCCGCCGCGCCGTGCGGCACGCCCGCGTCGGCGAGCGTGCGTGCGAGCCGGCCGTGCAGCGTGCGCTGCCGGCGCGCGTGCGTGCGCAGCGGCTCGCTCATGCGCTCGAGTGCGCGCATCGACATGCGCAGCGTGCCGAGCAGGGCGGCCGCTTCGCGCACGCAGGCGCGGTAGGCGAGACCGTGCGCGCCGTCGGTTTCCAGTGCGGCGCGCATCGCGGCCGCGAGCGCGTCGATCGGCGCCAGTCGCGCGAGCACGGTATGACGGCAGAGCCCATCGTCGGCCGGAGCGTCGTCGTCGCGCGTGCTCGCGCCCGCGTCGACCGGCGTATCGCCGGCATGCGTGCTGTCGGCGGCGCCGCCGGCGGGCGCCATGTCCGAGATATCCGGGATGGACAGCACGTAAGCGGACGCGGCCGTCCGGCCTTCGGCGATCTCGATGCGCATCGCGACCAGTGCGTCGAGTGCCTGCGGATCGCCGCACAGCACCGCGACCGACGCCGCGCGGCCGCGCTCGATCCGTTGCGCGTGCATGATCTCCTCGTCGCGCGTGAGCAGCGGCGTCATGCCCATCTCGCGCAGGTAGAGGCGTACGGGGTCGGTCGTGCGCGGTGCGCTCAGCTCGGCCGCGGCGAGCGCGCCGGCCCCTTCGGCCCACGCACGCGCGCTCGGCGTGGGCTGGAAGTAACGGTCGAGCGTCCAGCCCGCGGCGTGCGCGCCGTCCGACACCGCGATGCCCAGCTCGCGCAGCATCGCAGCCGTCGCGTCGACGCCGCCCTGATGGGCGTCGTCGTCCGGCAAGGCGTCGATGATGTCGCCGTGCGTGACGAAGCCGCGTGTGAGCCCCGTCGAAATCAGTGCGTGCAGGTGCGCCGCGTGAGGCGGCGCGTCGCCGTCGTGGCCGGCGGCGCGCACCGGCACCGGCACCGGCGCGTGCCGTGGCGCCGGGCGCGCCGGCAACGCATCACGCGCCCTTGGCATACACGTTGCACCAGCCGTCAGCCGCGACCGACTTGCCGGCGAACATCGGGCAGGTGCCGGCGTCGGCGCTTTCGCTCTTGTAGAAGCGGCAGTTGGCGCAGCGCTGGCCGCTCTGGTATTTCGGGAACTTCGCGGCGTCGACGCTCGACGCGCGCGCGCGGTAGCCGAGCGTCTTCGCGGTCGCGTCGTTCTCGTCGACGAGCGGCAGCGCGGCGAGCGCGGAGCGGGTTGCGGCGAGCGCCGCGCACAGTCCGATGGTCTGGACGATGAAGGTTCTGCGATTCGGGTTGTGCATCACGGTCGTTTCCTGTTGAAGAAGAAATCTTGCCGACGCGCGGCCCGGCATGTGCCGTGGCGGCCGCGCGCCGCGCTTACTGGCTGGCTTGCTTGTGTCCGCCCGGGCCGGCGACGAGCGGCGCGTTGGACGCGCGCGCGGTGTCGGCGCTCAGCTTGGTCTTGGACGCGGCATAGCCGTTGGACGCGAGCAGGAACGCCATCAGGTCGGCGTACTCGTCGTCCTTCATCTTGCCCGGCTGGTCGGCCGGCATGTTGGTCGCCATGTAGCCGAACACGCCGCCGATCGTCAGATGCGAATGCGCGAGCGGTGCGAACGACGGGCCGCTCAGCGCGGGCGCCGTATTGCCCTCGAGATCGACGCCGTGACACTTCGCGCACGCACTGCCGTACAGCGCCTTGCCATGCTCGACCTGGGCCGCGTCGAACGACGGCGCGGCTTCGCCGGTGCTGTCCGAAACGCGGATGAAGCCGCCGCCGGCCGCCCGCCCGCCGGCGCGGATCACGCCGGCGCGCGATGCGCCCGTGGCCAGCGCGCCGTCGAGGAAGCGCGGCGTCGCGCGCGAATCGTGCGTGGCGCGCGCTTCGAGCGCGTTGCCGGGCAGCGCCCATTTGCGCGTCAGCGCAGCGAGGCGGCCCGATTGCTTCATCTGCGTGAGGGCGGCGTCGATCCGCTGCTGCAGCTCGGCCGAACGTTGCGCGAACGCGAACGTGAGCTGCCATTCCGCATAAGGAGAAGAGGTCGCGCCGATGCTGAACGCCTGTTTCGGATGCGCTGCCTGGTAGGCGACGACCGCCGGATACCAGACGATCGCGCGGTTCGCGCGGCCGCGGGCGACCGCGTCGACGGTCTGCTCCGACGTGTTCTCGAGATCGAAGCGGGCGTTCTTCTGCTGCACCGCGATCAGCTGCGCGGGGCTTGCATACGTCGCCGCGACGATTTCGCGTTCGTTGGCCGGCTTGGCCGCGTCGCGGCGCGTGACGCTCACGTAGCCGGAGCGCAGGTAGCCCTGCGAGAACAGCAGTTTGGTGTCCGACGCGTCGGCGATCGCCGAGCGCGGGAAGCCGGCGAGCACGTCGCAATCGTGCTCGAGGATCTTGGCGAGCTCGTGGGCGGACACGCCGTCGTCGTCGCTGCCTGCGGCGTCGTGCGCGGCGAACGTCGCGGCGATGCCGGCCGTGCGGAACGCCTCGCGGGCGACGGCCTTGTCGAGCCCGGCGGTAGGGGTGCCCGGCAGCGAGCAGACGCGCACCGCAGGCGCGGCCATGGACAGTGCGGGAATCAGTGCCGTGCCTGCCGCGAGCGCACTGGCGACGGCTACGCGGGAAAGTCGAAGGTTCATGTTCGTACGCTCGGTGGGTAATGGGAACGAAGGGGAGGACGCCCGCACCGTCGGCGCGGGCGTCATGCGGTGGTCGGACGCCGATCAGCCGCGGTTCAGCGCGAACACGTACAGCGTGCCGCCGCGCGGTACGTCATCCGCGGCCTTGGCCATCGGGCCGCCCCAGATCGGGTTCGCGCCGCCGTAGCCGGCGAGCACCGCGACGTATTCCTTGCCGTCGACTTCGAACACCGACGGCTGCGCGATGATCCCGCTCGCGAGCTGCGGGCTTTCCCACAGCACCTTGCCGGTCGACACGTCGAACGCATACAGGTGGCCGTCGAGCGAGCCGCTGAACGCGAGGCCGCTGGCGGTCGTCGCGACGCCGCCGTTCCACGGCAGCTTGCTCCAGTGGCTCCACACCTTCTTGCCGGTGTTGACGTCGATGGCCTGCAGTTCGCCGTAGCCTTCGCTGCCCGGTTCCGGCTTGATCTCGAAGCCTTCGCCGAGATACGGCAGCCCTTCCATGTAGTTGACCGACTTGCCGGACAGGCTCATGCACGCATGCAGCGTCGGCACGATCGCGAGATGACGCTCGGGGTCGTACGACACCGACCACCAGTTCTTGCCGCCGAGGAAGCTCGGGCACGTCTCGATCGTCGTGCCGACCTTCGGATACTTCGCCGGGTCCTGGATCGGTGCGCCGTCTTCCGTGTAGCCGGTGACCGAGGTCGCCTTCACGAACGGCTCGGCGTAGATCAGCTTGCCGCTGTCGCGGTCGATCGCGTGGAAGTAGCCGTTGCGGTCCGCATGGATGATCGCGTCATGCTCTTTTCCCTTGTACTTGATCGTCGCGAGCACCGGCGTGTTCACGCCGTCGTAGTCCCACGTGTCGTGCTTCGTGTACTGGTAGTGCCACTTGAGGTCGCCGTTCTTCGGGTCCAGCGCGAGCAGCGAATCGGAGTACAGATTGTCGCCGGGGCGCAGGTCCGCGAGCCACGGCCCCGGGTTGCCGACGCCCCAGTACAGCGTGCGCGTCGCCGCATCGTAGGTGCCGGTCAGCCACGCCGGCGCGCCGCCGTGCGCCTGCATCCCGTCGGGCCACGTGTCGGCGTGCTTCTCGCCCTGGCCGGGGATCGTGTAGCGCTTCCACAGCACCGAGCCGTCGTTCGGGCTCAGCGCCGCGATGAAGCCGCGCGCGCCGTATTCGCCGCCCGAGCTGCCGACCACGATCGCGCCGTCGATCGCGAGCGGCGCGAGCGAGAACGCGTAGCCGAGGCCCGGTTCGAACATCTGCTTCTTCCACACGAGCGCGCCGGTCTGGGCGTCGAGTGCGGCAACCTCGCCGCTCAGCATCGCGACGTAGACGTTCTTGCCGTACAGCGCGACGCCGCGGTTCACGACGTCGCAGCATGCGGTCTTGAACGACTCGGCGCCGAGCTTCGGCTCGTACTTCCACAGTTGCGCGCCGGTGGTCGCGTCGAACGCGTAGACGTTGTCCTTCGGCGTGGTGACGAACAGGTAGCGGCCGTTGACGATCGGCGTGGCCTCGAAGCCCTGCTTCAGCTCGGCCGGAAACTTGTAGCTCCATGCCTGCGTGAGCTGCTTCACGTTCGACGCGTCGATCTGCTTGAGCGGCGAATGCGCCTGGCCGTTGTAGGTGCGGTAGTAGGTGAGCCAGCCCGGGTCGCGTTGCGCATCGGTCAGCCGCTGATACGTAACGGCCGGATAATCCGCGGCGGCAGCCACCAGGCCGGGATTCAAGACGATCGCGGCAGCCGCCGCGATGCCGATCGATGCCAGTCGGCTCTTCGAAGCCGAGAGTTTCTTCATGGTTGTCTCCTGAGTCATTGTGGTCGCACCGCGGCCAACATCCGGCCAGGCCGGCTGGGTGGGGTTCCGGGATCAGTGCGCAGCCAGTAACGCAAATCGCATGCCATTGATGCGCGAGCATTGCCGCGCAACGCGCAGCGGGCGATTCGCGCGCGCCGTGCGGTCGCGTGCCGATGGTTGCGGTTGATCAATGGTTGTTGCGTTCGGGGACAACCGTGCGTGTAGTGTTGCTAAAGATGACAGTGCATTCATCGTGCGGCGGAACAACGATGCACGCTGCGCCGTGCTCGCGTTCGAGGCGGGCCGGCTCGCATCGATCAACGAGATGAAGCCGTCGCGCGCCGCTGGTTTTCACCGATTGCGCAGTTCCGGTGCCGGCGCCGACGGGCATCGCGCCGCGCATGTCGGCGCATCTCGCGGCATGCGCCGCGCCGTGCTGATCCAAAGTGACACAGGTGCAGCGGCGGTGACACGAAGTGCAACACGCGCGTGGCCCAGTGTCGCAATGCGTCCGCGGGTGAGTGGGTCGGCTTCGCGCTGACAAGGCCACCCGCAAGGCGACCGGCATTTCGGCATGCTTCTTGCCATCTGGATCACGAAGCGATTCATGCAGCGCGAAACCGGATGCCATTTCCAGAACGATTCAATGGGCTCGACGGAGACGGTGTCGCACGCACGTGTCCGGCATCGTCAGCACGCGGATGGCATCGCGTTCGCCGCGGGCGCGCAGCCGATGACGCGAAACCGACCGCGGCCGCCGATACGGCGCCTGCGCCTGCTGTATCGCTATACACGACAACACGACGACAAGACGACTGAGGAGACCCGTAAATGAAGGAAGCCGAACTGGCGAAGCGCTGCCGGGCCGCCGGCCGCGCCGGCGCAACGCTGTGGGTCGGCGACCTGCGCGGCGGCTGGCTGACGCCCGCTGCCGCGCAGGTCGCGCCGTCGGATCCGGCCGCGGAGCAGACGCTCGCGCCGATCGTCGTCGTCGGCACGACGCCGCTGCTCGGCATCGGCACGCCGCTGTCGCGCGTGCCGGCCAACGTCCAGACGATACGTGGCGACGACGTCGACCGGCAGCACCGCGGCGTGTTGACCGACTACCTCGAGCGCAACGTGACGAGCATCGACATCAACGACGCGCAGGGCAACCCGTACCAGGCGGACGTGAACTACCGCGGCTTCACCGCGTCACCGGTCGTCGGCACGCCGCAGGGGCTGTCGGTGTTCGTCGACGGCGTGCGCGTGAACGAACCGTTTGGCGACGTCGTCAACTGGGATCTGATTCCGCAGGCCGCGATCGACACGATGCAGCTGATTCCCGGCTCGAACCCGACCTACGGGCTCAACACGCTCGGCGGCGCGCTCGCGATCACGACGAAGAACGGCAGGACCAGCCCCGGCGGCGCCGCGCAGCTGTCCGGCGGCTCATGGGGGCGCAAGACCGCGCAGTTCGAGCAGGGCGGGCGCATCGGCAGCGCGCTCGACTACTACGTGACGGGCAACGTCGCGAACGACAACGGTTGGGCCGATCACAACGCGAGCCGCGTACGGCAGGGCTTCGGCAAGCTGCGCTACGTGGATGCCGACACGACGCTGTCGATCTCGGCCGGCGGCGCCGACAACGCGCTGCAGGGCACGCAGACGATTCCGCGCTCGTTTCTCGACAACCGCGCGCAGGCGTACACCTATCCGGATTTGAATCGCAACAGCGCCGCGTACGTCACGCTGTCGGGCGATCATGCGTTCAACGATCAGGTGCAGTTGAGCGGCGGCGTTCATTACCGGCACTACCGCAACACGAACACCAGCAGCAACGTGAACGACGACTTCGGCAGCGTCGACGACAGCGGCGCCGTCGACACCGTGCAAGGGACCAACGACCGCTCGACGATCACGACCGACAGCTACGGCGCGGCGCTGCAGCTGACGCTGCTCGGCAAGCTCGCCGGCATGGACGAGCAGTTCGTGATGGGCGCGTCCGCCGATCTCGCGACGTCGGGTTTCGAGCAGGCGTCGCAGCAGGCGGCGTTCACGGACACGCGCGCGACGGTGGGCGTCGGCGACTTCACGCAGACGACCCGCGCCCGGACGCGCAACGCGAACTACGGCGTGTACTTCGACAACACGCTCGCGCTCACGCAGCAGTGGGCGTTGACGCTGGCCGGCCGCTACGACTGGTCGCGCGCCGCGATCGAGGACGTGAGCGGCCAGCAGCCGCTGCTCACCGCGCGTCATACGTTCTCGCGGTTCAATCCGGCCGTCGGCGTCACGTGGAATCCGGTGCCGGGCTTCACCGCGTACGCGACCTACAACGAGGGAATGCGCTCGCCGACCGCGATCGAGCTCGCCTGCGCGGACCCGGCCGCGCCGTGTTCGCTGCCGAACGACTTTCTCGCCGATCCGGCGCTCAAGCCGGTGATCGCGAAGACCTTCGAGTTCGGCGCGCGCGGCCGCGCGGGCCAGGCGACGACGTGGAGCGCGGCGGTCTACCGTACCACGCTCGCCGACGATATCCAGTTCATCAGCAGCAACGGCGGCGCCAGCACGCTCGGCTATTTCCAGAACGTCGGCAACACGCGGCGGCAAGGCGTCGAGCTGGCCGGACACACGCGGCTCGGGCCGGTGGGGATCGGCGCGAGCTACAGCTATGTCGATGCGCGCTACCGCTCGACGTGGACCGAAAGCAGCGCGAGCAATTCGAGCGCCGACGCGCGCGGCAACATCGTCGTGCATTCCGGCGACCGGATTCCGGGCATTCCGGCCAGCACCGTGAAGCTGCGGCTCGATTTCGCGGCGACGCCGAAGTGGAACATCGGCACCAACCTCACGTATCGCGGCGGCGTATTCGCGCGCGGCGACGAGAACAACCAGGACGCGAACGGCACGATTCCCGGCTATTTCCTCATCGATCTCGACACGACGTGGCAGGCGACCAAGCATCTGCAACTGTTCGCGTCGGTCACCAATCTGCTCGACAAGCGCTATGCGAACTTCGGCACGCTCGGCCGCAACTTCTTCAATGGCCCGAATCATTCGTTCGACGGGCTGAATCCGGTCAACGAGCAGTTCGTCGGGCCCGGCGCGCCGCGCGGCGCGTGGCTCGGCGCGCGCTATGCGTGGGACTGAACGGGCGCGTCGGCTGCCGTGTGCCGATCGGCCGGCATGACGGCCGGCAGTGCGCGCACCGCCGCGGCGACGCCGCGCGCGAGCGCAGCGTCGCGCGTGAGATGGCCGGCCGGCACGCGCTCGACGAGCGCGGCCGGCACCGCGCGCGCGAGGCGCGCGACGTTGTCGACCGGACACACGCGGTCGCGCGTGCCGTGCACCGCGTGAATCGGCACGCCGGCGTCGGCCGCCCGTCGCGCGAGCGCGAGCAGCCGGCGCTCGCCGAGCCAGCAGTCGTGCAGCAGGTAATGGGCCTGAATCCGGTACTTGTCGATCAGGCGCTCGAGCGCCGGTTGCGTCGTGCGCGTGCGGCGGGTCGGCCGCCCGGTCAGGATCGCGTCTTCGTAGGCGCTCCACGCGAGCGCGAGCGCGCGTTGCCGCGCCGCGCTCGCGCCGGGCTGCAGCCGTCGCGCGAAGCTGGTCGTCAGGCGCTCGGCGCGCGCGGTGCCGGCCGCGTCGATCAGGCGTCGCCACGCGCGCGGCGCGTGCGCGCGCATGCCGACGAACAACGCGCGCACTTCGCGCGACGACGTGAGGAACAGGCCGCGCAGCACGACGCCGCTGACGCGCGACGGATACCGTCCGGCATACGCGAGCGCCAGCGCCGCGCCCCACGACCCGCCCACGACGCCCCAGCGCGCGATGCCGAGCTGCGCGCGCAGCGCGTCGAGATCGCGCAGCAGCCGCGTCGTGTCGTTGTGCCGCAAGCCGCCGCGCGGCGTCGATGCGCCCGCGCCGCGCTGGTCGACCAGCACGACGCGCATGCGTTCGAGGTCGAACAGGCTCAGCACCGCGGGCCGGCTGCCGCTGCCGGGGCCGCCGTGCAACACGACGATCGGCTCGCCGAGCGGGTTGCCGGCTTCGGTCCATGCGATCGTGCAGGCGTCGCAGTGCAGGCGCTTGAAGGTGTGCTTCATGTCGGTCGGGGTAGTGGGAGAAGGCGGCGACGGCGCGCCGCGCGCTTGCGTCCACTGAAGCGAGAATCGCGCCCGCGCGCAAGCTAGGGTCTGTTCACGCTAATAGCGGGCTTGCGAACGGGCCTTTGCGCCCGCAGGGCAAGAAGAGAGGAGGCGCAATAGCCGTAGCTATTGCAACGACGAACGACGCCGCCGTGCGGGCGCAAAGGCACGTTCGCCTATTTGGAAAAATTCGTTCGTGGGGCCAGCGCAAGTCCGCTATTAGCGTGAACAGACCCTAGGGATTCGTCCGGGTGGCGGTGCGCCATGGTTTCGCGCTATCACTGGGCCGTACCGGAAACGCATCGCACGACGTGCCTCGCGATGCCGATTTCATTTTCCTTTCAATGTCGGCCGGACGCCGACGCAACGCCACGACCTCGATGAGCGGGCCGCCCTGTGGCCCGATGTTTGCTTGCATCGATGGCAAAGAGTCCGGCATCGACCGGAAGGATCCCCGGAGGAGACAATGCGCGATGACGTTTATCCGACGGCCGGCGCTCGGGCACCGCAAGTGCCCGGCTGGCCGACGCCGACGATCCAGAAGTCCCATGAGCGGTCCGAAACGTTCGGTCTGCAGGCGTCGACACGCCCCGACTACGACCTGCTGTCCGGCACCGCGCTGGCGCTGAAGCGCGAGCAGAACCGCGTGCTGTGCGTCCACGCGATGCCCGTGATGGAGACGCTGCACGAGCAGATCGTCAACACGCAGAGTATGATCGTGCTGACCGATGCGGAGGGCCTGATCCTGCATTCGATCGGCGACGACGATTTCTTGCGACGCGCGGAGCGCGTCGCGCTGCGCCCGGGCGCGAACTGGGCCGAGAACCGGCAGGGCACCAACGCGATCGGCACCGCGCTCGCCGAGCTGTGTCCGATGGTCGTGCACGGCGACCAGCACTTTCTCGCCGCGAACCATTTCCTCACCTGCTCGAGCGTGCCGATTCTCGATCCGTACGGCGACGCGATCGGCGTGCTCGACGTGACGGGCGACCATCGCAGCTATCACCAGCACACGATGGCGCTCGCGAAGATGTCGGTGCAGATGATCGAGAACCATCTGTTCACGACGACCTTCCAGGAAACGCTGCAGGTGTCGTTCCACGGCCGCCCCGAATTCCTCGGCACGCTGATGGAGGGGATCGTCGCGTTCACCGCCGACGGCCGCTTCCTGTCGGCCAACCGCAGTGCGCAATTCCAGCTCGGGATGCCGCTCGCGGCGCTGCGCGCGCATACGCTCGCGTCGCTGTTCGACGTGACGAGCGCGCAGTTGATCGACCGGATGCGTGCCAGCACCGAGCCGCACGTGTCGCTGAATCTGGGCAACGGCGCGGTGGTCTGCGCGCGCGTGCAGTTCCGGCGCGCATCGCGGGCCGAGGGCAGCCGCCCGGCCGAAGTCCACGACGGCGGCACGGCGCAGGCCGCGCGGCCGACCGCTGCGCAGAACGCGGCGAGCCTGTCGCGGCTCAGCTACCTCGACACCGGCGATCCGCAGGTCGCGGCCGTGATCGCGAAGGTCCGCAAGGTGATCGGCAAGGACATCCCGGTGCTGATCACCGGCGAGACGGGCACCGGCAAGGAGCTGCTCGCGCAGGCGATCCACAACGACTCGCCGCGCCGCGACGGTCCGTTCGTCGCGGTGAACTGCGCGTCGATCCCGGAGACGCTGATCGAATCCGAGCTGTTCGGCTATGAGGAAGGCGCGTTCACCGGCGCGCGGCGCAAGGGCGCGACCGGCAAGCTGCTGCAGGCCAACGGCGGCACGCTGTTTCTCGACGAGATCGGCGACATGCCGTATCCGCTGCAGGTGCGGCTGCTGCGCGTGCTGCAGGAGCGCATCGTCAACCCGCTCGGCTCGACCAAGGCGATCGGCGTGGACATCGCGATCATCTGCGCGACCCACCGCGACCTGCGCGAGATGATCGCGCAGAACCGCTTCCGCGAAGACCTGTACTACCGGCTCAACGGCCTGGTCGTGCGCCTGCCGCCGCTGCGCGATCGCACCGACCTCGCGGTGGTCGTGCAGAAGATGCTGCAGCGGGAGACGCTGTCGGGCCCAGGCCGCCGCCCGTTGAGCGTCGCGCCCGACGTGATGGCGCTGTTCGAGCGCTGCGGTTGGCCGGGCAACTTCCGGCAGCTCGCGAACCTGCTGCGCACCGCCGCCGCGATGGTCGACGAAGACGGCGAAATTCGCCGCGAGCATTTGCCGGACGATTTCTTCGACGACGTGCGGCGCGAGCCGACACCGGCCGCCAACGGCCACGACGTGGCGTCGCTCGCGGCGGAGCCCGCGCCGCTGGCCGCCGCGGCGGCCGCGGCAGCCGCCAGCGATGCGCGGCTGCAGGACGTGGCCGCGTCCGCGATCGCGGCCGCGCTCGCCCGTCACGGCGGCAACGTATCGGCCGCGGCGCGCGCGCTCGGCGTGTCGCGCAACACCATCTACCGGAAGATGCCGGCCGCCGCCCAGGACGCGACGGAGCCCGAAACGCGCTGACGCCGCCGCGAGTGTCACACCGGTGTGTCATGTTGCAACACCCGGTGTTCAAGGATTCAACACCTGCAACGCCCATCGGGCACACCCGAGCGTGTCGCCCGACGGATTCCGAAAGAGTTTCGTTGGTATATCGTAAGAATGGCGGCGTCGTCACGATGCGGCGGCTGTCGCACGCCCGCGCAGGCCCGCGCACGCCGCCGCGCCGCGCGCCCGCCGCCCCGGCACGCTCCTTGCTGAACTGGTAACGGCCGCTCGATCGATGCGGTTGTTCGATTTACCAACTCAACAAGGAGACACATCATGCAGTGGACCACCCCGGCTTATACCGACCTGCGCTTCGGCTTCGAAATCACGATGTACATCGCCAACCGCTGATCGACGCACGCAGTGCCGCCCGCGTCGGCGAACCCGATGCGGGCAGCACCCGGAGCACACGCAGATGAAGATCAAGATACTCGGCTCGGGCGCCGGCGGCGGGTTGCCGCAATGGAACTGCAACTGCAGCAACTGCCGTCGCGCCCGCACCGGCAGCAGCGGCATCGTGCCGCGCACGCAGTCGTCGATCGCGGTCAGCGGCAACGGCGTCGACTGGGTGCTGGTGAACGCGTCGCCGGACATCCTCACGCAGCTGCGCGCCGATCCCGACCTGCAACCGGCACGGCAGATCCGCGACAGCGCGATCGCGGCCGTGATGCTGTGCGATGCGCAGATCGATCACGTGACGGGCCTGCTGATGCTGCGCGAGCGTACCTCGCCGCTGCCGCTCTACGCGAGCGCGCCGGTGCTCGAGGACCTGTCGACCGGGCTGCCGCTCGTCCCGCTGCTCGGCCACTACTGCGGCGTCGACGTGAACCCGATCGCGCTGCGCGAGCCGTTCGCGATCGCCGGCGCACCCGGCCTTCGCTTCACCGCGCTGCCGGTCGACAGCAAGCCGCCGCCTTACTCGCCGCATCGCGCAGCCAGCGTGCCGGGCGACAACATCGCATTGCTGATTCAGGACACGGCCACCGGCCGCCAGGCGTTCTACGCGCCGGGGCTCGCCGACGTCGACGACGGCGTGCGCGCCGCGATGCGCGACGCCGAGCTGGTGCTGGTGGACGGCACCTTCTGGACCGGGACGGAGATGATCGACCTCGGCCTGTCGTCGAAGCACGCGGCCGACATGGGGCATCTCGCGCAGCGCGGCGACGCCGCGCACCCGGGGATGATCGAGCGGCTCGGGGTGTTGCCCGCGAGCACGCGCAAGGTCCTCACCCACATCAACAACACGAATCCGATTCTCGACCCCGGTTCGCCCGAGCGTGCGCAGCTGCGCGAGCACGGCATCGAGGTCGCCCACGACGGCATGCAATTCGAGGTTTGACCATGAACGCACCGATTCCCGCCGCGGCGCTGCACGCGACGCCCTGGAGCGCGCAGGAGTTCGAGGCGCGCCTGCGCGCACTCGAATCGCGCTATCACATTCATCATCCGTTCAACCGGCGGATGAATGCCGGCGAATGCTCGCGCGAGCAGATTCGCGGCTGGGTCGCGAACCGCTTCTACTATCAGATCAGCATTCCGCTGAAGGACGCGGCGATCCTGTCGAACTGCCCCGACCGCGAGACGCGCCGCCTGTGGGTCGAGCGGATTCTCGACCACGACGGGCACGGCGAGAGCCAAGGCGGCATCGAGGCGTGGGCGCGGCTCGGCGAGGCGGTCGGCATCGAGCGCGCGCAGTTGTGGTCGCTCGAGCGCGTGCTGCCGGGCGTGCGCTTCGCGGTCGATGCGTACGTCAACTTCGCGCGTCGCGCGCCGTGGCAGGAAGCCGTGTGCTCGTCGCTGACCGAGATGTTCGCGCCGCAGATCCACCTCGACCGGCTGGCCGGCTGGCCGTCGCACTACCCGTGGATCGAGGCCGACGGCCTGCAGTATTTCCGCAGCCGCGTGCCGCTCGCGCAGCGCGACGTCGAGCACGGGCTCGCGGTGACGCTGAGCCATTTCACGACACCTGACGCGCAACGGCGCGCGCTCGACATCCTGTCGTTCAAGCTGGATGTCCTGTGGCAGATTCTCGATGCGATCGAAAAGGCATATCCCGCATGAACTCGAACGAAGCCGTCAGCGGCGTGCCGCTGCGCCCCTCGCTGAGGGGCATGTACCGCCTGCAGTGGGAGGCGGCCCAGGACGCATACGTGCTCCTGTATCCGGAAGGGATGGTCCGGCTCAACCCGAGTGCCGGCGAGATCCTCGTGCGCTGCGACGGCACGCGCGAGCTCGACGACATCATCGGCGAACTCGAGCAGCTGTTCAGCACGTCGGATCTTGCGTCGGACGTCTACCGCTTCCTCGATCATGCGCGGCTGCGCGGCTGGCTCGACTGACATGGACACGACCCCCGATCAGAACCGGCCGTCGGCGCCGCTGTGGCTGCTTGCGGAGCTCACGTACCGCTGCCCGCTGCATTGCGCGTTCTGCTACAACCCGGTCGATTTCGCGACGCACGGCGCGGAGCTCGACACCGACGCGTGGCGCACGGTGATCAGCGACGCGCGCGCGCTCGGCGCCGCGCAGATCGGCTTTTCCGGCGGCGAGCCGCTGCAGCGCGACGATCTGGAAGAACTGGTCGGGCATGCGCGCTCGCTCGGCTTCTACACCAACCTGATCACGTCGGGCGTGGGCCTGAACGCGACGCGCATCGAGCGGCTCAAGGCGGCCGGCCTCGATCATATCCAGCTGTCGCTGCAGGATTCGACGCGCGAGCTGAACGACTTTCTCACCAGCACGCGCACCTTCGACCTGAAGCGCGGCGTCGGGCGGCTCATCAAGCAGCACGGCTATCCGATGGTGCTGAACTGCGTGCTGCATCGATACAACCTGCCGCACGTGGGGCAGATCATCGAGATGGCGCTCGATCTCGGCGCGGATTTTCTCGAGCTCGCCAATACGCAGTACTACGGCTGGGCGATGCTCAACCGCGACCAGCTGATGCCGACCGCCGAGCAGTTGCGCGACGCGGAGGAAACGGTCAACCGCTACCGCAAGCTGGTGGGCGAGCGCTGCAAGATCCTGTTCGTCGTGCCCGACTACTTCGAGCAGCGGCCGAAGGCGTGCATGAACGGCTGGGGCTCGGTGTTCCTCGGCGTCGCCCCCGACGGCGCCGCGCTGCCGTGCCATGCCGCGCGCTCGCTGCCCGGCCTCACGCTGCCGAACGTGCGCGAGCAGTCGCTGAAGGAGATCTGGTACGACAGCGACGCGTTCAACGCGTTTCGCGGCGACGGCTGGATGCGCGAGCCGTGCCGCACCTGCGACGAGCGGCATGTCGATCATGGCGGGTGCCGCTGCCAGGCGTACATGCTGGCCGGCGATCCGGCCGAGGCCGATCCGGTGTGCTCGAAATCGGCCCATCACGGCCGGGTCGAACAGGCCGTGCAGTTCGCCCGCCGCGAGCAGCGGCAGGACGAGCGTCCGCTGGTGTTTCGCAGCACGGCGAATTCGCTCGGGCTGTAACGCCGACCGCGGGCCGGCGCGGCCCGCGTCACTTCCCGCGTCATTTTTTCTGCGGCCGGGCCGAGCGGCGCTCGGCCTGCTCGAGCAATGCGACGAACGCCGCTTCGTCCGCGCGCAGCCCTCGCGGCTTGCGCGTCACCTCGAACGTGTCGAGCAGGCCGGCCTCGAACGTGTCGAGCACCACCGGATGGATGTAGCAACGCCGACACACCGCCGGCGTGTTGCGCAGGATGCCGGCGACGGCCCGCACCGTCTCGACGATCTGCTTGCGCGCCTGCGTGACGCTCTCGTGCGGGATGCGCCTGAGCAGCGCCAGCGCCTGCACGCTGCCGGCCCAGGTCCGGTAGTCCTTCGCGGTGAACTCCGCGCCCGCCGCTTCGCGCAGGTAGTCGTTCACGTCGGACGAGCCGACCGAATGGCGCGCGCCGTCGTCGTCCACATACTGGAACAGCTCGTGCCCCGGCAGCTCCGCGCAGCGTCGCACGATGCGGCCCACGCGCGGGTCCTGCACCGTCACGTCGTGCTCGATGCCGCTCTTGCCGGTGAAGCGCAGCCGCACCTGTCCGGGCCGGATCGTCACGTGGCGCTTGCGCAGCGTCGTCAGCCCGAACGACGCGTTCTCGCGTGCGTATTCGGTGTTGCCGATCCGCGCCAGCGTGGTGTCGAGCAGGCGGACGATGGTCGCGACGATCTTGTCGCGCGGCATTCCCGGCAGCGCGAGGTCGCGCGCGACACGCGCGCGGATCCGCGGCAGCGCAGCCGCGAAGGCGGCCATCCGCGCGTACTTGTTCGCGTCGCGCGTCTCGCGCCACAGCGGGTGATAGCGGTACTGCTTGCGCCCGCGCGCGTCGCGGCCCGTGGCCTGCAGATGGCCGCGCCGGTCCATGCAGATCCACACGTCGGTGTACGCGGGCGGAATCGCCAGCGCGTTGATGCGCGCGATTTCGTCGGGGTCGCGGATGCGCTGGCCGTCCTGTCCGTAATACGCGAAGCCGTTGCGCACGCGCCGGCGCGTATAGCCGGGATGCCGGTCGTCGACGTGGCGCAGCGCGGCGTCCACCCGCGCGCCGCCGTTCGAGCGGGACGGGCGCTTCGTCATGCTGCAGCGCGGCAGGCGGCGGCCGGGGGCCGCGCGCTGCGATTTCGGTTCGCGTCCGGCACGCATCGCGGTTCTCCTTGTCTTGAACGAGCCTGAGCGCCGGAGCAAGTTGCGTGCGCCGCGTCGCCGGCGCCGCTCCAGGGCCGATTGCACGGCCTGCGGCACGGCTCGCGGTGGCGCGCGCCGCGGATCAGTGTTTATACGTATGCCGATAGTTGTATCGCTTCAATCCAAGATTTCATTGGCAGGTTATCGGACTTGTTCCTAGACTGATGCGGGGCGTCTATTCCGGGCCGGCCGCAAGCGCCGGCTCGCGGGGCCCCGCACCGCGCCCGCGCGACGCAGAACCACAACAGCGCAGCGCGGCACCGCGCCACGCCGGCGCCGCGGCATACAACGACATCATCGGAGACGGACCATGACATTCATCAGGAAGCTGGCGACCGGCGCGATCGTCGCGGCGGCGACGCTGCTGACCACCGGCGCCTACGCGCAGCAAAAGCAGATCACGCTCGGGTTTTCGCAGGTGGGCGCGGAGAGCGCGTGGCGCACGGCGAACACCGTGTCGGTGAAGAGTGCGGCGAAGGAGGCCGGCATCAACCTGAAATTCTCGGACGCGCAGCAAAAGCAGGAGAACCAGATCCGCGCGATCCGCTCGTTCATCGCGCAGAAGGTGGACGTCATCGCGTTCTCGCCGGTCGTCGAGTCGGGCTGGGAGCCGGTGCTGACCGAAGCGAAGGCCGCGCATATTCCGGTGATCCTGACCGATCGCGGCGTCGACGTGAAGGACCCGTCGCTGTACGTGACGATGATCGGTTCCGACTTCCTCGAGGAAGGGCGGCGCGCGGGCCACTGGCTCGAAGAGCGCTACAAGAACGACGCCGGCCCGATCAACATCGTCGAGCTGCAGGGCACGGTCGGCTCGGCGCCGGCCAACGACCGCCGCGCGGGCCTGCTCGAGGTGATCAAGAACAATCCGAAGTTCAAGGTGATCGCGTCGCAAAGCGGCGACTTCACGCTCGCCGGCGGCAAGCAGGTGATGGAAGCGTTCGCCAAGACCTACGGCAAGCAGATCAACGTCGTCTACGCGCACAACGACGACATGGCGCTCGGCGCGATCCAGGCGATGGAGGAGGCCGGCATCAAGCCCGGCAAGGACGTGAGCGTCGTGTCGTTCGACGCGACCAAGGGCGGCTTCCAGGCGATGGTCGCGGGCAAGATCAACGTCGACGTCGAATGCAGCCCGCTGCTCGGCCCGCAGCTGATGACCGCCGTGAAGGAGGTGGTGGCCGGCAAGCAGCTGCCGAAGCGGATCGTCACGAACGAGACCGTGTTCCCGATGAACGTCGCCGCGCAGGTGCTGCCGACCCGCAAGTACTGAGCGTCGCTTGCGGCGCGGACGGTGGCCGTCGCGCCGCCGTCCGGCCACTTCAACGAATCGAGGGCGATCCATGACGAATCCGCCGGTGGTCGAGATGATCGGCATCGACAAGGCGTTTCCGGGCGTCAACGCGCTGCAGCGCGTGAACTTCCGGCTGTTTCCGGGCGAGATCCATGCGCTGATGGGCCAGAACGGCGCGGGCAAGTCGACGCTGATCAACGTGCTGACCGGCGTGCATGCGCACGATGCGGGCGAGATTCGCGTCGGCGGCGCGCCGGTGAATTTCGCGGCGCCGCGCGAGGCCGAGGCGGCCGGCATCCAGACGCTGTACCAGGAGGTCAACCTGTGCGCGAACCTGTCGGTCGCGGAGAACATCTTCGCGGGCCGGCAGCCGATGCGGCGCGGCGCGATCGACTGGAAGGCGATCCATGCGCGTGCGCGCGACGCGCTCGCCGAGCTCGACCTGTCGCTCGACGTCACGCGCTCGCTCGACGCGTATCCGATCGCCGTGCAGCAGATGGTCGCGATCGCGCGCGCGGTGTCGGTCGACGCGCGCGTGCTGATCCTCGACGAGCCGACCTCGAGCCTCGACGACGGCGAGGTCGCGCGGCTGTTCGACGTGCTGCGCCGGCTGAAGGCGTCGGGGATCGCGATCCTGTTCGTCACGCACTTTCTCGAACAGACCTACGCGGTGTCCGACCGCATCACCGTGATGCGCAACGGCGAGCGCGAAGGCGAGTACCTCGCGCGCGAGCTGCCGGTCGACCTGCTGGTCGCGAAGATGACCGGCCGCGAGCCGGTGTCCGGCACGCTGCAGGCGGGCGCGGCGGCCGTGCAGCGCGATGCCGGCGCGAGCGCGCCGTTTCTGTCGATGCAGCGCGCCGGCCGGCGCGGGATGATGAGCCCGCTCGATCTCGACGTGCGGCCCGGCGAAATCGTCGGGCTGGCCGGGCTGCTCGGCTCGGGGCGCACGGAGACCGCGCGGCTCGCGTTCGCCGCGGAGCGCACCGACACCGGCGCAATCGAGATCGACGGCCGGCGCGCGCGGCTCGCGTCGCCGCACGACGCGGTGCACAACGGCATCGCGTATTGCCCCGAGGACCGCAAGAAGGAGGGCATCGTCGCCGCGCTGTCGATTCGCGAAAACATCGTGCTCGCGCTGCAGGCGCGGCGCGGCTGGTGGCGGCTGATCGGGCGGGCGCGCCAGCGCGAGCTTGCGGACACGTACATCGAGCGGCTCGGCATCAAGGCGCGCGACGCCGAGCAGCCGATCGGGCTGCTGTCGGGCGGCAACCAGCAGAAGGTGCTGCTCGCGCGCTGGCTCGCGACGGAGCCGAAGCTGTTGATTCTCGACGAGCCGACGCGCGGCATCGACGTCGCCGCGAAATTCGACATCATGGAGCGCGTGCTCGCGCTGTGCGCGCAGGGGCTCGCGATTCTGTTCATTTCGTCGGAGATCAGCGAAGTGGTGCGCGTGAGTCACCGGATCGCGGTGCTGCGCGACCGCCGCAAGGTCGCCGAACTGACCGGCAGCGATGCCTCGGAGGAGCAGGTGTACCAATTGATCGCGGGAGGCCGCTCATGACGCGGCTGCGTTCGCTGTTTCGTCATTCGCTCGCGTGGCCGGTGCTGACGCTCGCGCTGCTGTTCGCGCTGGACGTCGCGCACCGGCCGGGCTTCCTGTCGATCTCGCTGCTCGACGGCCATCTGTTCGGCGCGCCGATCGACATCCTGAATCGCGCGGCGCCGCTCGTGATCGTGTCGCTCGGGATGACGCTCGTGATCGCGACGCGCGGCATCGACATCTCGGTCGGCGCGATCGTCGCGATCGCCGGCGCGGCGGCCGCGATCGTGCTCGACGGCGACCCGTCGCGCGTCGGCGTCGCGCTCGCCGCGGCGCTCGGCGTCGGGCTGCTGGCGGGCGCATGGAACGGCGTGCTGGTCGCGTTCGTCGGGATGCAGCCGATCATCGCGACGCTGATCCTGATGGTTGCGGGGCGCGGGATCGCGCAGCTGCTCACCGGCGGACAGATCATTCCGATCGCCGCGCCCGGCTACCTGGCGCTCGGCGGTGGCTATCTCGCGGCCGTGCCGTGCTCGGTGTGGATCGCGATCGCGACGATCGCGGCGATCGCATTGCTGGTCAACCGCACGGCGCTCGGCCTGTTCATCCGCGCGATCGGCGTGAATCCGGTCGCGACGCGGCTCGTCGGGCTGCGCGCGGGGGCCGTCGTGTTCGGCGTCTATCTGTGTTCCGGCGTGCTGTCGGCGCTTGCCGGCATCCTCGCCAGCTCGAACGTGCGCAGCGCCGACGGCAACAACGCAGGGCTGCTGCTCGAGCTCGACGCGATCCTCGCCGTGACGCTCGGCGGCACGTCGCTGCTCGGCGGCCGTTTCAGCCTCGCGGGCTCGGTGCTCGGCGCGCTGATCATCCAGACGCTGACCTACACGACCTATTCGATCGGCGTGCCGCCCGAGGCGACGCTCGTCGTCAAGGCGATCGTCGTGATCGTCGTCACGCTGATCCAGTCGGACGCGGCGCGCGCGCTGGCGCTGCGCCACGCGACGCGCGCGCTGCGCGCCACCACCGGAGCGACGCCGCGATGAACCGATTCCTCGCACGGCTCACCGACCCGCGCACGCTGCCGATCGTCGTGACGATCGCGCTGTTCGCGGCGCTGTTCGGTTTCGGGTCCGTGATGTATACGGGCTTCTTCTCCATGCAGGTGCTGACCGGGCTGCTGGTCGACAACGCGTTCCTGCTGATCGTCGCGATCGGGATGACCTTCGTGATCGTGTCGGGCGGCATCGATCTGTCGGTCGGCTCCGTCGTTGCGCTGACAACCATCCTGTGCGCGGTCGGCGCCGAGCGGCTGCATTGGCCGGTGTGGGCGATCGTGCCGATCGTGCTGCTGTTCGGCGCGCTGTACGGCGCGGCGATGGGCGCGCTGATCCACTACTTCCGGCTGCAGCCGTTCATCGTCACGCTGGCCGGGATGTTCCTCGCGCGCGGCGCGTGCTTCCTGATCACCACGCAATCGATCACGATCAACGAGCCGACGTTCCATGCGCTCGCGGGCATCAGCGTGCCGCTCGGCGGCGGCATGCTCAGCGCCGGTGCGCTGATCGCGCTCGCGACGCTGGCCGGCGCGATCTACGTCGCGCATTTCACGCGCTTCGGCCGCAACGTCTACGCGATCGGCGGCAACGAGCGCTCGGCGTTGCTGATGGGGCTGCCGGTCGCGCGCACGAAAGTCGGCGTGTATGCGTTGAGCGGCTTCTGCTCGGCGCTCGGCGGCGTGGTGTTCACGCTGTACGTGCTGTCCGGTTACGGACTGCAGGCACAGGGGATGGAGCTCGACGCGATCGCTGCGACCGTGATCGGCGGCACGCTGCTCACGGGCGGCGTGGGCTACGTGATCGGCTCGGTGTTCGGCGTCGGGATTCTCGGCACGATTCAGGTGCTCATTACGTTCGACGGCACGCTGAGCTCGTGGTGGACGCGCATCGTGATCGGTGCGCTGCTGTGCGTGTTCTGTCTGCTGCAGCGGGTCATCGAGCGGCACGCCGCACGGCGCCGCACCGGCGGCAGCGGGCTCGATCCGAAGCGCGCGACGCGGGAAACCGCTCGGCCCGCGGCCGCTGCGCCGGGCGACGACGCGGCGCTGGTGTCGACGATGCCGCGGTTGTAGCGTGAGGGCGGTGCGGGCCATGCGGCGGCGCGGGGTGCATGCGTGGCGCGCTGGCCTCGCACCGCACACCGCCCGACGACGGCCTGCGCGCATACCGCGATCAGGCCGGCCCGGCCAGATCCGGCTCCGCGTCGAGCGACGGCGCACTCGGTGCATCCACGATGCCCGTATGCTTCAGCGCTGCGGCCAGGCGTTCGATCGCTTGCAGGTCGAGCGTGTCGAGCCGCTCCCGCACGGCATGCACGAACGCGGCATGTCGCGGCGCGGGCGCATGCTGTCCAAGCCATTCCTCGATATCGGTGAGGCGGCCCTCGCCGGCCAGCACGATCAGTTCATCGAGTGCATCGTCGGGCGGACAGCGCATCCCGCGCGCATCGGCGAGCAGGTCGATCTGTTCCGCTGGCTGCACGGTGCGCGCGAGCGCGGACGCCGGGATCAACGCATGCCCGAGCGCCGGTGCGACGATCTGAAACGTGAACGACGTGCCCACGCCCGGCTGGCTCGATACGGCCAGCTCGCCGTTCATCGCGCCGACGATCCGCTGCGCGATGAACAAGCCGAGGCCGGTCCCGCCGTTCACGGCCTGCACCTGCTGATACGCGCGGAAGATGTCGGTCGTCTGGTCGAGCTCGATGCCGATGCCCGTGTCGGCGACTTCGAACACCAGCCGCCACGCGCCCGCTTGCCGGTACGCGCCGATCGACAGCGTGACCGTGCCGTCGCGCGTGAACTTCGACGCATTCGACAGCAGGTTGAGCAGCACCTGCTGCAGCCGGATGCCGTCGATCGTCAGCTTGCGCGGCAACGGCGTCAGCGGCCGGTAGTCGAAGCGGTTGTTCTGCTGCGCACACAGCGCGAGCGCGTAGTCGCCGATGTCGTCGAGCAGGCCGGGCAGGTCGGTCGCGTCCGGCGCAATGCCGAGCGGCTGCAGCTCGGCGCGCGTGTACTGCAGCAATTCGTCGATCAGCGTGAGCTGGTAGCGGATGCTGCGGTCGATCGAGCGGATCAGGCGCGCCTGGCCGGGCGTCGCGGTTTGCAGCAGCAGCTTCGCGTAGCCGTGGATGGTCGACAGCGGCGCGCGCAGGTCGTGGCTGACGTAGCCGAGCGTCTCGATCTTCTGCTGCATGTGCGTCTTGACTTCCTGCAGCGCGTCGTTGAGGGCGACCGTGCGCTTCGCGACCTCGTCGCGCAGGCGGTCCTGTTCGGTGAGTTGCCAGTGCTCGAGGCGCTTGCGCGCTTCGGTACGCTGACGGCCCACGTGGTTGATCCACGCGGCGAGCACGAGCAGGTGCGTGGCGAGGCCGATGATCGCGATCACCGGGTTCGGATAGATGTCGGATCGGAGCCACGGCAGCCAACCGGGAATCGCGCCGCGCGCGTCGAGCACGCGGATCAGCATGTTGAATCCAGCGAACGAGATCGCGATCAGCATCACGCGCGCGGTCGGCGTGCGGCGGAACGCGAGGATCAGCGCGAGGCTGATGTTCATCACCGCGAGCGCCGCGTTCACCCGCAGGCTGAGCCACGTGAACGTCAGCAGATCGCCGCACGCGGCGCCGGCCATCCCGACGCATTCGAATGCGAGGAACACCAGGTACGCCGCGCGCATCGGCATGCCGGTCTTTTCGCGATCGGCGATCAGCAGAATGAACGCGATGAAGCATGCGAGCGACAGATACACGGACACCATTTCCGCGCGCGCCGACCATTCGTACGCACCGGGCCACAGGTACAGCGCGGTGTAGCCGCGGTAGGTCGCCTCGAACAGCGCGGTGCCGAGCGCCAGCAGCGCGAGCACCGCGAACGTGCCGCTGCGCGAGAAGAAGCCGATCAGCAGCGCACACCACATGAGCGCGAGCAGCCCGCCGAGAAAGCCGAAGTCCCACATCGCCGCGCGCAGCTCGTACGCATGCCACGCGTCGCGCGTGAATGCGCTCGGCGCGAGCTTCAGTTCCTTGCGCGACGTGACGCGCACCAGCACCGGCAGCCGTTCGCCGGCGTCCAGTGTCGCGGCGAGCACCGGATATCGCGACACCGGTTCGCCCAGGCTGCCGTCGCGGGCCGGGAAGCGGCCGGCGAGCGTCCATTGGCCGCCGTGTTCGACATAGAAGTCGGCGCGATCGACGCGCGCGTCGCGTATCGCCAGCACCATCGGCTGGCGGGTCGCCGCGCGGTTCACGAGCGTTGCGCCGACCCACCACGCGGAACGCGAGAATTCGATGTTGAACGACGGCCGCGCCGGCTCGGCAGCGCGACGTTGACGCTCGGCCACCCGCGTCGCGACCTCGCTCGCCGACAGCGCCGCGCCCGGATCCTCGAGCAACGCCACTGCCTCGAGCCGCGCGGGGTTGTCGTCGGCCGCGGCCGCGGGCGCGGCGTATGCGGCGAGCAGCGCCAGCACGAGCCGCACGAGCAGCCCGAACGCATACGCGGCCGACGCGCCGCGCCTACGCATGGTCATGCGACGGCGGCTGCGCATCGACCGTCGGGCGCTGGCGGCGCCAGTCGGACGGCGTGACGCCGAAGCGTTCGCGGAACGCCGTCGCGAAGTTGCCGGGCGTCGAAAAGCCGATCTCCTCGGCGATGTCGCCGATGCCCATCGACGTCGCGGCGAGGAAGTGCTGCGCCGCGCGCAGCCGCGTGTCGCGCAGATATTCGAATACGGTCTGCCCGAGATGATCGCGGAACACGCGCGACAGCCGCTTCTCATGGGTGCCGACCTGCCGCGCGAGTTCGTCCAGCGTCGGCGGGTTGCGCAGTTCGCGCAGCAGGATGTCGCTGGCCGCGCGCACCAGCGCGGTGTCCGGGTGATCGGGCAGCTCGGGCAGATGCGCGAACGGCTGGCTGCGCCGCGCGCGTTTCAGGTGATTGCGGATTCGGGCGATCACCTCGGCCGGCTCGAACGGCTTCACGATGTAGTCGAGCGCGCCCGTCTCGAGGCCCGCGATGCGATCGTCGAGATCGCCGGCGGCCGTCAGGATGATGACCGGAATGTTCTGCGTGTCGGGCGTCGACGCCAGCAGCCGGCACGCGGCGAAGCCGTCCATGCGCGGCATCCGGACGTCCATCAGGATCAGGTCGGGCACGATCGCCTGCGCGCGGTGATACGCCTGCAGGCCGTCGAACGCGACGCTGATCCGGCACCGCGCTGAGCGCAGGATCTCGGTCAGGAGCCGCAGGTCGTTCGGGCGATCGTCGACGACGAGAATATGTGCGCCGACGAGCTCAGGCGTGGCGCGGAGCGACGCCGGACTGGACGAACGGGATGGCATGGTTGCGAGCGCGTTGGAGAGGGTTGGCCTGGGCTGGCTCGATGCATCTATGTGCGCGATTATTGCGAAAAATTATAGGTCGAGGGCGCGCGCCGCGGTAACGATTCCGTGCGATCCGTGTGGACTTGATTGACAGCGCACGGCACGCGCGGCGCTGCGCGGAGCAATCGCGAACGGATCGACAAAAACCGTGCCGCCACGTCCGCTGAATACCGGTCGTTATTTCCGAATCCGGCGAATGGAAATCGAATTGGCCCGAACGATGGATTGAAGCGGATTTTGTCGTGCGGGACTCCGTACGCATTGCAGATCGAATTCATCGTTTTATCGTCTCCGTGAGCGGGCATTGTATTTATTGGGCGTAAAAAAAGCGTTCACACTCGGCATCCGTCGCGATGCGCGATTGTATGAATGTAAATATCGTCCGGCCGGGAAAACATTTCGTCCGCTCGGGCAAAGGTTTGCGAGCTGGAATGCCTGCAAACTAGCCTCGAAGCAGTGGAACCGGTTTGGCCAATCAACTGGTATTCCACGCGAAATTCAACGGTCGAAGCGGCGCTTTGTTGCGCTCGGCGCTCGATGTGACATCGCGTACTTATGTTCCCAGAGTCTGGGATTCCGGGGCTGCGACGACCGTAGGCACGAGGGCCGTTGCGAGCCGCCTATCCTTCGAACGCACTGACGCGGAAAACGAAAGAAAGGACGCGGAACCGGACGAGAGTTTGACACAGCAGAAAGACAGAAATAGTTAAATAAAGTCAGTTTATAAATGTGATGTCGTGGTCATGCGGTCAATCACTGAATGTTGTGGAAAAACTGGAAAATAGTGGGATGCCGGAATGAAAAATGGGTGAGTGAACTTGCGTCGATCGCCGGTCGCGCGGTTCATCAGGCGGCGGTCGCGCGCGACGTTTCGTGAGTCGCGCGGCATGAAAAGAAATGAACATGGCGAACTCGGCGGATCGATGTGCGGGACAGATCGAACCGGTCGTGGCTGTCGGTGTTCGCGAGCACGCAGCGCGTGCGTCGGCTCAGCGGTGGGTGTCGCGACGTCGCTGGCGCGAACCAACCCGTGGCGCCGGTCGGCATGCGTTCGTTCGGCGACTTAATGGCGTCGTCCGGCGGAATCCGGCGTTGCACGCGCATCGGTGTGATGACGCGGGCCGGCGGCGTGCCATCGCATGATCGCCGCCTTCGGCTGCGGCGATCCAATGAGGCGCGAGGGCGTCCGCGAAGCACGCCGGCTGAGCATGTATGGCTGTTGCGCTCAAACATCTGTCGTCACATGACAACCATTACCCTCATGCGAAAATCCGCCCGGCTTTTGGCTCGCCAACGACTACAGCGTCGGCGGATCGTTCGGATCGGAAAAAAATTGCTCGTGAGTGTTCCGGACGCAAACGTTTGCCGCGAAACCGGCTGCGCGACGCGGCCGATTCCATCCGGTACCACCGAAACACATGCAGCCCGATGAAGGCACTGCAACCATGAGCATCCCGATGCTGAGAGCCCCGTGGAACGCCCATAACGGGCCTGCTGGACCATTCGCGCCGTACCTACCGGTCGCGCGAGGTAGCGCGACGAATGCGAACCGCCATGAGCGTGGGCGCGGACGCGCGCGCTGTTTGGCTCTGCACCGTACGCGCATGATTCGTTCGTATCCCATACGTATCCCATACGATGTCGTGCCCGCGGCGAAGCGACGACGGCCAGGTCGCTCGTCCGCCGATGACGAGGATGACCGCTGATGCGTGTGTTGATAGTCGAAGATGATCCCGTTCATGCGAAGGCGCGCCGCGCGGGTAGTGGAGCCGCTCGGTCATGAGGTGATCGAAGCGGCCGACGGCCAGGAGGCGCAGCGGCTGCTGCGCGCCGAGCCGTTCGACCTCGTGATCCTGGACTGGCTGCTGCCGGGCATGAGCGGCTTCGAAGTGCTGTACTGGATCCGCCGCACGCTGGGCGCCTCGCCCGCCGTGCTGTTCGTGACGAGCAAGACGCTGGAAGACGAGATCGTGCTCGCGATGGATGCGGGCGCGAACGACTACATCGCGAAGCCGTTTCGCGTCGCCGAACTCGCCAGCCGCGTGAACGCGTTGCTGATGCGCTCGGCGCGCTACCGACCGCTGCGGCGCGATCGCAGCCGGCGACTACCTGCTCGATCCGCGCGAGCGCACGATCACGCTGCGCGGTGCGCCGATCAAGCTGACGCCGAAGGAATTCGATCTCGCCGAACTGTTCTTCAACAACGTCGGCAAGCTGCTGTCGCGCAAGCTGGTCTGCATGAGCACGTGGGGGCGCGAGCTCGATCCGGAGTCGCGCACGCTCGATACGCACATCTACCGGCTGCGGCAGAAGCTCGAGCGCTGCCCGGAAACGGCGTGCGGCTCAGTGTCGTCTATACGCACGGCTATCGCCTCGAAGCGGTGTCGTCGTAGCGCGCTCACGGCGGCGCGGCGGCGTTGCGTCAGCCCGCCGAGCCGGTGTCGCCGGCCCGGCTGACGCCGGTCGGACTCGAGTGCGAGTGAGCTGCCGCTGTGCCACGCGCATGCATGACGAGCCGCCTCTGATGCGCGGCGACGACGCACACTTGCCCGCCGGCTTCATCCGCGAATGCATCGTGATGGGCGCGTTCGTGCTGCTGGTGTGCGTGTCGCTGAGCGCGTCCGGCGTGCTGCGCCGCGCCGATCTCCTGTTCTTCGACATCGTGCAGCGGCTACTGCTGCTGCGGCCGTCGCCGCACAAGATCGTGCTGATCGCGATCGACAGCGCCAGCGCGCACGGCTCCTACACGTCGAATCCGGCCGGCGGCAACGTGCCGCCCGGGGGCGAGCGGTTCGAATTCGTCGGCCGGTTGCTCGGGCTCGGTTGCGTCGGGCTCGAACAGCACGGCGGTCGGCAACAGTTCGACGGCGTCGGGCAACGACTCGACGGCGCTCGGCGCGGGCAGCAACGACGGCGGCCGCTCGAACGTCGTCGCGGTCGGCTCGGCGGATTCGGCGCGGCAGGTGGTGAACGTCGCGGCCGGTACGCAAGGCACCGACGCGGTGAACGTAAATCAGCTGAATGCCGTATCGAACCAGTTCACGCAATCGCTGAACACGGTGAACAACCAGCTCACGCAGATGCAGCGGCCGATCCAGCAGACCGATTCGATGGCGCGCGAGGGATCGCCGCGACGGCCGGGATGGCGTCGATTCCGCACATGGACCGCGATTCGAGCTTCGCGATGGGGGGCGGCACGGCGACGTTCCAGGGCCGGAAAGCCATGGCAGTCGGCGTGCAGGCGCGCATCACGGAGAACCTGAAGGCGACGGTCAACGTCGGTTTTGCCGGCAGCCAGCGCGTGGTCGGCGCGGGCATGCTGTATCAGTGGAAATGAGCGGCGCAGTGGCATGCGCCGGCACGTACGGCCGGCACATGCCGCGTCGCACTCCGAACACCATCGCACGCGCATGCGGCGCGCCATCGCGCCGCCTGCGCCGTGCCCCTCGCATTTACGGAGCTTTACGTGAAACGCGTCGGGGCCTACGTTCAACGCCTATGAACGGCAGTCGCGGGACGGCATCAAGACGTTCCGTGTCGATTGCCACGGCTTCCTGTCGAGCGAGAAGGCCTGCATGAAGGTCGCGACGCGCATGTGCGGCAGCGAACCCGTGCGCGTGGTCGATTCGACGACGCCGTACTGCACCGGCCCCGGCCGAGAAGGTCACGCTGACCGGCGACGCCTATTTCGCGACCGACTCGACCGTTCTGACGCCGGCCGCACGCGCCGCGCTCGACGCGTTGCTGAACCAGCATCGCGACATGCATTTCGCGCGCGTGGACGTGGACGGCTATACCGACTCGACGGGCTCGGCCGCGCACAACCAGGCGCTGTCGAAGCGTCGCGCCGACGCCGTCGCGGCGTACTTGCGCGAGCATGGACTGCAGGCCGACGCGTTCGCGGCCGCGGCGCACGGGCCAGCGAACCCGGTCGCGTCGAACGATATGCAAGAAGGGCGCGCGCGCAACCGGCGCGTCGAGATCTCGCTGCACGCGCAGTGAGACTGCGGGCGCCGACGCGGCCGGCTGCCCGCGACGGCGATCAGAACCGGTGACGGAGTCCCAGATTGACCATGGTCTGGGACTTCGTGCCGTTGTAGCCGTATGACCCGATCGAAGCCTCTGCCGCCATCGAGCCGCCGGCTCCGTCGGCGGTCGTGCCGCTGGCATGCTGATACGCGGCCGTCATGTAGACGTCCGTACGTTTCGACAGGTTGTAGTCGGCGCCGAGCGATGCCTGGTGATAGTTCGCCGCGGTGTCGCCGCCCGACTTCGTGAAGCTGTAGCCCACGCCGACCAGCAGCGCCGGCGACGCCTGATAGTTCAGGAATCCTTGCGCGGTGTTGTAGTGCTCGTTGCTCGCGAACACCGAGGCGCCGTCGCGTCGGTACTGCGAATTGCTGTAGCCGGCCCCCACCGTGAATGCGCCGAACACGTACTGGCCCGCCACGCGCGCGATGCCGATCGAATGCGCGCTCTGATAACCTGTGTTGATCGCGCCGTCGAACGTGCCGTCCGACGTGCTCGACCATGTCGTGCGCGTGCCCGCGGACGGGTTCGCGTTCGCCGCGTAGAAGTATCCGCCGGCGAGACTCAGCGGACCGTTGGTGTACGACACGCCTGCCGAATACGACTGCTTCGAGCCGGTGCTGCCCGCGACACCGCCCAGCGAATACATCGCCGCGAACTGGAGGCCGGCGAACACCGGCGACGTGTACTTGATCGCGTTGTCGACGCGGAAGCTGTTGTCGTAGTTGTCGACGTCGCCGGCGGTCGCGAACGCGCTGCCGAAGTAGTTGTCGGCAGTGATCGGCTGGACGAGATCGATCAGCGGATCGTACTGGCGGCCGAGCGTGAGCGAACCGTACTGATTGCTGGCGACGCCGACGTAGGCCTGACGGCCGAACATGCGGCTGCCCTGGCCGAGACCGCCGGTGCTCGGATTGAAGCCGTTCTCGAGCTGGAAGATCGCCGAGAGGCCGCCACCGAGGTCCTCCGAGCCCTTCAGACCCCAGCGGCTGCCCGACAGGTTGCCCGCGCTGCTGTTGCCGAGCGCCCAGAGATTCTTGCTGCCGTCGGCGTGATTCACGTACGTCAACGAGGTGTCGATCGTGCCGTACAGCGTGACGCTCGTCTGCGCGTGCGCTGCACCGGCCACCATCAACGACGCGATCGTCAGGATCGGAAAAGTTGCTTGTTTCATGGTCTCTCCGCTTTGTGTGCGTGTTTGCGTTCGAATAGTGCAGTGCAGCGTACATCGAGATATTTTCTTGCGGAAATTCAGGGGTGCGATGTGTCGTGGAAAAGAAACGGGGATCGGTATGTCCCGGACATGTGGGGCGAGGGCGATTTGCGATGCTGTTGATTGATATCGAGCGGATTACGATACTGGGCGCCGTTTTATTTGATCTATTTTCGAGAAGGCAATGGATCTAATAAGGTGTATTCGGACAAAGTCTTGTCTAGATCGGACGGTGAAATTTGGCGGATTATTATGGGATTCTTAGTTTCGTGTGTGACGGTAGATCGATCGTTTTCGCTTTCCATGCGGTCTTCAAAGCTCACCGCCGACGCCGAGTGCTGAGAGTTTCAAACCATTTTTAGCGTCGATTGATAAACAGAAATACTGTGCGGGATTATTGCCGCTGCGCGAGCTGAATCTTATGGAACGGTTGTGCGATGCTTTCTCGTCGTGCAGTATGTTGATGGTGTCCTGTCGGATTGAAGCCGCGTTCTTTATTCGCTTGAATTGTCACCATGTGATGGAAACTGATTCGCCGTACGGTGCACTCCGGCCACCCGCGGGTGTGCCAATAAATTTATGCAGTCACGTAGGCAAGATCGGCGTGATGGTGTGCAATACAGGCGCCGAGAAAGCGATCGTTCGGCAACATCGCGAAACTCTCGCGTTGGCGAATTGACATGAGTAGCGCGAATCCGGATCCGATTCGGCGAGGCATGCAACGAGCGATACGGCCCATGTCTTATCCGACAGCGATCCGGGCTATTTGCCGAAATCGCGCGGTGAGGTATGGCGCTCGACATCGAATGTGCGTGGCGCTGGCAATCGTGCAACATCCGTTGTTCGAACTATCGGTGATCCGGTACGGATTGTTCCGTCTCGTTCGCATACGGCGCGAGCTGCGGTGGCGTTGGGGCCTGGCGGAGTCCGGTGGCGTTGCAGGGCGCGTTGCTCGTCACGCGCCTGACACATTCCGCAGGCAGTCGGCGGGCGTGTGCGGCCCCGGACCACTGCGCGACGGTGCCCACTTGCGTGTCGGACACGATCTGCTTGTCACGGCGGGCAACCCGCAAAAAGCGCGAGTTCCCGCTGTCACTTTTAATTACGGCGTGTTACTGGATATTAAAGCGTTGCCAGGACGACATGCGACGGCCGGCGAATAAGTGTTCTAGAACCAATTGTGCTGGATTCCACATTCTGCGCAAACGTTAAAATCGACAGGCATATTGCCCTGCGATGTACTGCCGGTAGATACGTTTGATCACCGGTGAATGGCTCGTGAGATCCGTTGCGGCTGCTAATGCCGAGCACCGCTTCAATGACGTGAACTCGCGATACCATCGGCGCCGCCGCGCCATATCCATTTGGGCCCCGCAGCCGCAACGGCACACGAACAACGCCCGCAATGCACGCATTCCATACAGCGGCGCGATACATTGCAAAAATATTAAGGCAATGACCTGGATCAAGGGAGGTCAATTCCGCGGCGGTCGGCGTGATTGATTTTCTTGATTACCAACAAATAATTGGTAACGGATCGCCGTCTTGATTGATTCCGTCAACAATGAGGCGAGATCGGACACTGACGGAACGGCGGCGTATTTGCCGCATATGATGCGCTGCAGAAAATGCAAAAAATTGTTAAAGGGCCGAGATGATGCTGACAGTGCCGAATGTAATTACAACGGGGTCGCGAGTGAGCGGGGATCGGGGTCGAACTATCGGTCGTCGACGTGACAGCGTAATCATTCTGTTGCTCGACGGTTTTTCCATTATGCAAATGGGCAGGCTGGCTGCAGTATTCGAACTCGCCAATCGGCTCGAGCGCGTCAATGCGTCGTTTGAGGACCGTTATGAATTGCGGCTTCACTCGAGTCATGGCGGCGCCGTGCGCTCGTCGTCGGGCGTGCAGATCTGGACCGACGCGCCGCGTCCGCTCGATACGAGCAGCGTGCAAGCGATGTTCGTGCTGGGCGGGCAGGGGCGGGTGAACGGGCTCGACGAGCCGTTCATCGGCTGGCTGCATCATGCGCATCAGCGTGCGCGCGTGGTCAAGGGGGACGGCGCCGGCGTCGAAATGCTGAGCGCGATCCGGTTGAACCAGAAGACTCCCGAGACCGTGCCGCCCGCGCTGCAGGCGTCGTTGGCGGTGTGCAATCCGGGCGAAGCCGAGCAGAGCAGCGATGGCGACGAGGGCATGTTCGCCGCTGCGTTGTCGATCGTCGTGCGCGATGCCGGCTACGAGATCGCGCAGGAAATCGTCGCCTGCATGATGCCGGGCGCGAGCCGCAAGTTCGCGAGCGTGTTGTTCGGCGCGCAGGAGGCGCGCGCCAGCGAATTGATTCGTGCTGCCGCGCTTCATCTGCGCGCGAACAGCGCAAATCGCATCTCGATCGCCAATGCCGCTCAGGCGGCGGCGATGAGCGAGCGGAATTTTCTGCGGCGCTTCAAGAACGAGATCGGCGTGACGCCCACCGAGTTCGTGCTGCGAGTGCGGCTCGAGAAGGCTTGCTGCATGCTGGTCGAAACCGACTTGCCGGCCGACAAGGTCGCGCGCCGTGTCGGTCTCGGCAGCGGAGACCGCCTCGCGAAGCTGTTCCGACAGCATCTGTCGATGTCGCCGACCGAGTATCGCGCGGCCGCTCGGGACCGCATGATCGCGTCCGCGGACGGTGTCGAATGGCGCAACGGCACGTTCCGCCGCTGAAACGCAGCGTCGCATTCGCAGTGGGTGTGATGGCCGGCGTCTTGCCGGCCGATTGGGGCATGTGCGCACGCGTGGCTCGGGGCGGTGTTCAGGGCGCTGGCGCGAAGTAGGCTTGAACCCCCTTCGGCGCTGACCGTGTCGTCGATTGCTCGCGGTGCGGCCCGTTGGCCAGCGACACAAGATCGAGTATTCCATCGCAACATAATCGATCGAGATGTCCGAGCTTGATTGACGCAGTTTCGATCAAGCGATCGTAACCGCCGACCAGCTCCGCGTCGGCGCGCTCGAGATCGCTGCATCCGAGTTCATCGCGCGCAATCCGTCGAAATGCATCGTCGAGGCGTTCGTTCTTGTGAATGCGTCCGCCAGGCACGAACCAGAAGCCCTGAGCGGGACGGTTGGTGCGATGGCCGAGCAGGTATGCGCCGTCCTCGTTCGAGATGATCAGGTCGATCGCAACGAGCGGCGTTGCGTCGACGATGCGCAAGAAGGTATCGAGCGGCAACATGGCGGAGAGGCTCCATGAAGTTTGTGGGAATGTGCCGGCGTCGGATCGCGATGGCGTTTGCGTCGGTCTGTGAATCGGTGTGCCGATTTCGTAGACCCACAATGCCGCGGAGTTGTCGCCGACGGTGTTCATCATCATTGCCCGGCATGATCGCGCTCGTCGGTCAAAACCTCGAAGCATTCCGCCAATTGGCGCTCGCAAATCGGCGCGTTATCGCGATGTCGTTGGCGTCGAGCGTGCGGCGCGCATCGACACAATTGCATTCGGCCATGATCGTGGCGGCAGCCGCCATCTCGATTCCGAACGATCGTTTCGGCGCTAGTCTTTGGTCTGGCCTTTCGAGGAGACGCGTTCACCCCGGAACCTCCTCGGAACTTCACCTGCGCGCGTCGCGCGCGCAGGTCTTTTTATTCAGCACGGGTCGAGCTGCAGGTGCGGCGCATGTCTTTGCCGCCGCTCGACTCGCCGACGCCACGCGATGATGCGTGCCGCCTCTATCGAAGGCGGCGATGCAGCAAGCGCCAATCTCCAGAACCTCACTCTTGCCGAACCCGACGGCACCGTGCGCTGCGCTCGACGCGTCCGTCGCGTAGCACGGCATTCACGCACGACCGCGCAAAAAACGGCTGGCGCGCTCACTAACCTTCATCTACGTCAAACGCGATCGTCAATGGCGGAATCGAGGGGAAGAATGTCATGTGCGGCATGTTGCACCGCAATGTACGCTAGCAGCAGCGAATCGCGCATCGGTTGAGCTGCGCGACTTCACCGATAACTTGGCATTGCGGATATGAACGTCGCTCTCCTGATCTTCTCGAGAATCTGCTTCGTGTGGATTCTGGTCTACCTCGTGTTCAGCGTGACATCCGGCCTGTGGGCCGGTGCCCGACATGGACGTGCGATGCTGCTGCTCGAGTTTCGGCCTCGGCGGGCCCGTGGTTCGCGTGAAGTGGCGCGCGCTCGCGTATTGAAGAGAATGGCGCTCTCGGCCGTGTTCGCGCTGCCGATCGGCGTCGCGACGCTCATCGCTGGCATAGCGCTCACATAGACGCTCGTTGAAGCGGTAAGCGGTGCGCGCGACGCCGCTCATATGCGACAGCACGGGCACGCGAGACCAAACACGGTGTTCGGTTACCTGGCGGAATCTGCCTACTGCGGCCGCGGCCGTACGCGTGGCCGAATACGCCGTATCGATGCGGCACATGCACGAGTGACACCGATTGCATGTTGCCGTCGAATCGCATGCGTTTGCCACATCGATGTGAAGGCATCGGACCATCCCGTCGCCGTGAGCCGCATCGCATTCGCATATGGCCTGGATCGATGGGGAACCTGCGAAGCGGTGCGTGAAGTGCGCGTTGGCGCGTGCTGTCGTCACATCGCAGTGCTACTCGATTCGACGCATTCGGAAGCGGCGATTCCCGCATCTCGCTCGTCATGCATCTTTCTCCAGCACACGTGCTTCATTTCGCTGCTACACGGTAGTCAGAAAACGCCAATTTCTGGCCGATCAGGGAATTCCCGCAGGCTAATCCGACGACTGTTTGTTCTGATCGGCCAGCGTTTAAACGCCACTCGGCGCCGTCGGTATGATGCATCGCAACGGAGTCAAATTACCGAGCCGGACCGAAGTCGATTGGAAGGGATGTTCGAGAGTACGCCATGACGCACACGAATGTCGCTCATTCGGTAGATGAAGCGGAAGGAGATGTTGGAGGGAGACGGTCGCGCAAGAGTCGGGAAATCGGCGTTGTCGTATTCGAGGGATTCTCGTTGCTTGCAGCGGCTGCGGTATGCGAGGTGTTCGAGGCAGCCAATGAGATCTATGCACCTCAAGCGGCCTCGCTTCCGCTGTATGACGTTCGGTTCTATTCGTCGCGAGGTGGAAACGTCGTGTGGTCGTCGGCCGTCAGCGTACGCACGTTTGCGTGCGATGCGGCGTTGGCCGATACCTTCGATGCGGTATTCGTTGCAGGTGGAGAAGGTGCGCGGCGCGCTGCGCGTGACGCGCGGGTGATCGACTGGCTGAGGGTCGTCGTGCCGAAGGCCGGCATGGTCGAGACCATCAGCGAAGGCAGGATGTTGATCGACGCCGCGCGAAGCGGTGCGCACGCGTCCGATGCAGTCGTCGTCGATTACGACGGTTACGGGCCGGCTCGCGCAGCGTTGTCTCTGGTCGAGCGCGATCTCGGCGGCGATGCGGTACGAGCGATCGCGTCGCGGCTCGCGCTGAACGACGCGCTGGTTACGGCGGAGCATGACGACGCGCGCCACGGTGCGCCCGTCGAGCGGGTACGGGCGGCAGCGGACTGGTTGCGCAGGAACTGCGATCGGTCGATATCGGTTAGCGACGCGGTGCGGGTTGCGGCAATGAGCGAACGGAACTTCCTGCGGCATTTCAAGCAGGAGATCGGAACGACACCGTCCGAGTTTCTGCTGCAGGTGCGCCTGGAGCGCACGGTGCAGCTGCTGATGGAGACCGACATGCCGATCGGCACGATCGCTCGGCAATGCGGGTGGGGAAACGGTGATCGCCTGGCGAAGATTTTCCGGCGGCACCTGGATGTGACGCCTTCGCAATATCGGTTGCAGGCCCGCTCGAACGAGGACGTGCGACCGATTTAGCAAACACGGGATGTGCCGCGGCGACGGGACGGCGCACATCTTCTCGGATTTTCGAATCGAATCATTGCCCTGAGAGAATAGGAGTGCAGATCATGTCGGCATTCACCGAGACAGCACACGACGAAACGGGATCGGTCGATCCCGACCGCGGCGACGCAGTGCGGGCGAAGGTTCGAGTCGCGCCGGTCATTCTCGCGGGTGGATCGGGGTCGCGCTTGTGGCCCATGTCGCGCGAGCAATATCCGAAACAGCTGATCGGCGTGCTGGGTGCCGACTCGCTGCTGCAGGCGACGGTTCAGCGCATGACCGGCTTTACAGCTGGCGAGAGCGAAGTGTCGGCGCCGATCGTCGTATGCGGCGATGAACACCGCTTCGTCACGGCGGAGCAGCTTCGTGCGAGCGGGCTCGCCGCAAGCATCGTCGTCGAGCCCGCGCGGCGCGATACGGCACCTGCACTGACGCTCGCCGCCGCGGTGGCGCATGCCGATGGCCAGGACGCGATCGTCGTCGCGATGCCGGCCGATCACGCCATTGCCGATACTCCGGCGTTTCACCGTGCGATCGCATTGGCGGTCGAGCATGCACGGCGCGGTGCGATTGCGACGCTGGGCGTGCCGCCCACGCGTCCAGATACCGGTTTCGGCTACATCAAGCTCGGCGAAGCGCTCGACGGCGGCGCGCATCGCATCGAGCGATTCGTCGAGAAACCGGCTGCCGAACTCGCCGCGCAGTATGTCGAGTCGCGCGCGTACTGGTGGAACAGCGGGATCTTCGTCGTGCGTGCGAGCGTGTGGCTCGACACGTTGCGTGCGCTGCAGCCGGACATGCACGCGGCCTGCCTCACTGCGTACGTGCAAGGCGAGACCGACGGCCCGTTTTTCCGTCCGCATGAGGACGCGTTCCTGAAGTCGCCGGCGGATTCGATCGACTATGCCGTGATGGAGCGCCTGGCGTCCACGGCGGTCGGGGCGGAGGGCGTGGTCGTGCCGCTCGATGCGGGTTGGTCGGATCTCGGCTCGTGGGACGCCGTGTGGGAGGCGCTCGACAAGGACGCCGACGGCAACGTCGGTCGCGGCAAGGTCGTATTCGAGGGCGCGACGTCGAGCTTCGTTCATTCGGAAGGGCGCCTCGTCGCATGCGTGGGTGTGACCAATGCGGTGGTCGTCGAAACGGCGGATGCCGTGCTCGTCGCGGATCGCTCGCGTGTGCAGGATGTGAAGGGCCTCGTGAGCCGCATTCGCGCGCAGCAGGCGCCGGAGGCCGACGCGCACCGCAAGGTGCGGCGCCCGTGGGGCTACTACGACTCGATCGATCACGGCGCGCGCTTCCAGGTCAAGCGCATCGTCGTGCATCCCGGCGGCCGGCTGTCGCTTCAGCTACACCATCACCGCGCCGAACACTGGATCGTCGTGAGCGGAACTGCGCTCGTCACGCGTGGCGACGAGCAATTCATGCTCGGCGAGAACCAGTCCACCTTCATCCCGCTGGGCGTGACGCATCGTCTCGAGAACCCGGGCAAGTTGCCGCTCGAGCTCATCGAAGTGCAATCGGGATCGTATCTCGGCGAAGACGACATCGTGCGGTTCGATGACACGTATGGGCGTGCGTGATGCGCCGATTCGGCTGTATTCGTTGACATCAGACGGGAGATTGAAATGTTCGGTCTGCAAGGAATGATGGCTCGACTCGTCGATATCGCGGTGATCGTCGCCGGCTCGTTGCTGGCGTCGCAATTTCGCTATCAGACGGTTTCTGAATCGCACTTCGACGGCGCGCTGGTGACGTTTTCGATCGCCTTTGCACTCGTGCTGTTTCCGGTGTTCGGTGTATACGAATCGTGGCGTGGACGCTCGATGCTCAGGCTGAGCGGAAAGATCTCGCTCGCGTGGTTCGCGGTGCAGGCGTGCGGCATCGTGCTGATGTTTTCGCTGCATCGATCGGACGTGATTTCACGGTTGTGGTTCGTGTACTGGACCGCGATGACGGGGAGCGCGTTAATCGCTTCGCGCATTGGCGTGCATATCTTCCTGCGCAGCGTCCGCCACGCGGGCATCAACCTGCGCCGTGTTGCGGTGGTGGGGCATGCTCAGCATTGCCAGCAGGTGATTCGCAACATCGAGGAGTCGCCGGCGAGCGGGTTTCGCCCGGCTGCGGTGTTCGATCTACAGCCGGCGGTCGCGAGTGTTTCGCCTCGAGTGCCGGTATTCACGGAGCTCGACGAGTTCGCCAAGTTCGTGCGCGAGACCGGTGTGCAGGAAATCTGGCTGGCGCTGCCCTTGTCGGAAGAGGCGACGATTCTGCGGTTCGTCAATGCGTTCGGCGACGACCTGGTGAACATCCGTTTCATTCCGGACGTGCGCAGCGTCGCGCTGTTCGACGGCGAGATGGTCGACCTCATGGGTGCGCCGGCGATCAATCTCGTGGCATCGCCACTGCCGCGCCACGCGATGTGGAAGAAGGAACTGTTCGATCGCCTGTTCGCAGCCGTTGCATTGATCGGGCTGCTGCCGGTGATGGTCGTGATCGCGATCGCGGTGAAGTTGTCGTCGCGCGGGCCGGTGTTTTTCAAGCAGTACCGCAAGGGGGCCGACGGACGAGAGTTCCAGATCCTCAAGTTCAGGACGATGCGCGTGCACGTCGAGCAGGCCGGCGTGGTCACGCAGGCGACGAAGACCGATTCGCGCATCACGCGGGTGGGGCGCTTCCTCAGAAGGACCAGTCTCGACGAGCTGCCGCAATTCCTCAACGTGCTGCGTGGCGACATGTCGGTGGTCGGACCGCGGCCGCACGCGATCGAGCACGACCGGCTGTATCAGAAGGTCGTCGACGGCTACATCCATCGCTATCGAATCAAGCCCGGCATCACCGGATGGGCGCAGGTGAACGGGTATCGCGGGGAAACCGATCGGCTCGAGAAGATGCAGAAGCGGGTGGAGTACGACCTTTATTACCTGCGGAACTGGTCGTTCGCGCTGGATATGCGGATCGTGTTGGCGACGGTGGCGAAGGGGTTGGTCAATGCGAATGCTTATTGAGCGGTGGTGGAAGTCGTGATTTGTCGCATCTCTAAACATAAACCGGGGAACACGAGATGAGATGTATTTTGGATCGGCGCGAGGCCGGGGCGACGGAAATCCGCCGTCTTGGCACACGAATCGTGATCGGCGCGGCGATGAGCGCGGCACTGTCGGCATGCTCGGTGGCGCCGGGCATGCGCATGTCGTCGCAAGCGACATTGCCGGTTACAGGCGGCGATGAAAGTACGTCGCAGCAGAACCTGCAGATTCCGATCACCGATATCAACATGGAGTTGATTGAGGAGATGCGTGAGGCAGCGCAGCGGCTCGGCGAATCGCAGCTCAGCGACCTGGTAGGCAAACCCGAGCCGTACACGCTCGGCGCGGGCGACGTATTGCAGATCACCGTCTGGGATCACCCGGAACTTGCAGCCGCGCAGGGTGCGCAAAACTCGACGAACTCGCGGCCGTACGACCCTGTCCAGGGGTTCGTCATCGACGACAACGGCAACGTGCAGATACCGTATGCCGGGGCCGTGCATGTCGCCGGAATACGTATCGATCAGGCGCAACGTGTCGTCCAGGCCGCGTTGCAACGCGTGTTCGTGAAGCCCCAGGTTACGGTGCGCGTTTCCTCGTTTCGTGCAAAGCAGGTGTATGTGGACGGGGAAGTGCATACACCGGGCGTCATCCCGGTCAACGATGTCCCGATGACGTTGAACGAGGCGATCAACCGCGCGGGCGGATTCAGCCCGACGGCCGATCAGAGCCGGATGGTCGTCGTGCGAAATGGCAAGTCGTACCGCATCGACCTCACGCGGATGCTCGACCGCAACATCAATCCTTCGAAGATCCTGCTTCGGAACGGCGATCTGCTGCGCGTCGTTTCGCGCGAGGACAACGGCGCGTTCGTGATGGGTGAAGTCAGCAAGCCGATTACGGCATTGCCGTTGCGGAACGGACGCCTGACGTTGAGCGATGCGCTGTCGCAGGCCGGTAGCGTGAATAGCGCGAGTGCCGATGCCGCGCAGCTGTACGTGATACGCGGTGCGTCGGAAGCGAAGCCGCAGGTTTTTCATCTGAACGCTCACTCGCCGGTTTCGATGGTGCTGGCAAACCAGTTCGAACTGCAGCCGAAGGACGTCGTGTATGTGGACGGCAACGCGCTTGTGCGTTTCAGCCGCGTACTGAGCCTGTTGCTGCCCGCGATCAACGCAGGTCTGACCGGCGCGGTGCTGACCAAATGATCGACACCATCCTGGTTGTGTGTGAAGGCAACATCTGCCGCAGCCCGATGGCGCAGGGTTTGCTGGCGGAGCGTCTGCCAGGCGTGAACGTTATTTCAGCGGGCTGCCGCGCGCTCGTGGGCAGAACAGCCGATCCGCACGCCATCGAGCTAATGGCGCGGCGAGGCATAGACATTGGCAGCCATATAGCGTCGAGCATGAGTTTGGAGCATGTAAGAACGGCCGATCTCGTTCTGGTCATGACGCGCATGCAGCAAAAGGAAATCGAGAATCGCTATCCGTTTTCGAAAGGGCGGGTCTATCGAATCTCCTCTGACGGAAGCGAAGACGTAGTTGATCCGTATCGCCGAGGACGTTCGATTTTTGAGGCTTCTCTTGCGCAGATCGAAAAAGGTCTGGTGCGCTGGACCAATGAAATTACTCGCCTGAACAAATAAGAGATGACTGCTACAATCAAAATCCCTGTTGACGCGGCACATAGCGAAGACGTGCATCTGTCCGATTACTTGGTAATCGTTCAGGAAAACTGGCGACTGATTGCGGCTATTACCGCATGTACCGTGCTGATTGGTGTCATGTACGCGTTGATCGCGAAGCCGGTGTATCGGGCAGACGTGATGATTCAAGTCGATGACAGCACTGGATCGGTCAACGACGCGCTGGGGCAGCTCGCTTCTGTTTTCGACACGAAGCAGACTGCATCGGCAGAAATTGAGCTGATTCGTTCGCGTCTCGTCGTAGGACAAACGGTCCGCGCACTGCACCTCGACATTTCGGTTCAGCCGCGATATTTCCCGTTTATAGGATCGATAATCGCACGACACGCCTCCGGGTCGATGCCTGCCCCGCCGCTATGGGGCCTGCGGCAGTTCGCATGGGGTAATGAGGCGGCCGAAGTCACTCGTTTCGACGTTCCGGAGCAGTTGTACGACGTACCGTTCATCCTCATAGCCCTGCCGGATAATCAATTCGAACTGCGGGACAAGGACGACAGTGTTGTGTTGCGGGGCAGGGTCGGTCAACTCCTGACTTTCAAGTCCGGTGAGGTGCGTGCAATACAGGTTTCTCGCCTTGTTGGCAGGCCAGGCACCGAGTTCGTGGTCAAACGCGCGTCGACGCTTGAAACGGTCAATAAACTTCAGAATGATCTTGTCATCGCGGAGAAAACCAAGCAATCCGGCGTGATCGGCGTGAGCCTCGACGGACCGGATAGCCAGCGCACGGCCGAAATCATAAATGCGATCGCATCTGCATATGTTCAGCAAAACATAGATCGAAAATCGGCTGAAGCCGAACACACGATCGCATTTCTCGACCAGCAACTCCCGGTTCTGCGCAAGCAACTCGACGATGCTGAGAACCGCTACAACGTCTTTCGGAATCGGAACGGTACGGTTGACCTGACCGAGGAGAGCCGGTTGCTACTCCAGCAGATTGTGGATGGCAAAGCCAAGCTGGCGGACCTCCAACAACGGCGTATCGAGCTGGCGCAACGGTTTACACCGTCACACCCGGCAATTGCGTCATTGGACGCTCAAATCACTGCCTTGCAGGAACAGCAGGGTCAGTTGAACAAGCACGTCGAGAGTCTCCCCAACACGGAGCAATCGGCGCTTCGGCTGTTGCGCGACGTACGCGTGAATACGCAGCTGTACACCAATCTGCTCGACAGCGCACAGCAATTACGCATCTTGAAGGCTGGGCAGGTCGGCTCGGTGCGCGTAGTCGACTACGCAGTCGCTCAGGATCTACCGGTCAAGCCCAAGCGACTATTCGTGATTGCTGCGGCACTGGTGCTTGGCGTTGTCGCAGGCGTCGCGGTGGCATTCTTGCGCAAGACGTTGCTTGGAGGGGTAGAGCAGAGTGACGAGATCGAACGTGTGCTTGAGCTTCCCGTCTACGCTTCGATTCCGCACAGCGAGACGCAGACGCGACTGTCGCGCGCAATCCGCCGTGCGTCCGTCGGGCAGCACCACGTACTCGCGGCAATTGCCCCTAATGACGTGGCGATAGAAGCAATGCGCAGTCTGCATACCGCATTGCAGTTCGGGCTTATCGAAGCATCGAACAACATCCTGGTCATTACGGGACCACGTCCGGCCGTCGGTAAGTCGTTCACGTCAGTCAATCTGGCAGCGGTACTCGCCGCAAGCGGCAAGCGAGTGCTTCTTGTCGATGCGGATATGCGGCGCGGCGATGTCCATAGCTATTTGGGCGTTTCACGACAGCCGGGGCTCTCCGACGTGATTGCGGGAGCCGAACTCGACAGCGCGTTGTTGCATGAGGTGCTGCCGGGGCTCGACTTGCTGCCGAAGGGGACTCTACCGCCGAATCCGGCCGAACTCCTGATGAGCCGCAATTTCAAGGCGCTACTCGACGAGCTCGGGGCGCGCTACGACCTCGTTATCATCGACACGCCACCTATTCTGGCCGTGACCGATGCGGCATTGATCGGTCGCCATGCGGGCTCGACTCTTCTTGTCGTGCGCCACGGGCGTCACCCAGTGCCAGAGCTGCTCGAATCGGTAAGCCGACTGCGAATTAGTGGCGTGACCCTGAAAGGCGCGCTATTTACCGATGTGCCGAAGCGCCGCGTCGGATACGGAGCGTATTACTCGAGCTATTACGGCTACGAGAGCGTGTCGGAATGAACGCGAAAAATTCGCTTTTCCCGGGACGCCCGTGCGCCGAAAACCGCTCTGTTGTGATTTACCGCAATCAGCTGTTCAAGCCTTCGGAGCCTTTCATCGCACTGCAGGCGCGCCATCTTCCTTCGTTCCACCCGATATTCGTCGGGCGTGAACGCTGGGCGCCCGCGGCGGCAGGTCAGCAAAGCATCGTTATCGAGTCTGGCGGACGAATAGGGAAGTTCATGCATGCGCTTTGCGGTCGCTCTCGGGAGCTGAACCGGGAAGTCGCCAAGCGTAAGCCTGCGCTCGTGCACGCGCACTTTGGCGTCGACGCGCTATATGGAGCTTCACTCGCGCGTTCGCTCGGCGTACCTCTTATCGCGACGCTGCATGGCTTTGACGTGACAGTCGGACGCGCTGAGTTCCTAAATTCCAGGTCGCCGGCTTTGGTGCGCTACGGTTTATCCCATCGAAGTCTCGCGAGATATGCAACGCGCCTCTTGTGCGTTTCGGAATTCATCCGCAATAAAGCGATCGAGTTTGGATTTCCCGAAGAGCGACTCTTGACGCATTACATCGGGATAGACCTAAGTCAATTTACGCCGACGTCGTACACACGCGGTGAAGTGTTTCGGATCCTGCACGTTGCACGATTAGTTGAGAAAAAAGGCACGCGCTATTTGCTGGAAGCACTGTTGCGCTTACCGGAGCGTGTCCGTCGTCGCGTGCGTCTCGATGTAATAGGCGAAGGCCCGCTGCGTGCCGAACTCGAAGCTATGACGACGCGGGAAGGCCTGACGGGGAACGTGGCATTCCATGGCGTCCAAACACAAGCTCAAGTGCAGGCACATCTGCAGAGCTCTGATCTGCTGTGCCTACCCAGTGTGACTGCCGGTAACGGCGACGCCGAAGGGCTGGGCATGGTGGTTCTCGAGGCAGCTGCTAGCGGCCTACCTGTTCTGGCGACGCGGCATGGAGGGATTCCAGAAGCCGTAGTGGACGGCGAGACGGGCTTGTTGGTTGCCGAGCGAGACGCTTTCGCATTAGCGGATGCAATCGCCTTTCTCGTGGAAAGCGAGACGGTCCGGCAGCGAATGGGGCGCAGTGGACGGGCGCGCGTGGAACGGCAATTCGATGTGGTCAAGCAATGTTCGACGCTTGAGCGCATTTATAGCGAAATCGCGGAAGCAAGATGACAAAAGAGCGGCTATTGATTCTTTCCCGATCGATTCCCCAACATCGTATCGGTGGACTCGAGGTCATGACCTGGGATTTGGCGAAGGCGATCGTTCGTCAGGGTGTTGAGGTCATCGTCGGCACAACGGAGATCGTCGGAGCGCCGGCCACATTTGAGCAAGATGGCGTGTGCGTGCAGGCCATCGCTGGTGCCGCGGCGGCCCGCTATTCGGCACGATTCTGGCATGGCACGAAGGAGCTCTTTCTCGATGTCCGAAGGGATACGACGCTCGGTGTGCTCAGCGTCAGCGCAGCAGGCCGTGAGGTGGCAAAGATGACCGCCGAGCGTCATCAACCCATCGTGTTGCAGGCACACGGGAGCAGCCTCGGGGAAATTCGCACGAAGTGGAAGACGCCATCTATCAAGTCAGTCGCGGGATCCGTACGCAACGCGGTTTGGCTCTTCAAGGATCGCGCCGTGCGCGCACGATATGACGCGACTGTATGCGTTTCGGAGACGGTAAAGAGCGAGCTATTGCATCCGCTGTCGCGGCTTGGCGGCAAAGACCGACGAATCGCAGTCATCGAAAATGGCATCGATCAGTCTTTGTTTTCAATCGACCTCGATGCGCGTGAAGCGATCCGCGCGAAGCTCGGCTGGATTGGGGCACCCGTAATTGTTTGTGCGTGCCGTATGCACGTCGAAAAGGGTGTGGCACAGCTGATCTCGAGCTTTGCGCTCGTTCTGAAGCGGGCTCCTTCGGTACGGATGATCCTCGTGGGCGATGGTCCGGACCGACGTCGTCTTGAGAGTCTCGTAGCCGAACTCGGTATCGAACGGACAGTTCACTTTGCCGGCGGACTATCCCGGCACGAGGTTGCGCGCTATTTGAATGCGGGCGATGTATTCGCTTTCCTATCGATGCGTGCAGAAGGAGCGCCGCTCAATTTGCTCGAAGCGATGGGCGTGGGATTGCCGTGCGTCCTGTCTGACCATCTTTTGAATCGGGTTCCTAACCGGCGAGCGGTGTGGGGTGTTGATGCGCTGAACGCCGAAGAGGCAGCCGATGCCCTCATGTCCGCACTGGGCCACGCGAACGAAGGCAGTCGCAGCGTGCTTGACGCGAAGCAGTCGATCGATTACTGCGCGGCTCAATACATCCAGCTATTTCAAGAGCTTCGCGCCAGCAATCAATTTCGCGCGCAACAAGAGTGTCGGATGGAGAGTCATCATGAAATGTGAAGACATCGTACTGCTGTCGACAGCGGATTGGGACAACCCCTTCTGGACGAACAAACAGCACGTAGCCGTTGAACTGGCACGCCGCGGCCATCGCGTCCTTTATGTGGATTCAATCGGGCTGCGGCAGCCATCGGCGACCACGGGTGACATGCGCCGAATTGTGCGGCGGCTGGTCAAGAGCGCGAAGGGGCTACGTCAGGTGCAGGAACGGATCTGGGTTTGGTCACCTGTTGCTATTCCCATGCATCAATATAGCGTTGTGCGGCGTCTCAACCGCATGCTGCTGTCGTTCGGCCTGGCGATGTGCAGCACATACTTGGGATTCAAGCGCCCGATTTGCTGGACATATAACCCTCTGACTACGCGGTTCTTCGACTTGTCGCGTTTCGAAAAGCTCGTCTACCACTGCGTTGACGAGGTTAAGGCTCAACCTGGGGTTCCATACGACATCGTGGAAGTTGCGGAGATGGAACTGACACAGTCTTGCCAGATCTGCTTCGTCACTTCGGAGCACCTCTTGGAGACGCGCAAGGCGTGGAAGCAGCAGACCTACTATTTCCCGAACGTTGCCGATTACGCTCATTTTGGTTCGGCGATGGACCGAGAACTCAAGGTTCCCTCCGATCTTGAGGCGATTCCAGGGCCGCGCATCGGATTCATCGGTGCGATCAGCGGTTACAAGGTTGACTTCGAGCTTCTGGCTCGCATGGCGCACGAGCATCCCGAATGGTCGATCGTACTAATTGGTCGCGTCGGAGAAGGCGATCCATCGACTACCGTTTCGCAGGTCGAAGCATTGCCAAATGTCCATCTCCTCGGTGCGCGCTCCTACGAGAGCTTGCCGGCTTACCTGAAAGGCATTGACGTCGCTATTTTGCCAAGCCGCCTGAACGAATATACGCGGGGAATGTTTCCAATGAAGTTCTTTGAGTATCTCGCGGCTGGCAAGCCGGTCGTTGCGACCGATCTCCATGCACTTGCCGGTTTTGCCGATGTGTGCACGCTTGCGAATGACCACGCATCCTTCGTCGCGGGTGTTGAGCGCGCTCTTTCGGACTCGACGGAAAAACTCCACGCGCGGCTTTCGCTCGCGCAGGAATATACGTATGAGCGCAGGACGAGCAGGATGATGGAACTGGTAAATAGTTTGGGAGCGTGACATGAGCCCCCTTGCAGGACACAAGATTGCTATTGTCCACGACTGGCTCGTCACTCGTGGCGGCGCGGAACGGGTACTCGAAAAGATTGTCGAGATATTTCCTCATGCGGACATGTTCACCGTCGTCGATCACTATTCGGACGCTGATCGACAATTCATACAGGGAAAAAGCTCACAGACTACTTTCATTCAGAAACTGCCGCGTTCACGTTCGAAGTATCGGTCATATCTTCCTCTAATGCCGGTTGCCATCGAGCAACTTGATCTTTCAGGATATGACATCGTTATTTCGAGCTCGCACGCAGTGGCGAAGGCCGTTCTGGTTGGGCCGAATCAGTTTCACGTATCTTACGTGCACTCGCCTATGCGATACGCATGGGATCTGCAGAACCAATATTTGCGAGAAGCGAAACTGAATCGCGGGTTGCGCACCGTGTTTGCGCGCTGGATGCTACACAAGGTACGGATGTGGGACGCGCGGACTTCAGTTGGGGTCGATGCCTTCGTTGCGAATTCGAATTTCATCGCACGGCGCATCTGTAAGTCGTATCGGCGGCATGCCACGGTCATCTATCCGCCGGTCGATACGGATGCGTTCTCGCTGCATTTACCCAAGGAGCCGTTCTATTTGACCGCCTCGAGGTTAGTACCCTACAAGAAGGTACCGGAAATTGTGGACGCGTTCAGACAGATGCCCGACAAGAAACTGGTAGTTGTCGGGGGGGGGCCGGATCTGTCGATCGTAAAGTCGATGTCCACGCCGAATATCGAAATTCTCGGCTATCAACCGTTCTCAACATTGCTTTCTCTGATGCAGCGTGCTAACGCGTTCATCTTTAATGCGGAGGAGGATTTCGGAATTGTGCCGGTGGAGGCGCAAGCGTGCGGCACCCCCGTCATTGCATACGGTCAAGGGGGCGTGCGAGAGTCGGTACGTGATGGTAGCGAAGGCGCACCGACTGGCGTTTTCTACAACGGTCAAGACGCGGCCAGCATTGTAAGTGCAGTGGGACGATTCGAGGCCGATCGCACGAGATTCGATCCGTACGCGTGTCGCGAGAACGCGCTGCGTTTTTCGTCCGAAACCTTCAAGCGTCGCTTCGAGCACTTTGTGATCGAGGGCTACGAGTCGTTTAGAAGCGAGATCGGCCGTCGTTGAATTTACCGGGGCGCATGGCGAATGCGTGACTAAAATCAGGAAAGCGAGCAGAACGTGAGTCGAGCATCCACATCTAGAAAATTGAAGGCGACAGTGGAGTTGCTATTGGGAGTGACGGTACTGCTGGTCGTGCTTGTCGATGACAACGCTGTCCAACCCGTATTGCTTGCATGCGTCTTCTACTCCGTCTACCAGTTCGGCGAAACCATCACGTCTAGAGACGCGAGGCCAATAGCGACCGTTTTCTGGCTTTATCACGCGTTCTTCTTACTGATTCCAGGCTGGCTGCAGGTGACCAGCAATTTTTATCCCTGGGCGCGCGTCGCAACCGACGCCGACATGGAATACGCTTTGTGCGCCGTGACTGTCGGTCTATGGTCGTTCTCCATCGCATATCGGCTGAGAAGGGGCGGTGTAGCCTATGCGGGCGTAGCCGGCGAGGCGGCGGCCGCCACACGGATCACCGTGGTGAAGATCATGCTTGCTTTTGCAGGCGCCGTCCCGGCTATGGCTTTGATCGCAACCGTCGGTCCAGCCAGCTTTCTTCAGGAGCGTAGCGCGCTGGGCGAGATGATCTACCAGTCTGATCAACTGGCACTCGTCTATAACGCCGCGAAGTTCTCGGTATTCGGTGTAGCCATTGCGTTGGCCGCATACGTTGTAAACGCGCGTACGATTCGGGTTGCCGCGAAGAGGAAACGATATTTTCCGATGCTGGCTATGTTCACACTGGTTTGCGCTGCCGTTGCAATGTTCGTGAATAACCCGATATCGAGCCCGCGGTTTCACTTTCTGGGCATGATGTTGGGCGCGCTGCTTGTTTTGCGGCCGCTTCGCCGAAGGAGTACTCGCATCATTATGTGGACGGCCGCGCCAGTGTTCCTGTATACGCTGTTCCCGGTGGTGAAGAATCTTGGGGAGGCAATGTCCCGTCAAGGAAGTTTGCTGCCCGACATCGGCACATACCTGATAGGTGGCGTCGATTTCGATGGCTTGCAGCAACTCGCCAATATTGCGCGCATGACTGAGGGTATCGGCATATCGTGGGGAAGCAATTTTCTGTCCGCAATCTTCTTCTGGGTGCCACGCTCCCTCTGGGCGGGGAAGGCGACAATTACGGGTGCCCTGGCGGCTGACTACGTGGGGTACGAGTACTCGAATCTTTCCGCGCCGCTCATCGGGGAGGCATTGAGCGGACTGGGAATTATCGGGGTCGTCGCTTTCTTTGCGGCTACGGGCTGGTTTGCCGCCAAGTATGACGGGCGCTATCAGGCGTCGCTCCAGCAGCGAGTGTTGGGGCTCGATCGACTGCTGGTCGGCACGGTTGCCGGTTTTCTGTTCATCCTGTTACGTGGTTCGCTCAATGCTGTGTTTCCGCAAATCGGCGTTTCGCTGCTGGTCGTTATCGCTCTGGCGCCACGTCTAACGGCCGTTGGCGGCACCCTGGTAAAGGGTAAAGCATCGCCTGGAGTCGTGACGGGCTATGGTCCCCCGGAGCGAACTGCATGATGGAGTCACATGGCATGGGCGGTCAATTTACCCGAATCGGATGTCGTTCGTGAAGATCAAAAATATAGTCAGGAATTTTGGATTGAATCTTGGTGGCTCGGCACTACCAATTGCCGTTTCGCTCGTTACGGTGCCGGCATACCTCCATCATCTTGGCGAGGTCAGATATGGCATCCTTACGTTCGTGTGGACACTGGTCGGATATTTTGGAATTCTCGACCTCGGCATAAGCAGAGCGACTGCAAACCGGATATCGAAAGTGGTACACCGGGACATGAGCGAGGTCCGTGCCGTTTTCTGGAGCGCGGTATATCTCAATACGGCGCTTGGAATAGTAGGTGGGATATGTTTTTATTTTGCCGGCGACTGGATATTGCACCATCTCGTGAAGGCGCCTGAATCGTACCATTTTGAAATTGCGAGATCAGTTCTATGGATTGCCATCGCCATTCCAATCGTGAATCTTTCTGCGGTATTGGGCGGCGCTCTCGAAGGCGCTGAACGATTCGGTATCTACAATGGGGTGCAGTTTATCGGAACATTAGGTGTTCAAACTTTACCGCTCATTGCTGGGCTGATGGTCGGTCCGTCTCTCGAGATCGTTGTTCCTGCGGCCGCGATCGCACGTCTCCTGACTTGCATAATGCTTGCAGTGGTGGTGCGCAGTACGTTCGACCTGAGTTGGCTTGGGAGGTTTTCCCGCGCGCGCGCGCTCGATTTGCTGCATTTCGGAAAATGGGTTGTCACCTCATCGTCGGTGCGGGTCCTCGCCGATAATGCCGATCGCTTTGCGATAGGGTCAGTCGTGGGCGCCGCAGCATTGAGCGTCTATGGGGTGCCGCAGAATCTGATTCTGCGCTGTATGCTGATGCCCAATGCGCTTGCCCGCACCATGTTTCCGCGCTTTTCCAGTAATACACCCGAGGACGCGCATCGCCTGTGCCTGCAGGCATTGCGGATTCACGGATACATTTATACTGCGTGTCTCATCGTTGCCCTTTGGATCATCAAACCGTTTCTGATCCTCTGGGTTGGCCACGAGTTCGCGGCGAATGCTATTCCGGTCGCGCGCTTGCTTATCCTCGGCGTGTGGGCGGCGGGTCAAAGCGTAATCGTCATTGCCTTTCTGCAGGCGACTGGGCAGCCAAACATCGTGGCCAAATTGAGCCTGATCGAAACGCCGCTTCTGCTTGCTGCTATTTGGGTTGGTGCATCACACTTCGGACTGAATGGTGTAGCCGTCGTTGTTGTTTTGCGAAATTTGTGTGACGCACTGGTATTGGCTTGGTGCGGACGACTGCTTGCGGAAGCGGCACTTCCAGCTGTCATATCGGTGGTATGCCTTACGCTGAACTACGCGCTGTGTATAGAAGAGCTTTCAGTCGCCGTGCAGATTGCGAGCTGCTTGGTCAGCGTCGGTGCAATGATCGCGTTCGCGGCAAGTGGCAGACTGGGCCAGCTCTTGAAGCCTGCAGCTCAGGAATGAGGGGTATTGCTATGGACCACGATAGTAGACGATCCCTGGTGCGCGCTATTCGAGCTCTAGTTTTGCTGGGGTATGCGACGGTAGCATCAGCGGCGCCGGCGGTGTTCAACGTCAGAGATTACGGCGCAACGGGCGATGGGCGTGGTGACGACTCTCCGGCCTTGCAGCGGGCCGTTGCAGCATTGAATGCGGCGGGCGGCGGGGAATTGTTTTTCCCCGCCGGCACCTATCTGCATAGCGGGGAAATCACCGTTAGCGGGCAGGTGACGGTGTCCGGGGCTGGTCCAGAGAGCGTGCTCAAGGCGCTTTCGCCCGCAAGGGCTGCCCTGGTATTCAAGGGAGCCAACCAGTGTGGTGTTCGGGACCTTCGATTCATTTCGAACGCGAGAACGCGGCTCCACGAGCAGAATTCCGCAGACGTTGTGATGGAGGACGTGGAGCACTGCTATGTAAAGAACCTCTTGATACAGGGCGGCGCGTCGGCCGGGATTCTGATCGCGAATAGTCGCTCGGTGTTGGTTTCTGGCAATCATGTCGAAAACACGCTCGCCGATGGCATACATGTGGTGAACGGTTCGTCGGATGTCGTCGTAGAGAGTAATTTCGCTTTGAATACCGGTGACGACTCATTTTCGGCCGTTGCTTACGCAAGCTGGCCGAAGCAAACTGACAATGTGATTATCAAGGGAAATACGAGTGTTTCGTCACACGCCCGAGGGGTCGCTTGCATCGGAGCTAGCCACTGTGGAATTTACAGTAACAGGATCATCAGTCCACGTGGGCACGGTATCGCGATAGCTCACGAGTCGTCATACGATACCTATTATCCGTATGGTGCAAGGATGAGCGGAAATTCAATCGAAATTACCCATCCCACAATGGGAACAAATTCGGTGCTTGTGAGCGGAGCAACCGATGTCGAGATAGATTCGACGTCGATTAATGGCGGAAATCCTGTGCTCGTCGATGAAAGCTCGGGCGTTGTGGTGCGTGATCTCGTGGTAACCCAGCAAACTGGCGTCCCGGTTCTGGAGCGCGGACATGTCGAGCTGCTTATTGAAGGAGTGAGCGCAAATGGTAATCGGCTCGCCACCGGTGGGGCTATTATGAAAAAGATCAGATGAGGACTTGCTCAAACTAGCCTAACTGTCGGTAACAATAAAATGGTGGGAAAGGACCAGTGAAGATATTGCATCTGGCTAATGACGTACGGGAGTGCGGAAACGGCATCATTAACGTGCTGGTCGATCTGGCTTGTCATCAAGCCAAGGAGGGGCACGACATAGTGGTGGTATCGGCTGGGGGTGAGTACGTCGAACTGCTCGAACGATACGGGGTGCGTCACGTCGAACTCAGGCAACGCCCGGTTCGAAAGGCAATGATACCGTTCATGGTGATGAAATTCGTGGCCATCCTGTTCCGGGAGCGCCCCGATATCGTCCACGCGCACATGGTGACGGGCCTCTTTCTGGGCAAGGTAGGGAAGGCAGCGAAAACCTATACGCTCATCTCGACTGTTCACAATGAGTTCAATCGCTCCGCCAAATACATGGGCCTAGCGGATCGTGTCGTGGGTGTAAGCCGAGCGGTAACCGCAGCTATGGTGAACCGGGGCGTGGATCCAAGCCGAGTTGCGACTATACGAAACGGCACGGTTGGCACGCCACGCGCCCGCAAAGAGGACGATCAGGCAACGACGTCGCTCATGCAGAGACCCAGTGTGACAACGGTTGCCGGGCTATTTCATCGAAAAGGCATTGACGTGCTGATCCGAGCATTTGCGGCGAGTCAGGCGACCAAAGTTGATGCACACCTGTACGTTATCGGCGAAGGCAGGGACCGCGCCTCCTTCGAGGCTATCGTGCGGGAACTGGAACTTCATGGCCGCGTGCATTTTCTTGGGTTCAAGCAAAACGTCATGGCGCATCTCAAGCAAACCGATGTGTTCGTGTTGGCGTCGCGCCGAGAGCCGTTTGGCCTTGCCGTCCTGGAGGCGCGCGAAGCGGGTTGCGCGGTCATCGCGTCGGATGTCGATGGCATCCCCGAGGCGCTGGACGGTGGGGCCAGTGGTGCGCTGGTGCCGCCCGATGACGTGCCTGCATTGTCAGCGGAGTTGAGCCGACTGCTGTGCGACGCCGAGGCCCTTTCTCACGCCCGTCGGATCGCGAGGGAAGGTATTGACTGTTTTTCGGCGCGCAGAATGGCCGATGAGTACCTGCAACTATACGAGACGGCATGTCGGCGAGCACGGTCATCGGCGTTGTGATCGAAGAAGTCAGTGAACGATAGCAAGGGCCTCCTCACGTCGATGCGCCCGGGCGTGTTCTTCGATGCCTCGCGAGTCGAGACACGCGATGAAGGCTTCGTATGCCAGAAGCGGTCTACCTGAAACCGTGCTGGTGCCGCGACAGTACTCACGACCTGCCGGGGCTTTGAATCGGGCAGACCGAGAGAGCCAAATTATCGCTGCGGGCGGTGATGGCCAGACGTACCGCGGTACGCAACATATCCCAAGTGCCTTGGTAGGTCGCCGGGACGGGCGCTGACGGAAGCCTATCGGTAACCGCCGGGTCGAAGCGACCGTCGTGGTGCTCGATAAATTGGCCACTAGCCCGTTGGGATAAGAATGCGCGCCAATTGCCGCGCATTGGCGAGCGGTCTGGGATCGGGAGATCCCGTTCTACGCCTCGCGCCTGACGTCCAGGAAATCGTACATATCGCTCACTCGAGCGAGTCGCAGCACAAGCACTGTGGGAGCCGCATCGAGGCGCGCCGACCGACTTTGTGTCGGACGAGATTACTCAAGGCAGTCACGGCCGTGGGGGCACAACGTCGTGGTCAAACGGATGGCTTCTTGCCTCCATGGAACAGCGCGACGAAACCATTCACGCTGCTTTACCCGGAGTGATTCGACGTGAGCGTCTGAGTTCCGACTCGCCAGCCATACGAAGTTCCGATATCTCGAGCAACTACCTACCACGGCAGCCTGTAAATTTGTGTGTCCGCAGCTGGGCTGCCGCCATGTGCGACACCGGATGTCACCGGCGATGCCGCTTGTGCCGATATGTCGCTACCTGCTTCCATGGACTGCGTTGTAGGGTCCCAATGCTGAGCTTTCGTCTGCGATTGCACCATTAGCGGCGTCCGAACGCCGTCGGCTAATCGACCCGTGTTGCCGCGATCGACCGCGATTTCGAGTAGTGTTCTCTCCGTCGGCGTGGCCGCATAGCCTTCAGCGGCGTCGGCTGATCCGCCGTGTTCCGTCGTTGCTCCATGAGCGGCCGGCGCGATACCGCTCGCGCCGGCCGATACTGACGGCCTGCTATCAAGGTAGTCGGAAGGTGCTGCGAGCAGCGGATCGAATGCCGAGATATCCGGTTGGTCGACGAGCGCAGGCGCATCGATGGAAGGCGCACCTAGCAGCGGGTCGAACGGTAATGACGTGCTGTACACGGCTCCGTTCAATCTCTTCGCGGCAGGTTGGCCGAAACGCGGCCGCGGGGTGCTTTGCCCCGATAGGACTTGCCCGGTACTTTGTGCCAGGCAGGTGGTGTTCACGCATGACACAAGTACTAGCGAGCAGGGCAGAGCGAACTTCATCATCATCACTATCCTCATGGGCGCGTCGCGGCGATTGGCACATTCATCGTAGGCTGTCGACTCAGGTTCGTCCGGTCCTCGGCCATCGTCATCGTGTCTGGACCGACAAGCGTCCACGTTGGATCCAACTTCACCCGGTTCGCGGTCGTATGTTTCAACAGTCCAAGGATTTTGGGGGCGCTGCCAGTCTCTGACCGAGCTTGACAAACAGTATTGCCTCTAATCTTGATTCGATGATGTGGTGCGCACATTTAAATCGATGTGCTTTCGACGATATATTGCGCATCTCTCGGCCGCGGGTTACGCACTCCCTCATTGCGCTCGCGCCACCCTTAGAACTTTCATCGGTTCGTTCGGCTCACGGACATCCGGCCGCCCAATACTGTAATACTCAACCCCCAACTCCCCCATCGCCTCCGGCTCATAAAGATTCCGCCCATCGAAGATTACCGGCTCATTCAGCAATTCCACCAGCGCCGCGAAATTCGGGCTCTTGAACACCTTCCACTCGGTAACGATCACCAGCGCGTCGGCGCCGGCCGCAGCCTCTTCCGACGTCGCGACGAACTGAAGCCTTGCATGCGCCCCAGGATCGTCGCCAAGATCGAGCGCGAGCACACGCCGCGCTTCCTCCGTCGCAACCGGATCGTAAGCGCGAACGCTCGCACCACGCTTCAGCAGCCCGGCGATCAGATCGCGGCTCGGCGCCTCGCGCATGTCGTCGGTATTGGGCTTGAACGCCAGCCCCCACAGCCCGAACGTGAGCCCCGACAGATCTTCCCCGAATCGCTCCGAAATCTTCTCGAGCAGCACTTTCTTCTGCGCATCGTTGACCGCCTCGACGGCTTCCAGAATCCGCAGCGACTGGCCGTATTCGGCAGCGGTCTGCACCAGTGCACGCACGTCCTTCGGAAAACACGATCCGCCGTAGCCGACCCCGGCATACAGGAAGTCGTAACCGATCCGCGGATCCGAACCGATGCCGCGCCGCACGGCCTCGATATCCGCGCCGACGCGATCGGCCAGATTCGCAAGCTCGTTCATGAACGAGATGCGCGTCGCGAGCATCGCGTTCGCCGCATACTTGGTGAACTCTGCCGAGCGCACGTCCATATAGCGCGTCCGCTCATGATTGCGGTTGAACGGCGCATACAGCCGCTTCATCTGTTCGCGCGCACGCTCGCCGGCTTCGTCGGAATCGGTGCCGATCACGATGCGGTCCGGGCGCATGAAATCGTCGACGGCCGCACCTTCCTTCAAAAACTCCGGATTCGACACGACCGAGAATTCATGGCGCACGCCGCGCCGCGCGAGCTCGGTCGCGATTGCATCGCGCACGTGCAGCGCGGTGCCCACCGGCACGGTCGACTTGTCGACCACCACCTTCGCGCCGGTCATGTAGCGCCCGATGTTGCGCGCCGCGGCGAGCACGTATTGTAGATCGGCGGAACCGTCCTCGTCGGGCGGCGTACCGACGGCGATGAACTGGATGTCGCCGTGCGCGACGCTCGCTTCGATATCGGTCGAGAACTGCAGCCGGCCGCTCGCGCGATTGCGATCGATCAGCTCCTTCAGGCCCGGCTCGTGAATCGGTACGCCGCCGCCGTTCAGGATGTCGATCTTGCGTTGGTCGACGTCGACGCAAAACACGTCGTTGCCGATTTCGGCGAGGCAAGCGCCAGTGACGAGGCCTACGTAGCCGGTACCGATGATGGTGATCTTCATGTTGCGGTATGGAGAAGAGTCGAATGCAGTTTCAGAAATCCGGATGCCGTGCGCCGGGTACACCAGCGTTGGACGACACCGGACGCAATGCGCGCAACCTGGCGTCGAGTTTTTTCAACACCGTGTCGCGCGAGAGGACGGCCTCGGCAAATTTGCGCCCGGCCTGTCCTAGACGAGCACGCTCGGCCGCATTCGCTGCCAGCGCGTCGATAGCCGATGCAAGCCGTTCTGAATCGCCCGGCTGCACCACCACGCCGCGCGAAGCGACCACATCGTGCAGTTCGGTTCCGGGGTTAGCCACGGCGACCACGGCACGTCCGCTGGCGAACACCCGCGGCAGATCCAATGGCATCGTAAGATTACGAGCGCCAGCGGGTTGCGGTATGACGTGGATGTCAGCGAGATTTAGTAGCTCATTGAGCCGGGCATGCGGTTGTCGCTCCAGAAACCGGCAGTTCCTGAGGCCGACACAACGCAGAAGGAGTTCCGCACGTGCGGACCCGTTGCCGCAAAAGACGAATATCACGTTGTCGCGCAACACAAGTCGGTGGGCCGCCTCGGCGAGAATATCAAGCCCTTGCATCGTGCCCATATCGCCGGAGTAGAGCACCACCGTCGCGGCCGGAGAAATATATAGCGTGGCGCGCAGTTCGCTCGGCCGTCGAAGCGGGTAGATTGAGTGAACGTCCGCCCAGTTCGTGAAGTGGACGAGCTTGCGTGGATCAATGCCGTTGTCCATTGCGTGTTCGACCATCTTGCCCGAGATTGCGGATACGGTATCGAACCGCTTTAGAAGCAGCCGCTCGATGGCGAGCACGGCGCGCGTGAACAGGGATCTCTCCAATAGTCCGCCGCTCAGCGGCGCGGCGGCCGCCGAATGCTGAATGTGAATCCACGCATGCGCCGCAGCCAACCGCGCGACGATCCAGCCCGCCGGAGCGTTCAACAGGCTTGGCGTGATGCACATGACGACGTCAGGGCGCCAGATAGCATGCGCAAGCATGCCCGGTAGACTTGCCAGTGCAAAGCTGGCCAGGTGCGCGATGCGGCGCATACCGCCCGCTCGTGACGGAATCCATAGCGGGACGCGCCACAGCATGGCGCGATTGCGCGGTTCCACCTCATACCGTCGCAGCGAGTCACCGTTGGCGGCTTGACGCTGGGGAAAGAGCGGCGGTGCGCACACGACGCGTACCGTGTGGCCCTTCTCGCAGAGCGTTTCAGCCATTTCGGCGGTGTACTCGCCGATGCCAGCGGGCTCTGGTGCATAGTTGATGCCGTAGATGAGAATCTTCATCGGCTCCCCAGCGAGAAGAAATGGTGCGGTGCGCTATAAGCGCATTGTGGGTAATGTGTACCGTGCGATTCCGACAGAATGTTGCTCGGCGCTGCCATTCATTAGCCCCGATCGTGCGCCGCCTGCCCTGCCGATGATTCGGCCATCCCCCGCTCACATCCCCCTTGCACAAACCACCGGCGCATACATGTCGATCGCATCCTGAATCGCCGCATGCCGTCCATACGCAAGCGCCGCCACGGCGCATACCGACACCACCGCGAGCGGCCGCAATACGGGCGGCAGGATCGGTGCATCCGTCCATCGTTTCAGTAGCACGACGGTGACGAGCACACCGAGCATCCAGCCGGCCATCACTTCGGACGTGGTATGTGCGTCGTCGCGTGCGCGCGCCACGGCGATCGTCGCGGCAAGCGCGAGCCCCGGCAACAGCGCGCGCAATGTACGCGTGTTCCAGCCGTCGTGCAGCATCAGCAGGCACGCCATCGGCCACACGGCCGCAGCGAGCAGGGCATGCCCGCTGATCGCGCGGAAGTGCACCGCGCGAATCTGCACGCCGCATCCCGCATGAAGTATCTTCGTGACGCCGACGAGCAACATCGCCGCGGCGAGCAGCGTGGCCCACGACAGCGCAATGCGCCAGCCGTACAACGAGCGCGTGAGCCACGCGAAACACACGGCGGCGAGCGGGAGCGTCAGCGCAGCGTCACCGAGGTTGCCGATGGCGGTCCACATGTGCGGTCCTCGCTGCGCGACGCCGCAATGTCCGCGGCACGTGGCGTGAAAGATCGGTCGCACGATGCGCCGCGGTCCGCGGCGCGCGACCGGCGTCAGACGACCAGCTGCTCCGACATCCGCGCGAGCAGATACCGTTCGAAATCCGCCGCGACCTCCGGATGCCGCAACGCAAATTCGACCGTCGCCTTCAGGTAGCCGAGCTTGCTGCCGCAGTCGAAGCGCGTGCCGTCGTAGCGGTACGCGAGCACCTGTTCATCGGTGAGCAGCGACTGGATCGCGTCGGTCAGCTGCAGTTCACCGCCCGCGCCCGGCTTGAGTCCGCGCAGATGCTTGAAGATCTTCGGCTTCAGCACATAACGGCCCACGACGCCGAAATTCGACGGCGCCTGCGCCGGTTCGGGCTTCTCGACGATCCCCGACAGCTTGAAGAGATCGTCTTCCCAGCGCTTGCCGTCGATCACGCCATAGGACTTCGAATCCGCCGGCGCGATCTCCTCGACGCCGATGACCGACGCATGATAGTGGTCGAATACGTCGATCATCTGGCGCAGAACCGGCGTCGGGCCGTCGAGCAGGTCGTCGGCGAGAATCACGGCGAACGGGTTGTCGCCGACGAGCTTCTCCGCGCACAGGACGGCGTGACCGAGCCCGAGCGCTTCGGCCTGGCGAACGTAGAAGCAGTCGACGTGGCTCGGCTTGATGCTGCGCACGAGCGACAGCAGCTTCTCCTTGCCGCGTGCCTCGAGTTCGGCCTCGATCTCGTACGACTTGTCGAAGTGATCTTCGATCGCGCGCTTGCTGCGCCCGGTCACGAAGATCATCTCGGTGATGCCCGCTTCGATCGCCTCTTCGACGGCATACTGGATCAACGGCTTGTCCACGACCGGCAACATTTCCTTGGGGCTCGCCTTGGTGGCGGGCAGGAACCGCGTGCCCAGGCCGGCGACCGGAAAGACGGCTTTCGTCACTTTCAACATAGCGATATTTCCATGATTTCGGAGTGAAGAGCGGACCACGCCGGTTTCCGATGCGGCGTCCGGGCGCCCAGACAATCGACGTTGCACACCGCGCAATCGCATTGCGTCGAGCGTGTGCAGTTGCACAAATCCTAGGGGCGTTCCGGATTGAAACGACGACTGAATCCTGGGCGAATCGGACAGGCCGATCACGACATCACGAATTGCACAACGAACTATTTTGAAATGGTATTCATTCGACGGCAGCCGCGTCGAAGCGCGGCTTGCATCCGCACACCGGAACGGCATCTGCCGACGCGTCGGAATGCCGATCCATCGACATCACGGGCGCGTTATCGGGAGGGCGCGATGATGGAACAAGGCGACATTTGCCGCGCACTGGAAGCGCTGGACCCGGCCTACCTCGAACTGATGCAGCAGATGCTGAAGATCGATTGTGACGTGGCTGCGCGCGAGCTCGGCATCTCGAATGAGATTGCGTCGTTGATCATTGCGCTGAAGCCGGCGGAGCTCGAGGCGCTCGTCGAGCGCCTGACGCAGGCCAGGCCGGACGCACCGGTTCCGTCCCCGTAGGTCCCATTCCGCGCCGGCGGTAATTGCGGCGATTGCGGCAATCGCGCCAGTCGCCAAACATCGCGATTTGGCGGATTACATCTATGCTTTGTCCGTTCAGCGGTGCATGCGTCACATACAGTATTCGGTCGAGAACGCCGGGCGTCGGGAACATGCGCCCCGTGGCCTGCCGAATCCGACGGCCGGCCGACAATAACAGGAACGATCATGGCCGAACAGGACGACGTCTTCGACGCAATCGCTGAATTCAACCGTTCATACCTGACGCTCGCGCAGCGCCTGCTGCATGCGGATCGCGAAGTCGCGAAGCAGCAGCTGGGCATGTCCGACGAAGTCGCATCGATCGTCGCCGGATTGACGCCGGAGCAGATCGAGGTGCTCGCCGATCGGCGCGAACTGTTCTGCGAATTCCGCGATGAATCGTCGCCGGGCCTGGCCTGACACGACACCCGCGTAGTCGCTCGATGCCTCGCGGCGCGCCCGGCGCTGCGTGAAGTGTGTTTGCCGCCCGGCGACGGGCGAGCACACGAAACGGCCGCACTGACGCAGCCGGCCCGTTGTCCGTTACGTCTGCCAGTTTGTCGCCTCCGGGCTAGATGTTGGCGCCCATCCGCGAAGCGGGATTCGCTACGATTTCCAAAACGCCGTTGGCACGATGCCCGCACACGACATGCACGATGCGGGCACACCGATCATCCAATTTCACCGGGGCCGTCTCGCATGCAGGAAATCTTGGAGCACCTTCTCGAGCGCCAGGTGTCGCCGCAATGGCGCGGGTTCCTGGAGGCGCTTGCCGGCGAATTCAGCGATCAGCTCGATCAGGACGAACTCCGCCAACTGATGGCGCGCGTCGGCATGCGCTTCGCGGCCGCGCATCCGCTCGGCCCGTGCGAGTCGACCGACGATCTCGCGAACGCCTTGAACGCGCGCTGGCGCGAGATGCAGTGGGGCTACGCCAAGCTGTCCGACGAACAGGCATTTCTGCGTATCGTTCATTACGCGGCGCCGTTGCGCGCGCTCGGCGCGGGCCATCTTGGCTGGTCGGCGGCGTTCCTGCAGGGCGCGTATCAGGGCTGGTTCGACAGCGTCGGCGCGGCCGGCCTGCGCGTGACGCAGGACGTCGTGCCGCAGGACGACGCACGGATCGAGTTGCGCATCGCTCGCGCGCCGCACTGAACGGTCCGCGCGACCGGACTCTCCGTCATGACAACAGGGCAGCTTATGTCGAGCTCACGGGATATCGAATCGTTGTTCAAGCGTTTCGGCGGCGATGCCGGACGCTATCACGAGGTGCGCGCGGAAGCGGATGCCGATGCGGCGCGCGCGCGCTGGCCGCTGCTCGCTGGTGTCGAATTGCAAGCGGACGACGCGCCTCGCACGCCCGCGCCGATCGCTGCCGAGCACACGCAGCCCGAGGTCGACGCCGTGACGGCCGACACGCGCGTAGCGTCCGCAACCGACGCCGCCGCACGCGATCGCAGCGCCGGCGCGCTGAAGAAACTGGTCGGCAAGTCGCCGGCCTCAGACCGCACGCGCGCGCCCGGCTCGTCCGAGCCGCTGAATGCGCTGTTCGAGCGGCTGCGCGGCCATGTGCCGGCCGACGCGCCGAAGCAGCCGCCGGTATGGACGGGCCGTTCATGAAGATCGTCGTGATCGCGTCGGCAAAGGGCGGCGTCGGCAAGACGACGCTGGCGGCGAACCTCGCGGCCGTGCTCGCGGCGTCGCGCCGGCATCGCGTGTGCGTGGTGGATCTGGATCCGCAGAATGCGCTGAAGCTGCATTTTGGCGTACCGCTCGAGATGAGCGACGGGCTGGCCGGCGCGGCGCTGAGCGAGCGGCAGTGGCCGCTCGCGGTGGTCGACGGCATCGCGGTGATGCCGTTCGGCGTGGTCGGCGAAACGGATCAGCGCCGCTTCGAGCGCATGCTCGATCGCGATCCGGCGTGGCTCGCACGCGGGCTCGCCGCGCTCGCGCTCGGCGACGACGACATCGTGATCGTCGATACGCCGCCCGGCTCGTCGGTCTACATGCGCGCCGCACTGACGGCTGCGCATTTCGTGCTGACCGTGTTGCTCGCCGACGCGGCGTCGTACGCGTCGATCCCGCAGATGCGGCGCATGCTCGACGCCTATGCGGCGACGCGCACCGACTTCATCGGCGACGGCTACGTGGTCAATCAGGTCGATCAGTCGCGCGAGCTGGGCCGCGACGTGCTGCGCGCGTTGCGCGACAGCGTCGGCGCGGCGCGCTTCGCCGGCGTGATTCACGCGGACCAGGGCGTCGCTGAATCGCTCGCGTGCCGCACGACCGTGAATCGCTACGACCCGCGTTCGCAGGCCGCGGCCGATCTGAGCGCGTGCGCCGAGTGGCTCGAGCGCGCGCTCGGGCGGCGCGCGAATGCGCGGAGCGTGGCATGAGCGCGGCTGTCGAGGCCGCTCGCGGATCGGCGCTCGACCGGCTGCTCGACCGGTTGCCGGGCAGCGGCTGGCTCGTCACGGCGCCGCTCGCCGCATGCGCGGCGCTGGCGCTGTATTTCGTCTGTACGGTGCCGCTCGACGACGCCGGCCAGCTCGCGTTCGCGACCTGCTGCCTGGCCGGTGCGCTCGCGATCCGGCGCGTGAACGGCCGCTACGCGACGCTCGTGATGATCGTGCTGTCGGTTGTGGCCACCGGCCGGTACATGTTCTGGCGACTCACCGAAACGCTGGTGTGGTCGCACCCGCTCGACGCCGCCTGGGGCGCGCTGCTCGTCGCGGCCGAAGTGTATGCGGCCGCGGTGCTGCTGCTCGGCTACTTCCAGACGGCATGGCCGCTGGGGCGCAAGCCGTTGCCGCTGCCCGCGTCGCGCGCGGACTGGCCGAGCGTCGACGTGTTCATCCCGACGTACAACGAGCCGCTCAGTGTCGTCAAACCGACGATCTACGCGGCGCTCGCGCTCGACTATCCGGCCGACAAGCTGTCGATCCACGTGCTCGACGACGGGCGCCGGCCGGAGTTCAGGGACTTCTGCGAAGCCGTCGGCGTGCACTGGACGATCCGCGATCACAACCGTTACGCGAAAGCCGGCAACCTGAACGAAGCGCTGAAGTCGACTCACGGCGAGTACGTCGCGATCTTCGATTGCGATCATGTGCCGACGCGCTCGTTCCTGCAGCTGTGCCTCGGCTGGTTCATCCGCGACCCGAAGCTGTCGATGCTGCAGACGCCCCACCATTTCTTCTCGGCCGATCCGTTCGAGCGCAACCTCGGGATCTTCCGCAAGGTGCCGAACGAAGGCGAGTTGTTCTACGGGCTGGTGCAGGACGGCAACGACCTCTGGAACGCGACGTTCTTCTGCGGATCGTGCGCGCTGCTGCGGCGCTCGATGGTCGAGGAGATCGGCGGCATCGCGACCGAGACGGTCACCGAGGACGCCCATACGGCGCTGAAGCTGCATCGCCACGGCTATACGACCGCCTATCTCGCGATCCCGCAGGCGGCCGGTCTCGCGACCGAAAGCCTGACGGGCCACATCGGCCAGCGCATCCGCTGGGCGCGCGGCATGACGCAGATCTTCCGCATCGACAATCCGCTGTTCGGCCGCGGACTCACGTTGGGGCAGCGGCTGTGCTACCTCAACGCGATGATGCATTTCTTCTACGGCATCCCGCGGCTGGTGTTCCTCACCGCGCCGCTGTCGTTCCTGTTCTTCGGCGCGCACGTGATCCACGCATCGGCGACGATGCTCGCGCTCTACGCGCTGCCGCACGTCGTGCACGCGACGCTGACGAACTCGCGGATGCAGAGCCGGTTCCGGCATTCGTTCTGGGCGGAGGTCTATGAGGCCGTGCTCGCGTCGTACATCGCGTTGCCGACGCTGCTCGCGCTGGTCAATCCGCGGCTGGGCACGTTCAACGTCACGGCCAAGGGCGGCCGGATCGACCGCGGCTATTTCGACTGGGCGATCTCGAAGCCGTACCTGAGCCTGGTGATCCTGAACGCGTTCGGCCTCGCGATGGGCGCGCTGCATATCGCGCTGAATCGCGGCGTGGGCAGCGAGGTGCAGACGACGGCGTTCAACCTCGCGTGGACGACTTACAACCTGCTGATCCTCGGCCTCGCGGTCGCCGCGGCGAACGAGCGCCGGCAGGTGCGCGAGTCGCATCGCGTCGCCGCGCGCATTCCGGTGATGCTGCGGTTCGGCAACGGCCGCACGCTGGCGTGCGAAACGCTCGACTACTCGGAAGGCGGCATCGGCGTCGCGGTGCCGGAGGACGCGCGAGTGCCCGACGGCGAACAGGTGACCGTGTCGCTGTTTCGCGGCGTCGACGAGTACGCGTTTCCGGGGACGATCGAGTACGCGGAACCGGGGCGGCTCGGCATCCGCTTCGAGACCCTGTCGCAACAACAGGAATTCGATCTGGTCAGCTCGACGTTCGCGCGCGCGGACGCATGGATCGACTGGACGGCCGGCCGCCGGCCGGACTCGCCGCCGCATGCGTTCCTGCATCTCGCGACGGTCGGCATACGTGGCTTGCTGCGCGTGATCGCGCGCCTGTACGGCGACCTGCGCGGCGGCCGCGGTTACCACGGCGGGCGCAGCGGCAAGGGCGACGCCGCCGACACCATCACGAAGAAATAACACGAGGGCAAACAGCATGACGGGGATGTCGCGATGGCGCGGCGGCACGCGCGACGACGCGGGTGAAAACGCGCGCGTTTCGATGGGGGCGGCCGCGGCATGCCGCGCGCGGGCCGGCAGCTGGCACACGCACTTGCCGCGCAAGCTGCGGACGTACGCGTTCGCGTTCGCGTTCGGCGCGCTCGCGAGCGGCGTCGCGTCGGGCCTCTGGGCATCCGCTGCGCTGGCCCAGCAGCCCGGCGCGGTGCGCGCGTTCGATCGTGCCGCATCGCCCGGCGAGCCGCCGGAGCGGCTGGCCGATCGTTTGCCGTCACTGTCGATGGCCGTGCCGGCCGGCCCCGCCGTCGCGCCGCCGCCGCTGCTCGCCGAGCCGGTGCCGAAGGACGAAGCCGAGCGTCGCCGCGCCGGCCGGCTGCCGACCACGGCGGAGCCCGGCACGCCGGCGCCGGGCGGCCGGCGTCAGGCGCTGACGTTCGCCGATCTCGGCGCGCGCGATCCGTTGCAGTTGCACGGCACGGACGGCCAGAACGGCGTCGCGTTTTCGGTGCGGCGCGACGAGGTCGTCACGGCGGCGGCGCTGCACCTCGTCTACAGCTACTCGCCCGCATTGCTGCCGGATCTGTCGCAGCTGAAGGTGCTGGTCAACGGCGAAGTGGCGGCGACGCTGCCGCTGCCGGCCGCGCAGGCGGGGATGACGGTCGCACGCGACGTGCCGATCGATCCGCGCTTCGTCACCGAGTACAACCATCTGAACGTTCAGCTGATCGGCCATTACACGAACGGCTGCGAGAATCCGGCCAGTTCGTCGCTGTGGGCGACGGTGAGCAACGCGAGCCGCCTGGAATTGACCTATGCGACGCTGCCCGAGCCGCCCGAGCTCGGCGTGCTGCCCGCGCCGTTCTTCGATCAGCGCGACGTGCGGCGGCTCGAGCTGCCGTTCGCGTTCGCCGCGCGGCCGTCGCGCGAGACGCTGGAGGCGGCCGGCATCGTCGCATCGTGGTTCGGCGCGCTCGCGTCGTATCGCGGCGCGCGCTTCCCGGTGCGCGTCGGCGCCATGCCGGAAGCGGGCAACGTCGTGGTGTTCGCGACCACCGACGATCGGGTGGACGGCGTCCCGCTGCCGGCCATCGACGGGCCGACGCTGGCGGTCGCCGACCGCCCCGCGCCCGCACACGGCCAGCTGTTGCTGGTGCTCGGCCGCACGCCGGCCGAACTGAAGGCGGCCGCGCTGGCGCTCGCATTCGGCCGCGGCCCGCTCGCGGGCACGCGCGCCACGGTCACCGGTGTGCAGCCGCCCGCGCCGCGCGTGCCGTATGACGCGCCGAACTGGCTGTCGTCGGTTCGCCCGGTCCGCTTCGGCGAACTGGCGGCGGAACGCGCGCTGTCGGTGTCCGGCTACCAGGCCGGCCCGGTGCGGCTCGATCTGCGCATGGCGCCCGATCTGTTTACGTGGAACACGCGCGGCGCGCCGATCGATCTGCGGTATCGCTATACGCCGACCCTGCGCGCCGATCGCTCGTCGCTCAACCTGAGCGTCGACGATACGTTCGTGAAGGCGCTGCCGATTCCGGCGCGCGACTGGGCCAACTGGAGCCTGAGCCGCTACCTGCCGTTCGTCGCCGACGGCACCGCGCGCGCGACGCTGCACGTGCCGCCGCCGCTGGTGACGCCGCATGCGCAACTGGCGCTGAACTTCTTCTACGAGATGCCGGATCAGGGCAAATGCACCGGGCGGCTGCTGCAGAACGTCGCGGGCGCGATCGACCCGGGCTCGACGATCGACGTGTCGTCGTTTCCGCACTACATCGCGCTGCCCGATCTGGCCGCGTTCGCGAACAGCGGCTTTCCGTTCACGCGCATGGCCGATCTGTCGGACACGGCCGTCGTGCTGCCGAACGAGCCGTCGGCGGACGTCTACGGCCTGTACCTGCTCGCGATGGGGCGGATGGGCGCGTCGACCGGCTATCCGGTCAGCGGCGTGGCGGTGACCGACGCGGCCGGCGTGGACGCGTTCGCGTCGCGCGATCTGCTGATACTCGGCGCGCCGGACTCGCAGCCGCTGCTGAGCCGCTGGGCCGCGCGCATCCCGTTCGACGACGAGCGCCGCGGCGGCGTGTTCGGCGGCCTGTTCGGCCGCGCGGTCGCGGCCGATTCGCCGGGCGCCGAGCGCGTGCAGGCCGGCCTGTCGATCGTGGCGGACGGCGCGAGCGCGGTGATCGCCGGCTTCGAATCGCCGTTGCGCAAGACCCGCAGCGCGGTCGCGCTGATCGGCGCGACCGGCCATGCGGACGCGGTGCTCGGGCCGGCGCTGCTCGACGAGGATCTGCTCGCGTCGATCCGCGGCGCGACGGTGGTGATTCGCGATCGCACGGTGACGGTCGCGTCGACCGACACCGCGTATCACCTCGGCGCGCTGCCGCCGCTCACCTACGTGCGCTGGGTCATGTCGGGGCGGCCGGTGCTGCTCGCGCTGGTCGGCGTGCTGGGCGCCTTCATCGCGGCGGCGCTGTTCTATCGTTTGCTGCGTGCGCGTGCGGCGCGCCGGCTGAAGGAGTGACATGCGCGACCGACGGTTACGCGGGCTCGGCGCCCGCGCGGGCGGTGTCGCGAGCCTCGTGTGCGCGCTGGCGCTGCCGCATGCGGCGCAGGCCGCCAACGACGCGCTCAAAGTGCTCGTCGATCAGGGCCGCTACTGGCAGGCGCACGGTCGCGGCGATCTCGCGGCGCAGGCGTGGAACAAGGTGCTCGGCGTCGATCCGAATCAGCCCGACGCACTGTTCGGAATGGGGATGGTGCTCGCCGATCGCCGCGATCTCGACGGCGCGCGCCGCTATCTGGAGCAACTGCGCCGCACCGCGCCCGGCTTCGCGCGCATCGACGAACTCGCGAGCCGCCTGGGCGAATCGAGTGCGCGGGACGCCGAGCTGGGCGATGCGCGCCGCCTCGCGCAAAGCGGGCAGAGCGAACAGGCCGTGCGGCAGTATCAGCGCGCGCTGCAGGGCGTGCCGTCGTCGCCGGCGCTGCAGCGCGAGTATTTCCAGGCGCTCGCGGCCACGCCGAGCGGATGGAACGATGCGCGGCGCGGCCTCGAACGGCTCGCGCGCGACAACCCGGACGATCCGCGCTACGCGCTCGCCTATGCGCAACATCTGACCTATCGCGACGCGACGCGCCGCGACGGCATCGACCGGCTCGAACAGTTGGCCGGCGACGGCAAGGTCGGCAAGGACGCGCTGCAAAGCTGGCGTCAGGCGCTGCTGTGGCTCGCGGCGCGGCCGTCCGACCAGGCGCGCTATCTCGCGTACCTGAAGGTCGCGCCCGACGATGCTCCGGTCAAGGCGCGCTACGACAGCATGGTGCGGCCCGATCTGGCGGCGCGCGAGCCCGATCGGCGCGGCGCGGCGAACGAAGCGCGCGGCCGCGCGATCGACGACGGCTTCGCGGCGCTCGATCGTGGCGACCTCGCCGCGGCGCGCGCGCGTTTCGACGCCGTGCTCGACACCAACCCGAACGACAGCGATGCGTTGGGCGGGCGCGGCATCGTCGCGCTGAAGCAGGAGCGCTTCGCGCAGGCGCGCAGCGATCTCGAACGCGCGTCGCGCGGCGGCAATGCGGCGCGCTGGCGCTCGGCGCTCGACAGCGCGACCTACTGGTTCTACACGAGCAGCGCGCTCGGCGCGCAGAGCAACGGCGACTTCGCGCAGGCGAAGGCACTGTTCGAGCGCGCGATTCTCGCGGACCCGTCGAACGTCACCGCGCAGGTGCTGCTCGGCGACGCGCTGCTGGAGAACCGCGACGCGCCCGGCGCCGAGCAGGCGTACCGGATGGCGTTGCGGCGCCAGTCGGACAACCCGGACGCGATGCGCGGCCTGGTCGGCGCGCTGGCCGCGCAGGGGCGCGCGGACGAGGCGTTGCAGTTCGCGACGCAACTGAGCGCCGAGCAGCAAGCGAAGGCGGGCGGCCTCGAGCGCTTGCGCAGTACGGCCGAGGCCGCGCAGGCGCGGCAGGCCGAAGCGCACGGCGACCTCGGCGCGGCGCGCAGCCTGTTCGAGGATGCGCTCGCTGGCAATCCGGACGATCCGTGGCTGCGGCTCGACCTCGCGCGCGTGTACGTGCGCCAAGGCGCGATCGCCTCCGCGCGCAGCCTGATGGACGGCTTGCTGGCCGAGCGGCCCGACATGCCCGATGCGCTCTATGCCGGTGCGCTGCTGGCCGAGCAGACGCAGGACTGGAGCGTCGGCCTGCAGCGGCTCGAGCGCATCGCCCCCGCGCAGCGCACCGCGGCGATGACGACGTTGCAGCACCGGTTGTGGGTCGGCCAGCAGGTGGCCCTCGCGACGCGCCTGGTGCGCCATGGCCAGCAAGCGAAGGCGCTCGCCGTGCTGCACGAGGCGGACGGCATCGGCCTGTCGGTGCCGGCGCTCGCGGCGCAGCTGTCCGCCGGCTACGCGCAGGCCGGCGACGCCGCGCGCGCGCTGTGGATCGTGCAGCGTGCGCTGGGCCGGGAACCCGGCAACGCGGGCCTGCTGCTGCAATACGCGCGGCTCGCGTCGGCCGCGCACGACGATGCGCGCGTGGCCGAGGCGATGCGGCGGCTCGATGCGATGCAGTTGTCGCCCGCGCAGCGTGCGGACTTCGAACGGCTCAATCTCGACATCGTCGTGCGTCGCGCCGATCAGGTGCGCGACGAAGGCGACCTCGCCGGCGGCTACGCCGTCATCGCGCCGTGGCTGGCCGCGATGCCCGACAACCCGGAGCTGCAGGGTGCGCTCGCGCGGCTGTACACGTCGGCCGGCGATCCGGCGAACGCGCTGAAGTGCTATCGGGTCGCGCTGGCCCGCCGCCCCGACGACGTCGGCCTGCTGATCGCGGCGATCTATGCGGCGAGCAGCGCGAAGGCGTGGCACGACGGTGAAGCGTTCGCGGCGAGCGCGCTGCGCAGTGCGCCCGACGATCCGGCGCTGCTCGCGGCCGTCGGCCGCCTGTATCGCGCGCAAGGCAAGCTCACGCTCGCCGCGCAGTATCTGCAGCGGGCGTTGCTGGTGGCCAATACGCCGCCCGCGTCCGGCAAGCCGACACGCGCGAACGTGCCGCGCGGCTGGGACGACGCGATGCGGCGCATCGGCGCGAACCCGCTGCCCGGCACCAATCCGTTCGAAGGCAAGACCGCCGTCGATGCGGCGCGTCCGTCGACGCGTTCCGGCGCGGCGCTGCCGGCGCCCGGCGCGCCTTCGTGGCCCTCTCCGTCCTCTTACGTTCCGACCGTGCCTTATTCGATGCCGCCCGCGCCGCCCGCGACCTACGTCATACCGTCCGCCATGCCCGAGGCCCGTCCGGCGCCGCGCGCCGCGCCGCTGCCCGTTGCGCGCGATCCGGACGGTTACGGCGGCGACGGCGGCGGCTTGGCGGAGTCGGGACGCGCCGCGGCCGCGCCGCGCTATCGGTCGTATCGGGAGGCGGCGGCCGACGTGCCGTCGCCCGAATGCGGGGCGTCGGGCAGCCCTGACGACGACTGTGGTGCGGGCTACGTCGCGACGCCGTGGCCGATGTCGCCCGCGTCGCGTGCCGCGGCATCGGCGACTGCATCGGCGGCCGCGCCCGTGCCCGTGGCTGCGTCCCGGCCCGGCAGGCTGGCGCGCGGCGGCGCGAAGGCGCAGGCGACATGGCAGCCCGTGCTCGCGCAGACGGACGCGGATCCGTATGCGGCGCCACGCTACATTCCGCGTCCGCCGGCCGGCTATGCGGGCGGCCGGCCCGCGAGCCAGCCGCCGCAGCCGGACGGCGCCGCCAACGCCGATGCGCAGCTGCTCGACGTCGCCTCGGAGCTCGCGCAGGTGAATCGCGAACAGACCAGCGCGCTGACCGGCGGCCTCGTGTTCCGCAACCGGACCGGCGAAGCCGGGCTGTCGGCTCTCACCGATATCGAGGCGCCGATCGAAGGGCGCATCAAGGCCGGTAACGGCCACGTCGTCGTGACGGCCACGCCGGTCATGCTCGACGGCGGCAGCGCGAGCACCGACGTGCCGACCCTCGCGCGATTCGGCGCCGGCTTGTCGAAGGCGGCGGGCGGCGGCTCGCCGGGCTCGCAGACCGCGAGCGGCGTCGGCGTCGCGCTCGGCTACGAGGGCAAGCAGGTGCAGGCCGAGATCGGCGCGACGCCGGTCGGGTTTCCGTATCAGGACATCGTCGGCGGCGCGCGCTACAACGGCGCGATCACCGATCGCGCGGCGTATTCGCTGGCCGTGACGCGCCGTGCGGTGACCGACAGCGTGCTGTCGTACGCGGGCGCGCGCGACGCCGGCGCGGGCCTCAAGTGGGGCGGCGTGATGCGCAGCGGCGCGCGCGGCACGCTGAGCTGGGACGACGGCACGAGCGGCACCTACGTCGCGGCCGGATTCGACTTCTACGACGGCCATCACGTCGAGCGCAACTTCTCCGGCAAGGGCAGCGGCGGCGCGTATACGCGCATCCTGAACGACGCCGACCGGACGCTCACCGTCGGCGTCAACGCGACGTGGATGCGCTTCAGCAAGAACCAGTCGTATTTCACGTACGGGCACGGCGGTTACTTCAGCCCGCAGCAGTACGTGATACTGAACATTCCGGTCGAGTATTCAGGCAGGACCGGCGCGTTCACCTACGATCTGAACGGCTCGATCGGCGTGCAGCATTACCGGCAGAACGCGGTGCCGTATTTCCCCCTCGATCCGGGCATGCAGGCGCAAGCGGCGGCGAACGCGGCCGCCAGCCAGGCCGTGGGCCTCGATCCGGGCGCGCTGTACCCGTCGCACAGCAAGACGGGCGTCGCCTATTCGCTGGCCGCGCGCGGCGAATATCAGGTCGCGCCGCAACTCGCCGTCGGCGCGACCGCGTCGTTCGGCAACGCGTATCAGTATCGCGAATGGACGGCCGCCGTGTATCTGCGCTACAGCTTCACGCCGCAAGGCGGGCTGGCGCCGTTTCCGCCGCGCGTGTTCACGTCGCCGTATCTCGCGCAGACGGACTGAGCGCGGCGCGTGCGGCTGGGGATGCGATGCCGTCGTAGCCGTGGCGCGCGCTGGCGGAATCGTTCAGAGCTTTGTCGGCCCGTCTGCGTGTGTGCGACGTACAGTGCCTGATCGAACGACCGGCGGGGGCGGAAGCGACGCGGCCGGCGCATCGGCAGCCGTGCATGCGGCTCGACCGTGGCAGGACGGTGGCGATTTGCAACGCGGTTCGCGAACGACGACGCGACGCGCGCGTCGTGTGGGCGAGCTGCATGCGCGTCGGCGGCCGCGGCGACGGTGCACGGCGATCCGCAGCGACGCGGAACCGGCGACATTGTGAAGCGCATCGCCGGCAGTCGTCCGTATCGGCGATCCGGTGCCCCGGCCACGCACGGCAACGCGCATTGCGCGCGCCGGGACGAGATGCCGCTGCTGCCGTGCGCGCATGTGAATTGGTCCGTCGCCCAGGTGCGCCGCGATTGCGCGGCGGCAGCGCAGGCGGCCATGCGTACGCGCCGGTCCGAGCGTTTTCCATGCACGCAACCGAGAGAGAACTGATGATCTCCCAATCCATCTTCAAGGCATATGACATTCGCGGCGTGGTCGGCAAGACGCTCGACGCCGACACGGCGCGCGCCATCGGCCGCGCGTTCGGCAGCGAAGTGCGCGCGCAAGGCGGCGACGCCGTCGTGGTCGCGCGCGACGGCCGCCTGTCCGGGCCGGAACTCGTCGGCGCGCTGGCCGATGGCCTGCGTGCGGCGGGCGTCGACGTCGTCGACGTCGGCATGGTGCCCACGCCGGTCGGCTATTTCGCGGCGAGCGTGCCGCTCGCGCTGAAGGGCGGTGAGCGCCGCGTCGATTCGTGCATCGTCGTCACCGGCAGCCACAACCCGCCCGACTACAACGGCTTCAAGATGGTGCTGCGCGGCGCGGCGATCTACGGCGAGCAGATCCAGGCGCTGTACCGCCGCATCGTCGACGAGCGCTACGACACCGGCAGCGGCTCGTACGAAGCATTCGACGTGGCCGATCAGTACATCGCGCGCATCGTCGGCGACGTGAAGCTCGCGCGTCCGCTGAAGCTCGTCGTCGATGCAGGCAACGGCGTCGCCGGTCCGCTCGCCACGCGTCTGTTCAAGGCGCTCGGCTGCGAGCTGGTCGAGCGCTTCACCGACATCGACGGCACGTTCCCGAACCATCACCCCGATCCCGCGCACCCGGAAAACCTGCAGGACGTGATCCAGGCGCTGAAGGACACCGACGCGGAACTCGGCTTCGCGTTCGACGGCGACGGCGACCGCCTGGGCGTCGTCACGAAGGACGGCCAGATCATCTACCCGGACCGCCAGCTGATGCTGTTCGCGGAGGAAGTGCTGTCGCGCAATCCGGGCGCGCAGATCATCTACGACGTGAAGTGCACGCGCCATCTCGCGCAGTGGGTGAAGGAGAAGGGCGGCGAGCCGCTGATGTGGAAGACGGGCCACTCGCTGGTGAAGGCGAAGCTGCGCGAGACCGGCGCGCCGCTCGCGGGCGAGATGAGCGGCCACGTGTTCTTCAAGGATCGCTGGTACGGCTTCGACGACGGGCTGTACACGGGTGCGCGGCTGCTTGAGATCCTCGCGAAGACGGCCGATCCGAGCGCGGTGCTCAATGCGCTGCCGGATGCGATGAGCACGCCGGAACTGCAGCTCAAGCTCGAAGAAGGCGAGAACTTCCGTCTGATCGAGAAGCTGCAGAGCGAGGCGAAGTTCGACGGCGCGGACGAGGTCGTGACGATCGACGGGCTGCGCGTCGAGTATCCGGACGGCTTCGGCCTCGCGCGCTCGTCGAACACGACGCCCGTGGTCGTGCTGCGCTTCGAGGCGGAGACGCAGGAAGGGCTCGAGCGTATCCAGGCGGATTTCCGCCGCGTGCTGACGGCTGCGAAGCCGGACGTCGGCCTGCCGTTCTGACGAACACGAGCGTGCTCGCCAGCGGCGCTTCGGACAGGCGCGAACGGCGCCGCGCAGCGAGCGGCACGATCGTTCATCGAGCACACGACGAACTGCTCGCGGCGCGCGCGGTTCGGATTTTCATCGCATCGGAACACTTTGGAGAAAAAGGATGTCGGGTTACCTGGAACTGAAGGCGCAAGCCGATGAACTGATGCTGCGTGCCGAGGAGGCGCGGCAGGCCGAGCTCGAGACCGTTCTGCAGGAGGTGCGCGCCCGTATCGCCGAATACGGGCTGACGGCCCGGCAGATCTTCGGGCGTCCGGGCCGTGCCGCCAGGGCATCGACGCGCACGCCGACCGGCGCGCCGAAGTATCGGGACCCGAGCACCGGGCGCACGTGGACGGGGCGCGGGCGTGAACCCGCGTGGATCAAGGGCAAGCGCCGCGAGCGTTTCCTGATCGAGCGCCAGGAAGGCTGATTGTTGCGGGCCGCGGGCCGCTGGACGGTCGCGGCCGCACGTTCCGTCCGGCAAGCCGGCTCGGGCGCGCATCGCGGCGCGAGGGACGCCGGCGAATGGTTGCCAACGCCGGCCAACGCGGACCAGCTCGTTTGCCCGGCTAATGCGGCCAGCGCGACCGACGCGGCCAACTAGGGCAACGAAGCCAACTCGGTTCACCGCCCAACTCCGCCCACTGACCGACGCGGCCAATGCCGGCCAACGCGGACCGACTCGTCGTCTACCCGGCTAATGCGACCGACGCGGCTAGCGTGGCCGACGCGGCTAACTAGGCTCACCGGCCAGTTCCGCCCACCGACCGACGGTGCCAATGCCGGCCAACGCGGACCGACTCGGCTACCCGGCCAATGCGACCAGCGCGGCCGACGCGGCCAACTCGCCCAACTCGGCTCACCGGCCAACCAAGCTCACCGGCCAACTCCGCCCACCGACCGCCGCGGCCAACGCCAGCCAACGCCGCCCCACCAACGATCGCGGCCCGATCCCCGCGCCGTTCCCCGGCGCATCGAGCCCCGCGCATGCCGCCCCCATCCGACCAAGGCGCCCGCCCACCCGATGGAAAACTGTATGAATGTACAGTATAGTATCCGCCGGACGCGCGCCGCCCAGGCATGACCCCTGCGACGCGTGCGCCGTGCCTGCGGAGATCCGCCGCAGCGCCGCGGCACCGTGATTCCGGCTAACTCCTTCAGACGGGCAGGCAAATTGTCATCCAGCAATCTGATCCGCATTCGCGGAGCACGTCAGCACAACCTCAAGAATCTCGACCTCGACCTGCGCACCGGCGAAATGACGGTCGTCACCGGCCCGTCGGGCTCAGGCAAGTCGAGCCTCGTGTTCGACACGCTGTACGCGGAAGGCCAGCGGCGCTACGTCGAGACGTTCAGCGCGTATGCCCGGCAGTTCCTCGACCGGATGGACCGCCCGCAGGTCGAGCGCGTCGACGGCGTGCCGCCCGCCATCGCGATCGACCAGACCAACCCGGTGCGCAGCTCGCGCTCGACGGTCGGCACGATGACCGAGCTGAACGACCACCTGAAGCTGCTGTACGCGCGCGCGGCCGAACTGTTCGACCGCAAGACCGCGCGCCAGGTGCGCCACGATACGCCGGAGACGATCTACGCGCAGCTGCTCGAGCGCACGCGCGCCGACGATCCGCGCGTCGTCGTCACGTTCCCGGTCGAGCTGCCGGACAGCGCGTCAGACGAAGAGGTCACGCAGTGGCTGTCGGCGAGCGGCTACACGCGCGTGCAGGCGCAGCGTGAAGTCGCGTCGCCGACCGGCCCGCGCAAGCTGCTCGACGTGGTGGCCGACCGCTTCCGCGTGCAGCAGGCCGACAAGGTGCGCGTGGTCGAGGCGATCGAGGCGTCGCTCAAGCGCGGCGGCGGCCGCGTGAACGTCTACGTGCTGCCGGCGGATGCGCAGGACGCCTCGGCCGAGCCGCAGCTGTGGCGCTTCTCCACCGGGCTGCACGACCCCGACAGCGATCTGCGCTACGCGGAGCCGCAGGCCGCGCTGTTCTCGTTCAACTCCGCATACGGCGCATGCGAAACCTGCCGCGGCTTCGGCCGCGTGATCGGCGTCGATCTCGGCCTCGTGATTCCCGACGCGCGCAAGACGCTGCGCGGCGGCGCGATCAAGCCGATGCAGACGCCCGCATGGAAGGAATGCCAGGACGACCTGATGCGCTACGCGGCGAAAGCGGACATCCGCCGCGACACGCCGTGGTCGGATCTGACGGAGGCCGAGCGCGACTGGGTGATCAACGGCTCGCCCGACTGGAACGGCAAGTGGCAGAGCCAGTGGTACGGCGTGAAACGCTTCTTCGGCTATCTGGAGTCGAAGGCGTACAAGATGCACATCCGCGTGCTGCTGTCGAAGTACCGCAGCTACACGCCCTGCGAAGTCTGCGGCGGCGCGCGCCTGAAAACCGAATCGCTGCTGTGGCGGCTCGGCTCGAAGCCGAATGCCGACGCGGTGCTCGCGCCGGCCGACCGCTTCATGCCGCGCGGCGTCGAATGGACGCGCGCGCAACTCGACGCGCTGCCCGGTCTGACGGTGCACGACCTGATGCTGCTGCCGATCGAGCGGATTCGCCGCTTCTTCGACGACATCGAGCTGCCGAGCGCGCTGCTCGACGATGCGCTGAAGCTGCTGCTCGCGGAAGTGCGTACGCGCGTCAAGTATCTGTGCGACGTGGGGCTCGGCTACCTGACGCTCGACCGGCAGAGCCGGACGCTGTCGGGCGGCGAAGTGCAGCGGATCAACCTCACCACGGCGCTCGGCACGTCGCTGACCAAAACGCTGTTCGTGCTCGACGAGCCGAGCATCGGGCTGCATCCGCGCGACCTCACGCGCATCGTCGACGCGATGCAGCGGCTGCGCGACGCCGGCAATACGCTGGTCGTCGTCGAGCACGATCCGTCGGTGATGCTTGCGGCCGACCGGCTGATCGACATGGGCCCCGGCCCCGGCGAGCGCGGCGGCACGATCGTGTTCGACGGCACGCCGGGCGACATCCGCTCGGCGCACACGCTGACGGGCGAGTATCTCGGTGGCCGCAAGCACGTCGCGCATGCGTCGGACTGGGCGCGCCGCCCGGTCGACGCCGACACGCCGCGCATCGTGCTCGAAGGCGCGACCGAACACAATCTGCGCGACGTGACGGTCGAGATCCCGCTGCAACGGCTCGTCTGCGTGACGGGCGTGTCGGGCTCCGGCAAGTCGACGCTGCTGCAGGACGTGCTGTATCCGGCGCTGGCGCGCCATCACGGCAAGGCGACGGAGTCGCCCGGCGCGTTCCGCAGTCTGGCGGGCGCCGATCAGGTCGGCGACGTCGTGTTCGTCGATCAGTCGCCGATCGGCAAGACCACGCGCTCGAACCCGGCGAGCTACGTCGGCGCGTTCGACGAGATCCGCAAGCTGTTCGCGAAAGCGCCGCTCGCGCTGCAACGCGGCTACGGCGCCGGCACGTTCAGCTTCAACTCCGGCGACGGCCGCTGCCCGACCTGCGGCGGCTCCGGGTTCGAACACATCGAGATGCAGTTCCTGAGCGACGTGTATCTGCGTTGCCCCGATTGCGACGGCAGCCGCTACCGCGCGGAAATCCTCGAAGTGCGGATCGAGCGCGACGGCCGCGCGCTGAACATCGCCGACGTGCTCGACCTGACGGTCAGCGAAGCGGTCGGCTTCTTCGCGACGGACGCCGAGGTGCTGCGCGTGCTGCAGCCGATCGTCGACGTCGGGCTCGAATACGTGAAGCTCGGCCAGCCGGTGCCGACGTTGTCGGGCGGCGAAGCGCAGCGGCTGAAGCTGGCCGGCTTCCTCGCCGAATCGGCGGCGGCGGCCGGCGGGCGCCGCGTCGCGAGCGAGGAGGCGCGCATCGCGCGCGCGAAGCTGTTCATGTTCGACGAGCCGACCACCGGCCTGCACTTCGACGACATCGCGAAGCTGATGCGCGCGTTCGGCAAGCTGCTCGCGGCCGGCCATTCGCTGATCGTGATCGAGCACAACCTCGACGTGATCCGCGCGGCCGACTGGCTGATCGATCTCGGCCCGGAAGGCGGCGACGGCGGCGGCCTGGTGCTGTGCGCGGGCACGCCCGACGACGTGAAGGCGTGCGCGCAATCGCATACGGGCGTCGCGCTGCTGCAGTACGAGCGCGCGATGGACGGCAACGCGGCGGGCGCCGACGAAGGCGTGCCGCTGCAGGTCGCGCTGAACGCGGCGCGCGCGCGGCGCGCGATCGAAGGCGAGGACGTCGTGCGGATCGTCAATGCGCGCGAACACAACCTGAAGGCGCTCGACGTCGACATTCCGCACGGCAGGTTCAACGTGATCACCGGCGTGTCGGGTTCCGGCAAGTCGACGCTCGCGTTCGACATCCTGTTCCACGAGGGCCAGCGCCGCTACCTCGAATCGCTGAACGCCTATGCGCGCTCGATCGTGCAGCCGGCCGGGCGGCCCGAGGTCGACGCGGTGTACGGCATTCCGCCGACCGTCGCGATCGAGCAGCGGCTGTCGCGCGGCGGCCGCAAGAGCACGGTCGCGACCACGTCCGAGGTCTGGCATTTCCTGCGTCTGCTGTACGTGAAGCTCGGCCTCCAGCATTGCATCCACGACGGCACGCCGGTCACGTCGCAAACCGTCGAGTCGATCGCCGCGCAGCTGCTGCGCGACCATCGCGGCGAGCACGTCGGGCTGCTCGCGCCGCTCGTCGTCAACCGCAAGGGCGTGTACACCGATCTCGCGAAGTGGGCGAAGGCGCGCGGCAGTACGCATCTGCGCGTCGACGGCGAATTCGTGCCGGTCGATCCGTGGCCGAAGCTCGACCGTTTCCGCGAGCACACGATCGAGCTGCCGGTGGCCGATCTCGTCGTGTCGCCCGACGACGAAGCCGCGTTGCGGCGCGCGCTCGACGACACGCTCGAGCTCGGCAAGGGCGTGATGCATCTGCTCGCGCCGCTCGACGGGCTGCAGCAGGCGCTGCAGAACGATCGCTCGACCGCGGGCGTCGGGGCGGTCAAGGTGCTGTCGGTGAAGCGCGCGTGCCCGGTGTGCGGCACCAGCTACCCCGAGCTCGATCCGCGCATGTTCTCGTACAACAGCAAGCACGGCTGGTGCACGACGTGCGTCGGCACCGGCGTCACGCTCACGCGCGAGCAGCGCGCCGCTTACGACGACACGGTGTTCGCCGGCGACGAACGCGGCCGCGAGCAGACCTTGCCGTCGGACGAGCAGGAGCCGGAAGGCGTCGGCAACGAGCCGTGCCCCGATTGCGGCGGCACGCGCCTGAATCCGTCCGCGCGCGCGGTGACGTTCGATGCGCACTCGATCGTCGACGTCGCGCAATGGACGGTGTCCGACACGCGCCGCTGGATCGATGCGCTCGAATTGACCGGCCGCGACGCGCAGATCGCGCGCGACATCGTCAGCGAGATCGGCAGCCGTCTCGCGTTCCTCGAGGAAGTCGGGCTCGGCTATCTGAGCCTCGATCGCGCCGCGCCGAGCCTGTCGGGCGGCGAAGCGCAGCGCATCCGGCTCGCCGCGCAGCTCGGCAGCAATCTGCAGGGCGTGTGCTACGTGCTCGACGAGCCGACCATCGGCCTGCATCCGCGCGACAACCGGATCCTGCTGGACGCGCTGCGCAAGCTCGGCGACAAGGGCAATACGCTGGTCGTCGTCGAGCATGACGAGGACACGATCCGCCGCGCCGATCACATCATCGATATCGGGCCGGGCGCCGGCAAGCGCGGCGGTACGCTGGTTGCCGAAGGCGCGGTCGCCGATCTCGCCGCGCAGCCCGATTCGGTGACGGGCCGCCTGCTCGCGCATCCGATGACGCATCCGTTGCAGCCGCGCCGCCCGGTGAACCCGCGCGGCCAGCACGGCGCCGACGCGGTGCCGGACGGCTGGCTCACCGTGCATCGCGCGACGCTGCACAACCTGCGCGACGTTACCGTCGATATTCCGCTGGCGCGGCTCGTCGCGGTGACCGGCGTGAGCGGCTCCGGCAAGTCGACGCTCGCGCGCGACGTGCTGATGACGAACCTGCTGGACGCGGTCGGCCGCTCGGTGCTGTCGTCGCCGGCCACGCGCCGCGCGCGCAAGGCCGCGCAGCTGGACGCGCCGGCGACGAAGCGCCGCTCCAGCGTGCTCGCGCGCAGCGCGCCGCGGCCGGCGCTGAGCGTGACGCACGCGTGGCAGGGCTGCGCGTCGCTGAGCGGCTGGGAGAGCATCGACCGCGTGCTCGAAGTCGACCAGACGCCGATCGGCAAGACGCCGCGTTCGTGCCCGGCCACCTACATCGGCGTGTGGGACACGATCCGCAAGCTGTTCGCCGACACGCTCGAAGCGCGCGCGCGCGGCTACACGGCGTCGCGCTTCTCGTTCAACACCGGCGACGGGCGCTGCCCGGCGTGCGAAGGGCAGGGCGTGCGCACCATCGGCATGAGCTTTTTGCCGGACGTGAAGGTGCCGTGCGACGTGTGCCACGGGCAGCGCTTCAACCCCGAAACACTCGCGGTCACGTGGCGCGGCCGGAACATCGGCGACGTGCTGACGATGGAGATCGACGAAGCGGTCGCGTTCTTCGCGCCGATCTCGAACATCGCGCATCCGCTGCAGCTGATGAAGGACGTCGGCCTCGGCTATCTGACGCTCGGCCAGCCGTCGCCGACGCTGTCCGGCGGCGAGGCGCAGCGGATCAAGCTCGTCACCGAGCTGACCAAGGTGCGCGACGACATCACGCGGCGCGGGCAGAAGGCGCCGCACACGCTGTACGTGCTCGACGAGCCGACGGTCGGCCTGCACATGGCCGACGTCGCGAAGCTGATCCGCGTGCTGCACCGGCTGGTCGACGGCGGGCACAGCGTCGTCGTGATCGAACACGACCTCGACGTGATCGCGGAAGCCGACTGGATCATCGATCTCGGCCCCGAAGGCGGTGTGGGCGGCGGCACGATCGTCGCGGCGGCGCCCCCGGAAAGGCTCGCGAAGGTGAACGCGAGCCATACCGGACACGCGTTGAAGCCGGTGCTCGCGCGCACGGCCTCGGACGGCGGCGACGCGGTGCGTGACGGCGTGGCCCAGGCCGGTTGATCAGCGGTGCTGCCGCTGACTGGCGCTTTCGTCCCGCGCCAACGCGGGCACTGCGTGTCGGGGCGAAACGCAGCGTTGCCGAGGCCGCCGCCGGCGTTCGGATCGGACGTCGGCGCCGGTTTTCGATTCGGGCAGTGCGATCGATCGCGCGTCCGACACGCGGGCGGACGCGCTATGCACGCGCTCGACCGTTATCCGCCCACGCGGTCAACGAACCGTCGCCTCGACGTGCGCGCTCGCGCCGGCTTCGCGGCGCGCGGCCGCCGCCGCATCCCCTACGCGCACGTGCGCCGTCCTGAACACGACGATCCTGCGCACCAGATATAGCGTGACGAAGCTGACGGCCACCGCGATCCATTTCGCGGCGACCGTGCCGACCCGCGCCGACGCGACGTGCACGATGCCGCCGGTCAGCAGCGAGCCGAGCGCGCAGCTCGCCGCGAACAGCAGCGCTTCGCCGAGCTGCCGGCGGCCGGTCGCGTCGGAGCGGAACACCACGCGGCGCGACAGCAGATAGTTGACGACACCGCCGCCCAGGTACGCGAGCCACGCCGAGATCCCCGCGTCGATCGGCATCGTCGCCTTCAGGACGACGAACAGCGCCCAGTCGACGCCGAGCGACACCACGCTGACGACGCAATAGCGCGACAGCATCATGTCCGCCTCCACTGAACGGTGCGGGCCGGCACGGCGCGCAGGCCCGCTGCGCCGGTTTGCGGTTCGGCGCCGCTCTCGTGATATTCGGCGTCCTCGTTGACGGCCCATACGTCGCGAAGCCGATGCCCGGCGACGATGTTCTCGACGGTCAGCATCGCCGTCATCATCGCGTGGTCCTGGTTGTTGTACTTGTGCATGCCGTTGCGGCCGACGAGATGCAGATTCGGAAAGTGTTCGGCCAGATCGGCCCGGATCTGGTCGACGATCGCGCGGTAATCGTCGTCGTACACCGGGTACGCCTTCGGCTGGCGCACGACGCGCGCGCCGCGGATCTGGTCGCGCGTCGCCAGGCCGATCTGTTCGAGCTCGCGGATCGCGAGCGCGGTGATGTCGGCGTCGCTGCTCTCCCACATCGCATCGCCGTCGAAGCAGAAGTACTCGAGCCCGAGGCAACCGCCCGTCGCGGCGTCGGGCACCATCTCGGGCGACCACGATGCGAAGTTCTGGATGCGCCCGACCTTGACCGACGGGTCGTGGATGTAGATCCAGTTGTCCGTGAACGTGGCCGGCCGGTCGAGTATCAGCGCGACCGTGATGAAGTCGCGGTACTGGAGCCGCGCGGCGGCATCGGCGGACGACGGCCGCGGCGAAATCGCGTTGATGGTTTCCCGCAGCGGCGCGGTGCACACGACGTCGCGCGCGCTGATGCGATGCGTCTGTCCGTCGGGGCCGATGGTTTCGACGAGCCAGCGCCGCGCGCGGCCGTCGTACTGCAGTGCGCCCGCTGCGTGGCCCATCATCAACCGTCCGCCTTGCTGCTCGAACTTGCGCGCGGCGGCTTCCCACAGCATGCCGGGGCCGCGCCGCGGGTAGTGGAACGATTCGATCAGCGACTTGACGTCGGTCCGGCGCGACCGGATCCCGAGCGACCGCTTCACCGCACCGACGATCGCGGTGGACAGGCTGAGTCCCTTGATGCGCTGTGCGGCCCAGTCGGCCGAAATTTCGTCGCAGGACATGCCCCACACCTTTTCGGTGTAGGTCTTGAAGAAGATCGAGAACAGCCGTTCGCCGAACTGATTGGCGACCCATTGATGAAACGACGTCGGGTTGCGGCACGGCCGCACGCGCGCGGCGAGGTACGACAGCACGCAGCGCGCGCTTTCGACGATGCCCAGGTTCATCAACGCTTCGAGCCCGTCGAGCGGATAGCGGTAGAACTTGTTCCGGTAGAAGATGCGCGAGCTGCGCGGCCGCTCGATGAAGTCGTCCGGCAGCAGCTCGTGCCATAGCGCGACGACCTCGGCGGACTTGGAGAAGAAGCGGTGCCCGCCGATGTCGAAGCAATGGCCGTCGAACCGTTCGGTGCGACTGATGCCGCCGACATAGTGGGGATCCTTCTCGACGAGCGCGACCGACAGCGCGGTCTGTTTGGTCAGCAGGTAGGCGGCGGTGAGGCCGCCCGGCCCGGCGCCGATGATCAGTACGTCAACCGATTGATCCATGATGTCACCCCGAGTGTCGAGTCGCTGGTTTGTCGTGTGTCGTCTCTGCCGTTCCAGCCGGACGGCGAGCCGTGATGTCGAAGCGGTTGCGGGCGTCCGGCTCAAGCGCCGTCCACGCGCGCGTCGTCACGCGCGGGCGGGCCGGCCTGCGCTGCAGCGGGCATTCGCTCGTGAATTGCGTCGGTGTCGGTGCGCGGTTGCGCATGTACGGTCAGCGCGTGCGCGGCCGCGCCTGCCGTCCTGATGCGGCCGCAGTCGTACAGCCAGAAGGTGCTTGCGGCGTCGGGCGACCACGCGTCGCGCGTCGCCAATGCCGGGTAGTGCCGACGCGACACGATGAAATCGAGCACGGGATCGGCGCACACGCGCCGGATGCCGGCCGCGGTCAGCGCGACGTAGTCGTAGGTGGACACGAAGACGTTCGAGTGCTTGTCCGCAGCGGCGGTGGCGCCGCCGCGCGGCGGCCGCGCGGCATACGGGTCTCGCCGGATCAGCTCGACGCGCCGCACGGCCTCGAAGGTGGTGCGGCGGTTGAAGATCAACCCGGCCGCCTGCGCCGACGAGTAATAGCTCGACGTCTTCATCAGGAACCACGGGTAGACGACTTCGTCGCCCGGGCCGTCCCAATACACGATGTCGCCGCGAGCGACCGTGCGGGCGAACGGCGCGAGCGCCGGGCGGTCGGCGCGCGCTTCGACGAGCGTCGCCGCCGCGGAGCGCTGGTCGAGATTGACGAATCCATACGCGGCGAGCGCGGCCAATGTGACGGGAAGCGCGGCGGCCGCGAGTCGCGTGCGAGACAGGTGGAGCGCGACCAGCAACGCGACCGGCACGATCGCCAGATGCGTGTGAATCAACGCCTCGAGCCACCCGATGTCGAGCGCGACCTTGCCGGTCGGATAAGCGGCGCGCGCGACCTGATACGCGCACTGGAATACGAACCAGACGATCGCGGCGATCAGCGTGGTTCCGATCCATGCGGCGCGGTGCACCGTACCGAGGTCGCGCAGCTGCGTGACCGGCACCGCAGCGGCGGGCCGGCGCGCGCCCACGTGCAGCGCGGCGGCGACGGCCAGCGCGATGATCCCGCCGCCGACGTCGAGCAGCAGCCAGCAGATCGCCAGCAGCCAGACCAGTGTCGGCCGCACGCGTGCTTCGCGCCGCACGAGCAGGATGGCGGCCGGCCATTGCATCACCGAGAGCAGCCACAGCGTGCGCCACGGCTGCAGCTGGATCCACAGCGCGTCCTGGCCGGTCAGGTCCGCGATCGTGGTGGCCGCGACGCCCGCCACGCCGATCAACGCGAGGTTCGACCACAGCGCGCGTTGCGGCTGCGCCGGGTCCGCGGATAGCGCGGCCGGAAGCGCGATCGCCCAGCACAGCTTGCTCCATGCGGTGAGTGACCACAGGGTCGGGAACAGGAACGGCACGTTGTAGCGCGCGATCGCTCGCCATTCCGGATCGAACGGATCGAGGTGGAGCGCGTGGAAGGCCGGCATCTCGACGACGGCGAACGCGATCAGCGCGATCGGCAATAGCCGCCACCACGCGACGCGCGGCAGCCGCACGAGTGCGACGAACGCCAGCGCCGCGCCGCCGATCAGCGGATGAACGGCGGCGGCGACGACGGTCAGCGCGAGCGCCACGCGATACCGGCGTTCGAGCAGCGACGCGATCGCCCACAGGCCGAGCGCTTCGGCCGGCAGCCGCGCGGTGACGAAGCCTTCGTCGTACGAGAAGATCAGGCCGGCGCCGTAATCGGCCGGCATGCACGCGACGAACAGCAGCGCGACCCAGTGCCACGGCGTGGGCAGCAGCTGGCGGGCGAGCCGCCAGATGCCGGTCCACCACAGTGCCTGAGCGGCGATCAGGCACGCGAGATTGCTCGCGCGCAGGCCGAGCGCGGACACGAGCAGCGCGAACATCCGCCCGTAGATCGTCCAGCGATCCTGCGAGCCGTACTGGAAGAACAGGTCGTGCGCAAAGCTGTCGGGATGGAGGTTGTGCAGCGCCTGCGCGGTGTACAGAATCGCGTCGTGCCGGATGCCCGTGTAGGGATGCGCGACCACGAACAGGACGGCCAGCGAAACCACCAGTGCGATGTCCGAACGGCCGGGTTTCTCAGTCGGATTCATGATGGAAGGGCAGGCTCTCGTCGACGGGATTGCGTGCGCTTGCCGGCTGCCGGCGGTGCAACGAGCTGTCGGGCCACCGGGCCATCGGGCCATCGGGCGCCGGCCGCCGCTGTCGGCGGCGCGCGCGGACGGCCGCGGTGCGTCCGAATGCAGCGCCGGCTGGCGCTCAGCGTGCGGGTTGCGGTGCGCGGCCGGCGGTGGGCCGGCCGAACCTGCGGACGCCGGCGCTGCGCGCGGCCGCACGCGGCGCGCGCGTGCGCACGGGCGTCGCCGGGTTCGCGTCGAGCGCGTCGGCGCGATGAAATGCGCGAGATGCGGCGGCCAGCGGCCGCGAAGGGAGCGTTGCTGTGCTGCTGTCGGCACGCGCAGCCGCGCCGATCGAGACGGTCGTGTTCGTTTTCATCGTGTCCCCCGATGCGCCGTGCACCGGAGAACTCATCGACGGGTGCGCCGGACGCGGACTTATTCGAAATATTGTGTGCGCGCCGATACGGTGGGTCCGGCGTCTCTGGCGTGAACGCATGGAGCGTGCCACGGCCGTCGATGCGCGCGGGCAGGCGGCCGGCGGCGCGCCCATGCGGGTCGGGATGCTCGCCGTCGCCGGAAATGTGTCGATCCTGAAACGATCGCGCGCGGCGAATCGGCTCGGCCGTCGTTCGTCGCGTTGTCGAATGCCGGCCGCCATCTCGGCGCGGTCGCGCTCAACGCGAAGGCGACGGCGCCGCGCTGCGATCGCGCAACCGCGCCGCACCGCGCACGCGCGGATATCGGGCAAGCCGCGAGGCGGCGTCGGGAGCGTCTGCCGCAGTACGGACCGCGCCGACGCGCGCCTACCTGCGTCTGACGAAACCGGGCGACCGCACCGCGGTTCAGGTTGCAGATCTGAAACGTCGCAACGGGTCGTTGGCGGCGAGGACGGTCGCTCGCGCGATGCCGCGTGCGCTCAATCGAAGTACGGTTGCAGCACGCGTTCGATCCAGTCCATGAACGCGCGCACGCGCGGCGACAGATTGCGCCGATGCGCCACCACCAGCGACGCGGCGAGCGGTTCGGGCCGCAGGTCGGGCAGCACCTCCACCAGCGCGCCGCTCGCGATGTGCGGCGCGACGCCCGAATAGCCGGCCTGGATCAGGCCGATGCCGGCCAGCCCGGCCGCATGATAGGTCTGCACGTTGTTCACCTGCATCGCGCTCGGCAAGGCGAGCGTCGCGTAGCCGTCGCCCTTCGGGTATTCCCATCCGGCGTGCCGCGCGCCGAGCGTCAGCGAGTAGTGGACCATCCGGTGCCCCTGGCCGAGCAGATCGTCGAGCGTATGCGGTACGCCGTGCCGCGCCAGATAGTCGGGGCTCGCCGCATTGATCATCCGCAGGCGGCCGAGCGGCCGCGCGATCAGCGTGTCGTCGATGATCGGGCCGAGCCGCACGACGCAGTCGAACCCTTCCTGCACGAGATCGACGCGCCGGTCGGTGCTCGACAGTTCCAGCTCGAGTTCGGGATGCGCGGCCATCAGCTGCGGCAGCGCCGGCACCACGACGCTGCGCGCCAGCTCGGTCGGCATGTCGACGCGCAGCCGCCCGCGCAGGCGCGTGCCGCTGCCCGAAAACATCGACTGCAATTCCTGCACTTCGGCCAGCAGATCGCGGGCGCGCGCGTAAAACGCGCGGCCGTCCTCGGTCAGCTGCACGCTGCGCGTCGTCCGGTGCAGCAGCGCCACGCCGACGTCGCGCTCCAGCTGGCGGACGACCATCGACGCGCGTCCCTTCTGGATCCCCAGGCTCTCGGCGGCGCGCGTGAAGCTCGTCATCTCGGCCACCCGGGCGAAGATCAGAAGCGCATCGAGGTTTTGCATTGTTCTCTCCGGGGGTAACAGAACGTTCAAAGGTCGCCCATTTATAACGCATTTGCGACTCAGTAAAGTGCGTTCCCATGTCGTCGCCCGACGGCAACCCGAACCAAAGGACGCTCAACCATGACGCAATCGACTTTCTCCGCGGCCGGCACGGTCGTCGTCTACCACTCCGGCTACGGCCATACCGAACGGATGGCAAAGGCCGTCGCCGATGGCGCGGGCGCCGTGCTAGTCGCGATCGACGCCGACGGAAACGTCGCCGACGACGCGTGGCGCACGCTTGCCGCGGCCGACGCGATCCTGTTCGGCTCGCCGACCTACATGGGCGGCCCCAGCTGGCAGTTCAAGAAATTCGCCGACGCCACGGCGAAGGCGTGGTTCGAAGGCGCGTGGCGCAACAAGCTGTTCGGCGGCTTCACCAACAGCGCGAGCGTCAACGGCGACAAGCTGAACACGCTCGAGTACTTCGTGTTGCTGGCGGGCCAGCACGGCGGCCTCTGGGTCAGCATGGACCTCAAGCCGGCGAACCTGAAGGCGTCGCAGCGCGACGACCTGAATCGCATGGGCTCGTATCTTGCGCCGATGGCGCAGACGCCGGCCGATGCGTCGCCCGACGAAATGTCGCCGGGCGATCTCGAGACCGCGCGCCGCTACGGCGAGCGCGTCGCGACCGTCGCCGCGCAGTGGCGCGCGGGGCGCGCACAGATCGGCTGAATTCGCATCCGGCGCGCGACGCGTGAGCGCGCGCCGCCGCATGCGGTGTTGGCGAACCGGAAAGGAACCAGGATGAAATACAAGCAATTGGGCCGCACGGGCCTGTACGTCTCCGAGCTGTGTCTCGGCACGATGACGCTCGGCGGCAATGCGGACGCCGGCATGTGGGCGGCGATCGGCGCCGTCGGCCAGCACGACGCGAACCGGCTGATCGAACGCGCGCTGGCCGGCGGCATCAACTTCATCGATACCGCGGACGTCTACTCGTTCGGCCAGTCCGAGCGCATCGTCGGCCAGGCGCTGAAGGACCTCGGCGTGCCGCGCGCCGACGTCGTGCTGGCGACCAAGACGGCCGGCGCGATGGGTCCGAAGCCGAACGATCAGGGCGCGTCGCGCGCGCACATCATGGATTCGGCGCAGCGCAGCCTGGAACGGCTGCAGGTCGACCATATCGACCTCTACCAGATCCATGCGAACGATCCGGTCACGCCGATCGACGAGACGCTGCGGGCGCTGGACGACCTGACGCGTCAGGGGCTGGTGCGTTATGTGGGCGTCTCGAACTGGCGAGCCGGCAAGATCGGCAAGGCGCTCGGGCTCAGCGAAGCGCTCCGCGCGACGCGCTTCGAGACCCTGCAGGCCTATTACTCGATCGCCGGACGCGACGTCGAGCGCGAGCTGGTGCCGCTCGCGCGCGACGAGCAACTGTCGCTGCTGGTCTGGTCGCCCCTCGCCGGCGGCCTGCTGTCGGGGAAGTTCGGGCCCGGCGCGCCGGCCGATGCCGGTGCGCGCCGTGCGCATTTCGATTTCCCGCCGGTCGATCTCGAGCGCGCGTGGCCGTGCGTGGCGGCGATGCGCACGCTCGCCGACGCGCGCGGCGTGTCGGTGGCGCGGATCGCGCTCGCGTGGCTCCTCGCGAAGCCGCATGTGACGAGCGTCATCGTCGGCGCCAAACGGATCGAGCAGCTCGAAGACAATCTCGGCGCGCTCGACGTCGTGCTGAGCGCGGACGAGCTGGCGCATCTCGACACGGTGAGTGCGCTGCCGTCCGGCTATCCGGACTGGATGATCGAGCGTCAGGCGGCGGGGCGGTATCCGCAGCCGTTCGTGCCGGCCGCCGTGGAGTAATGTCGGCGCCTCGGTTTGCACCGAGGCCGACGCCGCCGTGCAGCGCGGCCGGTCAGCGGCCGGTCAGCGTTACGGCGCGACCGACGCGCCGCTGATCCCGTGCCGCCGCAGCGCATCGGCGACGAAGCCCGACGCCTTCATCTCCTCCACGAATGCGCCGAGCAGCGCGGCGGCCGCTTCGCCGCGACTCTTCGGCACGCCCATCGCCTGCCGGATCACCATGAAGCGCTCGCCGAGCAGCCGCAGGCCGGGCGTCTTCGCCGCATCGGCCTCGAGCTGCTGCTTCACGCCCGCTGCGACTTCGAGCCGCTCGTCGACGAAGGTCGGCACGACGTCCGCCGAAGTCGGCGCACGCACGATCTGCGCGGCCTTCAGCTCGCGCGTGAGAAACAGGTCGTACGCGCTGCCCTTGCCGACCGTCACGCGGTTGTGCGGCTGATCGACGTCGGCATTGCTGCGGATCGGCGAATCGTCGCGCACCAGGTAGTAGCCCTCGATCAGCACGTACGGCTCGGTGAACGCGACCGTCTCGCCGCGCAGCGGATCGATCGCGAAGAAGCCGAAGTCGGCGCGCTCGTCGGCGAGCGCCTGCACCGATTTGCCGGCCGCGTCGAACACGACCAGTTCGAGTTCGGCCGACAGGCGCTCGGCGAATGCGCGCGCGAGGTCGATCGACACGCCGAACGGCTCGCCGGTGGCCGGGTCGCGGTTCGCGAGAATCGGGTTGCCGAGATTGATCGATGCGCGCAGCTTGCCGGTCGGCGTGAAGGCGGCGAGGACGGAAGGGTCGATGGTCATTGCGAAGGCTCGTAGAGGATCGGTTGCGCGAGGTGCGCGGGATGCGGCGTTGCGCTCACGCGCGAACGGCGCGCGCGAGTGCGAGTGCGAGTGCGCGTGCGGGCGCGGGCGCGGGCGCGACGCCGCCGATGCGGGGCGGCGCGCCGCTCGCGTGTCGCGGCGCTCACTTCACCGCGACTTCCGTATGCATGACCTGCGGCGGGCTCTTGAAGAACGGGCCAGCCAGCTGCCGCCACGCCTGGAAGTCGTCCGACTGGCGGAAATGCACCATGTGGTCGTCGACGGTCTCCCATTCGACGACGAGCAGATAGCCGCCGCTGCGCTCGATCACGCGATGCAGCTGCGCGCCGCCGCAGCCGCGCGCCCGCGCGAACAGCGGCAGTGCGGCGCGAACCGCCGCTTCGAATTGGGCGGCTTGCGCCGGATCGATTTCGAGCGATGCCATTTCCAGGATCATGCGTGCTCCATAGGTTGAATGAGTGTGCAGCCGGCGCGCGCCGCGCTCGGCGCGCCCCGCCACGATACCGGAAGCCGGCGCGCGTCGCAGCCAGCTGCGCCGCCAGTCGGCTGCGCTGCATCAGCGTTTTCCCCGATACGGAATGCGCGCCGCCGGCCGTTCTCACAGAGGAGAGGTGGTGAAGACAATTGATCCGAGGCCGATTATGACGATTTCCGCGACGAACGGAACAGACGCAACCGATGGCGCGACCGGCATGACTGCCGCGCTGCCTGAAACGATCGGCGCAACGGCGGACGGCGAGCCGCGCCGCACCGCGTCGATCCTGCTGGTCGACGACGAGCCGAACGTGCTGTCCGCGCTGCGGCGCGTGCTGCGGCCCGCGAATTACGAAGTGTTGACGGCCGACAGCGGGGAGGCGGCGCTGGAAATCCTCGCGACGACCGAAGTCGACCTGATCGTGTCCGACATGCGGATGCCGACCATGAGCGGCGCGGCGTTTCTCCGCCGTGCCCGCGCGCTGTACCCGGAGACGATGCGGGTGCTGCTGACCGGCTATTCCGACATCGCGTCGATCGTCGAGGCCGTCAACGAGGGCGGCGTGTATCGCTACCTGAACAAGCCCTGGGACGATCAGGACCTGCTGATGACGCTCGAGCAGGCGCTCGAGCAGCGGCGCCTGCGCGCCGAGGCCGCGCGGCTCGCCGCGTTGACCGAAGCGCAGAACGAAACGCTGCGCCGGTTCAACGCGGAGCTGGAGACCCAGGTGCGCGCGCGCACCGAGGAGCTCGCGCAGACGGTGCTGTTCCTCGAAGCCGCGCAGCAGGACCTGAAAAGCAGTTTCACCGCGATGGTCCAGGTCTGCGCCAGCATGATCGAGCTGCGCTGCGGATCCGCGAGCGGTCATGCGATGCGCGTCGGCGAGATCGCGCGCCGGCTCGCGCTGTCGGCCGGGATGAGCAGCCTGCACGCGCAGGACGTGTATTACGCGGGGTTGCTGCACGGGATCGGCAAGCTGTCGCTGCCCGACGAGCTGCTGCACAAGCCGATCGTCAAGATGACGACCGACGAACACAGCCTGTTCCAGCAGCATCCGCTGCGGGCGCAGATGGTGCTGACGCCGATCGCGCAGCTGCACAAGGTCGCGTCGATCGTGCTGCACCAGTACGAGCGCTTCAACGGACGCGGGACGCCCGACGGCCTCGTCGGCGACGCGATTCCGCAAGGCTCGCGGATCGTCGCGATCGCGCGCGACTTCGAAGGGATGCGCAACGGCGAAATCGGCGCGCCGCATTCGGTCGAGCAGGCGATCGACGTGCTGCGCTCGCAGGCCGGCGTGCGCTACGACCCGCTGCTCGTCGCGCGCTTCATCGACCTGATGCGCGATCCCCAGAACCTCGGCATCGCGGCGTCGGTGGCGGAGATCCAGTCCGCGCAGCTGCGCGAGGGCATGCAGCTCGCCGACGATCTGCGCACGCATCGCGGCGTGCTGCTGATGACGAAGGGCAGCGTGATGACGGCGCACCAGATCGAACTCGTGCGCCGCTTCGAGGCGCGCGAAGGCACGTCGTTCGACATCCTCGTGGTGGCCGGCGCGACCGGTGCGACGGGCGCGGGCGCGGCTGCGGCGAGCCACGCGCCGTCCGCCTGAGCCGGCGCGCGGCTGCACGGCCCTCGCGCGCGAGGGCCACGCGTTCAATCCGACCGAGGCGCAATCATGCATGGCACCTACAATCTGCCGCTCGTCCTGCTGTCGCTCGTGATCGCGACGCTCGCCTCGTACACGGCGCTCGACCTCGCCGCGTTCATCTCGCTGCTCGAGAAGCGGACGCTCAGGCGCGCCTGGCTGGCAGGCGGCGCGGTCGCGATGGGCACGGGGATCTGGTCGATGCACTTCGTCGGCATGCTCGCGCTGTCGCTGCCGATTCCGCTCGGTTATGCGCTGACCGATACGGGCGCATCGCTGGCGATCGCCGTGCTCGTGTCGTACTTCGCGCTGACCGTCGTCACGCGTGCGCGCCTGGGCGGCGCGCGGCTGCTGGCCGGCGGCATGCTGATGGGCGCGGGCATCGTCGGGATGCACTACACCGGGATGGCGGCGATGCGCATGACGCCCGGCATTCGCTACGATCCCGCGCTGTTCGCGGCGTCGATCGGCGTGGCGGTGATCGCGTCGACGGCCGCGCTGTGGATGGCGCAGGCGTTGCGCGCGCAGCACGCGCGCCATGCGAGCGCGCTGCGGATCGGCGCGGCGCTCGTCATGGGCATCGCGATCACCGGCATGCACTACACGGCGATGGCGGCCGCGCATTTTGCGCCGGACGCGCGCTGCGGCGCCGCGAACGGGATCGACGCGCCGTGGCTCGCGACGACCATCGCGATGTTCACCACCGCGACCTTGACCGTCACGCTGCTGGTGTGCCGGTTCGACGCCCGCACGACGTTCCTGCGCGGCATGACCGACACGCTCGAACGGCTGGTGCGCGTGCGCACCGCGGAGCTCGAGACCGCGTTGCGCCGCTACGAGCAGACCACCGCGATGCTGCAGCGCACGCGCGAGAACATGGCGACCGAGATCGACGAGCGCCGTGCCGCGCAGGCGCGGCTCGAGCAGGAGAAGGACGAACAGCGGCGCCTGTTGCGCGCGCTCGAGGACACCCACGTGCAGCTGCTGCAATCGGAAAAGCTCGCGTCGATCGGCCAGCTCGCGGCCGGCGTCGCGCACGAGATCAACAATCCGATCGGCTTCATCAGCGCGAACCTCAATACGCTGCGCACGTGGGTGCGCAGCCTGCTCGACGTGCTCGCCGCGCACGACGCGCTGCTGCCGCAACTCGAGCCGGCCGCGCGCGACGCGCTGGCGGCGCAGCGCCGCGCGGCCGACCTCGACTACGTGCGCGACGAGATCGTCACGCTGATCGACGAGTCGATCGACGGCGCGGTGCGCGTGCGGCGCATCGTGCAGGACCTGCGCGATTTCTCGCGGCCGGGCAGCGGCGAGTGGAGCGTGGTCGATCTGCACGCGGGCCTCGACAGCACGCTGAACGTGGTCCACAACGAACTGAAGTACAAGGCCGACATCGTGCGCGAGTACGGTGACGTGCCGCCGGTCGAATGCCTGCCGTCGCAGTTGAATCAGGTGTTCATGAACCTGCTGGTCAACGCGGCGCACGCGATTCCGACGCGCGGCGTGATCACGATCCGCACGTCGAGCGACGGCGAATGCGTGTCGATCGCGATCAGCGACACCGGAACCGGCATGGCGCCGGACGTCGCGCGGCGGATCTTCGATCCGTTCTTCACGACGAAGCCGGTCGGACAGGGTACGGGGCTCGGGTTGTCGGTGTCGCACGGGATCGTCGAGCGCCATCGCGGCACGATCGACGTGACGAGCGTGCCGGGGCAGGGCACGACGTTCTGCGTGCGGCTGCCGATCCGGCGGTCGCACGCGGACGCGAGCGACGCGACGGCGATCGCGCAGCGCGCGTGAGCCGTGCATGCGCGCCGCCGCGCTAGCGCTTGCGCCGTCGCCTGCGGAAGAAATTCCAGAACATCGCGGTCGCATCCGGCCCGGTCGCGGAATGGAACGCCTCGCGCGGATCGCCGCCGCTCCACGCATGGGCGAGGCCGTGCACGATGCAGACGCGCACGATCACCCGGCCGCCGCGCAGATAGTCGGTGTAGCGCACGCCGTCGTGCGTGTACGTGCGCTGCTCGCCGACGCGCGGCTCGCCTGCCTCGTCGATCAGCCGATTGAGGCGCGCGAACGCGACGCCGAGCTGCACCGCGTTCTGCTCGGCGACGACCGTGTCGAGCCCGCCGTGCACGATCAGCGCGGGCATGCCGGGGTAATGACGCGTGTCGACGCAGGTGTCGACGGTGCGGATCGGATCGTCGCGCAGCCCGCGCCGCATCACGCTCATCGCGGCCATCGTCGACAACGGCGGCGCGATGACCGGGCCGGAGTGCAGCCCGACGGCCGCGAACCGGTCGGGATAGTCGATCGCGAGCCGCGCGGCCAGCCCGGCGCCAGCCGACATGCCGGCCAGATAGACGCGGTCGCGATCGAAGCCGCGTTCGCGCACGATCGCATCGACCAGCGACGCGATCGCCGGCGCTTCCGACAGCGATGCATCGCCATGCCAGTTCCAGCAGCGGTGCGAGTGCGCCGTCTTGGCCTGCTCGGGCAACAGCACCGCAAACCCGGCGCGCGCCGCGACGCGGCAGATGCGCGTGCCGGCCGCGAACGATTCGGCGGTCTGCTTGCAGCCGTGCAGCATCACGACGAGCGGCATGTCGCGCGTCGTCGCCGCCGCGGCGGGCAGGTACAGCGCATAGGCGAGATGGTTGACGAGGCGGCCGGCGGCCGGGCGCGCCGAATGGAACGAACGCAGCCACGCGCCCTGCGTCTCGCGCGGCGACGTGCGGGCCGCGGGCGCGGCGGGGCGGGCGGCGCGCGCCGTCTTGGTGGCGGCGCTACGCTTGACCGACGCGGCGGGCTTCGCGGTTTTACGTTTCGGCCGCGTGCCGGTGGCGGCGGCAAGCAGGTCGAAAGGCCGGAGCCAGAGGCTGGATTTTTTCCTGGGCATGGACGAGTCACGAGTCTCGTGCCGACGGCGCGTAGCGCCGAAGCCGGCGTCGAATGGGAGGCGGGTGCGCACCGAGCACGATTCGTGCCGCGCAGCGTGCGAGCGTCGCCGCCGTCCCGCGGCGGACATGCCATCCTAGCAGGCGCCGCGCCGATCGGCTGCGACGGTTCGATGACCGTTCGATGAACGTCGCGACAAGGCCGCGCGTGCGGCGCATGCGATCGGATGCGAGCGGTAGACCGAAGCAGCGGTATCGGCGGAAGCGGTGCAAGCCGCCGCATCGCCGTCTCATGCAACGATTGGATGCAGGCCACCGGGCCTCGCACGACGCCGACGCATCAGCGATACGTCCACGCGCGGTGCATCACGAACATCGTCGGCGGGATCAGCAGCGCGATCGCGACGATGGCCGCGCCGCGCGATACGTCGAGCAGTTCGGCGGCGCGCGCGAGCAGCATCGTTTCGATGAAGCCGGCCGTTGCGACGGTGAGGTAACGCAGCAGGTTGCGCGAATGCAGCGTCGACGAGAAGCTCCACAGCGTGTTCGCCAGATACGAGAACGCGGTCGCGCAGACGAACGCGGCCGCGTTCGCGGCGACCTGCGTCGCATCGAACCAGGCATACAGCGCGGATGCGACCAGCACGTGCAGCGCGGTCGAGCCGAGCCCGGTCACGCCGAAGCGTGCCAGCCGCGCACGTTCGGCATACAGCAGCGCGAACATCGGCGCGCCCCGCGGCTCAGCGCGCGCCGACCCGCACGCGCGCCGGCTGCACGCGCCGGCGTGCGCCGGCCCGCCGCGCATCGCGCGCGACCGGCAGCTCGATCACCTTCGCGTGCGCCTGATAGCGGCGGCGCACCAGATAGACGGGCCGTTGCTTGGTCTCGTCGTAGATGCGCCCGACGTACTCGCCGACGACGCCGATGCCGATCAGCTCGATCCCGCCGATGAACAGCATGATCGACAGCAGCGACGGATAGCCGAGCACCGGATTGCCGAACAGCAGCGTGCGGGCGATGATGAACGCCCCATACAGGAAAGCGAGCGCGGCGATGCACACGCCGATGTAGGTCCAGCTGCGCAGCGGCACGGTGCTGAAGCTCGTGATGCCTTCGAGCGCGAGGTTCCACAGCTTCCATCCGGAGAACTTCGAGTGCCCGGCGCTGCGCGCGTCGCGCTGATACTCGACGATCACGGTGCGGTAGCCGACCCACGCGAACAGCCCCTTCATGAAGCGATGCCGTTCGGGCAGGCTGCGCAGCGCGTTGACGACCTTGCGGTCCATCAGCCGGAAATCGCCGACGTTCTCCGGCAGCTTCACGTCCGACAGCAGGTTGTGCACGCGGTAGTAGATCGCGGCGGTGGTGCGCTTCGCGAACGAATCGCAGGCGCGGCTGCTGCGCTGCGCGGCGACCACTTCCGCGCCGTCGCGCCAGTGTTCGATCATGACGGGGATCAGGCTAGGCGGATCCTGCAGGTCCGCGTCGAGCGGGATCACCGCGTCGCCGGCCGCTTCGTCGAGGCCGGCCGTGAGCGCCGCTTCCTTGCCGAAGTTGCGGGTGAGGTCGATGATCCGCACGCGCCGATCGCTCATGCTGGCGCGGATCAGGCGGTCGAGCGTGTCGTCTCGGCTGCCGTCGTTCACGCAGACGATCTCGAAGCGGATCGCCTCGATGCCCGCCATCAGCGGAATCACGACGTCGAAGAAGCGTTCGACGGCTTCGCCTTCGTTGTAGAACGGCACGACGAGCGACACGAGCGGTGTGTAGAGCGATTCGCGCATGACGGGTTCCCCTGTAATGACATATCAGCGATCGGCGCCGAACAGCGGGCGGCCGATGCGGCGCAATCCGTGCGTCGAGCGGTGATGCGACCGGGCCGGATGCGTGAAGCCGGTGTCGGTCGAGTGATCGTGCGCGTCGGGCATCGACGGCACGTCGCGTCGTTCCTGTGCGATCCGGGCGGCGAGCATCGCGAGCGACGCGAGCGTGACGAGCGGCATGAACTGGAACGACAGATGCGGCACCAGCACGAGGCCGGCGAGCGGCATGACCCACATCAGCAGCAGCCACTCGCGATCGAAGCGCCGCCAGCCGTGCGTCCACGCATAGCGTGCGTACCACGCGATCACGAGGCCGTACCACGTGAGGTCGTAGTCGAACAGATACGGGCTGACCAGCAGGCAGGCACAGGCGAGCGTCGCCGCGCGCAGCGCGTACGAACACGCGCCGCGCCACGCGTACCCCACGACGAGCGCGGCGGCCGCGCCGGACAGCAGCTGCAGCGTGCGCGCCAGCGCGGCCGGCCATCCGGCGTACGCGGCCAGCGCGAACACCGTCGGCATGCGCGCGAGCTGCGCATGGCCCGCGTCGACGTTGCGGTATGCGTCGGCGATCCCGTGTCCGAACGCGATCCACGTCTCGAAGCCGAACGCGAGCGTCGACAGCACGACGCCCGCGGCGAGCGTCGCGGCCCATGCCGCCAGCGCGCGCCATTGCGCGGCGCACAGCAACGCGAGCGGGAACAGCACGGCGATCTGCGGCTTGACCGTCAGCAACGCGAAGCAGATGCCCGCCGCGACCGGGCGCCGGTTCAGCGCCAGCAGGCCGAGGCCCGCCAGCGCCGCGCTCGCGAGGCTCGTCTGTCCGGCGAGCAGCGCGACGAACGCGCCGGGAAACGCCAGCGCACACAGCAGCGCGGCGTCGCGCTGCACGGTCGCGCGGATCGTCGCGGCGAACAGCATCCACGTGAGCCCGAGCCAGATCGCGAGCGCGCCCGGATACGGCAGCCAGCCGAGCGGCGCGACCAGCAGCAGCATCGTCGGCGGGTAGAGCCACGGTGCGGAGCCGCCGGCGAGATTCAGCGTCGGAATCGCCAGCCGCTCGATCGCGAACAGCGACGGAAAATGCCACGCATCGAGCGCATGCCCGTGCACCGCGAGCCGCGCGGCGCTCCACAGCGGCGCGAAATCCTGCGCGAGCGGCTCGGGCACCGACGTATGCGAGCCGTGCACGCGCGCGAGATAGACGCAGACGAACAGCAGCTCGGTCAGCAGGGCCGCCGCCGCATACGTGCGCACGCGATCGCGATTGAGCCAGTGCGGATGGCGGCGCGGGCCGGCGATCGGCAGCTCCGGATGAGCATCGATCGCCGAGCCGCCATGCAGCAGGAAGCGCGGCGCCTTCATTGCCGTTCCCGCGGCGGCAGCGCGACGCGCCGCACGGTGATCAGCAGCACGGCGAGCAGCACGACCGGGCCGATCTGCGGCCACTTCGTGATCCGGTTGAACACTTCGAACACCGGCAGCAGCCACGCGAGCACGATCACGATCTGGTCGCCGGGCAGCCAGCCTTCGTCGAGGCCGTGCGCGATCAGGCAAAACACCGCGATGCCGAGCCAGGTCAGCTCGTATTGCCACAGGTACGGCGTCGCGAGCAGCGTCGCGACGGCCAGCACCGCGCCGCGCAGGCGCATGTCGGTCGTGCGGCGCCACACGGAGACGGCCGCGGCCATCGCGAGCAGCGCGACGGCGCCCTGCACCGCGAGCGACACCGCGATGGACGCACCGGCGAGCCGCAGCGCGGCGAACGGCGTCGGCGACACGAACCAGTACGCGGGAAGCGTGAAGTGCATGCCGCGCACGATCGACAACGCGTGAGCGAGGCCCTCCAGCGAGCCTGGGCCGGTCAGTGCGAAACCGGCCGCGGTGAACAGCGTCGTCGTGACCGCCGCCGCGCCGAACGCGCGCCATGCGCGCGTCGCGATCAGCACGAACGGGAACACCGTCGCCATCTGCGGCTTGATGGCGAGCAGTCCGATCAGCACGCCGGCTACGATCGGGCGCGGGCCGAGCAGGTGCAGCGCGAGCGCCGCGATGCCGGCGGTGAGCAGCCCGTTCTGCCCGTACAGCACGCACGCGCAGACGGCCGAGTAGCCGAGCACGACGAGCACGGTGGCGCGCGGCACGGGCAGGTGCGCACGCAGGCCCGACAGTCGCAGGACGGCGTGCGCATAGCATAAAAGACTGCCCGCAAAAAAGAGGATGTACGCGGGCAGGAAAGGCACGAGGGCGACCGGCGCGATGAACAGCAGCATCGTCGGCGGATAGAGCCAGGGCAGCGACTGGTGACCCATGTAGGCACCGAATTTCGCGACCTCGGCCCGTGAGAAGAACACGGGATCGTAGACGGCTGCGGCATGACCGTGCAGCACCAGATGCGATGCACTCCAGAACACGGAGAAGTCGACGCCGGGGCGGGCGGTGGTTTGCGCCGTGAACGCGTCGGTGGTGACGGCCCATGTGATCACGAAGCCCACGCACAACAGCAGCATCACGCAGCTGTACGGAACGATTCGGTCGGCCGTCAGCCATTGAGCACAGCGTGTCGCGCGATAGCGCATTCCATCATTGGCCGTGTACATGATGCCCCGTGTCTGGTGAATGCCGCGTGGTGTGCGCGCGGCTTTTCGTGTTGTCGTGTATCCGGATCGAATCGCATTCGATGGCGCTGTCCGGTGAATGCATTGTTGGAGAAAAAATCGCACGACGCAAACCGCGGCCGGAAACGCGCGATGTCGATGCGGCAGTTCTTCGGCCGAAAACGGCGTTTTTACGTCAGAGAAATCGGTCGCCGCGCAATTCATGTTTCTCGCTTGAAACATTCCGCGTTTGTCGCTGCTTCGGGACTGCATCGAATACGCGTCGGATGAATGGCGTCGCGGGTTCGGGAAAGTCCCGAGAAAATTTTTCGAACCGCCCTGGCAGCGCGCCTGCGCCCGGCCGACGCGCGCCGATGCCCGCCGCGCATATATCAAATCTGAAACATTTCGGGTGTCGCACTGCCGCCGGCCCGGCGCATGGATCGTCGGAATCCTTGCTGCGCCTCGATTGTCGGTCGGCTGGCCTGCTCTTTGCGTCTAGGGCCGCACGGCAGGCGACGATGCGAGCCGCGACCGGTTGACGCAGCAGAACATACCGGAGCGCCTCACCCGTGCAGGACGATGGACCGCAAGCGCGTCGGGGAATACGGCGCAGTGGTCCACGCAGCGGCGGGCAGCATCGTCGACCGATCGATCGAGCGAGCGTCAGCATCGTTCGCGCAATAAGAATCAGATGACAGCATTGGGGAATAAAAATGACAGACCACAGCACCACGCGGCTCGCATGCCGCGACGGGAACCTTCAGCAGTATCGACGCGCTTGCGTCGGTCATTCAATCCGCGGCCTTGTGCAGGACGGCAGCCGTGCCGTCCGGTTCGATCGTGATGTATCGCCGATCGGTCCACGCATGTGCAGCGCACACACCAGCTCACCGACGTCTCCAGGCCCGGATCGGCTCGCAGCCGGCCGCACCCGTCGCTGAGCCTCGGCTCCGAGTTTCTTTGTAGTACCGGTGGTACCCGCTCCCCGCGTCTATTCCAGACCACGGGGTTTTCGTAGCAGTGCAAAAGGAGAGTAGCCATGTCCACGTTCATCCAGAAGGTCCGCGGTTTCGTTCAAGACGAGCAAGGCGTGACGGCCATCGAATACGGCCTGATTGCCGCGCTGATCGCAGTCGGCCTCGTTGCCGCGCTGACGCTGGTCGGTAACGACCTGAAGACTGTGTTCAACACGATCGCAGACGACCTCAACGCGGCGATCTGAATGACGGGGCGACGAACGGCTGGTCCGGCCCGTTCGTCGCCATGTCGTCCGTCGAGCAAGGCCGGACATACCAAGCAACGAATGTCTGATGGACCGAATGGCGGATGGCTCGGCCGGTGCGCTCCGCGAGCCGTCTCCCGCTCGGTCGATCAACCGGATCGGAGGCCGTCATGCGCGCCAGGGTACTTGCAGTAGCGGTATCGCGATGGATCGACGACGAGCGAGGGGTGACGTCGATCGAATACGCGCTGCTCGCAGCGGTGTTCGCGACCGTCGTGCTCGGCGCCGTGGTCGCGCTGAAGGGCTCGGTTCAAGGCGCGTACGACGCGATTGCGTCGATCGTGACCGCGGCGGTGAATACCGCGCTCGGGCAGTAATCCAGATCGTTTCATTTGACCGAGGTTCGCCATGTTGCCAGTTGCGCCGCCTTATCCGGTTCCGTTGTGCGTGACGCTGCTCGTGATCGTGGCGGCCAGCACGGACCTCGCGAGCCGCCGCATCCCGAACCGGCTCGTCGTCGCAGGGCTCGCCGGTGCGCTGGTCGCGCAATGTGCGCTGCACGGCGTGCCGGCCGGCGTGCTCGCGTGGCTTGCCGGCGCGGCGACCGGCCTCGGGCTGCTGCTGCCGTTCTATCTGCTGCGCGGCATGGCCGCCGGCGACGTGAAGCTGATGCTCGCGATTGGCGCATGGGTTGGCGCGCAGATGACCTTCTACATCGTGCTGGCCACCTTCGTCGCGGGCGGCGTCGGCGCACTCGGCTTCGCGCTGCTGCGCGGCCGCATGCGCCGGATGTGGACCAACGTGTGGATGCTGGTCGCGCATCGCGCCGCCGCGCCGCTTGCAGGGGCAACCGACGGCCCCGTCGAATCCGCGTCGGTCGGCGCGTTGCCGTATGGCGTCGCAATCGCCGTCGGCACGCTGGGCATGCTGTTCGCATCGTGCGCATAGCGCGGCGTATCCGCAACGAGGATGGAACGAACATGAACACGAATCCCACCGAACCGAAACGCGACGCGCAGGTAGCGCATCTGCCGCAGCCGTCGCCGCAGCGGGAAGCGCATGCGAAGCCCGACGCGCAGCTGCCGCCGGCGCCGCGCTCGATCGCGGAAACCGGGCTGAGCCAGACCTTCGTGGCCGGGCTCGTGCTGAAGGCGACGCTGGTGCTCGGCCGCCCGTCGTACGGCGATCTGATCGAGCGCCACTGTCTGCCGCTCGCGGTGCTCGACGACGTGTTCGCGTTCCTGGTGCGCGAGCACCTGGTCGAGCTGACCCATCGCGGCACGACGGACCTCGACGTGACGTTCCGCCTGACCGACGCCGGCCGCGTCGCGGCGCTCGAAGAGCGCGCGCGCAGCAGCTACAGCGGGCCGGCGCCGGTGCCGCTCGATGCGTATCTCGCCTGCATCGACGCGCATTCGGTGCGCAAGCTGCGCGTCGCGCAGAACGACGTGTGGGCCGTGTTCGACGGCGTGATCATGGACACGTCGATCCTCGACGCGGCCGCCGCCGCGCTGAATGCCGGGCGGCCGCTGCTGATCCACGGGCCGGCCGGCAGCGGCAAGACCTACCTCGCCGAGCGGCTCGGCGCGCTGATGGCCGGTCATGTGCCGGTGCCGTACGCGATCTGCGCGGCCGGCGAAGTGATCCAGATCCACGATCCGCTGGTGCACATCGACGCGCCGTCGCAAGGCGACGGGCAGTCGGTCGATCGCCGCTGGCGGCTGTGCGAGCGGCCGGTCGTGATGTCCGGCGGCGAGCTGACGCTCGACGAGCTCGACCTGCGCCGCGACGACGCGGCCGGCTTCTACCAGGCGCCGCCGCACATGAAGGCGAACATGGGCATGTACATCGTCGACGATCTCGGCCGCCAGCGCGTCGAGCCGCGCGATCTGCTCAACCGCTGGCTGCGCCCGCTCGATCGCGGCGTCGATTTCCTGACGCTCGATTCCGGCACCCGCTTCGTACTGCCGTTCGACGTGTGGCCGGTGTTCTCGAGCAACCTCGCGCCGGAGCAGTTCGCCGACGAAGCGTTCCTGCGCCGGCTCGGCTCCAAGCTGCACGTCGGCGCGATGTCGATCGAACACTACCGCGCGGTGTTCGACGCCGCGTGCGAGTCGCTCGGGCTGGTGTCGTCGCAGGACGCCTTCGACTACCTGCTGCACCGGCTGCACCTGCCGACCGGCAAGGCGTATCTCGCGTGCTACCCGACCGACCTGCTGCGCCTCGTTGCCGCCGGCGCGCGGTATCGCGGCGATCCGCCCGAAGTGACGCACGACGCGCTGCATGACGCCTGGGCCAGCTATTTCGGTGCGGCGCCGGAGCGCGACGGCGGGTATCTGCCGCCAGGCGAGCGCGGCGGTCGCACGCACGTCACCGGTTGAGTTGTTTCTTTCACGATTCGTCGAGGAGCATTGCCATGAAAAACAGTCGAGCAATCTTGATGCTGGTGGTCGCGATGGTCGCGGGGCTTGCCGCGGTCGTGTTCGCGTCGCGCTGGTTGATGAACACGTCCAACGGTTCGGTCACGTCCGTCGCGGTCGCGACCACCGACCTGAATCTGGGCGAGCCGCTCGGGCCGAACCAGATCCACATGGTGAGCTGGCCGGCGGGCAGCGTGCCGACCGGCGCGTTCACCGACACGAAGGAACTCGAAGGGCGCGTCGTGCGCACCAGCCTCGCCCGCGGCGAGCCGGTGATCGAGTCGAAGCTCGCGCCGGTCGGCACCAAGGGCGGGCTGTCCGCGGTGATCGCCGACGGCAGCCGCGCGATCACAGTGCGCGTGAACGACGTGGTCGGCGTCGCGGGCTTCGCGCTGCCGGGCAACTACGTCGACGTGATCGTCAACACGCAGGAGCAGCAGGGCAAGACCGACGGGCAAAGCATCTCGAAGATCGTGCTCGAGCACATCCTGGTGCTGGCGGTCGCGCAGCAGGTGAGCCGCGACGACACCGCGCCGAAAGTCGTCAACGCGGTGACGCTCGAAGTCACGCCCGACCAGGCCGAACGCCTCGACCTCGCCCGCAGCGTCGGCACGCTGTCGCTGGTGCTGCGCAACCAGGTCGATCACAAGACGCTCACCACCGACGGCGCGACCAAGATGACGCTGCTCGGCAAGGCACCGGTGCCCGATGCACCGCCCGCGCCGGCACCGGCCCGCGTGCGAACCGTGCGCGTGCACGTCGCGTCGCACGCGTCGTCGGAGGCACGCCGCGATTGCATCGGCGTACTGACCGGCGTGCACGGCAGCGTCGAGTGTTTCTGAAGCCGCACGACAGGCCCACACAACAGATTAACCAGATCGGCCGCCGTCAGGGCACGGCGGCCTTGGAAGTCGACAACCGGCGCTGCGCCGGTCACTCGGGGGATCAGACGAAATGAAGATCAATCCGCAACACTCAGGTACCGGCCCGGTGCGCACACGTATCGCACGAGGCGCGATGATGGCCGCGATCCTCTGTACCGGAACGCTGACGGTATACAGCGCACTGGCGCAGGAAGCCGCCGAATCGGCGGCCTTGACGAAGGGCGGCGCGAGCGCGCCGGCCGCCGTCGCGAAGGGACCGATGCAGATGACGATCAGCATGGCGCCGGCGATCGCCGCCGCGCCGGCCGCGGCTGCCGGGCCGCTGCGCGGGCCGAACTGCGTGGGCGCGGTGCGCGATTCGACCAGCGTCAGCGTGCCGCTCGGCAAGTCGTTGCTGGTGCCGATGCCGGAGGCAGTCCGCAATCGCACCATCGGCAATCCGGCCGTTGCGCAGGCAACCATGGTATCGCCACAGACGCTCTACATCCTCGGGCTGTCGGTCGGCACGACCAACATGATCGTGCAGGGCAAGAGCGGCGCGTGCCGCGTGATCGACGTGGCGGTCGGCGCCGATGCGGGCGGCCTGCAGGCGTCGCTGCTGCAACTGATGCCGGCCGAGCGCGACATTCACGTATCGACCGCGGCCGGCACGATCGTGCTGGCGGGCACCGTGTCGAACTCGCAGGCCGCGCAGCAGGCCGTGCAGATCGCGCGCGCCTACAGCGACAGCGCCGGCGGCGGCGAAGGCGGGACGGCCAAGGGCGGCGGCGTGCTCAACATGCTGTCCGTCACGTCGCCGCAGCAGGTGATGCTCGAGGTCAAGGTGGCCGAGGTGTCGAAGACGCTGATCAACCAGATGGGCAGCGCGCTGAACATCCAGGGCGGCTTCGGCTCGTGGAGTGGCGCGCTGGTCAGCAACCTGCTCGCCGGCGTCGCGAGCGCCGCGGTGTTCAACAAGGCGAACAACAAGCCGTTCAGCATCGCGGCCGACGCGCAGAACACCGACAACCTCGTGAAGATCCTCGCCGAGCCGAACCTCGTGACGATCAGCGGCCAGGAGGCGACGTTCCTCGCCGGCGGCAAGATCTTCATCCCGGTGCCGCAAAGCAGCGGTACCGGCGTGTCGACGATCACGCTGCAGCAGGAGGAATTCGGTGTCGCGCTGAAGTTCACGCCGACGGTGCTCGCGAACGGCCGCATCAGCCTGAAGGTCGCGCCGGAAGTGTCGGAGCTGTCGCAAACCGGCGTCACGCTGAGCGCGACCAACATCGGCGGCACGTCGATCCTGCCGCTCATCACGACGCGGCGTGCCTCGACGACGGTCCAGATGAGCGACGGCGAGTCGTTCGCGATCGGCGGGCTCATCAAGGACAACGCCACCGGCGCCCTCAAGGCGATTCCCGGCGTCGGCGAAGTGCCGGTGCTCGGCGCGCTGTTCCGCAGCACGTCGTTCCAGCAGGACCGCACCGAGCTGATCTTCCTGATCACGCCGCACCTGGTGAAGCCGCTGCAGAGCGCCGACCAGCCGATGCCGACCGACAGCTTCTCGAAGCCGAACGAAGCCGACGTGTACGCAACCGGCAACATGGAAGGCCGCCACGGCGTGCGCCGGCCGGCCGCGCAACCGGCGAACGGCGCCGCGGATGCGCCGCAGGCACCGGCGCCCACGCCCGCCGCAGGCACCGGCGCCCACGCCCGTGCAGCAATCGGCTGCGCCGGCGGCGGCCGCGCCCGCACCGCGTGCCCCGGCGCCTGCCGACTCGCCGGCGCCTGCCGCGGTCCAGCCGGAGAACGCGGCGGCAGCCGCACCGGCTGCGGCCGGTGCGGTGAGCGCGGCGCCGGCCGTCGCGCAGCCGCCGGCCGATGCGGCCAACGCAGCCAACGCAGCCAACGCAGCCCGTGTCGCACGCATCGAAGCCGCCGCCGCGCGTCTCGCGGCGGCCGCGGGCAACACGCCGCCCCAGAAGCCCCGGCTGCCAGCCGCCGCCCACGCGCAGGTCGCGCGGGCGAACGCAGGCCCCCAGTCCACCGATCGTTGAAGTCATCCAAGGGGAAGCTCATGAAATCCGCCTACCTCGTATTCGTGCGCCGCGCGGCGCTCGCCGCACCGCTCGCGTTCGCGCTGGCCGGCTGCATGTCGTCGACGCCGGTGTGGGACACACGCTTCGGCGACTCCGTGCGCGCCGTCACGCAAGCGCAGATCATCGATCCGCACGCGGCCGAACACGCGTCGCAGCCGGTGGTCGCGGGCAGCGCCGCCGCGTCCGCGCTCGACAACTACGACAAGTCGTTCAAGCAGCCGGAGCCGAAGGGCAATGCCTTCGTGATCGGCATCGGCAAGTCGGCGCAATAACAACAGGCAAGCTCAGGGAGAACGCCATGTCCAGCGCAACTCGTCATCCGAAACTCACGCGCCGCAGTTTGCATCGACAGCGCGGTGCCGTCGCGATCGTCGTCGGTCTCGCACTGGCGGTGATGATCGGATTCGTCGGTCTCGCGCTGGACCTCGGCAAGCTGTACGTCACGCGCAGCGAACTGCAGAACAGCGCCGATGCATGCGCGCTGTCCGCCGCGCGTGACCTGACTTCGGCGATCAGCCTGTCCGTCGCGGAGGCGGACGGCATCGCCGCCGGTCACGTCAACTTCGCGTTCTTTCAGAAGAGCGCGGTGCAGATGCTGACCGATTCGAACGTCACGTTCAGCGATGCGCTGACGAATCCGTTCCTGACGAAGACGGCGGTTTCGACGCCGGCCAACGTCAAGTACGTGAAATGCACGGCCACGTTGAGCGGCATCGCGAACTGGTTCGTCGGCGTGTTGAACACGATGCCCGGCGTACAGGTCGCGAACGCGACGCAGGTGTCGGCGAGCGCGATCGCGACCGTCGCCGCCGGGCAGACGACCTGTGCGATTCCGGTGTTCGTGTGCCGCGCCTCGTCGGCCGCGCCGTACAAGGTCGGCGACTGGATCTCGTCGCCGTCCGGGTCGTCGTCGACCTACGGGCCGGGCAACTTCGGCTGGGCCGCGCTCGATGGCTCGACCAACGAGACGACCATCGCGAGCGAGCTGTCGGGCAACACCTGCAACATCACGTCGCCGCCCGATCTCGGCTCGACCGGCTTGAAGTCCGCGTCGCTGCGCGCCTGGAACACGCGCTTCGGCATCTATACGAACGGCGCGAACGGCTCGAGCGGCCAGCCTGACTTCACCGGCTATGCGTACGTCGGGCCGAAATACGGGCCGCCCGGCACGCCGGGCATCGTCGGCGATGCGTACACACAGTTCGTGCTCGATCGCGCCAGCTTCAAGTCCTACCAGGGCGACGGCGCGCCGCCGGCCGGCAGCGGCATCGCGACCAACGGGACGGCCACCGCGAGCAACTATCAGACGTACGGCGGCGACCGCCGGCTCGCGCTGGCGCCGGAGGGCGACTGCTCGACGCTGTCGGGCAGCAGCAGCAAGCTGCACGTCACGCAGTGGGACTGCGTGCTGATGCTCGATCCGTTGCCGTTCAGCCCGGGCGCGGGCGGCGTGGTCGCGCACCTCGAATATCTCGGCTCGACCGCATCGGGCTCGACGCCTTGCGCGACGCACGGGCTGCCGGGCATCGGCAGCTCGGCGGGCGTCAAGGTGCCGATGCTCGTTCAATAGAGGAGACGCGATCATGAAAAGGCTTCCGATGCACCGTTCGCGCATGCGCGGCGTGGCCGCCGTGGAGTTCGCGCTGGTGCTGATCCCGATGATCGTGCTCGCGACCGGCGTGGCCGAGTTCGGCCGCGCGATCTACCAGTACGAGACGCTCACCAAGGCGACGCGCAACGCCGCGCGCTACCTGTCCGTCTATCTGCCGAGCGACGCCGCCTATCCGCTTGCCGCGGCGCAGTGCCTCGTCGTCTACGGCAACACGACGTGCGGCGCGGCCGGCACCGAGCTGGTGCCGGGGCTTACCACGTCGATGGTGATCGTCTGCGACGCCGCGCACACGCCCGACTGCGCCGATGCGTCGGATCCGCCGCAGTTCGCGAACCTGCCGACCTACGACTCGAGCAACAACGCGCCGAGCGGCACCGCGACCGGCAGCATCAACGTCGTCGAAGTGAAGGTGAAGGGCTACACGTACCAGCCGATCCCAGCCTACCCGGGGCTGTCGTCGATCACGTTCGGCAACATCGTCACCGTGATGAGGCAAGTGTCATGAACGCACGCCATGTTCCGCTGTCGCGCCGCCGCGGCCAACGCGGCGCGACCATCGTCGAGTTCGCGTTGATCTCGTCGATTCTCGTCATGCTGCTGTTGGGCATCTTCGAATTCGGCCGGGTGCTGTTCTACTGGAACACGGCCACCGAGGCGATGCGGCTCGGCGCGCGCACGGCGATCGTGTGCGACGTGAACGCCGCCGGCATCGTCAAGCGCGTGAAGTCGATGCTGCCGATCCTGGCCGATGCGAACGTCGCGGTGACCTATACGCCGTCGGGCTGCGACGTGAGCAGTTGCTCGTTCGTGACGCTGAGCATCACGAACCTCACCGTCAAAACGATGGTCCCGTTCGTCAACGTCGCGCTCACGATGCCGCCTTTCACGACGACGCTCACGCGCGAAAGCCTGAATTCCTCGACCGGCGGATCAGCCTGTCAATAATTGCACGACGAGGCACAGTCATGATCAATATCCTCGTAGCTTCCGACGACACGGCCCGGCTCATGCGGATCGCGCGTCTCGTCAGCGACGCCGGCCGCTACCGCGTGACGCGCGCGGCCGGCCGTCCGTCGCAGATCGAGCATCGCACCGACGGGCTCGACTCGTTCGACATCCTGCTGATCGACAGCGGGCAGATCGATGCGGCTGAGCTGGCGGCGCTCGAACGCATCTGCCGGCAGCATCCGGGCCTGACCGGCATCCTGGTGAGCGCCGACGCATCGCCGCAGATGCTGCTGGACGCCATGCGCGCAGGCGCGCGCGACGTGCTGCAGTGGCCGATCGACACGGCCGCGCTCGCCCGTGCGCTCGAACGCGCGGCCGCGCAGAGCACGCGTCGCGACGGCGACGATACGCGGATCATCTCGTTCACGTCGTGCAAGGGCGGCGCGGGCACGAGCTTCGTCGCGAGCAACGTCGCCTACGAGATCAGCGAGCAGTTCAAGCGGCGCGTGCTGCTGATCGACCTGAACCAGCAGTATGCCGATGCCGCGTTCCTCGTCAGCGACGAGACGCCGCCGTCGACGCTGCCGCAGCTGTGCGCGCAGATCGAACGGATCGACGGCGCCTTCCTCGATGCGAGCGTCGCGCACGTGACGCCGACCTTCCACGTACTGGCGGGCGCGGGCGACCCGGTCAAGGCCGCGGAGATGCGAGAGGACGCGCTCGAGTGGATTCTCGGCGTGGCGGCGCCGCGCTACGACTTCGTGATCTTCGACATCGGCGTGAGCATCAGCGCGCTGTCGATGGTCGCGCTGGACCGCAGCGATCAGATCCAGCTCGTGCTGCAGCCCGCGATGCCGCATGTGCGCGCGGGGCGCCGGATGCTGGAAATCCTCGTGTCGCTCGGCTACTCGAGCGACCAGCTGCGGCTCGTGGTGAACCGGATGACGCGCATGGGCGAGCGCACCCGCACCGCGCTCGAGGAAGTGCTCGGGCTGCACGCGAGCACCACGATTCCGGAGGATGCCGACACCGTGCGCGAAGCGATCGACCAGGGCTATCCGGTGTCGCGCCTGGCGCGCGCCGCCGGCGTCGCGCGCGCGTTGCACGCGTGCGCGAAGCAGATCGTCGAAGGCGACGTGCGCACCCAGCACGAAGCGGCCCGCAGCGAACCGTTGATGTCCCGGCTGTTCGGCCGCAAGGCCACGCCGAAGCTCAAGTCCATGTGAATCTTTCGGGGAAACCATCATGTCATTGCGCGAACAGATGTCGTTGTATCGGACTCAGGCGCCTGCAACGGGCGCGGAGTGGGCCGGATCGGGCCATGCGTCGGTACGCGACGCGTATCAGAAGATGCGCCGCGAGATTCATCTGGCGGTGCTCGAGCGCGTCGAGCTGGAGCGGCTCTCGCGGCTGCCGCAGGAGCAGGTCCGCCACGAGATCTCGGCGCTGATCTCGCGCATCCTCGACGAGGGGCGCATGCCGGCGAACGACATCGAGCGCCGCCAGCTCGCGATCGACGTGTACGACGAGATGTTCGGCTTCGGTCCGCTCGAGGCGTTGCTGCGCGATCCCGGCGTGTCCGACATCCTCGTGAACACGTACCGGCAGGTCTACGTCGAGCGCAGCGGCCAGCTGGAGCTGACCGACGTGACGTTCTACGACGACGCGCACCTGATGAAGGTGATCGAGAAGATCGTGTCGCGGGTCGGGCGCCGCATCGACGAATCGAGCCCGATGGTCGACGCGCGGCTGCCGGACGGCTCGCGCGTGAACGCGATCATTCCGCCGTCGGCGATCGACGGGCCGCTGCTGTCGATCCGGCGCTTCGCGGTCGATCCGTTGAAGATCGACGACCTCCTGCGCTTCCAGAGCCTCACGGAGCCGATGGCCGAGCTGCTCGAGGCGCTCGCGAAGGCGAAGGTGAACGTGCTCGTGTCGGGCGGCACCGGCAGCGGCAAGACGACGCTGCTCAACATCCTGTCGGGTTTCATTCCGCGCACGGAACGGATCGTGACGATCGAGGACGCGGCCGAGCTGCAGCTGCAGCAGCCGCACGTGCTGCGGCTCGAGACGCGGCCGCCGAACATCGAGGGCAAGGGCGAGATCACGCAGCGCACGCTGGTGCGCAACGCGCTGCGGATGCGGCCGGACCGCATCATCCTCGGCGAAGTGCGCGGCGCGGAAGCGCTCGACATGCTCAACGCGATGAACACCGGCCACGAAGGCTCGCTCGCGACGATCCACGCGAACACGCCGCGCGACGCGCTCACGCGGCTCGAGAACATGATCAGCATCGCCGGGCTGTCGCTGCCGCCGAAGACGATGCGCCAGCAGATCGCATCGGCGATCACGGTGGTCGTGCAGGCGTCGCGGCTCACCGACGGCAAGCGCAAGATCGTCAGCATCCAGGAGCTGACCGGGATGGAGGGCGACATCATCAACATGCAGGAAATCTTCACGTTCAAGCGGACCGGCATGAACGGCGACGGGTCGGTGCGCGGCTACTTCTGCGCGACCGGCGTGCGGCCCAAGTTCGCGGAGCGGCTGCAGTCGTTCGGCATCAACCTGCCGGACGCGCTGTACGACCCGACGCGCCACTACGAGACGAACTGACGACGGCCGGAGGCCTCATGGACTCGATCTTTTACGGTTTTGTGATTCTCACCTTCGTCGCGGTCGTGCTCGCGATCGAGGGCGTCTATCAATGGTGGAACGCGCGGCACGGCAATGCCGCACGCCGGATCGAATCGCGCTTGCGCGCGATGTCGGCCGGCGGCAGCGTGCAGCAGGAGCGGATGTCGATCCTGAAGAAGCGCATGCTCGACGAGTCGAAGCCGTTCGACCGGCTGCTGCTGCGCGTGCCGCGCGTACAGTCGCTCGATCTGGTGCTGCAGCAGTCCGGCCTCGACTGGACGGTCGCCAAGCTGGTCGTGCTGAGCGGTGCGTTGTGCGCGGCCACCGCGCTGGTGCTGAGCGTCACGCCGCTGCCGCTCGTCGCGGTGCTGCCGGTCGCGCTGTTCGCCGGCTGCGTCCCGACGCTGTACGTGACGCGGCATCGCCGCCGCCGCATGCTCAAGCTCGAGCGGCAACTGCCGGACGTGTGCGACATGATCGCGCGCGCGCTGCGCTCGGGCCACTCGTTCACGAGCGCGCTCGGGATGGTCGGCGAGGAGTTTCCGGAGCCGATGAGCGGCGAGTTTCGCATCACCTTCGACGAGATCAACTACGGCGTGTCGCTGCACGACGCGCTGGTGAATCTCGCGACGCGCGTGCCGGCGAACGACCTGCGCTATTTCGTGATCGCGGTGCTGATCCAGCGCGAGACCGGCGGCAATCTCGCCGAGCTGCTCGACAGCATCGCGGCGCTGGTGCGCGAGCGCTTCAAGCTGTTCGACAAGGTCCGCGTGCTGTCGGCGGAAGGGCGGCTGTCGGCGTGGATTCTCGGCCTGCTGCCGTTCGGCACCGCCGGGATGATGGCCGTGCTGAACCGCGAGTTTCTGTCGGTGCTCTGGCAGGACCCGGCGGGCGTCAAGATGGTCGGCGCGATGCTGACGTCGATGGCGTTCGGCCTGCTGTGGATCCGCCGGATCATCCGGATTCGCGTCTGACGCGTGTCTCAGGCTTCACGAACCGATTCGAGGCTGTCATGCAAAACCTGAGCGTAGTACATACCGTGATGCTCGCCGGCTTGTTCCTGTTCGTCGCGGGCGGCGTGCTGGCCGCGATGCTGCTGTTCGCGCCGCGCAACCTGCAGCGCCGGCTTCAGCAGGCCAGCGGCGCGAGCGTGGCGGTCGGCGCGGCCGGCGCCGGAGCGGACGACGCCGGCGCGCCCGGCCCGCGCTGGATCGCGCGGCTCGTCGAGCTGTCGCAACCGATCTCCAAGCTGTCGGTGCCGCAGGACGGCTGGGAGAACTCGCCGCTGCGGGTGCGGTTGATGAATGCCGGATGGCGCGACCCGAGCGCGGCCGGGCTCTACTTCACCGCGAAGACGGTGCTGGCGCTGGCGTTGCCGGGCGCCGCGCTGCTCGCGCTCGCCACGACGCGGCTCGCCGATCAGCGCATGCTGCTGTCGTTCATCCTCGTCGCGCTGGCCGGCATCGGCTACTACCTGCCGAACTTCGTCCTGTCGCGCCGCATCACCAAGCGTCAGCGGACGATCTTCGAGGATTTCCCCGACGCGCTCGACCTGCTGACGGTTTGCGTCGAGGCCGGGCTCGGGCTCGATGCGGCGTTGATGCGGGTCAGCGAGGAGCTGCGCTTTCGCAGCGAAGTGGTCTCGGGCGAACTCGACCTGCTGCTGCTCGAAATGCGGTCGGGCTTCACCAAGGACACGGCGCTGCGCAACCTCGCGCTGCGCACCGGCGTGGAAGACATCGAGTCGTTCTGCGCGATGCTGATCCAGGCCGACCGGTTCGGCACGAGCGTCGCCGAATCGCTGCGCGTGCTGTCGGACATGCTGCGCACGCGGCGCCGCATGCGCGCCGAGGAGCGCGCCGCGCGCATCGCGCTGAAGCTGCTGTTCCCGCTGATCTTCTGCATCTTCCCCGCGCTGATGGGCGTGCTGCTCGGGCCGGCGATGATTCATGTGTACCGCGTGCTGCTGCCGAGCTTCGCGACCATCGGCCAGTAAGCGGCGCGGCGCGGCCGGCCGCGCCGTGGATCGGCGTGCCGGCTGCGTGGCATCGCGAGCCGGCACGGCAACCGTCTTCATGGGAGGCTCGTCGTCCCCCGGGCGGCGTCGCGAGACAGGCCGATCATAGCGGCGTCAACGCAACCCGGACCCATGGTCGACCCTGGACGAGGCCGTAGTCCACCGCCCGCGCGGGTGGCCCCCTACGGCCATTGGAACGCACGGCGCGCGTGCGAGCCACGCGCGATGCGGCGCGCGCGAGCCGCGATCGCGTTGCACGGCCCGATGCCGTCCGTCACCCGTCACCCGTCACTGAAAGTGATGCACGTACCGTAGCACCATCCGCGTGCCCTGCGGGCGGTTGCGCGCATAGGTCTCGAAGTAGGCGTTGAACATGATGTGGTCCTGCGGCGAGAAGCTGTACATCGCGCCCGGTCCGATCGCGAACACCGCTTCCCGCGTGCCCGCCACGTCCTGCCCGTTCGCCTTCATGTCGGTGGTCTGACGCAGCCAGTAGCCGTTCAGCCCGAGCCGCAATCCGGGGCGCACCTCGTACTCGGTCGCGAAGTTCGCATGCACGGCCTGACCGGCCTGCGTCGACGTCACGTCCGGCCCGAGCGAGGCGGCCGGCGCGTGATTGGTTGCATTCCACAAGTAATGCAGCCGCCACGACACGGTCCACTTCGGCGTGATCCAGAAGGTGGCGGCCCAGTACGGATCGAACGACCAGAAATGACTGCCCGGATTGATCGCGCGCGTGCGGTCGTACGCGCCGGTCGGCGCGATGAACTGGAATTCCACCCGCTGCGCGAAGCGCGGTCCGTGCGCGCCCATCACCGGGTCGAACTGCACGAACGGGCCGATCAACAGATCGCCGACGCCCGCACGCGCGTTCAGCGCGACGTTACCGATGCCGTCGTCGGTATGAACCGAGCCGACCCACGGCAGGATCACGTCGAGCCCCGGATGCATGCCGCCGAACGTCAGCGGCGCCTGGTAGACGAGCTGGCTCAGCCCCGCGAACAGGTCGATGTCCTGCTTCGGCAGCCCGACCTTGTTGCCCGCGTTGTCGTTGACGCGGCCGGCCGTGTAGTACTCGAGGTACTGCGTGCCGTACCAGCCGGAGCCGGCCGGCGGCAGCCCGTCGACGAAGCTCGTCATCCCCAGGTTGACCGACGGCAGGTCGGCCGCCTGGGCCGGCGCGTGGACGGCCAGGCCGGCGACCACGATGCCCGCGATCGCGAGCAGGCGAGAGCCGCAATTCTTCATCACCACCTCCTGTTGCGTTATGAGTAGAGCCGGTCAAACGGCGCGTGCGAGATCCGGGTGCGCGCAGAGCGCGCGATATTCGCCGGCATGGAAGACCAGCGGCGCCTTGCCGAACGCGTCGAACGCTTCGATCCGGCCGATGAACAACAGGTGGTCGCCGCCTTCGTAATGGCCGACGTTGCGGCACACGAAGCGCGCGCTCGATCCGTGCAGGCACGGCACGCCGCCGGCTTCGGCGTCGTCGTGCGGCACGCCGTCGAACTTGTCGGCGCGCGGCGTCGCGAAGCGGCGCGACAGCTCGAGCTGGTCGTGCGCGAGGATATTGATCGCGAAGTGCGTGGCCGCAACGAAATCCGGCCGGCTCGGCGCCACCTTGCGCAGGCTCCACAGCAGCAGCGGCGGATCGAGCGACAGCGACGAGAACGAATTGGCGGTAAGCCCGACCTTGCGGCCGTCGGCGGCGCGCGTGGTGATCACGGTGACGCCGGTCGGAAAGTGCCCGAACGCGGCGCGCAATTGCAGCGGATCGACGGCGGCGAGAGGGGAGGAATCGCTGGCGTTCATCGCGCTTGCTTCGAACGTGCCGCGTGCTCGCGGATCATCGCGGCGCACGCGGCCGGCTCGAACCACCATGGCGCGAAGCGGCGCGGGTCGTCGAAGCCGTCGACGAGCGTCGCGGCCAGCGTCGGATACTGGCCGGCCGCGCCGAGCAATTCGAGGACGTGCGGCGGCGGCGGCGTGAGCAGCGAGTTGGTCCAGCGCACGACGTGCTGCGCGTAGGCCCAGTAGCGTTCGAACGTGTCGTGCATCCAGCCTTCGTCGAACGGCGCGGCCTCGCGCGTGAGGATCGCGTCGCCGTAAACCTTCGCGCATTTTGCCGCGTTGTTAGAACCCTGCCCGGTGATCGGGTCGTTCACGACCACCGCGTCGGCCATGCCGAACACGGTGCGGCCCGACGGCAGCCGCAACAACGGCTTGCGCACGGTCGGCGTGAAGCGCCCGGCGAGCGTGCCGTTCGGATCGGTCAGCTCGACGTCGCGGCAGCGCTCGAATTCCCACGGCACGTAGCATTGCAGGAACGACAGGCTGCGGTCGAGGTGCTGTTCGGGCGTTTTCACGTCGGCCCAGCAGTCGAGCGGGCCGCCCGGAATGCCCTCGAACACCATGATCTCGCACGGGCCGGTCGTGGTCAGCGCCGGAAACACGAAGTATTCGCCGATGCCGGGCAGCAGGTTGAAGCGCACGCGCGCATACGGCTGGCTCGGCGTCATGCCCTTCACGTAGGTCAGCGCGAGCGCGCGTTGCGGGCGCTCGAACGCGCTGCGCGCGTCGTCGCGGCCCAGCAGGTTGACGATGTCGCCCTTGCCGGCCGCGAGCAGCACGAGATCGTGGCTGCTCGCGAGCGCTTCGAGCTCCGCTATGCCGACGTCGCAGATGCGCACGTCGGCGCCGCGGTCGCGGACTGCGTCGAGCCAGTCGGCCATCTTCACGCGCTGGTCGACCGACTGCGCGTAGCGGGTCAGGCGCGACGACCAGTCGATCGCCTTGCGGCCGCCGCCGTCGGGATGCGGCACCGCGACGCCGATCCCCTCGATGGACGGGCACGCTTCTTCCCAGTGGTTCAGGCCGGCATCGCGCTCCAGCTGCAGCGCGGTGTGGAACATGCATTGGCTCGACATCACCTTGCCGGAGCGGATCTGCTGCGCGTCGCGGTTGGTCGCGAGCGTGACGTGATAGCCGTGGTCGAGCAGCGTGAAAGCGAGTTGAAGGCCGGACTGGCCGGCACCGACGATGGCGATGCGCTTCATGATGAAATCCTTTGTATGACGAATCAATCGGGTCGTGATGCGGCGCGGCGAATCGGCTTGCCGCTATTGCGCGAGCTGCGGGATCGCCGGCACGGCCTGCTCGGGGCCCATCGCGGAATAGCCGCCGTCCACCGCGTAGTCGGCGCCGGTGACGAAGCTCGCCGCGTCGCTGCACAGGAACGTGACGACCTGCGCGACTTCCGACGGGTCGCCGACGCGCCCGAGCAGATGAAACGGCGCGGCCACGCGGTCCGTCTTCGCGCGGTCGCCGTGCGTCATCTCGTCCATCACGCGCGACCAGGTCCAGCCCGGCGACACCGAGTTCACGCGGATCCGGTCCGCCGCGAGATCCATCGCCATGCTGCGGGTGAGCTGGCGCATCGCGGCCTTCGAGGTCGGGTAGAGCCAGCGGCCCGTCTGCGCGCATTGCGCCGAGATCGAGCTGAAGTTGACGATCGCGCCGCCGCCGCGCCGCACCAGGTGCGGATGCACGGCCTTGACCAGCATCGCCGCCGATACGACGTTGACGTCCATCGCCGCGAGCCAGTCGCGGCGCGTCGCGCGGATGCCGTCGTCGACGTAGCTGCATGCGAGGTTGATCAGCAGGTCGATCGCGCCGAAGCGCTCGACGACGGCCGCCACCGCGCGCTCGATCGCACGATCGTCGGCGATGTCGGTGGCGATGAAGATCGCGTGCTCGCCGAGCGTGTCGGCGACGCGCGCGCCGTTCTGCACGTCGAGGTCGACGATCGCGACGCACGCGCCGGCGCGCACCAGATCCTGCGCGACCGCCGCGCCGATCAGCGTGGCGCCGCCGGTGACGATCGCGACTTTGCCTGCCAGAGCTGTCATGGGGTGTCTCCTGGAATGATTGAGTGAAGGCGATGCGCTCGCGCTGCGGGCCGTCGCTCGGGCGCTTACGCGCTGTCGCGCCAGCGCTGCATCAGCTGGTTCGACGGCACCGTTTCGTCGAGCAGCTTGCGCGCCGTCTCGACGCCGGCGACCGGCAGCCCGGCCGCGTCCAGCAAGCCGATCTGCACGAGCACGCTGGCCTGGTCCCAGTAGATGTGCTCGTGATACAGCTTGTCGCCGCGGAACTTGACGATCGCGACGAGCGGAATCTCGACGCGTTTGCCGGTCGGCGCGACGCCGGGCAGCATCCAGTCGATCTCGGTGGTGTGGGTGAAGCAGAACAGCAGCTCGTCGACGATCTGGCTCGCGCCGATCGTGCGCGAGATCGGCGTGATCGTCGTGTCGGGCGGGTTCGCATGCACGAAGTGATGCGTGTAGAAGCGCTTGAGCTCGTCGTGGCCGACGCCGCCGGTCAGCGTCGGGATATGGTTCACGTACGGTTGCGCGACCATCGTGGCCATCGTCGCGTCGACGTTGCGCGTGTCGAATTCGTGGCGCAGGTGTTCTTCCCACAGTGCGGACAGATCGTAGTGCGGGCCGAGCGCCGCACGGAACGCGGCGATCGCGCGCTGATGCGCCATCACGGCGGCCGCCTTGTCGAAGTGATCGCCGCCGCTGCGCGCGAACGCATGGTCGACGCCGGGATACACGTACACCTCGACGCCATCGCGGCCGCTCAGCGCTGCGGCGATGCGCGCCTGCGCGTCCGGCGGGCAGAAGCGGTCCTGGGCGGCGATCTGCAGCACGAGCCGGCCGCGCACGCCGGCCGCCTCGTCGAGCGCGTGCTCGATCCCGACGCCGTAATAGCTGACCGCGGCCGCCACGTCCGGCAGCCGGCACGCGGCCAGATAGGCGAGCTTGCCGCCCAGGCAGAAGCCGAGCACGCCGGCCTTGCCCGTGCACTCCGGCCGGCCGGTCAGCGCGGCCAGCGCGGCGGCGACGTCGTCGACGCCGTCGTTTTCGTCGTAGTCGCGGTACAGCGCCATCGCGCGCTCGAAGTCCGGCGCGGTGTAACCGAGCTCGATGCCCGGCGCCTGACGCCAGAACAAATCGGGCACGAGCACCGTATAGCCTTCTTCGGCGTAATAGTCGGCCACGTCGCGCATCGTCGCGTTCGCGCCGAAGATTTCGTGGCACAACACGATACCGGGCCCCTTGCCGGCCGCCGGCGTGCTCAGATACGCGCGAAACGTGCCGCCGTGCGGCGACGGAACCTCGATGTGTCGTCCTTTCATGCGTCCCTCCCTTCGGTGCGTTGCTTGTATGGACCCAGTATTGGCGGACGAAATTGGCACTTCTATCCGCTTTCTTCGGCCGGTATCCGAGGATTCCGGAAACCTGCGGCGCGCCATGCGGCGCCGCGGCGGGCGCGCGGCGCACTGCGGGTATGTGCGGATGCGGAAGACCCGCGCAGTTTTCTACGATGCGCGAACGGTCCGCTTCTTGCGTGATGGGCGTGGGGCTTGCGCGCGCGACGGCGCGGACTGTCCGGATAGTCCGGGTGCTATCCGGATCGTGCGACGCGTTTCCCAGGAATCGGGAACACGTGCACTGCGCAAGTGCGATCGGGCACGACGGGAGAACTTCGATGGGGCAATTTACGGGAACGGGCTGGCTGGGCGAGGCCGCCTGTTTCAATCGCGACACGCTGTTGCTGCAGTCGAACGACGTCGACGAGGTGCGCGCGCGTGTGGCCGACGTGTTCAAGCCGCATCGGCTCACGCCGACCGGCGCCGCGCACGCGCTGCACGGCTGCATGCATCACGCGCGCTGGGGCAACCTGTCGCTGAACCTGCTTGACTACGGCGGGCAGGTGGCGATCGAGCCGGGGCCGCTCGAACACTTCTATCTGCTGCAGATACCGTTGCGCGGGGATGCCGAGATCGAGTGCGGCGCGGCACGCTTCGTGTCGTCGCCCGACACCGCGTCGCTGCTGTCGCCGACGTTGCCGGTCCGGATGCAGTGGGGCGACGCGTGTCCGCAGGTGATCCTGCGCGTCGAGCGCGAGGTGATGGAGCGGCATGCGCGGCGCCATTTCGGCGACGAGCGCCGCGCGCCGGTGGAGTTCGAGCCGGAGTTCAGCCTCGCGTCGCCGCAGGGCGCGTGCCTCGCCCAGATGCTGCCGATGCTGGCCGACGCGATCGCAACCGACGGGCATCCGTTGCGCCATCCGCTCGCGTTCGAGCAGTTGGAGTCGACGCTGCTGAACCTGCTGCTGTACGGCCATCCGAACAGCATACGCAACGGCGCACGTCCGGCGCCGGCGCCGCTCGCGCCGTTCTACGTGCGGCGCGTCGAGGAGTACATCCGCGCGCATCTCGACGAGCCGCTGACGATCGAGCGCCTGGCCGAATTGGCGGGCGTGAGCCCGAGCACGCTGTTCGCCGGGTTTCGCAACCGCCACGGCAGCACGCCGATGGCGTATCTGCGCCAGTTGCGGCTGCAGCGCGTGCGCGACGAATTGCTCGACGACGCGACGCCGGGGCTCGCGTCGGTGACGGACATCGCGCTCAAATGGGGCTTCGCGCACCTCGGGCGGTTCGCGATCGAATACAAGCGGGCGTTCGGGGAATCGCCGTCGGCCACGCTGCGGATGCGACGCGCGCGATGCTGACGGGGCGATGACAACACACGCGCGGTTGCGAAAGTCTCGCACATGCGTGAAGTGCGAGCTTGACGCAGGTCACGAACGCGGACGATGCCACCGCGCTCCGTAGGGGCACCCGTCGTCGCGTGCGTCGGAGGTCTAGGATGAATGACGTCATCCTCGATCGACGGAGCGCACATGAAAATCAGCGAGCCCATGCAGGCGCCATCCGCGCCCGCCACGCCGCCGCTGCTGCAACTCGGGCTGCGGCCTTTCTATCTGACCGGCGCAGGGTTCGCGAGCATCGCCGTCGCGGTGTGGCTCGCGGCTTGGCACGGTGTGCCGGCCGCGGGGCGCGCGGGCGCGATGACCGGCCTCATGTGGCACGTGCACGAGATGATCTTCGGCTTCGTCGCCGCGATCGTCGTGGGCTTTCTGCTGACCGCCACGCGCGCGTGGACGTCGCGCGAGACGCTGCGCGGCCCCGCGCTCGGAGCCCTGTGGCTGCTCTGGCTCGCCGGACGCGTGCTCGTCTGGTCGGGGCCGGCCCTGCCCGCGGCGATCGTCGATGCGCTGTTCCTGCCCGTGACCGCCGCCGTGCTGCTGCGCGTGCTGCTGGCCGCGAAGAACCGGCACAACGTGTTCCTGCCGGTCGCGCTGCTGCTGTTCGGTGCGCTCAACGTGCTGTTCCATGTGGCCGTGACGACCGGCCGCGCGGATCTCGCGCTGCGCGCCGCCTACGCGGCGACGGGGCTCGTCGTGTTCTTCGTCGCGGTGATCACGGGCCGCATCGTGCCGATGTTCACGATGAACGCGATCCCCGGCTTCACGATGCGCCGCTTCCGGCTCGTCGATACGCTCACGGGGCCGGCGGTCGCGCTCACGCTGTTCGCTGATGCGCTCGGCGCACCCGGCGCATTGCTGATTGCCGCCGCGCTCGCGACTGCGGTGCTGCATGCGTGGCGCATCGTCGGGTGGCGCTCGTGGCGCGTCGGCAAGCGGCCGATCGTGTGGATTCTGCACGTGTCGTGTCTGTGGATTCCGATCGGCTTCGTGCTGCTCGCGTTGTCGGTCGCCGGCGTGGTCGCGCACTCGCTCGCCGTGCATGCGTTGACGGTCGGGGCGATCGGCGGCGCGATCGTCGCGATGATCACGCGCACCGCGCTCGGCCACACGGGGCGCATGCTCGTCGCCGGCCCGTGGGAGCAGCTGTGTTACTGGCTGGTGATCGTCGCGGCGGTGCTCCGCGTGTTCGGGCCGCTCGTGCCTGGGGTGGGCTACGTCGTGTGGCTCGATGCGTCCGCTGCTTGCTGGATCGTGGCATTCGCCGCGTATGCCGTGCATTACGCGCCGATCCTGATGTCGCCGCGCGCGGATGGTCGCAGGGATTGACGGGCGTGCGACCGGACCGCGCGTATGTGTGAAGCGCCGCCGCATTCCCGGCGCAGCAGGCCGCGGCCGGCGCGATCGTGACGCACCCGCAGAATGCACGACGCCGGCCAAACCTCGCGGTTTGCCGGCGTCGTCATGCGGCGCGACCGGCTGCGTGGCCGGCCGGTCGGATGGGGATCAGAAATGCACGACGGTGCGGATCGACTTGCCTTCGTGCATCAGGTCGAACGCTTCGTTGATGCCGGTGAGCGGCTTCGTGTGCGTGACGAACGGTGCGAGCTGGATCTTGCCGGCCATTGCGTCCTCGACCATGCCCGGCAGTTCGGAGCGGCCCTTGACGCCGCCGAACGCGGTGCCGAGCCAGCGGCGGCCGGTGACGAGCTGGAACGGACGCGTCGAGATTTCCTGGCCGGCGCCCGCGACGCCGATGATGACGGACTGGCCCCAGCCGCGGTGCGCGCATTCGAGCGCGGCGCGCATCACGTTGACGTTGCCGATGCACTCGAAGCTGTGGTCGACGCCCCAGCCGGTCATCTCGACGATCACCTGCTGAATGGGCTTGTCGTAATCGCTCGGGTTCACGCAGTCGGTCGCGCCGAACACGCGCGCGAGGTCGAACTTGCCGGGGTTCGTGTCGACCGCGATGATGCGGCCGGCCTTCGCGAGCTTGGCGCCCTGGATCACCGCGAGGCCGATGCCGCCGAGGCCGAACACGGCGACGGTGTCGCCTTCCTGCACCTTGGCGGTGTTCTTCACCGCGCCGAGGCCGGTCGTGACGCCGCAGCCGAGCAGGCAGACCTGCTCAGGGTTGGCGTCGGGGCTGATCTTGGCGAGCGACACTTCGGCGACGACCGTGTATTCGCTGAAGGTCGAGCAGCCCATGTAGTGATAGACCGGCTGACCGTTGTAGCTGAAGCGGGTGGTGCCGTCCGGCATCACGCCCTTGCCCTGCGTCGCGCGCACCGACACGCACAGGTTGGTCTTGCCGCTCTTGCAGAACAGGCACTCGCCGCATTCGGCGGTGTACAGCGGAATGACGTGGTCGCCCGGCTTGACGCTCGTCACGCCTTCGCCGACTTCGACGACGATGCCGGCGCCCTCATGGCCCAGCACGGCGGGGAACAGGCCTTCCGGATCGTCGCCCGACAACGTGAACGCATCGGTGTGGCATACGCCGGTGTGCGTGATCTTGACGAGCACCTCGCCCTTGCGGGGCGGCTCGACGTCGAGCTCGACGATCTGCAGCGGCTTGCCCGCCTCGAATGCAACTGCGGCACGTGATTTCATGGGAATCCTTTAAGTAATCATCGAATGAATCGGCACGTCGACGATCCCGTATCGGTCAGCGCAAATACGACCGGACGAGCGTCACGATATCGTCGATCGACCCGGAAGCGGGGCGCGTCGCGTCCGCGAGCTGGGTGAATTCCTCGCGCAAATGGCTTTCGAGCACGCCGGCCATCACGCCGTTGATCGCGCCGCGAATCGCAGCCAGTTGCTGGAGTATCGGGCCACAGTCCGCGCCGTCTTCCAGCGCTTGCTCGAGCGCGTTCAGTTGCCCGCGCACGCGGCGCACGCGGGTCAGGACGCGCTTCTTTTCTTCGGGGGAATGCGGCATGGGATCGTGGGCTCCGGATACTGGGGGGCAGTATAGAGGAATGTCGGGGGGAGGTATACGGGGGGGTTGCCGGGGGGCGGGGGGATGACTGGGCGGCAGGGAAGGGAGGTCCGTCGCGATCGGGATGGGAGCGGCAATGGCAGCGTTACCGGCGGCTCCTGCTCGGGGGTGTGCGACCGCAGGACATTCGGCAGTTCCGGGCCGCCGGTGTCGCGGCCGGCCGCGCGGCCACGTAGCGTTCGCCATTTTGGGAAACGCGGCCGAATTGATTCGGTTCCGGAGTTCGGATATGGTGACCGGCGCGATTCACGGGTCGGGAACACTATATTGAATAACCGAGCGATCAAAGGGGCCGTAGATGAGTCAATGGCGAGAATCGCTGCTGGCGAGCATGGAGCAGGCGGAAACCGCATCCGACGCATTCGATGGTCTCGCGCCGGCCGTTCGCGCGCTGGGGTTCGAATACCACGCATATGTGCTGCGGGTCACGATACCGATTACGCGGCCCGCCAGCATGGAATGGAACAATTTTCCGCAAGCATGGCGCGCCCATTACGCGCAAAAGCGGTATCAGCATGCCGATCCGGTTCTCCATTACGGACAAGCCTGCACCCGGCCAATGCCCTGGCCGGGGCCGCTGGCCGGCCATGACGCGTTCTGGCGCGACGCAGCGGACTTCGGCCTGCGCCACGGCTGGTCGCAGACGCTCCGCGATCATCGCGGCGCGATGGGCACCTTCAGCCTCGTGCGCGGCGGGCCGCCCATCTCGCCGGAAGAGTTGCGGCGCACGGAGCCGGAGATGATCTGGCTTTGCCAGTTCGTGCACGCGACGATGAGCAACCTGATCGTTTCGGACGTGATGCCGAGCGGCGCAATGCGGTTGTCGCTCCGCGAGAAGGAAGTGCTGCACTGGACGGCGGAGGGCAAGACGGCCGCCGAAGTCGCGGCGATTCTTCTATTGACCGAACGCAACGTCGGTTTCCATATCCAGAATGCGATGGACAAGCTCGACGCCACCAACAAGACTCACGCAACGGTCAAGGCGGCGATGCTCGGGCTGATTCCGGTTCGCGATTAGTCCCGGCTTGGCACCGGCAGCAAACGCCGATTCCTGCGCGACGGCAGCCGTCGGTGGACTGCCGGCGCGTCAGCGTCGGGCGGTGCGAGCATAGCAACGTGCGTGCGACGCCGTCTTGAGGCTGCTCGATGGCGGAGGTCGTATCGCACGCGGCGCTGGCGGCGGCGATCGGCGGGAGGCCCGCGCCCTGATTGGCTTGGTCCGGCACCGGTCGGTTGCCATGCCGTCGCGATGCGCCGGCAGCGACACGCGCACCGGCGTGGTTCGGCGCATGACGCGCTCACTAGCAGTTTTCCTGGAAATTTTCACGCGCCGGCGACTGTGAATTTTCACACTTGATCGGGCCGCGGCCGTCGATAAGATGAGACCTCGATCGGCATCGCAGCGTGAGAAGACCACTACGTGGAAAACGAAAACGGCAACGCCGTCGTGAGGCCGCACGGCGATGTGTGCAATGCGGTCACGCAAGAGCTCCATCGCGACCGCGACGACGAATCCATCTTGTCGTAGGAATCGCTCGGCCGTCGTCTATCCGTCGAAGACGCGCCCCGAATGCCGCACGGCCCGTCCAGCAACGGCGCATCAGGCCGGCTCGCCCCGAACACCGGGTCGATCGTCGTTCCACCAACCCAACGAACAGGTGAAAACCCATGAGTCACGATACGAAAACCCTCGCCGAGCAAGTCGTCCGCGCGTTCGAGGCGCGCGATATCGAGTCGATGTCGGCGCTGCTCGCCGACGACGTGCGCCTCGAGGACGTACCGCTCGGCGCGCATGTCGGCAGGCATGCCGTCGTCGAGAAGATCACCGACTTCTTCGGCAAGGCAAGCACCTATCGCTGGGAGCAGCAGCGCTTGATCGCACAGGGCAGCACCGCGATCGTCGAGCGCACGAGCCATATCGTGCTGGGCGGCAAGGAGATTCGGTTGCCGATGGTGGTGATTCTGGAGTTCGACGCAAACGGCAAGTTGACGCTCTTCAAGGACTATTTCGATCTGCAGACGCTGGAGCGGCAACTCGCATGACGGCGTGGCCGGCGGCCGTGCCGAGCGGCGTCGCTCGGCACGTCCCTGGTTCATCGCGACGACAGATGCACATGTTCCAGTGAGCGATCAGCGCAGCCATAACGAGGCAATTCAATGAAGAAATGGATCGTTCTATTTTCGATCGGCATCTGCCTGCTGCTCGCCAATCTCGACATGACGATCGTGAATCTGGCCTTGCCGGCGTTCTCGACCGAGTTCGGTGCGTCGATGCAGCAGATTCAGCTCATCATCGTCAGCTATCTGACCGCGGCTGCGGCGTTCTTCTGCCTGTTCGGCAAGATGGCCGACAGCGTGGGCCGAAAGCGCGTGTTCATGTTCGGCGCGGTGCTTTTCATGGTGTCGTCGCTGTATCTCGGCGCGTGGTCGAGCACGGTCACGGAGATCATCGTCGCGCGGTTCGTCCAGGGCGCGGGTTTCGCCGCCACGCTGGGTCTTGCGCTCGTGCTCATCGCGAATGCGTTTCCGCCGGACCAGAAGGGCTTCGCGACCGGCGTTGCGGTCACCATCACCGGGGTCGGCATGGCGCTCGGACCGCCGACCGGTGGCTTCATCCTGCAATATCTCGGGTGGCGCTGGATCTTCCTGCTGAACGTTCCGCTCGGCTTGCTTTCGATCGTACTGACCTGGATTTTCGTGTCCGACGATGCAGCCGAAGCGCGTCGCCCGCTGGCGCTCGACGTCGCGGGCGTGCCGTTCTACCTGTTCGCCCTCGGTTGCCTGATCTATGTATCGAACATGCTGAGCACGGCCGCGACCGCCACACTCGCCGCGATCGCCGTGGCCGGGCTGCTGTCGGCGGCGATATTCGTGCGACGCAGCCTGCGCAAGCCGGCTCCGCTGATCAACGTGACGTTGTTGACGAGCCGCGGCTATCTCACGGTCATCCTGATCCGGATGATCTTCAATTACACGATGGCCAGCTTTCTGTTCGTGCTGCCGCTGTTCATGCAGAACGTACTCGACTACTCGAAGCTGAAATCCGGCATGTGGCTGCTGTGCATGACGATCGCGGTCGCGTTCATCGCGCCGCTGGCCGGCAAAGTAATCGATCGCGTTGGCTTCCGCATTCCTACGCTCGTATCGATGTCGCTGCTGTTCGTCAGTTGCGCGGCGTTCTGCGTGCTCGGGCCCGCTACGTCGAGTGCGATCTTCGTCGTCGGGTTGTTCTGCTTCGGTGTGTCCAACGGCATGCTGACGACCGCGACCATCAACGGCGTCACCACCCAGGTGCCTGCGAAAGATGCCGGTACGGCGATCGGCTTGTTCTTTACGCTCGTGATGGTGGGCTCGATGTTCGGCGTGAGCGTCGCGGGGCTCGTGCTGGATCGCGTGAGCCACGCGGAGGTGGTCGCCCGTCTCGCGCATGCGGCACTGCCGCTCGCCGAACCGGCACGCGCTGCACTGTTCATGGCCGCGAACGGCAGCCGCAATATTGCCGAATCGGGATTGCAGAACGATGCGCCGACGTTCGCGGCGGCGACGCAGATTGCGCATGCTGCCTACTACTCGGCGCTCGGCAAGCTGATGACCGGGAATGCGCTACTGACCCTGGTCGGTGTCGGGCTCAGCATCATGCTGTTGAAAAAGCAACCATCCAGATCGATGTCCGGAGCGACGCATGCGATCGAGATTCCCGAGCGCTGAGTGGAGCCGTCGCAGCGCTGACAGCGGCGGGGGATACGTGTGTCAGCTCAGCTATATCCCAACGGCTCGCCACCTGCGCCCCACATCACGCATCGCGGCCGCGCAGACGATCCGCGCACGAACCGAAGCCGAATTCGACCGCAACTCACCCCGAGCACCGCGGCACGACGCGATCACGCGCGCCGCCGGCGAACCGCGGCATGCACGCGCCCACTACCCCCGCACCCCCACCCGATACCGCGTCGTCTGCCGATAAACCTGCCCCGGCCGCAGAATCGTCTCTTCGCGCAACCCATCCATATTGACCTGATCCGGAAAGTACCCGGCTTCGACGCACAGCGCCGCATGCGGCGTGCACACCACACCGCCGCTCACGCGCAAGCCCTGCAGATAGTTGCCCGTATAAAGCTGCAGCCCGCGTTGGTCGGTCGACACGGCGAGCTCGCGCCCGCTCTCCGGATCGTAGATCGACGCAACCGTGCGCACGCCGCCCCCCGGTTCGCGCAACACGTAGCAGTGATCGAACCCGCGCCCGCGCGCGAGCTGCGCATGCGGCCAGTCGAGGCGCGCGCCGATCGGCGCGCTCTGGCGGAAATCGAACGCGCTGCCCGTCACGTCGGCCGTGCCGGTCGGGATCAGCGCGTCGTCCACTTCGACGAACGCATCGGCGTCGATCTGCAGCAGATGTCCGCGCACGTCGCCGCCCGCGCGTCCGCTCAGGTTGAAGTAGCTGTGATTCGTCAGGTTCAGCGGCGTCGGCGCATCGGTCACGCCCGTGTAGTCGATCGTCAGCGTGCCGTCGTCGTCGAGCGTGTAACGGACCTGCACGCGCACGTTGCCGGGAAACCCCGCATCGCCTTCCGGCGACTCGAGCCGCAGCGTCAGCCCGCCGCGGTCGTCGATCACGTCCCAGCGCGCACGGTGAAAGCCGCTCGCGCCGCCATGCAGCAGGTTGCCGTTCTCGTTGCGGTCGAGCGGATAGTCGATGCCGTCGAGCGTGAAGCGCCCGGCGGCGATCCGGTTGGCCCAGCGGCCGATCGTCGCGCCGAGGTACGCGCCCGCGTCGAGATACTCGGCCGGCGTGTCGTGCGCGAGCACGATGTCGGCGAAGCGCCCGGTGCGATCCGGCGCGAGCCACGACACGACGGTCGCGCCGAGATCGCTCACGACGACGCGCACGCCGTGCGCATTGCGCAGCGTATAGCGCCGCACGGGGTCGCCGCCGGGCAGCGTGCCCCACGGCTCGGACGGAATGCGGCCGACGTCGGTCGCCGGGTGAGAAGTGTCGGTATCGATACGCATGAGTGGTTCGCTGGTGGCGGTGAATTCAGTGGGCGGCCGCCGCGCGCTCCTGGTATTCGCGCGGCGTGCAGCCGAGTTCGCGGCGGAACACCGCATACATGTATTGCAACGACGTGAAGCCGCAGCGGATCGCGACTTCCGCGCTCGGCGCATCGCGCGCCGCGAGCAGCGCCTGCGCGGCCTCGAGCTTGTGACGCAGGATCTCCTGATGCACGGTGCGCTGCAGCTCGCGCCGGAAATGCTCTTCGAGCAGCGAGCGCGACACGCCGACATAGTCGGCGACCTGCTCGGTCTTGATCCCCTGGCACGCGTACTGGCGGATGAAGTGCCGCGCGCGCATCACGTGCGGGCTCGCGAGCGGCTGATGGCGCGTCGATTCGAGCACGTTGATGCCGACCGGCGGCACGAGGATGCGCTGCCCGGGAAACCGCGCGCCGCGCAGCATCCGGTGCAGCAGGTGCGCCGCGGTGCGGCCCATTTCCTCGGTGCCCTGGATCACCGACGACAGCGGAATGCGCGTCAGCGTGCGCGTGAGCGGATCGTTGTCGATGCCGATGATCGCGACCTGCTCGGGCACCGCGATGCCGGCGATCAGGCACGCCTGCAGCAGGTGCCGCGCGCGCGCATCGGTCACCGCGATGATGCCGACCGGCTTCGGCAGCTCGCGCAGCCAGCCGATCAGCTGCTCGATCGCGTGATCCCAGCCCGATGCGCTCGTCGACACGCCGCGGTAGATCGGCGCATCGAGGCCGTCTGCGCGCGCGAGGCGGTCGAACGCGAGTTCGCGCTGCTGCGCCCAGCGGTTCTCCTGCGCGGCCGGCAGGCTGTACATCGCGAAGTGAGCGAGCCCCGCGCCGATCAGGTGCGTATAGGCGAGCGACACGAGCTTCGGATTGTCGGTCGCAATATATGGGACATCCTGCGGGTATTGCGCCGGGTCCTCGTACGACGAACCGAGCGCGACGACCGGCAGCGGCGAGCCGGCGAGCGCATCGGCCACGGCCGGATCGTCGAAATCCGCGATGATCCCGTCGCCGTCGAAGCGCTCGATGCCGGCCAGCCGGCAGCGAAAGTCGTCTTCGAGGAACAGGTCCCACACGACGCGCGTCGTGTGCAGATACTGGCCGATGCCGCTGATGATCTCGCGGTCGTAGACCTTGTTCGCGTTGAACAGCAGCGCGATGCGGTGCGGTGTCTGGGCGGAAGGGGCGCGGGTCATGTCGGTGTCGGGGCGGGCGCCGCCGGGGCGCCGCGCCGTTGTCTCCGGGGCGCGCCGCGGGCGGCGCGCGTTCGTCTGGTGTCCGGCGATTGTAGGACGGAACGCGCGCCGCGCGTGCGCGGCTGGCAAGAAACGTTAAGCGTGCTGCGCAATTTCGCAATTGCCGGCCGGCAGGCGCGCGGGCACGATCCAGCCAGATCGAATTCGGCTGCGCGCGCCACCCCGGCGCGCTGCGCTGCAACACGACCCCGGATGGAGACGCCATGTCGTATTTCGAACACATTCCCGCGATTCGCTACGAAGGTCCGCAGTCGGACAACCCGCTCGCCTATCACCACTACGACCCCGACAAGCACGTGCTCGGCAAGACGCTCGCCGAGCATCTGCGCATCGCGGTGTGCTACTGGCACACGTTCGTCTGGCCGGGCCACGACATGTTCGGGCAGGGCACCTTCGTGCGGCCCTGGCAGCAGCCGGGCGACCCGCTCGAGCGCGCGCGGATGAAGGCCGACGCCGCGTTCGAATTCTTCTCGAAGCTCGGCACGCCGTTCTACACGTTCCACGACACCGACGTCGCGCCGGAAGGCGACAACCTGCGCGAGTACGCTGCGAATTTCGCGCGGATGGTCGACTATCTCGGCGAGCGCCAGCAGGCGAGCGGCGTGCGGCTGCTGTGGGGCACGGCGAACCTGTTCTCGCATCCGCGCTTCGCGGCCGGCGCGGCGACCAACCCGAATCCCGACGTGTTCGCATGGGCCGCGACGCAGGTGCGTCACGCGCTCGACGCGACGCACCGGCTCGGCGGCGAGAACTACGTGCTGTGGGGCGGCCGCGAAGGCTACGAGACGCTGCTCAATACCGATCTGAAGCGCGAGCGCGACCAGTTCGCGCGGTTCCTGTCGATGGTGGTCGAGCACAAGCACCGGATCGGTTTCGACGGCGCGCTGCTCATCGAGCCGAAGCCGCAGGAGCCGACCAAGCACCAGTACGACTACGACGTCGCCACGGTGCACGGCTTCCTCGTGCAGTACGGCCTGCAGGACGAGATCCGCGTGAACATCGAGGCGAACCATGCGACGCTCGCCGGCCATTCGTTCCATCACGAGATCGCGAATGCGTTCGCGCTCGGCGTGTTCGGCAGCGTCGACGCGAACCGCGGCGATCCGCAGAACGGTTGGGACACCGACCAGTTCCCGAACAGCGTCGAGGAGCTGACGCTCGCGTTCTACGAGATCCTGCGGCACGGCGGCTTCACGACCGGCGGGATGAACTTCGACGCGAAGGTGCGGCGCCAGAGCGTCGCGGCGGAAGACCTGTTCTACGGCCACGTCGGCGCGATCGACGTGCTCGCGCTCGCGCTCGAACGCGCGGCGGTGCTGGTCGAGAACGACCGGCTCGACGCGCTGCGCCGGCAGCGCTACGCGCAGTGGGACGACGCGTTCGGCCGCAAGATCCTGTCGGGCGGCTACACGCTGCAGTCGCTCGCCGACGACGCGCTCGCGCGCGGCGTGAACCCGCAGCACGTGAGCGGCGCGCAGGAGCGGCTGGAGAACATCGTGAACCAGGCGATCTACGCGCTGCGCTGACGCCATGTACATCGGACTCGATCTCGGCACGTCGGGCGTGAAGGCGGTGCTGCTCGACCGCGACGGCGCGGTGCGCGCATCCGCCAGCCACGCGCTGACGGTGAGCCGGCCGCATCCGCGCTGGTCCGAGCAGGCGCCGGGCGACTGGTGGGACGCCGCATGCGGCGCGCTCGCGGCGCTCGTCGCCCACGCGCGCGCGGCCGGCATCGATGCGCGCGACATCGTCGCGCTCGGGCTGACCGGCCAGATGCACGGCGCGACGCTGCTCGACGCGCACGGCGACGTGCTGCGCCCCGCGATCCTCTGGAACGACGGCCGCGCGGACGCGGAATGCGCGGAGCTCGAACGCGCCGCGCCGACGCTGCGCGCGGTGGCCGGCAACATCGCGATGCCGGGCTTCACCGCGCCCAAGCTGCTGTGGGTGCGCCGTCACGAACCGGACGTGTTCGCGCGCATCGCCCACGTGCTGCTGCCGAAGGACTATCTGCGCTACCGGCTGACCGGCGCGTTCGCGACCGATGCGTCGGATGCCGCCGGCACGCTGTGGCTCGACGTCGCGAAGCGCGACTACGACGACACGCTGCTCGCCGCGTGCGGACTGTCGCGCGCCCAGATGCCGACGGTGTTCGAAGGCAATCGCGTGACCGGCACGCTGCTGCCGGCGGTGGCCCGCACGCTCGGGCTGCCCGAGATCCCGGTGGTGGCGGGCGGCGGCGACAACGCGGCCGGCGCGGTCGGCGTCGGCATCGTGCGGCCCGGCGATGCGCTGCTGTCGCTCGGCACGTCGGGCGTGTACTTCGCGGTGTCGGACGGCTTTCGCGCGAACCCGGAGTCGGCCGTGCACAGCTTCTGTCACGCGTTGCCCGACACGTGGCATCTGATGTCGGTGATGCTGAACGCGGCTGGCTGCATCGACTTCACCGCGCAACTGACCGGCTACGAAGGCGTGGCGGCGCTGCTCGCCGACGCGGAAGCGAACGCGCGCGACGCGCGCCCGTGGTTCCTGCCGTATCTGAGCGGCGAGCGCACGCCGCACAACGACGTGAACGCGAAGGGCGTGTTCTATGGGCTCACGCCCGACACGCGGCGCGCCGATCTGGCCAATGCGACGCTCGAAGGCGTCGGCTTCGCGCTGCTCGACGGCATCGACGCGCTGCATGCGGCAGGTCTCGCGCCCGAGCACATCACGGTGATCGGCGGCGGCTCGCGCAGCGCGTACTGGACCCAGATGCTCGCCGACCTGAGCGGCCGCGCGCTGACGCTGCGCGAGGGCGGCGAAGTCGGCCCGGCGCTGGGCGCCGCGCGCCTCGCACAGCTTGCGTGCGAACCCGCCGCGTCGCTCGACGACGTGTGCCCGCAGCCGCCGGTGGTCGCGGTGCGCGAGCCGGATCGCGAGCGGCACGCGTGGTATCGCGACGTGCGGCGGCCGACGTTTCGCGCGCTGTACCGCGCGCTCGAACCGGTGTTCGCGACGGGCGCATGACGCGCCCGGCGACGACTCGATGCGGGCGGCCCGTTCCGACGGCCGCCCGGCGTTCGTAAGGTGGTTCCATAACAAGGAGTGGAGACATGCAATCCGTGACGCGTCGTACCGTATTGAGTTCGCTTGCCGGCGCCGCTGCGCTGGCGATCCTCGCACTGGGCGCACCGCTCGCGCATGCGAGCAAGGACAAGCCCGAGATCGGCTTCTGCATCGACGATCTGCGCGTCGAGCGCTGGTCGCGCGACCGCGACTATTTCGTTGCGGCGGCAACCAAGCTCGGCGCGAAGGTGTCGGTGCAGTCGGCCGATGCGAGCGAGGAGCGGCAGATTTCGCAGATCGAGAACCTGATTTCGCGCGGCGTCGACGTGATCGTGATCGTGCCGTTCAACTCGAAGACGCTCGGCAACGTCGTCGCCGAAGCGAGGAAGGCCGGCATCAAGGTCGTGTCGTACGACCGGCTGATCCTCGATGCGGACGTCGACGCCTACATCTCGTTCGACAACGAGAAGGTCGGCGAACTGCAGGCGCAGGGCGTGTTCGACGCGAAGCCGAAGGGCAACTACTTCCTGCTCGGCGGCGCGCCGACCGACAACAACGCGAAGATGCTGCGCGAAGGGCAGCTCAAGGTGCTGAAGCCGGCGATCGATCGCGGCGACATCAAGGTGGTCGGCCAGCAATGGGTGCCCGAGTGGAGCGCCTCGACCGCGCTGCGCATCGTCGAGGACGCGCTGACCGCCAACAACAACAAGATCGATGCGATCGTCGCGTCCAACGACGGCACCGCCGGCGGCGCGATCCAGGCGCTCGCCGCCCAGCATCTGGCCGGCAAGGTGCCGGTGTCCGGGCAGGACGCGGATCTCGCCGCGGTCAAGCGCGTGATCGGCGGCACGCAGACGATGACCGTCTACAAGCCGCTGAAGCTGATCGCGAGCGAAGCCGCGAAGCTCGCGGTCGATCTCGCGAAGGGCACGAAGCCCGCGTTCAACGCGCAGTACGACAACGGCAGGAAGAAGGTCGATACGGTGCTGCTGCAGCCGACGCTGCTCACCAAGCGCAACGTCGACATCGTCGTGAAGGACGGCTTCTACACCCAGGCGCAGCTGGCGAGCCAGTAACGGCGCGCGCGGCGCGCTGCACGCGGCCGGCCCTGTGCGCGGCCGCGTGCCGATTGCGAGGCAATGAACGTATGACCGAACCCTTGCTGACGATGCGCGGCATCGTCAAGGCATTCGACGGCGTGAAGGCGCTCGACGGCATCGACCTGACCGTGCGCCCCGGCGAATGCGTCGGCCTGTGCGGCGAGAACGGCGCCGGCAAGTCGACGTTGATGAAGGTGCTGTCGGGCGTGTATCCGCACGGCACGTGGGACGGCGAGATCCGCTGGGAAGGCGCGCCGCTCGTCGCGTCCGGCGTGCGCGACACGGAACGCGCGGGCATCGTGATCATTCACCAGGAGCTGATGCTCGTGCCCGAGCTGTCGGTCGCGGAGAACATCTTCCTCGGCAACGAGATCACGCTGCCGGGCGGCCGCATGCACTACGCGGAGATGGTGCGCCGCTCGGAGGCGCTGCTGCGCGAGCTGCGCATCGACGCGATCAACGTCGCGCAGCCGGTGATGAACTACGGCGGCGGCCACCAGCAGCTGATCGAGATCGCGAAGGCGCTCAACAAGCGCGCGAAGCTGCTGATCCTCGACGAGCCGTCGTCGTCGCTGAGCGCCGCGGAAACGCGCATCCTGCTCGACATCGTGCGCGACCTGAAGCGCCGCGGCGTCGCGTGCGTGTACATCTCGCACAAGCTCGACGAGATCGACGCGGTGTGCGACACCGTGACCGTGATCCGCGACGGCCGCCACGTCGCGACCGAGCCGATGCGCGCGCTGAGCACCGACCGGATCATCTCGATGATGGTCGGGCGCGACATCGGCAACCTGTATCCGCGCGAGCCGCACGAGATCGGCGAGGTCGTGCTCGAAGCGCGCAACGTGACCTGTCACGACGTCGCCAACCCGCGCCGCAAGCGCGTCGACGACGTGTCGTTCAGCGTGCGGCGCGGCGAGATCCTCGGCGTGGCGGGGCTCGTCGGCGCGGGCCGCACGGAGCTGATGCAGGCGATCTTCGGCGCGTATCCGGGGGCGAGCACGGCGACCGTGCGAATGAACGGCCGGCCGCTCGCGATCCGCTCGCCGGCCGATGCGATCCGCGCGGGCATCGCGATGGTGCCCGAGGATCGCAAGCGTCACGGGATCGTGCCGCAGCTCGGCGTCGGCCACAACATCACGCTGTCGGTGCTGCGCCGGTTCGCCACGCGCGGCCGGATCGACGCGGCCGCCGAGCTCGACGCGATCCGCACCGAGATGCAGCGGCTGTCGGTGCGCGCCGCCCATCCGTTCCTGCCGATCGCGAGCCTGTCGGGCGGCAACCAGCAGAAGGCGGTGCTCGCGCGGATGCTGCTCGCCGACCCGCAGGTGTTGATCCTCGACGAGCCGACCCGCGGCGTCGACGTGGGCGCGAAGGCCGAGATCTACCGGCTGATCTTCGCGCTCGCGCGGCGCGGCGTCGCGCTGATCGTCGTGTCGTCGGAGCTGCCGGAAGTGCTCGGGCTCGCCGATCGCGTGCTGGTGATCGGCGAAGGCGAGCTGCGCGGCGATTTCGCGAACGACGGTCTCACGCAGGAACAGATTCTCGGCGCCGCGCTGAAGCCCGCGCGGCGTCCGGCCGAACCCATTGCAGCGAGTGCGACATGAATACCGAACTTTCCTCCTCTTCCGCCGTGCCGCCGGACGCCGACGCGCGCCGCCTGCGCGGCCATCCGCTGCGGCAGATCTTCGTGCGCTACAAGGTGCTCGCGCTGCTGTTCGCGGTCGTCGCGATCTGGGCGTTCTTCTCGGTGCTGACCGACGGCGCGTTCGTCACGCCGCGCAACGTCTCGAACCTGCTGCGGCAGATGTCGATCACCGGCATGCTCGCGTGCGGGATGGTGTTCGTCATCATCGCCGGCGAGATCGACCTGTCGGTCGGCTCGCTGCTCGGGCTGCTCGGCGGCGTCGCGGCGATCCTCGACGTCAACCGCCACTGGCCGGTGGCCGCGACGGTGCCGGCGGTGCTCGCGCTCGGCGTGCTGGTCGGGCTGTTCAATGGCTGGTGGTCGACCTATCGGCGCGTGCCGTCGTTCATCGTCGGGCTCGGCGGGATGCTCGCGTTCCGCGGGATCCTGCTCGGCGTGACCGGCGGCTCGACGATCGCGCCGGTGTCCGACGGCTTCGTGTTCCTCGGCCAGGGCTATCTGCCGCGCGCGGTGGGCGACGGCCTCGCGGTGCTGTTGTTCGCGCTCGTCGCGCTGCTGGTCGTGCGGCAGCGCGGCACGCGGCGCCGCTACCGGCTCGCGGTCGTGCCGCCGTGGCAGGACGTCGCGAAGGTCGTCGGCGCCGGCGCCGTGCTGTTCGCGTTCGTCGCGACGCTCGATCGCTACGGCGGCATTCCGGTGCCGGTGCTGCTGCTGCTCGCGCTGCTCGGCGTGTTCTCGTGGATCGCGACGCAGACGGTGTTCGGCCGGCGCATCTATGCGGTCGGCTCGAACCTGGAGGCCACGCGCCTGTCCGGCGTCGACACCGATCGCGTGAAGCTCGCGATCTTCGCGCTGATGGGGCTGATGTGCGCGTTTGCCGGCATCGTCAACACCGCGCGGCTCGCGGCCGGCTCGCCGTCGGCCGGCACGATGGGCGAGCTCGACGCGATCGCCGCGTGCTTCATCGGCGGCACGTCGATGCGCGGCGGGTCGGGCACCGTGTACGGCGCGCTGATCGGCGCGCTCGTGATGGCGAGCCTCGACAACGGGATGTCGATGCTCGACGTCGACGCGTACTGGCAGATGATCGTGAAGGGCGCGGTGCTGGTGCTGGCCGTGTGGATCGACGTGGTGTCGCGCTCGAACCGGCGCTGACGGCGCGGGCGCGTCGGCGGGGGCCCGACGCGCCAGCCCGGCCCGGCCCGCGCCTGGGTGGTCGGCAGGCTTTACGCTATCCTGTCGCGATCGCCTTTTCGCCGGAACCCCGCCGGACCCCATGAAGCGCCCGTCGTTTTCCAACCAGCTCGTGATGTTGTGGGCACTCGTTGCCGTGCTGTGCGCGACGCTCGTCGCGCTCGTGTGGATCGTCACGCGTTCCGCCGCGAGCGAGCAGGTCGCCGACGCACGCACCCAGGCCGCGGCGGCGTGTGCAGCGGTCGCGTCGCGCTACGCGGGCGCGGGCTCGCCGCCCGGCGCGCAGCCGGACGCCGACCGGATGCACGCCGTCCTCGACATCGTGCTCGCCCGCACGCCGGACGTCGAAGGCGGCTTCTGGACGCGCAGCGGCGCCGACGCCGACGGCCGCTTCGTCGCGTATGCGTTTCCGACCTATCAGGGCAGCGGCATCAAGCGCGACGTGCCGGAGGCCGAAACGCCGCTGATCGTGCGGACGCTGCGCGCGAGCGCGGCGATCGGCATCGCGTCGACCAGCGTGGTCGAAGGCGCGCAGGACGCGGTCGTCGCGGCGGCCTGCCCGGTGCCCGGCATGCCGGGGCTGTTCGCGTGGATGCTGACCCGCGCGCATCCGCCGCTCGGCCGGCATGGCGAGTTGCTCGCGACGGCGCTGGCGGCGGTGCTCGCGGTCCTGCTCGTGATCGCGGCGGCGCTCGCGTTCGCGCTGCGCGGCTGGAACCGCAAGCTCGGCCGCATCGAGGCGGCGCTGTCGACCGAGGGCCGCGACGCGCAGCTGCCGCGCGTGGGCGAGCCCGATCTCGACCGCATCATCGACGCGTTCAACGCGCGCACGCGACGGGCCGAACGCCTGCAGCAGCAGGCCGGCGAACTCGGCGCGCGGCTCGTGCAGGCCGAGCGCTTCGCGATGCTCGGCAAGCTGGCTGCACAGCTCGCGCACGAAATCCGCAATCCGATGGGCGCGATGCGGCTGAAGGCGGAGAATGCGCTCGCCGGCGACGTGAGCCGGCAGCAGGAGGCGCTGCGCATCATCCTCGCGCAGATCGCCCGCATCGACGCACAACTGTCGGGCCTGCTCGCGCTGACCCAGCCGGTGAGCCCGCACGCGACGCGCGTCGATCTCGACACGTGGCTGCCGCAGGTGGTCGATGCGCATCGCGAGCTCGCGCAGCGGCAATCCATCGCCGTGACGTGCACGCCCGACGGGCGGGGCGAGCGCTTCGCGGCGCCCGCCGACGGCCCGGCGTTCGACGCGGAGCAGATGCGCCGTGCGCTCGACAACCTGCTGCTCAACGCGCTGCGCCACGCGGGCGACGGCGGTGCGGTCGCGGTCGCGGCCGCGCGCTCGACGGCCGACGGGCGCGCGATGCTCCGCTTCACGGTGTCCGATACGGGGCCAGGCGTTCCCGACGCGCAGCGCGAGCGGATCTTCGAGCCGTTCGTGACGGGCCGGGCGGACGGCACCGGCCTCGGCCTCGCGGTCGTGCGCGAAGTGGCCGCGGCGCACGGCGGCCGCGCGTGGGTCGACACGACGCCGCGCGGCGCTTCCTTCGTGATCGAGATCCCATGGCAAGCATCCTGATCGTCGACGACGACGCCGCATTCCGCGACGGCCTCGCGGAAACCCTCGGCGATCTCGGTCATCGGGTCGTCGAGGCCGCATCCGCGCGCGCGGCGCTCGCGACGCTGCGCGACGGCGCGCGCGTCGATTGCGTGTTCCTCGACTTCCGGCTGCCGGACCTCGACGGCCTCGCGGTGCTCGCGCAATTGCGCGACGACCCGGCGCTCGCCGCGATTCCGGTCGTGATGCTGACCGCCCATGCGACCAGCGACAACACGATCGACGCGATGCGGCTCGGCGCGTTCGATCATCTGACGAAGCCGGTCGGGCGGGACGACATCGCGCGCCTGCTCGAGCGCATCGTGTCCGCGCATGCGCCGCTGCCGGTCGGCGACGCCGAACCGGCCCGGTTCGCGGGCGAGAGCGCGTCGGACCGGCCGCGATTGCTCGGCGCGAGCGCCGCGATGCGCGACGTGCAGAAGCAGCTCGGCCGCGCCGCGACCAGCGACGCGACGGTGCTGATCACCGGCGAAACCGGCACCGGCAAGGAAGTGGCCGCGCGCGTGCTGCACGCGGCGTCGGCGCGGCATGCCGGGCCGTTCGTCGCGGTGAACTGCGCGGCCGTGCCGGCCGAGCTGCTCGAGAGCGAACTGTTCGGCCATCGCCGCGGCGCGTTCACCGGCGCGCATGCGGATCGCGCGGGGCGGCTCGTCGAGGCCGACGGCGGCACGTTGTTCCTCGACGAAATCGGCGACATGCCGGCCGCGATGCAGGCGAAGCTGCTGCGCGCGCTGCAGGAGCGTCAGGTGACGCCGCTCGGCGCCGACCGGCCGACGACGATCGACCTCCGCGTGGTGGCCGCGACGCACCGCGACCTCGCGGCCGCGGTGGCGAACGGCAGGTTCCGCGAAGACCTGTTCTACCGGCTGAACGTGATCCCGCTGCATCTGCCGCCGCTCGCCGAGCGGGTCGCCGACATCCTGCCGCTCGCCGCGCATTTTCTCGAGCGCGCGGCCGGCGCGCGTGTGCTGCATCTGACCAACGATGCGCAGCGTGCGCTGCTGGCCCACCGCTGGCCCGGCAACGTGCGCGAACTGCGCAACGTGATGGAGCGCGCGGCAGCGCTCGCGCCCGGGCCTGCGATCGGCGCGGCCGATCTCGCGCTCGGCGTGGCATCAGCGCCGGCGCTGGCGTGGCCCGCGGACGACGCGCTGCCCGCGTTCCTGTTCGACCAGCCGCTGCCCGATGCGCTCGCGACGGTCGAGCGCGCCGCGATCCTGCGCGCATTGGCGCTCGCGAACGGCAATCGCGCGCAGGCGGCGCGGCAGCTCGGCATCGGCCGTCAGTCGCTGTACGCGCGGATGGCGAGCCTCGGCATCGAGCGCGACGACTGAACGGCGCAGCGGGTGTCGGGTTTCCCGACACCGGCCGGCTGCTGCTGTCCGTCTTTCCGACACCTGGGGCGTGACCGCCGCGATCGCCGCACGGCCGCGCGGGCCCGTGCGCACTGGCACGGCGTTTGCAAAGAGAGGCGGACCGCAACCCGTCGTCGCGGTCCGTCACGCCTCCGTCGCCGCGCGTTCGACGCTGCGCGCCGCCCGGCCGCCGCAGCGTGTGCCGCGGCCCTCGGTGCGACGCCTGCGGCGACACCCCGATGAGGACCCCACGATGCACTGGATCGATCCGGCGTGCCTGCCCGAAACGCGCGGCCGCGTCACGCAGTTCCTGCTCAACCCGCATGGCGAAGTCGACGGGCTGATCCTCGACGGCCAACTGCAGGTTCATGTGCCGCCGCATCTCGGCCGCGCGCTGGTACGGCACGTCGCGTGCGGTGATCGCATCCGCGTGCGCGGCGTCAAGCCGCGCGGCGCCGACATGGTGTCGGCCGTGCAGCTGACCGCTCGCGACGGCGCCGAGCTGGTCGATACCGGCCCCGGCCCCGAACCGCACGCGCGGCCGCATCCCGCACGCGAGCCGATCGACGTGTGCGGCCAGATCGCGTTCGCGCTGCATGGCCCGCGCGGCGAGTGCAACGGCGCGCTGCTGACGAGCGGCGCGGCGCTGCGCATGCCGCCGCACGCGGCCGCCGAACTCGCCGACTACCTGCGTCCCGGCACGCACGTACAGGTGTGGGGCGACGCGGTCGTCACGCCGCACGGCACGACGATCGACGTCGTCGAGATCGCCGAGCTCGTCGATGCGCCGGCCGACTGAACGCGCGGCGACCATGCGGCCGGCGCGCGCGCTCGAGGCGCTCAACTTCTTCATCGCCGACGTGCAGGCCGGGATCGGCCCGTTCGCCGGCGTGATCCTGCTGTCGCGCGGGTGGAGTGCCGACGCGATCGGCTCCGTGATGACGCTCGCCGGGCTCGCGGCGATGGCCGCGACGCCGGCCGCCGGCGCGCTCGTCGACGCGCTGCGCGCGAAGCGGCTGCTGATCGTCTGTGCGACGGCCGCGACCGCGCTCGCGTCGATGACGCTGCGTTTCGCCGACGGCTACGCGGCCGTCGCCGCATCGCAGGTCGTGGCCGCCGTGTGCGGCGCGGCGCTCGCGCCGGCCATCGCCGGCATGACGCTCGGCATCGCGCGCAGACAGGGCTTCGACCGCCAGTTCGGCCGCAACCAGATGGCGAATCACGCCGGCAACGTGGTCGGCGCCGCACTCGCCGGCTGGCTCGGCTGGCACGCGGGATTCGATGCCGTGTTCGCGCTCGTCGCCGCGTTCGCGGTGCTCGCGATCGCGAGCGCGTGCGCGATTCCGGCGCGGGCGATCGACCATGCGTGCGCGCGCGGCCTCGCGATGCCGGACGACGCAGCCGGCCGCGCGCGCGGCGAGCCGGCGTCGGATCGTGGCCGCTCGGGCGGCGGCGCGGCGCCGCCTGCGCGCGCGTGGCGCTCGGTGGCCGCGAACCGGCCGCTGGTGCTGCTCAGCGCGTCGCTCGCGCTGTTCCATCTCGGCAACGCGGCAATGCTGCCGCTGTACGGGATGGGCGTCGTCGCCGCGCACCGCAGCGATCCGAGTGTGTTTACCGCGCAGACCATCGTGATCGCGCAATGCGTGATGATCGCGGCGGCGTGGTGCGCGCCGCGGCTGATTCGTGCGCACGGATACTGGTGCGTGCTGCTGCTGTCGTATCTGGCGCTGCCGCTGCGCGGCGTGCTCGCGGCCGCGCTGATGAGCGAGGCCGGCGTGTGGCCGGTGCAGATCCTCGACGGGATCGGCGCCGGCCTGCAAAGCGTCGTCGTGCCGGCGCTCGTCGTGCGCCTGCTCGACGGCACGGGCCACGTGAACGCCGGGCAGGGCGCGGTCGCGACCGTGCAGGGCATCGGCGCGGCGCTCAGCCCGGCGCTCGGCGGCGTACTCGCGCAGCATTACGGTTATCCGGTCGCGTTCGTCGTGCTGGGCGCGGTGTCGACCGGTTCGCTCGCGCTGTGGCTCGGCTACGCGCGCTCGCTGCGCGCGGCGTGCGGCAAGCCGCCGGGCGGCGCGGACGGCGGTGAGCCGGCCGACCTGCCGGTCGCATCGCGATGAAGCGCGCGTCGATCCATTGCAGCCGCCCGGTATGCCGATGAATTTCGCTCCGTTCGCGTGGTCGATCGCCGCGCTCGCGACTGCCGGCGTGATCGTACGGCCGTTCGGCTGGCCCGAGGCGATCTGGGCCGTGGCCGGCGCGGTGCTGCTGGTCGCCCTCGGCCTGTTGCCCGCCGACGCGGCGCTCGCGGCCGTGGCGAAAGGCGGCGACGTGTACCTGTTCCTGACCGGGATGATGCTGCTGTCCGAAGTCGCGCGGCGCGAGGGGTTGTTCGACTGGGTCGCGGCCCACGTCGTGAACGGCGCGCGTGGTTCGCCGCGGCGGCTGTTCGCGCTCGTCTATCTGGTCGGGACCGTCACGACCGTGTTCCTGTCGAACGACGCGACCGCCGTCGTGCTGACGCCGGCCGTGTTCGCGGCCGCGCGCCGCGCGAAGACGGACCCGCTGCCGCTGCTGTACGTCTGCGCGTTCGTCGCGAACGCGGCGAGCTTCGTGCTGCCGATCTCGAACCCCGCGAATCTCGTGCTGTACGGTGCGCACATGCCCGCGCTCGGCACCTGGCTCGCACGCTTCGCGCTGCCGTCCGTCGCGTCGATCGCGTGCACCTACGCGATGCTGCGCGCGACGCAGCGTCACGCGTTGCGCGGCCATTGCGCGCGCGATCTGCCGGTGCCCTCGCTGAGCGCGGGCGCGCGCATCGCGCTGGCCGGCATCGCGGCGACGGCCGCCGCCTTGATGATCGTGTCGCTGCTCGACCGGCCGCTCGGGTTGCCGACCGCGCTGGCCGGCGCGCTGACCGCGGCCTGTGTGCTGGCGCGCGATCGCGCGGCCTGCGGGCCGACGCTGCGCGCGATTTCGTGGAGCGTGCTGCCGCTCGTGGCCGGACTGTTCGTGCTGGTCGAGGCGCTCGAGCGGACCGGCGCGGTGGATGCGCTGGCGGCGCTGCTGCGCGCGCTGACGGCCGGCGGTACGGCGCATGCGGCGGCTGCGTCGGGCGTCGCCATCGCGCTGGCGTCGAACCTCGTCAACAACCTGCCGGTGGGGCTCGTCGCCGGCGCGATCGTGGGCGTCGCGCACAGCCCGCAGCCGGTGGTCGATGCGCTGCTGATCGGCGTCGATCTCGGGCCGAACCTGTCCGTCACCGGCTCGCTCGCGACGATCCTGTGGCTCGCGGCGATCCGGCGCGACGGGCTGCAAGTGAGCGCGGGGAAGTTTCTGGCGATCGGCGCGTGTGTGATGCTGCCGGCGCTCGTGGCGGCGCTGGCGGTGCGGCTTGTGTAGAGGTGGGGGGCTTGTGGGGCGGAAGGCGGGCGCGGGCGGGGACACCCGCGCCGCGTCATGCGCTACGCTGCGTCGGCCTTGATGAAGTCGACGAAGGCGCGCAGCGGCGCGGGCACGAAGCGCCGGCCCGGATAGTACAGATACGGGCCGGAGAACGGCCGCCACCACGCGTCGAGCACCGGCTCGAGCGCGCCGCTCGCGAGCTGCGGCGCGAGCCAGTCTTCGTACAGGTGGACGATGCCGACGCCCGCGCATGCGGCGTCGACGACGAGATCGACGGCGCCGCCGATCTGCACGACGAGCGGCCCCGACGGCTCGACGCGCACCACTTCGCCGTCGCGCTCGAACTCCCAAGCCGGCATCGCGCCGCTCGCGAAGCGGCCGCGCAGGCACGCGTGGTCGAGCAGCTCGCGCGGATGGGCCGGCCGGCCGCGCCGCGCGAGATAGGCGGGCGCCGCGGCGGTCGCGAAGCGCTGGGAGCGCGGACCGATCGGCACGGCGATCATGTCCTGTTCGAGGCGGTCGTCGTAGCGTATGCCGGCGTCGCAGCCGGCTGCCAGGATATCGACGAAGCTCTCGTCCGCGACGATGTCGAGCCGGATCTCCGGATACGCGTCGAGAAAGCGCGGGATGATCGACGGCAGCACGAGCCGCGCCGCGCTGGTCGGCACATTGAGCTTGAGCGTGCCGACCGGCCGCTCGCGGAACGTGTTCACCACGTCGAGCGCGGCCTGCACCTCGCTCAGCGCGGGCGTGAGCCGCGCCAGCAGACGCTCGCCGGCTTCGGTCGGCGACACGCTGCGCGTCGTCCGGTGCAGCAGCCGGACCCCCAATTGCGCCTCCAGCCGGCGCACCGCCTCGCTGAGCCCCGACGCGCTCGCATCGGCCAGCCGCGCGGCCTCGCGGAAGCCCTTCGCGCGCGCCACCGCCACGAACGCGTTCAGATCGCCCAGATCGACTTGCATTGTTCGTCCTTTCGTACAGGTCGTGCAGATTATGACGGGTTATCGCGCAGTGTGGGGCGGCGTAACCTGCGTTCTGTCATTCGAAAACAGGAGCACGATCATGTCCCCCATCGTTCAATCGGGCACGTTCGCCATCGCCGGCCGGCGCGTTCACCGTCTCGGCTACGGCGCGATGCAGCTGGCCGGGCCCGGCGTGTTCGGGCCGCCGAAGGATCGCGACGCCGCGCTTGCCGTGCTGCGCGAAGCCGTGGCAGCGGGCGTCGACCACATCGACACCAGCGACTTCTACGGCCCGCATGTGACGAACCAGCTGATTCGCGACGCGCTGCACCCGTATCGCGACGATTTGCTGATCGTGACCAAGGTCGGCGCAACGCGCGGCGACGACGGCTCGTGGCTGCCGGCCTTCGCCGCCGACGCGCTCGCTGCGGCCGTGCACGACAACCTGCGCAACCTGGGCCTCGACGTGCTCGACGTCGTCAACCTGCGCATCATGTTCGACGTGCACGGGCCGGCCGAAGGCTCGATCGAGGCGCCGCTGAGCGCGCTCGCCGAACTGCAGCGGAAGGGCCTCGTGCGGCACATCGGGCTGAGCAACGTGACGGCCGCGCAGATCGCCGAAGGGCGGCGGATCTGCGACATCGCGTGCGTGCAGAACCACTACAACCTCGCGCATCGCGACGACGATGGCCTGATCGACGCGCTCGCACGCGACGGCATCGCGTACGTCCCGTACTTTCCGCTCGGCGGCTTCAACCCGTTGCAGTCGTCGACGCTCGACGCGGTCGCCGAGCGGCTCGGCGCGACGCCGATGCAGACCGCGCTCGCGTGGCTGCTGCGCCGCGCGCCGAACATCCTGCTGATTCCGGGCACGTCGTCGGTCGCTCATCTGCGCGAGAATCTGGCCGCCGGCGCGCTGACGCTGCCGGACGATGCGATGCGCGAACTCGACGGCATCGCGGCGGTGCGCGGCTGAGGCGGGCGGGGCGGTTGGCGGGGCTTGCTGCGGGAGGTGCTGCGCGAGGTACTGCGCGAGGTACTGCGCGAGGTGCTGCGTGCGGCAGCGTGCGCCCGAAGCGCCGGCCGCCCGAGCCGCGACCAGCTCGCGGTGCCGCGTGCGCGTACCCGCGTGCTGGATACATATGATGTCCGCGGTAACGGGACGCGCGTTCGCTGCGGGCGCGCGCTATCGAACCGCGTGCACCGCCCGTCGCGCGCTGGCTTGCGCTGCCCGCGACGCGCGCGAATTCAGCGCGGCTGCGGCTGACCGAGCTGCTCGTCGAGGGTGCGCGTCAACGGCGACTGCACGTCGCCGGTGTGCTTCGTCTGCACGGGCTCAATCAGCACGATCCAGCATTCTTCTTCGGCGATCGGGTTGTGCAGCGTGCCGCGCGGCACCACGTGCATCGAGCCGGCGGGCAGATCGACGACGCGGCCGCCTTCATACTCGATCTTCAGGTGCCCGCGCACGACGAAGAACAGCTCGTCTTCGCCGACATGGTCGTGCCACACGAGCCGGCCGCGCACCTTCGCGACTTTGACGTACTGATCGTTGACCTGCGCGACCACCTTGGGCGACCAGTATTCGGATACGTCGTCGAATGCGGCTTCGAGATCGAACGATTCGGCGAACGGAACGGCGGGGAGGGTCATCTCGTCTCCAGAGGCGAAGGGTGTTGCTCGGAATGGGAAGTGCTGCGTCATCGCGCGCGAACGCGGCGAAAGGTCCGATTATAGGGAGGCCGTCACGCGGCTGCTTGGGTCGCGAATGCGGCGATGTGGGGTGGTCGATGCGCGGGGCGTTTTGCCGTGATGGCGGCGATCGCGCCCATCGCGGTGGTGGATCGGTCGCGGCGATCGCCGCGAACCGGCTGCCGATGACGACCGGCTCGACAGCGTTCAGCCGCATCAGACCACCCGCACCGCGTCGCAGCACGGCGCATCGCCTTACCGCGCATCGCATGCCAGCGCGTCCCGGCGTATCGCCGCATCGGCGCAGGCGCTAGCGCGCCAGCACCGCCCCCAACGCTCCCCACTCACCCAGCCAGCGCCGCCGCGATCGCGTCGGGCGGCGAGCGGCCGCGCGGCCGGCTGCGCATCAGCGCGCCGATGCTGTTCTCGCAGCTGGCGATGGGCAAGCTCGTCGCGACGTTCGCGTTGAAGTATCCGGAGGTGCGACTGGAAGTGACGACCGACGACCGGCCGGTCGACATGATCGAAGAAGGCTACGACCTCGTGATCCGCGTGAATCCCGACCCGGACGCAACGCTGATCGGGCGCGTGTTCCTGCGCGACCGGCTGGCGGTCGTCGCGACGCCGGCGCTCGCGCGGCCCGGCGACGGCGCGGCCGCGCCGGCCGTCGTGCGCACCGCCGACGACCTGCGCACCGCGTGGGACGTGATCGGGCCGACCGGGCCCGCCCGCATCGCATTCGAACCGGTGGCGCGGCTGTCGTCGCTGGTGATGGTGCGCGATACGGTGCGCCTCGGGCGCGGCGCGGCGTGCTTGCCGGTGTCGCTCGTGAGCGGCGACCTCGCGGCCGGCACGCTCGTCAGCTGGGGCGACGTGCCGGGGCCGGACATCGCGTTATGGGCGCTGTATCCGTCGCGGCGGCTGTTGAGCGCGCGCGTGTCCGCGTTTCTCGCGCATCTGTCCGATGGGTTTCCGTCCGCGAGCCCCGACGCGCTTGCCGCCTATCTCGACGCCGCGTGACGCGCGCGCCTAGGTGCGATCGCGGCTGCGCGCGCGCGTGGCGCCCGTGATCACCGCGATGCCGAACAGGATCACGGCGACGATCTCGACGACATGCTGCGACACGTGCAGCGCGATCAAGCCCCACGCGACGCCGCCGATGAAAATGATCCATCCGACCAGATAGATGAGCAGGGTCATCGTTCTTCTCCTTGCGGTTGCGGTTCAGCCTGCGGCGCGCTGTCCGCTGCGACGGTCGCGTCGTGCGCCCGCACGCCGAGGCGCGCCATCAGGCGCCGCGCATCGAACGGCGCGCGCGTCTTCGTATCGTTGTCGAAGTAGCAGTAGACGGCGCGCGCATGCGCGCGCGGCGGCGCGAGGTCCGGTGCGGCGAGGCGCGCGTCGGCCGGCTGCGCGCCGCGGCTCCACGTTTCGATGCGCTGCGCCCAGCGGTCGAGCGACTCGTCCGAGTACTCGCCCGAATATTTGGTCTCGGTGCCGTGCAGCCGCATGTAGACGAAGTCGGCGCTCAGGTCCTCGAACTGCGGCCACGGTTCCGTCGAATCCGACACGACCAGCGCGACCGCGTGCCGGCGCAGCAGCTTCACGAACGCCGGATCGACGAAGCTCGCGTGACGCACTTCGATCGCGTGACGCAATGCGCGCTTGCGGTCGATCTCGAGATAGGGCGTCCTGACCCGCCCGTCGTGCCGTTGCGCGAGCGCCAGCGCCGCTTCGGTATCGTGCGGCAGCAGGCCCAGGAAGTGTTCCATGTGGTCGGGGTCGAATCGCAGCGACGGCGGAAATTGCCAGAGGAGCGGGCCGAGCTTGTCGTTGAGCGCAAGCAGCCCCTGCGCGAAAAAGTTCGCGCACGCGACCGTCGCGGTATCGTCGCGAAACCGCAGCATGTGGGTCAGATAGCGTGCGCCTTTCACCGCGAACGTAAAACCGGGCGGCGTTTCGTCGTACCAGCGCCGCCAGCTGGCGAGCGATTGCAGGCTGTAATGCGTGCCGTTGATCTCGATCGTCTGCAGCCGGCTCGCTGCGTAGCGCAACTCGTCGGCCTGCTTCAGCCCTTGCGGGTAGAAGGTGCCGCGCCAGCCGGCGTAGCGCCAGCCGGAAATGCCGATATGGATGCGCGCTGATGGGCTCGTCACGTCGATACCTCGGAGATGCCGTGGATCGTGTCGCGACGAGCAAGGCGCGTGCCGGCCGGTATGAAATGGGGACCCGCACACAGCGTGCTCGCGACGGCCGCGCGGCACGCTGAGGCTGGACCGCCGATCAGGACGCCGACAACACCACCGACACGCCCGTAGCCGTATAAACCGGCGTTGCCTTGAAGCCGTCGACCGTCACCGTCGCGAACTTCGCGGCGAGCGCCGCGCCGTCGATCAGCGCGATCGTGTCGCCGGCCTTCGGCGCATAGCCGTTCACGAACTTCACGTGAAGCGTGCCGCCGGCGACCGTGAGCGGGCCGCCGACGCGCAGGCGGCCGCCGCCTTTGCCGTCGATGTCGAGTTCGAGCGTCGTGTTCGCGAGCTGCGTGTAACGCGTCGCGATCGTGACCGGCGCGGCCGCCGCGATCCGGACGCCGCCGCCCGCGCCGACGTACACGTCGCCGTTGCCGAACGCGCTCGCGGACGCCGCGGCGAGCGTGCCGCCGTTCACCTGCGTGCCGCCCGTGTAGCTGTTGTTGCCGGCGAGCGTCAGCGTGCCGGTGCCTTGCAGCGTCAGCTTGCCGGCGCCGCCGATGTCGTTGCGCCACTGGTCGGCCGCGTAGAAGCCGCCGCGCGACGCGTCCATCGACACGACCACGTTGCCGTTGAACGTGCCGTAGCCGTCGGCCGCGGTGAACAGGTTCAGGCGGCCCCAGCCTTCCGCATCGTCCATCACCGGGTAGCCCGACGGCAGCTCGGTGGTCTTCAGCACGACCCGCCGCTGGTCCGCGCTCAGGTACGGGAAGCGCGTCTGCAGCAGCACCTCGGCGCCCTTGGGCACGACGGGCGGCGCGTCGGTCGATTCGATCGCGCCGAAGCCGAACGTCAGGCGGCGCAGGAACGCGGCCCGGTTCGCGGTGTAATCGGCGAACCGGTCGGTCGCCGTGGTGCCCGAATGCGCGAACGCGGCGAACGTCACGTCGGTCGTTCCCGTGAGCTGCTGCAGCGCCTGGTGCGCCTGGCCGTACGCGGCCTGCGCGTCGCTCGCGTAGGCGGTCAGGTTCGCCGCGCTGATGGCCAGCGCGAGCATGCGGCCGCCGATCACGTCGAGCGGCGAATGCATGCCGGCGAGGATCCGGTTCTCGCCGAGTTCGAGGCCGCGGCTCACCATCTCCTGGAAGCGCTCCGGCACGAGCCACGCCATCGTCGTCGCGTCGCGCATCGCTTCGGCCTCGTGGCCGCTGATGAAGCCGCCGTCGGTGGCGGGCGTCGCGCTTTCGGCGGGCACGAGCGTCGGCGCGACGACGACCGCGGCGCTCCAGCGGTACGGACGCGCATATTTATAGAAGCGCTTCGACGGTTCGGTCGACGCGTTGGTGCCCATTTCGTTGAGCAGATCGACGACCTTGCCGAAGTTCGCGTTGGTGCTGCTGCCGACGCCGGTGTTGTTGCCGGCGTCGTTGTACAGCACCGTGGTCGCATCGGCCGGCACGCTGGTGATGCTGGTCGTCTGCTGCGCGGCCGTGCGCCACGCGTCGGTGAGCGGGCCCATCCCGTCGGTCACGCTGTAGCCTTTGCCGCGCCGGTCGTCGAAGTAGGCCGCATCGGCCTGCTGCTGCGTGCGTGCGGTCGTTGCGTCGACCACGTATTGAACGTTGGCGGCGAGCACCGTGCCGTTCAGAATCGTGCCGCACGGCGTGCCGCTGCTGGGCAGGCCCGAGCACGTCGACGCCACCACCGCCGGAAACGCGCCGTTGGCCGGCGCGTTCACGCCCGCGTCGACGATCATCGTCGACGGCTGCCACAGATCGAGGAAGCGGCTCACGACCCGCACCGCGGCGTTGGTCGACAACGTCGCATAGCGCGCGTCGCCGCGCTGGTTGGTCGCGATGTTGTCGACGAACGCCGGCACGCTCGGCACCGGTGCGCTGTCGACGAAGCCGGGGTCGGCGGGCGGCGCCGGCATCGCGGCGCTGGTCGCCGGGGTCGATGCGACGTCGTCGCCGCCGCCGCAGGCGGCCAGTGCGAGCGCGCTCGCGAGTGCTGCGACGTGCAGCGGAAAACGGCGGGGTGACACGATCATGCGGACTCCATCCTGAAGGTCGAAGATGGCGGATTGTCGAGCGCGATCGTGACGCGGCCGTTAAGGAATTGTGGCGCGTCGCGGTCGACGCGGCCGAATGCTCACTATTTGGTGAATTCGTGCTGCAAAACGTTTGCGGCCAGTATGAACCGGCCGCGTGCGGCTACGCGTGGGCTGCGCTCTCATCGAGTCGAAACAGCGCGACTGCGTTGGCCAGCTGGCTGCCCTGTTCTTCGAGCGATCGGGATGCGGCGGCCGCTTCCTCGACGAGCGCGGCGTTTTGCTGCGTGACTTCATCCATCTGTGTGATCGCCAGCGTGACCTGCTCGATGCCGCGGCTTTGCTCGCTCGACGCCGCCGCGATCTCGCCCATGATGTCCGTCACCCGCGCGACGGCCTGCGTCACCTGGCTCATCGTGTCGCCCGCGTGGTTCGCGAGGCGCGATCCGTCTTCGATCTTCTCCACCGAATGCGAGATCAGCTCGCGAATTTCCTTCGCGGCGCTCGACGAGCGCTGGGCGAGGCTTCTGACCTCGCTCGCGACCACTGCGAAGCCGCGCCCTTGCTCGCCGGCGCGGGCCGCCTCGACGGCCGCGTTCAGCGCGAGGATGTTGGTCTGGAACGCGATGCTTTCGATGATCCCGGTGATATCGGCGATCTTGGCCGAGCCGGCGCTGATGTCGGTCATCGTCTCGACCATCGATCCGACCGCGACGTTGCCGCGCTGTGCGACTTGCGACGCGTTGTCGGCCAGCGCTCTGGCCTGCTGGGCGTTGTCGGCGTTCAGCCGCACGGTCGACGTCAATTGCTCCATGCTCGAGGCGGTTTCCTGCAGCGATGCGGCCTGCTGTTCGGTGCGGGACGACAGGTCGACGTTGCCGGACGCGATCTGGCTCGCTCCCGCCGCGACGTTGCTCGACGCGGCGCGGACCTGCGCGATCAGCCGCACGAGGTTCGCCTGCATTTCGTGCATCGACGCCAGCACGCTGCCGCGCGGTGCGGCGGCGCTCGCGGCGTTGCCGGCGAGGTCGCCGGCCGCGATGCGCTGCGCGATGCCGTTGAGCATCACTGGTTCGGTGCCGAGCGAGCGGACCAGGTCGCGCGCGATCGCCCAGCCGGCCACCATCGCGCCGACCGCCGCGGCGAGGCAGATGGCGATCTGCAGCAGCCGTTGCGACGTATAGCGGTTGCCCGAGTCGGTCACGAGCTGCGCGGCCCGCTCGCGCGAATAGGTCGCAAAGGCGTCGGTCGCGGCGACGAGCCGGACCAGCAGCGGGCGGCACTGTTCGTCGATCATCGTGATCGCCTGATCGCGCCGGTTGTTCACGGCGGCATCGACGATCGCGCGCGCGACGGGCCCGTAGCTGGCCTCGACCGTGTCGATCTGTCTGACGAGTTCGCGCGCCTTGTCGGTCGCGTCGGTGCCCGGGCCGACGGCGAGCCGCAACTGGCGAAGCAGGGTGCCGACGTCGCGGTCCGCCTGCAGCGCCGCCTCCTTTTCGTGTTCGACGTCGGCTGCGGAGCCTGCGAGCACGATGTTGCGCGCGGCGATTGCGCGCCGGTCAACCGCGACGTGCACGCGGTCGGCGAGCGTCGCGCGCGCGTTGATGCCGTTCACGTAGTCCGAGAACCTCCCATGCGCGCGGCTGAGGGAGACGATGCCGAGCACCGACACCAGCAGCACGACGCAGGTCAGAACCCCGAACGCGAGCATCAACTTCGCGCGAATGGTCAACGGCTTGTTACTCATCTTGCACATCCTGTCATGTAATTCGATAGCGTTCCGGATGGCGCGCACGGTACATGAAGGATATGGGGGTGTGAATCGCCCAATCGTTTGCGGGTCGCGTATGCTCAAACGAACGATCGAAGCGGTACGGTCAAGCCGGTTGCGCAAACGATTTCGCGTCCGCGCGGCACACGCGATTGCGGCCCTGGCGCTTCGCCGTGTAGAGCGCGAGGTCCGCGTGATGCGACAGCGCCTGCACGGACTTCGGGTGGCCGCGATGCGCGGTCGCGCAGCCGATGCTGACCGTGAACGCGGGCATCGTCGCGTCGAATCCGTCGAGGCAGTTGCGCTCCACCGCGCCGCGAATCGCTTCCGCGACGGTCGCCGCGCCGCTTTCGTCAGTATCGGGCAGCACGGCGACGAATTCCTCGCCGCCGTAGCGCGCGGCCAGATCGCCGCGCCGTCGCGTATGGGCGCGGATGCATTCGGCGAGAAAACGCAGCGCGGTATCGCCTTGCGCATGGCCGTAGCGGTCGTTGTACTGCTTGAAGTGATCGGCGTCGATGAACAGCATCGACAGGCTGCCGTCGTTGCCGCGCTGCAGGCGCTGCCATTCGTCGGCGAGCGCTGCGTCGAGCGCGCGGCGATTGTGCAGGCCGGTCAGCGGATCGGTGCGGGTGAGGTCGGTGAGCAGCGTCTGCTTGCGCAGGTTGTCGCGCAGCGCGAACGCGAGCAGCCACATGACCGCGCAGAACAGCGCACCGATCACGGACGCCGACACGCCGACCTTCCATGACAGCCGCGTGATGTCGGCCAGCACGTCCTGTTCGGCCGGCGCGACCACCGCGATCAGCGGCGTGCCCGGCACCTGCTGGTACGTATACAGTCGCAAGGTCCCATCGATGCTCGAGCGCGCCGCGTAGAAGCCCGATTCGTGCTGCACCATCCGTTCGAACGCCTTCGAGCGACGCAGGCGCACCATCTGGCCATCGCTCAGCGGCGGGTTGCGCGCGAGTATCGTGCCGTCGGCGCGCAGGATCGCGCTGATGCCGTGGGGCCCGACGTTCAGGCGCGACAGCAGCCGGTCGAAATACGCGAGGTCGATGGCGACCACCGCGATGCCCTCGAACGTATGGTCCGGCTGTTCGATACGGCGCGACAGCGCGATCGATTCGGTGCCGCCGCGCGAGCGCGCACGGTACGCCTGGGATACGTAGAGGCCCACGCTGTCCGAATCGCGATGGACCTTGAAGTAGTCGCGATCGCTGAAATCCCAGCGGTGCGACGGGCCGCAGCAGCCGTCGATCAGTCGTCCGTAGCGGTCGGTCACGCCCATGCCGGTCACGTATTGCGCGGCCGTGCGCTCGAACAGCAGATCATGGCGCAAGCCGGCATTCATGCGGGCCATCGCCGGGTTGCGAATATTGGTCGCGAGCGACGCGAGCGCGCTGTTCGACGTCTCGACGGTGCGTGCGACCTCGCTCGCGAGCACGGCGGCGACGTTGCGCGAGTTTTCCCGCGCGTGCTCCACGACCTCGCTGCGCGCGGCCCATAGCGTCGCCGCGCTGATGCCGAGCGCCGCGACCGACATCAGCGTGCCGAGCACGCCGACGGCGAGATGGTGGCGGCCGGCCCAGTCGGCAATTTTCTCGATCGAAAGAGTTGCAGGCATTGGTCGCGCTCGTTCCGGAAGCCGGCCGCGACTGACGCGGCCGGGTCAAATCCGTGTTAACGGCAGGACTGCCCAGAAATCGAGGCCGGCATGCGGGGCGATGATGGCGGCGGCGCAACCGGCTATGGGCCGGCTGCGGGCGTTTACGCGATGCGATCGTGACAATCGCGGCAATCGTCGCGCTGGTTGCGCTTGGCGAATCGGCGCCGCCCAACCGATCAGTCGAGCCCGCCCTGGCACAGATACTTGATCGACAGGTAGTCGTCGAGGCCGTACTTCGAGCCTTCGCGGCCGTAGCCCGACTCCTTCACGCCGCCGAACGGCGCGGCCTCGCTAGCCAGCGCGCCTTCGTTGATGCCGACGATGCCGGTTTCGAGCCGCGCCGACACGCGTGCGATGCGCCGCACGTCCTGCGTGTAGAAATACGCGGCGAGCCCGAACGGCGTGTCGTTGGCGGCGTCGACGGCCTGTTCCTCGGTATCGAACCGGAACAGCGCGGCGACCGGCCCGAAGGTTTCCTCGCAGCTCAGCTGCATGTCGGCGGTGGCGTCGGCCAGCACCGTCGGCGCGTAGTAGTTCGGGCCGAGCTGCGACAGCCGCCTGCCGCCGGTCAGCACGCGCGCGCCGCGTTCGAGCGCGTCGCCGACGTGGCGCGCGATCTTGTCGACCGCGCGCGCGTTGATCATCGGGCCGATCTGCGCGGCCGGATCGGTCGCCGGCGCGACCTTCAGCGCGGCGACGCGCGCGGCCAGCTTCGCGGCGAACGCATCGTAGACGCCGGCCTGCACGTACACGCGGTTCGGCGACACGCAGGTCTGGCCGCCGTTGCGGAACTTGGCGGCCATCAGCCCGTCGACCGCGGCGTCGAGCTGCGCATCGTCGAACACGATGAACGGCGCATTGCCGCCCAGCTCCAGCGACAGCTTCTTCAGCGTCGCCGCCGATTCGCGCGCGAGCAGCTTGCCGACCGCCGTGGAGCCGGTGAACGTGATCTTGCGCACGCGGGCATCGGCGAGCCAGTCGGCCACCGCGTCGATGCCGCGCTCGCGCGACGCGGCGATCAGGTTCAGCACGCCGGGCGGCACGCCGGCTTCCATCGCGAGGAAGCCGAGCGCGAGCGCGGTCAGCGGCGTGTCCTCGGCCGGCTTCGCGACGACCGTGCAGCCGGCCGCGAGCGCCGGCGCGATCTTGCGCGCGATCATCGCGAGCGGGAAATTCCACGGCGTGATCGCCGCGACGACGCCGATCGGCTCCTTCACCGCGCTGAGCTGCTTGCCGCGCTGCTGCTGCGGAATCAGGTCGCCGTAGGTGCGCGTCGCTTCCTCGGCGAACCACAGCACGTACGACGCGCCGTACGCGACTTCGCCGCGCGCTTCGGCGAGCGGCTTGCCCTGTTCCAGCGACATCAGCTTCGCGAGATCGTCGGTGTGCGCGACGATCGCCGCATGCCACGCGCGCAGGATCGCCGCGCGCTCGCGCGCCGGGGTGGCGCGCCACGCGGGTAGCGCGCGGGCGGCCGCATCGGTCCCGGCGCGTGCGTCGGCCGCGCCGCTGTCGGGTGCGTAAGCGATCGTGTCGAGCGTCGCCGGGTTGGTGACATCGAAGCAACGGCCGTCGAGCGCGGCGCGCCAGCTGCCGTCGACGAGATTGGCGGTGCGAACGAGTTCGGTGCGTGACAGCGTAAGCGGCATGACAAGTCCTTGCAGTGAGGCGAAACGGTTCGGCGCCGGCGGCGCGCGCGCAACGACCCGGCGCGGCCGGCGTGCTGCCGCGTTGCGGGCTGCTGCGCGCCCGCCGTCAGTGGCGTTCGCCGAACAGCGATTCGAGCGGGTAGTGCCGTTTGACGAACGGCGATTTGATGATCACGTAACTGAAATACTTCTCGATGCCGATGTTCTGCTCGAGCAGCCCTTCGACGATCGTCTGGTAATGGCTCACGCTGCGCGTGATGAACTTCAGCAGATAGTCGTAGCCGCCGCTCGCGAGGTGGCACTCGACGATTTCATCGACGTTGCGGATCGCCGCGACGAACCGGTCGAAGTCTTCGCGCCGGTGGTCGGCCAGCGTGACTTCGGTAAATACCACCTGCACGTCGCCGAGCTTCTCGAGCTGGATGTGTGCGCCGTAGCCGCCGATGTAGCCGGCCTTCTCGAGCCGCTTCACGCGGATCAGGCACGGACTGGGCGACAGCCCGACCGCATCGGCGAGCTCGACGTTGGTCATGCGACCGCGCTTTTGCAACTGGGTGAGGATGCGCAGGTCGATGCGATCCAGCTTGCTGTCCGTCATGTTCACGTGAGAGGGCAAAAATGGAATGTCCGGTTACTTTAGAGTCGAACGATGGCCGCCACAAGCCCGGCTTTCCCTCGTCCGGCTCAGGCCGGCTGCGCGTGGGCGGCGTCGAGCGCGCGTTGCACGCCCGGGTCGGCCAGCACGTCGTCGAGCGTCTTGCGCACGCGTTCGAACATCAGGTCGAATTCTCCCGCGGTGAAGCTCAGCGCCGGCGCGAAGCCGAGCACGCCGTCGCCGAACGCGCGAAACACCACGCCGTTCGCGTACGCGGCCGCGGCGATCTTGTCCGGCACGTTCAGCGCCGGGTCGAAGCGCGTCTTGCGCGCCTTGTCGGCCACCAGCTCGAGCGCACCGAGCAGACCGGCCGAGCGCGCGTCGCCGACGAGCGGATGCGCGCGCAGCGCGTCGAGCCCCGCGGCAAAGCGCGGCGCCTGCGCGCGGCCGTTCGCGAGCAGCCCGCCCTCGTGATAGAGCTTCAGCACCTCGAGGCCGATCGCCGCGCTGACCGGGTGCGCGGAATACGTATGACCATGGCCGACCACGGCCGATTCGGTACGGCTACCGGCGAGCCCCTCGTAGATTTCGTCGGACATCAGCACCGCGCCCATCGGCGCGTAGCCGGCGGTGAGCCCCTTCGCGACGGTCATCAGGTCCGGCTCGACGGATTCGGTTTCGCACGCGAACAGCGGGCCGGTGCGGCCGAAGCCCGTGATCACCTCGTCGGCGACGAACAGGATGCCGAGGCGCCGGCATGCGTCGCGCATCGCCTTCAGCCAGCCCGCCGGCGGCACGATCACGCCGCCCGAGCCCTGGATCGGCTCGCAGAAGAACGCGGCGACGTTGTCGGCGCCGAGCGCCGCGACCTTCGCCTCGAGCGCGGCGACCGAGGCGGCGATCAGCGCCTGCGGGTCGTCGCCGAGCGGATGGCGGTACGGGTAGGGCGACGGGATATGGTGCTGATCGGCGCGCGGCAGATCGAAATGACGGTGGAACGCGGGCAGCGCGGTCAGGCCGGCGCCGATCGACGACGAGCCGTGATAGCCGCGCTCGAGCGCGATCATCTGCTTCTTCGACGGGCGGCCGGTCGCGTTGAAGTAATGCGTGATGAAGCGCACCGCGGAGTCGACCGCGTCCGAGCCGCCGAGCGTGAAGTACACGCGGTTCAGCGACGGCGGCGCGAGCGCGGCGAGCCGCTCGGCGAGTTCGATCGCCGGCTGCGAGCCGAAATGGAAATAGCCGGTCGCGTAGGGCAGCTTCGCCATCTGCTCGGCGGCGGCCTTCACGATGCTCTCGCGGCCGTAGCCGACGTTCACGCACCACAGGCCCGAGAACGCGTCGAGCAGCGTATGGCCGTCGCCATCGCGCAGGAACACGCCGTCGGCGGATTCGAGCACGGTGACGCCGCGCGCTTCGTGCGCACGATAGTTGACGACGGGATGGATCAGATGTTGACGATCGGCTTCGATCAGCGCGGCTTGGTTCATGGCGGGGCGGGGTTCTCGTCGGGTGTCAGCGATGAGTTCATGCTACCGGGCGAGAATTCCACATGCGTCTTCAATTTGCGGGCGGAAACGTATGGAGACGGCGTTTGCGCGGGGCGCTTCGGCATTTTCTGCTGCGCGCCCCGCGGGGCAGGGGCGCGTCAGTAGCCGCGCGCGCGATCGACGACGCCGATCATCGGTTGTCCCGCGCGATGGCGCGCGAGGTTGGCGAGCACGGCGTCGACCGCGCCGTCGGGCCGCGTCGCGCTGGCGATGTGCGGCGTGATCCGGATGCGCGGGTGCGTCCAGAACGGATGGCCGGCCGGCAACGGTTCGGGGTCCGTCACGTCGAGGATCGCGCTGTCGAGGCGGCCGCCGTCGAGCGCGTCGAGCAGCGCGCTCGCGTCGAGCTGCTCGCCGCGGCCGACCTGCACGAGCGACGCGCCGGCCGGCAGCGCGTCGAACACGCGCGCGCCCAGCAGCCCGCGCGTGGCGTCGGTGAGCGGCAGCAGGCAGATCAGAATGTCGGTGCTGGCCAGGAACACATCGAGCGCCGCGTCGCCCGCGTAGCAGTCGACGCCGTCGAGCGCGCGCGGCGTGCGGCTCCAGCCCGCGCAGGGGAAGCCGAAGCGCCGCAGCGTGTCGAGCACGGCCTGGCCGAGCGTGCCGAGGCCCAGCACGCCGACGCGCCGCGACGCGGCCGCGCGCACCGGCTTCTCGCGCCACACTTGCGCGCGCTGTTGGGCCGCGTAGTCGAACAGGTCGCGATGGATCGTCAGCACGGCCTGCGTCACGTATTCGACCATCCCTTCGACGATCCCCGGCTCGATCATCCGCACGACCGGAATGTGCGCGGGCACGCGCGACAGGTCGAACTGGTCGATGCCGGCGCCCACCGAGAAGATGACCTCGAGATTCGGCAGCAGCGCGGCCGGGTCGTCCGGCGGCTGCCAGGCGGCGAGATAGCGGACGGCCGCGGCGTCGCCGAGGTCCGGCCAGATCCGGAACGCGAGGTCCGGCGCCCGTTGTGCGAAGCGCTGCGCCCATTGCGCGCCGCGCACCGGGTCGGCTTTGTACAGGAAGCTCATCGCGCGGCTCAGCCGAGTGCCTGATTGACGATCGCGAACGCGCGCAGCGCCGGGTCGCGCTCGGGCGCCGCGCCGCGCGCCATCGCGACGACGGTATCGACGCGCGGCAGGCCGAGCCCCTGCAGCCAGTCCGACAGCCCGCTATCGCCCGGTACGTCGAGGCGCACGAACATGCCTTCGTGCAGCGCGAGCCAGTGGCTGATCAGCGCCTGCGCACGCAGCGCATCGGGCGCGATCACGGGGCCGATCACGTGGCCGCGGCCGAAGCGGCGGAACAGCGCGAACCCGAGCAGTTCGCCGTCGCGGTCGAGCGCGATGCCGTTCGCGACGTCGAGCAGCGCGTCGATCACCGTGCCGCGCGCATGGCCGGCGGCGCGCGACGCGAGCGCCGCGAGGCGCGGCCCGTCGTTGACGCCGAGCGGGCGCAGGCGTTCGCCGGGCGGCAGCGAGATCAGCGGCGGCTGGAACGCGGCGCCCTGATGCTGGTCGATGGTGCCGATCGCTGCGAAGCCGAATTTCACGTAGAGCGGTTCGCCGGACGGCGTCGCATGGAGGAAGATGGTGCGCGCGCCGAGGCTGTCGATCACGCGTGCGAGCAGCTCGCGGCCGATGCCGCGGCCCTGCTGCTCGGGCGACACGATCACCATGCCGAGCGACGCGCAGGCGTCGTCGAAGCGCCAGCCGAGCGCGGTGCCGACGACGCCCGATTCGTCCTCGGCGACGAAGCCGCTGCCGAGCTGGAATGCGAAGCGCCAGTCCTCGACGCGGTGCGGCCACTTGACCGCCTCCGACAGCCGGTGCGCGGCGCTCAGGTCGGTTTCGGCGAAGGGGCGATAGGTAAGCGTGCTGGAAGGGTTGAGGTCGGACACGCCGGACTCCGGATGGATGGGAATGACGCGCTCACTCTGCCAGCGCGGTTGCCGCGCGGATAGGACGATTCGCCTGTTTTGCGGCGGCTGCCGCCGCGCCCGCGAGATCGACGCAAACCCGCTCGATCCGTGCCGACGAACGCGTGGAGCGTGCCGGCAAGGGCCGCCAATCCGACAGCTCCTGCTGTGGGAATGCCACTACGATGACGGCAGGGTGGCGCTGCCGCTTGCAGGACGGCTCGCCGAACGGCTTGCCGTGCGGCGCCTGCCGGCCGCGCCGCAGATCGTGCTGCACGCGCCCGGCAACACGCGGCGATTCTGCCTTTTGAGCGGCGCCGAACGATGCGCGAACGACTTTTTGCCTTGATTCAATTTCGTTGAACCCAGCCCGTCCCCGGCCCTGCCGGGGCTTCACACCGACAGGACGTCACCATGATCCAGTTTGAACCCAAGTTCATCACCTTCGATTGCTACGGCACGCTGACCCGTTTCCGGATGGCCGACATGGCGCGCGAGGTCTACGGGGACCGGCTTTCACCGGTCGCGCTCGAGGACTTCGTGCGCGCGTTCGCCGCGTATCGGCTCGACGAGGTGCTGGGCGCATGGAAGCCGTATCGCGACGTCGTCGTCAACGCGATCCGCCGCACCTGTGCGCGGATCGGCGTGAAGTTCGACGAAGCCGAGGCCGAAAGTTTCTATCTGGCCGTGCCGACGTGGGGCCCGCATCCGGACGTGCCGGCCGGGCTGTCGCGGCTGGCGAGCAAATACAAGCTCGTCATCCTGTCGAATGCGTCGGACGACCAGATCATGAGCAACGTCGACAAGCTCGGCGCGCCGTTCCATGCGGTGTTCACCGCGCAGCAGGCGCAGTCGTACAAGCCTCGGATGCAGGGCTTCGAATACATGTTCGACAAGCTCGGCTGCAAGCCCGAGGACGTGTTGCACGTGTCGTCGAGCCTGCGCTACGACCTGATGACGGCCGAGGATCTCGGCATCAAGCACAAGGCGTTCGTGAACCGCGGCCACGAGCCGGGCACGCCGTTCTACAACTACTACGAAGTCTCGGACATCGGCCATCTCGCGACGCAGCTCGGCCTGTGAGCGACGCGCGCGCCTGCGCCGGCAGGCGGCGCGCCATGCAGGCGGCCGCTTGCCGTTGCGCGTGCGCTCAGCGCACGGATCGAGGGTAAATACCGATAAGGACTCGTTCAAGATGGGGCCGGTCGAGCCGATATATGTACCAGACGGTTAATATATCGAGGCCCCCGCATGAAGTTGTCCACGAAACTGCTGCTGCTGGTCGCCGCGGCGCTGCTCGGCGTCGTGTTGCTCGCCGCGATGTCGCTGTACACGCTGCGCGACGCGCTGATCGACAGCCGCCGCGACGAGATCGTGATTCTTCTGACGAAGGCCGAGCATCTGGTCGATTCGTACCGCGCGATGCAGGCGAACGGCACGCTGACCGCGGAGCAGGCGCAGCAGCAGGCCAAGGCCGCGCTGTCGGCGCTGAATGCGAATTCGAAGAGCTACTTCTGGGTCACGACGTCGGACGGCGTCAATCTCGTGCATCCGAACGCGAAGTTCATCGGCACCCGCGCCAAGGGCAATCGCACGACGGGCGGCCTGTCGGACAGCGACGCCTACCGCGAGGGGATGGCGCGCGATCACTTCGCGCTCGTCGACGTGCTGATCAAGCGCAGCCCCGACGCCGACCTTGAGCCGAAACTTCAGGGCGTGGTGGCCATTCCGGACTGGAACTGGTGGATCGGCACGGGCTTTTTCTACGACGACATCAACACCGTGTTCAGCCGGCTCGCGTGGGTGCTGGGCGGGATCACGCTGGTGATCGCCGCCGCGCTCGCGGCGATCGCGTGGGGCGTGCTGCGCAGCGTCCGGCGCACGCTGGGCGGCGAGCCGGCCCATGCGACGCAGATCGCCGCGCGCATCGCCGCCGGCGAGCTGGACGTGCAGTTCGACACCGCCAACGCGGCGCCGGGCAGCCTGCTCGTCGCGCTCGGCGACATGAAGGCACGGCTGACCGAGACCATCGCCGACATCCAGGCGACGACCCATTCGATCGCCATCGGCACGGGCGAGATCGCGCAAGGCAATCTGGACCTGTCGCAGCGCACCGAGGAGCAGGCGGCGTCGCTGCAGCAAACGGCCGCGAGCATGGAACAGCTCACGTCGACGGTCAAACAGAACGCCGACAACGCGCGGCAGGCCGATGCGCTGGTGACCCGCGCGAAGGAGGCGACCGAGCTGGGCGGCGCGGCCGTGCAGGAAGTCGTCGAAACGATGCGGCAGATTGCCGATGGGTCAGTGCGGATCGCCGACATCACCGTCGTGATCGAAAGCATCGCGTTCCAGACCAACATTCTTGCGCTCAATGCCGCGGTGGAAGCGGCGCGGGCCGGCGAGGAAGGGCGCGGGTTCGCGGTCGTGGCGGCGGAGGTCCGCTCGCTGGCGCAGCGCAGCGCGGCGGCCGCGAAGGACATCAAGGGATTGATCGACGCGTCGGTCGAGCAGGCCGGCAGCGGCAGCCGGCTCGTCGAGGCGGCGGGCACGCGCATGACGGAGATCGTGCGGTCGATCGACCGGGTGGCCGCCATCATGGGCGAGATTTCCGCGGCATCGGCGGAGCAGAGCACCGGCATCGAGCAGGTCGGCCTAGCCGTCGCGCAAATGGACGAAGTCACCCAGCAGAATGCGGCGCTGGTCGAGCAGGCGGCTGCGGCCGCGTCGTCGCTCGACGAACAGGCGGCGCGGCTCAGGGCGGCGGTGGCGGTGTTTAGGGTGGCGGCTTGATGGTGGTGGGGGCGGGTGCTGCGTGCGGCGAGCACGTGCATCCGGCGATAGCCATATCGGCGCTTCTGCGCGGCGATGGCCATCATCCGGCCAGTCAGCGCTTCGTCGTCAACTCGGCGACGTGATTCGTAGCGGCACGGCTCCGCCCGCTTCAGGCCAGCCTCGGCTTCCTTCAAGATGCCGATGATTTTGCTCTCGGTGAATCGCCTTTTCATTGCCGTTCCTCTCTGGAACGGACCCTACACCGTCACGGTACTAAACGCCGGGAGCAGGTCGCTCGGAAGAACAGAAGAACGGGGCGCTCGAGCACTACGTCAATCACGGGCGCTGCGTCACTTTCACTGCTTCGGTCTTCGACATGGGGTTCCCTCGACCTTTCATATCATGCTCCACGGGGGCATGAATCGGGGACCTCCGTCGCATGTCTGCCGACTACGAGCCATTGCACCCGGAACATCTCTGTAAGGGTTTTCCCGCCCCTCAAGAAAATTCAAGGCCTTGTCGAAAATACGTCTGCCGGGTGGGCTGTTGATGCTGCTTCCGGGGCCGTCAAACCAATCCTCTGAAGAATCGGAATGAAAGTATCGAATTCGATCGGTTTCAAGATCAACCTTGCGTTCGGTACTGCGCTGGTTCTCAGCGTCGCCGTGCTGGCGACCGTCGGCGCGCTGAATGTGCGCCACCAGGCCGTCAGCGAGTTCGAGCAATCGAGCCAAGCGCGCATCACACAGGCTGACGGCTCGCTCGACGGAACCTTCAGCGAAGTCGAGCAAAACCTCACGTATCTCGCACAAACCCCCGAGTTGACGTCGGCCGACGCCACCATCACGAACTATCTGACCCACACCGGCAAGATGACGCCTGACAGCAACGGTGGCGTTGAGCAGCGCATCTTCACGGTACTCAAGCAGTTCGGCGACGCGCACCCCAACATGCGCTACCTCGATATCGGCACGCACTGGGGCGGTTACGTGCAGTGGCCGTTGGAAACCATGAACGGCGACCACTACGATCCCCGTCAGCGGCCGTGGTATACCGCCGCCATGGCAACCCCCGACCGCGTGGCGCGGCCCGCGCCGTACCTGAGCGCGGCGGGCTCCGGCGGCGCAATCATTCCGTTCGCGCGGGTGGTCAAAAACGCCGGCGGCGAAGTACTGGGCGTGCTCGAGGGTGACCTCTCCCTCGAAGGCTTCGCCAAGCTCACCAGCGGCATCTGCTTCGGCCAGAGTGGTTATCTGATCGTGACCGACAACAACGGCAAGGTGCTGATCGATCCGCGCGACAAGAGCCACGAATTCAAGGAATTCAAGTCGCTCGGCGGTGGCTACGACCAACTCGCGTCCGCCGCCGACGGCCGCGCTGTCGTGACGATCAACTCGACCCGCTACCAGGCCTATGCCTACACGTCGCGCAAAAACGGGTGGCGTTACTACGCGCTCGAGCCGGAGGCGGAGATGATGGCTGCCGCGAACCGGCTAACCTTCCAACTGGTCGGCACGGGCGCGCTGGTGATCGTGATCGCGCTGTTCGCGATGGTCGTGCTGAGCCGGCAAATCGTGGTACCGCTGCGCACGCTCGCGGATTCGATGCACGAGATCGCGGTCGGCGACGGCGACCTGACGCGGCGTCTGCCGGTCGTCAACAGCGACGAGGTCGGGCTGCTCGCGGGCCGCTTCAATGCATTCGTCGAGAAGCTGCACGGCGTGCTCGTCAAGGTGTCGTCGAGCATCAATCATCTCGAAACCGCCTCGCGCGAAGTCTCTTCTGGCAACAACGACCTATCTGCCCGAACCGAGCAGCAGGCCGCCTCGATCCAGCAGACCGCGGCCAGCATGGAGCAACTGGCCAGCACGGTGCGGGAGGCCGCCGATCGCGCCAAGCACGCCAACGCGATTGCGTCCGGCGCCGTCGCCACCGCGTGCCGCGGCGACGAGGCGGTGGCCGATGCCGCGAAAACCATGCTGGCGGCCGTGAACGAATCGGAGCGCGTCATCGGCATCGTCGGGATCATCGAGGGTATCGCGTTCCAGACCAACATCCTGGCGCTCAACGCAGCAGTGGAATCCGCGCGGGCCGGCGAGAGCGGCCGCGGCTTCGCGGTAGTCGCCTCCGAAGTGCGCAACCTCGCGCAGCGCTCGACCAGCGCGGCGAAGGAGATCAAGGCGCTGCTCGAAACCTCGGTCAGCAACGTGCGCGAAGGCGCCAGCCAGATCGGGCTGGCCGGCAAGACCATCGCGGAACTTAACGCGGCGGTGGGCAACGTCGCCCAGATCACCACCGAAATTTCGGCTGCGGCCGAGGAGCAGAGCCGCGCCATCGACGAGGTCAACCAGGCGGTCGCGTCGATGGACCAGAACACACAGCAGAACGCGGCGCTCGTCGAGGAAATCGCGGCGGCGTCCGAATCGCTGAGCGTGCAGGGACGCGACCTGCACGCGACGGTCGGCTTCTTCCGGCTACAAACATGACCCTGCCGCTCGAGACAGATCTGGATGCGGCGGTGACCGGTGACGACTTTAATTCGCGACGTGCAACTCGTGAATCGACGACCGCCCTCCGCAACACCGGTCAGCCAGCATCAGATCGTCCCGAACAGCGCTCTCGGACGGTCTTTGAGCGTCGCAGTCAACAACCTTGACGCACTCACCCGTTGATCACGGCTCGTCGCGCACGCGAGGTTGATGCGCACGCCGTGCTCGATCTCCGAACGGTCCACGGCAAACGCCGACGACGGCATCACCACCACGCCGCGCGCCTTCGCGTTGGCGGCGAAATCGTCAGCACGCCACGGCGGCGGCAACTCAAGCCATACGAACATGCACGCCGGATCCTGGCGCGCGCGAATTCAGCAAGCTGTGCGTCCATGATGTGACGCGCGGTGCCGTCCTCGATCCAGATTGACGCGATCAGGCACGTCACGCTCGCATCGCGTGCGTATCCCGCACGCATTCAGCCCGTACCCGAGACCAAGCCCGTATCCAGGCCCGTATCCAGGCCCGGTACCACCTCGCCCCCGCCCTCGGGCAAACCCGCTTCTCGTGAAGTGCCATTTTCGTCTGCTGAATCTCCTCCCGCCACCGCACCGCCGCCCGCACACACATTCCACTCAAACATGCCGTTTGCGCGCGCCAAACGCGTTTCGGACGCCGAATCCCCAATTTTGTCGGTGCAATCTGCCGCGCGTGCCGCTTTACGATTCCCTTCATCGGCATGCGCGGCGCGAGCGCGACGCCCGGGCGCCCATCACCCGGCGACGCGCGCAGGCATGCAGCAATTCATGCTGCGCGGGCGGTCCAAAACGGTCGATTCGTATCGTGCGGCCGGCCCGAATCGCGACAAACCGCATTTTGGCGGTGCTTAAATGAATTGCAACTGCACGACGTCGTACCCGCCACCAGCATGCGGGCGCGGCGGGATTCGACAACCACGCTGGACCCCAGGACCCACTTTCCACAGTCAGGAGCAGTTCGGATGAACGACGATATCGACAACGGCAGCGGCAAGGGCGGCTTCACGCGCCGCGACATGATGCGTGTCATGGCGGCGAGCGGCATGATGGCCGTCGGCGGCGGCGGACTGCTGCTCGACGCGCAGTCGGCGTTCGCCGCGCCGGCGCCCAAGCGCGGCGGCAAGATCCGGGTTGCGAACGAATCCAGCTCGACGGCCGATACGCTCGACCCGGCCAAGGGCTCCACAGGCGCCGACTACATTCGCTTCTTCATGTTCTACAGCGGCCTCACGCAGCTCGACGCGAGCCTCACGCCGCAGATGAACCTCGCCGAGTCGCTCCAGACGACCGACGCGAAGACCTGGATCATCAAGCTGCGCAAGGGCGTCACGTTCCACGACGGCAAACCGGTCGGCCCGGCCGACGTGGTGTTCTCGCTGCTGCGCCACAAGAACGCCGCGACCGCATCGAAGGTCAAGCCGCTCGCCGACCAGTTCGCCGACGTGAAGGCGAGCGGCCCCGACGAAGTCACGTTGACGCTCGCCAGCGCGAACGCCGACCTGCCGGTGATCCTCGCGACGCCGCAGCTCGTGATCGTCAAGGACGGCACCACCGACTTCAGCGCCGGTATCGGCTGCGGCCCCTACAAGCTGAAGTCGTTCAAGCCCGGCGTATCGACCATCGGCGTGCGCAACGACAGCTACTTCAAGCCGGGCATGCCGTACCTCGACGAGATCGAGATGATCGGCATCAGCGACAGCGCCGCGCGCCTGAACGCGCTGCTGTCGGGCGACGTGCACCTGATCAACGCGATCGATCCGCGCTCGACGCAGCGCGTCGCGTCGACGCCCGGCTATGCGCTGAAGGAAACCAAGTCGGGCCTGTACACCGACCTGATCATGCGCAGCGAGAACCCGATCACCGCGAATCCCGATTTCGTCGAAGGGATGAAGTACCTGTTCGATCGCGAGCAGATCCGCTCGGCGGTGTTCCGCGGCTACGCGGTGATCGGCAACGATCAGCCGATCCCGCCGGGGCATCGCTACTTCAACGCGTCGCTGCCGCAGCGCCCGCACGATCCGGACAAGGCGAAGTTCCTGTTCCAGAAGGCCGGCGCGCTCGGCGCCACGCTGCCGCCGATCTACGCGACCTCCGACGCGAACGGCTCGATCGAGATGGCCGTGCTGCTCCAGCAGGCCGGCGCGAAGATCGGGCTGAACCTGCAGGTGAACCGCGTGTCGCCGGACGGCTACTGGTCGAACCACTGGATGAAGCATCCGCTCGGCTTCGGCAACATCAACCCGCGCTCGAGCGCCGACGTGCTGTTCACGCAGTTCTTCAAGTCGGACGCGCCGTGGAACGAGTCGGGCTGGAAGAACGCGAAGTTCGACCAGTTGCTGCTCGCCGCGCGCTCGGAAACCGACGACGCGAAACGCAAGCAGATGTACGGCGAGATGCAGGTGCTCGTCGCGCAGCAGGGCCGGGTCGGGATTCCGTCGTTCATCAGCTTCCTCGACGGTTACGACAAGCGGCTCTCGGGCCTCGGCTCGATCCCGACCGGTCCGATGATGGGCGGCATGTTCGCCGAGCACGTCTGGTGGAACGCCTGACGCCATTGCCTGCTGCCGCCGTGCGGCCGGCGCCGCTGAGCGCGCCGGCCGCACGCGGCCTTTCCGGGAACGCAAGCCCATGAACCGAATCCTGCTCGGGCTGATCGGCCGGCGCATCGCGGTCACCGCGCTGACGCTGCTGATCGTGTCCGCGATCATCTTCACGATCACGAACCTGCTGCCGGGCGACGCCGCACAGGCCGCGCTCGGCCAGTCCGCGACGCCCGAGACGGTCGCCGCGCTGCGCCAGCAGTTCGGCCTCGACATGCCGGCGCACGTGCGCTATCTGCATTGGCTCGGCGGCCTGCTGCACGGCGATTTCGGCCGCTCGCTGTCGGGCGACCTGCCGGTGTCGGAGATGATCGGCGGACGCCTGCCGAAGTCGCTCGCGCTCGCCGCGATCACGACGGCCGTGTCGGTGCCGATCGCGCTGCTGCTCGGCATCGTCGCGGCGGTGAAGCGCGAGTCGGTGGTCGATCGCGTGATCAGCCTCGGCACGCTGGCGCTGGTCGCGACGCCGGAATTCCTGATCGCGACGGTGGCCGTGCTCGTGCTGGCGGTGAAGCTGCACTGGCTGTCCGCGCTGTCGTACGGCGGCCCGATCGACGGCATGCACGACTTCCTGCGCGCGTACGCGATGCCGGTGCTGACGCTGTGCGCGGTCGTGATCGCCCAGATGGCGCGCATGACGCGCGCCGCGGTGATCGAGCAGCTGAGCGCGTCGTACGTCGAGATGGCCGTGCTGAAGGGCGCGAGCCCCGCGCGCGTCGTGCTGCGCCATGCGCTGCCCAACGCGATCGGCCCGATCGCGAATGCGATCGCGCTGAGCCTGTCGTATCTGCTCGGCGGCGTGATCGTCGTCGAGACGATCTTCAACTATCCGGGCCTCGCGAGCCTGATGGTCGATGCCGTCGGCAACCGCGACTTCCCGCTCGTGCAGGCGTGCACGCTGATCTTCTGCGTCGCCTATCTGCTGCTCGTGCTGTTGGCCGATCTGTGCTCGATCGTGTCGAACCCGCGCCTGCGCACCTGAGTGTTTCGCTTTCTTCCGAGATGCCGATCATGCAACCGACCGACTCCGTTCAACGCAGCAGCACGCTGCCGCCGTCCGGCGACCCGCGCCCGTCGCGCGGCGGCCCGCCGCCTGCCGCGCCGACGCCCGGCGCGCCGCGCAAGCGTCGCGCGCCGCGCCTCGCCCTGACCGGCGGCGGCCGCGCCGGCCTCGCGATGGTCGCGCTGATGCTGTTCATCGCGGTGTTCGCGCCGCTGCTCGCGCCGCACGACGTCGGCACGATCGTCACGCCCGACGTGTTCGCGGCGTTCAGCGCGAAGCTGCCGTTCGGCTCCGACTTCCTCGGCCGCGACATGCTGAGCCGCATCCTGTACGGCACCCGGCTGACCGTGCTGCTCGCGCTCGCGGCGGTGCTGCTCGCCGCGCTGACGGGCACGACGCTCGGGCTGCTCGCGACCGTGTCGGGCCGCGCGGTGGACGAGACGATGAGCCGCCTGCTCGATGCGCTCACGTCGATTCCGTCGAAGATGTTCGCGCTGATGCTGGTGGCCGCGTTCGGCTCGTCGCTGCCGCTGCTGGTGCTGACCGCCGCGGTCAGCTACATGCCGGGCTCGTACCGGATCGCGCGCGCGCTGGCCGTCAACATCAGCACGCTCGAGTTCGTGCAGGTGGCGAAGGCGCGCGGCGAAAGCGCGCTGTACATCGCGTGCGTCGAGATGCTGCCGAACATGATCCATCCGATGCTGGCGGACACCGGGCTGCGCTTCACGTTCGTCGTGCTGCTGCTGAGCGGCCTGAGCTTTCTCGGGCTCGGCGTGCAGCCGCCGTACGCGGACCTCGGCTCGCTGGTGCGCGAGAACATCGCGAGCCTCGGCGACGGCTCGGCCGTCGCCATCATGCCCGCGGTCGCGATCGCGATCCTGACGGTGGGCGTCAACCTGTTGATCGACGGCCTGCCGCACCGCGGCCGCCGCAAGGGCGCGGCCGCGGCCGCGGGAGAACACTGATGCGAGATGAATCGACTCCGCTCGTCGAGGTGCGCGGGCTGCGCGTGGTCGGCGGACGTCCGGGCGGCGCGGAAACGACGATCGTGCACGGCGTCGACTTCGACATCCGGCGCGGCGAGGTGCTCGCGCTGATCGGCGAGTCGGGCTCGGGCAAGACGACGATCGCGTTGTCGCTGATGGGCCATGCGCGCGCGGGCTGCCGGATCGCCGGCGGCTCGGTGAAGTTCGACGGCGCCGACGTCTGCACGCTGTCCGCGCCGGCGCTCGCGGCGCTGCGCGGCCGCAAGGTCGCGTACATCGCGCAGAGCGCGGCGGCCGCGTTCAACCCGTCCCGCACGATCCTCGATCAGGTGATCGAGAGCGCGCTGATCCACCGCACGATGACGAAGCGCGTTGCGCAGGCGAAGGCGGTCGAGCTGTTCCGCGCGCTCGCGCTGCCGGAGCCCGAGACGATCGGCAGACGCTATCCGCACCAGGTGTCGGGCGGTCAGTTGCAGCGGCTGATGGCGGCGATGGCGCTGATCACCGATCCGGAGCTGGTGATCCTCGACGAGCCGACGACCGCGCTCGACGTGACCACCCAGATCGACGTGCTGCAGGCGTTCAAGCGCGTGATCCGGGATTGCGGGATGAGCGCGGTGTACGTGTCGCACGATCTGGCGGTGGTCGCGCAGATGGCCGACCGGATCGTCGTGCTGAGCGACGGCGTGATCCGCGAGGCGGGCGCGACCGAACAGATCCTGCATGCGCCGGCCCATCCGTATACGCAAAGCCTGATCGCGGCCGTCACGCCCGACGGTGCCGCACGCGAGCCGCAGGCGCCGGCCGCCGCGCCGGCGCCGCTGCTCGACGTGCGCGGCGCGATCGCCGGCTACGGCGCCCGTAACGCGCAAGGCTGGCCCGCGAAGGTGATCCTGCATGAGGTCGACCTGCGCATCGGGCGCGGCCAGACGGTCGGCGTGATCGGCGAATCGGGCTCCGGCAAGACCACGCTCGCGAAGGTGATCGCGGGGCTCGTGCCGGCGACGGCCGGCCAGATCCTGCTCGACGGCCAGCCGCTCGCGCTCGACATCGGCAAGCGCTCGAAGGAGCAGCACCGGCGCGTGCAGATCGTGTTCCAGAACGCCGATACCGCGCTCAATCCGGTGCATACCGTCGAGCGGACGCTCGCGCGGCCGCTTGCGTTCTATCACGGCATCAAGGGCGCGCGTGCGCGGCAGCGCGTCGCCGAGCTGCTCGAACTCGTGCGGCTGCCGCCGGCGGTCGCCGCGCGCCGCACCGGCGAGCTGTCCGGCGGACAGAAGCAGCGCGTGAACCTCGCGCGCGCGCTGGCGGCCGAGCCCGACCTGATCCTGTGCGACGAGGTCACGTCGGCGCTGGATACGGTGGTCGGCGCCGCGATCATCGACTTGCTGCGCGATCTGCAGGCGAAGCTCGGCGTGTCGTACGTGTTCATCACGCACGACATCGCGAAGGTGCGCGCGATCAGCGACGACATCGTCGTGCTGTACGCGGGCCGGCGCGTGGAGACGGGCAGCCGCGACGCGCTGTGCGCGCCGCCGTACCACCCGTATTCGCACCTGCTGGTGTCGTCGGCGCCGGAACTGCGCGCGGGCTGGCTCGACGTCGCTGCCGAGCGCTGCCATCGGCCGCTCGTGCCGATCGGCGCGAGCGCCGACGATGCCGGCCTGTGTCCGTTCCTGTCCCGCTGCGCGATGCGGGTGGACGGCGTGTGCAACCTCGCCGCGCCGCCGCTGCGCACGCTCGGCAACGGCGCACAGGTGCTGTGCCATCGCAGCGAGGAAGATCTCGCGCGATTCCAGGCCGAGCCGCAGCCCGAAGGCGCCGTGCTGGGGCAGCCGGTGCGGCTGTAGCGATGTGTATGTCGCGCCGGCGGCTCGTGACTCACGGCTCATGGCCGATGCAGATGGACGCTGCGCACAGTGTGCTGCGGCGGTCGTGCAAAACGATGCAACCGGCGCGTGCCGCGCACGAATACGCGGCAAATGCGCTTTTTGACGGTGATTAAATGGTTTCCGGTGAGCGATCGCCGATCGCGTCCGCCGCAATGTTCGAGAAGGATCGGATGAAATTCGAATCGTACTGGCTGGATACTCGTCCGCCGTTTCATGCCGGCTGCGAAGGCCCCGTCGACGGGCGCGCCGACGTGGTCGTGATCGGCGGCGGCTTCACCGGTCTGTCGGCGGCACTTGCACTGGCGCAGCGCGGCGTCTCGGTCGTCGTGCTGGAAGCCGCGCAGATCGCCGGCGAAGCGTCGGGACGCAACGGCGGACAGTGCAACACCGGCGTCGCGCAGGACTACGCGTCGCTGGCCGCGCGCATCGGCGCGGAGCCGGCGCGGCAGTTCTATCGGGCATACGAGAGCGCCGTGAAAAGCGTCGAGGCGCTCGTCGCCGAACACGCGATCGATTGCGATTTCCGGCGCGCCGGCAAGCTCAAGCTCGCCGCGAAGCCGCAGCATTTCGCGGCGCTGGCGAAGACGTACGACGCGCTGCGCCGCGACGTCGATGCCGACATCGAGCTGATCGAGCCGTCGCGGGTGCGCGACGAGATCGGCTCCGACGGTTTCCACGGCGGGCTGTTGCAGCACAACGGCGCGCAGATGCACATGGGCAAGTTCGGCGTCGGCCTCGCGCAGGCGGCGGCACGGGCGGGCGCCCGCATCTACGAGCACGCGGCGGTCACGCAGATCGAGCGGCTCGGCGGCGAGCGTCACACGATCGTCAGCACGCGCGGCACGATCGTCGCCGATCGCGTGCTGGTCGCGACCGGCGCATCGCAGCACGGGCCGTTCGCGTGGTTCCGGCGGCGCATCGCGCCGGTCGGCAGTTTCATCGTCGTCACCGAGCCGCTGCCCGACGCGCAGCTGAACCGGCTGTTCGTGCATCGCCGCGCGTACGTGACGTCGCGCCAGATCGGCAACTACTTCCGCGTCACGCCCGACAACCGGCTGCTGTTCGGCGGTCGCGCCCGCTTCGCGATGTCGAGCCCGCGCTCCGACGCGAAAAGCGGAGAAATCCTGCGCGCGGGCCTCGCCGGCTATTTCCCCGAGCTGGCGGCCGTGCGGCTCGATTACTGCTGGGGCGGGCTGGTCGACATCACGGCCGACCGGCTGCCGAGGGCGGGCCAGCACGAAGGGCTCTACTACTCGATGGGCTACAGCGGTCACGGTGTGCAGATGGCCGTACACATGGGCCGCGTGATGGCCGACGTGCTGTACGGCGCGGCCGCGTCGAATCCGTGGCGCGAGCTCGACTGGCCGGCGATGCCGGGCCATTTCGGCCACGCGTGGTTCCTGCCGTTGGTCGGCGCCTATTACCGGATGCAGGACTTCCTGCACTGAAGCGAATGCCGCAAGGACTGGATATGACCGCACGATTCGTTTGTCCGCCCGCCGCGTGCGCGGGCGCATGAGGACCGCGAGCATGGCGACCCTGTTTCCCGCTGTGCCCGAACGCGAGGCAGCGCGCGCCCGGCGCGCGCCGTATTCCGCGCCGTGTTCCGTATCGCCTGCGATCGGCGACGTGCTGCGCACCATCGACGCGTCGTTCGCGCAGCCGCTGAACCTCGACACGCTCGCGGCCGTCGCCGGCCTGAGCGTGTCGCGCTTCACCGCGCGCTTTCGCGGCGAAGTCGGCCTGTCGCCGCATCGCTATCTGTGCCTGGTGCGCGTGCGGCGCGCGCAGGAGCTGCTGCGCGCGGGGCTGGCACCTTCGGTCGTCGCGACCGACGTCGGCTTCTTCGATCAGAGCCATCTGTGCCGGCATTTTCGCCGCGTGCTCGGCGTCACGCCGCGCGACTACGTGGGCGCGCGGCAGGACGGCGCGGCGCCGCGGCACGCGCGCGCCGAGCGCCGCGACACGCCCTGTCACGTTGCATAGGCGCGGCTCGCGACGGGAGGCGCGGGCACGTTTGCCGCATTAAGTGGCGCTTAACGATGGTTTTGTGAGGCGTTAATCCGGTAGGCGAACCGACGCGACACAATGGTTCGCAAGTGGCGCAACCGCGATCGAGTGCGCCGAGGGGTGCGCGGACCCGACGTCCGCAAACGCATATTTTGCAACACGCGCGACCGCTGGGCTGCCACGTCGTCGCGCATCGGCTGGAGCAGAAATGACCGCAGCTTACGTATTGCACCGCGCCGACGGCACGGCTGACACAACCGCGTTTCGCCAGCAGGCGTTCGGCGAGCACGACCCGTTCGCGCGCCAGCGCGAGATCGCGTGGGAAGGCCCCGACGCGATGGCGGCCGGCCGGATCGGCTTCGTCGGCGAGCTCGACGTCGCGCGTTATCCGCACGTCGAAAGCATCGTCGTCGTCGAAGGCGAGCTGACGCTCGACGCAGCGGGCGGCGCCCGCCTGGTGCTGGGGCCGGGACAGGGTGCGGTCATCGGCGCCGGCACCGCGCTGCGCATCGGCGCGGCGTCGCCGGTGCGGCTCGTGTTCTGCGCCGCCGCGTGCCTGCAACCGACCAGGCGCGGCCTGATCGCGCTGCGCGCCGACGCCGACTCCAAGCCGTCGGCGTCGCTGCCGCCGGACGTGCTGCTCGGCCCGGCGCCGGACTGCCGCAGCGCCAACGTGTTCGTCGAAGACGGCATCGGCCACTGCGCGGGCACCTGGGATTCGACGCCGTATCACCGGATCGTCCGGCCGCATCGCGTCAACGAATTCATGTTCCTGCTGGCCGGCAGCGTGCGCTTCGCCGCGCCCGACGGCAGCGTGCTGACGCTCGGCGCCGGCGACGCGCTGTTCGTGCCGCGCGGCGCGCCGATCGGGTGGGAAAGCCGCGAGCACGTGGCCAAGTTTTACGTCGTGCAGAACGTCAACGCATCAACCGAACGGAACTGAACATGTCGCCTCCGCTGCGCCAAATAGAAACGTCGCCGACGCTGCCGGCCGAAGCAGATGTCGTCGTGATCGGCGGCGGCATCATCGGCGTCTTCACCGCGTACTACCTCGCCCGGCGCGGGGTGTCGGTCGCGCTGGTCGAGAAGGGCCGTATCGGCGCCGAGCAATCGAGCCGCAACTGGGGCTGGTGCCGGCAGCAGAACCGCGACGAGCGCGAGCTGCCGATGGCGAGCAAGAGCATCGACCTGTGGGAGCGCTTCGCTGCCGAATCGGGCGAGGACACCGGCTTTCACCGCTGCGGGCTGCTGTACCTGAGCAACGACGAGGCCGAGCTGTCGCGCTGGGCGAGCTGGGGCGAATTCGCGAAGACGGCGGGCGTGACGACCTACATGCTCGACAGCAAGCAGGCCGGCGAGCGCGGGCGCGCGACCGGGCGTGCGTGGAAAGGCGGCGTGTTCTCGCCGAGCGACGGCACTGCCGACCCGGAGAAGGCCGCGCCGGCCGTCGCGGCCGCGCTGATGAAGCTCGGCGGCAGCGTCCACCAGCACTGCGCCGCGCGCGGCATCGAACTGGCGGCCGGGCGCGTCGCGGGCGTCATCACGGAGGCCGGCGTCATCAAGACCCGCAAGGTCGTGCTCGCCGGCGGCGCGTGGGCGTCGTCGTTCTGCCGGCAGCTGGGCGTCCGGTTCCCGCAGGCGTCGATCCGCCAGTCGATCCTGAGCGTGTCGCCGGTCGAGCAGGCGCTGCCGGGCGCGCTGTATACGTCCGGTGTGTCGGTGACGCGCCGCAGCGACGGCCGCTACGCGCTGGCCATCAGCGGCCGCGCGCGCGTCGACCCGACCGCGCAGTTCCTGCGCTTCGCGCCGCAGTTCGTGCCGATGTTCGCGAAGCGCTGGCGCAATCTTCTGCCGGGCGGCCTCGAAGGCGTGCGCGGCGGCCACGAAACGCTGAAGCGCTGGCGTCTCGATGCGCCGACGCCGATGGAGGCCGTGCGCATCCTCGACCCGAAGCCCGATCTGCCGACGGTCAACGAAACGTATCGCCGCGCGGTCGAGCTGTTGCCCGAGCTGCGCGACGCGACGATCACGCACGCGTGGGCCGGCTTCGTCGACAGCACGCCGGACGGCGTCCCCGGGATCGGCGAACTGCCGGGCGTGCCGGGCCTCGTGCTCGCGGCGGGCTTTTCCGGCCACGGCTTCGGCATCGGCCCCGGCGCCGGGCATCTGATCGCGGATCTCGTGACGGGCGCGCAACCGCTGGTGGACCCGACGCCGTACCGGCCGAGCCGGTTCGCCGATTCCGCGTGGGGCAAGGTCGCCGATTTCTAGGCCGACGCCGGCGGCGTGACGACGCTGCGCATCGTCACGCGCCGTTCGCGCAGGCAGACGATACGACACGGTGCGACGCGATGCGACGCGAACAATGCGCACCATGCCTCGCGGCATGGTGCGGCCGACAATGGAGTGCGTGATGCGTTTCGGTTCCTATTGGCTCGATACGTCCGAGCCCTTCGCGAGCCGCTCGCCTGAGCTGCCGGACGGAATGTGCGACGTGGCGGTCGTGGGCGGCGGGATCACCGGTTCGGCGGCCGCGCTCGCGCTCGCGAAGAAGGGCGCGCGCGTGGTGGTGTGCGAAGCCGGCACCGTCGGACACGCCGCGTCGGGCCGCAACGGCGGCATGTGCAACAACGGCTTCGCGCAGGACTACGCGATGCTGTCGCAGCGTATCGGCGCCGAGCTGGCGAACCGGCTGTATCAGGCGTTCGACGCGGGCGTCGACATGGTCGAGCGTCTGGTCGAAGAAGAGTCGATCGATTGCGATTTCGTGCGGCGCGGCAAGCTCAAGCTCGCGGCGAAGCCCGCGCACTACGACAAGCTCGTGCGCAGCCAGGCGCTGCTCGCCGCGAACGTCGATCGCGACACGCGCATCGTGACGAAGGCGCAGCTGCGCGACGAGATCGGATCGAGCCGCTACCACGGCGGCTTGCTGTTCGAGAAGAGCGCCGGGATGCACGTCGGCCGGTATGTGCGCGGCCTCGCCAACGCCGCGCAGGCGCGCGGCGCGCACGTCGTCGAACATGCGCCGGTGCTCGGGATGAAGCGCGACGCAGGCGGCGCATACGCGCTGCGCACGCCGCTCGGCGAGATCCGCGCGCGTCAGGTGCTGCTCGCGAGCGGGATCTCGCAGGTGGGGCCGTTCGGCTGGATCCGGCGCAGGATCGTGCCGGTCGGCGCGTTCATCATCGTCACCGAGCCGCTGCCGCGCGAACTGCTCGACCGCCTGCTGCCGACCCGCCGGATGGTCACCGACACCAAGAACTTCGTGAATTTCTTCCGCGTGACGCCGGATCACCGGATGCTGTTCGGCGGGCGCGCGCGTTTCGCCACCTCGAACCCGCGTTCGGACGAAAAGAGCGGACTGATCCTGCGCCGTCAGATGGCCGCCGTGTTTCCCGAGCTGGCGAACGTGCGCGTCGACTACTGCTGGGGCGGCATGGTCGACATGACCGCCGACCGGCTGCCGCGCGCCGGCGAGCGCGACGGCGTGTATTACTCGATGGGCTACAGCGGCCACGGCACCCACATGGCCACGCTGATGGGGACGCTGATGGCCGAGATCATGGACGGACGCGCCGATCTCAACCCGTGGCAACGTTTCGACTGGCCGGCGATTCCCGGCCACTTCGGCAAACCGTGGTTTCTGCCGCTCGTCGGCGCATGGTACCGACTCAAGGACACACTCCAATGACTTCTTACGACCAATCACCGGTTCGTCACCTGCTCGAAGCCGGCCGGCTCGAGCGCTTCTTCATCGACGGCGACTGGGTCGCGCCCGACGGCGGCGGCCGCTTCGCGGTCGTCTGCCCGTCGACGGAAGACACGCTGTGCGAGATCCCGCTCGGCAGCGCGCGCGACGCCGATCGCGCGGTGCAAGCCGCGCGCCACGCATTCGCCGGCTGGGCCGCGACGTCGCCGCAGGAACGCGCGGCGCTGCTCGACCGCGTGCATCGGCTGCTGCTCGAGCGCGCCGAGCGGTTCGCGACGGCGCTCGCGCTGGAGATGGGCGCGCCGCTCGGCTATGCGCGCAGCGCGCACGTGCCGCTCGCCGCCGAACATATCCGGGTCGCGCGCGACAACCTGACCGATTACCCGTTTCGCAAGCAGCGCGGCACGACCGCGATCGTGCGCGAGCCGATCGGCGTATGCGCGCTGATCACGCCGTGGAACTGGCCGATCTATCAGATCACCGCGAAGGTCGGCCCGGCGCTCGCGGCGGGCTGCACCGTGGTGCTGAAGCCGAGCGAGCTGTCGCCGCTCAGCGCGCTGCTGTTTGCGGAAGTGCTCGCCGATGCGGGCGTGCCCGCGGGCGTATTCAACCTGGTGAGCGGCACCGGCGCGGAGGTGGGCGCCGCGCTGTCGTCGCATCCGCTGGTCGACATGGTGTCGATCACCGGCTCGACGCGCGCCGGCGTGCTGGTCGCGCAGGCCGCGGCGCCGACCGTCAAGCGCGTCGCACAGGAGCTCGGCGGCAAGTCGCCGAACGTCGTGCTGCCCGATGCCGACCTGGAGCGCGCCATCGCGCCGGGCGTGGCCGCCGCGTTCCGCAACATGGGGCAGTCGTGCAGCGCGCCGACCCGCATGATCGTGCCGCGCGAAGCGCTCGGCGCGGTCGAGGCGCTCGCCGTCGCCGCGGCGCAGCGTTGCGTGGTCGGCGATCCGTTCGCCGACGCAACGACGCACGGGCCGCTCGCCAATCGCGCGCAGTTCGAGCGGGTCGCGCAGATGATCGACGTGGGCATCGCCGAAGGCGCGAAGCTGATCGCCGGCGGCCCCGGCCGCCCGGCGGGATGCGAGCGCGGCTTCTATGCGCGGCCGACGATCTTCTCCGACGTGCGCACCGGCATGGCGATCGCGCAGCAGGAGATCTTCGGCCCGGTGCTCGCGATCCTGCCTTACGACAGCATCGACGAAGCGGTCGCCATCGCCAACGACACGGTGTACGGGCTGGGCGCACACGTGCAGGGCGCCGACAGGGAACGCACGCGCGCCGTCGCGGCCCGCATCCGGGCCGGGCAGGTGCATCTGAACTACCCGGCGTGGGACCCGCAGGCGCCGTTCGGCGGCTACAAGCAGTCGGGCAACGGCCGCGAGTACGGCGTCGAAGGGATGGAGGAGTACATGGAGGTCAAGTCGATCCTCGGTTACTACGACTGAAGCCTGGGCCGCGCGACGTCCGCGCGGCGATGCACAATCCCGACCGTCCATCATCGAAGGTGTCGAACTTGGAACACGCCATTCTTTCCGAAGCGTCGCTGAGCGCGCATCGTGCCCACTGGGCGAGCTTGCGCCGCGACCTGCATGCGCATCCCGAATTGCGATTCGACGAGCACCGGACCGCCGACGTCGTGGCCCGCGAACTCGCGGCGCTCGGCTACGCGGTGTCGCGCGGGCTCGGCGGCACCGGCGTGGTCGCGAGCCTGCCCGGCGCCGACCCGCGCCGCGGCATCGTGCTGCGCGCCGACCTCGACGCGTTGCCGATTCGCGAAGCCAACGACTTCGCGCATGCGTCGTGCACGCACGGCGTGATGCACGCCTGCGGCCATGACGGCCATACGGTGATGTTGCTCGGCGCCGCGCGCGTGCTCCGGGAGCTGCCGCAGCTGGCCGGCAGCGTCCACTTCGTGTTTCAGCCGGGCGAGGAAGGCGGCGCGGGCGCGCGCAAGATGATCGACGACGGCTTGTTCGAGCAGTTTCCGACCGAAGCGGTGTTCGGCATGCACAACTGGCCCGGCTTGCCCGCCGGGCACTTCGGGTTGCGCACCGGCCCGATCATGGCGGCCGGCTCGCGGTTCCGCATCACGGTGACCGGCAAGGGCGCGCACGCGGCGCAGCCGCATCTCGGCATCGATCCCGTCCCGCTCGCCTGCGCGATGGTGCTGCAGTGCCAGACGATCGCCGCAAGGCACAAGGACCCGGTGGACCCGGCCGTGATCTCCGTCTGCATGTTCCAGGCCGGCACCACGGACAACGTCATTCCCGACAGCGCCGAGCTGCGCGGCACGATCCGCACGCTGTCGTCCGCGTTGCAGCAGCAGTTGCAGCGCGACGTCCGGCTCATGTGCGAGGCGCTGGCCGGCGCGAGCGGCGCGCGCGCGGACGTCGAGTTCTTTCAGTACTACCCGGCGACGGTGAATACGCCGGCCGAGACGGCCCTGTGCGAGGCGGTGATTCGCGACACCTTCGGCGAGCAGCGCCTGCGCCGCGAGGTGCCGCCGAACATGACGTCCGAAGACTTCGGCTTCATGCTCGAGGAGCGGCCCGGCGCGTACGTGCTGATCGGCAACGCGGCGGACGGTGACGCGGCGCCGGCGCTGCATCACCCGAAATACGATTTCAACGACGACATCATTCCGGCCGGCGTGCGCTACTGGGTGTCGCTGGCGCAGCGGTATTTCGCGCGCGCGGCGTGACGGTGCGCGGCTTCGAACGCGCCGCATTAAACGGCGGCTAACGAACGCTTAAGCGTGCGTTAGCCACAGCAAACACGTCTGTTCCTATAGTGACCGCTGCGAACACGCCGCGCGATGTCGCCGGCGATACGGCAACACAGGCGCGGGCCGTCGTCCGCGCCGGCTCGACACACGACACAAGAAGGATCGCCCGATGACACACGAACACGCGACCAACGCTGCCGCGCCGGCGACGGCGCTGCACTATCGACGCTTCACCGCCGCCGACGTGAGCGGAGCTCACGCGCTGTCGATGGCGCTGCGCTGGCCGTTCCGGGCCGAAGACTGGCAGTTCTCCGCCGACACGTCGACCGCGTTCGTCGCCGAGGAAGACGGCGTGGTCATCGGTACGGCGATGTGCTGGAAGTACGGCGCGGATCGCGCTGCGCTCGGACACGTGATCGTGTCGTCCGAGCACCAGGGCCGCGGCATCGGCCGCGCGCTGATGGAGATCGTGCTCGACGAGCTCGGGCCGCGCATCACCTTCCTGCACGCGACGCCGGCCGGCCAGCCGCTTTACGAAAAGCTCGGCTTCGCCGTGTGCGGCTCGCTGGATCAGTTTCAAGGCAACGTCGAGCGGCCTGCGTCGGTGACGCTCGCCGACGGCGAGCGCCTGCGGGCCGCTACGCCGGGCGACCTGGATTGCCTGGTGGCGCTCGACACGCGCGCGTCCGGGCTCGGGCGCGCCGCGCTGCTGGCCGCATTGCTCGCGCGCGGCGAAGGCGTCGTGCTGGAGCGCGGCGGCGAGATCGCCGGCTTTGCGGTGCTGCGCCGCTTCGGCCGCGGCCACGTGATCGGCCCGGTCGTCGCGCCGCGTTCGCCCGACGATGCGCATGCGAAGGCGCTGATCGCGCACTGGCTGCGCGCGCGCGACGGCGAATTCGTTCGCATCGACGTGCCGTCCGGCACCTGCCTGCCCGACTGGCTCCATGCGCAGGGCTTGAAGCGCGTGGACACCTGCTCGAAGATGGTCCGCAACGCGCCTGCCGCGGCGCACGGCGCGCCGCACGATCCGGACTGCGGGCTGTACGCGCTCGTCAGCCAGGCGATGGTGTAACGCCCAGCCGGGCGCCGACGCGCCGCCGGGCCGACCGCATGCCGCACGCCATGTGCCGCGTGCCGCGATCGCCGCCGAACGCGATGATGACCGGCACATTACAGTTTCGTCATCGACGCTGCCGACGCATGCACGGAACGTCTCGCCATCGCCGTTTCCCGGTAACATCGCCGCATCTTTCCCCATGCGACGGAGCCGGCGATGCGCATCCTGATAGTCGAAGACGAACCGAAGACGGGCGCGTACCTGAAGAAGGGTCTGGAGGAGTCCGGATTCAGCGTCGATCTCGCCAAAGACGGCGGTGAAGGGCTGATGCTCGCGCAGGAGGAGCGCTACGACGTGATCGTGCTCGACGTGATGCTGCCCGTGCTCGACGGCTGGGGCGTGCTCAAGCGGCTGCGCGACACGCACACCACGCCCGTGCTGTTCCTGACCGCGCGCGACGACGTGCAGGACCGCGTGCATGGGCTCGAACTCGGCGCCGACGATTACCTCGTGAAGCCGTTCGCCTTCGTCGAGCTGCTGGCCCGCATCCGCACGCTCGCGCGTCGCGGCCCGCCGCGCGAAACCGAGCATCTGGCGGTCGGCGATCTGGAGATCGACGTGGTGCGCCGCCGCGTGAAGCGCGGCGCCGTGCGGATCGACCTGACGCCGCGCGAATTCTCGCTGCTGCAACTGCTCGCGCGCCGGCAGGGCGAGGTACTGAGCCGCACGCAGATCGCGTCCTACGTCTGGGACATGAATTTCGACAGCGACACCAACGTCGTCGAAGTCGCGATCCGGCGGCTGCGCGCGAAGATCGACGATGCCTTCCCGGTGAAGCTGATCCATACGGTGCGGGGCGTTGGCTACGTGCTCGAACCGAAGGACGACGCGTGACGCGCTTGCGATCGCTGTCGGCGACGCTCGCGCTCGCGTTCGCCGCGACCACGCTCGCCGCGTTCGCGCTCGTCGGCGCGTACGTGTACATGGGCCTCGAGCGGCAGGTGAACACGCAGGACGATCTCGACATCGTGCTGGCCGCGCGCCACACGCGCCGGCTCGCGGGCGAGCTCGAATCGCTCGATGCGGTGCGCGCGCATGCGGAGCGTCTGACGAGTCAGGTGCTCGGCAACGAGGCGCTGTCGATGGTCGTCCTCGACGCCAACGGCGACGTGCTGGTGCGCCACAACGTCCGGCTGAGCGCACCCGACGCGGCGCTCTACGACGCGCCGGGCGCACCGACCGACGCGCAGCTGCTGGCACCCCGCGCCGTGCCGGTGCCCGACAACGAACGGATCACGGCCGAGCGCCTGCAGACGTGGACGGTCGACGGCGGCACGCCGATGCGCGGCGTCGTGATCGCCGCGGCGCTCGGCGATCACACGCCGATCCGCATCGCGATCGCGCGCAACATGCACGACCGCGCGCAGCTGCTCGACGGCTACCGAGACCGGCTGAAGGTTGCGGGAGCGGCAGGCGCGCTGTTTGCGCTGCTGTTCGGCTACTGGCTGATCCGCACGGCGCTTGCGCCGCTGCGCGAGATCGTGGCGAACACCGGCCGGATCACGGTCGACAAGCTCGACACGCGGCTCGACGCGTCGCGCGCGCCGCACGAGTTGCGCGCGCTGGTCGACGCGCAGAACGCGATGCTCGCGCGCCTGCAGCAGGCGTTCGCGCACCTGTCGCAGTTCAGCGCGGATCTCGCGCACGACCTGCGTACGCCGCTGAACAACATGCGCGGCGCAACGGAAGTCGCGCTCGCGCGGCCGCGCTCGGCCGACGAATACCAGGCGCTGCTCGAATCGAACCTCGAGGAATACGACCGTCTCGCACGGATGATCGACAACGTGCTGTTTCTCGCGCGCGCCGAGCACCCGAGCTTCGTCACGCGGCAGCGCGCATTCGACGTGCGCGACGAACTCGATCGCATCGCCGAATACTTCGAGGGGCTCGCCGACGAAGCGGGCTCGACGGTGCGCGTCGAAGGGCACGGCCGGCTGACGGCCGACGTCGAGCTGTTCCGCCGCGCGATCGGCAACCTGCTCGCCAACGCGCTGCGCTACACGCCGGCCGGCGGCGTGATCACGCTGGCGGTCGACGAAACGGCGGACGCCGTGCAGGTCGTCGTCGCGAATCCGGGCGAGCCGATCGACGCGGCGCTGCTGCCGCGGATCTTCGACCGGTTCGTGCGCGGCGACCCCGCGCGCAGCGGCGGTGCGCCGGGCGGCACGGCCGGGCTCGGCCTCGCGATCGTGCGCTCGGTGATGGAGCTGCACGGCGGCAGCGTGCGCGTCGAGAGCGACGCGCGCGGCACGCGTTTCATCCTCACGTTCAACCCGCCGCCGGCGGCGTGACGGCCGCGCGGTCGTTCATCGCCGCTGACGGCGCCGGTTGCGCGCCGGCCGCCGCGTCTGCGTCGCGGCTCGCGGCGCCTTGCCAGCCGCCGCCCAGCGCCTTCAGCAATCCGACTTCGGCTTCCATGCGGCGCGCGTCGATCTGGTCGGCCGTGCGGCGGTTCGTCAGCGCGATCGTCTGGGCGGTGACCACGTCCAGATAGCTGACCGCGCCCGCGTTGAAGCGGTTCGTCGTGAGCCGCAGCGACAGGTCGGCCGCGTCGGTCGCGCGCTGCTGGCTGCGCGCTTCGGACGCGAGCGCGGCGATCGTCGACAGTTGATCCTCGACCTGCTGGAACGCGACCAGCACCGTTTGCCGATAGCCGGCGACCGCGCCGTCGTATTGCGCGTGCGCGCCGCGCAGCGACGCGCTGCGGCGTCCGCCGTCGAACAGCGTGCCGGCGAGCTGCGGGCCGATCGACCAGAACAGGCTCGGCGCGGTGAGCCACGGCGCGAAGAACGAACTTTCGAGGCCGGCGCTCGCGGACAGCACGAGATCGGGGAAGAACGCGGCGCGCGCCTCGCCGATCTGCGCGTTCGCGGCCGCGACGCGGCGTTCCGCCGCCGCGATGTCGGGCCGCCGTTCGAGCAGCTGCGACGGCACGCCGGCCGGAATGGCCGGCACCGCGAACGGCGTCACGCGCGGCGGCAGCGCGAAGGTCGACGCGCTCTCGCCGACGAGCGTCGCGATCGCATGCTGGAGCTGCGCGCGCGCTGCGTCGATGTCGGTGTCCTGCGTGCGCGTCGCTTCGAGCTGCGTGTCGGCTTGCGCGACCGCCGACGCGTCGATCGCACCGGCCGCCAACTGCTGCTGCAACAGCGTGAGTGCGTCGGCGTACGCGCGCACCGTGTCGTCGAGCAAGTGCTTTTGCGTATCGAGCGAGCGCAGCGCGAAATAGTCGGTCGCGAGTTCGGCGGTCACCGACAGCTTCACCGCCTGCAGGTCGGCCGCGCTCGCGGCCGCATCGGCCTGCGCGCCGGCCACCGCGTCGCGCACGCGGCCGAACACGTCGGGCTCCCAGCTCGCGGCGACGCCGACCTGATAGTCGGGCGTGGTCTTGCCGGCGAGCGACGAGCCGAGCCGGTTCTGCGACACGCGCGCGCGGCTTTGCGCGGCGCCCGCGGTGATCGTCGGCAGGAAGCCCGCGTGCTGGTAATCGACCATCGCGCGTGCTTGCTGCAGATCGGCGAGGGCTTTCTTCACCGTCTGGTTCGACACGTCGACGCGGGCTTCGAGCGCGTTCAGGTCGGCGTCGCCGAACACGGTCCACCACGCGCCGCGCGCGGCGGCGTCGGCCGGCACCGCGACGTGCCAGCCGGCCTGGGCCGCTGCGGCGGCCGGGGCGCCCGCGTAACGGGCGGGCACGGCGACGGACGGCGGCGCGTACGGCGGCAGCGTCGAGCACGCGCTCAGCGCGGCGGCGACGCCGAGCGCGACGATGCGCCGGGCAAACGGGAGCGGATGACGAAGAAGGCGCATGGCAGGTGTCTCGCGGGTGGTCGTCGATGAATCAGCTTTGGGTCGGTGTCGATGTCGACGCAGATGGCGGTGGGGCGGCGGCGGCCCCGAGCGCGACGATGCGCCGGGCAAACGGGAGCGGATGACGAAGAAGGCGCATGGCAGGTGTCTCGCGGGTGGTCGTCGATGAATCAGCTGTGGGTCGGTGTCGATGTCGACGCAGACGCCGGTGACGCGGCGGTCGTGGGCCGGGACGGCACGGCGTGCGCGGACGATGCGGCAAGCGGCGCGGCAACGGATGACGCAGCCGACGCGCCAGCGGGTGAGGCAACCGGTGCGCCAACTGCCGAACCCGCGCGGGCCACGATCTTCACGGCTTCCCCCGCGGCGATCGCATCGCCCGGGTTGTCGATCACGCGATCGGTCGGCGCGAGCCCCGCGACGATCTCGACCCGCGTGCCGAAATCGCGGCCGATCTGCACGGTTTTCAGCGCGGTGCGTCCGTGCGCGTCGACGGTCGCGACCGTCACGCCGTTCGGACGGAACAGCAGCGCGCTGACCGGCAATTCGAGCGCGGGCGCCGCACTCGGCACGACGAGATGCGCCTGCGCATACGCGCCGGGCAGCAGCGCGCCGTCGCGGTTGTCGACGTCGATCTCGACGCGCAGCGTGCGCGTGACCGGATCGATCGCCCCGGCGGTGCGCGCGACGCGCGCGGCGAAGCGGCGCCCCGGATACTGCTGCGTGCTCAGGTAGACCTGCGTGCCGGTCGTGATGCCGGTCGCGCTGTCCTGCGGCACGTCGACGAACACGCGCAGCGTGTCGGTCTGCTCGAGATGGAACAGTTCGCCGGACAGCCCCGCGCTGCCCGGCGTGCCGCCCGCGGTGACGAGCGTGCCGACGTCGACGTCGCGCGCGGTGATCACGCCGTCGAACGGCGCGGTGACCGACTCGTACGACACCAGTTCGGCGAGATGCGCGACATTGGCCTGCGCGGAGGCGAGCATCGCGCGCTTGGCGTTCATGTCGGCGGTCTTCGTGTCGGCGTCCTGCTGCGACACCGACTGCGTCGCGAGCATCTGCTGCCAGCGCTGCGCGGTCGATTTCGCATAGTCGTAGTTCGCCTGCGCGGTGGCCGCGTCGGCGCGCGCCTGGCGCAACTGCGCGTCGAGGTCGGGCGCGGCGATCTGCGCGAGCGCCTGGCCAGCCTTCACGTGCGCGCCGAGATCGGCGCTCCAGTGCGCGATGTAGCCGCTCGTACGCGCATAGATCGACGCCTCCTCGTACGGCATCACCGCACCCGGCAGCGTCAGCGTCTGGTCGGCCGGCGCCGCGCCCGGCACGATCACCGATACCGGCAGCACCTGCTGCGCGGCCACCTGCGCACGCTGCGCGGCGCGCGCGTCGAGCCGCGGCACGATGCCGATCGCGAGCAGCGCGGCCGCCAGCGCGATGCCGGCGAGCGGCACGGCCAGCTTGCGGTCGCCGCGGGCGGGCGGCGCGTCGGGTGCTGCATAGGGTGTGGCGGTGGGCGTGGCATACGTGGCGGACGTAGCAGACGTGGCCGAGGTGGCGCGCGTAGCAGACGTCGCTGGCGTCGCAATCGCGGCGGTTGAAGTGCCGGCTTCGCCAGCCGGCGGCGGGGCGACGGGTTCGATCGAGTCGTTCATGATGGGTCCGGGGTCGGGGCGAGTCGTGGGATGAAGGAGCGGCCGTCCGCGCTCAACGCAGCGCCGGCGTATCGGGCGCACCGGGCGCACTGGGCATACCGGACGCACCACGCGCGCCCGCCGCGTCGCGACGCCGCTCGAGCCACGCGTGCACGAAGCCGAACACGACGGGCACGAACAGCAGCGTCGACAGCGTGCCGAACGCGAGCCCGCCGATCACCGCGCGGCCGAGCGGCGCGTTCTGCTCGCCGCCGTCGCCGAGGCCGAGCGCCATCGGCAGCATCCCGATCAGCATCGCGAGCGCGGTCATCACGACCGGACGGAAGCGGCTGAAGCCGGCGTCGAGCGCGGCCTGCCACGGCGATGCGCCGCCGGCGAGCAGCTCGCGCGCCGCATTGACGACGAGGATGCTGTTCGCGGTCGCGATGCCGATGCACAGGATCGTCCCGGTCAACGCCGGCACCGACAGCGTCGTGCGCGTCACGAACAGCATCCATGCGATGCCGGCCAGCGACGCCGGCAGGCCGCCGACGATCACGAGCGGATCGAGCCACGACTGGAAATTGACGACCATCAGCAGGTAGACCAGCGCGATCGCGAGCGCGAGACCGCCGAGCAGCCCGGCGAACGACTCGTGCATCGCCTGCACCTGGCCGCGCAGCACGATCGACGAGCCGGGCGGCAGCTGCGCGCGCGCGTCGTCGACGAGCTTCGTCACGTCGGCCGTGACCGCGCCGAGGTCGCGCCCCTGCACCGACGCGAAAATGTCGAGCACCGGCTGCACGTTGTAGTGCGACACGACCGCCTGCTGCGTCGTGCGCGAGAAGCTGCCGAGCGTGCCGAGCAGGTTTTGCGCGGGCGCACCGGCCGCCGGGCCGCCGGCCGGGCGCTGCGGCGACGGCGCGCCGCTGGTCGGCAACGGCACGTTCGCGAGCGCTTGCAGCGAATCGATCGTGTACTGCGGCGTCTGCACGAGCACGGGGTAGCTCACGCCGTTGCGCGGATCGAGCCAGAAGTTCGGCGTCGTCTGCGAGCTGCCGGACAGCGCGATCAACAGGTTCTGCGCGACGTCGCGCTGCTGGAGCCCGGCCTCGATCGCCTTGGTGCGGTCCACGTTCACGTCGATCGCCGGCTCGTCGCCGGGCTGCTGGATGCGCGCGTCGACCAAACCGCGCACGCCGCGCAGTTTCGCGAGCAGCGCGTTCGCGACCGCGCGGTTCTGATCCAGCTTGTTGCCGACGATCTGGATATCGACCGGCGCGGGCAGCCCGAAATTGAGGATCTGGCTCACGATGTCGGCCGGCAGGAACGCGAACGTCACGCCGGGGAACGACTGCGCGAGCAGGTTGCGCAGCCGTGCGACGTACGCGGCGGTCGGCGCGTGGCCCGGCTTCAGCGTGATCATCACGTCGGCGTCCTCGGTGCCGATCGGGTCGGACGAGTCGTAGGTGAGGTTGATCCCGCTCACCGGCACGCCGATGTTGTCGAGCATGCCGGCCAGTTCGCGCGCCGGAATCACGCTGCGCACCTTGGCCTCGACTTCGTCGGTCAGCCGTGCGGTCTGCTCGATCCGCGTGCCGGTCGGCGCGCGCAGATGCAGGCGGATCTCGCCGGTGTCGATCGCCGGGAAGAAGTCCTGGCCGGCGAACGCGAACAGGCCCGTGGACGCCACGCACGCCAGCACGAACGCGGCCGCGAAGCGGCGCCGGTGCGCGATCGCCGCGGCGAGCAGCGCGCGATAGCCGAGCCGGATCGCGTCGAAGCGGCGTTCGAACGCGGCCTGCAGGCCGGCGATACGCGCGAACACGCCGCGCGGCGGGCGGCCCTGGCCCTTCGCGCGCATCAGCACCATCGCGAGCGTCGGCACCAGCGTGCGCGAGAAGAAGTACGACGCGACCATCGCGAAGATCACCGCCTCGGCCATCGGCACGAACAGGTAGCGCGCGACGCCCGTCAACAGGAACATCGGCACGAACACGATGCAGATCGACAGCGTCGACACGAAGGTCGGCACTGCGATCTCGCCGGCGCCGGTGAGGATCGCGTCCTCGAGCGGCTCGCCGCGTTCGAGGTGATGCGTGATGTTCTCGATCGCGACGGTCGCGTCGTCGACGAGTATGCCGACCGCCAGCGCGAGCCCGCCGAGCGTCATGATGTTGATGGTCTGGCCGAGCGCGCCGAGCGCGAGCAGCGACGTCAGCACCGCGAGCGGAATCGACACCGCGATGATCAGCGTCGCGCGCCAGCTGCCGAGGAACAGCAGGATCATCAGCGCGGTCAGGCACGCGGCGATCAGCGCCTCGCGCACGACGCCCTGGATCGCGGACTTCACGAACACCGACTGGTCGTCGAGCGCCGCAATGTGCAGCGCCTTCGGCAGCCCGGCCGCGATCTTCGGCAGCATCGCCTTCACCTGGTCGATGATCGTCAGCGTCGATGCGCCGCCGGTCTTCTCGACGGTCAGCAGCGCCGCGCGCTTGCCGTCGGCGCGCACGATGTTGGTCTGCGGCGCGTAGCCGTCGCGCACGTGGGCGACGTCGCGCACATAGACGACGCTGCCGCCGATCGTCTTCACCGGCAGGTCGTTCAGCGCGACCACCGTCTGCGTGCTGCCGTTCAGCTGCACGTCGTACTCGTGCGTGCCGATCTTCGCGGTGCCGCCCGGCAGGATCAGGTTCTGCGCGTTGATCGCGTTCACCACGTCGATCGGCGCGAGCCCCTTCGCCTGCAGCGCGCGCGTGTCGAGATCGACGACGATCTGGCGGATCTTGCCGCCGTACGGCAGCGGCACGGCCGCGCCCTGGACGGTTGCGAGCTGCGTGCGGATGAAGCTGTTGCCGAGGTCGTACAGCTGCTGTTCGGCGAGCGTGTCGCTCGACAGCCCGAGCTGCAGGATCGGCACCGTCGACGCGTTGTACGTGATGATGTTCGGCGGCAGCGTGCCGGGCGGCAGGATGCGCAGGATCGACGCGGCGTTGCTGGCGGCTTCCGCGATCGCGCGATTGATGTCCGCGCCGGGGTGGAAGAACACCTTCACGACCGACACGCCGTTCAGCGACTGCGATTCGATGTGCTCGATGTCGTCGACGTCGGACGTGAGCGCGCGCTCGTAGTTCGACGTGATGCGCTTGGCCATGTCATCGGCGGAGAAGCCGTTGTACGACCAGACGATGCTGACGACCGGGATGTCGATGTTCGGAAAGATGTCGGTCGGCATGCGCAGCAGCGCAAGCGGCCCCGCGATGAAGATCAGCAGCGCGAGCACGACGAACGTATAGGGCCTGCGCAATGCGAGCCGGACGATCCACATGATGTTGTTCCTCGAAGCAGGGCACGGATGCCGCGTTCGATGCGGCGAGCATGCAGTCTGCCGGCGCGGCGTTGACCCGAGCCTGTCGCGAAGATTACGAAACCGTCATCCGCGTGCGGCGGCGGCGGATGACGAATTTGTCATGTTCCGGTCAGCGTCGCGTGCACCGCGATCGCCAGAATGAAGACGTCAGGCAGCGAGTCGCATCGGGGCTCGTGCCGGCGGCGCATCGACGATGCGTCTTCCTCGAATCGTTTCCGGGAGTTCCATCATGAACCGCAGGATGATTGCAGCCGCCTTGCTCGCGCTCACCATCGGCACGCCGGTGGCCGCGTTCGCCCAGAGCGCCTCGGCGGGCCTGACCCGCGCCGACGTGCTCGCCGAATTGGTCCAGGCCCAGCGTGACGGCACGGTGCCGACGTCGCGCTGGGATTACCCGCCGAGCGCGCCGACGATCGAGCGCAACCGCGAGCTGTATGCGCTCGGGCATGGCGAGCAGCACACGCAGAGCGCCGCGGCGGCGCCGTCCGGGTCGACGGGGAGTGCGTTGTGAAGGCCCGTGTGGTCGTGGCGCGCGTGACGGCGCTGGCGCTCGCCGCAGCGCTCGCGGCCGCCGTCGCACCGGCGTTCGCGCGCGGCCAGCCGCAACTACCCGACGACGACGGCGGACGCGCCAGCGTGCTCGCCGCGTTGAATCCGCAGCACGACGCGACGCCCGAGCGCGCGGTCGCGGCCACGGGCACGGGCACGACGGGCGAGGCGCGGGTCGCGCATGCGCATGCTCATGCGGCGCCCATCAAGCGCGCGCCGAGCGCGATGCCGCGCGCGGACACCAGCGCGCTCGCCGCGCGCTGATCGGCATCCCAGGTCGCGAGTGCGGCGTCGAACGCCGCGCCCGGCGCGACGTCGTGCAGTGCCGCGGCGAGCGCGACCGCGTTGTCCGCCGCCTTCGCGACGCCCGCCGCGGTGTGCGGGCGCACGACGCACGCGGCATCGCCGAGCAGCACGGTGCGGCCGAACGCCATGCGCTCGACGGCCAGATCGTAGATCGCCTGCGCGAACGGGGCCGGTGTCGTGTCGACGAGCGTGGCGAGCGTCGGCGCGAGCATGCGGTCGGCGGCGTCCACGAGTTCGGCGCGGTTGTCGTCGCGCATCGCGCCCGGCGGCAGCGACCCGTCGCGCTGCGTGCCGTCGCGGGTCAGGAACAGCGACGTCAGCCGCTCCGGCGCGAGACGGCGATACCAGACCCAGTTCACGCGCCGCTTGCCGGGTTCGATCGCACCGTCCGCGCCGGGCACCAGATAGGTCAGGAACAGGTGCGCGCCGCCTTGCTGGAACGTGAAGCGCTCGCGCAGCAGGTACAGCACCTGCTCGGGCAGCGCGTGTTCGTCGACGAGCCCGCGCCACGCGACGTAGCCGGCATACGCGGGCCGCACGTCCGGCAGCAATTGCGCGCGCACCGTCGAGCGCGCGCCGTCGGCGCCGATCAGCAGATCGGCCGTCTCGACGCGGCCGCTCGCGAACTGCGCGACGACCCGGTCGCCGTCCTGCTGGAACCGCTCGAACGCGTCGCCGGCATGGATCACGTCGTCCGGCAGCGCGTGCTTCAGCGCCGTATAGATCACGTTCCATCCGGTTTGCGTTTGCGGCATGGTCAGGCGTTGCACGACGCGATCCTGCGCGTCGACGTAGATGCGCTCGATCGAATCGACGCCCGCGTTGGCGGGCAGCGCGACGCCGCCGAACGCGAACGCGCGCTCGATCGGCGGTTGCAGCACGATGCCGCCGCCGCGGCTGTCGAGCTCGCGCGCCGATTGCTCGAACACGCGGACGTGCCAGCCGCGCGCGCGTAGCGCGGTCGCGGCGAACAGGCCGCCGACCGATCCGCCGACGATGACGGCCTTGCGGCCCGATGCGCGTTCCATGATGTGTGCTCCCGACGAAGATCCATGCGAACGGCGGGCGGCCGTGCGCGGCGGCGTAGCGCCGATATCGCACCGAGCTTAGGGCAGGATGGGCGCGCGCGAGTTGAATCGTTCTGAAGCGCTCGGACGGCGGGCGGGGTTTGCGCTACCCGCGCTTGCGGCGCGGTGTGGGCGTTGGGGCGGGTGTAGTCGTGGTGGTCGGCGTGTCCGCCGCCACGCGCTTCAGCGCGGCCGGCGTGCCGTTCAGGAACGCGTCGATCTGCCGCTCGATCTCGGCGTCGACGTCGTCGGGCACCGGCAGCCCGTACACCCATTTGCGCACGCCGAGATAGAAGATGCTCGCGTGCAGGCTCCACACCAGCTCGATCTCCGCATTGCGCTGCGCGTCGGACGCCGGCGTCGGGATGTCGTATTCATGGCGCAGCTCGCGCAGCACGGGCAGGAACACGCGCTCGCGCAGCCGCGACAGATAGCGCGTATTGAACCCTTCTCGGCTCAGGCCGGCGAAGATGAAGGTGCGGATCCATGCGCGCCGCAGGATCGTCTGCGCGTACGAACGATAGAACGCGACGAGCCGCTGTTGCAGCGGAATCGTCCGGTCGGCGATCAGTTTTTCCCAATCGGGATTCCACGTGTAGACCTCGTCGTACACGCGATCGATCAGCGCTTCCTTGCTCGGGAAGTAGCGGTACAGCAACGGCTGCGTGACGCCGATCTGCCGCGCCAGCTCGCGCGTGCTGCCGGAAAAGCCGTGCGTCGCGAAGTGTTCGACCGCCTTTTCGACGATCTGCCGCTCGCGAGCCTCCGGCGTGAGGCGGCGGCCCGGCGTGGCGGCCGGTTCGGCGGCCGCCGTCCGGCTCGGGCGGGACGCTGCTTTGCGCTTGGTTTCGGTCATCCATCGGCTCCTGAGTGGCGCCCATTCTGCACTTATCGGTCGAAAAATAGCAAGGCGAGCCGGCCGCCGGATTCAGAAGATTTAAGTTCGCCGCCATGACTTTAAGGATGGCGTTCCTTAGGCTGCTCCGTGATCGCCGCACGCATCGGACGCCGCCCGGCGCCGGCCCGTGCGCCGCAACCGAAACGGACCATGCCTCATCTGATCTCGCTGGGAGCCGGCATCGCAGCCGGCCCGCCGTACTACCTGGCGCGCGTGCCGTCGCTCGTGCCGTCGTCGCTCCCGCCCGCCGGGCCGCTCGACATCGTCATCGTCGCGGGCGAGCCCGCGCTTCCCTTGATGGCCGCGCCGATGCGCGCGCCGCAGAACATGAAGGAAGGTGCGTCATGCCAGCCGGCCAGCTAGCGGCAAGCGGCGCGAGCGCGCCCGATCACGTGGCCGGCGAGGACGTGATGCTCGCGTCGATCGCGGGCTACGTCGACACGCTCGGCTTCGTCGCGCTGTTCGGGCTGTTCACCGCGCACGTCACCGGCAACTTCATCCTGATCGGCTCCGGCATCGCGGGCGTCGGGCAGGGCCTCGTGATCAAGTGGCTCGCGTTTCCCGCGTTCATCGCCGGGATCGCCGCCGCCCGCCTGCTCGATCACCGGATGCGCGTGCGCGGCCACGGCCCGCGCGCGTGCTCGCTGTATGCGATGCAGGCGATCCTGCTGACCGGCTTCATGCTGGCCGGGGTGGCGGCGTCGCCGATCGCGAGCGCCGATGCGCCCGCGACGATCCTCTGCGGGCTGCTCGGCGCCGCCGCGATGGGCGTGCAGAACGCCCACGGCCGGCTGACCGCGCGCTCGGTGGTGGCGAACACCGTGATGACCGGCAACGTCACGCAGGCCGTCATCGACGCATTCGACTGGCTCGTGCCGATCGCCGCGCCCGCGGAGCGGGAAGCCGCCCGCGCCCGGTTGCGGCGCACGCTGCCGCCGGTCGCCGGTTTTGCGCTCGGCGCGGGCGCCGGTGCGACCGCGTATCTGTATGCGGGGTTCTGGGCGCTCGCGCTGCCGCTGGCGGTGCTGGTGTTTCTTGCCTGTCGCGCGGGTCGCCGCGACGCGCGGTCCGCATCCCGCTGAATCCGAATCCGCGCGCGGCGCCACGCCGCGCGCGTCACCATCAAGGAGAAACCCGATGAGTTCACTGAATCTGCGCAGCATGCTGCGCTCGACCGCCGCGGCGTCGGCCGTACTCGCCGCGCTGCTGGTCGGCGCGCCCGCCCATGCCGACGAAACCCACCTCGACGACATCGCGTCGCCGGCCGCCTCGACGCGCCTGCCGGCCGTCGCCGTAGGCCCGCAGTACGACACGACCCATGTGTGCGTGGCGCCGGAAGACTTCGACCGCTTCACCGACAGCTTCGTCGCGACCTTCGGCGGCAAGAAATCGCAGCAGGGCGTGTTCCAGGTCACGCCGACGCCGAGCCAGACGATGTCGCAACTCGTGCTGACGCCGGTCGGCACGATCTCGGTGTTCGGCTTCAAGACGCCGATCCCGTATCCGTTCTGCGACGAGCGCACCGGCTATCTGGTCAGCGACATCGACGTGGCGGTGAAGTCGGCGCGCGCGCACGGCGCCGACGTCATCGTCGCGACGTTCCCCGATCCGATCGGGCGCGACGCGATCGTCCGCTGGCCGGGCGGCGTGAACATGCAGCTCTACTGGCACACGCAGGCGCCGAACTACGACCCGTTGCAGACGGTGCCGGAGAATCGCGTGTACGTGTCGCCGCAAAGCGCGAGCAAGCTCGCGCGCGACTTCGTCGCGTTCTCGCACGGCAAGATCGTGTCGGACGTGCGCCATGCGCCGGGCGTCGAGATCGGCCGGCCGAACGACACGTATCGCCGCATCCGGATCGAATCGGGCTTCGGCAAGATGACCGTGCTGGCGACCGACGGCCATCTGCCCTATCCGTTCGGCCGCGAGATGACCGGCTACGAAGTGACCGATCTCGCCGCGACGCTGAAGAAGGCCGAAGCGGCCGGCGTGACCGTGCTCGTGCCGCCGTTCGCATCGGACGGCCGCGAGGCGGCGCTGGTGCAGTTCCCCGGCGGCTACGTCGCCGAGATCCACGCGCGGACGAAATAACCGTGCGCCGCCCGATGAACCGAGCGTGGCGCGGCGCGCTGCCGTGCGTCGTGCTGGCGGGCGGCGTCGCGTTGCACGCGGGCGCGGCGGCCGGCGCCGAAGCGGCAGACGCGACGGCCCCGGCGGCCGCACCGGCCGCCACGCCCGCTGCGACACCCGCAGCCGCGGCCGCTGCGACGTGTACCGCGAAGCGGCCCGTCGTGCTGTTCAACCGCTGGCAGGAAGACTGGTCGGTGCTCGCGAACCCGTGCGTGCCGCGCAAGCCGTTCGACTCGCTGAAATACGTGCCGCTCGGCGACGACCCGTCGACCTATCTGTCGCTCGGCGCGAGCCTGCGCGAGCGCTTCGAGCTGAACAACGCGCCGCTGTTCGGGCTGGGCGCGGCGCACGACGACAACTACGTGATCCAGCGCGCGAACGTGCATGCCGACCTGCGCTATCGCGGCCATCTGCAGGCGTTCGTGCAGTTCGTCGACGCGCGGCCGTTCGGCAAGAACACGGTCGGCCCGGTCGACAAGGATCAGCTCGATCTCGAACAGGCGTTCGTCGCGTACGTCGATCAGGTGGGGCCCGGCACGATCAAGACGCGCATCGGCCGGCAGGAGATGGCGTTCGACTTGCAGCGCTTCGTGTCGGTGCGCGACGGTCCGAACGTGCGGCAGGCCTACGACGGCCTGTGGGCCGATTATGAAATCGGCAAGTGGCGGCTGATCGGCTATGTGACGCGGCCCGTGCAGTACCGCGACGACGCGGCGTTCGACGACGTGTCGAACCGCCATCTGCGCTTCGACGGCGTGCGCGTCGAGCGCAACGGCACGGGGCCCGGCGACTTGTCCGCGTACTGGTCGCGCTATACGCGCGACAACGCGCGCTTCGCCGACGCGGCGGGCACCGAGCGCCGCGACGTGTTCGACGTGCGCTACGCGGGCAAGGCCGACTCGCTCGACTGGGACGTCGAGGCGATGCTGCAGACCGGTCACGTCGGACAGGACACGGTCGGCGCGTGGGCGTTCGGCGCACTGGGCGGTTATACGTTCGCGAAGACGCCCGGCACGCCGCGCGTCGGCATCCAGGTCGACGGCGCGTCGGGCGACGCGCATCCGGGCGACCACCGCGTCGGCACGTTCAACCCGATGTTTCCGAACGGCTATTACTTCACGCTCGCCGGTTACACGGGGTACAGCAACCTGATCCACGTGAAGCCGTCGCTGACGTTCAAGCCGTCCAGCTCGGTGACGGTGCTCACGGCCGTCGGCTTCCAGTGGCGGCAGACCACGGCCGACGCGATCTACGGGCAGGGGATGTCGGCCGTGCCGGGCACGGCGGGCAAGGGCGGGGCATGGACCGGCATGTACGCGCAGGCGCGCGTCGACTGGCTGGTCAACGCGAACCTCGCGCTCGCGCTCGAGGCCGTGCACTTCGAGCTCGGCTCGTCGATTCGCGCGCTCGGCGCGCGCAATGCCGACTACGTCGGCATGGAAGCGAAGTTCGGCTGGTGACGCGCGTGACGGCCGACGTGTGACGCGGGACGCGTCATGCCGGCGCGCGGGCGAGCGCGGCGATGAAGTCGATGAACGCGGCGACGCGCTTCGAGCCGCGCTGGTTCGGCAGGTACAGCGCGGTGATCACCGCGCGTGCGGCGCCGGGCGTGACGTCGTAGTCGTCGAACAGACGCCGCAGGCGGCCGGCCTCGACGTCCGCATCGACCAGCCAGTCGGGCAGCAGCGCGATGCCCGCGCCGTCGAGCGCGGCTTCGCGCAGCACTTCGCTGTGATTCGATTTGAGCCGGCCGGCGACGACGACCTGCGTGGTCCCCTGCGCGCCGACGAAGGTCCACGCCTGCTGGTCGACGCCGAAGTGAAAGCGCAGGCACGCGTGGTCGACCAGGTCGCCGGGCGTGGCCGGCGTGCCGTGCGCGTCGAGGTAGCCGGGGCTGGCGACCACGTGGCGCCGGAACGTGCCGAGCGGGCGCGCGACGACGTCTGCGCTCGGCGCCGCGTCGCCGAGCCGGATCGCGACGTCGATCCGGCTCGTCACGAGGTCGACGCGTTCGTCGGTGAGCTGCAGGTCGATGTCGAGCTTCGGATGGCGCGCGAGCAACGCCGCGACGTGCGGCGCGATGCGGCGCAGCCCGTAGGCGACCGGCACCGACACGCGCAGCGGCCCGGACGGCTCGCTGCCGCGGTCGGCGACGAGCGCATCCGCATCGGCCAGTTCCTCCAGCACGCGCTTCGCCCGCGCGTAGTAGACGACGCCGGCATCGGACAGCGTGACCTGCCGGGTCGTGCGGTTGAACAGCACCGTGCCGAGCGATGCCTCGAGCGCGTCCACTGCGCGCACCACCGACGAAGCGGCGAGTTCGAGACGCCGTCCGGCGCTCGAGAAACCGCCGGCTTCGGCCACTTCAACGAACGCGCGCAGCGCGGAGAATTTGTCCATCGGGTCGCCCTCGTGCGTGTCGCAACGTCGCGTTGCATGCGGTTCGCATTCTAGCGTCGGCTGCGTGGGGCGCAGCGGCGGCGTGGGCGATCTTCAGGACGATTCAGGGGCGGGGTGGGAGGTGGGTTGTGAGGTGTGCGCGTGCATTCTGCGACGCGCACGCCTGACGGCTTCGCGCAACGTCAGGCCCGCTGCTTCGACGGCGCGAGGCGCAGCAGCTCGGCCACGCTGTCGACGTTGAACTGTTTCATGAGCCTCGCATGGCGCGCTGCGCGCCGACGCCGTTGCCAGGCCGACGCGATCAGCGCGAGCGCGCGCGGCGCCACGCGCCGGGCGGATGGCCGATCACGCGCAGGAACACGCGGTTCAGATGGCTCTGGTCGGAGAACCCGCAATCGGCGGCGATCTCGGCGAGCGTCATGTCGGACGTCTCGATCAGATGGCGCGCCCGCGTCACGCGCTGTTCGAGCAGCCACTGGTGCGGCGTGCGGCCGGTGGTGCGGGAGAACGCGCGGATGAAATAGCCGCGCGACAGGTCGCATTCGTTCGCGACTTCCTCGATCGACACGCCGAGGTTCGCCTTCTCCATCAGCAGTTCCTTCGCGAGCGCCACTTTTGCCGGCGACAGCACGCCCTTGCGCTCGAGGTCGCGCACGCGCGCAGCGCCGTAGCGGCGCAGCAGATGGGTGCCCATCGCCAGCCCGATCTGCTCGATGAACAGCGCATCGAGCGGACCGGGCGCGTCGAGGCTGTCGGCCACGGCGTGCGCGAGATGGCCGAGCACCGGGTCGCGCACGTCGGGCCGCGAGGTCAGGCCGCCGACCGCGCTGCCGCCATGCTCCCGGCCGACGCGTTCGAGATACGCGGGCGGCAGCTCGACCAGCACGAAGTCGAAATTACCGTACAGGTCGGCGCGGAAATGGCGCGAGAAGTCGCGAATGTAGATCGAGTGTTGCTGGAACCGGCGCTCGCTCGCGCCCGCGCGCCCGTAGAGCGTGCGGCGGTGGCCGCCGTTCAGCGATACGCCGACCAGGAAGCCGCGATCGCATGCGGGCATGTCGATATGCTCGACGTGCGCCTCGCGCATGCATTTGCGGTGCAGCTTCAGGCCGCCGGCGGCCGTCTCGATGTCCTTCGACAGCAGGCTTGCCGCGCAGCCGAGCGTGTCTTTCGGCGTTGGCGCGACCGGGGCGTCCGGCGCTGCGATGACGAGGTCGGGCATGGATTGTTTTCCTGCGAGTGACTCGTGGCGCGTTACGACGAGTCGAGTTTATACGGGCACGCGTGCATTCAAAATGAATTTGTACAAAGGTCCGCTCGCGACCCTGACGATCGGCTTTCGATGCGCGGGCGCGACGGCCGCACGCCCGAACGCCCGCGCGGGGCACGTGTGCGCGGGGCCCGGCACAGTATAGCGGCGCTGCCCGACACGCAAGTGACCGCGCCGAGCGGCGCAGCGGCGCCCGCGCAGCGCATTTTTCTTCAAGATTTCCGCCGGACGTCCTTTTACACTGGGCCGTCAATTCGATATTTCCCCGCCCGGCGCGATCGCGCGCCGGGCTCCGACTTCCTGCCGCGTGAGCTGCCGCGCTCATGCGGCGGTCATCCTGAGGTACCCGGAGGCGGCCATGATCCAGATCGGTACTTTGTCGGTCGATTTCGAGCAGCGGGACATTCGTCGTCACGGCGCGTCGCTGCGCATCGGCGCGCGTGCGCTCGACATCCTCGAAGTGCTGCACCGCGCGAGCGGTTCGGTCGTGTCGAAGGACGACATCATGGATGCGGTCTGGCCGGGCCTGATCGTCGAGGAAAACCGGCTGCAGGTGCACGTCGCGACGCTGCGCAAGGCGCTCGGCGCGAATCGCGATCTGATCAAGACGGTTCCCGGGCGCGGCTATCTGCTCGTCGCGAGCGCGTCGGCCGCGGCCGGGCCGGCGCCGGACGTCCCAGAGGGCGGCGAGCCTGGGCAGGGCATGTCCGCGGCCGCTGCGCCCGCTGGATCCGTTGCGCTCGTGGAGTCCGCAGCCCCCGATCTCGCCGCGCTGCCCGACGCCTCCCACGCCGTGCCGACCCCGCCGCTGGTCGGGCGCGATGCCGAGCTCGCGCAGATCGTCGCCATGCTGGCGCGCACGCCGGTCGTCACGCTCGTGGGCGCGGGCGGCATCGGCAAGACGAGCCTCGCCGCGCATGTGGCGCACGATGCGCGCTGCCACGGACGCGAGCGCGTGCTGTTCGTCGAGCTCGCAGCCGCGTCGACGCACGACGACATGCTGATCGCGATCGCGGCCGAACTCGCGCTCGGCGTCGACGGCGTACCGGCCGTCGAGTGCGTCGGCGCCGCGTTCGCCGAGTCGCGCAGCCTGCTCGTGCTCGACAACGCCGAGCACATCGTCGATCTGGTCGCGAAGCTCGTCGAAACCCTCACCTCCGTTGCCGGGTCGCTGCGCGTGCTGGTCACGAGCCGCGAGCCGCTGCACATCTCGGCCGAAGCGGTGCTGCGGATGAGCCCGCTCGCGGTGCCGGCAAGCGATGCGTCGTTCGACGAAATCGCCCGGTGCTCGGCCGTCGCGCTGTTCCTGGAACGCGTACGCGCCGCCGCGCCGGAGTGCCCGATCGACGAAGCGGCCGTGCGGCTGATGGGCGACATCTGCCGGCGCCTCGACGGGCTGCCGCTCGCGATCGAGCTGGCCGCGGCAAGGGTGGCGACGCTCGGGCTCGCGGTCGTCGCGTCGCGGCTGGACGACCGGCTGAACCTGCTGACCGGCGGCCTGCGGTCGTCGCTGCCGCGCCATCAGACCCTGCGCGCCACGTTCGACTGGAGCTACGTGCTGCTCGATCCGACCGCGCGTGCGCTGTTTCGCCGGATGGGCTGCTTCATCGGGCCGTTCTCGTTCGATGCCGCGCGCGCGGTCGCCGCGGAGCCCGACACGTCGGCGTCGGACACGATCGCGGTGCTCGGCGAACTGGTCGCGAAATCGCTGGTGAGCGTCGAATTCCATGGCGCGTACGTGTGCTACCGGCTCACCGAGTCGACGCGCGCCTATGCGCTGGAGAAACTGCACAACGAGGGCGAGTTCGAGCGGATCGCCGCGCGCCACGCGCTGTACGAGCGCGAACATGCGCCGGCGCGTGTGGGTGTCGGCGCTGAAGCGGGCACGGACGCGGACGCGGACGGGCGCGCGGCGCACGCGGACGATGCGCGGGCGGATGCGCAAGTCCATGCGCAGGCCCACGCGCAAGCCCGGATCATGGCAGCGGCCGAAGCCGAAGCCGAAGCCGAAGCCCAAGCCCAAGCCCAAGCCCAAGCCCAAGCCACGACCGACCCGGCGCCGCCGGCCGCCGCCATCCCCGACGCCGACCTGTTGACGCACGCATTGCAGGAGCCCGCGCGGATGCGCGAGTCCGCCGCGCACGCGATACAGATGCTCGACGCGCTGGACGCAGGCGCCGCCGCCCCGCTCGACGCGGGCCGCGAGATGCGGTTGCGCGCTGCATGCGCGTCGGCGGTGCTGCACACCGACGGCGATGCGCTGGCCGCGGCCGCGATGTGGGACCGCACGCTGGGCCTCGCGGCCCGCAGCGGCGACGACGCGTTCGACGCGCGCGCGCTGGTCGGATTGTGGAACACGATGCTGACGCTGTCCGACATCCACGAATCGCTGCGCTACGCGATGCGCTTCGAGCGCGCGGCCGAGCGGCGCGGCGACCCGTCGCAGCGCTTGCTCGCGCATGCGATGGTCGCGACCTCGCTGCACTATTTCGGCGAGCACGCGCAGGCGCGCGAGCGGCTGGAGGCGGCCACGGCCGGCCTCGCGGACGCCGGCGAACCGCCGTGCGCGCAGGCGGCGCTCGGCGTCGACGTGGCGACGCTCGCGCGCACCATGCTCACGCGGCTCGTGTGGATGCAGGGCGAGCCGGAAGCGGCGATGCGCTTCGCCGCGCAGGCGGTCGAGTGTGCGCGTCGCGCGGGCTCGCCGCTCGCGCTGTGCATCGTGCTCGGCGCGGCCGCCGTGCCGATCGCGCTGCGCTACGGCGATCACGACATCACGTCGGACTATCTCGCGACGCTGCGCGCGAGTGCCGCTGCGCACGGCTTCGACATCTGGCGCAGCCACGCGGAATGCCTGACCGGCCAGTTCGACATCCAGGCCGGCCATCCGGGCGCGGGGCTCGCGCGGCTCGAGCCGGCGCTGCAGCGTGTCGACGCGAGCGGGTTCCGCAGGCTGCTCGCGCCGCTGAACGTCGCGTATGCGGAAGGGCTGGTGCGCACCGGCCGCGCGGCGCAGGCGCGCGCGCTGCTCGACGCGACGCTCGCGCGCTGCCGCGCGCACGGCGAGCACCTGTTCGTCCCCGAACTGCTGCGCGTGCGCGGCGTCGCGATGCTCGAGCACGCGCGTACCGTCGGCGCGGACCTCTCGGTCGCATGCGAGGCGGACGGGCAGCGTCATCTGCAGATGGCGATCGAGACGGCGAACGCGCAGGGCGCCGGGATGTGGGCGCTGCGCAGCTCGCTGGATCTCGCCGATCACCTGATCGAGCGCGGGCGTACCGCGCAGGCGTCGACGCTGGTCGCCGGCATCGCGCACGACTTCGACCCGCGCTCGCGCTCGCACGACGTGCGCCGGCTGCTGCGGGTGCAGAGTTTCGTGCGTCAGGACGCGGCGCCCGTGCCGTCCCGCCCGCGCGCCCGACACGACGCCGTCGACGCGGCGCAGCAGGGGGCATGACGATGCGCGCGTTCGGGGCGGCGGGGCCGCTGTGGGTGGGCGGCATGCGTGCCGCCGTGCGCGTGCAGGCCGCATTGGCGAGTGCGTACGAGCCGCGGACCGCGCGGCGCGCCGCGCACCGGAGGCCCGACAGTGCTTAGAGCGACGGAACCCGCGCACTCGGCGGATCTAGTCGTCTTCAACGGCAAGATTGCGACACAGGACGAGCGGGGCGCGTTCGTCAGCGCGCTCGCGGTGAAGGACGGGCGCATCGTCGCGACCGGCGACGATCGCGACGTGCTGCGCCATGCGGGCGTCGCCACGACGCGCATCGACCTGCACGGCCGCACCGTGATTCCCGGCCTCGTCGATGCGCATCTGCAGGCGATCCGCGGCGGCCAGACCTTCAACCTCGAATTGCGCTGGGACGGCATACCGTCGCTCGCCGACGCGCTCGACCGGTTGCGCCGGCAGGTGCGGCGCACGCCTGCGCCGCAGTGGGTGCGCGTCGCCGGCGGCTGGAGCGCGCTGCAGTTCGCGGAAAAGCGCGGGCCGACGCTGGCCGAGCTCAATGCAATCGCGCCCGATACGCCCGTGTTCGTCCAGCACCTGGGCGACAGCGCGTGGCTGAACGCGGCCGCGCTGCGCGCGCTCGGCTACAACCGCGACACGCCCGATCCGGGCGGCGGCGAACTGCGGCGCGACCGCTACGGGCGACCGACCGGGCTGCTGCTCGCGCGGCCCGACCCGGCCGTGCTGAGCGCGGCGCTCGACCCAGCGCCGGCGCTGTCGGACGGCGACCGGCTCAACTCGACGCAACAGTTCATGCATGCGCTGAATCGCGTCGGCGTGACGAGCGCGATCGACGCGGGCGGCGACGGCCTCGTCTATCCGGACGACTATGCGGCCGTCATGACGCTCGCGCGGCGCGGCGAGCTGACGACGCGCATCGCCTACGCGCTCGGCGCGCGGCATGCGGGCCGCGAAGTCGACGACTTCGCGAAATGGATCGCGCTGACGGCGCCCGGCGACGGCGACGCGTTCCTGCGCACGCACGGCGCCGGCGAGCGGCTGCTGTTCTCGGCGGTCGATCTCGGCAACTTCCTCGAGCCGCGCACCGAGCTGCCGGCGTCGCTCGAGGCGGATCTCGCGGCCGTCGTGCGGCTGCTGGTGCGCCACCGCTGGCCGTTCCGGCTGCATGCGACCTACGACGAGTCGATCGGCCGTTTCCTCGACGTTCTCGAAGCGGTGAACCGCGAGCTGCCGTTCGACGGCTTGCGCTGGTGCTTCGACCGTTGTGAAACGCTGTCGGACGCCAATATCGCCCGGATCGCAGCGCTCGGCGGCGGCGTGACCGTGCAGCCGCGCATGGCGTTCCAGGGCGAGGCGTTCATCGCGCGCTACGGCGCGACCGCGGCGCGCCGCGCGCCGCCGATCCGCGCGATGCTCGCGGCCGGGCTGCCGGTCGGCGCGGGCTCCGGTGCGACGCAGACGGCCGGCTACAACCCGTTCGTCGCGCTGTACTGGATGGTGTCGGGGCGCTCGGTCGGCGGCACGCCGCTGTACCCCGCGCGTGCGCGGCTCGGCCGGATGGACGCGCTGCGCGTCCACACGCTCGGCAGCGCGTGGTTCTCGGCGGACGAGTACCGCAAGGGCGCGCTGACGCCCGGCCGGTACGCGGACTTCGCGGTGCTGAGCGACGACTACTTCGCGATCGACGTCGCGCGCATTCCGCAGTTGTCGTCGGTGCTGACGGTCGTGGACGGCAAGGTCGTGCACGCGGATGCCGAATTCGCGTCGCTCGCGCCGCCGTTGCCGCCCGTCAGCCCCGCGTGGTCGCCGGTGGCCGACCGCGGCGCAGACGGCGGCGCCGACGATGCGGCGGGCGGCGCGCGAGCCCGTGCGCGCGCGTCGGCAGCGGCGGGCGCATGCGCCGAGCCGGGGATGGACGCGTGCCGTACCCGCGGCCACGGACGCCGCTTCGCGCGCTCGCGCTTCCCGACGGCGAGCGCCGCCGGCGATCGTTGCGACGCGTTCGGCTGCCGCTGCGTCGCGTTCTAGCGCGCCGCCCCGGCGTGCCGCGTGCGCGGCCGCGCGTTGCATTGAACGATTTTCCGCCCCGTGCACGGGGCATGAGGAGACGAGATGAATGCTGCGCACACGCGCGCACCGGCTGACGGCGGCGAAGTGGCCGGCGTGCGCATTCCGCGCACGCCGCTGGCGATCGACGCGGCCGACGCGGCGCGCGCATCGTTGCCTGCCGCGCTCGCCGGTCACGCCGCGCGCGTATTCGTGTTCGCGTCGCTCGCCGCGCGGCGCGCGGGCGACACGTGCGATGCCGATGCGCTGTATGTCGCCGCGATGTACGTGAACATGGGATTGAGCCACGCGTACTGCCGCTCGACCGCACGTTACGAGCTCGACGGGGCGGATGCCGCGCATGCGCTGCTGCTGCGGCATCGCCGCTCGCGGCGCATGCGCGACGACGTGTGGCACGCGATCGCGCTGCATACGACGCCGGGCGTGGCCGTGCGCGCATCGCCGCTCGCGCGCGCGCTGGCCGGTGCGGTGTCGACCGATCTGATGGCGACCGACTTCGACGCCTATACGGCCGACGAGCGGGCCGCGCTGCTGGCCGCGTACCCGCGCGGCAGCGGTTTTCGCGAGGCGTTTCTCGACACGGTCGCGCGCGGCGTCGAACATCGGCCGCAGTCGACGTTCGGTACGTGGAGCGCCGACGTGCTCGAACGCGCGGATCCGGATTTTCATCGGCCGAACTTCTGCGGGCGCGTGCTGGGCGCGCGCTGGACCGACGCGTGACGGCGTCGGGGCGGCCGGGCGATGGCCGGCTGCCGTGGGACGGGGCGGGCGGCGACGGGTAACTGCACGCTCTCCGCCCCCCACATCCCTACACCCCCGCTTCCGCCGCATCGTGCCGCGCATAGTCCACGTAACCGGCGCGGTCGCCGCCGTACCAGCCGATCGACTTCGGCTGCGCGAGCGGCGCCCGCGTCGCGATGCGCTCGACGAGATCCGGGTTGGCGATGTACGCACGCGCGAACGCGACGAGATCGGCGTCGCCCGCATCGATCAGCGCGTTCGCCGCGTCCGGCGCGATGCCGCCGTTGACGATCAGCGTGCCGCCGAACGACCGGCGCGCCTGCGCGACGATGCGCGGCAGATCGGGCTCGCCGCTCCAGCCGTTGGTGTCGGCCGCGTGCAGGTAGGCGACGCCCGCGTCGTCGAGCATGCGCCCGACGTATGCGTAGGTCGCATCGGGATCGGCGTCGCGCACGTTGTTGTACTTCGCGTACGGCGAAACGCGCACGCCGACGCGGCTCAGCGGCATCACGCCGCCCACCGCGTCGACGATCTCCTCGAGAAAGCGCGCGCGGTTCGCGACCGAGCCGCCGTAGCGATCGTCGCGGCGGTTCAGCGTCGACGACAGAAACTGGTGCGGCAGATAGCCGTTGGCCGCATGGATCTCGACGCCGTCGAAGCCCGCGGCCATCGCCTGCATTGCCGCGTGGCGGAATTCGGCGACCGCCGCGACCACTTCGTCGGTCGTCATCGCGCGCGACGGCGTCGCGTGGATCTTCGTGTAATAGCCGTTGTGCAGCTGCGCCCACACCTGCAGCTGCTCGAGGTCGTCGTTCACGCCCGACGGCGACAGCGGCGCGGCGCCATCGAGCAGCGCCAGCGAGCCGACGCGCCCGCCGTGCCACAACTGCGCGAAGATGCGCCCGCCGTTCGCATGGACGGCGTCGGTGATCTTCTTCCAGCCGGCGACCTGCGCATCGTCGATCAGCCCGGGCGTCGATTCGAATGCCGCGGACGCCGTGCTGACGTTGGTCGCCTCGGTCACGATCAGCCCGGCGGACGCGCGCTGCGCGTAGTACTCGGCCATCAGTTCGGTCGGCAGGCCGCGCGACGGCGCGCGCGAACGCGTCATCGGCCCCATCACGACACGGTTGGGCAGCGCGAGGCCGCGCAGGTCGTAGGCACTGAGCAGGGAAGACATGGTGGACTCCTTTCGTTTCACGTTGGGCGCGGTGACGTCCGCGCGGTCAGCCTTGGGCGTGGCGGCGCGCATGCGGCCGCCCGATCGCGAGGTAGTGCGCAAGCGCGACGACCGGGAACACACCGGCCACCGCCGCGACGAGCGGCCAGCCGCCGCGTTCGTAAAGCGGGCTGGCGAGCGCCGAGCCGAGCGCGCCGCCGACGAAGATGCTCGTCATGTACAGCGCGTTCAGGCGATTGCGGCTCGCTGCATGCAGCGCATAGATCTCGCGCTGGCCGAGCACCATGTTCATCTGCACCGCGAAGTCGAGCACGATGCCGGTGACGACGAGCCCGTAGAGGCCCGCGCCGTGCACCAGCGCGATCGCATACGCGAGGGCGCCGGCGATCAGCGCGATCAGCGTCGCGCGCACCGTATGGCCGGCGTCCGCGAGCCGGCCGGCCACCGGCGCCGACGTCGCGCCGATCGCGCCGACCAGCGCGAACACGCCGATCGCCGTTTGCGACAGACCGTAGTGGCGCGTCAGCTCGACCGGCACGGCGGTCCAGAACAGGCTGAACGACGCGAACATCAGGCCCTGGTAGAACGCGCGGTGACGCAGGATCGGCATCGTGCGGACCAGATGCAGCAGCGAGCCGATCAGCTCGAAGTAGGTCGCGCGATGGTCGGGCTGGCGCGCCGGAATCGTCAGCGCGAGCACCGCGGTGACGAGCGTCATCAGCACCGCCGCCGCCGCAAACACGAAGCGCCAGCCGAACGCGTCGGCGACCACGCTCGACAGCGGACGCGCGAGCAGGATGCCGAGCAGCAGCCCGCTCATGATGGTGCCGACCACGCGGCCGCGCGAATGATCGGGCGCGAGATGCGCGGCGAGCGGCACCAGGATCTGGACCGCCACCGAGCTGAAGCCGATCAGCAGCGAGATCGCCAGAAACAGCCCGGCGGTGTGCACGAACGCGGCCGCCGCGAGGCTCGCGATCGACACGACGGCCGTCACGATCATCAGCTTGCGGTTCTCGAGCAGGTCGCCGAGCGGCACGATGAAGAACAGGCCGAGCGCATAGCCGATCTGCGTCAGCGACACGATCAGGCTCGCCGTGTCGCCCGACATGTGGAGCCCCGGCGCGATCAGTTCGGTGATCGGCTGCGCGTAGTACAGGTTCGCGACGATCGCGCCGCAACTGAACGCGAACAGCAGGATCAGCCCCTGCGTGAGTTTGGCGCCGTGCGCGCCCGCCGCGAGCGGCGTTGAATCTGCTGACATGGTCGACTCCTGAAAAAGGGAAGGGCGGGCGCCGTATCACCGCGCCGGCAGCGCCTGTCGGCCCGGCGGGCGACGATGCACCGCATTGCCGTCGATACTATTGATCATTCGATAAAACGGGAATCGAGCGAGCGCGCAATCGAGCGTTGCGCGGCACGCAAAGGTGCCGCGCCGCGCGGGTTCAGCCGCGCTGGCCCTGCAGGGTGGGAATCCGCTCGAACTGGCTCGCGAGCCAGTCGACGAACACCTTGAGCTTGACGGGGATGTGACGGTTGGGCGGATACAGCACCGAGATCGGCCGCGGCGGCGCGTTGAATGCGGTCAGCACTTCGCGCAGCCGCCCGGACTTCAGGTACGGGTCCACCAGATACAGCGACGTCTTGATGAGGCCGATGCCGGCCACGCCGCACTCGATGTAGTTGTCCGCATCGTTGACGGCCACCGTGCCGCACATCTGCACGATGCGCGGTTCGCCGTCGACCACGTAGTCCCACACGCGCGGCCGGCCGGTGTCGGCCGAGATGTGGCTGACCGCGACGTGCTGCGCGAGATCGTCGACGGTCTCGGGTTCGCCGAAGCGGGCGAGGTACGCGGGCGACGCGCACGTGCAGGTGGTCAGGCTGCCGATTCGCTTCGCGATCATCCCCGAGTCGTCGAGCGCGCCGATGCGCACCACGCAGTCGACGCCTTCGCCGACCAGGTCGATCTGCCGGTCCGTCACGCCGAGCTCGATCATGATGCCCGGATGCGCTTCGAGAAACTCCGGCAGCGCGGGCACCACGACCTGCCGCGCCATCGCCGGCGGTAGGTTCACTTTCAGGCGGCCGCGCGGCACGTTGCGCGCGTGCGATACCGACGCCTCCATGTCGTCGATCTCGCGCAACACCGCGACCGAGCGCTCGTAGTACGCCTGACCGTCCTCGGTCAGCGAGATGCGGCGCGTGGTGCGGTTCAGCAGCCGGCAGCCGAGGTGCTGTTCGAGCGCGCTCAGCAGCGCGGACACGCGCGGCGTCGTGAGGCCCGTGGTGTCCGACGCGCGCGTGAAGCTGCCGGTTTCGACGATGCGCGTGAACACGCGCATCGAAAGCAAGGTATCCATCGTCGGGGTTCTCCAGGCGGTGGGCGCGTGGCGCCGGTGCGTGCCGGCGCCAGCGGCGCGGGTAGGTCGGGCGTCGCGCGGCGCGCTACGCGTCGATGCGTTTTCTCAGCGCGTCGCCGGCGAACGGCATCTCCCGCATGCGCTGGCCGGTCGCATCGAAGATCGCGTTGGCCAGTGCGCCGGCGGTCGGCCCCATCGACGCTTCGGCCGCACCGAGAAACGGCGCGCCCGGACGATTGACGAGGTGCACCTTCACGCTTTGCGGTGCGGCGGAGAAACGCAGGATAGGATAACTGCTCCAGTCGAAGCTGCGGATCCGCTCGGTGTCGTATTTCAGCGCCTCGTACAGCGTCCAGCTCGCGGCCTGCACGATGCCGCCTTCGATCTGGTTGCGGATGCCGTCCGGCGACACGATCTGGCCGGCGTCGACGGCCGCTTCCGCGTGCTCGAGCGTGACCTGCCCCGTCTCCGGCACGATCGACACCTCGACGGCGATCGCGACGTACGCCATCAGGTTCTTGTACTTGCCGAACGCGAAGCCGACGCCGCGGTTGCGCGCGCGCGGCGGCCGCGGCCAGCCGAAGTGCGTCGCGACGAGCTTGATGACCTGGCGCGCGCGATGGTCGTCCATGTGGCGCAGCCGGAACTCGACCGGATCGACGCCGGCCGCGTGCGCGAGCTCGTCCATGAAGCTCTCGATCGCCCAGACGTTGGTGTGCGCGCCGAGCGAGCGCATCGCGGAGGTCTGCAGCGGCATCGTCGGCGAGAAGTTGTTGACGATGTGCTGGTTCGGTAGCGTGTACAGCGGGATCGCGTTGCGGTCGGCGCCGCCTTCGGGCTGCAGCATCGGCGTCGACGGCGCGGGCACGAACGGCGGCTCCAGCATGCGCGCGGGCAGCAGCCGGCCGGCGTCGACGATCCGCTCGTTGTGCGAGCTGCTCCACAGCGCGTAGTTCCAGTCGACGATGCGGCCGCTCGCGTCGAGCGACGCGCTGACCTCGGTCACCATCGCCGGCGTGAAGTGATCCCACGTGTGTTCCTGCTCGCGCATCCACTGCACGCGGATCGGCTTGCCGGGCAGCGCGGCCGCGATCAGCGCGGCGTGCGCGGCGACGTCGTCCGCGCCGTTGTGGCCGTAGCAGCCCGAGCCCTCGGTGTGGATGCAGCGCACGTTCGCCTTCGGCATCGACAGCATCTGCGCGAGCGCATCGCGCAGCGGGTAGACGCCCTGCGAATGGGTCCACACCGTCATCATTCCGTTCTCGAGATGCGCGACCGAACACGACGGCCCGATCGACCCGTGCAGCAGGTAGTTCTTCAGGAACGTCGCGTTCAGCGTCTTCGTGGCCGGCGCCGTCGCCGCGTGCGTGTTCGCGATTTCGATGCGCTGCGTCGAGATCCGCTTCAGGTCCGCGTGGACGGTGGCGCGATCGGGCAGCTTGCGGCCCGGCGACCAGCGGCTGCCCGCGGCCAGCGCGCGCTGCGCGACCACCGCCTGCCACTCGCCCTGGGCGACCACCGCGAGCATGCTGCCGTTGCGCACGATCCGAACGACGCCCGGCAGCTTCAGGATCGCGGCTTCGTCGAACGACAGCAGCTTCGCGTCGTACACCGGCGGCATCACGACGCGCGCGTGCAGCATGCCGGGCAGCTGCATGTCCTGCACGTAGCTGACGCCGCCCGTGACCTTGTTCGGAATGTCGACGCGCGGCAGCGACGTGCCGATGACCGCGAACGTCGACGGATTCTTCAGCGGCGAGGTCGGCGCCGCGTTGCGGTGCAGGTCGACCGTGCGGATCGCGTCGCCGTAGGTCATCGTGCGGCCGTCGGGCGCGCGGATCACCGCGTCGGCCGTGGTCAGCGTGTTCGGAGCGACGCCCAGGCGCTTCGCCGCGCCCTCGACCAGCAGCGCGCGCACCTGCGCGGCCGCATTCAGCAGCGCGGAGCCGCTGTCGGCCATCGTGTGGCTGCCGGCGGTCAATCCCTCGTCGGGCGACGCGCCGGTGTCGGCCGTCAGGAACGTGATCAGCGACGGCTTCATGTCGAGCTGCTCGGCGGCGACCTGCAGCAACGCGGTGCGAATGCCGGTGCCCAGCTCGACCTTGCCGGTGAAGACGGTCACCTTGCCGTCGGGGGCGATCTTGATCCACGCGTCGAGCAGCGGATTCGTCTTCAGGCTGCCGGCCAGCGCCTGCGTGGCTTTGGAGACGTGAACGGCCGCGCCTTCGTCGGCGATCACGAGCTGCGCCGCCGCGCGCGCGGCGGGCGCGAGCGTGAACGCGACGAACAGCGCGCCGGAGACGATGAAATGCCGGCGGCCTTCGTCGATGTCGTCGTGGGAATTCATCACAGTGCCTTGCTGATCGTGACGGGAGCGGAAGCCGGTTCCGGGGCCGGCAGCCCGGCGACCGAGCGCACGGCCGCGAGAATGCGCATGTGCGTGCCGCAGCGGCACAGATTCGGTTCCATGTGCGTGCGCAGCTCCTGCTCCGTCGGTTTCGGATTGCGCTCGAGCAGCGCCTGCGCGCGCATGATCATGCCGGCGATGCAGTAGCCGCACTGCGCGGCCTGATGCTCGACGAAAGCGCGCTGCAGCGGCCCGGGATGCTCGGCGGTGCCGAGGCTTTCGATCGTGCGCACGTTGCGCGAGCCGACCGCGGCGACCGGCATCAGGCACGAGAAGGTCGGCTTGCCGTCGACGATCACGGTGCAGGCGCCGCATTGGCCGAGCCCGCAGCCGAACTTCGCGCCGTGCAGGTGCAGGTCGTTGCGCAGCGCGTACAGCAGCGGCGTGGATGGATCGATGTCGAGCGTGTGCCGCACGCCGTTGACGGTGAGGGTGATCATCGAGCGGTGTCCTCTTTTCTGAGCTTGGCGGCCATCGCGTCGGCACCGGTCCACGCGGGGCGATCGGTGTATGCCGCGCGAACGTACGCGGCGAGATCGGCGATCTGCGCATCGTCGTACTGGTCGACGAACGACGGCATGTAGTTCAGCGTGTCCTCGCCGTGCCAGCCGATGCCGTTGAACATCATCTGGATCGCGTTGCGCGGCGTATCGGCGTTCAGCGCGGTGCTGAACGCGAGCGTCGGACGCTCGCCGATCGACTGCATCGGCGCGCCCGGCCCGTGGCACTGCGCGCACGATGCCTGGAACAGCACGGCGCCGCGCTGCGCGGCCGGGTCCTTCGCGATGCGTTCCGACCCGGACGCGGTGTCGCGCGCCCGCGCATCGGCCGGTTTCTGGATCGACAGGATGTACGTGGCGATCGCTTCGACGTCGTCGGCCGGCACCGTCGCGAGATCGCGCGTGACCGGCAGCATCGGCCCCGCTGCGGCGCCGTGCTCGCTCGCGCGGCCGGTGCGCAGATACGTGACGAGCTGCGCCTGCGTCCACGGGCGCGCGGCGTGGCCGAGCGCGTTGAGCGGCGGCGCTTCCCAGCCGTCGACGAGGCCGCCGTCGAACGCGCGGCCGCCCTGTTCGCCGCCGATCGCATTCAGCGGCGAATGGCACGACGCGCAGTGGCCGAGGCCATCGACGAGCATCCTGCCGCGGTTCCATTGGGCGGATTGGGCCGGGTCGGCGCGATAGGCGCCTTCACGCAGGAACAGCACGTTCCAGAACGCGACCAGCGGCCGGAAGTTCAGCGGGAACATCAGGTCGTTGGCCGGCGCGCTCGCGTGTACCGGCTCGCGCGTCATCAGGTACGCATAGGCTGCGGCGATGTCGTCGTCCGACATCCGCGTGAAATGGATGTACGGGAACGCCGGGTAGAGCGGCTGGCCGTTGCGGCCGATGCCGGTGCGCAGCGCGCGGGCGAACGCGTCGCGCGACCAGCGGCCGATGCCGGTGTCCGGATCGGGCGTGATGTTGGTCGCGTAGATCGTGCCGAACGGCGTCGCGAGCGGCAGGCCGCCGGCGAACGGCTTGCCGTCCTTCGCGGTGTGGCACACGACGCAATCGCCGAGCGCGACCACGCGCGCGCCCGCGCGCACGAGTTGCGGATCGAACGAAGCGGCGGCCGGCGGATCGATCGGCGCGATCGCGGGCCGCACCATGATGCCGATCGCGACGGCGATGCCCGCGATCGCGATGCCGGCTGCGCCGATCCAGAGTCGCTTGTGCTTCATGCGTGCTCCGTGCGCGTCGGGGCGCCGCACGACGCGTGCAGGCCGTGTCGTGCGGGTCGGGTTGTCGCGCGCCGGTGATGGGCGACAGGGGTCATGTGATTACTCCAGCAGTCGATGACGAGCGCACGCGCGGTGCTGCGCGGCAGCTCAGGATGGCAGTCTACGCACGGGGCGCGATCAAGACCTGAAGCCCGGCTGAAACGTTCTGAACGCATCGGGCCGGTGAACAGGCCCTGGCGCGGCGCACGCCACGCCCGCGCCTAGATCCGCAGCAGCCGGCCGGCATTGCCGCCCAGCACCATCGCGCGCTGGGCGGCGGTGAGGTCCAGCCGGTCGAGAAAGCGCACCGGCTGCGCGTAGCCCATGTCGAAACAGTAGTCGCTGCCGAGCACGAGCCGGTCGATGCCGACCGTGTCGATCAGGAAGTTCAGCACTGGCCCCGAATGCGACACGGTGTCGTAGCTGAAGCGCCGCAGGTAGCTGCTCGGCTGCTGCGCGAGCCGGCGCGTTTCGGGCCGCACGGTCCAGCCGGCATCGAGCCGCCCGACCAGGATCGGCAACGCGCCGCCCGCATGCGGCAGCGTGAAATGCAGCGCCGGATGGCGGTCCAGCACGCCGCCGAGTATCAGATGCGCGCCGGCGATCGCGGTGTCGAACGGATTGCCGAGCAGGTTGCTCAGATAGAAATCGCCGAGCCGCGCGCCGCCGACCGTCTGCTGCGGATGCAGGAACACCGGCAGCCCGAGCTGCTCGATGCGGGCGAAGACCGGCGCGAAGCGCGGGTCGTCGAGGTCGCGGTTGTCGATGTTGGTGCCCATGTAGACGCCGCGTACGCCGGGCAGCTGCGACGCGCGCTCGAGCTCGTCGATCGCGTCGGTCGCATCGAGCATCGGCAGCGTCGCGAGCACGACGAAGCGCGTCGGATGACGCTGGTGCACGCGCGACGCGGCCGTGTTCCAGGTGCGCGCCAGTTTCGCGTTGAACGGCCGGTCGCCCCAGTACGCCATCGGCACGCTCAGCGACAGCGCCTGCACGTCGACGCCGGATGCGTCCATGTCGGCGAGCCGAGCGTCGACGTCGATGAACTTCATCGGCAGCGGCCCGAGGCCGCCGGCCGGCGTGCGGAACGTGAAGGTCGTGTCGTCGCAGGTGAACGCGCCGCCGAACCGCTTGCCTTCGCCGCCGACCAGCGTGCAGAAGCTCTCCGGGTAGTAGTGGGCGTGAATGTCGATCGCGCGCGGGTGGGCGGCGGGCGGCGTGGATGGAGCCGATGAAGCCGATGCAAGCGATGAAACCGAGCCCGGCTCGGCGGCAGTCGCCGGCCGTCCGGCAACCGCCGCGCCGGCGAGCGCCGCGAAGGCGCCGAGCACGCGGCGCCGGCCGCTGGACATGCAGCAGGTACAGGTCATCGTGTCGTCTCCAGGTTGTGATGGTCGTACTGCGACGGCGCGACGCCCAACTCGCATGCGACGAGCTGCAGATCGAACAGCGCGCGTTCGCGGCGCGCGCGGGCCGACCGGTCGGTCACCGACACCGCGACGATCGCGACGAACGCCGCCGCCATCGAGAACAGCGCCGGATATTCGTACGGGTAGGGCGCATGCGCGTGGCCGAGCACCTGCACCCAGACGGTCGGGCTCAGCACGGTCAGCGCGACCGCGGTGACGAGGCCGACCGCGCCGCCGACTACCGCGCCGCGCGTGGTGAGCCCGCGCCAGTAGATCGACAGCAGCAGCACCGGGAAATTGGAGCTGGCCGCGATCGAGAACGTCAGGCTGACGATGAACGCGATGTTCTGCTTCTGGAACGCGATGCCCAGCACGATCGCGAGCACGCCGAGCACCAGCGTCGTCGCGCGCGCGACGCGCATTTCGTCGCGGTCGGTGGCGCGGCCGCGGTGCAGCACGTTCGCGTAGAGGTCGTGCGAGATCGCCGACGAGCCGGCCAGCGTCAGCCCGGCGACCACCGCGAGAATGGTCGAGAACGCGACCGCGCAGATGAAGCCGAGAAACAGGTCGCCGCCGACCGCGTGCGCGAGATGGATCGCGACCATGTTCGCGCCGCCCGCGATCGCGCCGTTTGCGTCGTGATACTGCGGGTCCGCGGCGACGAGCGCGATCGTGCCGAAGCCGATCACGATGATCAGCGCATAGCCGGCGCCGACGATGCCGGTCGCATAGAGAATGCTCTTGCGCGCGGCGCCGACGTCGCCGACGGTGAAGAAGCGCATCAGGATGTGCGGCAGGCCGGCCGTGCCGAAGATCAGCGCGAGCCCGAGCGACACCGCGGACACCGGATCGGACACGAGCCCGCCCGGCCGCATGATCGCCGCGTGCTTCGGATGGATGCGTATCGCCTGCGCGAACAGCGCGTCGAGGCTGAAGCCGAAGCGGCTCAGCACCATGACCGCCATGAAGGCCGCGCCGGCGAGCAGCAGCACGGCCTTGACGATCTGGATCCACGTGGTCGCGAGCATGCCGCCGAAGAACACGTAGACGACCATCAACACGCCGACGATCACGACCGCGACCGTGTAGTTCAGCCCGAACAGCAGCTCGACCAGCTTGCCGGCGCCGACCATCTGCGACACCAGGTACAGCAGCACGATGACGATCGAGCTCGACGCCGCGAACGCGCGGATCGGGCGTTGCTGCAGCCGGTACGACACGACGTCGGCGAGCGTGTACTTGCCGAGGTTGCGCAACGGCTCGGCGATCAGGAACAGGATGATCGGCCAGCTCGCGAGGAAGCCGACCGAATAGATCAGCCCGTCGTAGCCGCTCGTGAACACGAGCGCGGAGATGCCGAGCAGCGACGCGGCCGACATGTAGTCGCCGGCGATCGCCCAGCCGTTCTGCAGCGCGGTGATGCGGCCGCCGGCCGCGTAGTGATCGGCGACGCTGTGGTTGTGGCGCGCGGCCCAGCGCGTGATGACGAGCGTCGCGGCGACGAACAGCATGAACATGCCGATCGCGAGCGGATCGTGCGCGGGCGCATGCACGGCCGGTGCGGCCGCGCATGCGGGCGTTGCGCCGGCCGCCGCGACGATCGGCGCAGCGAGGATGGCGGCGCGCTTCATTGGCCGCCTCCGTCGCGAATCGACGCGACGCGCGCGTCGTGTACCGAATTGGCGCGCCGCACGTACAGCGCGACGAGCGCGAAGGTCGCGACGAACATCCCGAAGCCGACGGGGATGCCCCACGTCGTCGTGCGGCCCGGCGCGATCGGCCGGCCCAGCCAGGCGGGCGAGAACGCCAGCGCGAGAATGAACGCGAAGTAGAGCGTGAGCATGACGGCGGTCAGCGACCACGCGAACCGCCTTCTGCGCGCGACGAGTTGGCGGAAGCGGGCCTCGCGCAGCAGCGGATGCTGGGGCGCGGCGAATGCGTCCGGATCGGGGACGGGGCCGGCACAAGCCGGAATCGAGCGGTTCACGGTGTCTCCTGGTTGGTATCGGTCATGACGTGGTGCGGCACGTCGGGCAGGCGGCCTGCACGATTCACAGTTGCGGCGGCACGGCGGTGTCGCGCATCACGATTTCGGGCGTGCGATAGCGCTCGGCCATTTCGCGTTCGGTGTCGTTCTGCAACTGCGCCTGCATGTACGCGCCGAGATGACGCGCATGCTGGACGATCGCCGCGCCGAACGCGGTGCGCGTGTCGCTGTAGGCATGCAGCGCATCGAGCGTATCGGCGTGGGCGCCCAGCGCCTGCACGAGCGCCATCGCGTCGCCGGCCGCCTTCGTGACGCCCATCCCGCAGTGCGGGCGCGCGACGAACGCGGCGTCGCCGAGCAGCGCGATCCGGCCGAACGTCATGTGCGGCACCTCGAGGTCGTAGATCGGCTGAAACAGCGGCTGCGCGGCGCGCGACACGACTTCCGCGAACTGCGGCGCGAGCAGCGCATGCGCGGCGTCTTCCATCGCGGCGAGCACGTCGGGCCGGATCAGCGTCGGCGGAATGCCGCCGGCCCACAGCTTGCCGGTCGCATCGGTGAGCAGGTTCGGCAAGTCGGTGTCTTCGCGCGTCGCGCGATACCAGACGAAGTTGTAGCGGCGCTCGCCGGGCTGCGTGCTGTTGTGCCGCCCGGCAACCGGGTAGCCGAGGATCTGTTCGCGGGGCGGCAGCCCGAATGCGAACTTGTCGAACAGCGTCGCGTGCGTCGTGTCGGACAGCTCGCGTTCGTCCACCAGCCCGCGCCACGCGACGTATCCCGCGTATTGCAAGCGCGCGTCGGGCAGGAAGGTTTCGCGGATCGCCGAGCGCAGGCCGTCCGCGGCGACGACGAGATCCGCGTGGACCACCGAGCCGTCGGCGAGCGTGACCGACGCGCGATCGGGGCCGTCCGCGACGTCGGCGACCACGGCGCCCGCGTGGTAATGCTGGTCCGGCAGCGCGGCGCGCAGCACGTGGTACATCTTGCTCCACGCGGTGAGCGTCTGCGGCAGCGGCCGCTCGGAGGCGAGCGAGCCGTCGCGTGCGAGCGTGATGCGCGCGTCGACGTTCACGCCGATCGACGCGTCGATCCGGACGCCGGCCGCGCGCAGCACGTCGAACAGCTCGGGATGCGTGACGATGCCCGCGCCGCGCCCGGACAGTTCGTCCGGCACGCGCTCGAACACGTCGACGTCCCAGCCGTTGCGCAGCAGCAGGTTCGCGGCGAACAGGCCGCCCAGTGAGCCGCCGACGATGGCGGCCTTGCGCTTGGTCGAATTGCGGTCGTTCATGTCACGCTCCACGGGTAGCCGCGGCTGCGCCGCGCGGGTCGAGGCCGGCCACTTCGGCGGCCGGATAGTTCAGTTCGATCGTCACGCCCGACGGGTCTTCGATGAAGATCTGATGCAGCCCGAGGCTCGGCACGGTGCGGTCGCGCCACGCGACGTTCTCGGCGCGCAGCGTGCGCCACATCGCTTCGACGCCGGTCGCGAGGAACGCGATGTGATCGACGGTGCCGGTGCCCGTGGCCGGCACGGCCTTGTCGCCGAGATAGGCGGCAAGGCCGCGCGGGTCGGCCGGATCGATGCCGATCAGGTGCACGATTCCATAGTCGGCTTCGTCGTCGCCGGCGTAGAGCCACGCGCCCGGGAAGTCGAATGGCGGGCGGTAGCCGCGCTTGAAGCCGAGCACCCGCTCGTAGAACCGGCACGACCGGTCGAGGTCGAGCGTGCGGATCGAGTAGTGCGCGAGTCGCGAGACAGGCATGGCGAACTCCTTGTTTATCGAGAGATAAGTTATCGGTCGATAAATTCTAGGCGAAAAGATGCGCGGCACAAAGCCGGACGTGCGCCGTGTTAACCCTCGGTGTCGAATGGGGCGGGGATCGGGCCGGGTTGGTGCGGCCCGGGGCGTCGAATCAGCGGCGGTCAGCCGCCCGGCGTTTCAGCCACATGCGGCCGGGCGGCTCGAAGTAGGTGCCGAACCGCACCAGGCCGGCTTTCTTCAGATGGCACGTCATCTCGAAACAGACGAGCACGCCGGGATCGTCGTTGTCGAGGATGTCGACGTCGACGGAACGGATGCGCGGCTCGTATTTCACGAGCGTCGCTTCCATCTGCTGCTTGAGCACGTGAGCCGATGCGGGCAGCGCCTTGTAGATGTTCGTCAGGTCCGGCAGGCCGTAATCGGGCAGGTGTTTCAGCGCCCCGGCGCGCGTGTTCAGAATGCGCTGGACGTTCTGCTGGACGCTCATGCACTCGAGCGTCCGGTCGTCGTAGGCGTCGAGCGGCTCGCCGCTGATCTGGCCGAGCAGCATGTCGTAGAGGGAAGGGCCGGCCGGCATGGTGGTCCTCTCCCGTCACGCGGCGGCCGATGCCGGCTCGCTCGGGCCGGCCGCGACGGCGTCCCGGGCGACGAAATCGATCGTCAGGTTGCCGTCGGCCGAGCTCGACAGGACGATCTTCGCCGGCATGTCGCCGGCGGCCATGCGCGCGAGCAGCTCGCGCGACACGGTCGGCAGAATGCGTTGATTAAGGAACGCGTCGACGTTGCGCGCGCCGGATTCGCGAGCGAGACAAAGCTCGGCCATCGAGCCGATCAGCGCGTCGTCGCAGGACAGTTCGACGTCGTGTTGCCGGCGCAGGCGCTCGGCCACCTTCGCGAGCTTCAGCCGCACGATCGACGACAGCGCGGCGGCATCGAGCGGCCGGTAGACGAGCGACTGGAAGCGTGCGAGCAACGCGGGCTGGAAGTGCGCGACGAGCTGCGGATGAATCGCGTCGAGCAGCGCCGCCTGCGTGATGTGCGGATCGTCGGCGGTGGCGTCGTCGATCTGCGCGCTGCCGAGATTGGACGTCATCAGGATCACGCAATTGCGGAAGTCGATCTCGCGTCCTTCGCCGTCGCGCATCGTGCCGCGGTCGAACACCTGATAGAACATGTCGAGCACGTCGCGATGCGCCTTTTCGACCTCGTCGAGCAGCACGACGCTGTACGGCCGTTGCCGCACGGCTTCGGTCAGGACGCCGCCGCGGCCGTAGCCGACGTAGCCGGGCGGCGAGCCCTTCAGCTGCGACACCGTATGCGCTTCCTGATACTCCGACATGTTGATCGTCGTGAGCGCGGCCTCCCCGCCGAACAGCAGGTCGGCCAGCGCCAGCGCGGTTTCGGTCTTGCCGACACCCGACGGGCCGGCGAGCAGGAAGACGCCGAGCGGCGCGTTCTCGTTCTTGAGGCCGGCCTTGGCGGTCCGCAAGCTCTCGGCGAGCGCGCCGAGAGCATCGTCCTGCGCGACGACCCGCGTGGCCAGTTGCCGTTCGAGCGTCAGCAAGCTCTGCAGCTCGTCCTCCACGAGGCTGCCGACCGGCACGCCGGTCCATTCGGCGACGACGCGCGCAATGGCCGCCGCATCGACGTCCACGAACACTAGCGGTGCTTTGCCCTGCACATCGGCGAGGAGCTGCTGCGCGTCGTCGAGCGATCCGAGTTCGGCGACGGCCTCTGCGTTTTCTTTCGCCGCGCGCTGCTCATGCACCAGCTGAACCAGTTCGAGTTCGGTGGTATAGCGCGTCTGCAACAGCGTGAGCGCATTGCGCGCGTCGCTCAGCGCGCGCGCCAGCACTTCGCGCCGGTTCTCGATGCCGTCGATCCCGGCCTGCGCATCGGCGTCGAGCGTCGTCTGCTCCAGCTCGAGCGCCGACACCGCCGCGCGTGCGCGCTGCAGTTCGGCGGGCGGCGTTTCGAGCCCCATGCGCACGCGCGCGGCCGCCGTATCGATCAGGTCGACCGCCTTGTCCGGCAGCTGCCGAGCGGGGATGTAGCGGCGCGAGAGCTTGACCGCGGCCACGAGCGCTTCGTCGCGGATGTGGACGTGATGGTATTTCGCGTAGTGGTTCTTCAGCCCGCGCAGCATCAGGCAGGCGGCATCGTCGTCGGGCTCGTCGACCTTGATGATCTGAAAGCGTCGCTCGAGCGCGGCGTCGCGCTCGAAGAACTGCTTGTATTCGGACCACGTGGTCGCGGCGATGGTGCGCAGTTCGCCGCGCGCGAGGGCCGGCTTCAGCAGGTTGGCCGCATCGGCGCCGCCGGCGGCGTTGCCGGCGCCGATCAACGTATGGGCTTCGTCGATGAACAGCAGAATCGGCTCCGGCGACGCTTGCACCTCGTCGATCACGTTCTTCAGGCGCTGCTCGAATTCGCCCTTCACGCCGGCGCCGGCCTGCAGCAGGCCGAGATCGAGCGTCAGGATCCGAACGTCGCGAATCACGTTCGGCACGTCCTTGTTGGCGACACGCAGCGCGAGCCCTTCGACGAGCGCGGTCTTGCCGACGCCCGGTTCACCGACGAGGATCGGGTTGTTCTTGCGTCGACGCGCGAGCACGTCGACCATCTGCTGGATCTCGCGGTCGCGGCCAAAGACCGGATCGATGTCGCCGCGACGCGCCTTGTCGGTCAGATCGATCGCGAAGCGCGCGAGCGCTTCGCCGTCGGTGGACCGGCTACGTACCGATGCCGCTTCGGTTGCGTGCTCGTCGGCCTGGCCGTGCGGTTCGTCGCTCGCAGACGGCGTGTCGGCATCCGCGTCGGCCATCGCTTCGGGTTCGACGCGGCTTTCGCAGGATCGATGCGCGAGGCGCGGCAGCAGGCGCTCGATCTGCGCGCTGCTGATCGACAGCAGCGGCCAGGCGTCTTGCGCGCGCAGAACGTATGGCGTGGCGACGATCGCCTGCAACAGGTTGCCGGACCGGATCGACGTATCTTCGCCGTCGGGCGACGCCTGTAGCCACGCGTCCTGCAGGACGGTCGCCAGTTGCAGCGAGATCGCCGGCTTGCCGCGCAGATTGCGCGGCAGCCGATCGATCGACGCGATCAGCGCGTCCCACACCTTGTCGACGTCGATCGCGTAGTGCCGAAGAATCGCCGGGATGTCGCCATCACCTGCCTCGATCAGTTTCAACAGCCAGTGCTCGACGGTGATTTCATCCGTCATTCGCCCCAGGCACAGACTGGCTGCCGCTTCGAGCGCCTTCGCGCAATGCGTATTGAGCCGGCGGAGCAGGTGAGTGGTATCGCGCGAGATCATCGGGAAGTTTGGTCACGAAGAGGAGCGGGCAACGATGTATTTCGCCGCCCGCTCCCAGGTAGAAAAAAGCCGGCCCGAATCGGTCAGGCCGGCAACGGAACCGCCAGAGGTCAGCAGTTCCGGCACGAGACAGGACCGGTCAGGAACGCTCGTTCCACGTGTCCTTGTGAACGATGTTGCCGTCCTTGTACGACCAGGTGATCGTTTCGTAGCGCAGCTCGACTTCTTCGAGGTGATTGTGCTTCTCGTAGTCCGGGATCTTGATGTCGAGCATCTTCGGACGCACCGCGACGATCTTGACGTTGTCGAGCTTCGTGTTGAAGTACTCCTTCTCCTTGCCCGCGTCGTCGATCTTGTACCACTTGATCTCGACCGACTTCAGCGTCTGGCCGCTCGTCACCGCCTTGTACAGGTACGGCGTGGACGCGTCGGTTTCCTTCGTGAACGTGATCGGCGCGTGGACGCGCGTGCCCGTCAGCTTGCCCGTGTTGCCATCGGTCGGGATATGCACGCCGTGATCGAACGCGACGACTTCGACGCTGCCTTCGCGGTCCTGAACCGTGACCGAACCCTTGATGTCGGCGCCGCCGTCGTCCTTGAACCACGCATATGCGGGAATTGCCATTGTCTTACTCCTTTTTTGCACTACTAAACCTGCTCGGAGCTCGCCCCCGAGCTTCGGAATCCCGAAGCGGACCGCTTCGGGGGCCAAACGTGAATCGCTATTTGCCCGAGTCCGGGACCAGCGTGATTTCCACGCGACGGTTTCGCGCGCGGCCTTCGGCCGTATCGTTGCTGGCGAGCGGCCGCGTCATGCCGTAGCCCTGAATCGCAAACCGGGTCGACGCAATGCCCGACGCGTCGACCAGCCAGTCGCGTACCGCTTGCGCGCGCGCGGCCGACAGCTTCAGGTTGGCGTTCGGGTCGCCCGTGTCGTCGGTATGGCCCGCGACGAGAATGCGTTTGTCGGGATGCGCGTTGATCATTTCCAGCGCGCCGACCATCGCGTGGTTCGAGCCGGGCTTCAACCGTGCGCTGCCGCTGTCGAACAGCGACATGCTGTCGAGCGTGACGATCGCCGGCGGCGGGGCAGGCGGCACGTAAGAGGCGATCGCGTCGTTCAACGGCGCAATCAGCCGTGCGCCCCGATACATGCCGAACGACAGGCGCAGCGGAATGCCGGTGCGCGCGTAACGATCGAGTTGATCGCGATCGGCGACGAGCGCCGTCAACGCGTCGCGCTGCGCGGCATGATGATCGGCCGGGACCGCCGCATAGCGACCGAGATCCGCGCCGACCCGGTTCAACAGCGCCTCGTTGTTGCGGGCCGCGCCCCAGAACGCAGCGCCCGCGGCGCAGGCGAGCAAAGCCAGCGCGTGGAAAGTGGCGACGAGACGAGGCGACATCCAGTATCGACGCGGCATCGCTTCGATCAGCGGCTGCGGCAACGGCCACGGCGCGGGCGACGCGGCCGAGCCCGCGCGGCTCACGCGCGCCTGCATGTTGACATCGCGTTCCCACGGCTTTTCCGAATCGCTGGCCGGTCCGCAGTCGATCCAGCCGGCGCCGAACAACGGCCACCCGGTAGCCGGCTGCTGTCGGTCCGCCAGCGCGGCAAAAACCACGCGCTGGGTCCAGCCGATCACCGATGTCAGCGCGGCGGCGCGCGTGGCGGCAACGCGGGCGTCGGCCGCGCGCCGGACCTGGTCTTCGGCGGTGCGCATCGCGGGCTCGAAACGCGCGCCGCCTGCCAGCTGCGTGGCCGACGACACGCCGTACCACTCGGGCGTCGACAGTCCGAGCGGGCCGCAGGTGAGCCGCTGATAGACCGCAACGTACGCAGGCAGCCGCACGCCCAACATGCGCATGGCATCGGCGGCCGCTTGACGAACGACCCGCAACTTTTGCGAAAGTACTTCGGCGTCCGCGTGCAGCGCAGGCGCGATCGACAGCACGATCCCATCCGGCGCGCGGCCGTCGCGCCACTGTCTGACCGCCACGGCCAGGCGCGGCAGATCCTGCACGCGGTCGACGCGCAGCCAGATGCCGCCGTCGCCGACGTGCGCATGGCGGGTTTCCGTCGTTCGGTCGAACAGTGCGGGCAGGCCGTCTCCGGTCACCAGCACGAGCGGCATGCGCGTGCGCAGCTTCACCGGAATGTCTGCGGTGGCGGCGCCGAGCGCGGCCAGCACGTGCGCACTGTCGCCGCGCGCGCGTGCAAGCCTGCGCGTGTGCCACGCGATCATCGCGAGCGCGGCGACGCCGACTAATGCCGAGATCCCCCACGCGACGCCCGAACCGAGCGGAAGCACGAGCCAAACCACCGCGAGCGCCAGCACCGCGGCGAACGCGATCATGAGCCGGGACGGATAGCCGAGCCCTTCGTGGCCACGGTCGGGCGTGCGCGGCGACGCCGACGAAAGAACAGGGAGGTCGGATTTCACGGGCGGACGGCCTTCGTTGCGATCAGCTGCGCGAGTTGCGCGTCGAGCACGGCGGACCAGACGCCCCATACGATCGCCGCCGCAATCACGGCGAGGCCCGCGATGGCCCATGGCGACAGCCGGTAAAACCAGTCGGAGAGACGCCGCCCGGCACGATCCGCGATGAACGGCCGCTCGGACGGCGGGCGCAGCGTCTCCAGCTTGGCATTGAGCGATGCGATCAACGCGGCGCGTTTCGCTTCGCCCTCGCGCGCGTAGCGGCCGACGAAGCCCATCCCGAGAATCGCCGCGTAGCACTCGAGCAGGGCCACCGACGGCGACGCTTCCCGCATGCGCGCGTCGAGTCGCTCGAACACCCGCTCACCGGCCTCGTGCAAGTTGAACTGTTCGACCTGCAGCGGCTTCTGTTCCCATCCCGACCGCGATTCGGCAGGCAAATGCCGCAGCGCGGCCTCGTCGAGCAGCCCGCACTGCGCGACCAGCGCCTCGTTGCGAACGTCGTCGGGAAAACCGCGGCGCTCCAGCGCGCTCGCGAACTGCTCGACGAGCTGCTTGCAGCGGGCGCGCAGGGCGATTGCGTCCGGAACCTGTCCGCCCGACGTCAGCGTCGTGACCAGCAGCGCCGTATCGCGCAGCAGGTCGCGAATGCCGTCGGCGGGCGCGTTTCCCGGGCCTGCCGCGCCTTGCATCAGCGCTGCAGCGGGTCGATTGAGCTTCAGGGCTTTCATGAGCGCAGCACCGCGTAGAGTTCGAGCGACGCGTCCGGAATCGACGCGGGCAGATAGATCTGGCACGCTCGTGCGGCAAGCATCTTCCTGTGCACGACGCTGGCCGAATCGAGCGCGAAGTAGTGATTGTCGAGACGTACCGGAATCGCGGACGGCACGCGCTGCACCGCCTTCAGCGGAACGCCGAGCAGCGCGGAGTTGATGATGTGTTCGACGTCGTCCGGCGCGCCGATCTTGCACAGCCGCGGAAATTGCTCGGCAAGCTCGAATGCAGGCATCGGCGCATTGACCGACAGGTACCAGTCGGCCGCATCCGCGACGATCCGCTCGTCGAGGAACTGGCCGGTCCAGGTCGTCGGTCCGTTGCGGGTCAGGCCGATCGACACGACGCGTGATGGAATGATCGCGTCGAGCAGCTCGCGGATCATCGTTTCGAGTCGCGCGAATACCTCGTCGGCGCGCGAGTGGTCGTAGGCGGGAATGTCCGTGAGCTGCACCGTGGTCGAGAACGTGATCAGCGCGCTCGCCAGCTGAGCGAGCGTCGCATACAGCTGTTCAGGAGACCGGCTGGGGTGCGTCACGAAGAGGCGCAGTTGCGGCCACGCTGCGTGAATGCAGTGCAGCAGCCAGAAAAGTTGCACGTCGGCCACGCCATATTCGGCGACTTGCTCGAGGCGCTCGCTGCGGCGAGCGCCTAACGCGAGGCTCTTGGCGTGCAGGATGTCGGCGATGCGGTGGATCCGTTCGAGATGCAGCGGATGGCTGCCGAGCGTCAGGCACGGCGGCACGAACCGGTGATCGACCTGGAATTGACCGCTCGAGCCGCGCGTCAGCCGCGCGATCGCGCAGACCGTGTCGTCGGCGTGCGACTCGAAGTCGAACAGCAGCCGCACCGCATGCCGTTCGGCTGCGATTTCGGTCTCGGTGGTGCCATTCAGATCGGGGACCTTGACGAACTCCCGGTACGAGCGCCGCGGACGGGCGAGCACGGCTTCGTCGAAGCGGCAATTGCTGCCGTTTGCATCGGGCAGCGCAAGCGCCGCGAGCACCACGACGCTTTGAAGATCGGTCGGCACACCTCGCGTCAGGTCGCGCGCGGGCGGCAGCGAATCGGCGATCGTCGTGTCGATCGGGGTGCCGTCGGGAAAGCACAGTCTCAGACGGGTGAGTTTCAGGCGGCTTGTCGCCAGGGCTTCTTCGTCGATCTCGACGGCGAGTGTGCCCCACGGTTCCGCAATTGCCGCAGAGGCGTACTGACGTAACGCAAATTCAGCCCATCTGTCCTGCTGCTGAAAATGCTGCTGAGTCAGGATTAGGCCCTCGTGCCAAAGTGGCTTATCGATTCGCATGGTCTCTCGTGTGGTGCGGCGGTTCGCTATTCGGTACAACGGCGTAACCTATACACGAACTTTATTGAAAGAGCCAGGCGATGAGGCTAAAACCAAGTAGTTTGGTTTACTAATGGTGTCGGAGTTGTGTGCCATTAAATGTTAAATAAAGTGGATTATTTGTTTTGATGTCGTGTTTTATGGATCGTGGCGTGCGCTGGTGAAAAAGCATAGGGTAGACAATCGTGCAACGGCCTCCGTCTTGTGGCACAACGGTTTGGTGAGGTCGGCGCGACGGGGCGACGATTTGACGACGTTTATGTATTTTTTGTTTTCGAGATAAGGCGCTGGAGTGAACTGACAGGTTATTTTGAGATTTAACTGTCTATGACATTTAATCCGGATGGGTCGAGTGATTCGTGCTTTGACGGCCTGTCGGTTTACCGTGTATAAGTGCCATGCCACTTCGCCGTACGAACCCGGGGAACGATGCCGAATCGGTTTGCTGCATGTCGTGCATTGCGCGTGTGCGCGCTGAATCGAGGGCGGCATCGTCGTACGGGAATGGTTCGATTGCCTGCCAAACGCTTGCCCATTATCAAATAAGGATTGCAAATGGATAGCTTCCAGAGAGAGATTCCGAAGAGTCGCGTTTCAATTACGTTGGATTTGCATACGGGCGGGGCTCAGAAGAAGGTCGAGCTGCCGTTGAAGTTGCTGGTCGCGGGCGACTTCAGTGCGGGCCGTGAGCAGGCGCCGCTGGCCGAGCGAAAGAAGGTCAATATCGACAAGAACAACTTCGATGCCGTTCTGGCCGACTACGCGCCGGATCTGAAGATCGCGGCGGACAATACGCTGGCCGACGACGGCACGGAACTGCCGGTGAATCTTTCGTTCCGCTCGATGAAGGATTTCGAGCCGGAGCAGGTCGCGCGCCAGATCCCCGAACTGCAGGCGATGCTGGCGATGCGCAATCTGCTGCGCGACCTGAAGTCGAATCTGCTCGACAACGGCACGTTCCGTCGCGAGTTCGAGAAGATCCTGAAGGACAAGCGCCTCACGGCGAAACTGCGCGGCGAGCTGGCGCAGATCGTCACGGCCGCGACGCAACAGGAAGGTCATGCCTGAGCGCGGCCTGCCCAAGCGAGCCGTCACCGCATCACGCAACCACGCAGCCATACGAAACGGGACTGAGAGAACCATGAAGCAAAATGAAGCGAGCCAGGGCGCATCGGAAACGGTGGTGCTCGAAAACGACAGCGTCTACGCTGCGCTGTGCAACAAGATCAACCTGAAGCCGGTGGCCGAAGCGCGGCCGCTCGAGGCGTTCCGCGACAACGACACGCTGTCGGAGGCATCGGCCGACGAACGCGTCGCGCGCGGGATGGACGCGCTGCTCAACCTCATCGCGAAGGAGAGCAAGCCGGTCGAGCGGCTCGACAAATCGCTGCTCGACTTCTACATCGGCCAGCTCGACCGGCAGATCAGCCGGCAGCTCGACGCGGTCATGCATTCGTCGGAATTCCAGGCGCTCGAGGGCCGCTGGCGCGGCTTGAAGATGCTGGTTTCGCGCACCGACTTCCGCAAGAACGCGCGAATCGAAGTGCTCGACGTGTCGAAGGATGCGCTGCAGCGCGACTTCGAGGACACGCCCGAACTGATCCAGAGCGGCCTGTACCGCCTCACCTACATCGAGGAATACGACACGCCGGGCGGCCAGCCGATCAGCGCGATGGTCAGCGACTTCGAGTTTACGCATTCGCCGCAGGACGTCGCGTTGCTGCGCAACATCTCGAAGGTTGCGGCCGCGGCGCACATGCCGTTCATCGGGGCGGTCGGCGCCGCGTTCTTCGGCAAAAAGTCGATGGAAGAGGTCGCTGCGATTCAGGACATCGGCAACTACTTCGATCGCGCCGAATACATCAAGTGGAAGAGCTTCCGCGACACGGACGATGCGCGCTACGTCGGCCTGACGATGCCGCGCGTGCTCGGTCGCCTGCCGTACGGCAAGGACACGACGCCGGTGCGCGCCTTCAACTATGAAGAGGCGGTGAAAGGCCCGGACCACGACAAGTACCTGTGGGTCAATGCGTCGTTCGCGTTCGCGGCCAACATGGTGCGCAGCTTCGTGAGCAATGGGTGGTGCGTGCAGATCCGCGGCCCGCAGGCAGGCGGCAAGGTCGAGGACCTGCCGGTGCACCTGTATGACCTCGGCACCGGCGTGCAGCCGAAGATTCCGACCGAAGTGCTGATCCCGGAGACGCGCGAGTTCGAATTCGCCAACCTCGGCTTCATTCCGCTGTCGTTCTACAAGAACCACGATTTCGCGTGCTTCTTCTCGGCGAGCTCGACGCAGAAGCCGGCGCTGTACGAGACCAAGGAGGCGACGGCCAACAGCCGCATCAATGCGCGGTTGCCGTACATCTTCCTGCTGTCGCGCATCGCCCATTACCTCAAGCTGATTCAGCGCGAGAACATCGGTACGACGAAGGACCGGCGTCTGCTCGAGCTCGAGCTGAACAACTGGATCAAGGGCCTCGTGACCGAGATGAAGGATCCGGGCGACGAGCTGCAGGCATCGCATCCGTTGCGCGAGGCGAAGGTGACGGTCGAGGACATCGAGGACAACCCGGGATTCTTCCGCATCAAGCTGTTCATCATTCCGCACTTCCAGGTGGAGGGGATGGATATCGGGCTGTCGCTGGTGTCGCAGATGCCGAAGGCGAAGGGCTGATCTGACGTTTGATGCATGACCGGCCGGGGCGGCCGAGGTCGCCCCGGTGGTGCCGTTGTGTCCGTGCACCTGAGAGAAAATCCATGTCGATGATATTGCCGTCACAGGCTTACGAACTGAAGCTGGCGCCGCACCCGGCGCCGACCTCCGTCCTCCGCTTCACCGGGCGGGACGCGGTGAGCGAGTTGTACCACTACGACATCGAGTTCACGAGCCCGGTGGCAGGTATACCGATGGACCAGGTGGTTGGCCGCCCGGCGAAGTTCATCGTCTCGCCGGTCGATCCGAACATGAACTATCTGCGCAGGATGTTCGGCGAGAATGCGGAGCAGTTCAGCGCGTTGCCGACGGCGTATACGATCCACGGCATCATCACCGAGTTCGACGAGTTCGGCACCTCGAACGATCAGACGCATTATCGGGTTCGGCTCGAGCCCAAACTCGCCGACCTGAACCGCGGTGTGACGAGCCGACTGTTTCAGAAGCAGTCGGTCGACGAAATCGTGACCGACACGCTGCGTCATTACGGCTACCGGGCAGGCGTCGATTTCCAGTTCCAGCTTCGTGACCAGTACAAGCGTCGCGAGTACGTCACTCAGTATCACGAGACCACGTTTGCCTTTATCCGGCGCATTTGTACGGAGGAGGGAATCTGGTTTCGCTGGGAGCAGAAGAAGGATCACGCCGTGCTCGTGTTCGGCGACGATCTGGATGCCTATTCGCGCAAGCAACGTACGTTGGCGTACCGGCGCGACGCGGGGCTCGAGAGTTCGGGTGCCGACGCGATCAAGACGCTCGACAAGCGCACCAGGCGCGTACCCGAAGCCGTGCGGCTGCACGATTACAACCACCGGCAGGCCGGTGTGTCGCTGCTGGTCGAGGAAAATGCTGCGCGCGACGACAAGACGACGAGCGGCATCGATTACAGCTGGGGCGAGCACTACGAGACGCCGGAGGAAGGCAAGTGTGTCGCTCGCCGGCGGCATGAGGAGTTTCTGGCTGCGCAGATCACCTTCAAGGGCACCGGTAATCCGTTCTGGCTCGAGGCGGGTGAAGTCATGCGGCTCGAGCCCAATCCGTCCGACGCGAAGCATGGGATCTTCGTCACGTCGGTGGAGTCGCACGGCGGCCGCGATCAGTCGTATTGGGTGACCTTCGAGGGGATTCCTTCCGATCGCGTGTGGCGTACGGCGATGGCGTCGATATCAAAGCCAGCCGTCGACGGCATTCTGCCGGCTCGCATCACTTCGCCGGGCAACTACAAATATGCGTACTTGACCGAGCAAGGCTGGTACGTGATCAAGCTGCCGTTCGACCTCGATGAATGGAGTCCGGGTGGGACGAGCCGGCCGGTGCGGTTCGCGAAGCCTTATAGCGGCGACAACTATGGGCATCACTTCCCGTTGATCGATGGGGCGGAGGTGGCGATCGTCTTTACCGACGGTCATCCGGATCGGCCCGTGATCATCGGGGCCATGCATGACAGTTTGCATCCGGATCTCGTCAACAACCTCAATCACACGCGGAATCTCATTGTGACTGCTGCGGGGAATACGCAGCGGATGGAGGACAGAGAAGGCAACGAACATGTCCATCTGATGAGCCCGTTCCAGGCCAGTGAGCTCACTCTCGGTCATATGGTCGACCTCGATCGCAAGGAGCGCGGAAAAGGCGCGGAGTTGCGCACGGATGGACCTGCGGCACTGCGGGGAGCAAAAGGGGTGCTGGTCAGCGCGGAGGGGCAACCTGGTGCGGCGGGCCAGCAACTCGCCATGCAGGATGCCGACATGACGCTCGAGCAGGCCGAACAAATTCTGCGTGCGCTTAATGATTCGGCGAATGCTGCGAAGGCATTGCAGGCTGATATCGATCAACAGCGCGTACTGATCCAGCAAAAACTCAAGGGCCTGCAGAAGCCGGTAATTATGGCGACGGCTCCGGAAGGGTTGGGCCTTACGACCGGCGGACAGATGCAACTCGCGTCTCGCAAGCAGATGTTCGTTACCGCAGGCGACGGACTCGATGTCGGCGTCGTGAAGCGTATCGCCATCGCTGCCGGTGAGACGATCTCGCTTTTCGCTGCGAAGCTGGGCATCCGGATTTTTGCTGCGAAGGGCAAGGTACAAGTGCAAGCGCAGTCCGACGCGATGGAATTGATGTCGATGCTGGATATGGTCGTTAGTTCATCGGATGGCGAAGCAATCATTACGGGCCGCAAAGGCGTCACGATTGGAGACGGCTCTGGCGCCTACATCAAGCTCGCGGGCGGCCAGATCATCCTGGGCAGCCCGGCCGGAGAAATTGAACTCAAGGGCAACCTGAAAGTTGACGATCCTGACGGTGGCAGCTTCAAGTTCCCCACATGGTCCAAGGTGCCGCTCAACGATGTGAAGGCCGCAACGAATTTCGGATTTTCTGAGTAAGTTACCACGATGACGAGCCAACCCACACCGAGAAATTCGCCCACACCCGCTCCAGCCAAGCTGAAGCTGCTGCCGTTCGCGTTTCCGTTCCTGCGCAAGGGACAGGGCAAGTCCGAGGCTGCCGCTCAATTCACCGACGAGCACGAAATTTACCGGCTACTGGCCGAGCGCGAGCAGTCGGGCACGTATCTGGCCAGCCGAAATTGGATGTGGCACGGCGGCATCCACGTTACGGAAGCCGGAGCAGGGCAATCGCTGGATCTCGATGCGGGGTTGCGCTGTATCGCCGACGGTGTGCTGATTGCGTTTCGCGCGAACAAGACCTATCCGGTTAGCGAGATCGCGGTGGCCGCTGGCGGATCGGCGGTACAAGCGCCGTATAGCACGGGCTTCGCACTGGTGCGGCATACCATGGAATTCCCGCAGGGCACGAAGCTGACGTTCTACAGCCTGTACATGCACTTGATGTCCAATGAGGACTACGCGAACTTCCCGAAACGTGAAAAACCATCGTATTGGCCACGGCAATGGAAGGTCACGCAATACGCGCAGGACAGACCCTTGCAGGGGCGCAGTGGACAGATGGCCGATCCATCGCAGCAGGGATTGCGGGTTCGCAAAAGTCATCCACACGGCGAGACCATCGGCATTGTGCCGCAAGGGGCCAGCATTAGCGTTGGCAAGATGGAAAAGGGTTGGGGCCAAGTAACGGATCTGCAAGGGGCCTCGCTGTATCCGTCCGAAGCCGGCGGGTACGTCGAACCGTCCCGTGCCATCGGAGGATGGGTTTATTTGGGGAAGGAGAACGGCGGGCCCGTCGTTGCGGAGATCTTCCCTGACTCGATGTTCGACCGCGTGATCGTGGTGGCGAATCAGCCCGGAGGTGGCATCCCAATTAAAGCTGGCGACCCAATCGGTCACCTTGGCCGTTACGATTCATTGAAGCAAGGCACGTCGGGATCCCGGATGGCGCACATCGAGATCTTCTGCGACGACAGCATCCAGCCGTTCATCACACAGGGGCGAGCTTGGGTGGGCCAGAACAGTCCGCACGACAAGAGCTGGGCAGCGCTCGGCTTGCCGTCCGAGCCGACGATCCTGCGAATCGAGCCCGGCACGGTGCTGTATCAACGCCAGGACAAAAAGTTTGTCCCAGGCGCGGACCCGCAGTTGAGAAAGATGGACGCCGTTCAGGTGTACTCGCTCGCCGAACTGGCACGCGACCCGAATCGGCGGGTCTCCGAACCGCATCCGCAGCCCACTCCAGGTTTCCCGGTGAACTGGTGGCACGTTGACGGTGTGAATGCACAAGGTCAACCGATCGACGGCTGGGTATGCGACTTCAACCACCCAAGTGGGAAGGTAACGCGGGAATTCGCGCAGAAGTGGATCGACTTCGAGTGCGTCTCGGATGCTCATGATCCAACGCATACGATTTTCGCGACAACCCAGAAATGGGTGGATTATACGAACGGAGATGCCAACCTTGCTGCGCAAGCGAATCTCAGCCCGTTGATGCTCAAGGTGTACGACCGTCTGTTCAAGAAAGGGGATGGCAAGCAGGCCGCTTCTGAGCTATCCACACTGTCGCAGACCGAGCGTGGCGGATACCCGTGGCTGATGCAGGCTGCCTCACGCCTGATCGTAAAACACGAAAGCGAGTGGGCGAATCCCGGTAAATGGAAGCAGTTGATCGCCGCGCTGGACAAGCCGTCGGACCCGGTGTCGCGGGTGCAACACGCGGAAGAGCAGAAACGAATCGACAAGCTTGCGTGGTGGGCCGAGGTGAAAGCAGGCATACCGGGCTTCCCCGGGCCGGAGGTTTTTCATATTCATCCGATTGCGTTAGGGGGGAATTTCTTCAAGGGCGATACCTGCGCCTGCGGAAGTTGTCTTGCTAAGGTATTTAACCGCTATCGTTGGGTAAGACATCGACGTCACCATCCGCCTCAGACATACTATGGCCCAGTTTTTTCTGGTACAAAGAAGTTGGATAAGTTCACAGGATGGGACGATCTCATTGCCCAGTCCAAGGCCACCGAGGACGAAAGGGCAATCGTGGTCGCCATGTCATCCAACGAAGGCAATATGGATGCTGTGCAGGCCTGGGATTGGCAGATATTCAGTGTCGGTGCCATGCAGAAGACCGTGACACCAGAAGGCTATGGAGAACTCCCGCAACAGATCTTGGAGTTTCGGGACGAAAATCCTAGTCTGTTTGAGGAGATTTTTGGCCGATGCGGATGGTCCGTTGTGCAGGAAGAAGGCCCGAGGATTTACTATTCATCCAGCGATACCGAAAACAGAAAAATCACTGGACAGGAACTCTATGACTTCATCAAGAAGGGGTTTCAAGAAGCAGACAGCGGATTCCCAAAAGAGTCGAAACCATTGGCTTCCATCGCGCACGCGATGCTCAATGAGCAGTATCAGAAGAAGCAGGTCGTGGATTTCATTGGCCGTTTGCACATTGCCATCTCTAAGAAGCCGAGTGGCTATAGTAATCCCGCAAGTGACTTCCTTCTATCCCGGCTGGGTCGCGCGCTTGTTCTTGATCACGACGTCAACGCACCCGGTAATGTCTCCAAAGACCTTGGGACATCGATTAATACACTGCGGGCACGGCACACGGGATTGGCGGCGGACCCGGCGCAATGGGGTGACAACAGATCGCAGTATGAAGCCGAACTTATTCAGATCTATGGTCCATCACGCCATATGAACAATGCTGTAGAGCGTTACAATCAACTTCGCGGAATGCTGTAGGACTTCAAATGATTCGTGGATCAATATTTTTGTTCTTGACAGTACTATCTGTCTGCGTTCAGGCACAAGTAAGTGTGCCGGGTGAATCAAGTACTTTAGAGTATACAAATCGCGGACACAACGCTTACCGATCACTTCGCTTTAAGCGACCAGATGGCACGATGTTTATCCCTTTCGACGAGGGATTGGAATTTTACGAGCCCAGCAAAAACAGTCTGTCTCCCGACAAACAGTACGCTATCGTGAATTTCTCTGCTGAAGGAGATCTCGCTGATTCCAGTGGTGTGTCTGCGCATTCCGAGTATATGTGTGCCTTCGTCCGTATGAAGGACGGTTGCGTTGTGCATGTGGCGCAAGATGCAGTCTGTGGTGGAGAGTGGCACTCGCCTCACCAGTGGTCGGTTAACATTGAGCCGATCTTCGCTAATCCACCTAATGTAGCGAACATCTATGCCGCTTATTCATCGAAACGCAAAAGCGGATACCAAACTTCGCAGCCACCAATCCTAGCATATCTGGCGGAAGGCACCACATTTGATAATCTGCTCGCGTGCGATCCACCGAACACAGGTAATAGAAGTGCTTATTCGAAACTGCTTGCCAAATTGCAGAGAGATGGAGACGCTGAAAACAGCGCCAAGCTGAAGAAGATTCTGGCTGGCGATCGGAATGGCACGTCTATCCACGTAGCGCCAGTTGAGTCGAGTGTCTGGGTCGGACATACAGTGATTTCAAGGAAGGCATATCTATATGCAATGCCTGATAAATCATCAGTTACGGCGGCCTATCTTGTGCGAGGTGATTCAGTATTGGTGAATGAATCTGGGATATCGAAGGGGTTTGTTGTATCGAGATATCGTCAGAAGAGCGGAAATATTATCGAACGATGGATTCATTGTGAAGATGTAAGCGCGTGCCCCGCAGGTAAATAAACCGTCGAATCTTGATTCTTTGGGAAATTCTTGGATTTTTCGGTGGGGTCGTTATGGAAGCTTGTCAGGCAGTAACGGTTGCAATAATTGGACCTGTAGTGGCGGTTGCGGTACACTCGAAAAGAGAATTTTATGCGCGCCAAGATAAATAATGCCTATTTTTAGATCACTCGTGGTAATTGCGATTTTATTTGCATTGGTGACCGGCGGATATGGGGCTACAGGTATCGGTGATTGCCTAGTGGGAAACGTAAAGAACAACGTGTTCGATGCGTCGGCACTGGGGAAAAGTCAATGATTTACATTGAAAATGGAATCGCAGAGTATTCCGTTGTTCTTGGGCCTTATAAAGCCGTGGTGGGTGCAAAAAATTAGAATTTACTCGATACTCGATTGAGAGTGGGGTGTCAATAATCGAGTCAATATTTTTTCGACTCTGCATGGTCACTTAATGCATTTTAAATCATCGCCTGGGGTATAAATTATCGTGGCGATGGAATTTATGAAATACTGACGCAACAGGGCGAAATAAGTCTCAGTGATGAACTACCCGAGTCTGCATGTCGGATCTTGAACATTTCGGTGAAGTGGATTCCTTTAAACATAGGCAACCGATGAAACATCTCGCATATGAAGGTGACGCAACGAGCCACGGCGGCACGATTCTGACCGGCTCGGATCGCATCAAGGTAAAGGGGCGTCGTGCAGCACGCGTCGGCGACAAGGTCTCTTGTCCGATCCACGGCGACAACGAGATCGTCGAAGGTAGCGACAGGATGAAGGATGGCACAGCGTCACTATCGCGGGACGGCGATCACACACGATGTGGGGCGCAGCTCATTGCCTCAACCGACGTAGCACAGGTTCGATAAGCAATGCCTATCGATTTCAACCGAGTACCGCCGCGAGCGGACGTGCTACCGCCACCTCGGGTCTCGATGATTGCCTGGACGGCGCTGCTGTTACTCGTCATAGCGGCAGGCGCAGGGTTAACTATCATGCTGTGGCCGACTGGCAGTCTGACCAACGGCCCCTGGTTCTGGCTCGGTGTCTTCGTTTATCCCACCCTGGCCTGGGCATTCTTGCTATTCGCGTGGCTTGCATACGGTTACGTCCGTCGCAATCAGGCGATTGCGACGAACTGCGTCAGCGATAAGGCCGAGCAGGAATGTCACGAAGCGGCGGGCAGATCGCTGGAGATATTGGGCCACGCCTGGTATTTCTCCGCGGACGATTCCGAAAACTCCCTCGAGGGCATCTTGACAGGATTGGAGCGGGCGAAACCGCGACCGAGCGGCGCAGTCGCGGATACCGACGTCAATGCGCGATGGCTCAACATTCCCGATATGCATTTTCAGTCGGGCAACGAACTTGCCGAACATGCCCGCCATCATGCCGTATTTACGTGGTTGCTCGAACGTTTGATTGGCCGTGTCCTGCCGCAGCTGAGTGCTCTTTCGCCAGGAACCAAGCTCCGGGTCGAGCTTCAAGATCAAACGAGGCTGGAATCCGAGGTAGTTGCAGCGCGTGTACGGGAATTGATCGCCGCACGAGCGCCCTTGCTGAAAGTAGAAATGGAATCCGGTGAACATGCACCGTCGCTCTTCCGGGCGGATGCATGGCTCGACAATCGCCGCGGCGATACAGCCCGCCTGCTGATTGCCGTGAACCTTTGCGATGCAATCAGTACGATCTTGTCCGATGGCGTGGCCGAAGCGGGTGTCGTGCTGCTCGTTGGGCATCCGCGCCTGACGTCACCGGCCATCCGAGCTGAGCTGCGGCTGCATCGCCCGGCCAAAGGTGCCTTTGATGCTGCTGCGCGCACGCTTGAGCTTGCCACCCGTTGGGGGCAGTCGTCACGCGATCGTCTGCGCACAGTGTGGGTACATGGTCTGACCGGCGACCAAGTCGGCGCCGTTCGGCAAGCCGCGGCACTTCCCACCGAAACGCGATGGATTGCACTCGAGACCTCAGTAGGCAACTGTTCTGACGCAGGGCCATGGCTGGCCGTCGCTCTTGCCGCAGAAAGTGCCCAGACAATGGGCGAACCGCAAATGGTGCTGTGCGGCGAAAGCGACGAACTGGTCGCCCTGATGTGCAGAAAACAGACATGAGTAACGACAAGAACGACAACAAGACCCTACCGGCCGGTCTCTTCATCGGCATCGCGGCCTTCATCGTGTTCCTTGGCCTCGGTATAGCTGTATGGGTGGCGGGGCCTCGTCAGGGGTGGTCTCGCGATACGCGGATTATCATCGAACTCGTGCTGTTCTCGACTTGGCTGGTGGTGATCCTGACGCTCAAATTTTTTGAAGCGGTACTTCTTTGGATTGCCTCGCTTAGAGCGAAACGCTGGTTTGTTCGTTACGATGCCAATGACCGCGCCGCGCCCGTGGCGCACGGTGACGAGGACGGACTATCCGGGCCAGTTGATCGGGCTGCTGCGCTACGCAATGCCTTGCGTGACCGATATGGCTGGCGTTGGCGTTACCGCGAACGATGGGTAATCGTCGCTGGTGATGTACCACTGGTGAAACGCCTCGCACCACGACTCGTGGACAACGGGTATCTGATCACCTGTGACACGGTGCTGCTGCATGCCAAGCAAACCCGGGAAGCTCTCGAGACCCATTGGCTCGATCAGATTCGTCGACTGCGCCGCGGTCGCCCCGTCGATGCCATTGTGGCGATAACCCGGAACCGCAGTTTTGCCGCTGCGCCATTTGATGCAGAGGAGGTCGGCCAGCGTCTGGCCCGTATCGCCCGCGCGCTGCGCTGGGCCGCACCCGCGTATGTTGTGAACGTCACCGACTTCGGTAGCGAAACGTCAAGCCCCGACGAAGCGATCGGGTTCACTTGGTCAAACGCGCGCGTGAACGCAGCCGAGATCGACGCGTCGCTGCAAGACCTCGCTTACTGCCTCGCGGAGGCCGGCGTCGTGCGTCTCACCAAAGATGCTCACGACCGCTACCCCGCTGAGCTATCGCAACATATCTCGAACCTGAGCGGAGCACTGTCCGGTCTCGTCGTGCAAACCACCCACTCCCGTGCCTGGCGACATGCCATTCACGGCCTGCTGTTCGCGCCGCTATTCAAGGAACGGGAGTTGGCGCCGGCGGCGCCCGTCGACGCCAACGGCGACGAGCCAGCGGTCGGCCCGCAACATCGAACCATCTGGCAGACCGTCGGCGAGCACAGCCGCAAGATTCACGGCCGCCGAGTAGGCTTCTCGCTTTCTACCGCGGCCGCATGGTTCGCAACGGCCCTCATGGGTTGCTGGATCGCTGGCACGACGCTGTCCGGATTCGTCAACCGTGCAACGATTCAGGACGCGGCAGACACGGTCACGAATCTCGCCATGGTGCAGGATCGCACACGGGCATTACAGGGCTTAAATGACCTGGATCGACAAGTCGACACGCTCGAATTCCACCAACGCGAAGGCGCCCCATGGACGTCGCGGTTCGGTCTGAACCGCGATGCCGCGCTGCTCGACGCGCTCTGGCCAAACTATGCCGATGCTGCGAGCCGCATCCTGGTTGGCCCGATCCGTCAGAAGCTCGAGGAACGCCTGCATCAGCTCGCGTCCCTGTCCGATGCGCAGATTGCCAGCGGTGGCAATACACAGATTCAGGCCTCCTATGACACGCTCAAGGCTTACCTGATGCTCGCGAAGCCCCAGCGGGCCGTCGCTCCGTTCCTGACGCCGCTGCTTGCCGCTACGGCCGTGCCTTCACGTCCGGCCAACTCGACCATGTCGTCAGGTGCCTGGGAAGATTTGCGTCTCCATGCGATCGCGTTCTTTGCAACGCATCTCGGCCGAGACACCGCGTCGAATACCTCCGCGCTCGCAATCGTTCCAGACGGCAACCTGATTGCGTCGACCCGCCAAACGGTAATTGGCGTGCGCGGCATCCAGAATTCGACGGATGCGCTCTACCGCCAGATCGTCGACGAAGCTACGCCCAAGTACTCGCCGATTACCCTCGCCACGCTGCTCGGCGACACGACGAGTCGTGGCCTGTTCAACACGACGGCGAACGTCCCCGGCGTTTTCACGCGCGCCGCGTGGGAAGAACGCATTTCGAAATCGATCGACGACGCCAGCGCGCAGCGCGACGTGTCGGGCGACTGGGTGCTGTCTGACGCAAAGGCCAGCAACCAGACGCCGTCGACGCTGAAGGCCGAACTGCGCCAGCGCTACTTCGAGGATTACGCGCGCGCGTGGGCGCTATTCCTCAACAGCCTGCGCTGGCAATCTGCACCGACGCTGTCGGCGACAGCCGATCAATTGACGCTGCTGGGCGACCCGCAGCGCTCGCCGCTCGTCGCGTTGATGAACGCGGTCGTCTACCAGGCGGGCACGGGCGCGAATACGCAGTCGCTGTCGGACAGCCTGATCAACAAGGCGCAGCAGCTCGTCGGCGCGACGGAGAAAGATCCGGCGAAGCAGGCCCAGCCGCCGCTCGCGCCGCTGGCCGCCGCCTTTGGTCCGATCTTGCGCTTGACCGGCAGCGATCTGGTGTCGGGCGCCCCGGCAAACGGCAAGGCAGCCGCGCAACTCGCCGCGACCGGCGACCTGAGTCTCGCGCGCTACCTTGAGCGCGTGACCGCGATGCGTCTGAAAGCATCGCAAATCGTCGCCGGCGCAGATCCGGACGCGATCGCGCGCCTCGCTGCGCAGTCCGTGCTGCAAGGCAAGACATCCGACATCGCCGACAGCCGCGACTACGCGAGCCGCGTGGCCGCGAGCCTCGGCGAACAATGGTCGGGTTTCGGCGAACTGCTTCGCGCACCGTTCGATCAATCCTGGCAGGTCGTCGTGCAACCGGCCGCGTCGAGCCTGAATGAAATCTGGCGCACGGCGATCGTGGCCGACTGGAACAAGACGTTCGGTGCGCGCTATCCATTTGCAGACTCGGACAACGACGCGTCGCTGCCCGAAATGGCGCGCTTCATGCGGCCCGACAACGGCGTGATCGCTCAGTTCGTCGCGACGCAGCTGGCCGGCGTCGTCGAACGGCAGGGCGACCGTTGGGTGGCCGCGCAAGGAGCCGACCATGGCGCGTTGACGATCGATCCATCCTTTCTGAACGCGCTGAACAAGCTGACGCGCATCTCGACCGTGCTGTTCCCGGCCGGCGACGCGCACGTGCGCTACGAACTGCAAGCGGTACCCACACCGGGCGTGACCGACATGAAGTTCGTGCTGTCCGGCCGCGAACTGCATTACTTCAACCAGAAGCAGGAATGGATGCCGTTCGAATGGCCGGGCCAGTCACTGGAGAATCTGTCGCACATCGAATGGCAGACCGAGCGCGGCGGTCTGCGCACCGCGCTGGATTCGCAAGGCCGCTTCGGCCTGATCCGGCTGCTGGAGCGCGCAAAGGTGTCGCAGCAGGACAGCGCGCGCTATCTGCTGACCTGGACGCCCGATACGAGCCAGGGCATTCCGCTCAAGGTTCAGTTGCGCAGCGAGGCCGGCGCGGGTCCGCTCGACGTGCTGCAGCTGCGCAATTTCACGTTGCCGGCGCGGGTTTTCCTGACGGGTTCGGCCAAGTCGGGACCGAAACTTTCGGGCGCGAGTCCGCCGCCGCTGCCTCGGTCGATGATCGAAGCGGCGAAGCATGCCGCGGTACCGCTCCCGCGTGGCGCATTGTCGGAGGTCGAATGAAACTCGGCGGACTGTTCCAGAAGCTTTTCCCTGCTCGCGTCGACGCCGAGCAGTTGGTGCAAGCCAGGCTCGATGCCTGGAATGCGTGGTTGCTGCCGCTTGCGGGCGACGGCGGCGTCGGCCGCGATCCAGGCTACGAGGACATGTTTTTCGAACTGCGCGAGGAGACGCAGAAGCTTTCCGGCATCGACGACGGCCTCATCGTCAGGTCCTGCGAGCAATTGCTCAAGGAAACCGGCAAGGATCTGCGTCTGGCCGGCTACTACGCATTTGCGCGGCTGCGGCAGGACGGCCCCGCAGGCTTCGCGGACGCGCTCGAACTCGCGGCCGCGCTCGTCGATCGTTTCGGCGAGGCCGTGCTGCCCGCGCGCGCGGAGGCGAAGAAGGGCGCGCTCGAAATGCTCGCCACCGCACGTGTGGTCGACCTGCTCGACAGCCGCGGCGCATTCCTGCCGGCCGACCTCGAGCGTGCACTCGCCGCGCTCGATGTGCTCGTCGCGGGGACGAGCACATGGCCGGAAGCCGCGCGTCCGAACCTGCAACCGCTCGTCGTGCGTTTCGAGCGCAGCGGCGAACCCGTGCGCAGCGCGGAGGCGGAAGCGGTTGCGTCGACGATACCGTTCGCGTCGACGTCGACGAGCACCATCGCATCGACACGCGACCTGCTGGATCAGGCGCGTGCGATGGCGGTCTGGTTGCGCGATCAGGAGAACGGCTACTTGCCGTCGGTCCGGCTCGTGCGCAGCGTCCGCTGGGACACGCTGCACGAGGTGCCGCCGACGGACGCCGCCGCACGTACGCGGCTCGTGCCGCCTCGCGGCGAGCTGCGCCAGCAGATGAAGCGGCTGGTCTTGCAGAAGCAGTGGCACGAACTGCTCGAACGCGTCGAAGGGGCGTTCATGGAGGGCGTGAATCACCTCTGGTTCGATCTCCAGTATTTCCAGCACGTCGCGCTCGACCATGTCGGTGCGCCCCATAACGCGTGGAGCGAGCTGCTGCGCGCGGACTTCGCGCTATTCCTCGAGCGCCTGCCCGGCATCGAGCGGCTGGCATTCAACGACGGCACGCCGTTCGCCGAAGACGCGACGCTCGAATGGATTGCGCGCCACGCGGTCGTGCGCGACCTCGAAGCGGGCGAGGCCGTGGCGCCGTTGCCGGTGTCGGCCGATAGCGAAGGCGATGCCGGCGACTGGCCGGAAATCGAAGCGCAAGCGCGGGATCTCGCCGTGCGCGAAGGCGTGGAGGCGGCATTCGCGTGGCTCGAGGCGCTGCCCGGCATGAAGACCGATCGTCATCGCTACCTGCAGCGGCTCGTGATGGCGCGCCTGGCCGATCATGCCGGCCGGCCCGATACCGCGCACGCCCTGCTTGCCGAGCTCGATATGCATTCGCGATCGCTGCCGCTGGTCCGCTGGGAGCCGGCGCTGGTTTTCGAGGTCAAGCAGCAACTCGTGAGGGCGTTGAAAGCGATGAGTGCCCGCAAGGACGCCGACAAGCCGACGCTTGCGCGCCGCATCGGCGAACTGCAGGCCGAGCTTACCGTGCTCGATCCCGGTCGGGCACTGACACTTTCATAACGACACGATCAATGGAAAACGACGATCCGATCCTGCGCTACTACGAAGCGGAAATGCGCTACCTGCGGGAGTCCGGCAAGGAGTTCGCGAAGGCGCATCCCGACCGCGCGCGACTGCTCAACCTTGATCGCGTAGGCGATCGCGATCCCTACGTCGAGCGATTGTTCGAAGGCTTCGCGTTCCTGACCGGCCGACTGCGACAGAAGCTCGACGACGAACTGCCGGAACTGACCGAAGGACTGGTGAGCCTGCTATGGCCGCACTATCTGCGGATGATTCCGTCGCTGTCGATTGTGGAGCTCGTGCCGCTCGCGGAAAAATTGCAGAAGACCGAAGTCGTGCCGGCGGGCGTGCCCGTGCGCTCCGCGCCGATCGCGGTACCGGCTGCGGCTGGTGGGGAAGGCGCGATGCCGAAGACCGTGCAATGCGTGTACCGAACCACACAGCCCGTGACGCTGCAGCCGGTCGCGATCGCGCACGCGAGTCCAAGCGTACGTCACGACGGGCGCTCGGTGATCCGGCTCGGCTTCACGCTCGACGAGTCGGCACGCCGCACGGAAACCGATTTGTCGCAACTGCGCTTGCACCTGAGCGCGGACCTGCCGACTGCGTTCGCGATGCACGTCGCGCTCACGCGCCACGTCGATGCGATCCATTGGCGGGTACCGGAGATTCGCGACGGCGAAGCCGTGCCGCTCGATGGCGTGACGATCAAGCCGGCCGGGTTTTCGAGTGAGGAGCGGCTGTGGCCGAAGGCCGATGCTGCGTTTTCCGGGTATCAGCTGCTGCTCGAGTACTTCACGTTTCGCGAGAAGTTCCTGTTCGTGGACCTGTGCGGACTGGACGTCACGAAGCTGCCGGAGCGCTCGACGCAGTTCGAGCTGGAGATCGTGCTGAAGCATGCGTATCCATCGGACCAACGCTTCAGCGCTGAAAACGTGCGGCTATTCTGCTCGCCCGTGATCAACCTGTTCGAGCTGGATGCCGAGCCGATCGAGATCGACCATCATCAAACCGAATACCGCGTGGTGCCGGCCGGGCATCAAGGCGAACACGTCGAAACGTATTCCGTCGACGCGATCGACGCGTTCGACCACGAAACGGCCGAGCGGTATGAATACGTGCCGTTTGCAACGTTCCGCCACCGCGGCGGCATGCTGCGCCACGAGGCGCCGGAGCGGTATTTCCACACGCGTGTGCGGCCGGGCGTTTCCGGGCTGCACGAAACGTGGGTGATTCTCGGCGGCCATGCATGGGAAACGATGGACGCGCTGCCCGAGGAAAGCCTGTCGCTGCGCGTGACCGGCACGAACGGGTTGCTGCCGCGCAAGGGACTGCGCGAAGCGAGCCTGAACGAGCTCGCGACCAGCACGCAAAACGTCGCAGGTGTGCGCAATCTCGTTTCGCCGACCTTGCCGCTGTATCCGCCGACGGAAGACCGCTTCCAGTGGCGCGTGCTGTCGCATCTCGCGCCGAACTTCCTGTCGATGATGAACGCGGAAGTGCTGCGCGGGGCGCTCGCGCTGTACGACTGGACCAACGACGAACTGAACCGCCGACGTCTCGCGGGCATCTTGTGGGTGTCACAGGAACTGATCGAGGAAGTGTCGGGCGGCGCGGTCGAGCGAGGGGTGTCGATCGAGGTGACGCTCGACAGCCACGCGTTCGCCGGCGACGGCGACGTGATGCTGTTCGGCGAGCTGCTGCACCGATTCTTCGCGCTCTACGCCGACATCAACCTGTTCACGAAGCTCGCGATCGTCAGCCTGCCGGCGCAGGCGCGCACCGAATGGCCCCGCAGCAAGGCCGAGCGGGCGCCGCTATGAAGCCGCAGAACTTGCCGAATCTCGACCCGCTGGTCGCGTCGTTGATGGCACGCGCACCGCTGATGAACTTCATGCAGCTTTGCCGGCTGCTCGAACTGCGTGTTCCCGGGCGGCCGGGGTTCGGTACACGCGATGCGCTGGCGCACGAATCCGTGCGCTTCCGGCCGCGACCGCGTACGGGTTTTCCGGCGGGCGAGGTCGCGTCGGTCGACTTCGATGACGAACGGCCCGATGCGCCGCCGACCGTGCGTACGACTTTCATGGGGCTATACGGCGTCGATGCGGCGATGCCGTCGCACATGATTGACGACATCGTGCTGCGCGAGGAAGGGCACGAAGTGGTCGAAGCGTTTCTCGACCAGTTCAATCACCGCTTCGTCACGCTGCTGTACCGTGCGTGGAAGAAGTACCGTTATCCGGAGAGTTTCCGCGACGGCGGAGCCGACGCGCATTCGCGCAGTCTGCTGTGCCTGGCCGGCTTCGGCTGGGGCGACAAGCCGCAGCGCGCAGGACTGCCCGATTCGCGGATGCTCGCGCTGCTGGGCTTGTTGATTCAGCGAACGCGAACGCCCGAAGGTCTCGCAGGCGTCGTTGCGCTCGCGGTGCCCGGCGTCGGTGTGCGGGTCGACGAGTTCTTTCCGGTGCTCACGCGGGCTGGACGGCCGCGGCCACTGACTTCCGCGGGCCATGCCCCGGTGTCCGACGGCGCTGCTCGCCGGGGGCTCGGGGGCGGCTACGTGCTCGGCCGCAGGCTTGCCTATCGCTGTCGCGCGGTGCTCGTCACGGTGCAGCCGGCCGACGCGCGACAGGCCCAGGATCTGCTGCCCGGTGCTCGGCTGCATCGGGAGCTGATGGCGGTGGTGCGGTTGTATGTGGGCGTAAAGGCGGACGTTCATCTGCGTATGGAGATTTCTTCGCGACATGCGCCCAGGCCGGCGATCGGGTCAGCCTTAACGGATCCGTCGCCGCGCCTCGGCTGGACGACCGTTCTGCCGGGCGATGAAGAGCGCTTTATCAGCATCGCACTCGGCGTCTGCGAAGCGTTTCCCGCGCCCAGGCCAAATCCGCGCCTCACCGCGTCGCATGCTGCGTAATTGCTGCCAGCAAGAAGGCAAGGCCGCTCACGGCCGCCGTGCTTTCCCCCGGTCCAATACATGACAATTTCAGGAACGTCGATGTCCATCCGTTTCGTTGCTTCATCGCTTGCTTCTCTCGCGCTGCTGTCAGGTTGCGGCGCATGGCAGTCCGTCTCGGACGCCTCGTCCAGTGCATATCACGCCGTGTTCTTCAAGCAGGTCAAGGTGCTCAACATCGATCTGTCGGCCCGCGAAGCGCTGAATCCCGATGATGCAGGACGCCCCACGTCGGTTGCGGTGCGCGTGTATCAGCTTAAAGACCGCAAGATGTTCGACGGGGCGTCGTACGAGGACCTTTTGCGGAACGACCGCACGGTGCTTGCGCAGGACCTGCAGACGAGTATCGGTGCCGTGCTGAACCCCGGAGCATCCGCGAGTCTCACGCAACCGATGCAGGCCGACACGAAGTACGTGGCAATCGTCGCGTTCTACCGGAACCCCGGCGATGGCGACGGCTGGAAATACGTGATCGAGAAAAAGAAGCTCGACGCGGACAAGCCGTTGAGGCTCGAGTTGGTCGACCAGTTGCTCATTGCGTCGGGGGATGCGCGTCGGAGCATTTCGCGATAGTGACCTGCCGCCGGTATTAGCCCGAACTGCCGTTAGAGTTCGCGGCTAAAGACTGGTGGTTTGCATCGCGCGCATGAGCGAGCTGCACAGGCGTCAGATAGTCGAGTGAACTATGTGGCCGCTTGATGTTGTACTCGATACGTCGTTCCTCGATCAGCCGCTTGGCTTGGCGCATTGAGACGAATAGTGCTCCTCGTTCAGGCATTCATCGCGGAACTGCCCGTTGAAGCTCTCGATATAGGCATTCTCCACCGGCTTGCGGGGCCGAATGAACGGCGGCGTGACTCTGGCTTCGTAGCCCCGTGCAGCCAGCACCTTGCCAGCGAACTCTGGCCCGTTGCCGACCGTGAAACGCGTAATCGACAGAAAGAAGCTCGATGCCGAAAAGCCGCTAAAGCTTACGTTTAACGAAGAATCGATCGAGTTACAAGCTGACGCCTCGACGACACGGAGAAGATCGCCATGAAGGATCTTTTTGTTACGGTCAATGCCAAGTGACAACATCGTTATTTCGATAAATATCGTGGTCCTGAAATAACTGCTGTCAGGTATCGTCAAATTCGGATCGGTCCGATGGACTTTGTTTCCGAGACTTGATGTACTTGTAAGAAGTCGACGGCGTTGCGTCCCAAACCTCTTGACGGGCAACTTTGTCAGTGTGAAACCACTCGATCTTACGGCGACCATGCAAACTATCCAGGACGTGCTTGCTCACCCGAGCGCGATCGTCACACAGCCTCTTCATCTCGAGATAGCGACGCTGCAGTCGCCCGTTTCTGTGTTTTCGTTTGTCCTGACGGAAGAAATGAATGCACCGTTTGTCGCGGACATCACCGTCACGTCGAAGGACAAGCATATCGACGGCGCCGCCGTAGTCGGGCGCCCCGCCATCTTCACGATTGAAGAACATGCGTCGGTGCCGTCATTGTCTGAACTGATCAATCCTGTCCAGCGTGCAGCGTGCAGCGCGCACGGTGCACGGCATCGTGACCCAGTGGACGCGGATCAAGACATCGCGCGATGAGGCGACTTACCAGGTGCTTCTCAAGCCGCGTCTTGCATTGCTCGGGCAGGTACATGATTCGGCGGTGTTCCTTGACCGGTCGTTTCGCGAATTGCTGACCGACACGATTATCGACCGCGAACTGTTTCAATCCTACGATGTCGAGTTCGAACTGGATGGACTTGATGCGAAGCTGGATCAGACCGTCATGTACGAGGAGACGGTTGCGAATTTCATCGACCGGCATTGCAGGCGTGCCGGTGTCTTCTATTACTTCAAACACGCAAACAAGGAAGACGGACCGCAGCGGGACACGCTGGTATTCAGTAACACGGCGCGCGGATACATGCGAGAGATCGAGGTTCCGCTGCTGCCGAATTCGGGGCTCGTAAGCTGGCATGAGGCGATTCTTGAACTGAATGTGACGCGTTCGCTCGTGCCGCAGACGGTACGTGAGTGGGATCACAACTACCGGCAGCCCGATGATCCATTGCAGGTCGAGTCGGCTGTGGCTGAACAGGGCGACCGCTCGGTATACGGCAGCGTCAATCGCAGCATTGAGCATTTTCATACGGCCGAGGAAGGGCAGGCACTTGCGGATGCGCGGCGTGACGGGCTGATCACGCGTCAGACGCGTATCGCGGGCAAGAGCAATGTGATGGGCGTGATGCCGGGCATGGTGGTGCGCGTGATGAACGACGTCACGCCCGAAGCGCCACATGGCTTCGTGATCACGAAGCTCGTCACGACAGGCAGCCGCAAGGAGTCGGTGACCAATCAGTTCGAGGCGATTCCATCGCATCTAACCTACCGGCCCGAGTATGTACCGGAAAGGCATTGGCGCTGGATAGGAGGTGCACTCATCGGCATCGTGGAATCCGGTGACGACCAGCCGTATGCGTGGATGGACGAGTATGGCGGTTATCGGGTGCGGCTTCTGTTTACGCGGCACACTGGCAAGCGCGGTGCAAACAGTATGTCTTTGCGCTTGCTGCGTACGTCGGCCTCATATCAAGGCGGCCTGCATGTTCCATTGCTGCCGAACACGGAAGTTCGCGTCATTGCGACTCAGGGGAATTGTGATCGCTTACTGATCGCTGGGGCCACCCACGACTATGCGCGACGGGACCTGGTGCATGGCAAGGAGGGCTGGTACAGCCGTGCGGTGTTCCGCTCGCCGCTGCTCGGCAACAAGCTGCGCTTCGAAGATCTGAAAGATCACGAGGGCATTCGGCTCGCGACGGTGTTCGGGCAGTCGTCGCTGAACATGGGTTATCTGGTCGACAGCGAGAAGAACAAGCGCGGGGAAGGCTACGAGCTCACCACGCAAGGTTGGGGCGTAGTGCGTGCGGCAAAGGGGCTGTTCTGGTCGGCCGACCCGGTGAACCGGACCGCTCCGCACCTTGAAATGCAGGTCGCGATCAAACAGCTGCAGGCCGCTATTCAGCGCGTGACCGCGCTGGCCAATGCGACCGGGCAGGCAAGGGCCACGTCGGCCGATAAGGCAACGCAATCGAACCTGATGGACGTGCTGGACCAGTTGAAGGACGCGGGACTGCTTGCCAGCGCGCCGGCCGGCATGGCGTTTGTCACGCCGAAATCGATCCAGCAGGCCGCCGGCGAGAACGTGATCGTGACGGCTGGTCAGCACGCGGACGTAAGCGTGGTCAAGCGTTTTACCGTCGCCGCGGGCGAACTGATTTCGCTGTGCGCACACAAACTCGGCCTGAAAGTTTTTGCCACGCATGGCAAGGTCGAGATCCAGTCGCAGAGCGATGCGATGGATCTGGTTGCGGCCAAACAGCTGAAGCTAGCATGTGCGGACGAAGACGTGCTGGTGGTCGCCCGCAAGAAAATCGTGCTGGCCAGCGGCGGCGCCGCACTCAAGATCGAAGACGGCACCTTCGAATTCATCGGTCCGGGAGCCTTCAAGATCAAGGCCGGATCGTTTGTGTTCCAGGGGCCCGGGAATGTCAATCCGCCATTGCCCGTTCTGCCCAAAAGCAATCTGAATTCACCCGACGACTACCCGCTTTCGCACTGAAGCCTATGATTATCAGTCCGCCTCTCCTGCTCCCCGTTCCTGCTTCGAATGATCGATCGAAGGACGATCTGTTGATGGACGAACTCGACAAGATCGCCGATAGCGGCGGCATCTATCCGGTCGCTTTCGATCGCCGATGGCATACAGGTGTGCATCTCGTTCCGTCGGATGACCGCTCGCTGCCAGTGCGAGCCATCGCGGACGGGGAGGTTGTGGCCTATGGTGTGTACCAGAAGCCAATAGCCGACGTGTTCGACGACAAGAATACCAACGCGGGATTCGTGCTGCTCAAGCACAGCAGCGAGACAGGCGAAAACCGTAAATTGACGTTCTACTCGCTGTACATGCACCTGCTTGATCTGGATGGCATGACGACCGACGGTATTCAGCCGCCTGCGGTCAATGAGCCCCACAGCATGTCCGACTGGCTCCGGCATTCAACTGGCGCGGCTGTTTCGGGCGGGGGCAGGAAGGTTCGGCGCAAGGATATCCTCGGATATACGGGGCGGTGTCAGGGCAAACGGCATCTGCACTTCGAGATCTTCATGACGCCCGGCGATTTCGATGGCTATTTTGGCGCCACGCAGCTAGGGCACCAGCAGGTCGAGACGTCACAAGGGAGTGATTGCTGGGGCCGCAGTTACTACGTGATTCCTGCGAACCAAACTTTCCGCGCGCAGCCGCCCGGCGTGGACGCGCACCACAAATTGCACGGGATCCAATTCGCCCCCAAGCAAGAAGGGCAGAATGAACATCCCTTGTACGTTGAGGTGTATTTCAACAAGGGGGACAAATTCACTAACGTCTGGAGCATTGCGGCCGACGGTAGCCGCATGCTCCTCACCCCTGCTCCGGTGTGTGAAGCACAGTTCGAATACGACTTGTACAAGCGTGCAACTGCACTGTACTCATTCTGTGCGAGCGACGGGTACGAAATGTTGCGGTTCGGGCGGATTCTTAGCCAACCGGCAACATTGCCGCCGATCCCAGATCAGGCGACGCCCGCAACCCTGAATCCGCGCGCGACATGGTATTGCATTCCGTTCGCAAGGGGACAGCAGGGATATATCGACATTAGCAAGTCGAGCATCAAGAAACTGTCGGACGCGGATTTCCCGTTCTTTATGGGGTGGCGGAAGATCCAGACGCAGACCGCACCGGTTGATCAGAACGGGCTATGGGACCTCGATAAGCTCAAAGCGCTGGTCCGCGCATCGATCGGGAACGTCGGGGCAGCCGGCAGCGGCGCGCCAGTGGCACTGCAAACCGCACAGCAGAAAAACGAGTCCATGCGGCATTACATCAGTGATCCGGACCACAAGGCGGTACAGCAGCTGTTGCATGGCTTTATCTGCGAAGCGCCCAGTGAATGGGATAGTGCCAATCTTGAACCTCGCTATCGCAACCTGCTGGACGAAGGGGAGCATTTCGAGGGAAACCAGAACGCGTACAACCAGTTTCTGGAATTCGTCAAAAAGCTTCAATTCTGGGATAAGACGGGTTTGTCTGCAGGCGGAACGGTATGGTTTTTCCATCCGCTCGCGTTCATCCGGCATTTCAGGAAATGTGGGTGGTTGGACATGCGAGAGCTGGCACAAACGGTTCCTGCCGACCAACATCGAACAATTACAACAGTCTCGCGCCTGTTCGTGAGCGAACTTCGAGATCGCCATCATCGACTCATGCGGCCGGCGAATCTATATCCCGCCTTGCCCGACACCATGCGTAAGTACGGAATCAATACACCCCTGCGGATGGCTCATTGGTTTGGGCAAACGTTTCGGGAGACCGGCTTGTTCTCGTATATGCGCGAGCTTGGAGAAGAGCCTTATCTGACAAATTACTATGAGGGACGTTGTAACACCCCGGTGCGTCGACTAATAAACGGGTCAATGAAGGTATTGAGCCCACTCGGAAATTGCAATCCCGGGGATGGTGTTCGTTTTTCTGGGAAAGGGATGATACAGCTGACAGGTGGTGATAATTACCGCGCCTATCAAAAGTATCACGGCGGGATAAATTTTACAGTTGACCCTGGGCCTGAAAACATAATTAATGACCCTCATGACGCATGCGACGCTGGCGGGTACTATTGGGCGAGCAAACAAAGGTATCGCAAAGACACAATAACAAACCGACTTGTGCCGCTTGGATCTCTGGGTGTTAATTATTGGGCTGATAGGGTTGAGATTTCAAGTTTTTATAACGTCGTTCAAATTAACGGAGCTGTCGACGACGTTACGAGATGCGTTAACTCTGTGCTTGATGGACGAGATGATAGACGGGAGTACTTCAAAAATGCATACGCTTATCTTTCGGATTTATCTGTATTTCCTAATGGGTATAAAGTTCTTCCTGACTAGGTCGTACAAATTGCGTGTCTTGGGTGGCAGTCTGCTGATGTGCTTTGCAACGGGCGCGTCGGCAGTATCCCAATGTGGTTTCACGCTGCCAGATAGGGTGGGCGCGATTGTTTTGGAAAACGGTGGTGACTGCTCTATGGTCGCACAAAATATTATAAATCCGGCTGGCTTGAATTACCTTACGTTGCTCAGCTCGAACGTAGCAGATGTGCTTTCCGATAACACGTTCCTTGTTAATGAAGGTGGCAAGCAATATTTCGTGAATGAGGATGTTGATGACTCGAATGTCACAATTAAAGTGGTCAAGCAGTATCAGGCAACACCTATCCGCGTTAATGGAATGGGTGGTTTCGAGGGGCGAGCTGATTTCTTCGTCCAAGTCATCCCCAAGGCGCAATGGAAAAATGCCGCACCGTATTCTGGTAGAGTTTCTTGCCTTATTGACGTAATCGGAGACGAATCCCGGTCCCTCAAATCTCGGTTTTGCACTCCAAATACCGCCCTGGGAAAGAGGGAATTAAAGGATTACAGATCATTTCTTCGCATGATCAAATAAGTGGCGGGCGAACGCGCCCACTCCCCTCCAAAGGTGGGGGATTGGCTGCATATCAACTTTGAATATTTTGGACGATGGGCTTTTCGGAAATCCAATCGCCTCGCTCGCGGGAATTAAATGGGTGGCAATCTGGTGAAAATTTTTTTGGCATCGATGTTTGGGCTTGGGTTCATGCTGTCAACGTCGGTATTCTCTGATGTCGGAGTCGCGAAATCCACGGATTCCATCAATATAAATGTAAAAGGAGGGGGAAATAAATAACACTCTTCGCCATGAAACGGAGCGATCACTAAGGAAATTATCAAATTCCGATGCAAATAGGAAGGTGATGGAGATTATTACGTGGGACGGAATAGCGGGGCACGGAATGATCGTTGCAGCTCGCGAGGGAATAGGTCGATCTGCTGGTTGCGCAATCTATGAAAAAATTGGGGATTCTGATTTTGAATTTGTGAATGGCCAGCCATTCTGTTGGTTTTCCAATCCATCGGGTGAATCCAATAAAAATTCCTTCAGTATAAAATTCACTGAAAAAATTAGGCAATCACATGACGGCCCACTGAATGATATGTGGTTTGAACTATTTTGCGATAGGCGCGCCGGAATTTTTTGCGATCCCTCTTCGCGATCAAAAAAGTTTAAATGTAGCAATGGATTTTCTGGGCAAGGCGGTAATAAATCGTCGGACGGCAAATGAGATCACCAATTCGTAAGGATGATGAACTGGAGCACGGCGGCCGGGTAACGGGCGGTTCGTCGACCATGGAATTCATGGGCCGACCGCTGGCCCGCAAAGGCGATGCTGCGCTCTGTGACCGGCACGGCGAAACCGTCATCGATGAGGGCGACGAATCGTTTCCTGACCAGGACGGCAGGCCAGTGGCGATGCATCTGCATCGTTGTGCGTGCGGCTGTCGGCTGATCTCGTCGTTGCAGAACGTACACATCGGCTGAGCATGCCCGTCGATCTCTCGCCAGCCGGTCTTCCATCAGCGTATCCGGCACACGGGCCGCGCTTCTGGCCGTGGCTGCTCGGCTGGCTATTATGCTGCGGGCTCGGCGCGGCCGCGGTGCTGTTGCTGTGGCCAACGGGCACGCCAGCGCGCGGCACGCGGTTCTGGCTATGCCTGTTCGGCATCCCGAACGCCGTGTTTTTCGCAGCGCTGGCCATCGCGCGGACGATCTACGAGGCGAATTACCTCCACGCGCTGTTCCGCAACAGGCATCGCGCAGCCTGGCTCCGCGACCGCATCCTTACGGCGCAGCGGCCGCTGCAGGTGCTCGGCGCCGGCTACTGTCTGCCATTGGGCGGCAAGCCGCTACGCGAGGTACTCGCCGGGAAGACGTCACTACTGGAGGCACGCGTGCCTCGTAGCGGCACCGGTCGTGTCGTGCACAACCGTTTTGCCGATGAGGACCCCGCGCTCCGCGAAGACGCGGATGCGCCCGCTCTATTTGATACCGAGCTGCCGGAGGACCTCGACGCCGGGCATGTCGAGGCTTTCGCGCCGGTCGAAGCGCAGGATCCCCGCGCAACCGTATCGCCCGCCGTGCGCTTGATTGCACAGGCGCTGACACCTCTCGTGGAAAGCCTGCTCGCGCTCTCGCAGTACGGCGTGAAGTACGCGCCTGCGGTGCGCGTACTGACGGCCTCCGAAACGGCCCGTGTGGATGTGGAGCAGGTCGGGTTGGCACTGCAATGGGTTGGCCTGCCGGACCTCGAGTGCTTCGCCGTGCCGGCCACAGACGGTCTGATGGTGGCCGATGCCTGGCTGGATGCTCGCGATCAGCGACCGTTGCTGATCATCGCAGCGGAATGGCATGACGCGGCACCGCCGGGCAGTACTGAGGGCGCGGTCGCCGTGCTGCTCGGCCCGGGCGTGTTCCAGTTGCCCGGGCCAATAAGCGTGCTCGGCCAACTGCACCGTCCGGTCGACGACGAGCTTGATGCTCTGGATGCGGTGTTGGCGAACGGCGTGCTGTGGGGCAAAACCGATTCCGACACCGTCGCGACGGCGTGGATCAGCGGCCTGGAAGGGGCGAGCGATACAAAACTGCTGGCGGCGCTGCGTACCTCCGGCCTCGCGGCCATCGCGAAACCGGAAGCCCAGCGCCGGCCCGACTCTATCATCGGGCACGCTGGCGCGGCTGGCGGGTGGTTGTCGGTTGCCGCGGCGCTCGAGGCGACCGCCGGAACCCAGCTGATTCTCCATTCACCATCGCCAACGTCGATCGCACAGGCCGCGATCCTGCATGTCAACAACCGAATGAATTACGAAGAACCTGATGACGAACGCTCGCAATAACATGCAGATTCTCGGGACGGCCGAGGCGGAGTCGACCGACACCAGCAGGCTGCTCGCCTGGGGGCCCATATTTCTGACACTGATCCTGGCCGGAATCGCGAGCGCGCTGGTGTGGTTCAAGGGTGACCTGTTCGGCGTGCTCACGCGCGAGGCGAAGCTCGGCGCATCAGTCTGGATTTTCCTGGTGCTCGTGGCGGTGCTTCTGTTGCACGTGGGGCTGCTGTTCGGTGGAGCGTACCGCCTTGTTGGAAGGGCATTTCGTGCGGAAATTCGCGATCGGGGAGCCGCAGTAAAGCAGACGAAAAGGCTCAAACGCGACGCTCGCCTGCAGACCCTCTGTGACGAACTGCGCGCCACGCGCGGCTGGTCGTGGCGTTACCGAACACGTTGGCTGCTTCTGAACGGTACGGACGCCCTGATCGACGATGTCGCGCCCGGCCTGAAGCGCGCGGGTGTAATGCCCGTTGCCGACGCGATCCTTGTGCATGCAGCACCGGACGGCATTGATGCCGGAGAATGGCGCCGCCAGATCCGGCAGCTACGCCGCCGACGTCCCGTCGACAGCGTCGTCCATGTCACTGATGCAAACACACGCGAGACCGAGCTGCCGCGCGCATTGGCTGGGCTCGCGACGGATCTCGGCTGGGCTGCGCCCGTCACACTCCTGCACACGGTGCCGGCCAAGGGTGGCCTCCCCGAGTCTTTCGAGACAATCGGCGCGTTCCCAGGTCCGTCGCTCCGCGGTACACAACCCGCTTCGGCTTTGCGCGAGCAGCTCGCCACGATCGGCCGGCACACGGCAGACGCTGGCGTGCAGCTCTGCGCCACACCCGCACGGGTCACATATCTGGCCCAGATCTCCCATTACATTGACGAACAGTGCGAAAGCATCATCTCGGGCTGGAATGCACTATTCGCCTCGCACTGGCATCGGTCCCAACTGACCGGTGTAATGTTCGCGCCTGTCTTCGAGAGTACCGTCGCTGCGCCGGCGCCCGTCCCACTGGCATCGACTGCGCTGGCCGGGGCGGAAGCGTTCGTGTCGGCGGGTACGCAACGACCGGGCCTGCTCCAGAATCAACCGGCCGCGTTGCTACCAGCATGGCAAACCATCGCGCTCCGGCGCGGGACCGGCCGGCGGGTCGGCTTCTACTGGCCCAACGTGCTGGCATGGTCGGTGATTGTCGCTGCAGTCGCGTGGTGCGTGTGGATGACCGTATCGTTCGTCGGCAACCAGCAGCTCGCACGCGAAGCGCAAGCGACGGCAAATGCTGCGATCAATACCCGGCCGCAGACCGCAGTGGCCTGGCGCGCACAACTCGCGTTGCAGCAGTTGATCGAAAAGCTCGAGTACCGCCAGCAGCATGGCGCGCCGTGGTACTTGCGCGGCGGCCTCTCGCGCAACGACGAGGTGCTGGCGGGTTTGTGGCTGCCATATCGGACTGCTGCGACCCGCAACTTGCAGACGCCCGTCATGCAGACGATTGACGATCTGTTCAAGGCTGCCGGCCAGGCGCGCGCCGATAGTCTCGAATCGCAGGACACGCGTAGCGGTACCTACAACGCGCTGAAGACGTACTTGATGCTGGGCGTCCGTCCCGTGCCGAACCGGCGTTCCTCAAACGCATGCTGGTGTCCCTGTGGCCGCGTCCGGTCGAGATGCCCTTGGGTGAGCGTGACGATACGGGGCAGCGGCTGGCGGGGTTTTATGCCGATCACCTCAAGGCGCATCCTGAATGGCGCATCGCACTGAACGATGGTCTCGTGACATCGACTCGCAATATGTTGCTCACCCAAATGGGACTCGCGTCGGCCGACGATACGGTCTATCAGGGCATCATCGAAGAGGCGAAAGGCAAGTACGCAGATTCATCTCTCCCAACGCTGCTTGCCGGTGCGGATGCTCATGGCCTGTTTACGGCCGCGCAGACAGTGCCGGGTATATACACGCGTGCGGCATGGGACGGCATGATCGGCGCAGCGATCGAAAAGGCGGCGAGCGAGCGGCGCGTGAGCGGCGACTGGGTGCTGACCGGTGCACAACCGGCGCAGACCATCGGTAACACGCTGTCGCAGGGTGCGATCCGGACCACAGCCATGATCGACGAAAAGCATGCGGCTGAGGAACTGAAGCAGCGCCTGACGGCCCGGTATTTCGCCGAGTACACGGCTGCCTGGCAGGGATTGCTCAATAGCGTGCGCTGGCAGCCGGCGGCGAACCTGAGCGACGCGATCGAGCAACTGACACGTCTCGCCGATGCACAAACCTCGCCGCTCATCGCACTGATGAAGGCGGTTCAATACCAGGCGCAGACAGGGCGGCCATTGCAAGCCCTGACCGACACGCTGGTGCGCAAGGCGCAGAGTCTGATCGGCAGTGACGACCAGGCAACGGCGCTGAGCGTCAACCCGCTCGACAAACCGTTCGGCCCGCTGCTCGCGCTGATGGGCGACGCCGATACCGCACCGGCTACAGGCGGCGACGGCGGAGGCAAGGGCAATGCGGCGGCAAACATCGCGCTGAACGGCGTGAGTTTGTCGCGGTACCTGACGGCGGTCACGACGATGCGTCTGAAGCTGCAGCAGATTGCAAGCAGTTCCGACTCGCAAGCGATGGCACGTTCGCTCGCGCAGGCGGTGTTCCAGGGCAAGCTCTCGGAGTTGTCACAGGCGCGTGACGACGCGGCGCTGACAGCCGCAGCCCTCGGCACGGCGTGGTCCGGCTTTGGCGATGCGGCGTTCGCACAACCGCTCGAGGCAGCCTGGCAAACGATCCTGCAGCCGGCGGCGGCGAGCCTCAACGAGGCGTGGCGGGCGAGTGTCGCGGCACCGTTCAACGCGGCGATGAGTGGCAGGTATCCATTCTTTGACACGAATGCCGACGCATCATTTGCCGAACTAGGACGCTATGTGCGACCCGACACGGGGCTGATCGCACGCTTCGTGACCACGCAGCTTGCGGGGGTGCTGAAGCTCGAAGGCGATCACTGGGCACCGAACGAGCTGGCGCCGCAGGCACTACAGTTCGATCCGAAGTTCCTGGCCGGTATTCGGCAATTGTCGACGGTGGGTGCGCAGCTTTACGTGCAAGGCGATGCGGGGGAGCGTTTCGAGATGATGGCACTGCCCACTCTGAACGTGACGCGCTTGGAACTGTCGGTCGACGGCAAACAGATCGTGTACTTCAACCAGAAGGAAAGCTGGAAGCCGCTCTCGTGGCCCGGTACCGGCTTGAATGGGCATGCGGGACTGACATGGCAGACGCTCAATGCCGGCCTTCGCCAGGCGTTCGATTCGACCGGTGATTGGGCGTTGCTGCGCCTTCTTGGCAAAGCGGACATCAAGCAACTCGACAGCACCCGCTATCAGTTGACGTGGAACGCGGCCGCCGGAGAACCGTTGTCCTATGTGATGCGTACGCAGATCGGCGCCGGGCCGCTCGAATTGCTGAAGCTGCGAGGTTTCCGAATGCCCGAGCGGATTTTTATCGTCGGGAAAGCGGGTGCCATGCCGGTGCTGCTGCCGCCCCTCCCGCCGGAGCTCCAGCCATGAACGAACGCAGGAACAGACCGCCGGCCTTACCACGGGAGTCCGGCGCTTCGCAGGACGTCACTGTGGACTATGGAGCGAGAGTGCGCATGGATGCCGAGCGGATAACGCAGCAAGACGATCCGTTTCTGAAGTATTTCGATTCGGAAATGCGCTACCTGCGCGAAGCGGGCAGAGAATTCGCCGAAGCGCAGCCACAGGCCGCGCGCCAACTGGGGATGACTTCGCCCGGTGCACGGGACGAGCGAGTGGAAGCTGCATACGCGGGCTTCGCATTTCTAGCGAGTCGGCTGCGAATGAAGCTCGATGATGCGCTGCCGGAAGTGACTGATCCGCTGATCGACCATTTGTGGCCGCATGCGGGCCGTACCATTCCGTCGCTGGCAATCCTTCAGTGCGAGCCACGCACGGGCGAGGCCCGGATTCTGGATACCTTACCGGCGGGGCTGCGGGTGCGCTCCACGCCGATTGGGTCCGACGCGACGGTGTGTGTCTATCGCACCACTCAACCGGTACGCTTGCTGCCGCTCGAGATCCGCGAAGCCGGCGTGCGGATGCGAGAGGACGGCCGCACGGTGATCCGGCTTGCATTCAATCTGCTGCATCGCGAGCAGCGTCTGCTCGACGATCTGTCGCGCATTCGCCTGTATCTCCATGGTGATCGGCCGACCGCATCGGCGCTGTATGCAGTGTTCACACGGCAGGTCGAATCGGTCGGTGTGCGTATGCCACGCGTGCTCGACGGTCAGTTGCAACCACAACCGGATGTGCGTTTCGAGGCGGCCGGATTCGGTCCCGATACGCGATTGTGGCCGGTCGGCCACGGCGCCCGCGACGCCGAGCTCGATCGTGAACAGACACTGCTCGAGTATTTCTCGTTCCCGGAAAAATTCCACTTCGTCGACCTCTGCGGATTCAACACGGCAAGCGTGCCGTCCGGTGAGACGCGCATGGAGTTCGAGATCGTGATCGACGGCCGCATGGCCGGCGACGTGACGTTCGACGCGGACAATATCCGTCTGTTCTGCACGCCGGTGATCAACCTGTTCGAAGTGGATGCGCAGGCGATTCGCCCCAATGCCCATGACCGCGATTATCCGGTACGTCCACCTGTTTCCGCTGGCGATCATGTCGAGCCCTACGACGCCTTGTCGGTCGTGGCAGCCGATCCTCGCAATGCGATGCAATTCGAATACCAGTCGTTCAAGGAGTTTCGGCACCGCGGCGGGATGATGCGCTACGAGTCGCCCGAGCGCTATTACCACTCGTCGATTCGTCACGGCGTTACCGGCCAGCGAGAGATGTGGATCACGCTCGGCGGCCATCTATGGGATGAACCCGACAGCCTGCCGGACGGGCACGTAACGGTTCGGGTGCTGGCAAATAATGGCCGTTTGCCGCGTATGGCGCTACGCGAATCGATGATTACCGAGCCGGTATCGGCGTTTGCTGGTGTCGAGCGGGTGCGCAATCTCACGGCGCCGACGATGCCGCTTTATCCGCCGCGTGGCAGCGAATACGACTGGAAAGTCGTTTCACACTTCAATGCGATGGGTTCGACTGAACTCAACATGATGGATGCGAGTGTGCTGCGCGGTGCGCTGTCGCTGTACGACTGGTCGCCACAGGACGATAACCGGCGGCGTATCGAGGCGATTCGCGATGTGTGGCTGGACGAAGACACTGAAATCGTGGGTGCACGCGTCGACAGAATCATGAACGTGAATGTTGGCATCGAGCCATCGAGCTTCGCCGGTCCGGGCGATGTCGCGCTGTTCGGCGACGTGATGAGCCGCTTCGTCGGTCGTTACGCCTGTTTCCATTACGCGGTGCGACTCGTGCTGCATGAAGGTGTGGGTGGACCGGTTCGCCGTTATCCAAGCGCAGTCAAGGCGGGAGGTTGGTTGTGACACAGCAGACGAAACGGACGCGACGACTGAGCCAGCTTGTGGGCGCATGGGTAATGGCCGCTGCACTGCTCTCCGGCTGCGGCATGTGGCAGTCGGCAAAGGAAACGACCGTCGACGCAACGCGCGCGGTATTCACCCGCAAGGTCAAGCAGATGAACCTCGTGATCGAGAGCCGCGCTGCGCTGAATCCGAACGAGCGGGGCCAATCATTGCCCGTCGTAGTGCGCGTTTATCAGTTGAAGGATACGAAGGCCTTTGAAAAGGCATCCTACAGCCGACTGCTTGACGATGATCGTGAACTGCTGAAGGCCGATCTCGCCGGCAGCATGGAGGCCGTACTTGGGCCGGGCGCAACGGTCGAGCTGTCGGCGCCGATGGCGGACGAAGTCCAGGCGGTGGGTGTCGTGGGATTTTTCCGCGATCAGGACGGCGCCACGTGGCAATTGGTGATCCCCAAGTCCCAGTGGAAGAAAACGGACCCGGTGAAACTCATCGTGACGGGCAACCAGATTGAATTGGGCGCGAACCATTGACGATGCAGCGGATGAGCGCGGCGATTCTCGATACATCGACCATGCGAGGCGAGCGGTAGCCAATGACGAAGCATGACGAAATGAGGGAAAACGTCCAGCCACCTCGACACTGAATCCCGCCAGTCCACCCACCCCCACCTTAATTGTTATGAACCCCGCCGCGCGCCGCGCCACCCCGGCGTACATTCGCGACTGCGGCGGCGATCATCCCACCAGCCGGCCGCGTCCCCATCGCCAACATCGGGAGCCGCGCATGAATCAGCCGCACCACATACGAATCATCGGCATGCCGCGCAGCCGCGACGCGTATGCGATCCGCGATTTCCTGCAGCGTCGCATGGTCGCGTACGACTGGTGCGAGCTCACCTCCGACGCCGACTGCACGCGCGAGCTCGGCATCGCACCGTTGCGCGACGTCCGGCTGCCGGTCGTGATCTTTCCGGACGGCTCGCGCCTGTACCAGCCGACGCTCGCGGAAATCGCCGCGCGGCTCGGCTGGGTCGCGCAGCCGCGCTTCGTCGAATACGACGTGTCGATCTACGGCGCGGGGCCGGCCGGTTTGTCGGCGGCCGTCTATGCGGCATCGGAAGGGCTGCGCGCGGTGCTGATCGAGCGCGCCGCGGTGGGCGGTCAGGCCGGCACCAGCTCGCTGATCGAGAACTACATGGGCTTCCCGGACGGCATTCCCGGCGCGGAACTCGCGGAGCGCGCGCGAGAACAGGCGACGAAGTTCGGCGTCGAACTGCTGACGATGCGCGAAGGCGTGCACGCGCGCTTCGTCGACGGCAAGATTCACGTCGATCTCGCCGATGGCTCGGTGCTCGTCGCCCGCTCGAACATCTGCGCGACCGGCATCGAATACCGCAGCCTCGGGCTGCCGGAGGAGCCCGCGTTTCTCAACGCCGGGCTGTTTTACGGCGCCGGATCGAGCGAGGCGCCGATGTGCTCCGGTGAACACGTGTTCATCGTCGGCGGCGGCAATTCGGCCGGCCAGGCCGCGATGAATTTCTCGCGCCATGCGCGCGAGGTCACGATGCTCGTGCGCGGCGCATCGCTCGCCGACACGTTGTCGCGCTATCTGATCGACCGGATCGAGCGCACGCCGAACATCACGGTGCGCTACCGGTCGGCGGTCGACGCACTGTACGGCGACGGCTGGCTCGATGCGATCGGAATACGCACGGACGACGGCCCATCCGAACGCGTGCCGGCCACGCGCCTGTTCGTCTGCATCGGCGGCGCGCCGAATACCGAATGGGCGAAGGACACCGCCATCATCCGCAATCCCGGCGGCTATCTCGTCACCGGCACCGATCTGTACGACTGTCCGGCGTTCGAACGGGGGTGGCCGCTCGAACGCCGTCCCTACTATCTCGAGACCAGCGTGCCGGGCTCGTTCGCGGCGGGCGACGTACGGTCCGGGTCGGTCAAGCGCGTCGCGTCGGCAGTCGGCGAAGGCGCGATGGCCGTGACCTTCGTGCACCGGTTTCTCGGCGAGGACGCGCACCGGCTCGCATGATGCGCGCGTGCATGTGCGCACCGCACGACGAGCGCGGCTTCACCGCGCATCGGTTTGCACCGCATCGCGCAGCGCTTGCCGGCCCGCTCCCACGGGCGCCGTCCAGCCGCCACCCAGCGCACGCACGAGGCTCACCGTCGCGATCGCGAGCGCCTGCCGGCTGTGAATCAACTGGCGCCGGGCATTCAACGCGTCACGGTCCGCATCGATGACTTCCAGATAGCCGACGTAACCATGCGCATAGCGGCTCAGCGACAGCCGCGCGGCGGCATCCGTCGCGCGCACGGCGTCGCCGTAGCGCGCGATCCGCTCCCGTTGCGCGGCGATGTCATTGAGCGCGTCCTGTACGTCGCGCAGCGCGCCGATCGCAGTCGCCCGGTAGTTCGCGTCGGCAACCTCGACGCCGGCTCGCGCGGCCGCCACCGCGGCATCGCGTTTCCCGCCGTCGAACAGCGTCAGCGCGACGTTCGCGCCGAGGCTCCACAGCGAGCTGTTGCGATCGATGAAGGTGCGCAGGTCGCGGGTCGCGAAGCCGCCGTCGGCGGTCAGCGTCAGCGTCGGCAGCCACGCGGTGCGCGCGATGCTGACCTCGAGCGACGCGGCATCGACACGCCGCGCGGCCGCGAACACGTCCGGACGGCGCGCGAGCAGCGTCGACGGCAGGCCGGGCGGCACGTCCGGCACGCGAACGGGCACGGCGCTCGCCTCGAGCTCGAACGCGCTCGGGGCCATACCCGTCAGCACCGCAATGGCATCGACGAGATTCTCGCGCAAGCGCCGGCTGTCCGCGAGATCGGCGCGCGCGGTATCGAGATCGGCCGACGCGCGCAGTGCGTCGAGGTCGCTCGCCGCGCCGGCCCGCACGCGGGCGGCGATCACGTCCAGCGCGGTGCGGCGCAGTCCGATCGCGCTGTCGAGCGTCGCGAGATCGTCGTCGACGTAGCGCAGCGTCAGGTAGTCGACGGCAACCTCGGTCGCCACCCGCAGCCGAACCGCATCGCGATCGGCCGCGGCCTGCAGCACGTTCTGCGCACCGACATCCGTGTCGCCGCGCAGCCGGCCCCACAGATCGACTTCGTAACTCGCGGCGACGGGCACCGACCAGTTGTGCATCGTGCGCTTCGGCAACGCGTTGTCGACGGTGCCTGATACGCGCGCGCGGCTGAACGACGGATCGGCGCGCACGCTCGGCCACAGCGCGGCGTCGCGCATGCCGAGCAGCGCTTGCGCCTGCGCGACGCGCGCGGCGGCCGCGCGCACGTCGAAGTTGCGCGCGAGCGCGGCGTCGACGAGCGAGTGCAACTGCGGGTCGCCGAACCATGCGGGCCATGCTTGCATCGACGGCGCATGCTCGGCCGACGCGTCGGCATGCTGAAACCGGTCGTGCCCGAGCGCCACCGGCGCGAGCGGCTGCGGTGCGATCGAGCACGCGCTCAACAGGCTCGCGGCGAGCAGGGCGGATGCGCGCTTCATCGTGCGTCAGGGCTGCGCTGCAGCGTGACGACGACCGACAGCCCGGGCCGGATGCGCGGCTCCGTCGCCGCCGGGCCGTCGAGCAGGATTTTCACCGGCACGCGTTGCGTGACCTTCGTGAAATTGCCGGTCGCGTTGTCGGGCGGCAGCAGCGCGAACTGCGCGCCGGTCGCCGGCGACAGGCTGTCGATGCGGCCGCTGAAGGTGCGCTGCGGTAGCGCATCGAAGCGCAACTGCACGGCGTCGCCGGTGCGCACGTTGTGCAGCTGCGTCTCGCGGAAATTGGCGACGATCCACGGATGCGGCTCGACCAGAGTGAGCAGCGCCTGGCCGGGCGCGACGTGCTCGCCGGTCTCGACGGTCTTCTTGCCGACGTAGCCGTCCGACGGCGCGACGACGGTCGTATAGCCGAGCTGAAGCTGCGCGTCGCGCAGTTCGGCGTCGTTCTGGGCAGCCGCGGCATCGGCGGCCTGCGACGCGGCGAGGGCGCTGCGCCGTTGCGCGTCGGCCGCCGCGACGCGCGCCCGCGCGGACTTGCGCGCGGCATCGGCCGCGTCGAACTCCTGCTTCGACAAACCGCGCGGCGTCTCGTGGGCCAGCTCGCTGGCCCGCGCGTAATCGAGCTCGGCCTTCTCGGCATCGGCGCGCGCGGCAACGAGCGCCGCGTCGGCCTGCGCGATCAGCGCGACGGCGCGGCTCGCATCGGCGCGGGTCTGCGCGACGCGCGCGCGCTGCGCGGCGACGCGCACGTCGAAGTCGCGCCGATCGATCTGCACGAGTGCCTCGCCCGCGTGGACGAACTGGTTGTCGTCGACGAGCACACGCTCGACCGTGCCGGCCACGCGCGGCGAGATCACATGCAGGTGGCCGGTCACGTACGCATCGTCGGTGCCCAGGTCGCGCGTATCGAACGCGTACAGCAACGACCCGACGAGCAGCAGCGCGAGCACCGCGATCGCGACGATCGCCGGCGCGCGCGCACGCGACGGCGCGGGCGCAGTCGCAGCCGATGCAACGGGCGGGGTGGGGGACGGGGGCGGCGTCATGTTCGGCAAACTCCATCGTACGGGCAGGTTTCGGCGCATCGCGTTATGCTTGCGCCAGCTTGACAGGCGGGAGCCGCTCGACGATGAACACCACGTTCGCCCCCGGTAGTGCCGCGGCGCCGGCTGTCGGCCCCGCTTCCGACATCCCGACGTTTCGTTCGATCGCGGCGATCGCGGCCGTGCTGCTCGGCGCGATCATCGCGACGCTGACGTCGCGCATCACGTCGCTCGGCCTCGCCGACGTGCGCGGCGCGCTCGGCGCGGGCTTCGACGAAGGCGCGTGGATCAACACCGCATTCACCGCATCGCAGATGTTCGTCGGGCCGCTCGCGATCGCGGCCGCGTTCCTGTTCGGCACACGCCGCGTGCTGCTCGCAGGCGCCGGGGTGTTTCTGTGCGCGGAGACCGCGCTGCCGTTGTGCACGCAGTTCGGCGCATTCATCGTGTGCCAGGCGATCGCCGGGCTCGCGTCGGGCGTGTTCGTCCCGCTGACGATCGGCTTCGTCGTGCGCACGCTGCCGCCGCGGCTGATTCCGTTCGGCATCGCCGCGTACGCGATGAATCTCGAGATGTCGCTGAACCTGTCGGCCACGCTCGAAGGCTGGTACAGCGAACACCTGAGCTGGCGCTGGCTGTTCTGGCAGAACGCGGCGCTGACCGTGCCGTTCATCGCGTGCCTGATGGTGTCGCTCGCCGACGAGCCGGTCCGCCGCTTCGCATCCGGCATCGACGCGCGCGGCATGCTGCTCGGCGCGGGCGGCTTCACGTGCCTGTGCATCGCGCTCGACCAGGGCGAGCGGCTGTTCTGGCTGCAGTCGCCGCTGATCGTCGCGCTGCTCGCGATCGGCACGCTGATGATCGCCGCATTCCTGATTCACGAGCTGGTGTCGCCGCGTGCGGGCATCGATCTGAGCTATCTCGTGCGCCCCAACATCGCATTGCTGATCGTGCTGGTCGGCCTCGTGCGCTTCACCGTGCTGAACACGAGCTTCATCCCGTCGCTGTTCCTGGCCAGCACCTACGGGCTGCGTCCGCTGCAGATCGGCGATACGCTGCACTGGATCGCGATACCGCAACTGCTGTTCGCGCCGTGCGTCGCGCTGCTGCTGCAACGCGTCGATCCGCGCCGGCTGATCGTCGCGGGGTTCGTGACGGTGGCGATCGCGTTCGCGCTCGGCGCGCAGCTCACGCCGGTGTGGGCCGAGCCCGACTTCGTTCCGTCGCAATTGCTGCAGGCGCTCGGGCAGACGATGGCGCTCACGTCGGTCATCGTGTTCTTCGGCCGGCACGTGACGGCCGAGCATGCGCTGACGTTCGGCGCGGTCGTGCAGACGACGCGTCTGCTGAGCGGTCAGCTCGGCACGACGGCCATTGCGGTGATCCAGCGTATCAGGGAGGCAACCCATTCGAATCTCGTCGGTCTGCACGTATCGCTGTCCGATCCGGAGACGCTCGAGCGGCTGCGGGCCGGGGCGGCGTCGCTGGTGGCGCACGGCGCGACGTTCGCGACCGGCAACCAGGCCACCTACGCGCTCGTCGATCGCGCGGTGCGCGTGCAGGCCACCACGCTTGCACTCGCCGACAACTTCCGCGTCGCGATGGCGTTCGCGCTCGTCGGCGCCGCGATCGGCCTGGTGCTGCGCCCGGCGCGTGCGCCGTGAGCGCGCGGCCGCGCATCTGAAAATTCCTGAAAAAATCTGTGGCGGCGTGCGTCGTCGCGGCGGGTTCGCCGCCGCGACGACGCACATCACGCTTACGCCTGCAGGAACGCGAGCAGCTCCGCGTTGATGCGATCGGCGTTGACGACGCACATCCCGTGGGCGCCGCCTTCGATCACCTTCAGCACCGCGTGCTTGACGATCTTCGACGACAGCCGGGCCGAATCGTCGATCGGCACGATCTGGTCGTCGTCGCCGTGCAGCACGAGCGTCGGCACGTCGAACTTCTTCAGGTCGTCCGTGTAATCGACTTCGGAGAACTCCTTCACGCACAGGTACTGGCCGTGAATGCCGCCCATCATGCCCTGCGACCAGAAGGCGTCGATCGTGCCTTGCGACACCTTCGCGTTCGGCCGGTTGTAGCCGAAGAACGGCACCGCGAGATCCTTGTAGAACTGCGAGCGATTCTCCGCGACGTTCTTGCGGATGCCGTCGAACACGTCCATCGGCAGGCCGCCCGGATTGGTCGGCGACTTCACCATCTGCGGCGGCACCGCGCCGATCAGCACGGCCTTCGACACGCGCTTCGTGCCGTGGCGGCCGATGTAGCGCGCGACTTCGCCGCCGCCGGTGGAGTGGCCGACGAGCGTCGCTTCGCGCACGTCGAGCGCGTCGAGCAGCGCGGCGAGATCGTCCGCGTACGTGTTCATGTCGTTGCCGTGCGACGGCTGGCTCGACCGGCCATGGCCACGGCGGTCGTGCGCGATCACGCGATAGCCGTGCTGCACGAGGAACAGCATCTGCGCATCCCACGCGTCGGCGCACAAGGGCCAGCCGTGCGAGAACACGACCGGGCGACCCGCGCCCCAGTCCTTGAAGTAAATCTGCGTGCCGTCTTTCGTGGTGATCGTGTTCATCGTATGAGCTCCTGGGTGGGCTGAAGAGGCGTTGCCGGCCGGCTTGCCGGCCGCGGCCGCCATCGTGGGCAGCGCGGCTGCCGCAACGGCCGTGGCCCCCGCAAGCAGCATGTCGCGGCGGCGCGCCGACGGTACGGCATCGGTTTGTTCGGGATGCATCTGGACTCCTGGGGTATGCGGCGGCGGTGCCGCACGGGATGGTGAATCGGTGCGACCGGCCCCCGCCATCCCGTCGTGCGGCCGGTCTGCGCCGCCACGTGCCGGCCGACGCGGCGCGGACGAGCGAATGCCGTCAGGAGCGTATCCCGGCGCCGCGAGCGCCGTACTGAAATCCGGCTGAATTTTCTTGAACGCGCCCGCGTGCGAGCGGGAGGCCGCGCTGCAGAACAATTCAGTCCGTCACCGAGACTCTTCAGCGGACGGCGACTATCGTCGACATCGGGCCGCCCGGCGCACGTCGCGTCGGCTGGCGTCGGCCGCAGCCCGCGCCGCGCGACGCGAACGAGCCCGGATCGCCCGGATCACCGAATCGCGGGCCCGCCCGTTACTTGCCTGGATATGCCGCCATGGACGCGTTCACTCGTTGGGAGCTGATGATCACATCGCTCGGGCCGTCGCCCGTCGCGGGGCTGCGGCCGATGCCGCGCACCGCGCAGACGGACGGCCGCAGCCGCCTTCATCGGGACGACCCGCCGATCCCGTCGAGCGGCGACGCGCGGCGCCGCAGCGCGATCATCGCCGCCGAACGGCAGACCGATTCGTCGGTGCTGGTGTCGTGGAGCGACTCGACCCACTGCCGCTACGACGAGCAGCGCTGGATCAGCGCGAAGGCGCGCTCGCGCGGCCGCTGCGCGCTGACCGGGCTGCCGATCGCGACCGGCGACGCGATCTACAAGCCGCAATGGCGCGGCGCGAAGCGCCCGGCGAACTGCCGCGAGATGATCCTCGCGGCGGCGCTCGACCGCTTCGCCGTGCGGCAGCCGCACGCGTGACGCGACGCGGCAGACGATCGACCGGTATTCGTTGGACGAATAAAAATCGGCATTCGGTCGAAAGCCTTTTCATCGCTTATTGGCCGATAAATTCATCGACGCAGCCCCGCTTTCATGCGTGAAACGCACCTGCGTGGGGCGGCAGCCGATTCGGCGAATCCAATACCGGTATTTACCAATTTCCGGTCATTTCAAAAAATGCGATCGTTCCATTCGGATAATTTGAATCATTCGATCATGCAAATACCGTAGCATTGACGCCGGATACGCGCGCTGCCCCCGCGGCGCGCGGTTGACCGTCACCAACGCGAAATTCTCATGATCCGGATTGGAACACTTCACGTTTTTCTCGACAGACGTGAAATTCGTTCGAACGGCACGCTGCTGCGTATCGGCAGCCGCGCATTCGAAATTCTCGAATTATTGATTCGGGCGGACGGTGCGCTGGTATCGAAAGATGAAATCATGCAGCGCGTCTGGCCGCATACCGTTGTTGAAGAAAACAACCTGCAGGTGCATATCGCGTCGCTGCGCAAGGCGCTGGCCGCCGACCGCAACCTTATCGTGACGGTGCCGGGCCGCGGCTACCGGCTGGTGGTCGAGCGGGACGGCGCCGAGCCGCCGGTGCGCACGGAGACGCTGCGCCCGGCCATGGTGCCCGGTGCGCTGTTCGGCCGCGAAACGATGCTGGCCGACGTGCAGGCCGCGCTGCAAGTCGCGCGCGTCGTCACGCTGGTGGGCGCCGGCGGGATCGGCAAGACGCGCGTCGCGATCGAGGCGGCCGCGCGTGCGGAAGAGCGGTTCCCGGAAGGGACGGTGTTCGTATCGCTGGCCACGGTGGCCTGCTCGAACTTCGTGCCCGACGCGCTTGCCAGCGCGTTCGGCATCGCGCAGCCGGCCGGCTCGCTGACGCTCGAAGCCGTGCTGGCCAGTGTCGCGCGGCGCCGGATGCTGCTCGTGCTCGACAATTGCGAACACCTGCTCGACGACGCCGCCCGGATCGCGAGCGCGCTGACCGATGCCGACGACGGGCTGAGCGTGCTCGCGACCAGCCGCGAGGCGCTGCGCATCCATGGCGAGCGCGTGTGCCCGGTGCCGCCGCTCGACGTGCCCGCTGCCGACGCCGACCCGCGCGATGCGATGAACGCGAGCGCCGTGCAGTTGTTCGCGGCGCGCGCGCGTGCGGCCGATCCGCGCTTTCCGCTGGATGAACGCAGCCTCGCGCTGATGGCATCGGTGTGTCGCCGGCTCGACGGGCTGCCGCTCGCGATCGAGCTGGCGGCCGCGCGCGCCGCCGTGCTCGGCATCGACGTGCTGGCCGCGCATCTCGACGATCACTTCAGGCTGTTGACCGGCGGCTTTCGCACGGCGTTGCCGCGCCACCAGACGCTGCAGGCGATGTACGACTGGAGCTACCGGCTGCTCGGCGACGACGAGCAGCTGCTGTTGCGCTGGCTCGGCGTGTTCCGCGACAGCTTCACGATCGAGGCCGTGCGCGAGGTCGTCGGCGCGAACGGGCCGGCCGGCACCGATCTGCTCGATACGATCGCCGGCCTCGTGTCGAAGTCGCTGCTGATCCTCGAGACCTCGCAAGGCGGGCCGCGCTACCGGCTGCTCACGACCACCCGCGCCTATGCACGGCAGCAGCTCGAGGCGCACGGCGAGTATGCGGCCGCGGCGCGCTCGCATCTGTGCTACTTCCTGAAGTTGTTCAGGCACGCGCCCGGCGGGCGCGGCAACGGCGCGGGCGGCAGCGTGCGGCTCGAAGTCGTGCGGCGCGAGCTCGGCAACCTGCGCGCCGCGCTCGACTGGGCATTCTCGACGGGCGGTGACCGCGCGCTCGGCATCGACCTCGCCGCGGTGGCGGTGCCGTGCCTGTTCGACCTGTCGCTCGTCGACGAATGCCGCGAGCGCGCGCGCGTGGCGCTCGACGCGATGCAGGAGGCCGACGTGACGCCGGCCTGCGCCGATGCGCGCGTGCGCTTGCTCGCCGCGTACGCGGCGGCGCTCGCCCATACCGGCGGCTCGACGCAGGCCGCACATCACGCATGGTTGCAGGTGCATCGCCTCGGCCACGATGCGCTCGACGTCGACGCGCAGTCGCGCGAACCGTAACGCCGCGCAGGCTTCAGAACGTTTCAGTCCGGCTACAGGACGGCACCGGTTCGCGCGCGTAGATTGTGCGAACGGCGCACGCGGGCCGCATGTCGGCGTGCGTGCCGCGATCGCCCGCGCTCGCTCGCGGTGGCGTGACGCCACCGAACGGGCGCATCGGCGCTTCATCCGCCCATCCGGACGACCGTTACATGAATCCTGCCCAACCCGCTCCCGCTCCCGCCTCCGCCCGCATGGCCGTCGATCTCGGCCTGCTGTTCCTGCGCGTCAGCGCAAGCCTGCTGTTGCTCGTCGTGCACGGCTTGCCGAAGCTCGTCCACTACACGGCCGAAGCGGCCGCGATCGAGGACCCGTTCCATCTCGGGCGCACGCTGTCGATCCTGTTCGCGATCTTCGCGGAAGTCGTGTGTCCGATCTTCATGATCGTCGGCCTGTGGCCGAGGCTCGCCGCGTTGCCGGTGATGATCATCACCGTCGTCGCGCTGGTGTTCGTGCATCCCGACTGGTCGCTGCGCGACGGGCAGTTCGCGTGGATGCTGCTGATCCTGTTCGGCACGATCGCGATCGCCGGCGCCGGCCGCTATGCGCTGCCGCGCATCCCGCTTCGGCGCGCGTAGCGCGAGCGCAGGCGCGGCCGGCCTGCGCCCGTTGACCTTCGCCGCGTCGCCGGACGGCCTGGCGAAACATATCGCCGCCGAGGAACGGATGCTGGTTCCGCCGGCCGAGAAGACCCACGCGTCGTTCAGCCCGATCGGGTGGCTCGAGAAGGAGATGAAGCGCCTGCACGATGCGCTCGGCTGACGCCGGCAAAGTCGCGGCGCTGTCGGCCGGGCGCAAGCGGGAGCGGAGAGCAGCGTGATGCAGCCGGGGCAGAGGCCACGCCGATTAAAGCCCTGAGCGGCGTGTCAGACGATCGGCACGGGGCGCCCGAGGCCGTGCGTGGAAGCGGGCGTGATCACGCGCCATGCGTGCCGCGCAGGGCGAACGCGCCCGCGCGCGGGCCGTCGAACGGCAGCGTCAGTGCGCAGCGGTGAAGCAATCGACGAGGTCGGGTTTGTCGAGTTGCTCGACCCACCAGTGCAGTGCGCGTCCGGCTTCGTCGCCGCGCCATGCGAGATAGCAGTGCGTGGTGTCGCGCATGCCCGTCACCTCGCGCGCGACGAGCTTGCCGCTGGCGATCGCGGGCGCCGCGATGCATTCCGGCAGCGTGCCGACCGCGAGGCCCGCGCATTGCGCCTCCAGTTTGGCGGTGAGCGTCGGCACGGCGAGGTACGGCTGGCCGGGGTCGATCCCAATCGACTGCGGCTGCAATTCGCGCGACGTATCGCTGATCACCGCGCCGCGATACTGGACGACCGAGGCCATCGACAGCGGTTCGGGCAGTGCGGCAAGCGGATGCGATGGCGCGACCGCGAACACGTGCTTGAGCGAGCCGATCGGCCGCGCGATGATGTCCGGCAGCTCGGGCGGCTCGCCGGCCGCGCCGACCACGAGATCGGCGCGACGCGAAATCAGCGCGTCCCACGCGCCGCCGAGCACTTCGGTCGACAGCCGCAGCCGCGTATCCATCCCGAGTGCATAGAAGCGATGGACGTACGGCCACAGCGCGTCGAACGGCAGGATCTCGTCGATGCAGACGCGCACTTCCGTTTCCCAGCCCTGTTGCACGCGCAGCGCCTTCAGCTCGAGTTGTTCGGCCGCGCGCAAGAGGCGCCGGCCTTCCTCGACGACGACGCGGCCCGCATGCGTGAGCTTCGCGCGTCGTCCGCTGCGGTCGAACAGCGCGATGCCGAGGTCGCTCTCGAGTTTCTGCACTTGATAGGTCAGCGCGGACGGCACGCGGTGCAGCAGCTCCGCCGCTTCGGCAAACGTGCCGGTGCGGTCGATCGCGTCCAGGGCTTCGAGCGCTTCGAATGACAGCTTCATCGCGGGTTCCGGTAGAGAGGCTGGCGTATGGTACCAGCGCCAGCGCGGCGCGGGCAGCATGGGTCGTCGCGATTCGCAGGGCTGGTGCGCGTCGTCGTCGGCTCGCTGGCGCGGCTTGTGACGGCTCGCGGGTCGGACACTTCTTCATACGACTTCGTTCGGCCGATGGCAGGCGTAGGTGCGCACGACGAGCTATGCCAACGGCGCTTCGCGATGAAAGTCGCCAACTTGTTCGAGCGTCTCGCCGTGAGCGGCTATCACTCGTTCGCGGTGTGAGGATTCGGCAATGCCCGCACGGGCTGCCAAGCGCGAAACAGGGCGGGGCAGCCGCAGCCGTCGTTGCCGCCGCGGTTACGCGTCGCGTTCCCGCTTGCGGCCGGTCGCGGGCGCGGCCGCGACGCGCTGCCTGCGCCATTCGGTCGGCGTGATGCCGAACCGTTCGCGGAACGCGGTGGCGAAATTCGCGGGCGTCGCAAAGCCGATCTCCTTCGCGATGCTGGCGATGCTGAGCGACGTCGAATCCAGCAGATCGCGCGCGACGCGCAGCCGCTCGTGGCGGACGTATTCGAACACCGTCTGTCCGAGATTGTCGCGAAACGCGCGCGACAGGCGCTTCTCGTGCGTACCGACTGCGCGTGCCAGTTGCTCCACCGTCGGCGGCTCGTGCAGTGAACGCGACAGGTGGCGGATCGCCGCGCGCACGATGATGCCGTCGTCCCTGCCGGCCGCAGCCACGGCGGGCGCGTCCGATGCGTCGTCTGGCAGCGGGCGCCGCATTCGCATCAGCTGCACGCGGATCCGCGCGATGACTTCGGCCGGCTCGAACGGCTTGACGATGTAATCGACGCCGCCGATCTCGAGCCCTTCGATGCGCTCGTGCAGTTCGCCGGCCACCGTCAGGAAGATCACCGGGATCGCGCTCGTCAGCGGGTCGGCCGCCAGCCGCCGGCACGCGGTGAACCCGTCCATGCGCGGCATCCGCACATCCATCAGCACGAGGTCGGGCAACAACGCCTGCGCGCGCTGGCACGCCTGCACGCCGTCATGCGCGATGCTGATCCGGCACCCGGTGTCGCGCAGAAGGTCGACCAGCAAGCGCAACTGGTCGGGCTGATCGTCAGCGATCAGGATATGGGCATTGCTCAATACGGATGTCGAGGGCTGCATCGTTTACCTGTTCGGGAAGTGCCGCGGGCTGCGTTGCCGTGCGTATCGATTCCATTGCGGGAAAATCGTCGGAAGCTGCGACATGGCTTCACGAACGGGCGCGGCACGCGCGCATCGACAAACAGAATCGGCCGGTCTGCACGGCAGGCAGTATCTCGGCCCAATACCCGGCGTTGTCTCTTTCTATTGCTGACGCGATAAAGCGGCAGATCATGGTCGCGACCGGAATCGATGCGAATGGGATTGTAGTGGGAGATTCGAATCCTCACCAGCATAACGGCATGGATTATTCGGACGCGTGGCGAAAGTGCCGCGGGAAGGTTTTGCGGTTTTACGTTTTTTAACTTAATTGCGTTTCCCTCGGATTCGCTCCGGCAAAGTATTTGTCCGCTTCAGAAAACATTTTTATTGGTCGCGGAAATGCGCAATCGTTTGCGCATACCGTTTTTATAATGTAAGTCATTGAAAATACAGGATTTGTCATTTTATAAAGAATGGCATCTTCTCGAGCGCAAGGTGCTGTCCCATAATTCGTCCGAACTTTGGATGGCGAATCGATTCACCGGATCTGTCGGTCTGACAAAGAAGTCCGGCGCTGAGGAAACCAAATCGGTTTCGCTAATCGATGTGTACCACGATACATATTCGGCGCGGCAATCTTCGCATCTGCATTAGCGGTGCAGAACGAATTGCCTTGGTAACAATGTGTCGCGTAAAGCAGTCGGTCGGGGCGCGACGGACGAAATAGAAAAAACGGGGTTAGTCGCGCCGCGCGGTGCGTCCCATTCGGATTGTCAATTGCAGCAGGCTGAATCGCGAGAATCGGCCGGGCCGAACTCGTCCATAACCTGAACTTCGCATTACTGATATTTGGGCAAATGGCGAAACACAGCCCGGTGCGCCGCGCGAGCAACGAGAAGTCGGATTCGACGGTGTGAATGAACGTAAGTAGTCCATAAACCATAAGCCACATAACGGAGCAGAAAATGCAGAGGAACCAGATCTCGGCGCTCGTCGCCGCCATGTTCGCAAGCGCAGGTGTGCTGGTCGCGGGGGCCGCCCACGCCGACAACTTCGTCGACCGCGGCAATCCGGACAACGCGTTGACCGGGCAATGCATCGACGGCACGAACCGGTTGTGCGTCGCGACGAAGAGCGGCACGTACGTCGCGACCAGCAGCACGAACTTCACGTCGGGCGCGAACGCGAAGGCCGGTTCCAGCGGCATCGCGATCGGCGACCAGTCGAACGCCGGCAGCCAGGGCGGCTCGAGCAGCGGCGGCGGTATTGCGATCGGCGTCGGCGCGCAGGCGCTCGCGAACTCGGCGACCGCGATCGGCACGGTGGCGCTCGCGCAAGGCAACACGGCGCTCGCGATGGGCCGCCAGTCGGCCGCGATCGGCGACTACTCGATGGCGCTGGGCAACGTCGCCGACGCGCACGGCACGAGCTCCATCGCGCTCGGTCACTCGGCGCTGGCGAGCGGCGATCGTTCGATTGCGATCGGCGGCGCGAATCCGACCACCAGCGACGGCGTCTCGAACGGCGCTTCCTACGACGCGGCGACGCAGACACGTGCGGGCGGCACGCAGTCGGTCGCGATCGGCGCGGGCGCGCAGACGAACGACAACAACCAGGTGGCCATTGGCTCCGGCAGCATCGGCGCGAACAACGGCGGTACGCCCGTGTTCGGCGGCACCGCGGCGCCGGTCGGCGGCGCGGTGTCGTTCGGTTCGGTCGGCCATGAACGGCAGATCCGCAACGTCGCGGCCGGTGCGGCCGATACGGACGCGGTCAACGTCGAGCAGCTGAAGAACGTCAACGGTACGCTGAGCACCGGCATCGCGAACGTCGATGCGCGCGTGACCTCCGTCGGCAATACGCTGTCGACGTCGATCGCCAACGTCGACCAGCGCGTGACCAATGTCGGCAACAGCCTGAGCACCAGCATCGTCACCGCGACGCAGAACGTCGTCAAATACACCGACGATTCGCATGCGGCGATCGCGCTCGACGGCGCGAGCGGCACGACGATCAGCGGGCTCGCGGCCGGCGTTGCCGATACCGACGCGGTGAACGTCGGGCAACTGAAGGGCACCGTCGCGCCGCTGCAGACGTCGTTGTCCACCGCCGTCGGGAACATCACGAACCTGCAGAACAACGTGACCGGCCTGAGCGCGTCGCTGAGCACCGCGGCGTCGAACATCGGCGGCCTGCAGGCGGCCGACGCGCGCAACGTGAAGTACGACGGCGCGAGCGGCTTCGATTCGGTCACGTTCGCCGGCCCGAACGGCACGACGCTGCACAACGTCGCGGACGGCGTCGCCACCAACGACGCGGTCAACGTCGGCCAGCTCGGCAAGGCGACCGATACGCTGAACCAGTCGATCGCCAACGTCGGCAACAGCGTGACGAAGCTCGGCGATCAGGTGAACGTGAACACCGGCAATATCGCCGCGCTGCAACAGGACGCGCTGCAATGGAACGCGGGCCTCGGCACCTATGACGCGAGCCACGGCGGCAACGGGCCGCAGCGCATCGGCAACCTCGCGGCCGGCCGCGACGGCACCGATGCGGTGAACGTCGATCAGCTGAATGCGGCGATCCACGACGGCACGAGCCAGCTCGACGCGCTCGCGGTGAAGTACGACGATGCGAGCAAGCGCCAGGTGTCGCTCGGCGCGGGCAACGGCGGCGTGCCGGTGCGCGTGACCAACGTCGCGGAAGGCAGCGTGTCGGCCGGCAGCACGGACGCGGTCAACGGCGCACAGTTGCGCCGCGCGACCGACGCCACGGCGGCCGCGCTCGGCGGCGGCGCAACGGCGAATGCCGACGGCTCGCTCGGCGCGCCGTCGTACCGGGTTGGCGGCGATGCGTTCAACAACGTCGGCGACGCGTTGACGAACCTCGACGGCCGCGTCGGCAGCAACACGACGACGCTCGAGAATCACGAAACGCGCCTCGGCGACGCCGAAACCCATATCGCCGGCAATACGACCGCGATCGCCGGGTTGCAGAAGGACGCGCTGCAGTTCGACCCGACGCTCGGCGCCTACAGCGCCGCACGCGACGGCGCGCCGACGCAGCTGACCAACGTCGCCGACGGCCGGATCGCGGCCGGCAGCACGGATGCGGTCAACGGTGGCCAGCTGTACGGCGTGAAGACCGATCTCGAGCAGCAGATCACCCAGGTGTCGAACCAGACCGGCGAGGCCGTGAAGAACGTCGTCAAGTACGACGTCGACGGCAACGGCAACCGGCTGAACTCGGTGTCGCTGGTCGGCGGCAACGCCAACGCGGCGGTCGTGCTGAAGAACGTCGCGGCGGGCACCGACGATACGGACGCGGTGAACGTGAAGCAGCTGAAGTCGGTGCAGTCGAACCTCGACCAGCTCGGCGCGCTCGCGGTGCAGTACGACGATGCGTCGAAGAGCTCGATCACGCTCGGCGGCGCGGGCGGCACGCGCATCACCAACGTGAAGGCCGGCGCGCTCAATGCGACCAGCACCGACGCGGTGAACGGCTCGCAACTGTACGCGACGAACCAGCAGGTCGCACAGAACACGACCGACATCTCGAACCTGCAGAGCAACGTGACCAACATCGCGAACGGCCGGGCCGGGCTCGTGCAACAGCAGGACGCGAACGGCGCGATCACGGTCGGCAAGGACTCGGGCGGCACGAGCGTGAACTTCGCCGGCACGTCGGGCGACCGCGTGCTGAGCGGCGTCGCGGCCGGCGTGAACGCGAACGACGCGGTCAACATGGCGCAGTTCAACAGCGCGCTGAACACCGCGGCGGCCAACGACCGGATCCGTGCGGCGGCGACCGATGCGAACACCACGTGGATCGCGCGCGCCGATGCCGGTTCGATCGGCTCGACGGCGACCGCGACCGGCAAGAACGCGGTGGCGGTCGGGCAGGGCTCGGTGGCCGATCGCGACAATTCGTTCTCGGTCGGCGCGCAGGGCAACGAGCGGCAGATCACCAACGTCGCGGCCGGCACGGCGCCGACCGACGCGGTGAACGTGCAGCAGCTGAACGACAACCTGAACGCTGCGTCGACGCAGGCGAAGGGCTACACCGATCAGCGCGTCGGACAGGTGTACAACGCGTTCAACGATCTGAAGAAAGACATGTACGGCGGCGTTGCCTCGGCGATGGCGGTGGCCGGCTTGCCGCAGCCGACCGGCGCGGGCCGCTCGATGGTGTCGGCGGCGACGTCGAACTATCACGGGCAGCAAGGGTTCGCGGCCGGTTATTCGTACGTGACGGAGAGCAACCGCTGGGTCGTCAAGGCGTCGGTGACGGGCAATACGCGCTCCGACTTCGGTGCGGTCGTGGGCGCCGGCTACCAGTTCTGATGCGGGCGCGAGCCCGTTGAACGGCGGCGCGCGGCGGGCAGGCGGGATGCCCGGCGCGTGCGCGGCCCGAGGTCGTCGATCGACCTCGGGCCGTTTGCATTGTCGCTCGGGAAAATCCGGACGGCCCTGCGCCACGGCGCCGCCGTGCCGTTGACTTGCGTCAAGGGCACGCGAGGGGCGGCGCCTACAGTGAATTCACGTCGGGTCTCGAACACGCGCGGCGACGGATGCGGAATGCGTTCCGCCCGTGGCCGCGACGGCTCGCCACACCGCGCCTGCGGGGTGCCCATCGTGGAAAGGGGGAGTCATGAGACATCGATCCTTTGCCGTGCTCGCCACATTGGTCGCGGCGTGCGTCGCGTCGACGGCCGCATGCGCGCAGACGCTCGACAAGATTTCGCGGTCCGGCCGGATCGTCGTGTCGTACCGCGAAGCCGCGGTGCCGTTCAGCTATCTGCTGACGCCGCACAAGGCCGTCGGCTTTTCGGTCGACGTGACCGAGGCCGTCGTCGACGACGTCCGCAAGACGCTGCGCAGGCCCGACCTGCGGGTCGCCTACGTGCCGGTGACCGGACAGAACCGCATTCCGCTGCTGGTCGACGGCAGCTACGACCTCGAATGCGGATCGACGACCAATACGTCGGCGCGCGGCAAGGACGTCGCGTTCTCGATCAACTACTTTTATGCCGGCACGCGGCTGATGGCGAAGCGCGCGTCGCACATCGGCGACTACGCGGACCTTGCGCACCAGGCCGTCGCGACGGTTGCCGGAAGCACGAACGAGAAGACCTTGCGGCGCGAACTCGCCGCGCGGCACATCGATGCCGACGTGGTGCTCGCGAAGGACTATGCGGATGCACTGCAGATGGTCGCGACCGACAAGGCCGCCGCGCTCGCGCTCGACGACGTTCTGCTGTACGGACTGCGGGCGAATGCCGACGATCCCGGCAGCTGGGTCGTCGCCGGCGACGCGCTGCAGGTCGAGCCTTACGCATGCATGGTGCGCAAGGACGATCCGGCGTTCAAGCGGCTCATCGACGGCACGCTCACGCGGCTCATCGGAAGCGGTGAGTTCGCGCGGCTCTATGCGAAGTGGTTCGAATCGCCGATTCCGCCGCGCGGCGCGAATCTCGACATGCCGATGAGCGCGGCGCTGAAGACGAATCTCGTCACGCGCAGCGATCGGCCGGCCCAATGATCGACGAAGGCGACGTGCGCGCAGCGGTCGAACGCGCAACTGCCGCTACGCTCGCCTCACCGTCATGAACGGCCTCCGGTGTGCGCTAGCGGCGCGACAACGATGACAAGTGCACGACGAGTTCCTGCCCGCCCGTGGCGAGCGTCTTCCAGTCGGCGTCGCCGCCGATCGTCGCGACCTGCTCGCGTATCGCGAACAGCGCCGGAGGGCGCTGCCGGTCGACGAAGGCGTCGTCGAGCGCGCCGTCCTCCCGGATCGTCAACCTGACGAAACCGCTGGCCTGCCGCAACTGCACGCCGATGCGCGCAACGGGCACGCGCAGCCGCGCGGATTCGAGCGCATCGCGTGCGATCCGATAAAGCACCGACGCGGCCGCATCGTCCACCACGGTCGCGCTGAGGTCGGTGTCGATCTTCACGCCGTATCGGGCGAACAGATCCTGCGCGAGCCACTCGAGCGTGGCGGCGAGCCCGAACTCGTCGAGCATCGGCGGCCTGAGGTCGGCGGTAAGTTGCCGCACGTGCGCGGCGAGATGGTCCAGATGCGCGTCGATCTTCCGGCTGGCTTCGTCCGCGGTTCCGTCTCGCTGCATCAGCTGCGCATAACGTGCGTTCAGCGCGGCGATCTCGATCTTCAACGCGTCGAGCGGTTGTGCGAGCCCTTCGTGAAGCTCGCGGGCAACGCGTGCGAATTCGGCCTCGCGCTCACGCTGCACGCCGCGCGCGAGCTCGCGCAACGCATGGCGCGATTCGCGCAGCTCGCGCTCGGTCGCATTGCGGCGCGTGACGTCGTGGAACGTCAACAGCACCGGCGCATGAACTGCGTCGCTCGATACGGTCGCCAACACGTCGACGTCGCGGGTCCGACCGTCGCGGCGCGTGAGGACGCCAGCCGTCGGCTCGGTCCGCCCGTGCGGCGCGACTGGCGCCATCGCCAGTTGTCGACGCACGCCTTTCAGGCCGTCCGCGTCGAGCCACGCGGATGCCGCTGTGGCGATCACGTCTGCCGGCGCGAGCGCGCCGAGCAGCGCGAGGCATGCGTCGTTCACCCCGACGATCACGCCGTCGCGCATCAGCCACGTCGCAACGGGGTTGTGTTCGGCACATGCGCGCGGGTGCGCGGCGCGCGCCGGCGATGCGTCGATGGCGCGAACGCACGTCGCGATGCCGGCGGCGTTTGCGAGCGGTGCCGAGTCCGGTTCGATACGGCGCGCGTGCTCTGTTTCAGCGGATCGACACGTCGCGATGGTAGGGTGGGCCGGCATGCGCGCGCTGCGTCCGACCATGCGTTCGGCTGCCGGATTGAACAGAACGACGTGATCGCGATTGCTGGACGCGACGGGCGTATCGCACGCGGCATTCGTCTGATGGTCCGTGGCGGCGACGCGCTGCATTTTGCAGAAAACCCAGGCCCAGGTTCCGAGCGTGACGAACAGCCCGGCGACGGTCAATACGTCCATCGAATCGTTGTGCATCATCTTCGCGAGTCTCCGAGTGTCAAATATACTTGACGAAGGGATCGCCGCGGAAGAAAAATGGCGAGCCGGCGGGGTCCGGCGAAAGTTTCAATGGCAGAGAGGGGTGTCGCAGGCGCTCCGGCCTAGCGGTCCCTTCTCATTCGAGGCCAGTGGTATGAACATGTTTTTTCGTCTGCCCATCGCGCTGCAGGGACACGCGCACGAGCGTTTCGAGGTCGACGCGCAGGACGATGAATCGTTTGCGGCCCATCAGGTCGATTTCATCTGTGCGCTGTATGGGCGCGCCGAGTACCTGCGCGCGTGCGGCCGCGAGGATCCGGTCGGGGACGCGTTTCTGGCAGGCATCGTCAACGTGCTGGAAGCGCTCGAACTGAACTCCCCGGGCGATGCTCAAGGCTGCCTGATGCGGCTGCAGCAGATCATCGACGCGGTGTTCGCGGCACGCGGGCACAGTGCGGTGCGCGACACGCCGCCCGCCTGAACGCGTTTCCCGTCGTGGGTCAGCGCATGGCGAACACGCGTGCGTCGTTGCGACACAGGATGCGGTGGCACTCGCACGCGTGGTGCTCGATCGCGTCGCGATCGACGATCGTGATCAGGCCGGGACGATAGCGGATCGCGCCGTCGGTCTCCAGTTTGCGCAGCGTATTGCGGGCGAGCGCGCCGTCGAACGCCAGTACCCCCGGAAAGACTTTCCTGCTGAACTGGATCGCGTTGCCGTCCAGCCGGTCGAGCGTTTGCAGCAGCCAGCGGCACAGCTGCTCCAGCGGCGAATGGTGATGCCCGCACACGGTGAGTTGCGACATCTGCGCGAGCAATGCCTGCGTATAGCGCAGCAGCAGTCGCTGGAACGTGCCGCCGAGCGAGAATTCCTGTTTGGCGACGTCGGCGTCGAGCCGGTATGCATGGCCCGCGCCCTGGACGACCACGCGGTTGGCCGCGCGCGGCTCGCCGATACATGCAGACAAGCCCACGAGCCCGTCGTTGCCGATCATGGCCAGGCCGAGCGGTGCGCTCGCTTTCGTGGAATGGAAGACGACGCAGGCCGCGGTAGTCGGCAGATACAGGTGGCTCAGGCTGTCGCCTTGCTTGTGGAGCACTTGTCCGGGCGCGAGATCCACCGGTACGAGATGCGGTGCTAGCCGGTCGAGTTCGTCGGCCGGCAGCGCACGCAGCAGCCGGTTGTCCGAAGGCGCGGCACCGGTTGCGCGCGCGCCGTCGCGACTGCCGCGATCGGACTGCGTGCCTTGCGCCACGCGGGCGACGAGTTCGAGATGCTGACGGATCAGGATGTCGCGGTTGCTTTCCGGCAGGAGACTCAGGACCGCGGAGCGCACGTCGTCCTGACCGAGCGCATCGAGGATGCGCAGCTTCGACAGCGTGCCGAGGTCGCTCTTACCGGTGCGCCACGCGGATATCTGGGCGCGGGTCAACGCGAGCGCCTCCGCGAGTTGGGCGTCGCTGGGATAGCCGCCCAGCTTTTTTACTTCGTCGAATAATGCATACCAGTCGTGCACGATGTTCAGCCTGCGACGCAGTCCCGTCGCAAGGGCAACAGGGGATCGGATCAGGCGCCCATTTATAGCATAAATGACGCATGAATCCGCGATCGCGAGCGCGCGAATGGTCGGCGCGGTCGACCGGGACGCGAATCGTGTGATGGCGGCGTCGGGCCGGGGGCGGCTTCGTTCCACCGTGCGTCTATACCGGCTTTCATGTGTCTTTCGCACAGCTTTCGCGGTGCGCGCACGCGCGGTGCGCAAACGCCGGACGGCGACGCCGTGATCGACTCGCGCGTCGCGCTCAAAGGCGGTCGAGCAGCGCGAAGATCTCGTCGGTGCGGCGCAGCAGCGCATTATTGCGCTCGACGGTCTCCCTGACCGCGTTCAGTCTCGCGCGCCAGTACGCGGGATCGCTCACGGATGCGCTGCCCGGGAAGTAGGAGCGTGTCTGCTCGAGCAGACGAATGGAACCTTCGATATGGGACAGCTCGCGTTCGACGTCGCAGTACCAGTTCATTCGTGGTCTCCCGAGGTTGACCGGTGCATGCTGAGCCTCGCGACGCGGTCGTGTCTTGATGCCGCTCAACGCAGCGATTCATCCGATTTTTCGCGGCGACGTTCAGCCGAATCGGCATGCTGCATCGCCGCAGTGCTCGGCTGTCGTCGCGTCGGATCCGTCGTTGACCGCTTCGATTGCTTCGATCGCCGAAGCTCGCCGGATGACCTGCGTCAAGGTCGATCGGCACGTCGGAGCGAAGATCGACGTTCCCGCATGTCGATCGCGATCCGCGTCGGCATGTCGGGTGCCGTCTTCCCATGCACGTCGACGAGGCGGCAGGGATCGTGCGCGCGTTGCTCGCGAATGTGCCGAATCGCCCGACGATTTCGCGTTCCGACGCCGCCGTGTCGCGCTGACTAGCATCAATTCGCGGCGGCGACGCCGCACGTACCGTTGTTCGTATCCGATGCGGACACGAGCCGGTGGCCATCCAATGCGACAGCGAGCCGAAGCAGGGCGTCGTGCGTCGCGACGGGCATCGACCGGTGTTGCGCTGAACTGCTGACGGGAGAATCGACATGAATGCCGCGATGCTTTGCACCCGCGATGTCGCCACGTGTACGACGCAGGCTACCGTCGTCGAGGCGGCCGCCATGATGCGCGACGCCCACGCGGGCGATCTCGTCGTCGTGAGCGAACAGGACGGGCGGCGCGTGCCGGTCGGGATGGTCACCGATCGGGACATCGTGCTGACCGTGGTACGCGCCGACGCGGCGCCCGGCGCGCTGTTCGTCGGCGACGTGATGTCGGCGCCCGTCGCGCTCGCGAACGCCGACGACGACATCTGGCTGCTCGCGAAGCGGATGCGCCAGCATGGCGTGCGTCGCTTGCCGGTCGTCGGCGCCGATGGGGAACTGGTCGGCGTCGTGTCGCTCGACGACATGCTGCGCGCGGCCGCGGCGCTGCTCGATGAATTGCGTCTCGTCGCTGCGCGTCAGGTGTATTTCGAGGAGAAGCAGCGTGGGTGAGCGGGGACGGTGCGCGGTGTGCGGCGCAGCAGCCGGCTCGATAACGGCGCGCCTCATCGACCGTGCGTGCGCGATGCGATGACGCGCGATCCCGATCCCGATACGGAGGCCGATACCGCTACGCCCGCCCGGCTGCGCTGGTGGCTCGGCTGCGTCGGTCTCTGCGTGCTGCTGTCGGCAGCCATCACATGGCTCGGTGCGATCTACGACCATCCTGTACGCGAAGGTGTCGTCGCCGGCATGAACGCGTCGGAATGTGCGCGCGTGGGCGTGCGCCCGGCCGGCTCGCTGCTGACCACACCGCTTCCGGAAAATGACTTGTGCATGCCGTTGTTCGTGTATCGCGCGTCGTATCCGGACGCCGCGAGCGACGTCGCGTCGTACCGCACGTGGGTACTCCAGCAGCGCATCGCCGAATTCCGGTATCTGGTCGGCTATGTGCTGTTGCTGTGCGCGACGATTCTGGTCGTCGTCGCGGGGACGGTCATGCTGATCCGGCGGTGGCTGCGGCGTTTTGATCGCGGCGCAGGTATCGATACGTGAGCATCGCCGCTGTGGCATCGGCCAGACGGCACGAACGCCGGAACGACCGTGACGATTTCAGCTGAATTGCACGACGCGCGTTGCTTGATGGCGATCGAGACGAGCATCGTCGGGGCGGGACGTTATCGCTGCCGCATCCGTGTGATGCGTCCCACGCCAAACGGCAAGTACGACACGTCACCGATATTCAAGGCCGAGCGCGGCGCTGAAAACCTTGCGCAACTGCATGACATGGTGCGAGACGAAGAAGTCCGACGCCTTCACGTTGTAACGCATCGGCACGCGCGTTCCAGCGCGTTCGAACACGCGCGCGGCATGCGGGTTGGTACATTGACCTCCGTCAACCCCCATCGCGCAGCGCGATCGAGAATGATCGCAGCGTTCTCGCGCAGTAGCGGCGACATGTGCGGTTCCTGCCAACGTAGCCGACGGCGGCCCGCGCCGAGCGTTCGTCGACGGCTTCGTTCAGACACCCGCTCGACATGTCGGGCCGAAATCGCATACGCATATGAGGTCACGGTGGAACTGCGCATCATGAATGCCGGCCGCATCGATCGCAGCGAAAAGCGCGAGAGCAACGAAGAGAGACGCAAGGATGAGTAGGTGCGGATACGCCGTTGCAGCGCGTTCGAACGCCGCTTCCCGATGCCCGAAGCGTCGATGCGCGAGCCTCACTGCATCGTTCGACGACGGCGCGTCGTCCGCGCCATCCGATTCCAATAACCGCCTACGGGAGGAATGATCATGAACTGGCTTGCCGAATACTTCGCGCAGCGCACGAGCCCGCTGGCGCTTTCCATGTGGGCGCATCCGCCGCTCGCGCTCGGGCCGGACGGCCCGGTCTGTCGCGAGCCGTACCGGTTGCCCTATCCGGGCGTCGAACTCGTGTACACGCCGGGCGAAACGGTCGAGCGCGACGGCAATATCTATACGCTGCCGGCGCGCTACGACGCACGCGGGCTGTTCGCCGCGCGCAGCACGGCGCGAGACGACGCCGCATCGTTCTTCCATGAGGTGACGATCTTCGCGCCGTCGCCGTTCAACTCCGACTTCGTGATGACCGTCAACGGCGAGTTTTCGTTCGTGCCGACGTTCTGGCAGGACGGTTCACCGGGCTTCTCGGGAATCTGCGCACCGACAGCCAGCGGCCGCGCGACAGGCGAGCGAAGCGGCCCTCCGTGGCTATTCCAGGGCTATCTCAGCATCTAGGCCGCACCGGGCGGAGCGCGTGCGTGGCCGACGACACACGCCGCGCACATCCGTCGCGCGAGGCGTCGCAGCTGCCGCATCGCCACCCGAACCCCGCCAAAACCCGCACGCCGGACGCACGTTGACGTGAGTCAACCCGGCCGCGGGTGTCGCGCTTACTCTGAATTCGTGGGCACGCGTCGTCGCGGCGCGGGGATCGCCCATGCATCGGGCAACGGGAGCGTCATCATGCACATCGGAAGAATCTGTACCCAGCCGGTCGAGTCGTGCACGGCCGAATGCAGCGCGTTCGAACTGGCCGACCGGATGCGGCACGGGCATGTCGGCGATATCGTCGTGATCGAGTACCGCAACGGCGAGGCCATCCCGATCGGTCTGGTGACCGACCGCGATCTGGTGGTCGAGGTGATGGCGCGCGGCGACGATCCGGCCGACGTGACGGCCGGGCAGATCATGTCGCGCGGTCTGGTCGTGGTGGCGGAGACCGACGAGATCGGCGTCGCGCTCGAGGAGATGCGCCGGTCCGGCATCCGCCGGCTGCCGGTCGTCGACGACGCAGGCCGCCTCGTCGGCATCGTGACGCTCGACGACCTCGTCGAGCATCTCGCCGGATTGCTCGGCGGCGTCGCGGAAGTCGGCAAGCTGCAGCAGATCGAGGAGCACCGGTTCCGCACGTGAGCCACGCGTAAACCTTGCGGCGGCGCGCGCAGCCCGCTTTTACGCGTGCAGCGCCTCGAACAACGGCGCCCAGAACTCGCTGCTTTCGTATGCCGCGGCATCGCAGTCGGTGTCGAAGCGAATCGCGATCGCAGTCTCCGCGTCGGTCAGCGCGTCCGCATGCTCGAGCTGCCGCGCCAGCACGGCGGTGTCGGCATCGGAAGAATCGTTCCCGCGTGCTGCCCTTGCGGCCACGCGTGCGGCGAGCGTGGCCGGGCTCGCGGTGAAATCCAGAATCGCGATGCGCACGCCGCGCCGTGCGGCGAGCGACACGAATGCCGCGCGGTCGGCTTCGCGCAGGAACGTCGCATCGACGATCGCCGTGTAGCCGCTGTCGATGACGGTCGCGGCCGCTGCCAGCAGCCGTTCGTAGATCCGCTCGATCGCCGCGTCCGAATAGGCGCTGGCGGACAGGCGCGTTTCGTCCGGTACGCCCGCGCGCCGCTTGCGCTCGACGTCGCTGGACAGCCGGATCGCGCCGAGCCGCTCGGCCAGCGCGCGGCTGGCCAGCGATTTGCCAGAGCCCGACACGCCGTGACACAGGAGCAGCAGCGGTTGCGCGTCGCGGCGTGTGTCGGCCATCGCCGCTGCAATGCGCAGATAGCGGTCGCGCGCTGCATCGTCGCCCCGCAGTCGCGCGGTCAGGGCGCGCACCAGCGCGCGATAGACGAAATAGCACGGCACCACGCCGAGCGCCGCGTAGTCGCCGGTGCGCGCGAGCCACCCGGACAGCAAGCGGTGCGCGCAATCGTCCCGACCGTGTGCGGAGAAGTCCATCAGCGCGAACGCGAGATCGCTCGCCACGTCGATCCAGCGCAGCGCGTCGTCGAATTCGATGCAGTCGAACATCAGGATGCGGTTGCGCCAGCGCACGATGTTGTCGAGATGCAGATCGCCGTGGCATGCGCGCACGAAGCCCTGCGCGTGCCGCTCGGCGAGCAGCGGTGCGATGCGCGTCAGTTCCGCTTCGTACCAAGCGTGCAGCGCGGCTTCGCGCGGCAGCGCGACGTCGAGCGTATCGAGCAGCGGCCGGCACTGCGCGGTCACGCTCGCCGCGCTGCCGAAGTGGCTGCGCGGTGCGTTGCGCGGCGCGTGCAGATGATGGCCGGCCAGCGTGGCGGCGAGCGCATCGGCATCCACGAGGCCGGCGTCGTGCGCCGCGCTGCGAATCGACAGCATCGCGCGTGCGTCGAACCGGCGCATGCGTACGAGGTACTCGCCGGGCGTTGGCTGCCGTTGCCGGCGCGCGCCGGTCTGCACCGGCTCGCCGAATGCGCAGTGTCGGCCGCGCGCGACGAGCGGCCAGACGCCGAGGTACAGCGGGCCAGCGAGCGCGCGATTGAGCGTGTATTCCGCGAGCGCGCAGCGGCGCCGTTGCGCGGGCCGCACGAGATCGACGAACGCGAAGCGCACCGGCTTGATACGTTTGTACGCGTAGCGTCCGGCCAGATAGACGACGGACAGATGCGTTTCGATCCGCTCGATGCGGCCTGCGGGGTGCGGATAGGTTGCCGGGCGGCGCAATGCGCGATCGAACTGGATCGCCTTGCGTCGTGCGTTGGCGCGGCCCAGCGAGAACGATACGTGGCGCGTTCGGGACATGGTGAACGGAGCGGTCGGACGAGGCGCGTGTTCGTCGACGCCCCGCGGGTGGAATTCGCACGCAAGCCGCAGCGTGCGCCTGTTGGCCGGACGTCGCCGGATCGAGCGACATCGGGCGACCGGCGACGCGACCTCGCTATTGCAGCCGATCGGCGCGCGATCCGGCTTGATACGGGTCAACGCCGCCGTGCAGAGGCACGCTTGATGCAGGTCAACCGCATTCCGCGCGGCGGCAATACAGTCGGTGCCAGTAGTCGCGCAGCGATGCGCGAGCGTGCACGCCGGCGGCATGTGCGTTGCGTCACGGCCGCGGCCGTACGCGTTCACGCCGCGCGATCGTGTGCGGAATTCCTGGTCTGGAGAGGCGTTGGCGATGAAGCGATGGGGATTGGCGATCGGCATGCTGCTCGCGTTGGCCGCGTGTGCGGACACGGAGCAGGCGACCGCGTTCAGGAAGTCGGAGACGCAACTGCTGGCGGCGCGTCAGTCCGCCGCGGTGCAATGTTCGACGGCATCCGAATGCGACCGCGAGTGGGCTCGCGTGCGGCGCTACATCGAAACCCATTCGGCGACGCGGATCACGCGCGCGAGCGCCGACCGGATCGAAACGGCGCAGCCGCATCTGGCCGGCGAAGTCTATCTGTGGGCGTCGCGCACCGCAGCGGGCGACGGCGCGTCGGTGATCCGGCTCAAGGCGATGTGCAAAGGCATGTACGACAGCGCCGGCGGCCCCGGATGGCAATACGATGCATGCGCACGGAAAATTCTCGACATCGAGCGCGGCTTCCGCGCGGACGGGAATCTGCCGGGCTAACGCGCCGCGCTGCTGCCGATCGCTTCACGCTTCCAAACCGTTGACTTCGGTCAACGCCCGCCGGCGGCAAGCGCCGATGATGGAATTGCACCGAACGCCACAGGCGCGTCGGTTCTCCCAGCGAGGTCGGTATGTACAAGAACGTCATGGTCGCCGTGGACGGCAGTCCGTCTTCGAAACGGGCGCTCGACGAAGCGCTGAAGGTCGCTGCGTCGTGCGGCGCGCGCCTGTTCGCGGTGTTCGCCGTCGACAAGTCGATCCTGCTCGCGTACGGCGGGCGCATCGACCCCGACGCGCTGCTCGACGACGTGCGCCGCGACGGCACGGCCGTGCTGCACGACGCGGAACGCGCGATTTCGCATGCGGCCGTCAACGGCGACACGGAGCTCATCGAGACGGAACTCGGGCAGGACGTCGCCGAGCGGCTGCAACGCTATGTCGCCGAGCACGCGATCGACCTCGCGGTCATCGGCACGCACGGGCGACGCGGGGTCCGGCGATTGTTCCTCGGCAGCGTCGCCGAGCGCTTCCTGCGCGGCTCGAGTTGCCCGGTCCTGCTGCTGCGCAGCGACGATCCCGCGCCGGCCAAGACGGCCGCCTAGCGGCCGCGACGAACTGCGCGCTACCTGGTCAGGTCACCATCATGCAGATCTCGTTTCCATCCGAACATCCGACGTATTCCGGCCTCGATCCCGCGCTGATCTTCCCGGCGCTCGTCGAAGGCCGGCGTGTGCGCTGCGCGATCACCGCGGAAGCGCTGGAAGATCACTTTCGCGCGGCCTCGCCGCGCGAGCAGGATCTGGTCGACGCGTTCGCGCGCCATCGTCCCGCGATCGAGCGCGCCGCGCGCGCGCTGCTCGAGGAGATGGACGGGCGGCCGATCCTGCTGCACAGCGGCTATTTCAGGTTCTGCAGATGAGTGCCGGCCGCCGCCGTCGGCGCGCTTCGAGCGCGCGCGGCGGCGGGCCGGTACGTTGCGTTTCGAACGATCTTCGTCCCTTGCGCGGCAGCGTCGTCGCGCCATTCGATCTTCAGCGCGGCCGCGCCTGTCGGGACGCAAGCGCCGGCCGCACGTCAACCGTCTCAGGAGTTACGAACCATGAGCAATATGACCCGTTACGATCCGTTTTCGATCGAGCCCGTTTCCGACCTGTTCCATGGGCTGTTCAGGCCGTTGCGCGGCATGACGCTTGCCGACCAGCCCGACCTCGCGTCGATGAAGATCGACGTCACCGAGAACGACGGCGCGTACACGGTCAAGGCGGAGTTGCCCGGCGTGGCGAAGGACGACATCGACGTCCAGGTGACCGGCAATACCGTCTCGATCAACGCGAAGGTCGAACGCAACAAAGAACAGAAGGACGGCGAGCGCGTGATCCGGCGCGAACGCTATAGCGGCGCGATCAGCCGCTCGTTCTCGCTGGCCGCGGACATCGACGACGCGAATGCGACGGCGACGTACCAGGATGGCGTGCTGTCGCTGACGCTGCCGAAGAAGGCGCCGGTCGGGCAGAAGAAGCTCGCGATCAGCTGAGCGGAAGCGCGTGGCGGGCAAGCGCATCTGCGCATCGCCCGTCGCGAGCAACGAGAAACGATAAGCGGCGCACGGAGCGATCCGTGCGCCGTTTCGTTTCATTTTCGTTGCAGCGGCCGGCGCATGCGTCACCCGTGTGTCGCCGTGTTGCCGACGTGGAAGCCGACCGTCTGCGCGAGGATCGGCAACTCGTCCTCGTTCAGCCGCAGCGCGTCGGCGAGCGCACGGTGGTTGATCCAGCCGCGCACGACCGTCCCGAGGCCGGCCGACGCGCAATATAGCGACACATTCTGCGAGATGGCGCCGGCCGCGACTGCCGCGAACACGTCGCGTTGCTGCGGCGGCATGTCGAGTATCGCGGAAGTGCGCACGACATAGACGAGGTCGAGCGGCGCTCGGCCGACGAAGTCCTGATAGCCGGTCAGGTTGCGCGCATCGACCGCGTGCTTCAGCACGAGGCGGTGCGCGGGCACGTCGTAGCGATAGACGCCGTACGGCAGCGCGACGTACACGTCGATTTCATTGAACGCGTGCGCGGACGGCGCCGTGCGGCCGCCGCTCGCCGGACGGTTGATCCCGTTCGCGGCCCACAGCATCGTGCCGAGCGTCGCGGGCGGCAGCGGCGCGGCCGCGAATTCGCGGGAACTCATCCGGGTGGCGAGCGCCGCCATCAGCGGCACGTCGTTGTCGAGCATCGGGCTCGGCAGATCGACGATCTCCGGCGACTCGCCGTGCGCAGGGGCCGGCAGTGCAGCGGGCGCCGGCGAGTAGGCCAATCGTTGCGGTTCGGTCATACGAGTCTCCTTCAGGCTTGGATGCGCGTGCCTGGAACGGTGCGCATCTTCGATTTCACGATACGGCGGCGGGGCGGCACCGCATTGACCTCCGTCAACCGACGCGCCGGCCCGGCGCACGAAGCCGCGCGACGCATCCGTTGACCTGCGTCAGCGAGCCGCCGCCGCGCGTGTGCAAATCTGGCTGAGTGCGGCGAACAGGCGCGCCGCGGCTCACAGGAGAGCAACGATGAAAACCGACAAGCAGTTGAAGCAGGACGTCCAGGACGAACTGGAGTCCGACCCGGCGATCGATGCGACACGTATCGGCGTCGAAGTGGCCGACCGGATCGTGACGCTTTCGGGGCATCCGCCGAGCTATGCGGAGAAGCTGGCGATCGAACGCGCGGCGAACCGTGTGGCCGGCGTGAAGGCGCTCGTCGTCGACATGACCGTGCACCTGCTGGACGACGACGTGCGCACCGACGAGGACATCGCGAAGGCGGTGCGGTCGGTGTTGCACTGGACGGTCGGGGTGCACGACGACGCGATCAAGGTGCAGGTCGAGCGCGGCTGGATCACGCTGTCAGGCACCGTCGACTGGGCGTACCAGAGTCATCTGGCCGTGCGGGCGATCTCGCAGATGCGCAGCGTGACGGGCGTGACAGACCACATCGTGGTGCTGGGCACGGTCGGCGCGGACGACATCAGCGGCAACATCAAGCGCGCGATCATGCGCCACGCGGAGCGCGAGGCGAAGCACATCACGATCGACGTGCACGACGGTACCGTGCGGCTGTCCGGCAAGGTCGGCTCGTTTTCCGAGCGCAAGGCCGTGCGCGGTGCTGCGTGGTCGGCGCGCGGCGTGCGTGCGGTCGTCGACGATCTGGTGGTCGAGTGACGGGCGTGCTGGTGAGAGGGGGCTCGAGGCGAGGGTACGTTACGTCGGGTGGGGATGCTTCGGGGCGGGAGGCTTTCGCTGCGGAATATCCATCATCATCGAATCGCATTGGATGAATGGCTCTTGCGAGCCGATGGTTGCGGAAGACACGCTGAGCGCACGAGCGCGGGGCGGCAATCGGCAGGCTGCGCGCGCACCGCGCCGATTGCCATGTCGGATCATGTGTATGAGGCTGGACTGGACCAAACGGACAGCGCCAGATCGTCTGACTCTGTTCGGCCAACATGCGACGCTCGGCCGAGGTTTCGCTCAGACATTCGAGCGGCAGCAGCAGCCGGCAAGCGGATCACTCTCCTGTATCATCAGCACGCACACAAATTCATCCATCTCCGAAGCTGGCGTCGGGACCCTTTTTGCCATGCAGCCAATCACCAAACTGAATCCATACTGGGCGCGATTGGAGATCGACCTTGGTGATACATCGGGAATCATTGTGCCCAAGGGGCGAAATGAGGCGGAGTATTTTGAAGGTCTTCGCGCGAGTATCAGAAGACACGCGACAGCGGCGGAGTGGGTTTCCGCTACCGTTGTAGCGCCCGGCTTCAAGCACCGTGAGCTTGGCTCCAAAGTTGCGGGCTATCTTCTCGCGAGGGACGCGGGATATTGGCTAGTTTTCGAGCCCGAAGAAGGTGAGTATTACTGTTTCTGGGGAACCGATCCCGATGACCTTGGTGCATACGGCGTTTGTGGAAACCCGCTTTATTGTTGGTGGGAATAAGAAGCCGAGGGCTTCGTTCCCCCGATTTGCATGCGGCGGCGATCGGCCGAGGCCGTGTCAAAACGCGAAATTACCCGTTTTTCGGGTGCCGCTTTACCCTTCCCGAAGTGCCGCGAGGCCGATACAGAGCATTCTGGCGGGTCGCTTTCTCCATTGGCCGGCCCCGGCACACGTTTTTACACAGCCTCGGCCAAGAGGGGACATTCGATGCGACCGAGCTGAATCGTTGACAAACCCCCTTCAACGACCAGCTACCGCACATCTGTTTATGTCCCGCTCATCTCGTCCATCCGACCTAATTGTGAACTTGTCCCTAACTGCGCAACGATCAGACGGTTCCCTGAAGGAGGTCATTTCAGGCTATCACCCGATCTACCAGGTGCGCGCTGACTACTGGTCATCTGCATATCACGAATTCGTGGGCGGCACGGGCGTCCGCACCGGGCAGCAATGTAAGGCGGAGGTTTGGCTTTTATCACCTGAGGCATACCCACACAGGTTTTAGCTAGGTCGACGCGTTGAAGTAACTGAAGGTTCAGAGTGGTGGACCGGCCCGTCGATTGTCGACAATCTATGATTGAGTTTTGGTTATTTTTTGATTTCAGCATGAGTCTTCGATTGAACCAACTGCTGTCGTTGTTGAGTGCTGGTGCGTTCCTTCTAGTTTCGCCGTCGGGTCATGCGGCCAGCTTTGATTGCACCAAAGCAACTTCCATCACCGAGAAAACGATTTGCGCCAACGACAAGTTATCAAAACTGGATAGCAAGCTTTCAGTCGCCTGGAACGATGCGTCGGACGTTGCCATTGCCCCGGCCGCCATACAGGCATCCCAATTGAAATGGCTAAAGTTTCGGGATGCATGTGGTGCAGATACTTCGTGTCTGAGTGCGCGCTACAACGAGCGATTGGCTGCACTGGTGGGCGCTCAGTCCACAGTGTATGTGGATCAGGCAGGTAATCGCCTGGAAGCATTGATAGAGGAAAGTCGGGGGCGGTCAACTGCCGCCGAAGGAAAGAGATGCACTGTCGACAAACGCCTCTGTGTTCAAGTCGTGCATGAAGATGCCGACTCTCCGCCACTAATACAGATCGACAGTTGGGGGGCAAACCCCTCCACCTATCGCTTAACGTTGTCTGATATACCGGACGCTCCTCAAAACATAAACGTCACACTATGGCCTCACGTGTTGCGACTCGTCGATGACAATGGCGTCATTCTGGTAGGCGTGATGGTGAACGTCTCCACTGCGTACTCAGGCGGTGGCGGTGATGCGTCGGAATTGCGATTGTTTGAAGTAGGCGGGGAAAGGTCTACGCTCCATGAGCATGAAGTGTTGTCCGTCCCCATTGCAGGATCGTTGTTGATTCGCGCCTGTTTTACCGACCAAGACGCGCGCCGCCGGCTTGGTGCGTGCCATGACGATTACCAATTCACCGCAACGCTCGGACTAGATCAGTCCGTCAAATCTGGTTTTCCGCGCCTGATCTACCAAACGCGAGCCACAAGTTTTCCCGGCAAAGTTTCGCGCAATAAGGATTCTCTAGCTGGGCCGCCGCTGCGCAAGCGGGATCTCGTCACCGCCGTGGACCAACAGTGTACCTATAAGCGCATCTTCCATTTCAAGGCCGACCAGAGCATCTATATGCCAGAGCATCCATTGCCGGATTGCAGCAACTACACTGTTCCTTGACCGTGGATGTTTGGCGAGGTGCATCTAGTGTCCTGTTCCGTTGTTAGCCGATCTATGTTCGCGTAGGACGTTGGCGTCAACGGAACGGGAGACATCGGCATGCCCATGGGGCGACCGAAAGCGGAACTGGTACTGAGCGAAGACGAACGCTCGCAGTTGATGTCGATAGCACGTTCTCGTTCGATTTCGGCTGCTGGTCGCGCGGGCGCACGCGGCTGACGGCGAACCGAACAGCGCAATCGCACAACGCCTGCAACTCACGCGCGCCACGGTGGGCAAGTGGCGTCTGCGGTTTCTGGAGCAGCGAATCAACGGACTTTATGACGAAGTTCGTCCCGGCAAACCGCGCACGGTAGACGACGAGCAGCTGGCTCAACTGATTCACATGACCCTGCATACGAAGCCGGCAGATGGATCCACTCACTGGAGCGTGCGCATGATCATCGGCCATTCAATGCCGTAAAGCCCCACCCCTTGGCCGAATCAACCGACCGGCTCCCTGGTGCCGCTTAGGTCAAATCTCGGGAGAGCCCGATCGAGTCACACTTCCCAGATCCCATGCGACCCATGAGACGCCCGCCGCACGACGTATGCACGCAGCGGTCCCGACGGCGACACCATACATGCCATGCGTACGACCTTCGGTCACGCAAATCCACCATTAACCCGCACGATTTGCGAATTGATCCACGCTCCGTCCCGACCCACGAGGAACGAGACCGCATTGGCGATATCTACCGGTTGTCCAAGTCGTTCCAGCGGCGCCATTTTCGCGAGCATCGCCACCTGTTCTTCGGTTTTGCCGTCGAAAAACAGTTCGGTTGCGACGGGGCCAGGCGCGATCGCATTGACCGTGATGTTGCGTCCGCGTAGTTCGTTGGCGAGCACGTGGACCAGGCCTTCGACGGCCGCCTTCGAGGCGATATACGGCCCATAGCCCGGCGACGCCTTGGCGATTGCGCTGGTGGACAAGGCTACGATGCGCCCACCATCGCCCAACACCTCGGCGGCTTTGGCGAGTACCAGAAAGGTGCCACGCACGTTGATGGACATCATGCGATCGAACGCTGCCGCGTTGCCGGTCTCGATCTTCGCCATGCTCATTACGCCGGCATTGCTGATGACTGCATCGAGTCGGCCGAAGGCCTGTTGCGCCGCCGAGAACAGGCGCGCGACATCGTCCGCGTCGGACACGTCGCCCTGTACTGCAATGGCCGTGCCGCCGCGCGCCTTGATTGCCGCGACTGTCGCGTCGGCCTGAGCACGGTTGCCGGCATAACCTGCCGCGACGGCGAAGCCGTCGTCGGCGAGCCGCAGCGCGATCTCCTTGCCGATGCCGCGAGATGCGCCCGTCACGATAGCGGCGCGATCGGGTTGCGTCCTCATGCTTTCATCTCCTCGCGTGTTGCGACGGGCGGCGGCAAGATCAGGTCTTCCAGGCCCATCCTGCGCAAAAACGCGACCTGCTTCTCGTGATGAACCGCATCGATTGCTTCGGTACCCTTGCGCTGGCCATCGACGGTTACGCGCAATGGCCGCTGGCCGTGCGGCATCGCCAATACATCGAGCGCCGCCGTACCGACCGCCGATACATCGAGCGCGCCGCCGTTCCCCGCATCGATGGAAGCGAGCTTCTCGCCGAGACCCGCGATTCGCTGTGCCAGCGGGCCGTATTGCCGCTCGATGGTGGAATACGCAGGCGAACCCGCATCGGAGAAATGTTCGGTGCCTGAAGTAAAGGCGCCGGGGACGAGGATCACGCTGTCGATGCCCGACGGCCGCACTTCCATCGCCATGATCTCGGCGAGAGCATCGCCCGCCGCCTTGCTCGCGGTATACGGCCCGAGGAACGGCTCGTGCAGGCGCGACGTGGTGCTGCCCACGTACATCAACAGACCGCGGCCTTGCCGACGCATCGCGGGCAGCGCCGCGCGATCCACTCGCAGCCACGACAGCGCGTTGGTATCGATGATCTGCGCGGCCTGTTCCACCGAGAATGCTTCCGTCAGGCCCACCATCAACATGCCGGCGTTGTTCACGACCACGTCGATGCGTCCCTGCTGCGCGAGGATGAAATCGACGGCGGCACGGCAGGCCGTCTCCGACAGCACGTCCAGTTCGAGCACGTCGAGCGCGAGCGATTCCCGTCGTGCGAGCTGCTGCAGCGCGTCGCTGCGTTCGCGATCTTTCTCTTGCGGATCGCGCATGCTCGCATAGACCCTATGTCCTCCGCGTGCAAGCGAGAGCGCGATCGCCCGTCCGATGCCGGAGCCTGCGCCCGTTACCAGCACCACCTGATTCGTTTCGTATGTCATCGTCCGGCTCCTCGATCAGATGCGCGTGCGGATAAGCACCTTGCCGCGCGTATGACCCGTCGCGAGCTTCTCGAGCGCGGCGCGCGTGTCTTCCAGCGGGAAGATCGAATCGATGACGATCTGCAACTGCCCCGCCCGGAACTGCCTGACCGCTTCGGGAAGCGAAGGCGTCGCGCTTCTGAAGAACACCGCCTCACCGATACGCCCGTTTCGCGACTCGATGCCGAACTCCACCAGCGTCGCGATGCGGCCGCCCTCGCGCAACACCGCCCACGACTTCTCCAGCGTCTCGCCGCCGATCGGGTCGAGCACCAGATCGATATTGCGCATCTGTACAAAGTCCTGCGTGCGGTAGTCGATCACTTCGTCCGCGCCGAGGCTCTTCACCAGTTCGATATTGCCTGCCGATGCCGTGGCAATCACATACGCGCCCGCCAGGTGCGCCTGCTGCACGGCCATGCTGCCGACGCCACCGGCTGCCGCATGGATCAGCACGCGCTGTCCCCGTTGCAGGCGCCCTGAATCGAACAGCGCCTGACGCGCTGTGCCGAATGTGGTCGGCAGCGACGCCGCCTGCTCAAAACTCATTCCGGCAGGAATCGCGCACAGCTCGGCGGCCGCGATCACCAGCTGCTGCGCGAATGCGCCGCCCGCACTCGGCGCGCTGCGGCCGAATACGCGGTCACCCGGCTGCAGATGCGTGACATGCTCGCCGATCGCCTCGACCATGCCGCTGAAATCGGTGCCCGGCGTGTAGGGAAGGGCGACGGGGAAAACCTGCTGCATGTAGCCTGCGACGATCTTCAGGTCCAGCGGATTTGCGGCCGCCGCTTCGATGCGGACGATGGCCTCATCGGGCCGCATGTCCCGCAGTGCGGTCTCGCCGATGCTGACGACATCGGGATGGCCGAAGGTGGTGATGACTGCTGCTTTCATGGTTTGCTTGAGGGCGATGCTCACGGGTCCCGTCCAGGTTTCAGAGGTTCGAGATTTCGGAACGAGGCAGCTCAGGCTTGCGTCGGAAACTGGCCGAGTTGAAGGAACAGGCCGAACCAGTCCTCCATGTGCCACGTGGTGGTTACGCGCTGACCGTCCAGCGCGTGGAATTCGTGCAGGCGGAAGCTGACCTGCTTGCCGGTCGGGGCGATTCCGAACAGTTCGCCGCGATGCGTGCCGGTAATTTCCGCGCGCACCGCGATCTGCCCCGGCACCTGGACCATGTCGTGAATGACGATGCGCACGTCGGGGAAGGCCTGCGCAAAACTGCCAATGATCGGCTTGATGCCGGCCGGCCCAGGACCCTGGCCCGGCGCAAGCGGAATATCTTCCCAGTCAGGGGCGAGCACCGTGTCGACAAGGTCGGGGTCGTTGTCGCTGAATGCGCGGTACAGCGTTTCCACGGCCACGCGTTCGATGCGCAGGCGCTCGGAGAGTTGGGAGTCGATGGCGGTCATGGTTGTGCTCTCGTGGTGGCGTCGTCGTGACGTTGCGGTTGGAGGTGACGAGAGTGTGCGCCGCCGGTAGAATCCATCCAACAAATAACAGATATAAATGATTATTTGATTTATGGATTTTCATGGCATCGATCTGAATCTGCTGGCCGCCTTCGACGTCTTGATGAGCGAGCGCAACGTCACCCGGGCGGCGGCACTGGTCGGCGTGAGTCAGCCGGCGATGAGCGCGGCTCTGTCGCGGCTGCGTACCCTGCTCGGCGATCCGCTGTTTCTGCGCAGCGCGGATGGCCTGCTGCCCACGCCGCGCGCGCGCGAACTGGCCGAGCCCATTTCGCAGGCGCTACGGCAGATCGAAGCCACCCTGGTGAAGCAGCCGGAGTTCGTGCCGGGCAAGGCGGTGCTCGCGTTCAACCTGGGGTTGTCGGACTACCCGGCGTTCGTGCTTCTGCCCGCGCTCCTGGAAGCGCTCGGCGAGCAGGCGCCCGGCATCGCGATCAACGTGCATGCGTTCAACGACCGCGACGATGCAGTGGACATGCTCGATGCAGGCGAGATCGATGCGGCCATCGGCGTACCGCCTACGCAGCCGGTTGGCCGAATCCTCACTCGTCCGATCCTGCGCGACGAGTTCGTGACGATCGTCGCGAGTCATCATCCGGCGGCGCGGCGCGGAATGAGCATGAAGTCTTATCTGTCGCTGCCGCATGCGCTTGTGTCGCCGGAAGGGCAACGGCACGGGCTGGTGGATGAGGCGCTGGCGCAACAGGGCATGCAGCGCACGCTCGCGCTGACGCTACCGCAGATGTTCGCCGTGCCGGCGGTCGTCGCGCGCACGGCGATGACCGCGACGGTCCTGAAACGGGTCGCGCTCAATTCGCCCGCAGGCGGCAAGCTGGTGTTGTTTCCGCCGCCTATGCCGCTGCCGGATATCGTCTTTCACGTGATGTGGCATCGGCGTAGCGAAGGCAATCCGGCGCAGCAATGGTTGAGAGCGCTCATCGAGTCGGTGGCGCAAGCGCTATGAAGCGGTGCGGCGAAAGCGAGCGGGAACAAGCCCGAGTGACCGCCGCTGGCCTTCACTCTTGGACCATCCGAAGCCCAATCGGGCGCCTCAGTGCGCCGCCGCGATCACACCGAGGTGGATCGGCTTTGACGTGCCAGTAGGTCAATGCGTTTCGAGGTCGCGCTCGTCGACCTCGGACGCCGTCACGACTCGATTGCGCCCTGTCGCCTTCGCCATGTAAAGCGCCGCGTCGGCCCGCGCCAGGGCGCCCGCCAGCGTATCGCCGGGCGTGACGCATTCGACCCCCGCGCTGAACGTGCAGCGCACGCCTTCGTTTGGCGATCGTTCGACCGCAAGCCGCAGTTCGTTCGTCAACGCCGCTGCGTCGGTCATGCCCGCGTCCACGAACACGATCGCGAACTCCTCTCCACCCAGACGCCCGAAAAGGTCGCACGATCGCAGCCGCGCGGACACCACCGACGTGACATGTCTGAGGATTCGGTCGCCGACCGCATGGCCAAAGCCGTCGTTGACGGCCTTGAACTTGTCGATGTCCAGAATGGCGATCGACAGCAGCTTGCCCTTTTCCGGCGCTTCGCGAAGCAGGACGCTCGCCCTCGCCATGAACGCACGCCGCATGAGTACGCCGGTCAGTTCGTCGATACTCGCGAACTGTTCCATCTTTCGGACGAGCCGATCGTGCGCGAGCATCACCATGCCGGTCGACATGCACGGCAACGTGACGATCGCAAGCCCGAGAAACAGGACATTCCAGGGCGACGGTTGCGGAAAGGCCATGTGCGGCATGCCGAAGGCGGCCGCGACGGCTCGCGTGACGTGGAACAACGCACCCAGATAAGCGGCGGCGGCGACGAAGCGATAGGGGTAGCGCGCTCCATCACGCGGCGCGTGACGCAGCGCCAACGTACCCACGGCGATCCGTGCATAGGCGAGGAGGCTCGATGTGAGCGCGACCTTCGCGTCGATGTTCGGCGACACGCACGTGAAGTACACCAACGCAACGCAGACGATGGCGAACGCCGCCGACTCTACGTGCCACGCCGGATCCTTACCGAAAAACTGACGCATCCCCTGCACGAGCAGCAGCACCGCCGCGAGCGTGATGAGCGACGCGCCGAGGGTCGCGATCTGTCCTGGCTGAGCGCCTGCGATGAACACCCACGACGATGCAGCGGTAAGCAGCGCGTGAGCGACGCACCAGCGGCCTATACCCGGCACCGCAGTCCGGAGCAGCGAACCAAGGACGGCGACGCTCATCAGGCAAGACAGGATCACGATACCTATCAGAGCGAGCGGGGTGAGCATGAGATCGGGGTAGGTGACAAGAGAAGGACGCAGCAGGATAAACGAGACGGCACTCGACGAATGAAAGTCATACGAAAACGAATCGACTCGATGGCACCGCTGCGGCGGCGAGTGCGCATCGTATCGCATGTGCGGGTCTGGAAAGTATGCATGGATCATGCGCGGGCATTGCCATCGCTGGAGTGGCGTTCCCTGTCCGAGGCAGAATCAGGCATCGCGCGATCCGGTTTTTAGCAGCCTTCGAGTGATCGCTTGCGCTCGAGTCGAACGGCGGCGCCGGGTCGATCGCGGCCCGTGACGAAGTGACGACCAGGCAATCCCGGACCCGATCTCCCGCTGACCGAGCGATCGAGTCTTGCGTTACGTACATCATGCTCGACGCAGCCGACACCTCCAGCACCCCTAACGCGCCTTCCGCGCCGCCCGCTTGCGCATCGCGCGTTTCTTCTTGCACGCGCGCGCATGCCCCTCTGTTCGCTGAACGTGCCGGGCAACCGCATCGGTGACGGTCGGAAAGAAGCTCGCGGTGCCGAACACGTCGAACAGCCCGTAAGCGCGCAGCCGATCCTTCACCGGCCCCTTCATCTCCGCGAAATCGAGTTCGATGCGTTGCTCCGCCAGTTCGGCGTGCAGCGCGACGAGGCGGTCGGCGGCGCTCACGTCGATGTCGGTAACCGGCTCGGCGGCCACCACGATGCGCGTGACCGGGCTCGCCGAGCGCGCGATCGCGGCGTGCAGGTGTTCGCAGAAGATCTCGACGTTCGCGTAGAACAGCGGCGCATCCCAGCGGAACAGCACGAGCCCCGGCGTCTGCGCCGCGTCGGGATGCCGGCCGACGTCGTGATAGCCGCGCACACCGGTCAGTCGCCCGAGCACCGCATCGTACGGGTGCCACGCGCGCCACACGAACGACAGCAGCGACAGCCCGCTCGCGAGCAGAATGCCCGGCACGACGCCGATCGCGATCACGCCGGCAAAGCACAGCACCGAGATCAGACATTCGCCGCGGCGCATCCGGTACAGCCGCACGACGCTGCGGAAGTCGGCGATCCCGCATGCCGCGTAGATCACCACGGCGGCCAGCGCGGTGCGCGGCACGTACGTGAGCAGCGTCGGCGCGGCGAGCAGCAGGATCGCGATGCACGCCGCCGCGACGACGTTCGTCAACTGGCTTTGCGCGCCCGCGGCGATCGCGACCGGCGTGCGCGACGCGCTGCTGCTGACCGCGCAGCCCTGCGTCACGCCGGCCAGCAGGTTGGCCGCGCCGAGCGCGATCAGCTCCTGGTTGCGGTCCGGCGTGTCGCCCGCGCGGGCGGACAGCGCACGCGACAGCATGCTGATGTCGGCAAACGACACCAGCGCGACGGCGAACGCGCCGGACGCCAGTGCGCCGAGGTCGGCGAGCGACACGGCCGGAAGGCGCGGCGCGGGAATGCCGCCCGGCAGCGCGCCGATCGTCGCGACGCCGGGCAGCGGCCACAGCCTCGTCGCGATCGTCGCGCCGATCACGGCGAGCAGCACGCCGGGCCAGCGCGGCAGCGCGCGCTTCATCAGGAAAATGGCTGCCAGCACACCTGCGCCGAGCACGCCCGCGGCGACGGAAAACCGGCCATCGACGAGCGCATGCGCGATGTGCTGCACGCCGGCGAAGACGTCGCCGCCCGACGTTTGCATGCCGAGCAGCTCCGGCAAGCGGCCGATCGCGAGCGCGACGGCGATGCCGTTCAGGTAGCCGTACTGGATCGGGCGCGACAGCAGATCGGTGACGAAGCCGAGACCGAGCGCACCGAGCAGGATGCAGATCGTCCCGGCCGACAGCGCCAGCGCGCCGGCCAGCGCGATCGCGCGCTGCGGATCGTGAGCGGCGAGCGGCGTGATCGCGCTGGCGATCAGCGCGGCCAGCGCGGAATCCGGCCCCAGCACGAGGATGCGGCTCGGGCCGAACAATGCATACGCGAGCAGCGCGGCGATCGACGCGTAGAGCCCTGTGATGGCGGGCAGGCCGGCCGCCTGCGCGTAGCTCATGCCGACCGGCAGCAGCACGGCCGACAGCGCGAGGCCCGCGTACAGGTCGCGCGACAGCCACGCACGCTGGTAGTTGGTGAGCAGTGCGATGCCGGGGAGCATGCGCGCGACGCGCGCGGACCAAGGCCGGTTCATCGCGGGTTCGACGGGCAGGGATGGGCGTGCAATGGGATACGTGCTCCGACGGGCAGTCGCATCAGCGCGACGCGGCCCGCACCGCGCAGCGGAGCCGGCGCCAGCTTCCGCGCGTAGGTCGACGCGTGCGCGCACGCACGTGGCGCGCGGCGCCATCGCGCGGGTCGTGGAGGCCGCGGCGCGGCAGCGTGAAGCGCGGCATCACGTCGCCTCGAGCACCGACTGCCGCAGCGCCTGCGCGAAGCGCGCCAGCGTCGCGATCGAACCCGTCACGCTTTCGTAGCGCTCGCGCCCGATCTGTCCGTCGAGCGTCACGAGCATGCCGGCGTCGCGCGCGAGCGCGACGAGCGCGGCCGTGTCGAGCGCAGCCGCGCGCGTGTCGGCCTGCATCGCAGAATCGGAACGATAGTCGGCGTATGACATGGCGTCTCTCCTGGTTGCCGTGCGAGCGGGGTGCCGGGCGGCCGGTATCCTTGAATTCAGTATCGGCGCCGCGCGTGCGCGATTCAATCAGCGCGCCCCGAAGTCGCGGTAGGAATCGTGCCCGGCGCGTCGGCCGATTCCTACACGGCCCGCGGCTTCGGCGCAGCCCTGCGCCGCACCGCGCGTGTCGGCCTGCGCTGCGCGTACCAGTTGCCGATCGCATGCCAGATCTCGGGCGCAGTCTCGCAGTAGGTGAACAGCTCGAGATCGCGGCGATCGATCATGCCTTCGTCGGCGAGGAACGGCAAATCGACCGCGCGACGCCAGTACGCCTCGCCGACGAGAATCACCGGCAGCGGCGCGATCTTGCGCGTCTGCAGCAGCGTGAGCACCTCGAACAGCTCGTCGAACGTGCCGTAGCCGCCCGGGAAGAACACCGCGGCCTTCGCACGTTCGAGCAGGTGCAGCTTGCGGATCGCGAAATAGTGGAAGCTGAAGCAGAGCGACGGCGTGATGTACGGATTCGGCCGCTGCTCGCGCGGCAGCTCGATATTGAAGCCGATGCTCGGCGCGCCGCGCTCGTAGGCACCGCGATTGGCGGCTTCCATGATGCCGGGGCCGCCGCCGGTGACGACCGCGAGCCGCGCGCTGCGCGCGCACCGGTCCGCATGGGCGACGATGCGTCCGAACTCGCGGGCGACGCGGTAGTACGCGCTGTGTTCGACGAGCCGGCTGGCGGCCGTCACCGCGCGGCGCCGGATGGTGTCGTGCGGGTGCGCCGCGAGCAGCCGGTTGGCCTCGTCGAGCCGCGCGTTCGCGACCGACGGCGCGACGATGCGCGTGCTGCCGTAGATCACGACCGCATGGCCGATGCGCTCCATCTGCAGCCGCTCCTCGGCCTTCCAGTAGTCGAATTGCAGCCTGATGCCGCGCATGCCGGCGCCTTGCAGCAGCGTCGCGTCTTCGTCCACGGGCGTACGCGCCGCGCGCTTCGTGATGCGCCGGACCTGGCGCGCGATGCCGAGCCGATCGTCGTGGCCGACCAGCGCGCCGGGGCGCCGGCATGCGCGTTTGCCGCGCGCCTTCGCGGCAGGCCGGTCGCGCGGCGTGCGGCGCGCGGTCTTGCTCTGCACGGCAGCGGCGGACCCGCGTTTGAGCGGGGGTTTGACTACGGTCGACATGAGCGGAAGGGCAATGCGAAGGTCACTGGCTCAGCACCCATTGCACGAGCCGATGCGCGTCGTCCGCGGACAACGGGCCGCCGCGATCGATCGCCGACGGCATCGGCGTGTCGCCCCAATGCGCGCGGCCGCCGACGCGCAGCTTGCGTTCGAGTTCGGCGGCGGCGTGCGGATCGTCGCGGTAGCGCTCGGCGATCGCATGGAACGATGGCCCGAGGAACGCCATGTCGCCCGTGTGGCAGAACATGCAGTGCTGCGCTTCGACCAGCTCGGTCGGCTCGGGCACGGCCGTCTGCGCGGCGGCCAGGCCGGCCGTCGCGGCGAACACGCACAACGCTGCGCTACGCAGGAGTTTCATCTGGTTGTCCTTGCAGGAATCAGGAGATCACTTCGTCGAGCGGGCGGCGCGGTGAACGCGGCGCCTGCGGGCCGCGCCCGACGCGCAGCAGCAACTGCGGCTCGCCGTGCAGCCCGAGCATGTGGCACAGGTGCGCGCGCAAAGCGGGCGTCTCGATCGGCTGGTTCAGGTACGACGCCGTGTAGCCGGCGCGCGTCGCGACCAGCAGAATCCGCTCGAGCGCCTGTCCCGCAGCGAGCCACGCGTCGCGGTCGTCGCGCGCGGTCGCGATGCAGACGATCAACGGAGACGCGTCGACGAGCTGGTGATGCAGCGCGGCGAGGCCGTTGCCGATATCGAAGGTCCGCACCGCCATCGTGACGACCGGCGCGGCGAAGTCGAGCAAGGTCGGTACGCCCGCGGCGAAGGCCGGCATCCCGTCGGTATGCCGGCGCGGATCGATCCAGCTCGCCAGCTCGCGGCGAAAGCGCGGATCGGCGAACTGCTGACGGTCGGCTTCGGCGACCAGCTCGGCCACTCGGGCGCGATTCGCGAGCGCATCGATGCACGCGACCTCGGCGCCTTCCGCGACGCCGGCCGTGATCAGCGCTTGCTGCAGATCGTCGGGCACTGCGCTCGATTCGAACGGTGCACGCGTCGTCACGCGCTCGGGGATCGCATCGAACAGCGCGCCGAGCGCGGCGTCCGAATAGCCGTCGTCGCAGACGCGCACGAGCGCCAGCAGATCGGGATCGACTTCCGACGGAAACGTCGTGATCGTGTGCGCGAGGCCGGCGTGGTCGAGCGCGACGCGCAGATTGAGCAGCGCCGCGCCGCAACTGATGATCAGCTCGCGGTCGAACGGATCGACCACCGGCAACGCACGCATGCGATCGGCGCACACCGAGATCGTCGCGCCGTTGACGACGAAGCGCCACGGCTGCGAGTTGTGGCTCGACGGGGCCAGCACCGCATAGGCCAGCAGCGCCTTCAGCTGGTCTTCGGGATGGGCGCTCGCGGCAAGGGGGGGAACGGATATCATTCGGTCATCTCCAACGCGTCGCTCGGGCGGCGTCACGCCACTTCATCGTGTCAGGAACGGCCGGGTGCCCGTTGACCCACGTCAAGCGCGCGTCACCGCGCCGTGCAGACCGGCTGCGCTGCGATTAGCGTTGCAACACGAAGCGCGCGAAAGCGATTCGCGCGAAGGAGAAAAGCATGCTTGCGATGATGTTCGACGGCACGACGCCCACGCTGCGCGAGGCGCGCGTGCCCGACCCGGTGCCCGCAGCCGGCCAGTTGCTGATCGACGTCCACGCGTGCGGCGTATGCCGGACCGATCTGCATGTGGTCGACGGCGAGCTCGCGCATCCGAAGCGGCCGCTGATTCCCGGGCACGAGATCGTCGGCACGGTGCGCGCGCTGGGCGCGGGCGTCACGGGCTTCGCCGTCGGCGATCGCGTGGGCGTGCCCTGGCTCGGCGCGACGTGCGGACACTGCGCGTATTGCGCGTCCAGCCGCGAAAACCTGTGCGACAGCCCCGGCTTCACCGGCTATACGATCGACGGCGGCTATGCGGAACGCACCGTGGCCGACCATCGGTATTGCGTGCATCTGCCGCGGCGCTATTCCGACCTCGAAGCCGCGCCGCTGCTCTGCGCGGGGCTGATCGGCTACCGCACGCTGCGCATGGCCGGCAACGCGCAGCGCATCGGCATCTACGGCTTCGGGGCGGCCGCCCATCTGGTCGCGCAGGTCGCGTTTTTCGAAGGACGCAAGGTGTTCGCGTTGACGCGCCCCGGCGATGCCGCAGCGCAGCAGCTCGCGCTGTCGCTCGGCGCGGTGTGGGCCGGCGGCAGCGACGAAATGCCGCCCGAGCCGCTCGATGCCGCGCTGATCTTCGCGCCGGTCGGCGCGCTTGTGCCGGCAGCACTGCGCGCGGTGGACAAGGGTGGGATCGTCGTGTGCGGCGGCATTCACATGAGCGACATCCCCAGCTTTCCGTACGCGTGGCTGTGGGGCGAGCGCCGGATCGCGTCGGTGGCGAACCTCACGCGTGCGGATGCGGTGGAATTCATGCGGCTCGCCGACGCGATGCCGCTGCGCGTCGAGGCCGTGCGCTATGCATTGACCGATGCGAACCGCGCGCTCGACGATCTGCGCGCCGGCCGCGTGTCGGGCGCGGCCGTGCTCGGGATGGGCGGGTGAGCGGTTGAGTGGCCGAATGGGCCGAATGGGCTGAGTGGGCCGATTGGTTGAACGGCGCCGCGCGCGCCGTTTCGGTCCGCTCCGAGTGGTTCGGCGCCGTTGGGATCCTCGTGGATCCGTTTGGCGCCGCGCGCTCAGATTTGCCCGAGGCCTTCCGAATCGACGATCCGGATCTGCTTGCCTTGCGCGGCGACGAGCCCCTTGTGCTGGAACTTCGACAGCATGCGGCTGACGGTCTCGAGCTTCATCCCGAGATATTCGCCGATCTCGTCGCGCGTCATCCGCAGCACGAATTCGGCGGCCGAGTAGCCGCGCGCCTTGAAGCGGGCCGACAGGTTCAGCAGGAACGCGGCCACGCGCTGTTCGGCGCTCATCGTGCCGAGCAGCAGCATCTGCGACGATTCGCGGACGATTTCGCCGCTCATCATCTGGTACAGGTGGTGCTGCATCGGCCGGACTTCGCGGCACATCTGCTCGAGCTGGCCGAACGGGATGATGCAGACCGTGCTGTCTTCGAGCGCGATCGCGTCGCCGTTGTGCTGCCCTGCGTGGAGGCCGTCGAGCCCCAGCGATTCGCCGACGATCTGGAAGCCGGTGATCTGCTCGTCGCCGTCGCGATGCATGACGATCGTCTTGAACGACCCGGTTCTCACCGCATAGATGCTGTTGAACGCGTCGCCGGCGCGGAACAGCGTCTCGCCGCGCTTGACGTTGCGCGTCGTGCAGATCATCGCGTCGATGCGTGCGAATTCTTCGGTCGACAGGTCGGCCGGCATGCATACGGTGCGCAATGCGCACGACGAGCAGCGGGACGTGGCGCGCTTCGGCTGGTCGGCAGGCTCGACGCGGTGCAGCGGGATGAACGGGCGGGACGGCAGGTTCGTCGCAACATTCGCAATGGTTTGCATGATCGGCTCCAGTTGGGGGCAGCGTCGGCCCGCCATCGGGCGGACTCGCGCTGACCGTTGTACCGGCGGCCTTGGTTTCTGCCGCCTTCCTGTGGGGACGCCCCGCTGACGCGTCCGGCGCGCCGGGAGACCGCTACGCCGGTCTCCTCGATGCCGCCCATGCTCCGCGAGGCACATTCAGTGTTTTTGTTGGAATGGAGTATGGATGTTGCGCGACGTCAAGGAAATCAGCCGGAATTGAAGTTGCGGTAGGCAAGATGGAAGCCGTGTAGGGCGTTTCCTACACGCGCGCGGCGCGTTGCCGCGCGGGTCGCCGCCGCGGCGTCGGGAGCGGCGCCGTGGCGGAAGGCGGGCGCCGGCGCGGGCGGCCGGCGCCGCCTGTCAGAGTTCGTCGGGGTCGTCGAACAGCTTGTGGCGCATCGCGTAGCGCACGAGCGCCGTGTCGTTCGCCATCTGCATCTTCTCGAGGATCCGCATCTTGTAGGTGCTGACGGTCTTCACGCTGACGTTGAGCGCGTGCGCGATTTCGGAAATCGACTCGCCGGTCGTCACGCGCCGGAACACGTCGAATTCGCGGTCCGACAGGCGCTGGTGCGGCAGCAGATCGGTCGGCTCGTTCAGGCTCTGTGCGAACTGCTCGGCCATCGTCAGGCTCACGTAGACGCCGCCGGCCGCGATCTTGGTCAGCGCCGCGACCAGTTCGGCGCTCGCGCTTTCCTTCGTCATGTAGCCGGCCGCGCCCGCGCGGAACGCGCGCACCGCGTATTGCTGCTCCGCGTGCATCGTCAGCACCAGGATATGCAGCGCCGGCTTCTCGTCCTTGATCTGCTTGATGAGTTCGACGCCGTTGCGGCCGGGCATCGACAGGTCGAGCACGAGCACGTCCGCGTCGCGGTCCCGCACCAGCGCGATCGTCGACGCGCTGTCCCGCGCTTCGCCGACCACCTCGAAGTCGCTGGCGTTCTTCAGGATGTGCCGCAGGCCGTCCCTGACGAGGGCGTGGTCGTCGGCGATGAGTACCGTGATCATGTCGGCGCGTCCTCCTGCCGGATATCGTTTGCGGCCGGCGCCGCCGGCCGCGTTCGCGCCGTGCGCGGCAGCCGCCGCATTGACCGGGCGTCGGGTGCATCGCCCGGCTGCGAAGTGCCGATGTGGACAATTTCGCGCCGTTCATCCGAAGCAAGACTCACGAACCGGCGGCGTGATGCGGCCCCGGATCGCGGCCCGACAGGCGGTAACACGGAAGCACGCGTGCCGCCTCCCGATACGGCAGCGCCGAGGCGGCACGTGCTTGGAAGATGGCGCGCTGCGAGCGTCCGCGGCGCGGCCGTCGCGGCACGTCGGGCGGGCCGGGCACCGGGCGTAACCGGTCCGGCCCTGAAGGCGCGGGGATTCACTGTCATTGCCGTTCATCCTGACGGAGCGGGTCGTCGGCGGGCTGGCGGCGCGTGGCACGATACGCGCCACCGTCCGGAACTGCGATGTCGTCGGAATTATGCGCGTCACGGTGACGTTCGCCAATCGGGACCGACGGATACGGGCGCCGCCGTATCTGCTTGACCGGCGTCAATCGCGCGCCGCCGGCCGCGATCAGACTGGCTTCACGAATCCATCGAATCCGCATGACGGCAGGGAGGCACCATGTATCGAAGAATTTTCGCGGCGCTCGACGGCAGCCGCGGCTCGCGGCTCGCGCTCGACGAGGCGATTTCGCTCGCGCGCGAGTCGGGCGGCCTCGTCATCGCGATGTGTGTGGTGTCGGATGCGCCGCGGCTGACCGACGTCGACAGCGGCTATGTCGAGCAGCGCGACCCGGCCGGGCTGGATGCGGACAAGGCCGCGATCGCGGTCGCGGACGCCGAAACGGCGTTTCAGCTGTCCGGCGTGCGCGGCATCGCGCAAACGGTCGAAGCGAACGGCCAGGACGTCTCGGACGTGTTGGCGCGCGCGGCCGCCGAATGCGATGCGGATCTGATCGTGATGGGCACGCACGGCCGCCGCGGCGTGCGCCGCGCGGTGCTCGGCAGCGTCGCGGAAGCGCTGCTGCGCGAGGCGGACCGGCCGGTGCTGGTCGTCCGGGAAGGGCCGGGCGCGGGCGCCGGCATGCTGTGACGGCGACGTTTCGTCAAAGGAGAGACGGGCGGCCAGCAGACGGCCGCCCGATAAACCCGCTCAGTGGGACAGCAGAACCGGCACCGTCATCGTCTCGAGGATCGTGCGCGTCGCGCCGCCGAGCACGCGCTCGTGCATGCGCGTATGGCTGTACAGGCCCATCACGAGCAGATCCGCATGCAGATCGGTCGCGCGGTTCAGCAGCGTCGCGCCGACGCCGACCGACGGTTCGCGCGGCGTCGTCGAGAACGACGCGCGCACGCCGTGCCGTTCGAGATAGGCGGCGACGTCCACGCCGGCGGGCGTCTCGTCGGTAGCGGGCTGCCCGTGGCTGACGGTCTCGACGTTGACGAAGCGCGCGCGGGCGAGCAGCGGCACGGCGTCGGCCACGGCGCGCGCGGCTTCGCGCCCGCCGTCCCAGCCGATCAGCACGTTCTCGCCGAGCGTGCGCACGTCGCCCGCGTAAGGCACGACGATCGCGGGGCGCCCGCTGCCCATCACCACATCCTCGACGAAATTACGCGCGACATAGGTCAGACGATCGTCCGGATCGACCTGGCCGAGGACCAGCAGATCGGCGTGGCGCGCATGCAGGATCGCGGCTTCCGTCGCGTTGCCGGTCGGCGCCTGCCATTCGACGCTGCGCCCGGCGCGTTCGGCGGCCGTCAGAAAGCGCTGCTCGGCTTCCTTGCGGCGCTCCTCGCACAGGCGCTCGTAGACGGCCAGCTTCAGCGGCTCGTCGGGCCGCCGCAGCGGCTCGAACAGATCCTGGCAGACGACGTAGAGCCCAATCAGATGCGCGTTCCAGCGTCCCGCGAGTTCGAGCGCGAGGTCGACGCGCGTCGCGCAGCGCGCGCTATCGTCGAGATGGACGAGCAGGGTCTTGTAGCTCATGACGGCTCCTTTTCGGTCGATGCGGTGGCGGTTTCGGCCGGGTGGTTCGACATGCAACCGGCCGGAATCATCAGAACCGGGGTTTTCGCGTGGCGCAGCACGCGCTCGGCGACGCTGCCCAGCACGAGCCGGCGAAAGCCGCGCCGGCCGTGCGTGCCGAGCACGATCAGATCGGCGCCGATCTCGCCGGCGACCGTCACGATCCGCTGCGGGATGTCGTCGCCCTCGGGCGCGACGTTCGAGATCTGCGGCGTGCCGGCCACGTTGCGCGCCTTCATGCGCCGGGCTGCGTCGTCGGTGACGCGCAGTCCTTCTTCACGGAACGCGTCGACCAGGATCGACGGATCGTAGCCGTAGGTGTCGTACGCGGGCACCAGGAAATCGACGACGTAGACCGGCGTCAGCCGCGCACCCGTTTGCGCCGCGAGATCCAGGGCGGCGTCGAGCGCGCGGGACGACGTGTCGCTGCCGTCGAGCGCAACCAGGATGTTCGAGTACATGGCGTTTTCCTTGAACGGAGATCGATGCAATCATCATCGGCGCATGCACGCCGGTCGCGCTGATCTGGATCAACCGTCGCGATTGCCGCGCAGCACGCGCACCGCCGCGCGCGCCGCGACCCACGCCTCGTTGGTCGGCTCGACCACGACCGTGACCGCGCTCGCCGCCGCCGACAGCACGTGCGCATGGGCCGCATTCGCGCGCGTGTCCAGCTCGACGCCGAGCCAGCCGAGCGCCGCGCAGATCCGCTCGCGCAGCACCGCCGCGTGTTCGCCGATGCCGGCCGTGAAAACCAGCATGTCGAGCCCGCCGAGCAGCGCGGTGAGTGCGCCGACCTCGCGCACGATGCGGTGGACGTACAGCGCGAGCGCGTCGTGCGCCCGCGCGTCGCCGGCCGCTTCGCATGCGAGCAGCACGCGCGGATCGCCGGACGCGCCCGACACGCCCTTGAGCCCCGACTCGTGATAGAGCAGCTGACCGAGCGCGTCGCCGGACAACTGGCCGGCATCGAGCAGGTGCAGCACGACGCCGGGGTCGAGCGTGCCGCAGCGCGTGCTCATCATCAGCCCGTCGAGCGCGGAGAAGCCCATCGTCGTCGCGACGCTGCGGCAGTCGCGCATCGCGCACAGGCTCGCGCCGCTGCCGAGGTGCGCCGCAATGACGCGCCCGTGCGCCTGCGCGCCGAACGCTTCATCGAGCGCGACGGACAGATATTCGTACGACAGCCCATGGAATCCGTAGCGGCGCACGCCGCGGTCGAACCATTCGTGCGGCAACGGCAGCAGCTGCTCGGTGCGCGGCAGCGTGCGATGAAACGCCGTGTCGAATACGGTGACTTGCGGCACGTCGGGGAACGCATCGCGCAGTGCGTCGATCGCGTCGATGCTGTGCGGCTGATGCAGCGGCGCGAGCGGCGTCAGCGTGCGCAGCGCGTCCAGCACGTCGTTGTCGACCAGCACCGGCTCCGCGAAGCGCGCGCCGCCGTGCACGACGCGATGCGCGATCGCGGCGAGCGTGATGTGCGGCAGGCGCTCGCGGATCCACATCGCGACCTGCGCCAGCACGGCGCGGTACGGGTCGCCGGCGCCGAGCGGCAGCGTGCCGTCCCGATCGGCGTCGAAGCGGATCGCGATGCCGTTGCCGGCCGCGACAGCCTCGCCGTCGTGCAGCGGCCGCCGTGCGGGATCGCCGTGCGGTGGATACGCGAAGAGCGCGAACTTCACGCTCGACGAACCGGCGTTGACGACCAGCAACGCAAGCGTGCGCATCGGCCGGCTCAGTGCGACATCAGGACCGGCACGGTCATCGACGCGAGCACCGTGCGCGTCGCGCCGCCCATCACGAGCTCGTGCCAGCGCGGATGGCCGTACGCGCCCATCACGAGCAGGTCGGAGCCCGTCTCGTACGCGCGCGACAGCAACGTGTCGCCGATCGCTCGGCCGTCGCCCGCGTCGATGTCGAGCACGCTCACGTCGCGGGCATGGCGCGCGAGCATCAGCGCGGCATCGGCGGCCGGAATGCGCATGGCCGCCGCCGCCGAATTGCCGTCGACCACCGCGGCGACCGTCGTGCGCTTCGCATGAGCGAGAAACGGGATCGCGTCGTGCGCGGCGCGGACCGCTTCGCGGCTGCCGTCCCACGCGACGAACACGCGCTCGCCGATCGACGTGAAGGCGCCGGCATACGGCACGAACAGCACCGGGCGGCCGGCCGACAACACGAGGCTCTCCGGAAACTGGTTGTCGACGAAGCTCTCGGGATCGTTCGGGTCGCTCTGGCCGACGATCACGAGATCGGCCACGCGCGCGGCGCGAGGCACCGCGACGTTGGCGCGCGCGTCCGCCTCGACCCACGCGGCATGCACTTTCGCGCGCGCGGTCTCGGCATGGAACAGCCGCTCCAGCGCGGCGCGGCGTTCGTCGCGCTGCGCGCGATGCTCGCGGAAGTAATCGGCGGACCCGGCCATCACGTAGAACGAATGCGGCTCGGCCGTGTAGACCGAGAACAGGCCCGTCAGATGGGCGCCGAAGCGCCGCGCGACGCGCAGTGCGAACTCGAGGCGCGCATGCGCACGGACGCTCGTATCGAGGTGCACGACTATGCTCTTGTAGCTCATCGGAATCGCTCCATCGACGGATGATCCGCCAGTGCAATCCAGTCTACGGAGCGGGCTTTCCGCGTGCTTGACTCAGATCAACGGGCGCTGCGCGGCTTGCCCGCACAGTTAGGCGGTCGCGCCGCCGAGGCCACGTACGGGCACCGGGCGCATGCCAACCGATTGACCGGACCGAACGAGGGAAGCCGATGAGCACCTACGCTTTGACCACACCGATTGACGTTTGCCGCGCGGGCTGCGATCTCGCGCTGCGGATGACCGCGCTGAACCGCGACTGGCAGCACGAATGGCACGCACTGGCCGGCCGGCGCATCGAGCGCGATCGCGACGCGGTGCGCCGGTTGCAGCAGGCGCTCGCCGGCAGCGGAGAATGGACCGCGTTCGGCGAAGCGAGCCGGCAGGTGATGAGCGATTACGCGCTCGCGAGCGTCGCGCTGTGGCAGGACGCCAGCGAGCTGTCCATGCGCGCGCAGTTCGAGCATGCCGGCGTGTGGCGTACCTGGCTGCGCGAATACGGCGCGGGTGTGCTGTCGCGCAGCCAGACGGACTGGCTGCCCGATCTGGAGCGGCTCGCCGCGGTCAACGAAGCGAGCATGCCGTGGGCGGAATGGATGACGGCGCTCGAGCACGGGATCGAGGACGCGACCGACGGCGCACCGACTGCCGTACGCCGCCTGAAAGGCAAGGTCGACGCACCGGAGAACGGCCATGGGCGCTGAACGAGTCGCGTTCGTCACCGGCGGGACGGGTGGCCTCGGCACCGCCATCGCGCGGCGCCTGCACGATGCAGGCATCACCGTGGCCGTGTCGTACATGAACGGCGACGCTCAACTCGCGACGTGGATCGCACGCGAGCGCGAGGCGGGCCGCACGTTTCATGCGTTCGAGGTCGACGTGGCCGACTACGATTCGTGTCAGCACTGCGCGGCGCGCATGCTGGCGGAGTTCGGGCACGTCGACGTGCTGGTCAACAACGCGGGCATCACGCGCGACGCGACGTTCGTGAAGATGACCAAGACCATGTGGGATGCGGTGCTGCGCACCAATCTCGACAGCATGTTCAACATGACCAAGCCGTTCGTGCCTGGCATGATCGCGGCCGGCTTCGGGCGGATCGTGAACATCGGCTCGGTGAACGGCTCGCGCGGCGCGTTCGGGCAGGCCAACTATGCGGCCGCGAAGGCCGGTATTCACGGCTTCACGAAGGCGCTGGCGCTCGAGCTGGCCCGCCACGGGATCACGGTCAACACGGTCGCGCCCGGCTATCTGGCGACCGCGATGCTCGAGTCGGTGCCGAAGGAAGTGCTCGACACGAAGATCCTGCCGCAGATTCCGGTCGGTCGGCTCGGCCACCCGGACGAGATCGCCGAGCTCATCGCGTTTCTGTGCTCCGACGCCGGCGCTTTCTCGACCGGCGCGGAATTCGACGTCAACGGCGGGATGCACATGCATTGACGTGTGCCTGCGTCCGCGGACGCAGGCTTTCCTCATCCGGCGATGCGCGTGCGCCGCGTTGAAGGTCCGGCGCGATACGCGCTCCACTGCACGCGTCTTGCGACCGGCAGGCCGGTTTCCCGGAGCAAATCTGATGAATGCACCCGCGATGCGCGCGCCGCTCGCGCAGGAAGCGATACGGCTGCCGCAGCCGAACGAACCGGCGCCGTGTGCGCTCGCCACTGCGCCGGCCGATGCGACGCCGGCCGAACAATGGAATCGCGCGGCCCACGCGAACGTGGCCGCGCTGACGCTCGGCCTGTCTCCCGTGTCGATGGCGCTCGCGATGCTCGACTGGGGCGCGCATCTCGCGGTCGCGCCCGGCAAGTGCTTCGAGCTTGCGGCACAGGCGTGGCAGGCGGCCGTCGCGCCGTCGTCGCAGGCGCGCGATGCCGCTGCGGCCGACCCGGGCGGCCTGGCCGTGCATGCCGGCGACGCCGATCCGCGGTTCGCCGCGCCCGCGTGGGACGCCTGGCCGTTTCACGTCTATCGCGACAATTTCCTGGCGATTCAGCGCTGGTGGCGCGACGCGACCAGCGGCGTGCCGGGCGTCGAGCGCCATCACGAGGAGCTGGTCGGGTTCGCCGCGCGGCAGTGGCTCGATGCGTGCTCGCCCGGTAACTTTCTCGCGACCAATCCGGTCGTGCTCGACACTACGATGCGCAGCGGCGGGGCGAATCTGGCGACTGGTCTGCGGCACTGGGCCGACGACGCGCGCGCGTTGTTCGAGCACACCGGCGAGCAGCGCGCGCACGATGCGCGTCCCTATCTGCCGGGCCGCGACGTCGCGGTCACGCCGGGCCGCGTCGTGTGGCGCAACGCGTTGTGCGAGCTGCTGCAATACGACCCGACGACCACCGACGTCGCACGCGAGCCGATCCTGATCGTGCCGTCGTGGATCATGAAGTACTACATCCTCGATCTGCAGCCGCACAATTCGCTGATCCGCTTCCTGGTCGATTCCGGCTACACGGTGTTCGCCGTGTCGTGGCACAACCCCGGCGCCGAAGCGCGCGGGCTCGGGCTCGACGATTATCTGCGCGACGGCTGCATGGCTGCGCTCGACGCCGCGCGGTCGATCTGCGGCGAGGCCGTGCATGCGGTCGGCTATTGCCTCGGCGGCACGCTGCTCGCGATCGCCGCGGCCGCACTCGCGCGTGACGGCCGGCAACACGAGGCATTGCGCTCGGTGTCGTTGCTGGCTGCGCAGACCGATTTCAGCGAACCCGGCGAGCTGGGGCTGTTCATCGATGCGAGCGAGCTGTCCGCGCTCGATGCGCTGATGTGGCGGCAGGGTTATCTGGACGGCGCGCAGATGGCCGCGACGTTCCAGTTGCTGAATGCACGCGACCTGATCTGGTCGCGCATGATGAGCGAATACCTGCTCGGCACGCGCACCAAGCCGAACGACCTGATGTCGTGGAACGCCGACACCACGCGCATGCCGTACCGGATGCATACCGAATACCTGACGCGGCTCTTTCTCGACAACGATCTCGCGGCCGGCCGCTACTGCGTCGACGGGCGGCCGGTCGCGCTGTCGGATCTCGACGTGCCGACGTTCGTGGTCGGCACCGAACGCGATCACGTGTCGCCGTGGCGTTCCGTGTACAAGCTCCATCTGATGACGCACCACGCGCTGACGTTCGTGCTGACGTCGGGTGGCCACAACGCCGGCATCGTGTCCGAACCGGGCCATCCCGGCCGCCACTACCGCTGCGCGACGCGCGAGCACGGCGCGCCTTACCGCAGCGGGCACGACTTCGTGCGTGACACGCCGCCCGTAGAAGGTTCGTGGTGGACCTGCTGGAGCGGCTGGTTGCGCACGCATTCGTCGGGCGACGTGCCGGCTCGCGTGCCAGCCGCCGGCTTCGCGGCGGCGCCTGGCGCATACGTGCTAGAAACCTGATTTCCATGGAGGAATACCGATGAAAGCACTCGTCTATCACGGCCCTGGGCGCATGGCGCTCGAACAACGTCCGAAACCCGAGCTGCAGTCGCCGACCGATGCGATCGTCCGCGTGACGCGCACGACGATCTGCGGCACCGACCTGCACATCCTGAAAGGCGACGTGCCGACCTGCGAACCGGGGCGCGTGCTCGGCCACGAAGGGGTGGGGGTGGTCGAGCAGGTTGGCGCTGCGGTCGACGCGCTGAAGCCGGGCGACCGCGTGCTGATTTCCTGCATTTCGTCGTGCGGCCGCTGCGAATACTGCCGGCGCGGCCTGTATTCGCACTGCACCACCGGTGGCTGGATTCTCGGCAACCGGATCGACGGCACGCAGGCCGAGTACGTGCGCATTCCGCATGCGCAGACGAGCCTCTATCCGATCCCGGCCGGCGCCGACGAGGACGCGCTCGTGATGCTGTCCGATATCCTGCCGACCGGCTTCGAGTGCGGCGTGCTGAACGGCAAGGTGCAGCCGGGCTGCTCGGTGGCGATCGTGGGCGCCGGGCCGATCGGGCTTGCCGCGCTGCTGACGGCGCAGTTCTATTCGCCGGGGCAGATCATCATGATCGACCCCGACAGCAACCGGCTCGACATCGCGCGGCGCTTCGGTGCGACGGACTGCGTCGACGGCCGCAGCGGCGACGCGGCGGCGGACGTGATGAAGCTGACCGACGGCATCGGCGTGGATTGCGCGATCGAGGCGGTCGGCATTCCGGCGACGTTCGAGCTGTGCACGTCGATCGTGGCGCCGGGCGGCGTCGTGGCGAACGTCGGGGTGCATGGCGTCAAGGCCGATCTGCATCTGGAGAAGCTGTGGGATCGCAACATCGCGATCACGACGCGGCTCGTTGATACGGTCAGCACGCCGATGCTGCTGAAAACGGTGCGGGCGGGGCGTCTCGATCCGGCGCAACTCATTACGCACCGGTTCGCGCTCGATGATGTCGAGGACGCTTATGACACGTTCGGGCGCGCGGCGCAAACGCATGCGTTGAAGGTGATTATTGAGGTTAGTTGAGGGTGGGGCTGGATGCGCTACGAGCCGGTGCTTGCGCCGGGTCGTAGGGCGCATGCGGAAAGCGCTTGGACCGGACTAAACGGGCAGTGGCGGGTTGGCTGACTCAGTTCGGGCACTACCGGTCGTCCGATGTTTCCGCCAAGATCGTCTAGAACCGGCGTGACGGACGAAACTATGAAGTCGTTAAACAAGCTCCTGCAACATGTCACACGAATACCTTGTCATTTTCCAGTACCACGAGCCCGAACCGCGACAGCTATTCGACCGCGGAGTGATCGAAGACTACGAGTCGACGACTGGAGTCTTCATCAAAGCGGCGGCGGCAGAAGAAGCTTTGATTTGGTGCAGGGCAATCGCCCAGGAGCTTCTATGCCGCTGCAATGACGATAGGTCGTTGGATTGGACGCGCTTTGGATATTCGTGCTGGGTCGAGCCCAACCCGGGAATGTCGTCTTGGGGCCGTTGCTTGGGCTTTTTCCAGCACGTTCAGGTCGGTGAAATGCCGAACTTCGACGCAATGGGTACCGCCGCGTATATCGACTGGCAGGGCAACCAAGGCGATTAGATTGTCTAAAGTGGCGGCGGTCTAGCGCTGCCCCAATGACCGGTTTCGAGAAATCCGAAGGACCGCTCCGGGTCGACGCGGGCCGTCCGCCGGACCGGGCACGGTGCGACGGCGTCGTCGGTCACAGGTCGGCCAGGAACGGCCCTTCGACACAGGCTCCGCGATCGGTGACAATCTTGGCACGTCATACCTATTCCGCACACGAACATGAACCTACTTGGGCATCGCCGACTGCATCGACCAGCAACCTCGTCGGGAGGCGCCACCTGCACAGAGCGAACCTCTGCGGACTTTCTGATAGACGGACAGTCTTTGCTGGAAATGCTGGTTAAAAGTGCCGGTGGACATGCCGACTTCATGGGTTGTTTCGTGAGTGGTTACGCGAAGGAATGCGAACGCATGTCCGCTATGCTGCTCGACGTTCCGCCGGAGAGCGGAAAGCGCGTACTACTCTACATCTGCCCTGAGTGTGGCGACGTCGCGTGCGGTGCATATTCGGCCCTTGTGCGGCGTGAACGCGAATCCTACGTTTGGGAGAGCTTCGCCTACCAGACAAGTGAATCTGACTTGCAGATAGTTGAGGCGTTTGGACCGTTTTCTTTCGACGCATATAGGTATAAAGGCTCTGTACTCGCTGCGTCGGCGATTGACGGAACCGAGTAGCTCTGCGGCAACAGGCGGCCAGAATCGGCCGTGCGACAACGAAATCTGAATCGTCGACAATGCAAGCCCAAACCACAGCCACGCCCCCTCAAATCAAACCGATGGCACTGGCTTTCTAAACCAGGCATGGCGTTGGAACGATGAGCATCAGAAAGTGGATAGCGCATATTCGGACGGATGCAAAAAGCCGCGACGCATTCAACATGGTGACCTTGGAGGCGGCGCATCGCGCGCTGCCTCTTGGGGGCGCTGCGGCTTTGAACGCGCAGGGATTTGACGCGTAGGCGCGAATGAAGCTTAGAAAAAGTTGGCTCTTCGTTGCCATTCCTGCGGCGCTCTTTTTCCTGGTGTGGGGGCACGCGGGGCCTTGGGTCTTCCCCCGGCACTTTACGTTACGGGTAGTCGCTGGAGAAGGGCACCCTCTATCGGGAGCAGATGTCACGGTTTACCAAACGACATGGCAGACGCCGTGCATCCCGATGTTCGGATTGTCCGAGGCCTCCTGCAATCATTACCAATCGACTGTCTTCGATGGCACCCTCGATCGACATGGAGAAGCGCGTATCTGGGCGATTACGGCTGTGCCTTTCAAGGGCGAGCCTTATATCGCGTGCATTGAAGGCAAAGAGTACGAGGCTGATTTCGCGATTGCGGAGTGGCCAACCGACCCTGCCGTTTCGGTCGTAACGTTGGACTACAAGGGCATGCGACTTCTTCGCGAGCAGTGCTCGCCTTACACCAAGAAGCTGCCCACACCTGGGCGGTGGAACGACTAGGCTCGGCGGCTATAGCAGCCGCCGCCTCGCCTGTCCTTCCCTCGTCGTACGTTTTCTGTCACCGGTTGTCAAACGCATTTGAAATCTGAGCCACTTCGCGCCTGATCGCGCAAAGTAAAACTGAGCCAGTCGTTACTTCTTCGATGTCGGGACGTGCCCGGCTTTGCGTTGCTGTTTCAGTCTGTAGCTGTCTCCTTTGATCTGGATGATGTGGGCATGGTGGAGGATGCGGTCGAGCATCGCTGCAGTGAGGGTGGTGTTGCCGCCGAAGGTTTCGTCCCACTGCGCAAACGGCAGGTTGCTGGTCAGGATCATCGAGCCACGCTCGTAGCGCTTGGCGACGATCTGGAAGAAGTGACTGGCCTGATCGCCCGAGAGCGGTAGATAGCCGATCTCATCGACGATGAGCAGCCTCGGGCCGAGAATGTTGTGCCGAAGAACGGCGTCGTATCGCTCCTGTCGGCGTGCAGCCTCGAGCTGTAACATCAGATCCGCCGCCGTGATGAACTTCGTCTTGATGCCGGCCTGCGTCGCTGCATATCCGATGGCGATCGCGAGGTGCGTCTTGCCCACGCCCGACGGACCAAGCAACACGGCGTTCTCGCCTCGCTCGATGAAGCGTAGCGTGGCAAGCTCGTCGATTGCCTCGCGCGGGACCCCGACGGCGAAGCTGTAGTCGTAGTCATCCAGTGTCTTGATGGCGGGAAACCCGGCCATGCGCACCAGTGTTTGCCGCGAACGAACTTGCCTCGTCTCTCGTTCGTGCGCGAGCGCGTTCTCGAGGAAGTCGAGGAAACTCCATTGCTTGGCCGCCGCGTCGCTGGCCAGAGCGACGTATCGGTGCATGAGTCCCTCGAGCTTCAGGCTTTGGCAGTGCCCGTCGATGCGTTCCTGCTGCAAGTTCATGCGCGCACCTCGGTCAGTAATTGCTGGTAGACGGACAACGGGTGCTGGATCGACATCGCGGGATCAACGCGCGGCCGAGCGACGGCGCGAGCCGGCAATCGGGGCAATGTGTAGCCAGGCATATCGAGCAAGCAAGCCCGTTCTCGTTGCTCCAACAGAATCGCGGGTGCCTGCCCGGTAACCGGATGCACGCGCTGGTTGGCCACGTCGCGCAGCCATTTACTCACCTCGACGTTCGCAGTCGCGGCATCGAGCATCAAGCCGGATTGTTTAAGCTGGCTTGCCAGCGGCACATAGAAATTGCCGCGCAGATAGCGGTGGAATCGCTCGACCTTGCCCTTGGTCTGCGCGCGGTACGGTTGGCACAATCTGGGCAGGAAGCCGTACCGCTTGGCCAGATCGAGCAGGCCGGCGTGCCAGCGATGTTGGCCGTCGCCATAAGCATCGCGTTCGACAACGATGGTCTTGGCGTTGTCGTAAAGGATCTCGCGAGGAATGCCACCCAAGGCTTCGAACAGCGCATGATGACAGGCAACCAGCGTCTCGGCGCGTTCATCGGTGGTGAAGTGTGCCCAGCGCCAACGACTGAAGCCGAGCGTGGCGGTGAAGGCGTAAAGCGGGTCGGTGCCTCGTCGGAAGACAACGAAATCGCACTGCATCTGCCGACCGGGCTCGGTCTCGAACCTTACGACTGGATCGGGCTTCGGCATGGGCTTATGCGTGTTCATGAAAGCCTGCAGGCTTCGCAGTTGGCCCTCGTAGCCGCGCGCCCGCAACTCGCGCAGCAGCGCCGGCGCTGCGATGATCTCCGGTGCTGCGGCCCTCATGCGCTCGATGATGTACGCCTCGAACGCTCCGAGCTTGGTTGGCCGCGGTTCACGCGGCTTGTAGCGCGGCACTTCCTCAGCCGACAGGTACCGCGCCACCGTGTTGCGAGAAATGCCCAGGCGCCGCGCGATCTCGCGCTCCGATACGCCTTGGGCTTTGAGCACATGGATTTGCATCCACTGTTCCTTCTGGAGCATCGCCAGCCTTTGCGCGCAAAAGGCTGACTGTACTGAAAGGTGGCTTAGATTTACTTCGCGCGAAGTGGCTCATTATTACTTTGCGCCCAACACGGTTCGCTCTAAACGCACACGGACTGGAAAACGCACATGACCAGCGAGGTCATCGACTGGAACTCGCGCCTGAATTCGCTCCGGCACCTGCTCATGCGCCGAGTGTCCGCTTGCGGGAGGTCTGACGGTCTCTTTAGGGTCGATCACCGCCAACGGCGACGAACAGTCGTATTGTCCGAGACTTAACCTGACGTTGACTGACCGGTCAGGTCTCGGCCTATACGCGTCATGCGTATGCGGCGCTTCACCGGCGCCACTAAGCGTCAGGACGAGCGTGCAGCGGGCTGCTGCGCGGCGTCGGCCGGTTCGGCTTCGGCTGCCTCTTGATGGAGACCATCCCCCTCATCCCCCTCATTCAAATCGACACACTGCTCATAAACCGGCACCTCACAACTCCAGTGCAGCGTATCGGCAATGCGCCGACGCAGCGCATCCGCGGCAGCCGGCTCCCCATGCGTGACGAACGTTCGCACCGGCGCACCCTGCATCGTGCCGAGCCATTTGAGCACGTCTTCGTAGTCACCATGAGCCGACAGCGTCGTGATCGACTCGATCTGCGCACGCACGCGCACGTATTCGCCGTGAATCTTCACCGTCGGCTCGTGCGCGGCCAGCGCCGCGCCGCGCGTGCCGGCGGCCTGATAGCCGACCAGCGCGATCGTGTTGCGCGGATCGGGCGCATAGCGGGCGAGGTGATGGAGCACGCGTCCGCCGGTCGCCATGCCGCTGCCGGCGATGATGACCATCGGCCCGTGGTGATCGGAGATCGCCTTTGACTGGTCGACGGAGCGGATCATCGTCGCCGCGTGGCCGAGCGCGTTCGCTTCCGAAACGGTCAGCCGGTGTTCGAGGATATGGTGGCGATAGATCTCCGTCACGTCGGTGGCCATCGGGCTGTCGAGGAACACCGGCACGCGCGCCATGCGGCCGGACGCCTTTAGCCGCGCGATGTAGTGCAGGATTTCCTGCGCGCGGCCGACGGTGAAGCAGGGCATCACGACGACCCCGCCGCGCCCGAAGGTCTTGTCGAACATCGCGGCGAGTTCGGTCTCCGGGTCCGACGCCGGGTGCAGCCGGTCGCCGTACGTGGATTCGACCACCAGATAGTCGGCATGCGCGGGCGCCCGCGGCGGCTGCATGATCGGATCGTTGTAGCGGCCGAGGTCGCCCGAGAACGCGAGCACCTTGTGATCCCAGTGCATCACGACGCTCGCCGCGCCCAGGATGTGCCCGGCCGGCAGCAGCCGGAACGACACGCCGCCGCCGAGCGACGTGCATTCGTCGAACGCCACCGGCTTCAGCAGGTGCAGCGCACGCTGCGCATCGTCGAGCGTATAGAGCGGCTGCGCCGGATGGTGCTTGGAATAGCCGTGGCGGTTCGCGAAGTCGGCTTCCTCCTCCTGCAGCCGCGCGCTGTCGCGCAGCATGATGTCGCACAGTTCGGCCGTGGCCGCCGTGCAGTACACGGGCCCGCGAAATCCTTCACGTGCAAGCACCGGAAGATAGCCGGTGTGATCGATGTGCGCATGCGTGAGCACGACGGCGTCGAGCGTGTCGGCCGCGAACGGCAGCGTCCGCCAGTTGCGCAGCCGCAGGTTCTTGGTGCCCTGGAACAGGCCGCAATCGACCAGGATGCGCCGGCTGCCGTGCTCGACCAGGTATTTCGAGCCGGTCACGGTTTCGGTCGCGCCGAGAAAAGTCAGTTTCATGAGATAGCCTCGCCGGGAATCGACGGATCGGTAAGGCGATTACAGCGCGAACGCGCGGGCAGCGCTTGACCGAAGTCAGCAATTGCAGGATTCCATGCCCCGCCGGCCGTACCGCCGGCGCCGCCCAATGAGGCTGCTCGCGCGGTTTGACTACGATCAATCGTCAGTCGCGTCGGCCCGCGCATGGCGGTCCGGCGCGCGGACGCGGTGTCATGATTCGATGATCCGCGCCTGCCGTGCGCGCGCTGCGCATCGGCATCGCGAGTCTCTCGGGATCGATCCATCATGACGCTGATCGCCAATCTGGACGGCGCCGCGCACCTGTACCGGTTGTGCTTCGTTCGTTCGCCATGGGCGTGGTTTACGTGCCTGCCGCTCAATCAGCAATGCGGCGAGAACTGGGCCGACGTGCCGTATCAGAACGCGGCGAAACCGCCGTACAGCGATTCGCGCGCGCAATTGCTGCGGGTCGCGTTCGACGCGCCCGGGCTGTTGCCGCCCGAAGCCGGGCGCCACGGCCACGCGTGGAGCGTCCAGCAGATCAACCGCGGCGCGGCGCCGTGGCTGCGCAGCGAGGATTTCGTCGATGCGACCACGCTCACGGTACCGGCCGGCGCGACGCTCGCCGCATTCGTCGAAACGATCGACGCGGCCGGCGGCACCGTGTACGCGCCGCTCGGCTGGGCCGAACTGCCGCGCTGGGAACGGCCCGACATCGTCGCCTGAGCGCATCGCACCGTCGAGCAGCCGGCCCGCCCGCGCCATGTCCGTCAACCAGCTTCGCCCCAGCCGCCGCCGAGCGCGACGTAGAACGCGACCGTATCCTGCAGGCGTTGCGCGAGCGCCTGAAGCCACGCGATGCGGGCCTGGTGATATTGCACGTCGGCGACCAGCAACGGCACGTAGCCGGTGATCCCCGCGTCGTAGCCGGCCTGCGTGAGCCGCAGCGCATCGCGGGCGGCGGCCATCGCGCGAGCCTGCGCATCGAGCGCCGCGGCGTCGTTCGCGAGCGCGCGCAGCGCGTCGGCCACCTGCGAGAACGCGGCCAGCACGACCTGCCGGTAGGACGCGTCGGCCTCGTCGTAGGCATCCTGGGCGGCGCGCCGCTGGTTCAGCAGCGTGCCGCCGTGAAACAGCGGTGCGGTGACGCCGGCGCCGACGCTCCAAGCACGGCCGGCCGGCGAGAACAGATTGGCCGCGACGCCGCTGTCGAAGCCGCCCGACGCGGACAGCGTCAGGTTCGGGTAGAGCGCGGCGGTGGCGACGCCCACCTGGGCGCTCGCCACGTGCAGTTCGGCTTCCGCCTGCTGGATGTCCGGACGGCGGCGCACCAGCGACGACGGCGCGGTATCGGGCAGGCTCGCCGGCAGTTCGATCGCGGCGAGCGACAGCTCCGGCGTCCGCCAGTCGGCCGGATATCGGCCGGCCAGCAGCGCGAGCAGATCGTCGGCTTGCGCGCGCTTCTGGTCGAGCGCCGGCAAGGTTGCCTGCAGCGTCGCCCGCTGCGACTCGAGCGTGAGCACCGCGACGTAGGCCGCCGCGCCGGCCGTCACCTGCGCGCGCGTCAGGCGAATCTGCTCGTCGACGAGACCGATCGTCTCGCGCGTGGCGGCGGCTTCGTCGCGATACGCGGCGCGCGCGATCATCGTGTTGACGACGTTGGCGCTCAGCATCAGATACGCGCCGGCCAGCGCGTGGCGCTGCGCGTCGACGCCGGCGGCCAGCGCCTCCACCTGGCGCCGTTCGCCGCCCCAAAGGTCGAGGGTGTAGCTGACGGTCGCCGACAGCGTGAACAGGTTGAAGATCGACGCCGGCAACGCCGGGCCGCGCGACGGCGTCGCGCGCTCGCGCGCCGCGCCGGCCTGCGCGTCGATCTGCGGGAAGAACACGCCCTGGCCGGCCCGCAACGCGTGCTCGCTGCGCCGCAGCGTCGCTTCGGCGAGCGCGAGCGTCGGGCTGCCGGTCAGCGCGGCGTCGACGCTCGCGTCGATGGCGTGGCTGCCGAAGCGCGTCCACCAGTCGCGCGTGAGCGGCGCGTCGGGCGACAACGCCTGCGTGCGGCCGTCGCCGGTCCACGGGCCGGACGCCGCGTGCGGATCGTCGGGCGCGACGAAGCGCTCGACGCGCGGCGCGGGCGGCGGCACGAAGTTCGGCCCGACCGTGCAGCCGCCCGCGAGCAGCGCGGCGAGCAGCCCGGCGGCCAAGCGCGCAGCGGTTCGGCGCCGCGACGTACGGCCGCCGCACGCGCGGTCATTTGCCGGCGACGTACACATCGACGATCTGCCCGGGGAACAGCCGCCCGTTGCGGTTCGGCACGATACGGAAAATCAGCGGCAGCACGCGCACGTCGACGCGCTCGGTGCGCTGGTCAGACAATTCGATCTTCGGCGTCACGTACGGCTGCACGCGCACGAACTGCAGATCGGCCTCGACCGACGTGCCGCGCACGAACATGTGCGCCTTCAGCGCATGCAGGTCGGGCAGTTGCGGGATCAGGATCTCGTCGATGTAGCAGCGCACCTGCAGCCGGTCGACCGGCGCGCCGAGCACCGCGACCGGCGCGCTGGCCCGCGTGTAGGTGTCGTAGATCCCCTGCGGGCTCAGGTACGAGCCGAGCGCCGCGTTCATCGCCAGCACGGTGCCGTCCGCCGGCGCGCGCAGCGTGTAGCGGGCCAGCAGCGCGGCGGCCGCATCGGCCGCGCGCCGCAGCGCTACGACCTGCGCACGCTGGTTGCGCACGTCGTAGCTCCATGCGCCGGCCTTGGTCAGACGATACTGGCGCGTCACGACGTCCAGGTTGGCGGCCGCGACGCGCACCGCGTTCGCGGCCGTATCGAGCGCGTCGCGGCTCACTGCTTTCGGATCGATGTCGTACGCGCGCCGCTGCTTGTCGTACTGATCCTGCGCGAGCTTGAGGCTCGCCTGCGCGGCCCGGGTCTGCGCACCGGCCACGTCGAGCACCTCGCGGCGCGGCTGCGCGTTCAGCTCGTCGAGCAGCGCAGCGGCCGCATCGGCCTGCGCGGCGAGCTGCGCGGCGCTCGCGCGCTGCACGGCGTCGTCGATCGTCAGCAGCACGTCGCCGGCCTTCACCGGATCGCCGTCGTGCACGTAGATGCGCGTCACCGCTCCCGACACGTCCGGATAGACGTTCACGTTCGCGCCGGCCGGCTGCTCGCTTTCGACGATGCCGTTCGCATAGACGCCGCGCGCGTACGGATTGGCGGCCGGCTTGAACACCGGCGGCTGCGGCGGCTCCTGGCGGCCGTAGAGCCACGCGGCGACGACGCTCGCCAGGAAGCCGAGCACGGCCGCGACGAACACGAGCCGGCGCTTCATCGCACGCCTCCGCGCTCGATGCCGGTCAGCTTGCCGTCTTCCATGCGCAGGATGCGGTCCGCGTATTCGAAAATCCGCGCGTCGTGCGTGACGATCACGATGCAGCGCGTGTCGTTCAGCACCTCGTGCTTGACGAACTCCATGATCATGCGGCCGGTGTCGCCGTCGAGCGATGCGGTCGGCTCGTCGAGGATCAGCAGGTCGGGCTGGCTGACGATCGCGCGCGCGATCGCCACGCGCTGCTGCTCGCCGCCGGACAGCTTGACGGGCGGCAGCTGCGCGCGATTGGCGAGACCGACGACGCCCAGGTAGGTGTGCGCGGCCTGGATCGCGTCGTCCCACGGCTGGCGCTTCAAAATCAACGGAATCGCGACGTTCTCGGCGGTCGTGAGCCGCGGGAACAGGTGGTAGTCCTGGAACACGAAGCCGATCCGGTTGAGCCGGAACTCGGCGATCGCGTCGTTCGGCTGCGCCCACAGGTCGACGCCGTCGATCGACACCGAGCCGCCGTCCGGCCGCAGGATGCCGGAGATCACGCTGAGCAGCGTGGTCTTGCCGCTGCCGGATGGTCCGACGATCAGCAGCATCTCGCCGAAGTGCGCCTGCATCGACACGTCGCGCAGCGCTTGCGTGCGCGCTTCGCCTTCGCCGAACCATTTGTCGACGCCGCGCGCGTCGATCGCGATGCCGGCCATCGTCAGCCCCGGAAGATGTCGAAGGGCTCGATGCGCAGCACGCGCCGCACGCCGAGATAGCTCGAGATCGCCGCGATCACGACGACCATCCCGAACGCGAGCGACAGGTTGCCGTACGTGATGAGCGCCGCGTAGTCGGGGATGCGCAGCTTGGCGAGCGAGATCATCAGCACGCACAGCCCGACGCCGATGCCGTAGCCGGTCAGCGCGGTGAAGGTCGCCTGGAACAGGATCATCGCGACCAGCTCGCGGCTCTTCGCGCCGATCGCCTTCAGCGCGCCGAACTTGTCGAGGTTCTCGACGATGAACGCGTAGAAGGTCTGCCCGGAAATCGACAGGCCGATGATGAAGCTGATGATCGTCATCAGCATGATGTTGGTGCCGAGCCCGGTTTCGTACTTGTAGAAGCGCGAGATCTGCGCGATGAACTCGTCGCGCGTGTACGCGCGGTAGCCGAGCGACTTCACGACGGCCTGGATGTGCGCGATGTCCGCATCGGACTTCGGCTCGACGAGGATGTACGAGGTCGTGAAGCGCGGCGACGGGATGTAGCGGATCGCGCGTGCGTAGGTGGTGTAGAGCGTCGGCGTGCCGAACAGGCCGCTCGCGGCGACCTTCGCGATGCCGACGATCACGCCGCGATGATCGTTCAGCTCGAAATCGGTGCCGATGGTCGGGTTCTCCAGCTTCGCGAACTCCGGGTCCTGAATCGCGATGAAGCCGTTTTCCGCGTAGATGTCTTCGATGCGGCCCTTGAGCATCGTGGGCCGGCCGAGCAGGCTCGCGTCGTCGAGGCCGACCACCGTGACCGCCTGATACGCGCCCGAGCGCAGCTTCACCAGCGCGCCGCCGGAGTAGAGCGGAACCGCGTACTTGACGCCGTCGATGCTGCGCACGGCGTCGAGCACGTAGCCGGGCATGCCGATGCTGTTCGCGATCGTCTTCACGGCCGGGTCCATCACCCAGACCTTCGCGCCGATGTTGATCACCGACGCCGACGACTTGTTGAGAATGCCGGCGAACAGCGACGTCATCTCGATCATCAGCAGCACCGAGAACGTGATGCCGACGATCAGGGCAGTGAACTTCGCGCCGTCGTTGACGAGCAGCTTGAACGCGAGGCGCAGGATGCCGTTCATGGTGCCGGTGCGAAGCGCGCGGCCGTCCGGCTAGCGCTCGCTCGACGCCGGGTCCAGCTGGGCGACGAAGCCGACGATGCCCGACACCAGCGCGACGATCGCATACGGCGCGACCTGCTCGTCGATCAGCATCGCGTGGACGACGCCGAGCAGCGATGCGAGCGCGATGAACACGCAGGACGTCGCCAACGTGCTTCGATATTGCAGTCGAATCATGACGTTCTCCGGTTGAGCGGCGGCCGATGGCACGGCGGGGCCGCAGGCGATGGCGCCGCTGGTTGCGGCACATGGCGTCATGATCGCGTGCGGCGTCGCGTCGCAGTTGATCTGTGTCAACGGACCCGGGGGCGCCGCGCGCCGGACCGCTCAGGCCATCTGGCCGATCGTCTTGCGGAAGCGCGTCAGGGACAGCAGGAACAGCGCGCAGCCGATCGCGAACAGCGCGGCAAACTGCATCCACACCGCGTCGAGGCCGGCGCCGCGATAGAGGATGCGCTGCGCCAGCTCGACGAAATGGGTCGTCGGCGCGGCGAGCATGATGTCCTGCACCGCGAGCGGCATGCTCTCGCGCGGCGTGAGCCCGCCCGACAGCAGCTGCAGCGGCAGCAGCACGAGCACGAGCAGCATGCCGAACTGCGGCATGCTGCGCACCAGCGTCGCGAGAAAGATCCCCATCGACGTCGTCGCGAACAGGTGCAGCGCCATGCCGGCCACGAACAGCGGCACGGAGCCGGGAATCGGCACGTGCAGCGCGCCCTGCACGACGAAGCTCAGCGACGCGACCGCCGCCGCTGCGACCACGAGCCCCATCGACCACACCTTCGCGAGCATGATTTCCGCGGCGGTCACCGGCATCACGAGCAGATGCTCGATCGTGCCGTGCTCGCGTTCGCGGATCAGCGCGGCGCCGGTGAGGATCATCGACAGCATCGTGACGTTGTTGATCAGCTCCATCAGCGCGCCGAACCACACTTCGTCGAGGTTCGGGTTGAAGCGCATGCGCATCGCGAGATCGACCGGCGGCAGCGGCGAGCCGCGATAGCGCTGCACGAACGAGTCGATCTCGCCCGACACGATCTGCTGGACGTAGCCGCCGCCGGTGAAGGCCTGTGTCATGCGCGTCGCATCGACGTTGAGCTGGACCGTCGCATGGCGGCCGGCCAGCACGTCGCGCTGGAAGTCGGGCGGGATGTCGAGCGAGAACGTGTAGTCGCCGTTGTCGAGGCCGCGATCGGCTGCGGCCGCGCCGACGATCGGCGGCGGCGCGAACTGCGGCGGGAAGAACGCCGCTGCGATGCGCGCGGACAGCGGCGACGCATCCTCGTCGACGATCGCGATCGGCACCTTGTGCAGCGTCTCGGGGCGGGCGGTGGCGGCGACGTAGATCGACGCGCTGAACGTGTAGACGATCAGCGCGAGCAGGATCGGGTCGCGCGCGAGGCTCCAGAGTTCCTTCACTCCGAGCCGGAAGATGGCGTTCAGGCGTGACATGATCAGCGCTCCTGTTTGCGCAGCAGCATGCCGGTCATCACGAGGATGACGGGCACGGCCACGAGCATCGGCCAGAACTGCGACGACAGGTCGGACAGCCCGAGCGCCTTGTTGTACACGCCGCGGCTGATCGCGAGCATGTAGGTGGCCGGATAGATCGTGCCGATCCACTTGCCGCTGCCTTCCAGCGACGACAGCGGCGTGAGCAGCCCCGAGAACTGCACGACCGGTATCAGCGTGCCGACGATCGTCATGAAGATCGCGGCGATCTGGCTGCGCGTGAAGGTCGACGCGAACAGGCCGATGCCGGTCGCCACCACGTTGAAGATCAGCACCGCGGCCGCCAGCGTCGCGAAACTGCCCTTGATCCGCACGCCGAACACGAGGTCGGCGAGCACGACCATCAGCAGGAAGTTCAGCATCGCCAGCATCACGTACGGCACCTGCTTGCCGATCAGGAATTCGGCGCGCGTGACGGGCGTCACGTACAGGTTCACGATCGACCCGAGCTCGCGTTCGCGCACCACGGCGAGCGCGGTGAGCATCGCGGGCAGCATCAGCAGCAGCATCGGCATGATCGCCGGAATCATCGCGGGCAAGCTCTTCACGTCGGGGTTGTAGCGATAGCGGACCGCGATGTCGACGGCCGGCGCGAGCGCCACGCCGAGGCGGCGCTTCGCCTGGTCGCGCAGCCAGTTCTCGTGCATGCCGGCCACGTAGCCGCGGATCGTCTCGGCGCGCATCGGCATCGCGCCGTCGACCCACGCGCCGATCTCGACGTGCCGCCCGCGCGCGACGTCGCGCGCGAAGTCGGGCGGAATCTCGATCGCGAGCGACAGCTCGCCGTTGCGCATGCGGCGTTCGATGTCGCGATCGTCCGCGAGCGGCGCGCGCGGCACGAAGTAGCGCGAGCCGGCGAGGTTCTGCGCGTAGTCCTGGCTCAGGATCGACTGGTCGCGGTCGAGCACCGCGAACGTCAGGTTGTCGACGTCGAGGCTGATGCCGATGCTGATCACGCACATCAGCACGAGCGAGCCGAACAGCGCGAGCGTCGCCCGCAGCGGGTCGCGGCGCAGCTCCAGCACCTCGCGCCACAGGTAGCTGCCGGCGCGCGCGGCGCTGAACCATGCGGTCCGCGCCGCGCCGCGGGCGGCCGCGGGCGTGGCCGACGGGGGAGTGGCGAGCCAGCCGGCGTCGGACGACGCATCGGCCGCTGCGGCCGCATCGCTCGGGCTGTCCTCACGCTGCGCATCGGTGAGGTAGCCGATGAACGCATCCTCGAGCGATGCCGCGCCGCGCATGCGCACCAGTTCCGCCGGCGCGGCGCTCGCGAGCACGCGGCCCGCATGCATCAGCGAGATGCGGTCGCAGCGCGCGGCCTCGTTCATGAAGTGCGTCGAGATGAAGATCGTGACGCGATCGCGGCGCGCCAGCTCGATCATCAGCCGCCAGAAGTCGTCGCGCGCGACCGGGTCGACGCCCGAGGTCGGCTCGTCGAGGATCAGCAGCTCCGGCTTGTGCACCATCGCGACCGCGAGCGACAGCCGCTGCCGCATCCCGAGCGGCAGGCGCTCCGGCAGCACGTCGAGCACGCCGGCGAGCCCGAAGCGCGCGACCATCTCGTCGACCCGCGCGGGCACGTCGGCTTCCGGCACGCCGAACAGGCGCGCGTGCAGCACGAGGTTCTGCCGCACGGTCAGCTCGCCGTACAGCGAAAAGCCCTGCGACATGTAGCCGACGCGGCGGCGCGTGTCGATGTCGTTGGCGGCGACCGGCTGGCCGAACAGCGTCGCCGTGCCTTCGGACGCCGGCAGCAAGCCGGTGAGCATCTTCATCGTCGTCGACTTGCCGCAGCCGTTGGAGCCGAGAAACCCGAAGATTTCGCCGCGACGGATCTGCAGGCTCACGTGGTCCACCGCGACGAACTCGCCGAACCGCATCGTCAGCCCGTCGGCCTCGATCGCGTAGCCGGCGGTCGCGTCGGGCCGGAACGGTTCGATCTGCACCGGCTGGTGCCCCTTGCGGCGCTCGTCCGGCAGCAGCGCGATGAACGCGGCCTCCAGCGTGTCGCAGCCGGTGCGCGCGAGCAGGTCGGCGGGGCTGCCGGTGGCCAGCACGCGGCCGGCGTCCATCGCGATCAGCCAGTCGAAGCGGCGCGCCTCGTCCATGTAGGCGGTCGCGACCAGCACGCTCATGGCGGGCCGCGCGACGCGAATGCGCGCGATCAGATCCCAGAACTGCGCGCGCGACAGCGGATCGACGCCGGTCGTCGGCTCGTCGAGGATCAGCAGGTCGGGATCGTGGATCAGCGCGCAGCACAGGCCGAGCTTCTGCTTCATCCCGCCGGACAGCTTGCCGGCCGGGCGGTCGAGGAACGGATGCAGGCCGGTGCTGCGCGTCAGCGCGTCGATCCGGCGGCGCCGCTCGGCCGCGTCGTGGCCGAACAGGCGCGCGAAGAACTGCAGGTTCTCCTCGACCGACAGCGTCGCGTACAGGTTGCGGCCGAGGCCTTGCGGCATGTACGCGATGCGCCGGCATACGCGCGCGCGATCGCGGCGCGACGACAGATCGGCGTCGAGCGCGTGCACGTGCCCCTGCTGGATCGCGCGCGCGCCCGACACGAGTGCGAGCAGGCTCGACTTGCCGACGCCGTCCGGGCCGATCAGCCCGATCATGCGGCCGGCCGGGATCTCGAGCGTCACGTCGTCGAGCGCCGCCTTGCCGCCGTAGCGCAGCGACACGCCCGACAGCCGGGCGACCGGCGCCGGGCCGGCCGCGCCCGGCGCGCCGTCGGTCGCGCGGCTGTCGGTATCTGCGCGCGTCGTCGTGTTCACTGCGGCACCTTGATCGCGAGGCGCTCGGGCCACGCCGCGTGCGAATCGGTCTTCAGCCACGCGACGCCCGGCAGCCCGGTCTTCACCAGCTTCAGATGGCGCTGCAGCAAGTCGCGATCGATCCGCGCCTTGACGCGGAACATCAGCTTCTGCCGTTCGCTGGCCGTCTCGACCGTCTTCGGCGTGAACTGCGCGGTGCTCGACACGTACGACACGCGGGCCGGAATCACGTATTCCGGCGCCGCATCGAGGACGATCCGCACGTCGGCGCCGAGCGGCACGCGACCGACCGCCAATTCCGGCAGGAAGAACGTCATGTACACGTCGGACAGATCGACGACGTTGAGCACCTTGCCGCCGGCCGGCAGCACTTCGCCCGACTCGGCGATGCGGTACTGCACGCGGCCGTCGCGCGGCGAGGTCAGCTCGCTGTCCGCGATGTCGGCGCGCACGCGCGCGACGGTCGCTTGCGCTGCCGTCACTGCGGAGCGCGCCGCGACGAGCTGCGCCTGGGTCGCGTCGATCGCGGCCTGCGCGGCCTGCACCTGCGCGCGCGCGGCATTCACGGTCGCGCGCAGGCTGCCCGCGCGGGCGCGGTCGTCGTCGAGTTCCTGCAGCGACGAGGCGCCGTCGCGCGACAGCGTCTCGGAGCGCGCCAGCCGCCGCGTGGCTGCGTCGAGCTCGCTTTCGCGCTGCACGACGACGGCCTCTGCCGCCGCCTTGTCGCTGCGGCGCTGCGCGACCTGCGCGTCGACGCTCGCCGCGGTGTTCACGGCCTGCTGCGCGCGCGCCTGCGCTTCGTCGAGCTGCGCCTGCAGCACCACGACGTCCATCCGGGCGAGCGGCTGGCCGGCCTTCACGAAGTCGCCTTCGTCGACGAGCATCGCGGTCACGCGCCCGGGCAGCTTGGTCGCGACGTCGATTTCGGTCGCCTCGATGCGGCCGTTGCCGCTGACGAGCCCCGCATCGGTCTGGCCGTCGCGCCAGCGCGACCAGCCGTAATAGGCGACGCAGACGGCGAGCACGGCCGCACCGGCACCGATCAGAAGAGGGCGCGGGATGGTTTTCATTGTCTGTTTTCCGAGTCAGTCGAATGGATAGGCTGCTGCGCCGTCGGCGGCAGGCGCGGATCGTCGGGGCCGCCGCCCAGCGCGCCGTACAGCGCGACGCGGCTCGACAGCAGCGCGCGTCGCGTGACGACGAGCTGCTGCTCAGCGTTCATCAGGTCGCGCTGCGCGTCGAGCACTTCGAGGAAGCGCGTCGCGCCGCTGTCGTAGCGCAGCTTCGCGAGGCGCGCGCGCTCGGCCTGCGACGCCAGCGTCGCGCGTTCGATCGCGACCTGGTCGGCGAGCCAGTGGCGCGCGGCGAGCGCGTCGGAGACGTCGCGGAACGCGCCTTGCAGCGTTTTCTCGTAGCGGGCGAGCGCCTCGTCGCGCTGTGCGTTCGCGAGTGCGAGGTTCGAACGGTTGCGGCCGCCGTCGATGAGCGGCAGCGTGGCGCTGGGGATCAGCGACCACACGCCCGTTCCCGACGTCAGCAGGTCGTGCAGCGCCGAGCTGCCGGAGCCGATCGCGCTCGTCAACGCGATGCGCGGGAAGAACGCCGCGCGCGCCGCGCCGATGTTCGCGCGGCTCGCCTGCAGTTCGTGCTCGGCCGCGATCACGTCCGGACGGCGCTCGAGCAGCGACGAAGGCAGGCCGGGCGCGAGCGACGGCAGCACCGCGCCGTCGTCGAGCGCGAGCGGTGCGGCGCCCAGCTCGGGGGGCGCGCCGACCAGCAGCGCGAGCGCATCGGCCGCCGTGGCGCGCGCCTGCTGCAACTGGACGCCGAGCGACTCGGCCTGCTGCAGCAGGATCTCCGACTGCGTGAGGTCGAGGCGCGAGATCGCGCCGGCCGCGTAACGCAGCCGGAAGATCCGCAGCGATTCGCGGCGCGTGTCGATCGTCGCGCGCGTCAGCACGATCCGCTCGTCGATCTCGCACAGCGTCAGATACGCGTTCGCGACGCCGGTGACGACGCTCAGCGTCGTCGCCTGGCGGGCCGCGTCGCTCGCCAGATAGCGCTGCAGCGCGGCCGCCTTCAGGCTGCGCACGCGCCCCCAGAAATCGATCTCCCATTGGGTCTCGGCCAGTTGCACCTCGTAGAGCTGGCCGATCATGGGCGCCGGCGTCAGCAAGCCGCCCGGCGTGCGAAACCGCGCGTAGGCCGCACCGGCGCCGATCGTCGGCCACTGGTCCGCGCTGCGGACGCCGTAGACCGCGCGCGCCTCGTCGACGCGTGCCACGGCCGCGCGCAGGTCGCGGTTGTTCGTGAGCGCCTGCGCGATCAGCGCCTGAAGGCGCGTGTCGACGAAGTAGGCGTGCCAGTCGGGCGCCTGCGCGGCGGGCGCCGCGGCGGCCGACGGATCGGGGAAGGCGGCGGGAATCGGTGCGGGCGGGCGCGTGTCGGCAGGCGCGAGCGACAGGCATCCCGACAGCAGTCCCAGGCCCGCCAACAGCACGGCGACACGCATGCGCCGCACGACGGTCGGGTGAAACGGAGCGGCAAGCGCGGCAGCGCGCATGGAAGGCCTCGACGAATGCAGGAATACGGGATGGCGGCGCCCTCGGGCGTCGCCGCTTCGGCCTCGTTTATATCCGACGATTACCGGGTTTCCCCTTGATCTGGGTCACTCGGGCCGGATTGCGTGTCGAGCGGCCCCTCGATTGACGCGCGCACCGAGACGTGGCCGCGATGCGGGCGCGTCGGCGCGGCCGGCTGTGCCGCCGCGGCGTCGTCCTTTTTGGCCGAGCGGGGCGATCGAAGCAGCGCGGGGCGGACGGCGGCGCACCGACGCGCGGCCGCCGCGAGCCGGCCGTTGCTTGATCCTCGTCAAGCCGTCGCGGCCGCCGTGCGCGATGCTGATCGCGATGGTGCACGGATCCGGTCGCAAACGTCGCGGCCGGCATGCGCCGACGGGAGACCGGCATGAAGTCCGACGCCGTACTGAAGCAGGATGTCGAGCAGGCGCTGTTCTGGAATCCGGCGATCGATGCGCGCCGGATCGACGTCGAGGTCCGCGACCGGATCGTGACGCTGCGCGGCAGCGTCGACAGCTGGGCGCAGAAGCTGGAAGCGCAGAAAACCGCTTTGCATGTCGCCGATGCGCGCGCGCTGGTGCTCGAACTGAGCGTCACGCCGCCGGCAAGCGCATGCGCCGACCACGAGCTGGCGATCGCGATCACGTTCGCGCTCGGCTGGCAGGAGGCGCTGCGCGATCACAAGATCGCGGTCGAGGTCGATCACGGCTGCGTGACGCTCGACGGCGAAGTCGACCATGCGTATCAGAGCCGCGCGGCGGAAGCGATGGTGAGCCGGATGATCGGCGTCGTCGGCGTGGCGAACCGCATCCGCGTGCGCGGCGACCATACGGTGCCGGACGTCGGCGCGCGGATCGCCGACGCCCTCGCGCGTCGCGCGCGGCGCGAATCCTCCGGCATTTCGATCGACGCGAGCGACGGCGTGGTCACGCTGTCGGGCACCGTGGCGTCGCTGGCCGACAAGCGTGCCGTGTGCGGCGCGGCTGGCGCAGTGCGCGGCGTACGGCAGGTCGTGGACCGGCTGACCGTCGCCTGAGCGTTGCATGACCGGTGCGCGAGCGTCGCACGACCGTCGCGCCGGTGTTGTCCACTGTCAGGAGAAGGGCGATGAACCGTTCGAATGGCGGCTCCGGCCGCAACCCTCTGCGCCGCGACAAGCGGATGCAACCGCATACGAAGGACAGCTATCGCGAGCCGAAGCGGCCCAAAGGCGACCGGATCTGCGAGGGCTGCGGCGCGGTCTGCGACGCGGGCCGCTGGACCTGGTACGCGACGCCGCGCGATCGGCGCCAGCTCGAATGCCCGGCCTGCAAGCGCATGCGCGAAAACGTGCCGGCCGGCGAGCTGGTGCTGCACGGCGCGTATCTGCACGCGCATCGCGGGATGATCCTCGAGCTGCTGCAGCGTCAGGCCGACATGGAGACGAGCGAGCACGCGCTCGAGCGCATCATGGAGATCGAGCGGTCCGCCGATTCGGTCACCGTGCGCACGACCGGCGCACACATGGTCAGGCGCCTGGCCGACGCGCTGCTGCATGCGCATCACGGCAGTCTCGCGATCAACTATCGCGACGGCGAAGACATGCTGCGTGCGCACTGGACGCGCGACGATGCGTGAACCGGTGCTGGGCCGCCCGGCAGGGTCTAGCCGATGAAAAAAACCTTCGACTACTCCGGCCTGCTGATTCCGATCGCGTTCGCGGTACTGATCGCGGTTCAACTGTTCGGGCGTCAGCCGGCGGCGACCGCGATCTCCTACAGCGATTTCCACCACCTCGTGGAAGCGCGGCTCGTCGACGATCTGGAGATCGGGCAGACGTCGATCTCCGGCACGCTGCGCATGCCGCAGGCGGGGGCGGCGCTGCCGGCCTCCGACGCGGCCGACGTGAAGGCGGCCGGCGCGCCGTGGCGCTTCACCACGAACCGCGTGAGCGACGACAATCTGGTTGCGGCGCTGACCGCGGCCGGGATTCGCTACCGCGGCGCGGCCGATACCGGCTGGATCGGCACGCTCGCGACCTGGATCTTTCCGTTGATCGGCTTCGTCGTGATCTGGACGTTCATGACGCGCCGGCCGGGCGGGATGCGCGACCTGAGCGGGATGGGCAAGAGCCGCGCGCGCGTGTACATGCAGAAGGAAACCGGCATCACGTTCGACGACATCGCGGGCATCGACGAGGCGAAGGCAGAGCTGCAGCAGATCGTCGCATTTCTGCGCGATCCGGATCGCTATCAGCGGCTCGGCGGCAAGATTCCGAAGGGCGTGCTGATCGTCGGCGCGCCGGGCACCGGCAAGACGCTACTCGCGCGCGCCGTCGCCGGCGAGGCGGCGGTGCCGTTCTTCACGATCAGCGGCTCGGCATTCGTCGAGATGTTCGTCGGCGTCGGCGCGGCGCGCGTGCGCGACCTGTTCGAACAGGCGCAGCAAACCGCGCCGTGCATCGTCTTCATCGACGAGCTCGATGCGCTCGGCAAGGCGCGCGGCGTCGGGCTGATGTCGGGCAACGACGAGCGCGAGCAGACGCTCAACCAGCTGCTCGTCGAGATGGACGGCTTTCAGGCCAACTCCGGCGTGATCATCATGGCCGCGACCAACCGGCCGGAGATTCTCGATCCCGCGCTGCTGCGCCCCGGCCGCTTCGACCGGCACATCGCGATCGACCGGCCCGACTTGAACGGCCGCAAGCAGATCCTGACCGTGCATACGAAGCGCGTGAAGGTCGCACCCGGCGTCGATCTCGCCGAGCTCGCGCAGCGCACGCCGGGATTCGTCGGCGCCGATCTCGCGAACGTCGTCAACGAAGCCGCGCTGCATGCGGCCGAGCTCGGCAAGCCGGCGATCGACATGACCGATTTCGACGAGGCGATCGATCGCGCGATGACCGGCATGGAGCGCAAGAGCCGCGTGATGAACGAGCAGGAGAAGCGCACCATCGCGTACCACGAATCGGGGCACGCGCTCGTCGCGCAAAGCCGCGAGCATTGCGATCCGGTGAAGAAGGTGTCGATCATCCCGCGCGGGATCGCGGCGCTCGGCTACACGCAGCAGGTGCCGACCGAAGATCGCTACGTGCTGCGCAGGAGCGAACTGCTCGACCGGCTCGACGTGCTGCTCGGCGGACGCGTGGCCGAGGAAATCGCGTTCGGCGACGTGTCGACCGGCGCGCAGAACGATCTGGAGCGCGCCACCGCGCTCGCGCGCCACATGGTCATGCAGTACGGGATGAGCGAGCGGCTCGGCCTCGCGACGCTCGACGACGGTGCACTGCAGCACGGCGCGCCGGGCGTATGGACGCCGGGCGACGGCCACTGCAGCGAACACACGGCGCAGCTGATCGACGAGGAGGTGCGCGCGCTGCTCGAGGACGCGCACGCGCGCGTGACCGCGACGCTCGCCGCGCACCGCGATGCGCTCGAACGGATCGCGCGCAGCCTGCTGCAGCACGAATCGATCGACCACGACATGCTGGTCGCGCTGATCGCGGCGCCGGACGACGCCGGCCCGACGTCGGGCGCCGCATCGACCGATACTGAAAGCGTCAGCGGCACGTCCGCCTGACGGCCGGAGCGCGGCGGGGCGGGGTTCATCGCTATCGCGTCGCATGTGGACCGCGGGCTGTCGTCCGCCGGCTGTCGCGCGGTTCGGTTCAACAACCGATGCAGACCGGCCCGTCGCGGCGCGCTTGCGTCGCGTCGTCCATGACGACCGCCGCGAGCCGCGGGTCGGGCCGGAACACCGTGATGCCCTTCAGACCGTCGCGCCACGCCTGCACGAACAGCGCGTCGACCTGCGCGAGCGAACACCGGTCGGGCAGCGTCACCGTCTTCGAGATGCCGGCGTCCACGCAGGGCTGCAGCGCCGCGAGCATCGCGACGTGATCGGCCGGTGCGATCTCCGCCGCGGTCACGAAATAGTCGGGCAGCCGTTCGTGCTCGCCATGCAGCGCGCGAAACAGCCGGTAAGCGTGATTCTGCGCATGAAACTGGCGGACCCGACCGTCGGCCGTATGCACCATCCTGCGCTGGGTCCAGCCGACGGCCGGCTCGATGCCGTTCGAGCAGTTGTCGCAGAACGCGAGGCTCACGCTGCCGGCCGGCGCGAACGACAGCAGATGACTGTTGCGCAGCCCGTGCCGCGCGATCGCGTGCTGTACGTTCAGCGGCAGCAGCGTGCGGTGCGCGGGGCCGGTCAGATAGTCGGCCGGATCGTATGCCGGAAAGGCGCCGCGTTCGGCCGCCAGCGCCGCCGACGCGGCAAACGCATGTTCGCGCATCGACAGCACGATCGAGCGCGCGAAGGCGCGGGCGTCGGCGCTGTCGTAACGCAGCCGCAGCATCGTCAGCGCGTCGGCCAGCCCGGTCACGCCGACGCCGATGCGGCGCGTGCGCCGCGCCTCGCGCTGGTGCGCGGCGAGCGGCCATGCGGTCAGGTCCAGCACGTCGTCGAGCATGCGGACCTGGATGCGCACCGCGTCGGCGAGCGTCGCGAAGTCGAAGCGCGGCTTGCCTTCGACGCCGAACGGGTGCAGCACGAACCGCGACAGGTCGATCGGGCCGAGCACGCAGCTGCCGTACGCGGGCAGCGGCTGCTCGCCGCACGGGTTGGTCGCGTCGATCCGTTCGTGCTCGCGCAGCGGGTTCGCAGCGCGGATGGTGTCGACGAACAGCAGCCCCGGTTCGGCGCTGTCGCGCGCCGCGGCGACGATCTCGTGCCACAGCGTGCGTGCCGCGACCGTCGCGTAAACATGATTTCCGTCCGGCTGGCGTGGCGCCGCGATGGACGCCCGGTGCGGCGGCGCACGATGGACGAGCGCCCACGGCCGGTCGTGCAGGACCGCTTCCATGAAGGCGTCGGTGATGCCGACCGACACGTTGAAGGTCGGCCAGCGCGAACGTCCGCGCTTGGCCGCGACGAATGCCGCGAGGTCCGGATGATCGCAGCGCAGGACGGCCATCTGCGCGCCGCGGCGCGGGCCGGTGAACGGCAGCGCGCGGCACATCGCATCGAAGCGGTCGATCGCCGCGCATGCGCCGGCGTCCGACGCCGCGCGGCGCTCGTAGGCGTCGAGCGGCGGCACCGGCGAGAAGTCGTAGCCGATTCCGCCGCCCATCAGCAGCGTGCGCCGCGCGTCGCCGAGCGCGTGCGTGAGCGCCGCATCGACGGCCCGCGCGCGCGTGTCGGCCGGCATCGCGAGCGGATGGACGAAGCAGTTGACCATCGTGCCGCCCGTATCGGCGCCGGCGTTCGCGAGGATGCGGCCGGCGCCGATCGCGCCGCGCTGCAGGTTCTGGAAGAACGCACGCTCGCACTGCGCGCGCAGCTCGGGCGGCTCGGCGAGCGACAGCGCGCGCGCGACGCGCTGGAATACGGCCGCACGCGACGTCTCGCCGGGCTGCGCGTAGCGCTCGGCGAACACGGTGCTGCACAGCGGCTGCTCATCCATGGAGGGCTCGGCGGCGAAGAATGATTCACTGTAGGAGCCTGCACGCGTGCGTCGTTGATCGAGCGCAATCGTGTGCGGTTGCGGGATCGATTGACTGGCATCAACGCCGCGACCGTCGCCGCACGTATGGTGGAGCCACGGCCGGCGCGCGCACCGTCGCGGCGCGCGTGCCATCGACTGCACAAGACCCACACCATGACAGATATCGTTACCGTTACCCTGAACCCGGCCGTCGACGTCGCGACGTCGGTCGAGCACATCGTCGACACGCACAAGCTGCGCTGCGCGCGGCCGCGCCGCGACCCGGGCGGCGGCGGCATCAACGTCGCGCGGACCATCCACCGGCTCGGCGGCGACTGCGTCGCGCTGTACCTGGCCGGCGGCCCGACCGGCGACGTGCTGACGCTGTTGATCGAGGCCGAGCGCCTGCCGAGCGTGCGCATCCGGATCGTCGGCGAGACGCGCGAGAACGTCTGCGTGACCGAGACCTCGACCGGGCGCGAATACCGCTTTTTGATGCCGGGGCCATCGGTGAGCGACGCCGAGTGGCGCGACTGCGCGGCCCGCCTCGACGCGATGCAGCCGGCGCCGCGCTATCTCGTGCTGAGCGGCAGTCTGCCGCCCGGCGCGCCCGACGATCTGTACGCGACGCTCGCACGGGCCGCGAAGGCGCGGGGCAGTCGCGTCGTCGTCGACGCGTCGGGCCGTGCGCTGGGCGCGGCGCTGGAGGAGGGCGTTCATCTCGTGAAGCCCAGTATCGGCGAACTCAGCGCGCTGGCCGGCGAAGCGCTCGACGATGCGTCCGCGTGCCGAGTGGCGAGCGAACTCGTCGCGCGCGGCCAGGCCGAGATCGTCGCGTTGACGCTCGGCGCGCGCGGCGCGTGGGTCGTCACGCGCGATCGGTCGTTGCGTCTGCCCGGGCGGCCGGCAGCGGTATGCAGCACGGTCGGCGCCGGCGACAGTTTCGTCGGCGGCATGGTGTGGGCGCTGGCGCGCGGCGTGCCGCTCGACGACGCGTGCCGCTATGCGCTCGCCGCATCGGCTTCGTCGGTCGAGCATCCGGGCACCGCCCTGTGCACGCGCGCGGACGTCGAGCGCATCCACGACGAAATCGTTGCGCTCGCAAGCTGATCGGTGACCGTTGATCTGGCTCAGCGGCATGCGCGCCGCGATCGCGAACAATGGGGCAGCCCGTCTACGAGGACCGCCATGGCCTTGCGCATGCTCGTCTGTCTACTCCTGCTGTCGTGCGTGCCGCCGCTGTGGGCGGCGGACGATGCAGGCGCCGGTGCGCCGCAGCCGCAGCGTGTGCTGATCCTGGCCTACCACCGGTTCGCGACGACGCGCGTCGATTCGATGACGGTGCGCATCGACACGTTGCGCGACCAGTTGCAGGCAATCGACGCGAACGGCTACCGGATCGTGCCGCTCGCCGACGTCGTGCGCTGGCAGCGTGGCGATGCGGTTGCATTGCCCGCGCGTGCGGTCGCGATCACCGTCGACGACGGTCACCGCTCCGTCTACGACGTGCTGCGCCCGCTGCTCGCGGCGCATCCGATACCCGTCACGCTGTTCGTCTATCCGTCGGCGATCTCCAATGCCGGCTATGCGATGACGTGGGATCAGCTGCGCGCGCTCGGGCAATCCGCCGACGTCGCCATCGAGTCGCATACGTACTGGCATCCGAATTTCCATACCGAGCGGGCGCGGCAGACGCCGGCCGACTACCGGCGCTTCGTGTCGTTCCAGTTGCGGCGCTCGCGCGAGCGGCTCGAGGCCGAGATCGGCCGGCCCGTCACGCTGCTGGCCTGGCCGTTCGGCGTCCACGATGCGCAGACCGACGAGCAGGCGGCGGCCGAGGGCTACGTCGCCGCCTTCACGATCGATGCGCGCCCGGTCCGGCGCACCGATTCCGCGATGGCGCTGCCGCGCTATCTGATGACCGACGCGTGCGACACGCGCTGCATGAACGGACTGCTGAGAAGCGCCGGAGGAAGCCATGATTGAGCGCGTGATCGCGTGTCTGCTCGTATTGTTTGCCGGTGTCGCCGCGGTCGCCGCGCATGCGGCGCCGGTGTGGATCACCGTGGTCGATGCGACCAACGGTCATCCGCTGGCCGGCGCGATCGGCCATGCCGGCGGCGTGAACCGGACCGCGGATCGCGACGGCGCGTTTTCGCTGGAGCTCGATGCGGCAGGTACGCGCGTGAGCGTGCGCGCGCCCGGCTACGCGCGCGCCGAGCTCACGCTGGCGCCGACCGACGCGGCCCATACGATCCGGCTGGCGCCGGTGCGTCCGAAAGCGGTTTACCTGTCGGCGTACGGTGTCGCGGACCACACGTTGCGCGACGCCGCGCTCGCGCTGCAGGGCACGACCGCGATCAACGCGCTCGTCATCGACGTGAAGGGCGACAGCGGCGTCACGCCGTATCGCAGCCTCGCGCGCGACGTGTCCGGTGCGGCGAGTCATGCGGCGGGCGCGATCGTGCATCCGCCCGATCTGCCGGAGCTGCTGCGGACGTTCCATGCGCGCGGCCTTTACGTGATCGGGCGCATCGTCGTGTTCAAGGACGACGCACTGGCGCGTGCGCATCCTGAGTGGGCGGTGCGCGATGCGGCGGGGGAGATCTGGCAGGATCGCGAGCATCAGCGCTGGATCGATCCGACGTCGCGCGCGGCTTGGCAACACAATTACGACATCGCCGAAGAGGCGGCCCGGATGGGCTTCGACGAAATCCAGTTCGACTATCTGCGGTTTCCCGACGCGAACGGCCTGCGGTTCGCCGAGCCCAACACCGAGGCCAACCGGGTCGCGGCGATCACCGGTTTTCTGACCGGCGCGCGCGAGCGGCTGCGTCCGTACAACCTGTACCTGTCGGCCGACATTTTCGGCTACGTGTGCTGGAACAGCGACGACACCGCGATCGGGCAGCGGCTCGATGCACTGGGCACGGTGGTCGACTACGTGTCGCCGATGCTGTATCCGTCGGGCTTCACGTGGGGGCTGCCCGGCTGCCGCAAGCCGACCGAGCATGCCGGCGAGATCGTCGCGCGGTCGCTGGCCGAGGCGAAGCGCCGGACCGGGATGGACGGCGTGCGCTTCCGGCCGTGGCTGCAGGCCTTTCGCGACTACGCGTTCGATCATCGGCCGTTCGACGCCGACGAGATCCGCGCGCAGGTCGATGCGGCCGACGCGGAGGGGACTGATGGGTGGATGCTGTGGAATCCGCGTAATCGCTATGATCCGGCGGCGTTGCCGCGGTGAGTGGGAGGTCCAGAGCGGCGATATCGTGTGGCGCCAATCGACGATGCCGTAGGCCGATCCGCATTATTTGCCGTCGACGAGCAATCTGAAAGCCCGGGCGTGTGGCATGTCGTTCGAGATTCCCAACATCAACCCGTAGGACGACGTAGCACCACACGGCCCAGACGTGACGTCTTTGCAAACAGGACCCGGATTAGCGGCACACACGTTACGGCGCGATCGTGGCTCGGTTTGACCAAGGCCAAGTACGAAGAAAGTTTGGTGTCAACAATTGTCAGATTTCGGCCGCATATAACGATTTGCCTGAATAATCGGCCTCGTCTCTTTCAGAGTCGGGGCACGTTCTGTTGTTTCCTCCAGACTCCGAATGCGGCGACAGTGTTCTGGATACGGGGTTACAACAATGGCAGACCTGTTTGACGATGCGAGGCGATTCGTATCGAATCTGACGGAAGTTTCGGGGCGTCAGGCCTATTTCCTCGAAGTGCCGGGTGCCGACTCGGCGGCCGCGCTATCGATAGTGTCGGTTGAAGCGACCGAAAAAATGGGCGCGCCCACCGAAGTTCGGATCGTCCTGACTCATCCTCTGGCACTTGAGCGAGCCGACTACCTGAACCGCGATGCCGCGTTTTCGATCGTGTCCGTCGATGGTATGCCGCGCAGGTTTTCAGGGTTCATTGCGGGCTTCTCGACGCTACAGACGACTGCGGATTTCACCAAGTACGAGGTCGTGCTGAAGTCGCACTTCGCGCGACTGAAAGCGGTGAGCACCAGCCGCATCTACCAGCACCAGACGACGCCGCAGATCATCGACGCGGTGTTACGTAGTCATGGTCTGGAAGGCCACCAGTTCGCATTCCGGCTGCGCCGCGAGTATCCGAAGCACCTGTTCCGCTTCCAGTACAAGCTAGACGACCTGTCGTACGTGCAGATGCTGATGCAGAAGGCCGGCATCTACAGCTACATCGTCGAGACCGAGCACGGAGATCAGGTCGTGTTCGCCGACGACATTGATCATTACCTGTGGGACCCGCACCTCACGGTTCCGTACCGCGAGGTGGCCGGGCTCGAAGCGACCGGTATGGAGGCTGTGACGGCGCTTAGAACTCACTCCGTTGTCGTCCCGCAGTCGTTCGTCGTGGCCGACTACAACCCCGAGCAGGCGTGGGAGCGTTTCCGGGACGACGCAAACGTTGCACCGCAGGATCCGACCACGTACGGCCAGACCTACGTCTACGGCACTCACCATCTCGATCAGGACGGCGCGAAATGGGAGGCGCAACTGCGCCATGAAGCGGCGATCGCATGGCAGGTCGTGTACGAAGGTGAGAGCAACGTGCTGGCGCTGCAGGCCGGGCGCGTGCTGAATCTCGACACGGTATTGCCCGATGCACCCGACGGACAGGTGGTGATCGAAGTGACGCATCGCGGCGCGCGCGATCGGGCCTATACGAACAGCTATAAGGCGATTCCCGCTAACCGGCGCTTCCGGCTCCAGCTCGAAGACGCGAAGTGGCCGAAGATTGCCGGGACGCTGAGCGCTCGGGTGACGAGCCCCGACAACTACAAATACGCTTACCTGACGGCGGCAGGCTACTACACGGTCCGGTTCGACGTGGACTTCGCGGACTGGCCGGCGGGCGGGGAAAGCGTGCCGCTGCGGCTGGCGAAGCCCTTCGCGGGCAAGTTGCAGACGGGCTTCCACTTCCCGGCGCTGGACAACGATGAGGCTGTGATCGCGTTCCGGGACGCGGACCCCGACAAGCCGGAGATCATCGGCTTCCACCATCACAGTCAGGCGCGCGATCTGGTGACGAGCGATCGCCGCTGGCTGTCGCGCAACGTGATTCGCACGCAGTCGAATAACAAGCTGCGGATGGAGGACTGGGCGGGGCAGGAGGGCGTCAAGCTTAGCACGGAACACTCCGGCACGAGCCACCTGGACCTGGGCTATCTGGTCGACGAGAAACTGGAGCGGCGCGGTGAGGGTTTCGAACTGCGCACGTCGGGTCACGGTGTCGAGCGCGCCGGTAAGGGGCTGCATCTGACGGCCTACGACCGCCCGGGTGCGAGCGGGAAGCAACTCGACATGCAGGAGACGATCGCGCAACTGGAGCAGGCGCTGGCGTTGGCGAAGTCGCTGGGCGACGCGGCGCGTACGGCTAAGGCGATTCCGGCCGGCACGGATGCGCAACAGCAGATGAAGGACGAGTTCGACGGTCTGAAGCAGCCGGGCTTACTGGCGAGTGCGCCGGCCTCGATCGGCGTCGTGGCAGGCGGCGGCGTGCAGATGGCTGCGAAGGAGAGTATCTCGGCGGTGGCTGGCAAGAACGCTGACTTCAGCGTGATGAAGCGCTTCACCGCGTCGGCCGGCGAGGCGGTCTCGCTGTTCGCGCAGAAGCTTGGAATCAAGATTTTTGCGGCTAAGGGGCCTGTCGAAATTCAGGCTCAGAGCGATGCGATGTCGTTGGTTGCGAACAAGGATGTGACGGTCGCGAGCGTCAATGGGACGGTGCGGATCAGCGCAAGAAAGGAATTGACGCTCAATTGCGGCGGCGCGTTCATCCAGTTGAAGGACGGTGATATCACGCTGGGTGGTCCGCTGGATCTGTTCTTGAAGGTCATCACGATCCAGAAAAAAGGAAAGGAATCGCTCGCTCCGAGTTTCGTCGTGTTGCCGTCTGGCAAGGTCGGCGATCTGCCGCACTTCCTCGAAATCAACCACCACTACGCGGATATTGAGCCGGTCAGAAACGCGCCCTACAAGGTGCAACTGAGTGACGGAGTGATTCTTACTGGCACGCTCGACGCTAAGGGTTTTGCCCATCTCGATGGCGTCGAGCCAGGAAAGGCGACCATCGAACTGGGGGAAGACGCCCGTCACTGGAGGGGCGAGGCGAAGCGTCCCAATAGCGACGCTGATGCGGCTCCCGACCGGCAGTCGGCCATCAACCTTGTCAGGAAGTTTCTTTCATGATCGCTCGAGTATTGCCTATTACGCAGGTTAAGCCGGACCTGAAGGACTCGGTGCGGATGGCGGTGGCGGAGATCGAGCGCTTTCTCGCGATGTTCTACCCGATCGGCGATATTCGGCGGCAACAATCCGGGTTGGCGATTGCAGGGCAGTGGCTATCGCGTGTGAAGGGTTTTCACGACGACGACGACTTCCTGCATATCGTGCGCGATTTTCTATCGTGGGTGCTCAGTGGAGGCGAGCGATCGCTGGCGTCGGATCAGTTATCTTTCCTCTTTTCGGGTTTCATGCCGAGCTATGGAGCGGCGCGCACGTTTCTGAGTATTGTGAATGACGGTGGAAATTGGCTCGACGTGCGGGCGTTCATGCATAGCCAGGCTTACGGCAACGCGAAGCGGTACGTCGAATCGTTCGACTGGTCGGGCGGCGGGAAGGTAGCGCAAGCGGAAGTGCAGGCGTGGCTGGAACCGCTGAGGGAGGAGGACCGTAAGCTGAAGACGGCATCGAGCGTGGTTGCGTTTGTAGCGCCGGAGAGTTCGCCGTGGCTGAAAAGCCGGCCCGTCACGGACGTGCCCAATCCGGTGCTACCAGCGGCTGCAGAAGCCGAGCGTGGCGTCCTGACGCAGCTACTGACGAAGCTGACATCGCTTCCGTCAATCGTCGGGATTGCGTTGCTGACTTACTCGCCCAGTCTGAACGATGGAGAAGACGAGGCGCTGAAAAAGATCCGCGAGCAGCAGCGCGCATATGCACTGCAAAAGAAGCTGGCGATACCCGCACTGCAGACGAAAACCGCCGTCGCCGTGGATACGGTCCACAATGAGTGCAAGTCCCAGACCGAAGTCAATAGGCAGAACGGTGCGAAGTGCGAGAACGACGGCTATACCTTGATGGAGCAGGCGTTGCAATACAAACGCTTGATTGATCCGCCGAAGGGGCGGGGTCTCGACGGCCTGTTCGAGAAGCAGGGTGACATGAGTGCGCCGAACCCGATGCCGCAGATCGTGAGTGCGCCACCGCCCGGCGGCAAGCTCGTGTTCATTCCTGAAACGATGAGGCCGCCAAAGCCGCTGTATAAGGCGCTGAACCCTGAAGCGGCAGATTCAGTCACCTATCCGCTGTTCGTGGTGTTCGAGGCAAAGCACATATCGAAGGGCTTTGATCCAGGCGATACCGACGGTATCAAGAAGGAGGCAAAACGGCGACTTGGGGAAACCTGTGATTGCACGCAGATGAGTGTGGGTTGGACTACACCAAGGATTCCACAAGCATTGAATCGACGTGTGAAGAATGCCGGGATGTCCCGCCGAGAAAGAGAGAGAAAGGAAGAGCGGATGGAAATCAGCGGATACGCTCGTTGGATCTTTGTCTGCCTACCTGGCTCGGTCGGCTTGACGTCCAAGCTGTTCGTTTTGATCGATGTTGCAGGGGCCGGAATGAATCTAGAGAGCCCCGCACAACCGAACCCATCTCAATCTGACGAAAATACGTTCTAGGAGTGTCGAGTGAGTGACTTTAATAGCATCAGGCGACAGAAGTTTTTGGGCGAAAAGGATTACATTGAAGAGCGTGACGCCTACAAATACGGGATCCAGTCTCGTTACGAATCACTCGCCTCAGATAATCCCATAGCGCCGAGCACTGAATCGCGTCTTCGATGGTCAATTGCATTCAAGAGTCTCGAGCTACTTCTTCTCAACTACACAGCAGGCAGTCCAATCGAAGAGCTGAGAGCGGCGTTGCCAGAGATCATTGAGCGCTTCGACAGCTACATTCAGCACGAGGTTTCGCCGCGCAGCAAAAATCCTCCCGAGAACGTTGCCGACACGCTGGAGATCACCCAATTCGACGCCTACGTATATGTGTTCTGGCTGCTGGCACTATGCAGGCTCCTGGGACATCCGGAGTTCGTTCCGACGGTGATGCGTTGGGTAGATAAGACTCGCGAGTACAACCGCGGGCGTGACGGCCTGTTTGAAAACGTGGTGCAGGCCCTGACAGGCACCCACGTCGAAGCGCCGCGTGTGGTGCTGCATCCTGATCCGTATCGTCCGCTTGCACGCGCAACCGTTTCCGCACCGGAGGAACGGCCCGTCTTGGTCAAGGAGTTTGTCGACGGCTGGTACAAGGGCATGAAGCCGACCTATTGGTATGGCGCGCACACGGACGGCCTGTATTTCGGTTACTGGTGCTTGGAAGCCGCGTTGGTGACGGTGCTATGGGGCATTGACGACAGCAGCTATCGAGACCATCTCGTGTATCCGAAGGATCTGGTGGACTTCGCGCGTCAGCAGCAAGCAGCCGGCGGCGGCGAAGAAGTAGACAAGCCGCATATTTCGCGTCAAACGGGGGAGCGATGCCCGTATTCGGGCCGCTGGGGCGTGCTGGAATCGCCGGGTGCGCTCGCGCAAGAGCGGATGTTCAAGGAGGGCGACGTGTTCCCGGCGGCGATTGGCCGTGACGGCCAGGAAGGTCCGGTGACGTGGGTCGTGTTGATGCGCGAGGACGGCGGCCCGACGCGGGTCGAATGAGCGTCTTGGTTCGCGTATTGCTGGCACCTCGTCGGTCAGGCGCAATCTGCGCGGGAACCTGTCCGCATTTTTGTGGGCGAGGCGGTTGAACAGCACGTTATCCACGCGCCTGCATAAATCGCTCTCCGAACAGGATAGCAAACTGATTCATTGCTGATTTCCAGTCGAACGCGGACCGCACGGTCTTGGCCAGTACGTTGCGCAACGCCAGCCAGAGCAGCTTGATGGCCGCCTCGTCATTCGGGAAGTGACCGCGGGTCTTGATGATCTTGCGCAGCTGCATGTTCAAACTTTCTATCGCGTTCGTGGTGTACACGACCCGTCGAATCTCCGGCGGAAACACGTAGAACGGCACGACGTGCTCCCACGCGCGTTGCCACGACTGCACGATCGTCGGGTACTTCGCACCCCAAGGCCCGTCGGCGAAGTCTTGCAGCGCCTGCCGTGCCGCCTCTTCGCTGGCAGCCGCGTAGATCGGGCGCAGCGCGGCGGCGAGCACCTTACGGTCCTTGTAGCTGGCGTATTCGAGGCTGTTGCGGATCAGATGCACGATGCAGGTCTGAACGGTGGTCCGCGGATAGGCCGCGCCGATGGCTTCGGTGAGCCCCTTCAGGCCATCGACGACGGCGATCAGGATGTCCTGGCAGCCGCGCGTCTTCAGTTCGTTGAACACCTTGAGCCAGAACTTGGCACCCTTGGTCTGCTCGATCCAGAGGCCCAGCACGTCGCGCTGGCCATCGGCCTGAATGCCCAAGGCCAGATAGACGGCCTTGTTGCTGACCACGCCGTCGTCGCGGATCTTGACGCGCAGCGCATCGAAGAACACCACTGGATACATCGTTTCGAGCGGGCGGCTTTGCCAGCTCAGCGCCTCGGCCATCACCTCGTCGGTGACCGAACTGATGAAGTCGGGAGACACCTCGGTGCCGTAGCTCTCAGCCAGAAAGGCCTGAATCTCGCGCACGCTCATGCCGCGGGCGTACATCGCGATGATGCGTTCGTCGAATCCAGTGAAACGGCGTTCGTGCTTGGGAATCAGGATTGGCTCGAAGCTGCCGTCACGATCGCGGGGGACTTCGACCCGAACTGGTCCCCGATCGGTGATGACCGTCTTGCCGCTGGCGCCGTTGCGCTCGTTGGCTTGCCCGGGCGGCTTGGACTGGCCCGACGGGTAGCCCAGATGCAGATTCCTCTCGGCGCCCATTGCGCGTTCGATGACTGCTTTGTTGAACGCCAGCATCAAATCCTGGACCTCGGTCGGCGTCATCGGCCCCTTGACCAGTTGGTCCAGCAGTTCCTTGGGCAGTTCAGGCAGCGGCCCGCGGGCCGCTGCCTGACGCGCTACAGTTTGCCTTTTCTTCTTCATTGGCATATCCATGACTTTTACACCTCATGATATGCCTCGCCCACGAAATCGCGGATAGGTCCCTGCGCGGATTTCACCTCTATCGGACGACAACGTACGGAGCGACATCTTTGCGGCGCGACCGGTGACAACCATATTTCGACCGACACCAAGCCCCTTACCCCCGCCCACCCATCCCCGGATACAACCGCGCAGCCAGCACCCAGGCGATCAGCATCGCCGCGACCGCGAGGCCATGTGCCGGATTGCGCAGGCACGACGCCACCTGTTCGCTCCGGCCGACGCCGAACAGGCACCACAGGCAGAAATGCTCGCAGTTGTTCGTCAGCAGCCGGTAGCGGCATTCGCCGAGGCGCGACGCCGCGCGGCGCGCGGCCTGCATCCCGTCGTAGGGCGTATGCGCGTGGCGCACCACCGCGAGCGCGCGACCGGCCCGGAAGCCGTCGAGCGTGACCACTTCGACCGGGCCGCCGTTCGGATCGCGCGACCAACCGGCGTAGTGAATCACGTTGCCGTCGCCGATATAGATGCCGTGATGCAGATAGCCGGGTCGGCGCGTCACGAGGTGCGCACCGACCGGCGGTTCGCCATTGGAATCGGCGGCGTCGGCGTGCGCTGCGGTCGGATCGATCATCGCGAACTCCCAGTGCGGCGGCGGCGCGGACCAACCGTGCGTCAACCGCTCGATGCATGGCGTACTGCCACGTCTTCAGTATTGGCGGCGACCCCGCGCGACACAATCAGCTCGGCCTGAGCTTGCTGTCCGACGTCGGGCGGCCGTGTCGGCAATTTCCGACGGCCTGCGCAGGATCGCCTGACAGCGCGCGCCGACACCATGCCGCCCGCCATTCACCCGCGGTACGCCGCTCGGCCGCGCACCCCGACCGCCGCGACGCGATCGCAGTAACGCTTGCGCTTCGTCCGGTTTTGCGCGCCTCGACCGGAACGCCGTTGACTTGCATCAATGGGAAATCGACGTTCCGCGCGACGCTCACAGCATCGCCAAAGCGAACGCACGACGCCGTCGCACGCAGCACCGCGCCGCGATCGACGGGCGGCCGTGCAGCCACGCGTGCTCAATCAGGAGAGTGAAGATGCGGACCACCACCATCAAGATGCTGTTGGCAGCCTGCGTGCTGACGCTCGGCGCGAACGCGCTGGCCGACACCGCGAACGAGCCGATCTCGCGTAACGGCGTCGTGTACATCACCGGCGGCATCGGCAGCGACGAAGTCACCGCGTTTCGCGACGTCGCGCCGCGCTACAACCTGCGGATGACGTTCACGTCGAAGGCCGGCCACTATCTGTCCGACGTCGACGTGAAGCTGGCGTCCGGCAAGTCGGCGCTTCTCGACGTACGCACCGGCGGCCCGTTCCTGTTCGCTCGCGTGCCGCCGGGCAGGTACACGATCACCGCGCGCGACCGCGCGGTGCAGGAGGTCCGGCATGTCGTCGTGCCGGCGCGCGGCGGCGTCGAGGTCCGCTTTGCCTGGCGCGATCCCGAACGCGAAGGCGCGATGCGACTCTGCACCGGCTGCCCGGCCCCGCAGCAGCAACCGGCGCGCTAGCCGCGCGGCGGGTCGGCGCCGACCCGAAGGTAGGCGTGCAGGACTCCCGGCCTCGGCTCGGCAGCGACGCGCTCGCATGCCGGCCTCGATCCATCCGCCGCCACGAAGGAGGCGATCCAGTGGAACGCGTTCGATGGGTGCGATTGCGCCGCGCTGTCGCGCTGAGCGGCGCGTTGCTGCTCGCGTTCGGCCCATTCGGCCCGCTCGGCCCATTCCGCGCGGCCGACGCGTGGGCGCAAGCCGACGCGCCCGCTGCGTCGCAGCAGGCGGCCGCGATCGACGCGGCGATCGCCGCGGAGATCGCGGACGGGCATCTCGCGGGCGCCGTGGTCGTGACCGGCGACGCGGACGGCGCGCGCGTGCGGGTCGCCCGCGGTGCGCGCGTGACGGGCGAGCAGGCCGAGCCGATGACGGCCGACACCGTGTTCGACCTCGCGTCGCTGACCAAGCCGGTGGCGACGGCCGTCGCGATCATGCAGCTCGCGGAGCGCGGCATGCTCGGCCTCGACATGCCGGCCGCGCACTACTGGCCGGCGTTCGGCACGAACGAGAAGGTCGGCATCACGATCCGCCAGTTGCTCGCGCACGTGTCGGGGCTGCCGGCCGGCGTGTCGTCGGCCCGCGCGCTGCGCAGCCGCGCGGCCGTGCTCGCCGACATCGTCGCGATGGCGCCGGTCGCGACGCCCGGCACGCGCGTCCGTTACAGCGACGTCAATTACGTGGTGCTCGGCGAGATCGTCCGGCGCGTGTCGCACCGACCGCTCGACGCGTGGTGCGCCGAGCACGTGTTCGGGCCGCTCGGGATGACGAGCGCCACGTTCCGCCCAGCCGCCCCGCTGAGCGCGCGCGTGGCGCCCACCGTCGTACGCGACGGCCGCCTGCTGCGAGGCCGCGTGCACGATCCGGTCGCGGCGGCGCTGGGCGGCGTGGCGGGCAATGCGGGCCTGTTCGCGAGCGCGGACGATCTGGCGCGCTTCGCGCGCATGCTGCTGAACGGTGGCACGCTCGGTGCAACGCGGGTGCTGAGCGCGCGCAGCGTCGCCGAACTCGAAACACCGCTCCCGGCCGACACGCCAAGCGAGCTGCACACGCCCGGCTGGGCGGTCGGGCCGCCGCTCGTGGCGAACCGCTACCGGCTGCCGCCGGTCGGCGCGCTGCAACACCTCGGCTACACGGGCACGGCGCTATGGATCGATCCCGTGACGCGTCGCTTCGCGATCGTGCTGACGAGCCGTCTCTATCCGGACGAAACCGGCACCGCGATGCCGTTGCGCGCGCTCGTGGTCGGCATCATATCGAGCGCGGCGGCGCCGGTGACGCCGGCGCAGATCGCCGCGCGCGTGCCGCCGATGGCGGACGCGCTCGCCGCAGCCGTACGGCCGCCGCCATCGCGCGGGCCGGTGCTGGCCGGCATCGACGTGCTGGCCGCGAGCGGCTACGCGGCGGTGGCCGGCAAGCGCATCGCGCTCGTCACGAACCGCAGCGGCTTCGACCGGTTCGGCCGGCGCACGGCCGACCTGCTCGCGCACGCGCCGGGCGCACGGCTCGTTGCGCTGTTCGCGCCCGAGCACGGGCTCGGCACCGACGTGGACGACACGTTCGGCGACAGCGTCGATGCGGCGACCGGCGCGGTCGTTCACAGCCTGTACGGCGAGCGCCGCACGATCGCGCCCGCGCTGCTGGCCGACGTCGACGTGCTGGTCGTCGACCTGCAGGACGCGGGCGTGCGCTTCTTCACGTACCTGGCGACGCTCGGCTATGCGCTCGAAGCCGGCGCGGCCGCCCATCGTCCGGTGATCGTGCTCGACCGTCCCGACCCGCTCGGCGCCGACGCGTTCGGCGGGCCCGTCGCCGACGCGGGGCCGTCGACCTTCACGCGCTACTACGCGCTGCCGCTCGCGCCCGGCATGACGATCGGCGAACTGGCCCGGCTGTTCAACGACCGGCTGCAGATCGGCGCGACGCTCAGCGTGGTGCCGCTGGCGAACTACGCGCGCACGATGCGCTTCGACGACACGGGGCTCGGCTGGTTGCCGCCATCGCCAAACCTGCGCGATACGGCCGCGCTGTCGCTCTATCCGGAGACGGGGCTCGTGGAAGGCGCGGCGGTCAGTGTCGGGCGCGGCACCGCGACCCCGTTCAGCGTGGTCGGCGCGCCGTGGATCGACGCGCGCAGCGTCGCGGACGATTTGCGCGCGATGCGGCTCGCCGCGACGTTCTCGCCGGTGCGCTTCGTGCCGACCGAGGGCCAATATCGCGGCAGGCTCTGCGAAGGCGTGCGCATCGAACGGCTGCCGGGCGCGACGCGGCCCGGCGAGATCGGGCTGGCGCTCGCGCTGGCATTGCACCGCCGTTATCCGGCGCGGTTCCGGATCGATGCGATCCGCGCGTCGGTCGGCTCGCGCGAGGTGGCCGACATGCTGGAAGCGGGGCGCTCGCTCGACGACATCGAAGCGTTCGTCGCTGCGCAAAATGCCGCGTTCGCGCCCGAGCGGGCGGCGTTCCTGCTGTATTAAGCGCGGGTCGGCGTGCGGCGTCGGGTGTTCGGCCGGCTGCGCAACGGAACGGCGTCGCCGTGACCGCCGCGCGTCGCGGTGGCGCACCCTTGGCGCTGCCGACCCGGTCGGAAGCTCAGAACTGCTGGTCGTAGTTCAGGCGGACATGCTCGACATGCGTCGAGCCGTCTCGCGTGATCGCGAGGTCGATGTGATAGATGCCTTTCCAGCGTGCGTCGAACACGTGCCCGTACGTGACCGCATTGCCGTCCCGCGCCGGTTCGAGCTGCATCTGCTTCGGCTTCGTGTGAAACGAGCTGGCTTCGCTGCGCGGGCCCTTCACTACGGCCGTGATGTGCGCGTTTTCGATGCGCTTGCCGGTCGACCGGTCGAACAGCGCGACGGTCAGCAGATACAGGTTCACGTTCGACGACGCGTCGGCGGCGCTGCCGCCCGCTGCGGCAGTCTGATTCGCCGGCACCACGCCGAAGTTGACGGCAATGTCGCCGGACGTCACGCTGCGCGTCAGGTCGTTCGCAGCGGCAGGCGCTACCTGTCCGACCAGCAATGCCAGCCACGCAAGCAGTACAACGAAAGGTCTCGATCGCATCGAAGTCTCCTCGGGGATTGGGCTGCCGCATCGGCCGTGCACGTGCGGAGCAAACGGTATCGTGTCCATGCTGACGCGGAACGCGCGTGCCGGCTTGATGCAGGTCAAGCGCCACCACGCCATCGGGCCGGCGCGCCGCTCGTTTCGGTGCGCGAGCGGCCGCATCGCGTCCGACGCCGGCTCCAGTTCCGGCTTCGGCAGGTGTCGCAACGTTTGACGTGCGTCAAGGCGGCACGAGTGTATGACCGTCATCTCGCCGCCGAACGGTGACACGCCGCTTCCTTAAGAATCCGGTAAGGAACGCGCCCGAAGATGAATGCATCGCTCAGGAGGATCACGATGCGTCTATCTGACTCGGTTCGCATGCTGCGCCGGTCCTGCGCGGCGGCCGCGATATGCATGGCCGCCGGCGCCGGCGCGCATGCCGAAACACCGGCCGCGTTGCTGGCCGGCTACACGGCGCAGGCGGGCACGGCCGCGGTGCCGTTGCGCGGACAACAGTTCTTCACGTCCCGCCACGGACGCGAATGGAGTTGCGCGAGCTGTCACGGTAGCTCGCCGACCGGTGCAGGGCGGCACGTCGTGACCGGCAAGACGATCGAGCCGCTCGCGCCCGCGTTCAACCCGGCGCGGTTCTCGGACGGCGCACGCTCCGAAAAATGGTTTCGCAGAAATTGCAAGGACGTCGTCGGGCGCGAATGCTCGGCTGCCGAAAAGGCCGACATCCTCGCGTGGCTGATCACGTTGAAACCCTGAAGGGGAACGCAGATGAACCGTTTCGAACCGACGATCTCGTCGTGGCGCCCCGCGCTGCGGGCCGGCATCGCCGCGGCGCTGCTGGTTTCGCTGCTGCCGCACACCGTCCTCGCCGAAGACGAAATGCGCGGCATGGCCATGCCGCTGCTGCCCCGCTACAAGCAGGAGTGCGCGACCTGCCACGTCGCCTATCCGCCCGGCGCGCTGCCGGCCGAGTCGTGGCGTCGCATCCTCAACGGTCTCGAGCATCACTTCGGCACCGACGCGACGCTCGATGCGGCCACCGTCGCGCAACTGCAGACCTGGCTGAGCGCGCACGCGGCGACGGGCGCTGCGGCGCGACGGCCGCCCGACGACAGGATCACGCGCTCGTCGTGGTTCATCTCGACCCACGACGAAGTACCGGCCGCGGTGTGGAACAGCCCGGCAGTGAAGCGGCCGTCCAATTGCGCCGCATGTCATACGCAGGCAGACAAGGGAAATTTCGATGAACGATTCGTCCGCATTCCAGGCGCCCGCTGAACCGGCCACGCCGCGCGCCGAACGCGTGCTGGTGTGGGACGCGCCGGTGCGCGCGTTTCACTGGCTGATGGTGATCGCATTTGCCGGCGCGTGGCTGAGCGCCGAAAGCGAACGATGGCGGCTGATGCACGTCGCGTTCGGCTACACGATGCTGGCGCTCGTCGCGTTTCGCGTCGTCTGGGGCGTGGCCGGCACGCGCCATGCGCGCTTCTCGTCGTTCGTGCGCTCGCCGGCGGCCGTGGTCCGCTATCTGCTGAGCCTCGCGAAAGGCCGGCCCGAACATCACGTCGGCCACAACCCGGCCGGCGCGATCGCGATCGTCGCGATGCTGGCGATGACGGCCGCGCTCGGCGCGAGCGGCTGGGCCGCGTACAACGGTAACGGCGAAGCGTTCGGCGAGCTGCATGAAGGCGTGGCGAACGCGATGCTCGCGCTGGTCGCCGTGCACGTCGGCGCGGTGTTCGTCAGCAGCATCGTGCACCGCGAGAATCTGGCCCGCGCGATGGTGACGGGTTACAAGCGCGGTGCGCCGGCCGACGGCATCCGGCGCGCGTGGTGGAGCGTCGCCGCGATCATGACGGCCGCGGCGATCGGCTGGTGGTGGACGCAATGGCACGCGGCGCCGCAACCCGCGCCGGGCGACGGCCCGGTCGCGACCGACATCGGACGCCCCGCGCACGGCGCGGACCGCGACGACGATTGACGGCCGCCGGCTGAGTGAGTGCCCGATCGTGCGCATCCTGCTCGTGGAAGACGATGTCCTGCTCGGCGACGGCATCCGCGCCGGGTTGCGCCAGCAAGGGTTCCAGGTCGACTGGGTCCGCGACGGCGACGCGGCGCAGCGCGAGCTGCGCGCGCACGTTCATGCGGCCGCGGTGCTCGACCTCGGGTTGCCGCTCGTCGACGGCATGGACGTGCTGCAACGCATTCGCCGCGACGGCATTGCGCTGCCGATCCTCGTGCTGACCGCGCGCGACGCGGTGCCCGACCGCATCCGCGCGCTCGACGCGGGCGCCGACGACTACGTGATCAAGCCCATCGATCTGTACGAGCTCGGCGCACGCCTCCGCGCGCTGGTGCGGCGCGCGCACGGCCGGCCGACCGAACGGCTGCGCGCGCACGACGTCGAGCTGGAGCCCGCGTCGCGCACCGCGCGCCGCGCGGGCGTGGCCGTTGCGCTGTCGACGCGCGAATTCGACCTGCTGCACATCCTGATGCTCAACGCCGGGCGGGTGCTGTCGCGCGAGCAGATCGAGCAGTATCTGTACAGCTGGGGGCAGGAAGTCGAGAGCAATGCGGTGGAGGTCCACATCCATCGGCTGCGCGCGAAGCTCGGCAGCGAAGTGATCCGCACCGTGCGCGGTGTGGGCTACGTGCTGATGCGGGACGCCGCATGAAGGCGCTGCTGCCCGCGCGCTCGCTGCACGGCCGGCTGCTGACGCTGGTGCCGGCCGTGGTGCTCGGCGTCTGGCTCGCGACGCTGATGCTGACGTGGCTCGATGCGCAGCGCGAGATCGACCGGCTGCTCGACGGTCACCTCGCGCAGGCCGCCGCGCTGCTGGTCGCGCAGCAGGCGCGCGGGCCGGACGACGACGACACCGCGATCGACGCGCCGATGCTTCATCCGTACGGGCCGCGTGTGGCGTTCCAGGTATTCCACGACGGCCGGCTCGGCCTGCATTCGGAAAACGCGCCGTCGCAGCCGATGGTGGCGCCCGAGCTGACCGGGCAGGCTCGCGCGTCGGGATTCTGGACCGTCGCGATCGACGGCGATGCGTGGCGCGTCTTCGTCGTGCACGGCGTGCGCCACGACGTCCAGGTGTTCGTCGGCGAACGGATCGATTCGCGCAAGTCGATCCTCGGCGCGGTCATGCGCAGCGCGTTCTGGCCGATGGCGGCCGCGCTGCCGCTGCTGGTGCTGGCGATCGGCTGGGCCGTGCGCCGCGGCACGTCGCCGCTGCGCGATTTCGGCCGCGCGCTCGCCAGGCGCAACCCGCAGGCGCTCGACACGATTCGGCTCGAGCGCACGCCGCTCGAAATGCAGCCGATGCTCGACGCGCTGAACCGCCTGTTCGAACGGATTCGTGCGGTGATGGACGCCGAGCGGCGCTTCACTGCCGATGCGGCGCACGAGTTGCGCACGCCGATCGCGGCCGTCAGCGCGCAGGCGCAGGTCGCGCTGGCCGAGCGCCACGACGCGCCGCGCCGGCATGCGCTGCGCGGCGTGCTCGAAGGCTGCGATCGGGCCGCGCGGCTCGTCGATCAGCTGTTGTTGCTGTCGCGTCTCGATGCGGGCGCGCTGGCCCAGCGCGCACCGGTCGATCTGGCGGCGCTCGCGAAGCGCGTGGTCGCGGAGGCCGCGCCGCGATCGATCGACATGCGGCAGCGGCTGGAGCTCGACGCGCGAGCGCCGTGCCTCGTCGGCGGCAACGAGCCGTTGCTCGAGTCGATGGTGCGCAATCTGGTGGACAACGCGATTCGCTACAGCCCGGCCGACGCGTGCATCACCGTGTCGGTCGCGCGATGCGACGGGCGCACGACGCTGCGCGTCGAGGACAGCGGCCCCGGCATCGGCGACGACGATCTGCGCCGGCTGGGCGAGCGGTTCTTTCGGCCGGCGGGAAGCCGGCCGGGCGGCAGCGGCCTGGGCTGGTCGATCGTGCGGCGCATCGCGGCCGCGCATGAAGCGGACCTCGAGGTCGGGCGTTCGGCGGCGTTGGGCGGGTTGTGCGTCGTCGTGTCTTGGCCGGCCGCCGATGCAGCCGATGCAGCCGGCACAGCCGCGCACTAGGCGATCATGTCGATTACGAATCACACCGCACAAGGTCGGCGCGTGACCGAAGGTCACCGCAGCGGCCTTTCATGGCCGGCTCGGCGCGCGTGTCAGGCTGGCCTCGGTCCTCGCCCGGCGTGCCGCGCCGCGTGGTCACTGGCCGGCAGCGCCGCTGGCGGGGCCGCCGGGCTGCCCGTGCATGTAGCCGGGGCCCATCCCGGCCCCCATCCCCGATCCCGGCCCCATCCCGGAGCCCATGCCCATCCCTTGGCCGCGATGCATGCCGCGCATCGGCGGCGCGTCGGGGAGCGTGATGCCGCGCGCCTTCGCGCGCTTCTGCATCTGAGCGTGATGCTCGGCGCGGATCTTGTCGCGCTCGGCGTCCGACGCTGCCGCGAGCATCCGCGTCCGGTATTCGGTGCGCTCCGCCGGCGTCATCAGCTGACTGCCGTAGATCATGTGCCCCGATTCGACGCCGCCGCGTGCAGGCTGGCTCGGCTGGCTCGCCTGCGCGTGGGCCAGCCCGGCCGACATCGCGATCGCGACGCCGATCACGCAGTGTGCGGTGAAGGTATTCAAGCGAAACATGGCAGTCTCCCGACGGTTTGCATGCGTTCAACGGTACACGTGAGCGCAGCCTGTCCATTGCGGCAGATCAAGGGCCGTCCGGGAGCCGCTCATACCATCGAAACGTGTGCCGGCCGTCACGGCGATGTCGCTCCTGCGGTGCATCATCGTGCGTCGCGTGCAGCGACCGCGGCGCGACGCCGTGAGCCGGTCCGATTTGCCCAACGCGGAGGCGACCTGCCATGACCGATTCACTGAACTATCGTCAACGAACCGCCGAGATTACCGAGCAGATGCGCAAGCTGCGGCAGTCGCAGCCCGATCTGATGTCGGCGTTCGGCGCATTGGCGGCGGCCGGCACGCGCGCCGGCGCGCTGACGAAGAAGACGCGCGAGCTGATCGCGCTGGGCATCGCGATATCATCGCGCTGCGACGACTGCATCGGCTTCCACATGCAGGCGCTGATCAAGCTGAAGGCGACGCGCGAGGAAGTCGAGGAGGTGGCCGGCGTCGCCGTGTACATGGGTGGCGGCCCGTCGATGATGTACGCGGCCCATGCGCTGATCGCTTACGACCAGCTGGCCGCTTGAGCGCCGACTGAGCGTCAGCTGAGCGCCGCTGCCGGTGCTGCCAGCGACCTTCGAATTTGCTAACCCTGTAACGTGAACTGAATCGTGATCCCGAACACCCCCGACGCCGTACCCGAAACTGTCGCCGAAGCGACGCCCGCCATGGCCGCCGCGGCTACCCGAAGCACCTGGGTGAGCGTCGCGGTGAACCTCACGCTGAGCATCGGCCAGGTGGTGATCGGCATCCTGTCGCGCTCGCAGGGCCTCGTCGCGGACGGCATTCATTCGCTGTCCGATCTGGTCGCGGATTTCGTCGTGCTGCTGGCCGGTCATCACAGCCGCAAGCCGGTCGACGAAAAGCATCCTTATGGCCATCAACGCTTCGAAACCGGCGCGTCGCTCGCGCTGGCCGCGATCCTGCTGGTGGTCGGCGGCGGGATGCTGTGGTCGGCGGTGCAGAAGCTCGAGCATCCGGAGGCGATCGAGCGCGTCCACGTCGCGGCGCTGTGGGTGGCGCTCGTCGCGCTGGTCGCGAAGGAGAGCCTGTTCCGCTACATGCTCGCGGTCGCGACGCGCGTGAAGTCGAGCATGCTGGTGGCCAACGCGTGGCATGCGCGGTCGGACGCCGCGTCGTCGCTGGTGGTCGGATGCGGGATCGTGGGCAACCTGCTCGGCTATCCGCTGCTCGATCCGGTCGCCGCGCTGATCGTCGGCGGGATGATCGTGAAAATGGGCGCGACGTTCGGCTGGAACGCGTTGCACGATCTGATGGACCGCGCGGCCGACGCCGAGGACGTGCAGGCGATCCGCGCGACGCTGCTCGCCACGCCCGGCGTGCTCGACCTGCACGACCTGCGCACGCGCAAGACCGGCGATCTGATCCTGGTCGACGTGCATCTCGACATCGACGCCGATCTCACCGTCGCGCAAGGGCACGACATCGCGGTGGACGCGCGCGCGCGCGTGCTGCGCCATCATCGGGTGCTGAACGTGATGACGCACGTCGATCCGCGCAAGCGCGAAACGGCGCTCGAAGCCGCAGCGCTTCACCGAAATTAAGAGGGGACGGGCGGCGTATCGGCCAACGCACGCCCGCGCCGGCCTCAATCGGAGCGGCGCACGCGCTGGCCGCGCCGGAACGTCAATCGACGTTCGTGGACGAGCGCGTGCCAGTCGAGCTTCATCAACACGACGATGCATGCGAGCAGCACGAGCTGCGTGACGATGAAGTAGCCGCCGAGATAGCTGCCGCCGAGTTCGGACTCGGCGTCGAGCTGCGTGGACGCGAAGCGGCCGACGTGCGCCCAGATCGCATAGGTCGTCACGCGGCCGATGAAGAACGCCGCGGCGATGATCCTGAGCGGCAAGCCGGACAGCCCGTATGCGATGAACAGATAGTTCGACGGCAGCGGGCTCAGCGCATAGAGGAAGAACGCCCCGGCGGTCAGCGTGCCGTGCTTGCGCAGCCAGCGCGTCGCCACGGCGATGTTCTCGCGATCGGCGTCCCGCACCCAGCGCGAGCGCACCAGCGAGCGCGCGAAGGTCGCGAGGATCACGCGGCCGATGGTGGCCGCGGCCGCCGCGACGACGGCGAACACGAACGGATTGCCGTCGGGCAGGTTGAAGCCCACCCACGACATCGCCATCCAGGTGGGCGGCGCGAATGCCGGCACGAGATTCAGCAGCAGAATCAGCAGGAACAGCACAGCCAGCGTCAGCACGATATCGGCTCCAGACCATCCGGTGTCACGTTTCGATTGTGCTGAAGAGACGGGCCGCCCCGTTGACTCACGTCAAGCAACGCACCGCGCGGGCACGCGCGTCGGGCTGACCCACGTCAACGGTCGAAGCGCGGCATTTTCTAGACTGATGCCACGCCGTCGTCAACGGCGCCCGACGCAACGCTCGGGCCCACGCGCGGCAACCGGAAAACTCGTCATGCCCCGAATGCGCTGGTCGCTCGATTTCACGTTGCTGGTTCTGTCTGCCGTCACGCTCGCCGCCGGCGGCGCGTGCGTCGCGTTCGGCCTGCCTGCGCTCGCGCGCCTCGTGTGGCTGCTCGGCGCGCTGCCCGTGCTGCTCGCGTTGACGGTCACCGTCGCCAAGGCGGTCGCGCGCCGGCAGCCCGGCATCGACGTGCTCGCGTGGCTCGCTATCGGGCTCGCGCTCGCGCTCGACGAGACGCTGACCGCCGCGGTCATCGCATTGATGCTCGCGAGCGGGCGGACGCTGGAGCAGCACGCGCAGCGCCGCGCGCAACGCGAGATGACCGCGCTGCTCGGCCGCGCGCCGCGGCAGGCGACGCGGTTCGAGCATGGCGAATGGCGGCCCGTCGCTCCTGATGCGATCGTCCCCGGCGACCGGCTGCTGGTGCGCAGCGGCGAGTGCGTCGCGGTCGACGGCACACTCACCTGCGACGCGGAACTGGACGAATCGATGCTGACCGGCGAATCGTCCACGCAGCGGCGACGTTCGGGCGAAACCGCATGCAGCGGCGTGGTCAACGCCGGCGCGCCGTTCGAAATGGTGGCGCGCACGACCGCCGGCGACAGCACGTTTGCCGGCATCGTACGGATGGTCGAGCGCGCGCAGCGCGAGCGCAGCCCGTCCGTGCGCGTCGCGGATCGCTACGCGGCGGGCTTCGTCGTGATTGCGCTGCTCGTCGCGGGCGGCGCGTGGCTCGCGACCGGCGACGTCGGCCGCGCGCTCGCGGTGCTCGTCGTCGCGTCGCCGTGTCCGCTGATTCTCGCGGTGCCGGTCGCGATCGTGTCGGGCATGTCGCGCTGCTCGAAGCGCGGCGTGCTGGTCAAGGGCGGCGGCGCGCTGGAACGCCTCGCGCAAGCGACGATTCTGTTCTTCGACAAGACCGGCACGCTGACCGGCGGGCGCGCACGCATCGTCGCGATCGAATGCGGCGCGCAGGTCGCCGCCGCCGACGTGCTGCGCTTCGCGGCGTCGCTCGCACAGGCGTCGGCGCACGTGATTTCGGACGCGCTGACGGTTGCCGCACGGGAGCGCGGCGTCGGTCTGTCGGCGCCGTCGGCCGTACTGGAGACGCCCGGCGAAGGCGTGACGGGCAGCGTCGACGGTCACACGGTCACGATCGGCAAGTTTAGTTTCGTCGCGGCGTGCTCGACGCCGGCGCCGTGGAGCGATGCGTTCGTCGCGCGCGTCGGCGGCCAGGGCGGCGCGGCGGTATTCGTCGGCGTGGATGGCGCGATGATCGGCGCGATCGAGCTGGCCGACGAACTGCGGCTGGAGACGCCGCGCGCCTTGCGGCTACTCAAGCGCGAAGGCGTCGAGCGCCTCGTGATGCTGACCGGCGACCGGCGCGATATCGCGCTGGCAGTCGGCGAACTGCTCGGCGTGACCGACGTGCGCGCCGAGCAAACGCCGACGGACAAGCTCGCCGCGATCCAGTCGGCTCGCAAGGACGGCGTGACGATCATGGTCGGCGACGGCGTGAACGACGCGCCGGCGCTCGCGGCCGCCGACGTCGGCATCGCGATGGGCGCGCGTGGCGCGGCCGCGTCGTCCGAGGCCGCCGACGTGGTGCTGCTGGTCGACCGGCTCGACCGCCTCGTGGATGCGATCCGCATTGCGCGCCGCGCGCGCCGCATCGCGCTCGAGAGCGTGGTGGCCGGCATGTCGTTGTCGGTGCTCGCGATGGCGGTCGCGGCGGCCGGATTACTGCCGCCGATTGCGGGCGCGGTGATTCAGGAGGTGATCGACGTCGTCGTGATCGTCAATGCGCTGCGCGTGTTGCTGGTCCGCGCGAAGCCGTCGGAGGCGCGGCCGAGCGGCCTCGACGTCGAGCAGCTCAAGCGCGAGCACGCCGCGTTGTCGCCGCTGCTCGACCAGTTGCGGGATCTCGCCGATCGCATCCCCGGCTTGCCGGCCGCGACCATCGCGAGCGAATCGGCGCGGATGATCGGTGTGCTGGACGCGCGGCTGCTGCCGCACGAGCGCGCGGACGACCGCGACGTCTACGCGCGTCTCGCGCCGCTGCTCGGCGGCGAGGATCCGCTTGCGGCGATGAGCGGCGCGCACCGCGAGATCTTCCGGATGGTCAGGGCGCTCAGGCAGATGGTCGCCGATCTGCCGCGCGAACACGCCGACGCCGCGGGCGCTCAGGCGATCCAACGGACGCTGTACGGGCTCGAAGCGATCGTCCGCCTGCATTGCGCGCAGGAGGAGGAGCTGTTCCACGCGGTGGGCGCGGACGTGTGACGCGCTAGCGCGCTACGCATGCGGCGCGTTCACGAGCAGGACCGGCGTTGGCGCGATCCGCGCGACGCGGCGCGCCACGCTGCCGAGCACCCAGCTCGTGACGCCTCGCCGTCCGTGGGTGCCCATCACGATCAGGTCGGCATGCCAGCCGCTCGCGTCGTGCACGATCCGTTGCGATACGTCGTCGCCGGTGCGGTCGGTTTGAATCAGCTGCGACTGCGCGTGTCGGGCCGCGCCGTCGAACAGCGCGACGGCTTTTTGCAGGACGCGGCGGCCTTCGTCGATCGACGCCTGTTCCAGCGTCTCGACGGGAACGAAATCGCCCAGCGATACGGGCCGGTCCACGACGTGGATCACGCGGAATTCGGTGTCCGACCGCGCGAATTTGAGGCCCGCGCGCAGTGCGTTGAGGGCGATCGCACTGCCGTCGACGGCGAACAGCATGCGCGCCGGCACATGCTCGGCGGCCGGCTGGAACCCTTCCGGGACGATCAGCAGCGGACAGCCGGCGAGGTGGCCGAGCGGGCCGGACACCGTGCCTTCGATCCACCGCAGCAGGCCGTGATGCTGACGCGCGCCGACGATCAGCAGATCGGCGCGCCACGCCTGCGCGGTTTCGGCCAGCGCATGGGCGATATCGGCGCCGTGCACGGACAGGTCGATGACTTCGCTGTCGATCGCGATGTCGTCGCGCCGCAATGCGCCGGTGGCGCGCGACAGCGCGTCGGCGGCGTCGTGCAGCAATTCGTCGCGCGCCGCTTCGAAGAACGCGGCCGATTTCGATCCGCGCGGAACGAGTGTGCGCGGATTTTCCGCAACGCTGACCACGTGCACCGACGCATTCGGCGCAATGAGGTTACGCGCATACGCGAGCGCATGATCGGACGCGGCGGAGCCGTCGATCGCGATCAGCACCCGTTGGGGCGCGTGGTGGGGGTGGAGGGGTGAGTTGCTGGCGCTCATGAAGGTCTCCCGGTCCGGTGGCAACCGGCGATCGTGCATACGGCCATTGTTCGCACGCGAGGCGCGCGCGGCTTGACCTTCGTCAAGCGCGTTCATGTTCGCCGGGTAATGCGTGCCGCTGGCTGTCCAGCGGCCGAAGGGCGGCCGCGCTGCTAATCGGGCGCCCGATCGGGGATCGCCTGGACGATCATCGAAAACAGCCGGTCGAGATCCTCGTCGAGCGGCTGGCCGTCGAACGGATCGCGATTCGCGGCGAACGCCGCGTCGATCCCGACCCAGTCGTCGGGCGTCAACACGCGGGTGGCGGCCGGCAGGATCACGGTCTCTTCTAGACAGCGATGGTCCGCATGGAACTCCGCGTAATCGTCCATCAGCGCGCCGAGCGTATGCAGCGCGCTCGCGCCTTTCAACTCGTAGCGCGTCAGCGCGTGCTCGAGATTCCGCAGCTTCATGTCACTCTTGTCGTGCTGCGCCTCGAGCTGGTCGAGCACGCTGTCGAACTCGCCGGTGCGCGCCCGCAACGGCGCGAACAGGTAGCGGTCTTCGTTCGGATGATGAATGCGCTGCGGGTATTCCCGGATGTAATAGAGCATCGCGCGGAACACGATCACGCCCGGCACCGGCTCGCCCGCCACGAGCCGACGGACGAAGTGCCGCATGCCGTCGATCACGGTCGACAACTGCGCATGTTCGTGGCGGATGATGGCGACGGCGCTACGTGGCCCGGGCATCGACATTTCACACCCCACAGCGGTAACGGAATGACCGGCGTGCTCGCGGCTCGCTTCGGCTGCGCGCATGAAGCCCGGTTGCGATACGTCGATATTGATCGACCGCCGCCCGTCGTTGAAGGGTGTGGACACCGAGGCGTTGACGAAGATCAACGGTCGCGTGGAGCGTGTGCGCCTGCCGATCGCGTTCGGTCTGCCGCATGGCTGCCGAGACGTGCGGGCGACGCGCGACGCCGGTTTCCTGCCGCTTCTCGAAGCGGTCCGGCCGCCGCGCATCGCAATGCCGGCGTCAGCCGATATCCTTCGCCTGCAGCCCGCGTCGGCCGGAACGGGCCGACCACGGCAGGATGCGCGGCAGGACGTTTTCCGCGTGGACCACACGATGGGCCACGGCCGCGGCGACGTGCAGGCCGACCAGCGCGACGAGCGCGTAGGCGGTGAGTGCGTGCAGTTCGCCGAGCCAGTGCGACAGCTCGCGGTTCTTCGCGACCAGCGTCGGCAGCGAAAAAAGCCCGAAGCAGCTGGCCGGGTGCCCGGCCGCGTTCGTCTTCAGCCAGCCGAGCACCGGGATCGCCAGCATCAGTGCATACAGCAGCCCGTGGACGGCGCGTTCGGCCGAATGCCGCAGCGTGCCGGCGGGATTGACCGACGGCGGCAGCCGGTCGCGCGCGCGCAGCCGGTTGCCGAGACGCAGCGCCACGAGCAAGAGAATGGCGACGCCGATCGACTTGTGCAGGCCGACCAGGTCTTCGTTGTCGTCCAGCAGCAGGCCGACGATCAGGTTGCCGATCAGTGCGACGGCCAGCAGCCAATGGAGCAGGCTGATCGACAGCGGATAACGGGTAGCGGTCTTCATGACGAAATATCGTTCAGTGGCAGGCGGGGAGTGCGATCGGCTCAGCCGAGCAGGTCGTGGTAGTGCTTCTTCGTGTCGTTGATGCGGCGCAATGCCTGCTTGGCGGCCGGCAGATCGTTCGCCGCGATCGCGCGATCGACTTCGGTCAGTTCGCGCTGCAAGGTGCGCATGCCTTCGTCGTAGGTCGACTGGTCGCTGCGATAGCGCTGGCGGCTCGCCTGTTGCGCGTCGCTTTCGAGCCGGGTGACGTAGCCGCGCATCTCGGCGGTCGTCCGGCTGTTCAGCGCGCGTTGCATCGTCTGCTTCATGTCGCGCATCAGCGGCTTGATCTCGCCCGCCTGCGCGGGCGCGGCGGTCACGACGAGCAGCGCGGCGAGCGCGGCGCAGAAGCGGAATCGGAATGCGGGCGTCTTCATGGGCGTTTCGGGTCGGCAGTATCGGTGAGCGCGACGATAGGGCGCCGACGTTAACGGATTCTTAAGGCCCGATTTCGGCCGCGACCCGCTTGATGCGCGGGCACGCCTGCGGTTATCGTGCCGCAACGGACGCGAGGTCCGGATCGAAGAGGAGTTGCGCATCATGCGGGTATTGCTCGTGGAGGACGACAAGCTGATCGGCAGCGGCGTGGAGGACGGGCTGAGCGAGGCCGGCATGACGGTCGACTGGGCGCACGACGGCCGGCATGCGCAACTGGCGCTCGAAACCACGCCGTACGACCTCGTCGTGCTGGATCTGGGCTTGCCGCGCATGTCCGGCGTCGAGCTGCTCGCGTGGCTTCGCAAGCGTCGCGACCATACGCCGGTGCTGGTGATGACCGCTCGCGACACGGTGGCCGATCGCGTGAGCGGCCTGAGCGCGGGCGCCGACGATTATCTCGGCAAGCCGTTCGACCTGACCGAGCTGGTCGCGCGCTGCCGTGCGCTCGTGCGGCGTTCGCAGGGGCGCAGCACCGACACGATCGAATACGGCGACCTGTCGGTCGATCCCGCCTTGATGACGGCCACCCGCGGCGCCGAGCGAATCGCGCTGACGTCGCGCGAATGCGCGTTGCTGGTCGAACTGCTGTCGAATCAGGGCCGCCCGCTGTCGCGCGCGCAGCTGCAGGACAGCCTGTACGGCTGGAACGAGGAGATCGAGAGCAATGCGATCGAGGTGCACGTGTCGAACCTGCGCAAGAAGCTCGGCGCCGACCTGATCCGCACGATCCGCGGCGTGGGCTACGTGGTGGAGAAGGCGTCGTGATGCGTTCGATCCGGCAACGGCTGACCTTGCTCGTGCTGTCGGGCGTGGTGGTGGTGTGGGCCTATTCGCTCGTGTCGAGCTATCGTCAGGCGATTCACGAAGCGGACGAATGGTACGAAACGCGCGTCGAGCAGATCGCCCGGACCTTCGCGGTGCTCGACGCGCGCGACCTGCCGCGCTTCGCCGAGATCGTGCTCGCCGGCCGCGACGACGACGACGGCGACAACGATGCCGCGCCGCCGATGCTGTACCAGGTCAGCGATGCCGACGGGCACGTCCTCGCGGCCAGTCCGGGTCTCGCGGCGCTCGACGTGCCGGCGTCTGCGGCTGCTGCATCCGGCGCGGCCGAGTCGGGCAATCCGAAGTGGCACGCGTACGTGCTGACCGATGCCGCGCGCGGCCGGACGGTGAGCATCTTCGAGCAGCGCACGCGCCGCTCGGACCTGTCCGCCGAAGTCGCGCGGCGCGTGGCGCGGCCGCTGGCGTTCGCGCTGCCGGTGCTGGCGGTGCTGATCTGGTTCGCGATCGGCCGCAGCCTGACGCCGCTGCGCACGCTGTCCGACGCGATCGAAGCGCGCTCGGCCGACAACCTTGACGCAATCGGCACGCACGGCATTCCCGATGAAGTGCGTCCGCTGGTCGCCGCGCTCAATACGTTGCTGCAACGCCTGCGCGACTCGCTCGTTCGCGAGCGCGCGTTCACCAGCGACGCGGCGCACGAGCTGAAGACGCCGCTCGCCGCCATCAAGGTCCAGGCGCAGGTAGCGCTCACCGCGCGCGATCCGGAGCGCCAGCGGCGCGCGATGCAGCGGGTCGTCGAGGGCGTCGACCGCAGCACGCATCTGGCCGATCAGTTGCTCGCGCTGGCGCGGCTCGACGAGACGGTTCCGCTTGACGGCGCGGACGTCGATCTTCGTCAATTGATCGCCGCATGCGTGAACGATCATCAGGCGCGCGCGGAGCGCAAGGAGATGTCCGTGACGTCGCGGGTCGATGGCCGCGTCGTCATGCACGCGCCGCCCACGCTGCTTCGCGTGCTGCTCGACAACCTCGTCGATAACGCGATCAAGTACGGCCGCGAGCATGGGCACGTCGAAATCGCATCTTGGCAGGACGCCGACGCGGTCACGCTCCAGGTGTGCGACGACGGCCCCGGCGTGCCGACCGAGGATCTGGCGCGCTTGCAGGACCGGTTCTTTCGCGGTGCCGATCATGACGCGAGCGGCAGCGGCCTGGGGCTGTCGATCGTCGCGCGGATCGTGGCCAAGCTCGGCGGGCGTCTGACCTACGTCGACGGGCTGAACGGCGGCGGATTCGGCGTGCGCGTGACCTTGCCGGTGCAGGGTCGATAGGTATCCCGAGCGCGCATCCGCTGCGGTATTTCGGGCGGGATGCGCGCGGCCGGCCGCGCACGGCGTGCGTAATGCCTTCCTCTCGCCATCGCGTTGCGGGCCGATCGGTCCAACCGACGCGCCGCGCCACGCGCATCCGCGGCCATCGACGTTCGACCCGCGCGCAACCTCATCGCCATCGTCGCGCCGCGCGTGAACCAGCCGGTTAATTTGGTGCGCTCGCGCGCGCTGCGAATGGGCAACGGCCGCGCGCCGCGTCGGGCGATGCACCGAAATGAGGAATGCAGATCGCCGGCGCGTGTGTGCGATGCCGATGCGACAGCCGATTCACGACGATGGCCCGCTTCTTGCTGGTGTGGTGCCGGCCGCGCAATCGTTGCGCGCCGCCCGACGACATACCAGACGAGGATGATTGACCGTGAGCCTGACGATTCGACCGTTTTCCCGACGCACGTGGCTGGCTGCGTTGCTCGCTGCCTCCGTGACGGCGCTGTTCGCCGCAGCCCCGGCCCAGGCCGACGCGCTCGACACCATCGCCAAGAGCGGCACGCTGCGCGTCGCGGTGCCTGAAGACTATCCGCCGTTCGGCTCGGTCGGCACCGACATGCAGCCGCAAGGCTACGACATCGACATGGCCGGCTTGCTCGCGCGCGCGCTCGGCGTGAAGCTGGCGCTCGTGCCGGTGAACAGCGCGAACCGGATTCCGTACCTGACGACCAACAAGGTCGACATGGTGATCTCGTCGCTCGGCAAGACCCCGGAGCGCGAGAAGGTCATCGACTTCTCGAGCGCCTACGCGCCGTATTTCCAGGGCGTGTTCGGGCCGGCCGACGTGAAGGTGAGCACGCCGGCCGATCTCACCGGCAAGACGGTCGGCGCCACGCGCGGCGCGCTCGAGGAGATCGCGCTGACGCAACTCGCGCCGAACGCGACCATCAAGCGCTTCGAGGACAACAACGCGACGATCCAGGCGTTCCTCTCCGGGCAGGTGCAGCTGATCGCGGCCGGCAACATCGTGGCCGCGGCGATTCTCGCGAAGAATCCGCCGCGCCGGCCCGAGGTCAAGTTCGTGATCAAGAATTCGCCGTGCTTCGTCGGCGTCAACAAGAACGAACCGCGCCTGCTCGCGAAGATCGACGACGCCATCGCGCATGCAAAGCAGGACGGCACGCTCGGCGTGATGTCGAAGAAGTGGCTCGGCCAGCCGCTGCCGGCCGGGCTGTGACCGGCCGCTGCCCCGCCTGATCCGCCGCCGCGGCGCGCCCGGCGGCCGCCGCAGCGGCTTGCATCGTCAAACCTGAATCCATCGACCGTCATGAGCTACCAGCTTCAATTCGGCGAGCTTGCCGACTACGCCGGCGTGTTCGCGAGCGGCGCCGCGACCACGCTCGCGCTGACCGCGGTCGCGACCGTGCTCGGCGTGGCGATCGGCATACTCGGCGCGGCCGCCTACAGCGTCGACGCGCGCGCGGCCGTGCGGCTGCGGCCGCTGATCGGCGCGTACGTCGAGGCGATCCGCAATACGCCGTTCGTCGTCCAGCTGTTCTTCATCTTCTTCGGCCTGCCGGCGCTCGGCGTGCATATCGGCGAATACGCGGCCGCGATCCTCGCGATGACGCTCAATCTCGGCGCGTATTCGGTCGAGATCGTGCGCGCGGGCGTCGCCGCGGTGCCGAACGGACACGTCGAGGCCGCGTCCGCGCTCGCGATGTCGCGCGCACAGATGCTGCGTCACGTCGTGCTGCCGCAGGCGCTCGCGAAGGTGTTCCCGGCGCTGTCGAGCCAGATCGTGATCACGATGCTCGGTTCGGCGGTCGTGTCGCAGATCTCGGTGGCCGATCTGACCTACGCGGCCGGCTACATCCAGTCGCGCAACTTCCGCGCATTCGAGACGTATTTCGTCATCACCGCCGCATATCTGGCGATGGCGCTGCTGCTGCGCGGCGCGCTCGGATCGATGGGGCGGCGGTTGTTCTCCCGCCGCGTGCGAGGTGCGCGATGATCGAATTCTCGTTCGGGCAGATTCTCGCGAACCTGCTGCTCGCCGCGCGCTGGACGGTCGTGCTGTCGATCGTGTCGTTCCTGTCCGGCGGCATCGTCGGCCTCGCGGTGCTCGTGATGCGCGTGTCGGGCTCGACGCTGCTGCGCGGCTGCGCGAAGGTCTACATCGAGGTGTTCCAGGGCACGCCGCTGCTGATGCAGCTGTTCATCGTGTTCTTCGGTCTGCCGCTGCTCGGCTTCGACGTGCCGCCGTGGGTCGCCGCGACCGCAGGGCTCACGTTCTTCACGAGCGCCTATCTGGCCGAAATCTGGCGAGGCTGCGTCGAGGCGGTGCCGAAAGGGCAGTGGGAAGCGTCGGCGAGCCTCGCGATGAGCTACGTCGAGCAGTTGCGGCACGTGATCCTGCCGCAGGCCGCGCGCATCGCGGTCGCGCCGACGGTCGGCTTCGGCGTGCAGGCCGTCAAGGATACGGCGCTCGTGTCGATCATCGGCTTCACCGAGCTGACCAAGACCGGCATCGCGATCTCGAACGCGACGTTCCGGCCGTTCGTCGTGTACGGGCTCGTCGCGCTGATCTATTTCGCACTCTGTTATCCGCTCACGCGTTATGCGCGCACGTTGCAAAGGAGATGGCATGCCGCTCGTTGAAACCCGCGGTGTCGAGAAGTACTTCGGCACCCATCATGTGCTCAAGGGCATCGATTTTTCCGTCGAGCGCGGCCAGGTCGTTTCGATCATCGGCCGCAGCGGCTCGGGCAAGAGCACGCTGCTGCGCACGCTCAACGGGCTCGAGCGCATCGACGCGGGCAGCATCTCGATCGACGGCGAATGCGTCGACGCGCGGCACTCGGAGTTGCGCGCACTGCGGCTCAAGGTCGGCATGGTGTTCCAGCAGTACAACCTGTTTCCGCACCTGAGCGCCGGCCAGAACGTGATGCTGGCGCAGACGGTCGTGAAGCGCGCGCATCGGCAGCAGGCGCGCGCGGTCGCCGAACTGATGCTCGAGCGCGTCGGCCTCGGCGACAAGTTCGACGCATTTCCCGACCAGCTGTCGGGCGGCCAGCAGCAACGCGTCGCGATCGCGCGGGCGCTCGCGATGAAGCCGAGCGTGCTGCTGTGCGACGAGATCACGTCCGCGCTCGATCCCGAACTGGTGGGCGAGGTGCTGGGCGTCGTCGAGCAGCTGGCGCGCGAGCACATGACGCTGATCATGGTCACGCACGAGATGAACTTCGCGCGTGCGGTCAGCGACAGGATCGTGTTCATGCATCAAGGGCGAGTCTGGGAGAGCGGGAGCGCCGAGGACATCTTCGAGCGTCCGCAGACGGTCGAGTTGGGGCGCTTCCTCGGCAGCGTGCGCAATACGGAGGCCGCTGCGCGCTGAGCATGGATGCCGGCGCGGTCATCACGTCGTCGTGCGGATCGTCGCTGCGCGATTTCGCGTTCCAAAAAAAATCGTGTTGTTGTAGGATTGGTCGGATGAATGTCATCGCGTGACCTGCGCCACGCCGTCACCCACGCACGCGCGAGCAATGAACCGGCTCGCGCTGCTGCTACCACGCCAAATTCCCCCCATTAATCTCGGCTTCAGGAAACGTCCATTACGGGCTCCGCACTAATTCGCGCGCCGCTTTGGTCGTTATCGAGGCATCGGTCCCGCACGTGCCGCTTCGATCGGCTTCACACGCATGCGTCGCATGCAACGGTTTCGTGCTCAACGTTCGCCTCTTCATGATCAGAAATTTAAGCATTCGCGTCCGGCTGGCGCTCGCAATGGGCTTTCTCGGGGTGTTGCTCGTCATCGGCGGCTTCATCGGCGTCATCGGCGTCGCGATCAGCAACGACGATGTGAAGACGCTCTATTCGGAACGGCTGGCGTCGTCGGAGGCGCTCGGGCAGGCCAACGTCGCGCTGTCGAGAACGCGTCTGTGGCTGTATCGCATCGCGCTCGATCCGGACAGCCCCGACGTCGCGCAAGAGAGCGCCACGGCCCGCGAGCTGCTCGCCGCGTCGAAGAAGGCATGGGACACCTATCGTGGGCTGCGGCTTTCCGGCCCTGAGGAAGCGCGCCGCGCAGCCGACGCGAACACGAAGTTCAACGCGCTCGTCGAGCACGGCCTCGAGCCGATGTTCACCGCGATCGCCGCGCGCGATCCCGCGAACATTCCGAACGTGTGGCGGCACATCCCGCCGTCGCTGTTCATCGACGCATCGGATTCGATGGATGCGCTCGGCCGGATCCAGATGAGCGCGTCGCGCGTGACGTTCGATGCCGCGCAGGGCCGCTTTCACTGGTTCGTCGGCTTCGCGATCGCGGGCATCGCGGTCGCGCTGGGCGCGGCGGCGTTCACGTGGTGGTCGCTGCAGAACGCGATCGGCGTGCCGCTGGCGCGTGCGCTCGGCCACTTCAGCGCGATCGCCGAGGGCGACCTGACGACGCGGATCGACGTCGAATCGTCAGATGAAATGGGCCAATTGATGAGCGGCCTGCAGACGATGCAGAGCAAGCTGCTGCAGACCATCCGGATCGTGCGCGAAGGCTCCCGGTCCATCGAGACGTCTGCGCATGAAATCACGGCCGGCAACCTGGACCTGTCGCAGCGCACGGAGGAGCAGGCCGCGTCGCTGGAAGAAACGGCTGCGTCGATGGAGCAGCTGACGTCGACCGTGCGCCAGAACGCCGACAACGCGAAGCAGGCGAACCAGGTGGTGCACAACGCGGCAATGCTGACCGAAGAGGGCAATCAGGCGACGCAGGAAGTAGTCGGCACGATGCGCGGCCTGTCCGACGCGTCCGGCAAGATCGCGGAAATCACCTCGGTCATCGAAGGCATCGCGTTCCAGACCAACATCCTGTCGCTGAACGCGGCCGTCGAAGCGGCGCGCGCCGGCGAGCAGGGCCGCGGATTCGCGGTGGTCGCGGGCGAGGTGCGCTCGCTCGCGCAGCGCAGCGCCACCGCGTCGCGCGAGATCAAGGAGTTGATCAACGATTCGCTGCGGCGCGTCGAGACGGGCGCGCGCCAGGTCGACCGTGCGACCGACCGGATGTCGGAGATCCTCGCGTCGGTGCAGCGCGTGCAGGTGTTGATGGGCGAGATCGCCGCCGCATCCGACGAGCAGTCGAAGGGCATCGAGCAGGTGAACCAGGCCGTGACGCAGATGGATCAGGTCACGCAGCAGAACGCGGCGCTGGTTCAGCAGGCGTCGTCGTCGGCGCTGTCGCTGAAGGCGCAGGCCGAGCAGCTCGCGGCGACCGTCTCGGTATTTCGGATCGGCGCGGCGCAGGGCGACGCCTGAGCGTTTGCCGGCGCGCCGCGGAACGTAGCGGAACGTAGCGAGCCGCGGCCGTCGATCGTTTCGTATGACCAAAGTCGAGCGCTTCGCGCGGCGCTCGGCAGTTCGCGATCCGGCGCGTTGACGATGTGCGCCGAGGGCCCGGCATGACGGCCGGACGCCGCCGGACGCCACGTTCGGCGACACGCGCCGATAGACCGCGCGGCCCTCACTATCATCACTGCCGCGCCTGCGTTCACCGCAGGCGCGCTGCTATCCGCACGCCTACGTGCATCTCCGGGCTGGTCCTCACGGCCCGGCGCCACCTATAATCGCCAGCGACTGCGTTCACCGCAGGCGCGCTGCTATCCGCACGCCTACGTGCATCTCCGGGCTGGTCCTCACGGCCCGGCGCCACCTATAATCGCCAGCGACTTGTCCACGAAACCGCGGTGCCCAACGTGAGGGGTGCCCCTATGTGTTTCGTCAAGCGTTAGGGGCTGACTTGGGTTGGTAAATGGTGCCGTCGCGCAGCATGGCGAACAGAACGTCGCAGCGTCGCCGCGCGAGCGCGATGAGCGCTTGGTTATGACGCTTGCCTTGCTGGATCTTGCGCGAGTAATAGGCCCGTGAGACTGGGTCCCGCAAGGCCGCGAAGGCGGATAGGAACAAGGCGCGCTTGAGCACCTTGTTGCCGCGTCTGGATGGATGTTCACCGCGTATCGATGAACCTGAGCGTCGGGTAACCGGCGCGAGGCCGGCGTAGGCCGCCAGATGCGCCGCCGAAGCGAACGCCTTATGAGCGACCTCGGTCAGGAGTCTGGCGGCGGTCCTGACGCCGACTCCCGGCATGCTGGTCAGGACCGGCCAAAGAGGGTGAGCAAGCACCAATCGCTCCACTTCGGCAGCGATCTCGTCGCGTTGCTTACGCAATGCCGCAAGCTGCTGGGCTAAACGGGGCATGACGATGGTGGCGGCTTGCGTGCCGGGCACGGTCACGGCTTTTTTGCTCAGTGCCTGAACGATCTCGGCCGCTAAGCCTTTGCCCATGCGCGGAGCGAGCTTGGTCAGGCGATTGGCGAGCGTCTTCTCGCTGGTGCCGGCAAGCGCGGCGGGCGACGGATAGTGCTCAAGCAGATCGAGTACCGCTGGATGGTCAAGGCGCGGTCCGAGGACACGCTCGAGCGCCGGATGGATCTGGGTAAGCAGCCCGCGAATGCGGTTGCTGGTTTGCGTGACCTGAGCGGCGAGGTCGTCATCGAAGCCGCAGAGCATGGTAAGTTCAGCGAGTTGCTCGTCGGCCAGTCGAAGCGAGCGCAGCGTATGCGGCATCGAGCGAGCGGCTTCGGCAATGATCGCGGCGTCGCGGGCATCGGTCTTGGCTTCTCCGGCGTGCAAATCAGCGATGCGGCGCATGGCCAGTCCGGGCAGATAGGCGACGAGTACGCCTTCAGCGCGGGCGACGGCTACAGGAAGCGCGCCGATGGTGGAAGGCTGATCGACGACGAACAGCAGTCGACCGTGAGTCTTGAGTTCGGCGATGAGGGCGCGCAGTTTGGCCTCGTCGTTGGGTAGAGCCTTGTTGTACAAGCGCTTACCGTTCCGATCGAGTGCCACGGCGTGATGGTGGCCCTTACCGACATCGACGCCGACAAAGACATCGACGGCGTCACGTTGTTGAGTGTCTTGCATCGAAGTTTCTGCAGAGTGAACGGATTGGCCTGCAACAACGGTGGCAAGTCTCGGCATCCACGTTACGGACGGCGTCGGGATATCCCGGCCAAACCCCTATCAGCGATCACCAGCCACCCACCAGGCCCGGTGACAACACCCCCCGGATCATGACTGCGACTGGGGGCGAGAATCATGCCGGGCCTGGCTGGCCATAGCCCCGATTATCGAGGCGTGAAGATAGTAACGGGGGCGAAATGGGACGATATCGTCGCGTCTGCTTGCGCTTCGTTGTCACGAGTTCGATCGCCGGTTTCGCATTGCTGGCGTCTCCACTGCATGCCCGCGCCGCCGACGGCGCGCCGGACTTGCCTGCCACCCCCAAGTCAGCTGACCGGACGATCGACGTCTATGCGGTGTATGGCGACGGCCGCGCGACCGAGGGCGGCGATATGCACTGGCGCGCCTACGAAGTCGGTTTCGGCGACGTGTTGAACGACTACCTGTCGGTCTATGTCGCGTACCTGAACGAAGGGCATCCGCTCGACCATCACCGCGACGGCTTCGCGGCGCTCGGCTCGTTTCGTTGGCCGCTCGCCAATCGGTGGGTGCTCGAACTGTCGGCGGGGCCGTACTTCAGCATGGACACCACGCACGTCGACAACGAGGCGCGCAACGACAAGCGATGGGGCGTGCGCGCGTCGGCGGCGATGCGCTATTACGTCGTTCCCGATCGCTTCTTCGTCAAGGTGCAATACAACCACGTGCAGATGCTCGGCGGCTTCAATTCCGACGCGGTGCTGTTCGGCATCGGCTCCGACTTCGGCGGCCAGTCGCATCCGGCGGTATCCGACGGCAAGACGCAGGTCGCGGTGTGGGCCGGCACGTCGCAGACCAACCGTCCGCAAGTGCCGATGGAGAAGGGGTACATGGTCGAAGTCCGGCGGCCGTTCGGCACTGCGTGGGCCTATTCGGCGAGCTTCGTCTACGAAGGCAACAATGGCGTCGCGGGCCGGCGCGGCGTGGCCGCGCAATTCTGGTACGTCGCGCCGGTCGGCAGCAATTGGACGCTGTCGGCCGGCGTCGGCCCGTATCTGTCACGCGATCGCGACGAAGCGTCGAGCCAGACGCGGCTCAATGCGTTGCTCAGCGCGCAGGTAAGTTATCAGGTGACCGAGGATTGGGCGGCGAGCGTGCGCTTCAACCGTGTCGCGACCCGCAACGACAAGGACCAGGACATGTTCATGGTCGGCGTGGCGCACAAATTCTGAGTCCGGCGCACGTGCGTCGGCAGCACGTCGGCCGTTGTCGCAACGGCATCGGTGTATCTGTTCGGGGTGCTATCGGGCGGTATTGCGTGAGGCGTCGATGGTGGGTATTCGCGTTCTTTACGTCCGCTGTGGCGCGTTGCGTCGTGCGGATGTGGTCGTGAGCAAGGCGACGCACACCCGTACCGGTTGAATGCTCTACCGATCGCCGTCCCGTGGATTGGTCCAGAACAGGACGACGATTGCGCAGCACAACAAACCAAACATAAGAAACAAATACATGCCGCGCCTTGATGCCAGTCGATTGGATGCTCGCACTGCGATCATCCGTATGATGAAAACAGGAAATATCAAGTATTCCCTTTAAGGTTTATAAGGCAGCGGCGGGCATATCTATATTGATTAAAATCAAGCGGAGAAGAACTTAGATGAGAATTTCGAATGCCGAATATTTCGTATATCCAGCAGTGTGATGGCTGAGCCAGCATATTTGGCTTGCTAAGCACTTGAATGTGTGATTTGGTAAGACGTGAAGCGTCGTTCTATACGCGTCGAAGCAGATGCCTGAACGACCGCTGCCCTGCGGATAGGTCGGTGCCGTCACTTCCGTTCGGCCGCGAATGTTTAGTGGTACGCGGTGAATTATCGGGCTCGACGTTGGATTGCCGCGTGAGGCTTTCGCGGCCGCGGGTCGTTGCGATTCATTCGTTGCCGATGTGCTTGACCGCGAGATCGACGAACGCGCGCAAGCGATGCAGCCGCCTGAGATCGCGGTGGTAGCCCATCCAGATATCGCGTTGCGGCGGCTCGTCGCGTAACTCGAGCCTGCGAATGGTCGCGAGCTGATCGCCGACCGGCCGCGGCAATACGGCAATGCCCAAACCGCGGCCGCACATCTGGGCCTGGACATTCCGGTTATTCGATTGCAATACCATGCCCGCATTCGGAAAGCGCGCTTTCAGCCAGTCGATGTCGGGGAAGCTCCCGGTCGACGTATCCATCGCGATCAGGCGGTGCCCGGCGCCGTCGCCTTCGACCGGATCGGCATGCGCGGCCGCCACGTAGACGCCGTAGCGCATCCGCGTCAGCCGGCGCTGCACGATGTCCTGCCCGGTGAATGGAACGATCCGGAAGGCGACGTCCGCTTCACGCTGGGCGAGATTGAACAGGCGCGTGCCGGTCAGCACGTCGATTTCAACCAGCGGATAGTCGCGCGAATACTCGGCGATCACGGGCGGCAACACATACGCGCCGAACCAGTCGGACGACGATATCTTCAGCGTGCCTTCGAGCTTTTGCTGCTCGCCGGTCAGCCGGCGCTCCATCGTCAGCGCGCTTTCTTCCATCTGCTCGGCGAGCGGCAGGATGGCGACGCCTTCCTCGGTCAGAACGAAGCCGTCCGCGGTTCGCTGAAACAGCACTTGCCCCATCGACGCTTCCAGCGCGCGCAAGCGTCGCCCGATCGTCGGGTGACTCAGCGCCAGCGCGCGTGCCGCCGCGCCGAGCGTGCCCGTACGCGCAATCGCGAGGAAGATCCGGACGTCGCTCCACTCCATATCGATGTACCCACAAAAATGAACGGATGCTGTTCATTATATTGAATTGCCGCACGAAACTGAATTTGACAGACTTCGATCCACCGCATGTCGTCGCGATCGACTGCGGCTTCGGCCGGACCGCCGCACATCGGGCGGCGGGCAACTCAACGCAGCCGGCAGCCACGCTGAAGTGCTGCATCTGCCCGACCATCGGGTGTTCGGCAACGGCCACGGGCTCATCTACGAGAAGAACTCCGATGAGGCGCTGGCGCCGGTGCTGAGCTGGCTCGTCGAACATACCGAGGCAGCCGAGCCGCTGCACAGCACCTCGTGAACGCGCGTGTGCGCAAGGAGAGTCGAATGGAAATCGGCATCATCGGGATGGGTTCGATGGGGCGCGAGATGGCCCGCAATCTGGTCGCCGCCGGCCATGCGGTGACGGCGTGGAATCGGTCGGGCGGCGCCGTCGACGGCGTGCGCATGGTCGACGCGCCGGTGCATGCGCTGCAGGCCGACGTTGCGTTGACGATGCTGTCCGACGACGCGGCGATCCGCGCCGTGCTGCTCGATGCGAAGCTGTTGCAGCAGGCGCGGCCGGGGCTCGTGCATGTGGTCGCATCGACGATCTCGGTCGCGTTCGCGCACGAGCTGGTCGCGCTTCATCGCGCGGCGGGCGTCGCTTATGTGGCTGCGCCGGTGCTCGGGCGACCCGACGTCGCGGCGCAGGGCGAGCTGAACGTGCTGGCCGCGGGCGCGCCGGCGGCGCTCGCGCGCGTCATGCCGGCGCTCGACGCCATCGGCAAGCAGGTATGGGACATGGGCGAAGCGCCGCCCGCCGCTTATGCCGCGAAACTCGCGTGCAACATGATGATCACGATGGCGATCGAAGCGATGGCCGAAGCGGTCGTGCTCACTGAGGCGAACGGGCTTTCTCGCACGCGGTTCTTCGAGTTGATCCTCGGCACGCTGTTCGGCAGCCGTCCGTATCGGACCTATTCGCGCAATATCGTCGAGAACGCGTATCGGCCCGGCTTCAAGGCGTCGCTCGGATTGAAGGATCTGCGCCTCGCGGGCGACGCCGCCGCGCAGGCGGGCCGCACGTTGCCGATGCTCGCGGTGGTGCGGGATCGAATGGAGGAAGCCGTCGAGGCGGGCATGGGCGATTGCGATTGGTCGGTGTTTGCTGGGTTGACGGTGGAGCAGGGTGGGTTTCGGGTGGGGTGAGCGTTGGCGGGGAATGCGGCGAGGCTGTCCGCATGTGCCGCGCCTCGCGACGACGAACGCGGCATCGAAACATGCGTGCCACCGCGGACGACGACTCGCACAGCGTCGGCTCTTTGCGCGGTAGTCTCGCCGCCACCGGATCGACCGCATTGGTCACGCGATCTCGCGCCGGTCCAGATAGCGAATTCTGTTGGAGGGCCCCCATACCCCGCCAAAACCCACCCCCCGCCCGCCCGAGTTAAAATCGCCCCCCAAGCCTTCCCCCGGCCCCGAGCCCCACGCTTTTCCGACCCGACACCCGCATGGAATTCCGTCAGCTACGCTACTTCCTCGCGGTGGCCGAGTATCTGCATTTCACCGAGGCCGCCGAGTTTCTCGGCATCGCGCAGCCGCCGCTGAGTCAGCAGATCCTGAAGCTCGAGCGCGAGATCGGCACACGCCTGTTCATCCGCCATCCGCGGCGCGTCGAACTGACCGACGCCGGCCGCCTGTTCCGCGAGCGCGCGAAGCATATCGTCGAAGAAGCCGAGCTCGCGCTCGCCGAAGCGCAGAACGCCGGGCGCGGCCTGAGCGGCCGGCTCGTGCTGGGCTTTGCCGGCTCGATCGTGTTCCATCCATTCGTCGCGTCGCTGATGCAACGCTTCCGGCGCGACTATCCGGACGTCCTGATCCACTGCGAAGAGAGCAACAGCCCGGCGCTGATCGACAAGGTGCTCGAGGCGCGCGTCGATGCGGCGCTCGTGCGCCTGCCGCTCGATTGCCGCGGCCTGGCCGTGCAGCCGCTGGTCGAAGAGCGCTTTCTGGCCGTGCTGCCGTCCGGCCACCGCCACGGCGCGGAGCCGGTGCTCGCGCTGCACGCGCTGTCCGACGACCCGCTGGTGTTGTTCCCGCGCGCGATCGGCCCCGCGTTGTACGACGCGATCGTCGGCGCGTGCTGGGCAGCCGGCTTCACGCCGACCATCGAAATGGAGTCGCCGCAGATCCCCGCGTCGGTGAACCTCGTCGCGGCCGGCTTCGGCGTGACGCTGATTCCCGAGTCGGTGCGCCAGGCGCCGACGGATCGCGTCACGTACCACGGCTTGCAGGGTGAGCCGCTGCGCTCGCCGATCGTGCTCGTTCACCGGCCGCGCGAAAAATCGCCGGTGATTCAGAATCTCGTGCGCGCCGTCCGCACGCTCGCGCGCGAAACGGCCGACGGCGCCGCGACGCCGTGAAAGCCATGAGCGCCGGCGCCCACGGGCGCCGTTAGCGGCATCGGCCCGTCGATTCGACGCGGCACGCCGCGCGGGAGCAGAAAACCGCGGGCGATCCGCCGGCAAACTGCCCGCAAACCACCCCGCACCACGCCCCCAATCGCCGCCGCCGCGCGACCCGCCGCGCCGCCTGCACGCCCGCCCGCGCGGCGAGCGATATGCATTTCGTCTTGAAATCGCGTCCACGCGATATTGGACTTCACCGCCCCGCACGCCTAGCCTTACGGCATTCCGATCGGACGCCGCTGCGGCGCCGTTCAATCCCTCTTCCGCGCTCGGTCAACAGGAGAATTCACGTGTCAACCGTATCAGGCGAATCGTCTTCGCCGCTTGCGCCGCCCACCGGGCGGCATGAGGCGTTCATCCGTTCGCTGACGGAAATCGTCGGCCAGCAGGACGTACTGACGAACGAGCGGGACACGCGGCGCTACCGGACCGGCTTCCGGTTCGGCGAAGGCCGGACGCTCGCGGTGGTGCGGCCCGGCACGCTGCTCCAGCAATGGAAGGTGCTGCAGGCCTGCGTGGCCGCGAACGTGATCGTGATCTGCCAGGCGTCGAACACCGGTCTCACAGGCGGCTCGACGCCCGACGGCGACGACTACGACCGCGACATCGTGATCGTCAGCACCGCACGGATCCGCAAGGTGCACGTCATCAAAAGCGGCAAGCAGGTGATCTGCCTGCCGGGCGCGACGCTCGATCAGCTCGAGCAGACGCTGAAACCGCTCGGGCGCGAGCCGCACTCGGTGATCGGCTCGTCGTGCATCGGCGCATCGGTGATCGGCGGCGTCTGCAACAACTCCGGCGGCGCGCTGGTGCAGCGCGGCCCGGCTTATACGGAGATGTCGGTGTTCGCCCAGGTCGGTGCGGACGGGCGCCTGAAGCTCGTGAACCATCTCGACGTGCGCCTGGGCGCGGTGCCGGAGGAAATCCTCGCGCGCCTCGACAACGGCGACTTCTCGGAGCGCGACATCGTCGACGGCGATGCGTCCGGTTCCGATCACCACTACGCCGAGCACGTGCGCGACGTCGATGCCGACACGCCCGCGCGCTACAACGCCGATCCGCTGCGGCTGCACGAAGCATCGGGCTCGGCCGGCAAGGTGATGGTGTTCGCGGTGCGCCTCGACACGTTTCCGATCGAAGCCGGTGCGAAGGTGTTCTACATCGGCACCAACGACATCGACGAGCTGACCGACATCCGCCGCCACGCGCTCACGCAGTTCAAGCGGCTGCCGATCGCGGGCGAATACCTGCACCGCGACGCGTTCGACATCGCGCAGAAGTACGGCAAGGACACGTTCCTGATGATCCGCCACTTCGGCACGAAGCGCATGCCGATGCTGTTCGGCTTCAAGAGCAAATGCGACGCGTGGTTCGACCGGCTCGGCTTCCTGCCGCGGCATCTGAGCGATCGCGTGATGCAGGCCGTCAGCAACCTGTTTCCGAATCACCTGCCGCCGCGCATTCGCGACTACGGCAAGCGCTACGAACATCATCTGATGCTGAAGGTATCGGCCGATACCGCGGAGGAAGCGCGCAGCTTCCTGACGTCGTTCTTCGCGAAGCGCACGGGCGCGTTCTTCGAATGCACGCCGGCGGAAGGCGAGAAGGCGTTCCTGCACCGGTTCGCGGCGGCCGGCGCGGCGATCCGCTACCGCAACGTGCATACCCGCGACGTTGAGGACATCGTCGCGCTCGACATCGCGCTTCGCCGCAACGATCGCGACTGGTTCGAGACGCTGCCGCCCGACATCGACGCGCCGATCGCGATCAAGCTGTATTACGGCCACTTCCTGTGCCACGTGTTCCACCAGGACTACATCGTCAAGAAGGGCAACGACTGCCTCGCGCTCGAACACGCGATGTGGAAGCTGCTCGACGCGCGCCGCGCCGAATATCCGGCCGAGCACAACGTCGGGCACCTGTACCACGCGAAGCCGGCGCTCAAGGCGTTCTACGAAGGGCTCGACCCGTGCAACTGCTTCAACCCGGGGATCGGCCAGACGTCGAAGTTCGCGAAGTACCGCGAAGCGCACGACTGATCCGCCGCGGCCGCGCCGTACCCCGAACCAGCAAACCGTTTTCAGGAGCCGCTGCATTGAAAGTAGCCTTGTTCATCCCGTGCTTCATCGACGCGTTCTTTCCCGACGTGGGCGTCGCGACGCTCGAACTGCTCGAGCGCCTCGGCTGCGAGGTCGACTATCCGCTCGACCAGACCTGCTGCGGGCAGCCGATGGGAAACAGCGGCTGTGAAAAGCAGGCCGCGGCCACCGAGAACCTGTTCGTGCGCAACTTCGCCGGCTACGACTACATCGTCGCGCCGAGCGGCAGCTGCGTGCATCACGTGCGCGACCATCTGAGCGCGGCCGATCAGACGCCCGACGCGCTCGCGGTCCGCCGCAACACCTACGAGCTGGTCGAGTTCATTCACGACGTGCTGCAGGTGCGCGACTTTCCGTGGGCGGAATTTCCGCACAAGGTCGGCCTGCACAACAGTTGCGGCACGCTGCGCGGCCTGAAGACCGCCAGCATGTCCGAAATCGGCGGCCCGTTCTTCTCGAAGCCGCTGACGCTGCTCAAGGGCGTGAAGGGCATCGAGTTCATCGAGCCCGACCGTCCCGACGAATGCTGCGGCTTCGGCGGCACGTTCTGTGTCTCGGAGGAGCCGGTATCCGCGCGGATGGGCGCCGACAAGGTGCGCGATCATGCGCGCAACGGCGCCGAGTACGTCGTGTCGGCCGATTCGTCGTGCCTGATGCACCAGAAGGGCTGCTCGGAGCGCCTCGGACTCGGCCTGAAGTTCATCCACATCGCGAGCATCCTGAACGGAGCACGAGCATGAAACGCGTCGACCACGTCGGTTACTCGAAGAAGTTCATCGCCGACGAGAAACACGTCGAGTTCCACGACAAGCGCCTCTGGGGGCTGCGCACCGCGCGCGACGAGGCCGTGCATGCGATCCCCGAATGGGAAACGATGCGCGCGCTCGCGTCCGCGGTCAAAGAGCACACGCTCACGCATCTGCCCGACTATCTCGAGCAGTTCGAGCGCAATGCGACCGCGAACGGCGTGGTCGTGCATTGGGCGAAGGACGCGGAAGAGCACAACCGGATCGTCTACGACATCCTGCAGGGCCGCAACGTGCGCACGCTGGTCAAGAGCAAGTCGATGCTGACCGAGGAGTGCGAGATGCGCCCGTACCTCGAGGCGCGCGGCATCGCGGTGGTCGAAACCGATCTCGGCGAGCGGATTCAGCAGCTCGACGACGAGATGCCGTCGCATATCGTCGTGCCGGCCGTACACAAGCTCGCGACGGACGTGGCGCAGACCTTTGCGGCCTCGTTCGGCACCGATCCGGCCGAAAGCAGCATTCCGCGGCTGGCCGAGGCGCAGCGGCAGGCCACGCGCCCGCACTTCCTCGCCGCGGAAGCGGGCATGACGGGCTGCAACTTCGCGGTGGCGGAGACGGGCGGCATCACCGTCTGCACGAACGAAGGCAATGCCGACCTAAGCGCCAACCTGCCGCCGCTGCACATCGCGTCGATCGGCATCGAGAAGCTGATTCCGAAGCTCGAGCACCTCGGCCTCTTCATCCGCATGCTGTCGCGCAACGCGCTCGGCTCGCCGATCACGCAGTACACGTCGCATTTCCGCGGGCCGCGCGACGGCGGCGAAATGCACTTCGTGCTGGTCGACAACGGCCGCTCCGAGCGGCTCGCGATGGACGACTTCTGGTATTCGCTGAAGTGCATCCGCTGCGGCGCGTGCATGAACACGTGCCCGGTCTACCGGCGCAGCAGCGGGCTGAGCTACGGCGGCGTCTACTCCGGTCCGATCGGCGCGATCATCAACCCGACCTACGACTTCAAGAAATACAGCTCGCTGCCGTTCGCGTCGACGATGAACGGCAGCTGCACGAACGTGTGCCCGGTCAAGATCAACATCCACGAGCAGATCTACAAGTGGCGGCAGATCATCGCCGAGCGGCACGCGCTGCCGTTCGTCAAGCGCGAAGCGATGACGGTCGCCGGCAAGGTGCTGTCCCGGCCGAAGCTCTATCGCGCGGCGATCAAGGGCGCCGCCGGCGCGATCTCGACGCTGCCGCGCGCGGTGCTGTACAACCCGCTCAACGAGTGGGGCAAGCAGCGCGAACTGCCGGAGCCGCCGGCCGAAACTTTCCGTGACTGGTATCTGAAGAGGAACAAGAAATGAGCAGCCGCGACCTGATCCTTTCCCGCCTGCGCGCGGCCGGCCGGACGCCGGCGCCGCTGCCGGCGGTGCCGTTGTTCGATCAGGATCTGCCGCCCGCGCTCGACGCGTTCAAGCAGGCGCTCGCGCGGGTCGGCGGCATCTGGTGCGAGCCGCCGGCGGACGGCGACCTCGACGCGCTGCTCCGCGCGCGCTTTCCGGACGCGCGGGTGGTCTGTTCGGCGGTGCCCGAGGTGGCCGGCACGCGGCGCATCGAAGCCGTCGAGCGGCCGCACGAGCTGAACGACGTCGACGTCGGGATCGTGCGGCCGGCGTTCGCGGTCGCGGAAACCGGCTCGCTCTATCTGAGCGAGCGCGAGTATCGCGTGAACGCGCTCGGCTACCTGTCGCAACATCTGGTCGCGCTGCTCGACCCGGCGCAGATCGTCGGCAACCTGCATCACGCGTATCACCGCCCCGAGTTCTTCGCGGCGCGCTACGCGTGCCTGATGAGCGGGCCGTCCGCGACGGCCGACATCGAAGGCGTGCTGATCCGCGGTGCGCAGGGCATCCGGTCGCTGACCGTGATTCCGGTCCCGCTCGCAGGCGACGCACGTTGAGCGCGCAGGATCGACGATGGGTCTAGTCTCAACCGCTCGCGACCGATTGCGGCGCTTCGTCAATCTCGGCGGACACTACCTGCCGCTCGCCGAAGCGCTGCGCGGCGGGCTGATCTGTGTCGTGCCGGCCGTCGCCGCGGCGCGGCTGCATATGCCGATGCTGTGCTGGTCCGCGATCGCCGCGTTCTGGACCTGCCTCGCCGACGAGTCCGAGCGCCCGGCCGCCGGCCGCCTCGCCACCGGCCTGTCGTTCGGGATGCTGGGCGGCCTGGCGTCCGCCAGCGCGATCGCGACGCATGCGCTGCCGCCGCTGTCGATCGTCATCGTCGGGGCCGTCGCGTATCTGGGCGCGTCGGCGCGCAAGTGGGGCGGCGCGGCCGGCACGCGCGGCATTCTGACCGCGACCGCATGCGCCGTCTCTGCATGCTTTCCGGTCCATGGCGGCGCGTCGGCCGTGCAGTACGCGCTGTTCTACTTCGGCGGCAGCGTCTGGGCGACGCTGGCCGGCATCGTCCTGTGGCAGACCGACGGCAGCGCACGCGCGCGGATGGCGACGATGGCGTTCCTGCATGCGATGGCGAACTTCGTCGAACGGCTCGCACGGGCCGCGAACGGCGATTCCGCCTCGCTCGAGCGCGGCCGCGCGGCATTGCGCGCGCGCCTCGACGCGATGATCGCCGTGTCGATGCACCCGCGCGGCGGTCTTCCGCCGCTGTCCGCCAAGTGGCGCGCCGATGCGGAACGCGCGATGGCGTTGCTCGCCGGCCTCGAGTCGCACATCGCCGCGGCTGGCGTCGGCGAACGGCGCGAAGCCGCCGCGCTGCTCGCGCCGGTGCTCGCGCAACTGGCGCGGCTCGTGGAAGCGTGTCCGCGCGCCGTTGGCCGCGACGGCGCGGCCGCCGACGCGGCGCAGTCGCTCGCGAACGACCTCGCCGAACTCCGCGCGACGCTCGCGGGGCGCGTCGCCGAGTTTCGCGTTGCGCATCGCGACGACGCGGGGCTGACGTGGTTGCGCGCGTGCGAAACGCTGATCGCGCGATACGCGGCAGTGCTGCTTCATCCGGCGGTGGAGTCGCCTTCTACCGCGACCGCTCCTGCGGCGCTCACCGCGCCGGCACCGGGCAAGCCCGCGCGCGGCGCGGGCCGGCTCGCCGCGCTGCGCCGCGAGATCGTCGCGCCGAATCCGTTTCATCGATATGCGTCGCGTCTTGCCGTGGCCGCGATGATCGCCGTCGCGCTCGCGCGCATCTCGGGCGTGCAGCAGGGATACTGGCTCGCGCTGACGACGATGTTCATCATGCAGCCGACGCTGTCGCAGACGGTGAAGCTGTCCGGGCTGCGCATCGGCGGCACGCTGCTCGGCGCGGTGCTCGCATCGGCCGTGTCGCTGCTGGTTCACGATCCGTTGCTGCTGGCGCTCGCGGTGCTGCCGCTCGCCACCGGCACGCTCGCGACGCGCAGCGTGAGCTACGTGTCGTACATCCTGTTCCTGACGTCGCATTTCATTCTGGTCGCGCATCTCGGGACGCCGATCGGGCCGTCATGGATGCTGGCCGCGCTGCGGGTCGGCAACAGTTTTGCCGGGGTGCTGGTCGGCGTGGTCATCAGCCTGCTCGCATGGCCCGACCGCGAGCATCACCGGATCGGCGAGGTGGCCGATCTCGCGATGGCGGCCACCGCGACCTACCTGCGCGCGGTCGGCGACGACGCGCCCGCGCACGCGCGCGCGCGCCGCGAATCGCTGACCGTGCTGCGCCGCCAGGCGTGCGTTGCGATCGATCGGCTCGATGCGACCATCGCGGCGACGCGCTTCGAATCGATTGCGTCCGACCCGCGCACCGCGAGCGCAACCGTCGCGATGCAGCAGATGAAGGCGCTGGTCGGCGCGCTCGCGCCGGTCGAGTATCTCGACGATACGCTCGACGCGCTGGACCGGGCGACGATTGCCGCAGCCGCGCGCGACGCCGCGCGCCTGATCGCCGACGCCGCGCCGGCGCACGCGCACGCGACGCGGCCGGAAAGCTCGCGCGACGGCGATCACGCGTCGGGCCACGCGCGCGAAATTCAGCGGGAAGTGGCCGAGCGTGCGTGGATCGTCCATGCGCTGCGTTCGCGCATCTCGGCCGTGCAGCGCGCGCCGTTGCGCCGCGCGGAAGCGGCGTCCGGCAAGCCGTCGAGCGCATCGCGGCAGCGCGTATGAACCCACGGATTCGAGCCGCCGTGCGCGGCTGCATCGTCGCGCTGTTCATTCCGGCCGTCGCGCGTGCGCAGGGCACGGTCGCGATTTCCGGCCTGATCGACGGCGGGATCGCGTTCGTCGACGACATCGGCAGCCACCGCGGCGACGCGCACGCGTTCCAGGCGAAATCCGGCGACGCCAACGTGAGCCGCTTGACGCTCTCCGGCAACGAGCCGCTCGGCGCCGATCTGAACGCGTTGTTTCTGCTCGCGACGGGTTTTGCGGTCACCAGCGGCGCGCTCGGGCAGCAAGGGCGGCTGTTCGGCTTCCAGTCTTACGTGGGGCTCGCGTCCGGCCGGTACGGCACGGTGACGGTCGGCCGCCAGTTCGATTCGACGCTGCAACTGGTCCAGCCGTTTGCATTGGCCGGCACGCCGTTCGGCGGCGTCGCGTTCGCGCATCCGTTCGACAACGACAATCTCGCGAACTACACGCGCACCAACAACTCGGTGAAGTACACGAGCCCGCTGCTCGGCGGCTTCCGGTTCGGCGCGACCTACGGGTTCTCGAACGAGGCCGGCGGCTTCGGCGACAACCGCGGCTACGCGTTCGCGGTCACCTACGAGCACGGGCCGTTTTCGGCCGGCGTGAGCTACCTCGCATTCGACCGCGAAGGCAATCTGCCGCCCGCCAATGCCGATGGCGCGGAGCCGGCCGGCGCGCCGTTCAACGCGGCGCGGCAGCGCACCGTCAGCGCGGCGGCCGCTTATACGTGGGACCGGCTGCGGGTGTCCGCGATCGCGACGCGCACGCGGCTCGATGCGGTCACGTCGATCAACAACGTCGCCGATGCGCCGATCGTGCTGCACGGCGCGAACATCACGTTCCACAACGCGGAGATCAACGCGCGCTACGCGCTGACGCGCAAATGGACCGTCGCGGCCGACTACGTGTTCACCGTCGCGTCGTTCGACGGTGCGGCGGGCGCGGCGCGGCCGCGATGGCAGCAAGCGGGCGTCATCGCGATCGATGCGCTGTCGCCGCGCACCGACGTTTATACGGAAGCGCTGTTCCAGCATGCGAACGGACTGGCCGGAACGGGCATTGCCGGCGCGCAGATCTCGAATTTCTCGCGCGCATCCGGCGCGAACCAGTTGGTGATGGCGGTCGGGATCCGGCATCGGTTTTGACGCGCATGCGGGCGCGGTGGGCGTGCTCTGGCAGCCGCGTACGACCGCCAGGCTCGTCAAGCATCGCCGCAGCAAGCAACACTACACCGGCGCGGCAACGCGCTGCGCGGCGAATCCGGCCAGCGTCCGCAACGCGTCGCGCGCCGATTGCAGATAGAACGCCTGCAGATGAAACACATGCCAGCGCGCGGCATGAATCTCGAGCCGGCACGGCACGCCGCATGCGCGCGCATGCGCGGCGAGCCGTTGGGCGTCCGACAGCAGCACCTCCTGATCGCCGACCTGCACCAGCATCGGCGGCAGCCCGCGCAGGTCGGCGTCGAGCGGGCCGCGCGACGCGCCGGCGCCCGCGCCGTGATACCAGCGCAGCCCCTGTTCGAGCCAGCCGCGGCGGATCATCGGATCGTCGTGGCGGCGCGAGGCGAGCGTGGCGCCGCCGAGCGCCGCGTCGGTCACGGGCGAGATCAGCAGCAGCGCGGCCGCGGCCGGCTCGCCGCGCTCGCGCAGCGCTATGGCGAGCGCCAGTGCGAGCGCGCCGCCGGCCGAATCGCCGGCGATCACGATGCGGTGCGGCGCGTAGCCCTGCGCGCGCAACGCGTCGTACGCGGCCAGCGCGTCGTCGACGGCCGCCGGGCTCGGATGCTCGGGCGCGAGCCGGTAGTCGGGCGCCCACACCGGCAGCCCGGCTTCGGCCGCGAGGCGCGTCGTCACGCTGCGATGCGTGCGCGGGCTGCCGACGCAGAAGGCGCCGCCATGCAGGTAGAGGATCGCGCCGCCGGCGTCGCCACGTTTCGGCGCGATCACTTCGACCGGCACGCCGGCGGCAGCCGTCCGGTAGCGCAGCGTGCCGCCCGCGCCGGGCATCAGCGGCGACAGCATCGCGACGACGCGGCGCTGCACGCGCGCGCCGAACGGCGGCCCGATCAGCGGCCGGAACGCAGCGCGCAGGAAACCGCGCAACGACGCTGCGGCCAGCGCTTCCACGCGCCCGGCAGGCGGCGCGACGACGACCGCCTGTGCCGGCGCGGTGTCGCCGGCCAGCGGTCGCGAGAAGCGATACGCGGACAGGCCGGTGAAGCGCGTGATCCAGCGGTAGCTGAGCGTGAAGCCGGGCCAGTTCGTGCTGTTGTGGCCCGACGCGTCGACGTACCAGCTCTTGCAGCCGCTCCACACCGAGCCTTCGAGCCGTTGTTGCACGTGCGCGTTGTAGCGGCGGTAGCGGCGCGGGTCGACGTCGATCGCGCTCGCGCCGTCGCGCTGCATCGCGCGGAGGCAGCGCATCACGTGCGCGATCTGGCTTTCGAGCATGTAGACGATCGAGTTGTGGCCGAGGTTCGTGTTCGGGCCGTACAGCATGAAGAAGTTCGGAAAGCCCGGCACGGTGACGCCCAGATACGCCTGCGCGCCGCGCCGCCACGCGTCGTTCAGGTCGAGCCCGTCGCGACCGGTGATGCGCATCGGCGACAGGAATTCGGTCGCGGCAAAACCGGTGCCGTAGACGATCGCATCGACTTGATGGTGAACGCCGTCGTCGGTCTCGATGCCCGTTTCGGTCACGCGGCGGATGCCCCGCGTGACGAGCTCGACGTTGTCGCGTCCGAGCGCGGCGAGGTAGTCGCTCGACAGCAGGATCCGCTTGCAGCCGATCGGATAGTCGGGCGTGAGCTTGCTGCGCAGCGCAGGGTCGCGCACGTCGCGTGCGAGCAGCTTCCGGAACGGCCGGCCGACCGCGAAGTCCATCAGCCCGTGCAGCCGCGTGAAGGCGATCGCGCGCGATTCGTAACGCAGGTAGATCGACGCGCGATGCAGCTTCATCGCCCCCGGCAAGCGGCGAAACAGCGTGCGTTCCCAGCGGCGATACGGTCGATCCGGGCGCGGCAGCACGTAGGCCGGCGAACGCTGGAACACGAGCAGCCGCGCGACGTCGCCGGCGATCGCCGGCACGAACTGGATCGCCGATGCGCCGGTGCCCACTACCGCCACGCGCTTGCCCGCGAGCGGATAGTCGCGATCCCATTGCGCGGAGTGGAACGCGCGGCCGCGGAACGTATCGATGCCGGGCAGTTTGGGCAGCGCCGGCCGGCTCAACTGGCCGGTGCCGCTGATCAGCACGGCGGCGCTGAGCGTCGTGCCGTCGGCGAGCGCGACGCGCCACAACGCACCGGCTTCGTCATAGCGTGCGTGCTCGACCTCGGCGCCGAAGCGCAGATGGCGTGCCAGCCCGTACTTGCGCGCGCAATGCTGCAGGTACGCATGAATCTCCGGTTGCGGTGCGAACACGCGCGACCAGTTCGCGTTCGGCTCGAACGAGAACGAGTACAGATGCGAAGGCACGTCGCATGCGGCGCCGGGGTAGCGGTTGTCGCGCCACACGCCACCGACGTCGTGCGAACGCTCGACGATCACGAAGTCGTGTATGCCGGCGCGTTGCAGCGCGACAGCCATGCCGATGCCGGCGAAGCCGGCGCCGATGACGATGGCCGCGAGCGGTGCGCTCGCTTCGGCGGGACGTGACGTTTCAGGCGACGACATGACGGTTTTCCTCCGGGTGGTGGGCCGCGTCCGAGGTGCAGGACGGGCACGATGGGGCGGCGGTTTCGGATGCGGTGTCGATGGACGGCCGCGCGGGCACGCGGCGCACGCCACGGATCAGGTCGACCGCCTTCTCGGCGATCATGATCGTCGGCGCATTGGTATTGCCACCGATCAGCGTCGGCATCACCGACGCATCGACGATGCGCAGCCCGTCGACGCCATGCACGCGCAGTTGCGGATCGACGACGGCGAGCGCGTCGCGTCCCATCCGGCAGGTGCCGACCGGGTGATAGACGGTATCGGTGCGGCGCCGCAATACGTCGCGGATCTCGTCGTCGGTGCTCACGTTGGCGGTGAACACGTCGCGCGTGGTCCAGTCGGCCAGCGCCGGCGCTTCCATCAAACGGCGCGTGAGCCGGAAGCCGGCGACCATGTCGTCGAGGTCGCGCGGATCGGCGAAGAACGCCGGATCGATGCGCGGCGCCGCGAGCGGATCGGCGCTGTGCAGCGTGACCGTGCCGCGGCTGCGCGGGCGCAGCAGGCACACGTGGCACGACAGCCCGTGGCCGGCATGGTGCCGGCGCGCATGATCGTCGACCAGCGCGACCACGAAGTGCAGCTGGATGTCGGGCGCGGCGAGGCCGGCGCGGGTCGTCAGGAAGCCGCCGCCTTCGGCGAAATTGGACGTCAGCATGCCGCGCCGCTCGCGCCGAAAGCGCGCGAATTCGCGCAGCAGGCGCAGCGCGCCGCGTGCGGACACGCCCATCGTGTCGACGCCGCGGGTGCGGTAGCCGAGGACGAAGTCCGGATGGTCCTGCAGGTTGCGGCCGACGCCCGGCAGAGCGACGCGCACCGGAATGCCGAGCCGCTGCAGTTCGTCGGCCGGGCCGACGCCCGACAGCATCAGCAGTTGCGGCGTCTGCAGCGCGCCGGCCGCGAGCACGACCTCGCGCCGGGCCCGCAAGGTGCGCACCTCGCCGTGCTGCCGCACCTCGACGCCCGTTGCGCGCGTCCCGTCGAACAGGATGCGCAGCACCTGCGCGTGCGTCTCGACGCTCAGGTTGTCGCGGCGGCCGACGTGCGGCAGCAGATACGCGCGCGCCGCACTCCATCGCTCGCCGTGCTTCTGCGTGACCTGGTAGAGGCCGATGCCTTCCTGCTGCGCGCCGTTGAAGTCGTCGGTGAGCGGCAGCCCGGCCTGTCGCGCCGCTTCGAGATAGCGCGCATGGAACGGGTTGCCGGTACGCAGGTCGCTGACCCACAGCGGGCCGTCGCGGCCGTGAAACGCGTCGTCGAAGCGTTCGTTGTGTTCGCTGAGCCGGAAGTACGGCAGCACGTCGTCGTAGGCCCAGCCTTCGTTGCCGAGCGCGGCCCAGCCGTCGTAGTCGACGCGATGGCCGCGGACGTACACCATCGCGTTGATCGCGGACGAGCCGCCGAGCGCCTTGCCGCGCGGCTGGTAGCCGATGCGTCCGCCGAGCCCAGACTGCGGCACGGTGTCGAACGCCCAGTTGTTCACGCGCGTCGGCAGCATCGCGACCGCGCCGGTCGGCACGTTGACGAGCGCGTCGTCGCCGCGGCCGCCGGCCTCCAGCACGCAGACGGTCACGGAAGGGTCCTCGGTCAGCCGTCCCGCGGCGACGCAGCCGCCCGAACCGCCGCCGACGACGATGTAGTCGAAAGTCCTGCTCATGGAATCGTCTCCCAGTGGTCGATGGTCACGCGAAGCGCGTCAGCACGCGCAGCAGCAGATCGAAGGTCTTGCCGTACGGCGGATGGAACAGCGCGGTGCCGCTGCGGCGCGCCTGATGGAACACGGGCTTGTGGTGGCTGAACGTATCGAAGCCCCATTTGCCGTGATAGGCGCCGATGCCGCTCGCGCCGACGCCGCCGAACGGCTGGTGCTCCTGCGCGAGATGCCACAGGCAGTCGTTCACCGTGACGCCGCCCGACGCCGTCTCGCGCAGCACGCGATCGCGCCGCGCGGCGTCGCGGCCGAACCAGTACAGCGCGAGCGGGCGCGGGCCGCGGTTCACGCGGTCGATCGCATCGTCGAGATCCGCGTATTCGACGATCGGCAGCACCGGGCCGAAGATCTCCTCGCGCATCACGCGCATCGTGTCGCGCGCGTCCAGCACGAGGGTCGGCGCGAACTTGCGCGAGCCGGCAGCGAAGCGTTCGCCTGCCGGGTTCACTTCGCGCACGCGTGCGCCGCCGGCGCGCGCGTCGTCGACGAGCGCCGCGAGGCGGTCGCGATGCGTGGCGGCGATGATCGACGTGTAGTCGGGATTGGCGGCGAGCGTCGGGTAGTGATGCGCGATCGCGTCCGCCACGCGTGCCGCGACGGTCTCGGCGGTGCCGGCCGGCACCAGCAGATAGTCGGGCGCGATGCAGGTCTGGCCGGCGTTGAGCAGCTTGCCGAACGCGATGCGCGCGGCCGCGTGCGCCAGATCGCACGACGGGTCGACGATCGCCGGCGACTTGCCGCCCAGCTCCAGCGTGACCGGCGTCAGGTTCGCGGCCGCGGCCTGCGCGACGTCGCGCCCGACCGCGGTCGAGCCGGTGAAGAACAGATGGTCGAACGGCAGGCGCGCGAACGCCTTCGCGGTGTCGACGTCGCCGGTGACGACGGCGAGTTCGTCCACATCGAACGCGTCGGCGACGAGCGATTCGAGCAGGGCCGACAGCCGCGGCGTCAGGTCGGACGGCTTGACCAGCACGCGGTTGCCGGCGGCGAGCGCGGCGACCGCCGGCCCGAGCGCGAGCTGCAGCGGATAGTTCCACGGCGCCATCACGCCGACGACACCGCGCGGTTGCGGCGCGATCCGGTTGTAGCCCGGCCGGAAATGCGCGGCGGTCGGCACGCGGCGCTCGCGCATCCACTGCCGCAGGTGCGCGCGCGCATGGCGCAGGCCGCTACGGACCACGAACAGTTCGGCGAGCCGCGTCTCGTGCGCGGAGCGTCCGCCGAAATCGGCGTCGATCGCCTGCACGAGCGCGGCTTCATGCGTATCGAGCAGCGCACGCAGACGGTCGAGCCGCGACAGGCGGATCGCGAGCGGCGGCGCGGGATCGCGCGCATAGGCGGCGCGCTGGCGTTCGAAGCGGGCGGCGAGCTCGGGTGGGCGACTCGGTCGCATGGTGTCTCCTCCGGGGTGTTGGCGTCGTTCGGGCGACGACTGATGACGCCGATGGTGCGGGCCGCATGGGAAAACACCAATGCTGGTTCGGGACAATTGTTTTAGTATTTGGGCCAAATCGGCGCTTCGAGGGTTTCTCCGCATGAGCTTCTGGGACTTCACCCGGAGTCCGGCCAGCGCACGGCTGCTGGTCGATTTCGGCGACGAACGGGGCGTGCCGCATGCAAGGCTGCTGGCCGGCACGGGCCTCGCCGACGCGCAGCTCGACGATCCCAACGCCGAGGTGACGGCCGCGCAGGAACTGCGGCTGACCGGCAACCTGGTGCGCGCGCTCGGGCGTGCGCCGGGCCTCGGGTTCGAGGTCGGGCAGCGCTATCACTTCTCCGCGTACGGCGTGTGGGGCTATGGGCTGATCGCGAGCGCGACCGCGCGCGACGCGCTGGCGCTCGCGATGCGCTTCCTGCCGCTCACGTATGCGTACACGGTGATCACGTACCGCGAGGAGCCGCATACGGGCGTGCTGAATTTCGGTGCGCCGGAGCTCGAGACCGATCTGAGCCGTTTCCTCGTCGAGCGCGACATGGCGGCCGCTGCCGTGCTGCTGCAGGAAATCGGCGGCGGCGATTTCAGGTTGTCGCGCTTCACGATGCAGGCGGCGAGCGCGCCGAGTGGCGCCGCGCCGCGCATTGCCGGCATCGAACCGGTATTCGGCGCGCGGGCGAACAGCCTCGGGTTCGATCGCACGTTTCTGGACCGTCCATTGCCGCATGCGAATCCGCTGACCGTTTCGATGTGCGAGCAGATGTGCGCGCATCTGCTCGATGCGCGGCGTGCCCGGATCGGCACGGCGGAGATGGTGCGGCAGTATCTGACCGCGACGCCCGGCAACGTGCCGTTTTCGCTCGACGACATCGCACGGCTGATGAACACGAGCCCGCGCACGCTGAAGCGCCGGCTGCAGGAGGAGGGCACGACGTTCCGTACGCTGCTGGCCGAGGCCCGCGGCGCGATGGCCGAGGCGCTGCTCGGCGACGCGCATCTGCCGCTGACCGAAGTGGCCGAACGGCTCGGCTTCAGCGATTTATCGAGCTTTTCGCAGGCGTTCAAGCGCTGGTATGGGGTGCCGCCGGGGGCTTATCGGAGCGGGGTGCGGGGAGGCGGTGGGGCGGGGGGATGAGGGGGGCGGCGTGCGCGGATTCGTCGATCGCTCGTCGACAGGTGGTTCGACGGTGGCGCCGGCGAATGCCCAGCGGTTGCGCTGCTGTTGGGATGGGCAAGCAGCCGGCTGCTTGCTCGGCGAGCTTGGCGCGCAGAACGTGACGTCGTGACGGTGTGCGCCGCGACACCGTCGAGGCGCCTCAATCGTCAATCGTCCGTCTCGTGCAAAAGCCGGCGGGCTCTCCGCTCAGAGCCGCATGCGGCAACGCCTCACGTCCAAATCCGACGGCCGTTTGCAGACCCCGCCGTGATCTCACGCAAGCCGGCTGTCCTGCCATCAATCGCGCTTCACCCCAGCATCCGCCGCATGACCGCCCGGCAGCGCACCGAACATATGCTGACTGCACTTCGCCTCGCGCCAGGCGGTCCCGAGCCGAATGCCGCCGATCATCCGCCGCGCGACGGGAAGAATCTGTTCGCCCGCCAGAATGCCCAGCAAGCCGGCCAGCGCGATGGTGGGCGGCGCCGGAGACGGCACGCCGATCAGCGCGTAGACGATGCCGGCGAGAATGCCGGCGAGAAGTGAAGCAACGTACGGTTTCATGGCAATGGAACGTGACGGACAGCGTGTTGAAATAGCGATCGCGACCGGTTCGGCGGCGATCCGAAAGTCTCGAATCAGCCTATCAGGTCTTCGCGTTCATCCCATGTGCTTTCATTGAAATTCAGATCTTTTAAGCCTGAATATCGCTGGTCGAGATAATCAGAACGATTAACTGGCGTAGTCGGCTGCTTGCCGCTGAAATGGTGCGCGTTGACTGTCGAACCGCTCGACACAACGCATCGGACGCCTCGCAGATTCGTCGGCGGGGCAAGCCTCACATTTCTCCGCGTCAAAGGACATCATCGCCATGAGCAACCCGAAGCTTGAAGTACTGACTCCGCACAACAGCCAGCTGATCTTCATCGACCAGCAGCCGCAGATGGCGTTCGGCGTGCAATCGATCGATCGCCAGACGCTGAAGAACAACGTCGTCGGCCTCGCGAAGGCCGCGAAGGTCTTCAACATCCCGACCACGATCACGACCGTCGAAAGCGACAGCTTCTCGGGCCACACGTATCCGGAACTGCTCGACGTGTTCCCGAACCAGAAGACGCTCGAACGCACGTCGATGAACTCGTGGGACGACCAGAAAGTGCGCGACGCACTGGCCGCCAACGGCCGCAAGAAGGTGGTCGTGTCGGGCCTGTGGACCGAAGTCTGCAACACGACCTTCGCGCTGTGCGCGATGCTCGAAGGCGACTACGAAATCTACATGGTGTCCGACGCATCGGGCGGCACGTCGCAAGCCGCGCACGACGTCGCGATGCAGCGCATGGTGCAGGCCGGCGTGGTGCCGGTCACGTGGCAGCAGGTGCTGCTCGAATGGCAACGCGACTGGGCGCGCCGCGAAACGTATGACGCCGTGATGGCGATCGCCAAGGAGCATTCGGGCGCGTACGGGATGGGCGTCGACTACGCGTACACGATGGTCCACAAGACCGCGCCGCGCACCGCGACGCCGCACGAGTCGATCCCGCCGGTTCCGGCGAAGTAAGCGCAGACGGGCTACGACCGCCGCAGCGGCCATTGCCGCGCGGGCGCACGTGAGCGCGTCACGCATGCCGCGCGCGGCATGCGGGCCGGCACACCGCCGCCGCGTTCGACATTCTCCGGGAGATTTATCGCATGGAACCTTATCTGGTTTCCCTTGGTGCGGGCCTGCTGATCGGTGTGATTTACAGCGCCATCAAGGTTCGCTCTCCCGCACCGCCGCTGATTGCGCTGGTCGGGTTGCTCGGCATGCTGATCGGCGTGCAGGCCTTGCCCACCGTCAAACAGCTGTTTGGCTTCTGATCATCAAGAGGTGATGCACATGACCGCAACCGTGACCCAACCGGATCTGATCCTGCATAACGGGCGATTCACGACCCTCGACCGCGCGAACCCCATCGCGACCGCGGTCGCGATTGCCGCCGGCCGCTTCGTCGCCGTCGGCAGCGACGCGGACGTGATGCCGCTCGCGGGCCGCGCGACGAAGGTGGTCGATCTCGGCGGCCGCGGCGTGCTGCCCGGCCTGATCGACAACCACTGCCACGTGATTCGTGGCGGACTGAACTACAACATGGAGCTGCGCTGGGACGGCGTGCCGTCGCTCGCCGTCGCGATGGAGATGCTCAAGCGCCAGGTGGCCGTGACGCCCGCGCCGCAGTGGGTGCGCGTGGTCGGCGGCTTCACCGAGCATCAGTTCGTCGAGAAGCGCCTGCCGACGATCGACGAACTCAATGCAGTCGCGCCGGACACGCCGGTGTTCATCCTGCACCTGTACGATCGTGCGCTGCTGAACGCAGCGGCGCTGCGTGTCGTCGGCTATACGAAGGACACGCCGGAGCCGCCGGGCGGCACCATCCTGCGCGATGCCGCCGGCAACCCGACCGGCCTGCTGCTCGCGAACCCGAACGCGACGATCCTCTACGCGACGCTCGCGAAGGGGCCGAAGCTGCCGTTCGAGTATCAATACAATTCGACGCGCCATTTCATGCGCGAACTGAACCGGCTGGGCGTCACGGGCGTGATCGACGCGGGCGGCGGCTCGCAGAATTACCCGGAAGACTACGAGGTGATCCGCAAGCTGCACGACGCCGGCGAGATGACGATCCGCATCGCGTACAACCTGTTCACGCAGAAGCCGAACGCCGAGAAGGAAGACTTCGTGAACTGGACCAAGAGCGTCAAGTATCACGACGGAACCGACTACTTCCGCAACAACGGCGCCGGCGAGATGCTGGCGTTTTCCGCGGCCGACTTCGAAGATTTCCGCGTGGCGCGCCCGGACCTGCCCGCGCAGATGGAGGACGACCTCGAAGGCGTCGTGCGCGTGCTCGCGGAGAACCGCTGGCCGTGGCGCATGCACGCGACCTATGACGAGACGATCAGCCGCGCGCTCGACGTGTTCGAGAAGGTCAACAAGGACATCCCGCTCGAAGGGCTGAACTGGTTCTTCGATCACGCGGAAACCATCACCGAGAAATCGATGGACCGGATCGCCGCGCTCGGCGGCGGCATCGCGGTGCAGCACCGGATGGCGTATCAGGGCGAATACTTCGTCGAGCGCTACGGCGCGCAAGCCGCCGAGGCGACGCCGCCGGTCGCGAAGATGCTCGGCAAGGGGCTGAAGGTGTCGGCCGGCACCGACGCGACGCGCGTGGCGTCGTACAACCCGTGGGTATCGCTCGCGTGGCTCGTGACGGGCAAGACGGTCGGCGGCCTCAGGATGTATCCGCAGCGCAACCTGCTCGATCGCGAAACCGCGCTGCGGATGTGGACCGAGTACGTGACGTGGTTCTCGAACGAAGAAGGCAAGAAAGGGCGCATCGCGGTGGGGCAGCTTGCCGACCTCGTGGTCCCGGACCGCGATTTCTTCGCGTGCGCGGAGGACGATATCGCCGCCACGACTGCGTTGCTGACGGTGGTCGACGGCAAGATCGTCTGGGGTGCGGGGCCGTTCGAGTCGCACGACGCGCCGATCCCGCCGGCGATGCCCGACTGGTCGCCGGTGCGCGAGTTCGGCGGCTACGGCGGCTGGGGCGCGACGCAGCGCGCCGGTGCGCCGCTGCAACGCGCGGCGGCCGCCGCGATGTGCGGCTGCGCGAACGAATGCAACGTTCACCAGCATGCGCACGCGGGCGCATGGGGCAGCGCGTTGCCGACGTCCGACGCGAAGGGCTTCTGGGGCGCGTTCGGATGCTCGTGCTGGGCGATCTGAGATGACGGCACGTGCGGCTTACGACTGTCCGGCCTGGGTCGGCGCACTGCTGTCGCAGCGGTGGGTGCTGCCGGTCGCGCGCGCCGCGCTGGTGTCCGCGTATCTGATCGCGGGCATTTACAAGCTGCTCGACTTCAATGCAGCTGCCGCGGAGCAGGCGCACTTCGGCCTGCATCCCGGGCCCGTCTGGGCCGCGATGGCGATCGTGGTCGAGATCGGCGGGCCGCTGTGCGTGTTGTCCCGGCGCTTCACGTGGCTCGGCGCCGGCGGCCTCGGCGTGTTGACGCTCGTCGCGATGCTGGTGGCCGCCGACTTCTGGAACATGTCGGGCGCCGCGCGCTTCATGGCGCTCAACGCGTTCTTCGAGCATCTCGGGCTGATCGGCGGGCTGGTGCTCGTCGCCGTGCTCGGCAATACGCGCCGCCAGGCCGACGCCGACGCGTCGGTTCGATGAAGATGCGGTGGGCGCGGCGAGCATGCGCGGCGACGCCGATTTTGGAACGAGCAAGCGTGCGGCAGCCGAAGTTGGCGTGACGAGACAGGGCGTCCGTGCCCACACGCTGATCGATCGGCTGATCGAAGGCGAAGCAAGCAGCCGTCGGAACGGGCGACGCCGGGCGGTACGCGCAGGTTGCGTATCGCCCGGCGCTCGCCGTATCCGCGGTACGGTACATGCTGCGTTCATCGATGCAGCGCATGTAACGCGCCCGCGCAACGTCGGTTCGTCGTCCGCAATCTTTCCCATCGCTTCGATTCCGCTTACGAACCTCGTCAAGTGCGCGAACGACGCGACGCGCGATCGTCCCGCCGACGATTCACGGCGCGTGTGCGCGACACCGTGACGAGCGAACCGAATCGGTCGAACGACGCGAGCCTGGGCATCGGCGCGATCGCCGCTGCGTCGATTTTTACAGCGGGCTGCGAGGCCGCTCGGACACGCGCAGACGGCCGCGGGCCGCGAGCCGAGTCGTCACCTCGCGGCGCACCGGACCGGCCGTCCTCTATGCGCCGAACAGGCCCGGCTCGCGCGCCGCTATCGGCATCGGCTCCGTTGCATCGAGCGAGCCCGCAGTCGCACGGTTCGCTACGGCATCAAGCGGTCGTGCAGCGGTGCGCGAAAGATCCGCTGCGGGTCGTAGCGCGCGAGCGTCGCTCGCGCGGCGTCCCAGTTGCTTGTCGTTGATTGGCCGTCGCGATACAGGCGCGGGATCGTGACGGACAGCATGGTGCCGTCCTGCCAGGCGGCGGTGTCGGTGTAGCCCCAGCCCTTCGACCATTCGGGGCGCAGCATCGCATACGAACCCGTGTAGTTGGCCAGCATCCATTGCTCGATCTCGCGATAGAAGCGGTCGGCGCCGGGCGTGCCGGGCAACGTCAGAATGTCGAACCAGACGGCGACGTCCCATTCCGGGTGATCGGGGCGCGGCGTGAGCGCGGACAGCGTCGGCGCCACCGCTGCAGCGCCGACGTCGGCCGGCTGGTCGAGGCCGGTGATGCGGATCTCGACCGGGCCGTTGATCGGATATTCGTTGCGTGCCTTGTACGCGTCGATGCGGTTCTGATAGAACTGCACGAACTCGCCGATCACGCGCTGCACGTCGGCGCGCCGCGCCAGTACGGCGTAGCCGTTCGCGGTCACGCGCAGCGTCGTCGGCCGGATGTACTGAAGCACCGTGCGCGACCAGCCCCAGAGGTCCGCACTGAGCGTGAGCGCGAGGCCGGCGGCCGTCACCGCGAACTGCGTCTGGCCGAACAGCGGCGTCAACGAGGCTTCGCCGCCGATCACGATCCGCTTCACGAGATCCGAGATCGACTGCGAGATCGAATCGGAGAACGGATAGTTGTACGGCTGCGTGACGGTGCGCGACAACAACGGCTTGCTGGGCGTCGGCGTCCAGACCTTGAGCCACGGGGCGCTCGTGAACGGAAACCAGATCGCTTCGATCCGGCCCGAGCGGTCGAGCAACGATGAGATCGTGCGGCCGGCCGTGCCGGCCGGTGCGAACAACTCCGAAGCCGGAATGTCGACGAAGCTCTGGCAGCGCAGCCGCTGGTTGGGCCCGGCGATCAGCGTGACGTCGACGACGAAGGCCATCCCGAGATGCGCAAGGAACGCGCCGATCTCGGGATCGTTGCGCTCGAACCGGCGCAGCGCGTATTGCTGCCGCGCCGAATCGAACACGACCGCCGTCAGCGCGACGACGAGATTGCTCAGCGACCCATAGCTATGGCCCGGCTGCAGCGTTTCGCCGGTGGCCGGCACCGCGGTGCCGTGCGCGTCGATCGCGAGCGCGCCGCCGAGCGTGATGTCGCCGGGCGCAGGTGCGGCGATCAAGCCGAGGCCATATTGCTCGAGCGTCGCGAGCAAGCTCTCCAGCGACACGCCCGTTTGCGCGGTGACGCGCGCCGGACGCGCCGACGTGTCGACGGATACGGTCGTCAGCGACTTCGTCGTGTCGAGCAGCACGACATTGGCGGCGCCGGCGCCCGGATCCAGCGTCAACGGCGACCAGTTGTGCATGTAGCCGCGCGGTCGGACGCGGTAGCCGTTCGCGCGCGCCCAGTTGACGATCGCGACGACGTCATCGGCCGAGCGCGGCGCGGCCGTCCACACGTCTTGCACGGCAACTTCGCCGCTCCAGTTCTGGAACGCCTGCTTGTAAAGCGGCACGTCGGCCGGAAAGCCGGGCGGCGTCGCGCCGGCCGACTGCGCGTGCGCGGCGATCTGATAGAGCGGGGTCCAGCCGGCGACGACGCCGGCCGCCGCCAGCTTCGCCATGTCGGCCAGGAAGGATCGGCGCGCGGGTTCGTCTCGGAAGTCTTGATTCATCGTGTGCTCCAGTTCTTCGGATGCGTTTTGTGATTGGAGAAACGGCAATCGATGCGTTGAGGCGGGTGTGGCACTTCAAGCGCGTGTGATGCGCGAACGAGGTGGCGCGAGCGCGCATCGTCACGGGCGTTCAACGAGAGAAACGAGTATTTTTCGGACGACTTTTGCAACGAGCCGTCGACCGATCCTTCGGCCGAGGGAATATCGGTATTTCGATTGAATCTTTAATTGCGGCGGGCGGCCGTCAGCAACGGCGCGCGATAAAAGATGATGCGGCGTGAATGTTTATAGGCATGTTTCGATTTTCTGAATAAACGCTATCGTAATTCAAGGTAATTGGACTGCACATGCGTTATATCGCCGGGCGAGATTAGCAATTTATCCATCCGTGAGCAAGCCGCGGAGTTGATGAACTGCGCGGCTTCAATATGACGGGTTTGCGGCAGCCAGTGAACGGCATTTTGTGGGTATTTTGCAACGCAGGCGTCGATGCCATCGTAAATATTATCGAGGTGGATTTTTATTGCCGAATGGGGTAATCGGTCGGACGAGGCCGCCTGGCGGCCGCGATGAATTGTGCCCTTTCGTCGCGCATATTCGGCCGAGCATTGAGGGATTCGCAACAATGCACGGTATGCGGAACGCGAAGCCATACGGTTAAAAGAAAAACGGCGCGGCAAAGGTTGATATTCCAACTGCCGGGAACGTCGAATGGCGAGAATTCGTGGTATGCCGACGTCATCGGATTGTTACAGAAATTCAATGCAAAATGATATTGATTTATCGAGCTGATTCATGTTGCGTTCACGTGTCAGACGGTAGGGGAAGCTGAATTCGTATTCTCGATGGTCGAAAATCGACGAAGTCACCATCACGCCATCTGCAAACTTCTAAAATCGTGGCTATCATACGCAGCGGGTATTTATGCCGATCAAATTCAATGAAAATGATTGTTTCATTTTTCGATTGCGATTTTTGCTTGATTTGCAGGGAACTCATCCCGTTCGAAACGTCGTCGGGTTTTTCGATTTTGGCCTTCAACACGTGTGGCGACGGCGCGGTAATCGCGGCAGCCGCGCGCAACGATGCGTGTCGAGAAGCAGCGGCAGCAAATCGCGCCGATGCACGCGGGCATTGCGCCGCTGGTCGTCACGCAGGCACAACTAGGAGAGTCAGATGGTCGCGATATTCGCGAAGCTTGGGAAGGTGATTTCGAGCGCCGGCAGCGAGCGATTCGCATCCGACATGCATGCATTGCTGGTCGAATCCGTTCCGCTCGCCATCACCCGAATGACGGAATGGACGCTCGACAAGCCGGCCGGCGAAGTGGTGCACGTGCAGTCGCTCGGCGCGTTCGGCACGGCGGCGGCGCAGGGCGAGCGCGAGCCGGCGCATCCGCTGTTGAACCGGATCCGGTCCGCGAGCGACCGGCAACTCATCCACATCAGCCCGCAGCGCCAGCACGGTCACGGCAGCGAAGCCGCGCCGCCGCGCGGCGCATGCGATGGATTCCAGTGTCATCTGGTGTCGGGCAAGGCGAACCGCCGCTACGTGATCTCGCTGCATCGCGCGGCATCGCATCACGACTTCTCGTTGCGGGAAATGTCGTTCCTGAAGAATTTCGCCGATACGCTGCTGCCGCTCGTCGAATGGCACGCGTCGACGCGCCGCCACGGCGAGCGCGACTGCGCGCCGGCGCCGCTCGCGACCGGCGGCCTGCCGGGCGTCGACGCGCTGCGGCACGAGTTCGAGTCGAGGCTGGCGCGAGCGGCGGTCGCGCTGTCCGCTCGCGAAAGCGAAGTGTGCCTCGGCCTGCTCGCGGGCAAGATGCTGCGGGAACTGGCCGAAGAGCTCGGCGTGAAGGAAAGCACGGTGGAGACGTACATCAAGCGCGCCGCGGTGAAGCTCGGCATCAGCGGCCGGCACGGGCTCACGAAATGGATGATCGACGACTGCACGACCTACGCGTCGGCAGCGTGATCCGGTTCATGCCGGCGATCGACGACGATCGCCGGCAAGGCCGAGCGAGCCCCGATTGCGGATGTGCTCGGCCGCTTCGACGCCGGTTGCAGCAAGAGCCGTGACGATGTCGGTCGGCGCTGCGGCGCGGTTGAGTCCGAATGTACGATAGCCGGCGTACGAATCGACGCACAGCGCGGCCGCCGTGGCGATACGTGACGCGTTCGTACGACGCCTGCATCGGCGGCCGGCATGCAGCAGCGCGCGGCGCCGGGCTCAACGCACGCAGAGCAACCGACGGCCCTCGCGCATCCTACCCGCGAGCGTTCAGGTACCGAGGCGCGACGCCCCGCAGTCGCGGCACGCGCCGCCGGCGCGCTCCAGGCCGGCTTCCGTCGCGCCGCCGGCCGTTTCGTCCAGCATCCACCGCGTCAGGCCATGACGGCCGCCGAAGCCGAGCTTCACCGCGGCCCGCTTCAGGTAAGTCTCGACGGTGCTTTCGCGCAGCGCCAAGCGCATCGCGATCGCGGCCACCGTGTCGCCGGCCAGCAGCGCAGTGCACGCGTCGATCTCGCGCGCCGACAGCGTGACGCCGGCATGCCGCAGACGCTCGGCGAATCGCCGCGCGACGCGCTCGCGGCCCGATTCCGTCGCGGGCGGCACAACGGCGGCGAGCCGCGCCGGTGAGGGCGGAGCCGAGCCCAGCGCCGTCGCGTGGCTCGCGACGATCGGAAACAGCACGTGCGACAGTTCCTTGATGAAGTCCTGCTCCTGCGGCGAGAAATCGTCCGCCGTCTCGGCGCGATGCAACGAGATCACGTAACAGTGCGTGCGCTTGCGGCTCACGAGATGGAATTGCCGGCCGTGCGGCGACGCGTTTGCCGACAGCAGCGCGACGATGCGCTCGACCAGCGCGGGGGCCGCGCCGAGGCCGGCCGGCGTGTCGTCGACGTACACGCGGCGCGCGCTCGCTTGCGGCGGCATCTGCGCTTCATGGCCGGCCCCTGCCGCGCCGGTCTTGTCGGGCGCGGCGCCGAGGCTGCGCATCGCGAGCTCGCCGGCGGGCGCGGCGTCGACCGAAAATTCCGAAATGCGAATCTCGTCGACGGGGACCGCCGCCGAGATCAGGCTGTACATCATGCGGGGAAAGCGTCGGCTCCCGCTGCTCGAGATCGCTTCGCCGACGTGTGCGAACAATCTGCTGAACTCCATGAATGGATTCCTGATGAGACGTTGAAGCTGCGCTTGCGCGCACGGATGCCGACGTGATTTAAGCACCGGGCGGCGGCCGCGTCTGTAACGGATAGCAGGGACAGCCGATGAACGGCCGGCGGTGAATCGGGCGCGGCGACGCGCGCGCCCGGCGCGCCGCTCATCCTGCCGCTTCGGCTCGCGCGGTTTCCATCGCCGTATCGGAGAAGATCCGGCCGCGCTCGAGGCGAATGACGCGATCGGCCAGCCCGAAGTACTGGTCGTCATGCGTGATGATGACGACGCACTTGCCGCGCGCTCGCAGGTCGGGCACCAGCACCTCGTAGAAAAACCGCTTGAAAACGGGGTCCTGATCGGCGGCCCATTCGTCGAGGATATAGATCGGGCGATCCTCGATGTACGCGCAAAGCAGCGCGAGCCGCTTGCGTTGCCCGGTCGACAGCGCGGTCGTCGTCGAGTAATGCTTGCCGTCGATCCTGATCTTGTCAGCCAGCTTCAGCGTCTCGAGGTATCGGCGCGCACGCGCGATGCCTTCGTCCTCGCGATCGGGGCCGATCACGCGGTCGAACAGATGGAAATCGGTGAAGACGGCGGAGAACAGGTTTCGGTAGCGCTCCCGCGCATCGTCGTCGACGACTGCGCCATCGAGCGCGATGTGGCCTTCGGTGGGCGCATACAGGCCGCTGAGCACCTTGCCCAGGGTGCTCTTGCCGCTGCCGTTTCCGCCGATCACGTAGACCAGCTCGCCGGCATGAATCGTCATGTCGATCGGGCCGAGCACGAAGTCGGTCGTCGACTCGCTGTCGCGGTAGTTCATCTTCACGCCCTTCAGCTCGATGACGCGCCACGCGCCGGCCGATGACGATTCCGGCGCACGCTCGGGCGAGCGGTCGGCGGGCGAGACCTGCGTGTCGTCGACCAGGAAGCCGAACTCCGCCAGCCGCGCGAGCGCCGTCTTGCCCTCGGCCACCATCGGCAGAATATTGATCAGCATGGTCAGCGGACCCATCATGTAGAGCACGGCGAGAATGCTCGCGGTGAGCACCGACGGATCGACGACGCCGAGCGACGGCACGCCGAACAGCAGGAAGCCGAGCAGCACGGCCACCGTGATCTGGCCGATGGTGTCGCCGCCCATGAACCAGAAGCGCTCGATGTAATTGAAGCCGGCCACGCGCTTCGACGACAGCTCGATCGCGGCACGCGTGAACCAGCGCCGCCGCGCGCGGTTGAGCTTGAGCTCCTTGATGCCGAACACGAGCCCGTGCGTGTATTCGTTGAAGCGCACGAACTCGTCGCGAACGCGCTCGGTGAAATTGACCGCCCTCCGGTAGAAGAACAGGTAAAGCGCGAGGCCGACGATCGTCAGGACCATCGTCGACGCGAAGACGATCCAGGACAGATACGCGAGATAGGCGATGCTGCAGATCAGCACGACCGATTGAACGATGATCGTCGGTATCGTCAGCAGCGTCTGGCTCAGTTGCGGAATGTCCTGGGTGAGCAGCGTCAGGACGTTCGGCGCGCCGCGCCGGTCGATTTCGTCGAGCGGGGTCGCCAGGATCCGCTTGCACAGGTTGACGCGCAGGCGCGTCATCAGCTTCATGCACGCATAGGACGGCATCACGGCAGCGCCGCTGCGGCAGACGATCGCCACGACGTTGACCGCGATGAACACGAGCAGCAGCGTGCGTCGCTCGTCCGGGTCGTGCAGCGCGCGGCTGATGAGGCCGACGCCCACGATCGACGCGACGCCGCTCAGCAGCCCCGTCAGCACCGTGCCGAGCGTCAGCCACGGATGGCTGCGCCACATCAGCGTGACGGCCGAATGCCACGGCGGCGATTTGCTTTCAGCGAAATCCATGGGATGCCAATATGCTCAGTTGACCAGGTGGCTCAGCTCGACGTTGTGCGCCGCCGACCGCAATCTCGACGCGGTTTCGTGCCGGCCGAGGAACGCGATGCTGGCGACGATTTCGAGCGGCGAGTCGGAGAACAGCACGCAGCACTTCAGCACGCGCTGCGCACGGTCCCAGCCGAGGTCGGCCGCCGCGGCCGCGGCGCGCAACGACGCGTCGACCGACGCGGGCGCCCACGCGACGGCCTGGCTCAGCCGCGAATCGGCCGCGCGAAGGAACTGCAGCAGCGTGCGCGGATTGCTCACGATGCTGTACATGAGAACGTAATCGACCCGCCGCTTCTTCGTGATCAGCGGAAAAATCAGATCGATCACGTCGGCGGCCGATTCGCATTTCCCGAAGGTCAGCGCAATGGCCTCGGCGAGCTTGTGATCGCGGTGGAGCGAATCGAGTGCGGACTGCACGAACGCCGCTTCGTGGTCGGCGGTGGTGATTTTCATGGTCGTCATAGTCTGTCGGGATAGGGATTGCTGCGAACGGCGCACGCGGCGCTCACCAGCCGTCGGGAATCGGCAGCGAATAGGCCAGCGGCTTCTCCGGCATGACCTCTTCCATGATGTCGGAGTAGCCGGACTCCTGTCCGACCAGGTTCGGCTCGAAGCAGTAGCAGTTGAAGGTCTTCTGCAGCACGAGGTTGTTGCGGTCGTTGATCGCGGGTGGCCGTTCGTTGATCGCAATGAACGCGTCGTACAGCGAGTCCCTGACGACGTAGGCGTGCGCGGTCAGCGTCTCCACGGCCTTCACGACGTTCGGCGCGACGGGAATCGGCGGCGTGAAGTGGTAGGCGCCCAGGAACAGCATGTGCCAGTCCTGCGGCACCTGCGCGATGAACTCGGGGAAGCGCTCCGCGAACTCGGGGGCGAAGAACGCGTCGTCCTCGAAGATCAGGACTTCGCTCGCGCCGGCCGCCTTCGCCTGTGTCACGGCGGCGAGATGGCTCATCGTGCAGCCGTAATCCTGTGGCCGCATGTGGCTCAGCGAGGCCGGCACGCTGATCTGTCTGGCATCGACGGCGGACAGCCGTTCGACGGTGCGGATGTCCTGTTCCGCGAATTTGCGCTGCATCGCTTCCCAGCGGTCGGGGCGCCGGTCGAGGTTGATGCAGACCTTGCGGGCAAAGGTGTTGTCGATCGTCGCGGTCGATTTCATGAGGGCGTTTTTTCCAGGAACGGGTTGAGATGGGCAGCGACGGCGCCGGCATGCGGATCGAGCAGCATGGTCAGGTGGTCGCCGGGGACGTCCATCACGGCTACCGGCAGCGTCGAGAAGCGCGACCATCCCCAGGTCGGGTCCAGACGGAGCTGCGCGATCTCCGGCGACGGGGCGTGGTCGCCGGGGTCGTGCTCGACGCTGCGCAACAGCGCGATCGGCACCGGCAGCGGCTCGGCCTGCGGCGCGTAGCGCGACTTGAAGTTGGCCTGATAGACGCGCAGATAGGCGCGCAGCCGGTCGGAGTCGGCGTCCGCGAACCAGCTGCCGCGAGCGCCGATCCGCGCGAGAATCAGGCCCGCCTGGCCGTCGGGATCGAGCGCGACGAGGTCGTCGCGCGTCACCTGAAGATCGGCGCCGAGGAAGGTGCCGATTTCGTGCGCGATCGCGACGAGCCAGTCGGTGTCGTCCCAGTCGTGCCAGTAGGCGGCGGCCGTGCTGTCGACCGGCGCGGACGCGTCGAAGATCGCCAGCAGTTTCACGACGGCGCCCTTGGCGACGAGCTGCCGGCTCATCTCGAGCGCCACGTGCGCGCCGAACGAATGGCCGGCGAGGTAGTAGGGCCCGGCGCCCACCAGTGGCCAGATGCGTTCGACATGGCGGGCCGCGATGTCTTCCACGTGAGTGAGCGGCTCACACGAGCCGTCGAGGCCGAGCGCTTCGAGCCCGTACACGGCGTGGGCCGCGCTCAGATGGTGCGCGAGCGGGTGGAAGTAGACCACGTTGCCGCCCGCGCCCGGCAGCAGGAACAGCGGCGCCGCGGGGCCGCCGTCGCGGATCGGCACGAGCACGTCCGTGCGCGCCGACGTCGCCTGGGTCGCGAGCGCCGCCGCCAGTTTCTCGATCGTCGGATTCTCGAACAGACAGGAAATCGGCAGCCGGCGCGCGAACGCCTTCTCGACGTTCGCCATCAGCTGGATCGCGATGATCGAATGGCCGCCGAGATCGAAATAGTTGTCCGTGACCGCGATGTCGTCGCGCTTGAAGATCCGCTGCCAGATCTCCAGCAACGTGCGCTCGTCGGCCGACGGCGCAACGACGGCCCGCGCCGTCGCGGCCGCGTCGGCGGCAGGCTCGACGGCCGGCGCGGCGTGCCCCGGCGCGCCGTGCGGCGTGCCCGGCCGGCCGGCGGCGCTCGCCGCATCGACGAGCTGGCCGGTCAGTTGCAGCGGGTCGTCGGCGAATCGCTCCAGCAACGCGCGCAGCGTGTCGAGCATCTGCCGCACGACCTCGGGCGCGACGCGGCGTGCATCGTGCGAGAGCTCGAAGCCGATGCGCTCGTTCGGATGCACGGTCAGCGTCAGCGGGTAGTTCGATTCGGCGAACGCGCGGACGTCGAGAATCTCGATTTCGTCCGGCCCGAGATCGGGGGCCGCGGCGACCGGGAAGTTCTCGAACACCAGCAGGCTGTCGAACAGGCTGTCGCCGGCGGGCAGCTCGCTCCACGACTGGATATCGACCAGCGAGCTGTACGAATGCGGCTCCATCGCGGCCTGTGCGGCGTGCAGCGCCGCCAGCCAGTCGACGAACGGGCGCTCCGGCGCGATGCGCACGCGCAGCGGCAGCGTGTTGATGAACAGCCCGACGATCGACTCGACGCCCTCGAGCGCCGGCGGGCGGCCCGACACGGTGACGCCGAACACGACGTCGTCGGTCGCCGCGCGGCGCCACAGCACCAGCGCCCAGGCCGCGCGGATCAGCACGTTCAGCGTGACGCGATGGGCCCGCAGCAGCGCTTGCAGCCGCGCCGTCAGCGCGTCGTCGAGCACGAACTGCTGTTTGCGCAGCGTGTCGCGCCGCGCGGCGTCGCCGGCCGCCGGCTGCGCGGCGCCGCCCGCGATCGGCGTCGCGGCCCGGAAGCCCGTGAGCTCGGCGCGCCACCAGCGCTCGTCGGCCGCGCGCGGATGCCGCGCGAGCCAGTCGAGGTACGCGCGGTAGCCCGGCACCGGCGCGACGGCGACCGGCGCGCCGCTGCGGGCGAGCGACAGGTAGTCGTCGAACACCTCCTTCATCAGGATCGCGGTGCTCCAGCCGTCGAGGATGATGTGGTGCGCGCTCCAGCAGAAGCGATGGCGCGTGTCGGTTTCCTGGATCAGCGTGCAGCGGAACAATGGCGCATGGCGCAGATCGAAGCCGCGCTGCCGGTCGTCGGCGAGGAACGCGTCGAAGTCCTGCGCGCGGCGCGTCGCGTCGCGGTGTCGCCAGTCGACGAAGCTCCACGGCAGGTCGACCGTATGCAGCACGGTCTGGACCGGGCGTTCGCGGTCGGCCCAGGCGAACGCGGTGCGCAGCACCGGATGGCGCGCCATCGCGTTGGCCCACGCCTGCCGCAGCGCCGGCACCTGCAGCGGCCCGCTGACGACGAAGCTGAACTGCTGGAAATAGGCGGCCGGGTCGAGGTCGTACAGCGAATGGAACAGGATGCCCTGCTGCAGCGACGACAGCGGATAGCTGTCGTCGACGCCGTCCCACGCGGTGTCGCGCACCGACGCCGCGAAGTCGAGCAGCCGGTCCTTGAAGTGCGCGGCCAGGTTCTCGACCGTCTGCCGACGGTGAAGCCGCTCGCCGTAATGCCAGTCGACCTGCAGCTTGCCGTCGGCAACGGCGGCGACGATCTCGAACGCGTGCGTGCGCTGCGAGCGCTCGGCGCGCAGCGCACCGAGATCATCGCCTGCCGGCCGCCAGTCGTCGGACTGCTGCAATACCGTATCGAGCTGGCCGTGATAGTTGAACAGGATGTCGGCCTTCGGCAGCGCGGCGAGGCTCGCGCGCACGGCGGCGTCGGGGCTCAGGTAGCGCAGCAGCGCATAGCCGAGGCCGTCGGCCGGGATGCGCCGCAGTTGCTGCCGCGCGGCACGCAGCGCGTCGCCCGGCGCCTGCATCGCGTCGACTTCGAGCACGACCGGATGGATCGACGTGAACCAGCCCACCGTGCGGCTGAGGTCCAGCGCCGCATCGGCCACGTGGCGGCCGTGGCTCTCGAGGTCGATCCGGGTGCGGACGTTGCCGGTCGCCATGCTGCACGCTTGCGCGAGCGCGACCAGCAGCACGTCGTTGATGCGCGTGTCGTACGCGCGCGGCAGCCGGCGCAGCAACGCCGTGGTGGCGGCTTCGTCCAGCTCGAACGACACGGACGCCGCATCGCCGACCGCGTTGTTGGTGCCCGCGGCCGGATAGTCGACCGGCATCGGCTCGACGGGCTGCGCGAGCAGCGCCTGCCACGTCGGGGCTTCGTCGGCAACGGCTTGCGAGCCGGCCAGTTGCTGCAGATGCAGCGCCCATTCGCGGAACGACGTCGTCTTCTCGGGCAACGGCCGGCCGTGGTACGCGGCATGCAGATCCTCGACGAGCACGCGCCACGACACGCCGTCCACCGCGAGGTGATGGATCGCCACGAACAGGCGGGAGAGCGGCTCGCCGGCCGCACGGAACAGCCGCGCCGCGAGCAGCGGGCCGTGCACGATGTCGATGCCGCGCTGCGCGTCGGCGGCCGCCGCGCGCATCGCCGTGAGGCGCTCGGCGGCGTCGCCTGCGACGGTCTGCACCGCGAAGACGGCGGGCATCGCGCCGCTGCCGATCACTTCCTGAGTCCAGCCGTCCGCGCCGCGCGCGAAGCGCGTGCGCAACGCGTCGTGATGTTCGCAGACCTGCCGGAACGTGTCCGCGAGCCGCGCGGCGTCGAGGTCGGCCGGCACCTCGATCAGGACCGTCTGGTTGTAGTGCGACGGCGCGTCGAGGTCTTGTTCGAAGAACCAGTGTTGTACAGGCGTCAGCGGCGCATCGCCGAGCGGGCTGGCTACCGGCGCGGGCGCGGCGTGCGCGTCGGGCGCGGCGGCCAGTTGCGCGATCGTCTGGTACTGGAACAGCTGCTGCGCCGTCACGCGCAGCCCGGCCCGGTTCGCGCGCGCGATCACCTGGATGCTGAGAATCGAATCGCCGCCGAGCTCGAAGAAATTGTCGTGAATACCGACGGAAGGCAGTTGCAGCACCTGCTGCCAGATCGACGCGAGCAGCATTTCCCGCGGCGTGACGGCCGGCGCGTATGGCCGCGCCGCATCGTCGGCCGCCGCCGGAGCCGGCAGCGCCTTGCGGTTGATCTTGCCGTTCGGCAGCAGCGGCAACGACGCCAGCGCGACGAATTGCGACGGCACCATGTAATCCGCGAGCTTGCCGCGCAGATGGTCGCGCAGGCCGGCGATGTCACGGGAAGCGGTCGCGACGTATGCGATCAGGAAGGTTCGCGCGTCCTCGGTTTTCGCGATCACGACGCAGTCGTCGACCGCCGGATGGGTGCGCAGCACGGCCTCGATTTCGCCGGGCTCGATGCGCAGGCCGCGCAGCTTGATCTGATGATCGATGCGGCCGAGGAACTCGATGTTGCCGTCGGGGCGGTAGCGCGCGAGGTCGCCGGTGCGGTAGAGGCGCGCGTGCGGGTCGTCGGAGAACGGATCGGCGATGAACTTCTCGGCGCTCAGATCCGGCTCGTTGTAATAGCCACGGCCCACCGGCGTACCGCCGATCAGCAACTCGCCGGGCACGCCGATCGGCGTGGGCTGCATCTGTGCATCCACGATGTAGATGCGCGTATTCGCAATCGGCCGGCCGATCGGCACGATGGGCTGCGGGTCGTCGCGCCGGCATTCCCACGTGGTCACGTCGACGGCGGCCTCGGTGGGGCCGTATAGGTTGTACAGCTTGACATCCAGGCGCTCGAAGCAACGCTGTTGCAGGTCGTGGGGCAACGCTTCGCCGCTGCACACGACGCGGCGCAGCGACGCGCAGTGCGCGTCGAGTTGCGGATGATCGAGGAACGCACGCAACATCGACGGCACGAAATGCAGCGTGGTGATCCGCTCGCGCTCGATCAGTTCGACCAGATAGTCGGTCTCGCGCTGCCCGCCTGGGCGCGCGAACACGAGGCGCGCGCCGGTGACGAGCGGCCAGAAGAACTCCCACACCGACACGTCGAAGCTGAACGGGGTTTTCTGCAGCACGGCATCGTCGGCGTCGAGCGCATACGCGTGCTGCATCCACAGGATGCGGTTGACGATCGCCCGATGGGTGTTGAGCGCACCCTTCGGCCGGCCGGTCGAACCCGACGTGTAGATCATGTAGGCGAGGTTGTCGTTGCTCAGGTCCAGCGCCGGGTTGGACGTGAGCGCGGCGTCGAACTCGGACGTATCGCGATCGACGACGATCGTGCGTGCGCCGGTATCTGGCAGCGCGGCGAGCAGATGCTGTTGCGTGAGCAGCCAGCGCAGCTGCGCGTGATCGATCATGAAGCGTACGCGCTCGGCGGGATAGTCGGGGTCGACCGGCACGTATGCGCCACCGGCTTTCAGGACCGCGAGCAGCGCGACGATCATGTCGAGCGAACGCTCCATCGCGACGCCCACGAGCGTATCGGGTGCGACGCCGAGCGCGATGAGCCGGTGCGCGAGACGGTTGGCGCGCTGGTTGAGTTCGGCGTAGGTGAGGGCCGCACCGTCGTAGACGGCAGCGACGGCATCGGGCGTGCGCTCGACCTGTTGCTCGAACAGCCGATGCAGCGGTTGCCCGGCCGCGTCACCGAAGTCGACGTCGGTGCGGTTCCATTCGACGGTCACCAAAGCGCGCTCGGCGTCGCTCGTCAGCGGCAACTCGCCGAGCGGCCGGTCGGGCGCGGCGATCACCGCATCGAGCAGCGTGCGGAAGTGCGCGGCCATCCGCTCGATCGTGCTGCCATGGAACAGGTCCAGGTTGTATTCGATCGCGCCCGCGAGGCCGTCGTCGGCATCCTCGACGTGCAGCGTGAGATCGAACTTCGACGTGTGGCTCTCCACCTGCACCGGCGTGGTCACGAGGCCGGGAAAGTTCAGCGCGTCGGGCTGCGCCTTCTCGTACGCGAACACGACCTGGAACACCGGCGTGCGGCTCAGGTCGCGTTCGAGCGCGAGCGCGTCCACCACCTGCTCGAACGGAATCTCCTGACGGCTGTAGGCGTCGAGCGCGACGCGCTTCACGCGCGCGAGCAGTTCGCCGAAGCTCGGGCTGCCCGACAGGTCCACGCGCAGCGCGAGCATGTTCGCGAAGAAGCCGATCAGCGGCTCGGTCATGCTGGAGCGCCGATTGGCGATCGGCGAGCCGATCACGAGGTCCTGCTGGTTGCTGTAGCGCGACAGCAGCAGCGCATACGCGGCGAGCACGACCATGTAGGTGCTGGTGCCGGACGCGCGCGCGAGCGCGCGCAGGCCGCCGGCGCGATCGCGGTCGAGCTGGAACGGCAGCACCGCGCCGCGAAACTGCTGGATCGCCGGCCGCGGGCGGTCGGTCGGCAATGCGATCAGGTCCGGCGCGTCGGCGAGCGCGGCGCTCAGCAGCGCAAGCTCGCGATGCGTGTCGGCGGATGCGAGACGCTCGTGCTGCCACACCGCGTAATCGGCGTACTGGACGGCCAGTTCCGGCAGCGACCGCCCGGCGTAGAGCGCGGCCAGTTCGCCGAGCAGAATGCCCGACGACCACGCGTCGGAGACGATGTGATGCATCACGATGCCGAAGACGTGCAGCCGCGCATGCACGCGATACAGCGCGACGCGATGGAGCGGCCCGGCGGCGAGATCGAACGGCCGGTCGGCTTGCTGCGCGAGCCGTTCGAGCGCATCGGCTTCGGTCGCGACGTCGACGACGTCGAGCGCGACCGCTGCGGCCGGCGCGATGCGCTGGACCCCGAGACCGTCGACGGCCGGAAAGGTCGTGCGCAGGATCTCGTGACGCCGGCAGATCTCCGACACGGCGGCGCGCAGCCGCTCGACGTCCAGCTCGCCCTCGAAGCGCAGTGCGCTCGAAACGTTGTAGGTCGACGACGGTCCTTCGAGTTGCGCGAGGAACCACAGGCGCTGCTGCGGAAAGGACAGCGGCAGGTCGCCGGCGCGCGGGCGCGGCACGATGCTGCCGGCCGTCGAACCGGCGCGCGGCGACGACGCCTCGATCAGGTCGGACACGGCGCCGATGGTCTGGAGCTCGAAGATCGCGTCGATGCCGATCTCCACCGCGAAGCTGCTCCATATGCGCGACACCAGCTGCATGGCCTGCAGCGAATCGCCGCCGTAGTCGAAGAAGCGGCCGGCGAGATCGACGGCCGGGTTGTCGAGCACATCGCGCCAGATCCGCAACAGCTCGAGCTGGATCGGCGTGGCGTCGGCGTCGACGGCGGCATCGTCGGGCGCGGCGGTGGGCGTCAGCGCGAGCAGCGCCGGGCGATCCAGCTTGCCGTTCGCGTTGAGCGGAAATTCGGCGATCGGGACGAGGTCGGACGGCACCATGTAGTCGGGCAGCTTCGCGGCCAGGAAGGCCCGCAGGTCCGCCATGCTCAGGTTCGCGGAACCCTTGACGTAGGCGGCCAGCTTGCGGGCGCCGTGCGCGGACTCGCGCACGATGACCGCCGCGCCGACGACCTCCTCGTGCGCGGCGATCGCGGCCTCGACCTCGCCCAGCTCGATGCGGTGGCCGCGGATCTTGACCTGGTCGTCGACGCGTCCGTAGCACTGGATCCGTCCGTCGGGCAGCCATCGGCCGATGTCGCCGGTCCGGTAGATGCGCGGTTCGTCGGGATACGGCTGCTCGACGAACTTCGCGGCGGTGACGTCGGGACGCTGGTGATAGCCGCGCGCGAGGCCGGCGCCGGCGATGCAGATTTCCCCCGGCACGCCGAGCGGAACCGGGCGCAGCGCATCGTCGACGATGTACACGCGCGTGTTCGCGATCGGCCGGCCGATCAGCACCGTGGACGGCACGTCGTCGACGCGCTCGACGATGCAGCCGACCGTCGCTTCGGTCGGACCGTACTCGTTGTAGATCTCGATCGCAGGGTCGATCTTGCGCAGCGTCGCGATGTGCTGCGGCGCGAGCTCCTCGCCGCCGACGATCACCTTGCGCACGCCCGAGCGCCCGAGGTTCATGTATTCCAGCAGGTGAATGTGGGTCGGCGTGAGCTTGAGCGTGTCGACGCCGCTGCCGGGCTGGAACATGCGGGCCAGGATGGTGTCGATGCTCTCCGACTGCGGATAGATGCGCAGCGTCTTGCCGCGCACCAGCGGGCAGAAGATGTTGGTCAGCGTGAAATCGAAGCACAGCGAGCTGTACAGCCCGAAGCTGCCGGTCGTGCTTTCCGGGAAGTAGTAGTCGGCGGCCCAGCCGATGTAGTGGGCCAGATTGCGGTGTTCGAGCAGGCAGCCTTTCGGTTTGCCGGTCGAGCCGGACGTGTAGATCACGTAGGCGAGCTGCGCCGGCTCCGCGCGGCACGGCGGATTGTCCGGCAGCGGCGTCCAGCCGGGCAGCTCCTGATCCAGCAGCAGCGTCGCGCCGGAGAACTCATACCACTGCGCGAGCTGGTCCGAGTGGGTCAGCAGCAGCGCGAGGCCCGTGTCGGCGAGGATGTGATCGATCCGTTCGGCCGGATACGCCGGGTCCAGCGGCACGAACGCCGCACCGGCCTTCAGGATGCCGAGGATCGCGACGATCATCCATTCGGAGCGGTCGAACATGACGCCGACCAGCGCTTCCGGCCCGACGCCATGATCTTCGCGCAAGCGATGCGCGAGGCTGTTGGCGCGCGCGTTCAGATCCGCGTAGCTCATCAGCGAGGTGTCCGTGACGAGGGCCGGCGCCGCGGGCGTGCGGGCGACCTGCGCCTCGAACATCTCGACGACCGTCGGGTGGCGCGGCCCGGCCGTCGCGGTTTCGTTGAAGGATGCCAGCAGCCGGCGCTCCGCCGGCGTGCTCGCGACGATGTCGCCGACCGCCGCGTCGAGGCGTTCGAATGCCTCCAGCACGGCGCCGAGGCTGTTCGCGAAACCGTCGATGACGAACGGCTCGATCGCGTCGCTATGGTGCAGCTCGATTTCGCCGCGCGCGAGCCGCAGCTCAAGCTGCAGGTCGTCGTCGCGCAGGGTCGGCGCTTGGTGGACGCGATCGTCCGCGAGCGCGACGCGCGTGAGCTGCGCGACGTCCATGTCCTTTTCGTTGCGCACCAGCGTGTCGAGCGGGAAATGGGGCGCGGCGTAGCTGTCTTCGACGATCGCGGCCACGCGCGCCAGATAGTCGTCGACGCGCTCGTCGGGACGGACCTCGACGATCAGCGGAATGGCGGCGGCGCGCGCCGACGGCTGCGCGGCGAGGCCCGGCGTGCCGAGCACCGTCACGGGAATCCTGAAGTACTTCCACAGCAGAAACGCGATGCCCGCCGCCGCGACCGCGAACTCGCCGAGCTCGCCGTCGCCGATGCGCCGCAGCACGTCGACCGACGCGCGCGTGAGCGGCACCGTGCGCGACAGCCGGCGCGCGGGCTGGCGGCCCGGTCCGTGCGGTGCGATCCGATAGACGCCGGCAACCTGCGACAGGCTTTCGCGCCAGAAACGCGCGGTATGCGCATAGCGATGGTCGGTGACCAGCACGTTATTGTCTTGCACAGGACACTCCTTGAGACGTTTTGTTTAGCTGGAACGACCCCCGGCCGCGCGCATGACGCGCGCCGCGGTCGCCACGGACGGCGCGCATCAGGTCTTCTCCTCGATCGCGGCGTCGGCCGTGACCGCGGGCGCGGCCGTGCGCTTCAGGCGCAGGCCGACCCGCACGCGCTCGCCGCCCGCGGGCGCCTCCGCGGAGAGCGCGATGCGATCGATCGGCATGGCCGGATCGCGACGGAACGCGTCGTGGATCGCGAGCAGCCGGTCGCGCATCGCGGCGATGGTCGCGGCGCGGAACAGGTGCGTGTTGTAGATGAACTGGATCAGGTGCGTGCCCGCGCTTTCGACGACCTGGAACGACAGATCGAACTTCGCGGTCGTGTCGGGCGGCGAAACGTCGGTGATGCGCAGGCCGGACTGCGGCGCCGGCATCGACACGTGGTTCGCCTGAATGTCGAAGACCGGCGAATGGTTGGCCGGCGTGCGGATTTTCAGATCGTCGAGCAGCGCGTCGAACGGATAGGACGCGTGCTCGAGCGCCTGCGTCGACGCCTGCGCGACGGCGTCGATCACGTCGGCGACGGTCGCGGTGTTGCGTACCGGAACGCGCAGCACGACGGTGTTCAGGTACGGGCCGATCTGCGGCTCGAGCTGCTCGCGGTCCCGCCCCGCGGACACGCTGCCGATGACGATGTCCTCGCGCCCCGTGTAGCGGTGCATCAACACGCAGAACGACGCGAGCAGCACCGCGTAGAGCGACGTGTGGTGCGCGCGGGCGAGGGCCGCGAGGCCGTCCGCCTGGGGCTGCGACAGCGCGACTTCGAGCGTCTGCCCCGCATGGCCGAGCCGTTCGGGCCGCGGAAAATCCGCCGCCAGTTGCAGGCGCGGCAGCGGCGGCGCCAGTTGCTGGAGCCAGTACGCGCGATGCGCGGCCGCGCGCGGGCCGGCGACGCTCGCGTTGTGCCACGCGGCGTAGTCGCGGTACTGGATCGACAGCGGCGGCAGCGCGCGCCCGTCGTAGAGCGCCTGCAGATCGTCGGTCAGCACGCGGATCGACCACGCATCGGAGATCACGTGGTGCATGTTCAGCAGGAGCAGGTGCCGGGTCGGCGACAGCCTCACCAGCTTGACGCGCAGCAGCGGCCCCGTGGCGAGATCGAACGGCTGCTCGCTTTCCGCGCGAATCAGCGCATCGATCGCGTCCGGCCCGGCGTCGGCCGCGAGCGTCGCGTGCTCGACGCGGAACCCGGACGCGTCGCGGCTCAGGATGCGTTGGCGCAGCTCGCCTTCGCTCATCGCGAACACCGTGCGCAGGCTCTCGTGGCGATCGACCAGCCGGTCGAACGCGGCGACGAGGCGCGCGGTGTCGACGGCGCCGTCCAGCTGCAGCGCGCCTGCCATGTTGTAGGTCGACGGGTCCGCGCTGCGGCTCGCGAGCCAGATGCGCTTCTGCGCGCGGGATACCGGATAGGACGCTCGTGCGGCGAGTGCCGGGATGAGTGCGTCGTCGGCGGCGTCGCCCGCGGCCGACGAGGCGAGCTTGCGCGCGAGGGCGCGCGGCGACGGCGCATGGAAGATGTCGGCCACCGCGACGTTCAGTTTCAGTTCGCGGCGGATCCGGCTGACCATCTGGATCGCCTTCAGGCTTTGGCCGCCATGCTCGAAGAAGTCGTCGTCGACGCCGGTCGGCCGGTGGCCGAGCACGTCGGCGAAGATCCGCAGCAGCGCCGCTTCCACCGGCGTCTGCGCGTCGGCGGGCGCGCCGGCCGGCGGCGCAGCGGCTTCCGGCAGCGGTAGCGCCGCGCGGTTGATCTTGCCGTTCGGCATCACCGGCAGGGCCGGCAGCAGCACCACCGCGTCGGGCACCATGTGCGCGGGCAATTGCTCGCGCAGCGCGTCGCGCACGCGCTGGGGCGTCCAGCCGGCGTCCGATGCACCCGCTGCGCCGGCCGCATACGCTGCGTACGCGCACAGCGTCTTGCCCGCGTCCTGCGTGTCGCGCGCGACGACGACCGCGTTCGAGATGCCGGCGAGGCCGGTCAGCGCGGCTTCGATTTCGCCGAGCTCGATCCGGTAGCCGCGGATCTTGACCTGGAAGTCGCGGCGGCCGAAGAAGTGGAGGTTGCCGTCGGCCCCGAAGCAGCCGATATCGCCGGTGCGATACAGGCGTGCGCCGGGTTCCGGGCTGAACGGATCGTCGCGGAACACCGCCTGCGTGCGCGCTTCGTCGAACAGATAGCCGCGCCCGACGCCCACGCCGCCGATGCAGATTTCGCCCTTGACGCCGACCGGGCACGGATTCATGTCGGCGTCCACGACGTAGAGGCGCAGGTTCTCGATCGGCCGGCCGATCGGGATGGCCCGCAGCGCCGGCGCGTGCGTCATGGCGTAGTGCGCGACGGAGTCCGACGCTTCGGTCGGGCCATACGCGTTGATGAGCCGCACGGCCGGATTCAGCCGGAACCACGCCTGCGCGGTGGCCGGCTGCAAGGTTTCGCCGATCGTCAGCAGCGTGTCGAGGTCAGGGAAGGCCGGCTCGGCGTGCTGTTCCAGCTCTTCGACGAAGGTCGCGAGATACGACGGGACGAACTGCATCGCCGTGATGCGGTCGCGACGGAGGCAGTCGATCAGGCGCGCGGGCTCGAGAACGACGTCGTCGGGATAGATCACCGTCGTGCCGCCCGACGCCAGCGCCGCGAAGCATTGCCACACCGAAATGTCGGAGCAGTGCGACGCGGTCTGCGCCACCGCGCCGTGCGCGCCGAGCCCGACTCGGCGCGCCATCGCGAGCACGTGATTGAGCATGCCGCGATGCTCGACCATCGCGCCCTTCGGCTGCCCGGTCGAACCCGACGTGAAGATCACGTAGGCGAGGTCCGCCGGGCCGGCGCGCGGCGTGCGCGGCGGCGCGTCGCCGTCGCCGTCGCGGTGCGCGGCATGCGCGGGGTCGACGAGCGGCACCGACGCGAGCGCGGCCGGCGGCCGACGGTCGGCGCCGACGATGATCGAAGGGCGCGCCAGCGTCAGGATCGTCTCGACGCGCTGGGCCGGATAGGCCGGATCGACCGGCACGTATGCCGCGCCGCATTTCCAGATGGCGAGGATCGTCTCGAGCATCAGCGGCGAGCGCGGCATCCACACGGCGATCCGGTCGTCCGCGCGCAGCGGCGCGGCCTGCATCAGACGGGCGGCGATCCGGTCCGCGCGTTCGACCAACTCGCCGTAGGTGCGCACCTCCGTGCCGCAGCGCACCGCAATCCGGTCCGGGTGGGCGGCTGCGACGGCCTCGATCAGTTCCGGCAGCGTGTGGTCGACCGGAACGGGCGCGCCGGTATCGTTCCAGCCGTGCAGGAGCGCGTCGCGCTCGGCGGCGGCGAGGAGCGGGATGCTGCGGTTCGGGCGATCCTGCGCGCCGGCCAGGCCGACGAGCAGCGTTTCGACATGGCGCAGCAGCCGCACGATCGTGTCGCGATCGAACCGCCCGTCGTCGTACAGCGCCTGCAGCGACAGGCGCTTGCCCGGCGTCACGACCAGCGTGAGCGGGTAGTTGTTCGGATCGGACACGTCGAATGCGCCGATCCGCAGGCCCGGCAGCGCATCGGCCAGCGCCTCCTCGACCGGATAGTTCTGGAAGATCAGCAGGCTTTCGAACAGCGGCACGCCGGGCGGCAGGCCGGCGAATTTCTGGATGTCGGCGAGCGGATGGTGCGCATATTCGTCCTGCTGCGCGAGATCCGCCTGCAGCTGGGCGAGCCATGCGGAGGTCGGACGCGCGTCGATCCGCACCCGCACCGGCAGCGTGTTGATGAACAGCCCGACCATCTCGTCCGACGCCGGCAGCGACGCCGGGCGACCGGACACGATCGTGCCGAACACGACGTCCGCTTCGCCGCTGTAGCGGCTCAGCAACTGCGCCCACGCGCCCTGCGCGAGGGTGTTGAGGGTGATCCGGCTGGCTCGCGCGAACGCGACCAGCCGCTGCGTGTCGTGCTCCGACAGCAGCAACGGCTCTTCGACATAGGCGCCCGGCGCGGCCGTGCCGTCGAGTTCCGGCTGGCCCAGTACGAGCGGCGTGGTCGCCGGGAAATCGGCCAGTTTCGCCTGCCAGAAGCGTTCGGCGGCAGCGGTGTCCTGACTTGCGAGCCAGCGCACGTAATCGCCGAAGGCCGGTGGCGGCGCGACGTCGGCCGCTGCCTGATACGCGGCGGCCACTTCGCTCAGCAGCCGCGCGGAGCTCCACCCGTCGAGCAGGATGTGGTGATGGCTCCAGTGGAACCGCCATGCCTGATCGGCGAGGCGGAACAGCGCGACGCGGAACAGCGGCGCCTGCGTGAAGTCGAAGCCGCGCGCCCGGTCCTGCGCCACGTAGGCGTCCCAGCGCCGTTGCGCGTCCGCGGCGGATGCCGCGCGCAGATCCTCGTCGTGCCACGGCAAGTCGATCCGGCGATGCACGACCTGCACGGGACTTTCGGTTTCTTCCCAGTGAAACGAGGTTCGCAGGACGTCGTGTCGCTGCGCCACCGTCTCCCATGCGCGGCGGAAGCGTGCGACGTCGAGCGCGCCGTCGATCCGGAAATTCAGGCTGCTGAAGTACGCATCCGACTCGGGTTCGTACAGGCCGTGGAACAGCATGCCCTGCTGGGTCGGCGTCAGCGCGTAGACGTCGGCGATCTCGTCGGCGGCGAGCGCTGCCGGCGCCGACGCCGACAACGCGGGCGACGCGGCATGTGCGGCGACCAGCGCCTCGAGCGCCGCGACGTACGCATGCGCGACGCGCCGAATCGTGTCGGCGTCGTGGCATGCGCGGCTGAATTCCCATGCAACGTGCAGGCGATTGCCCGCGACGTACGCGTTCACGTCGAGCAGGTGCTCGCGCAGCTGGTCCGGATGGCGGCCGTCGCCGCTCGGCTCCGCGGCCGGCTGCCAGTCGCGTGCGGCGGCGAACAGCTGGTCGGTCTGGCCCAGGTAGTTGAACAGCAGCGCCGGCTGCGGCAGCGGGCCGTCGAGGCGGTCCTGCAGCAGGCCGTAGCCGATGCCGCCATTCGGCACCGCACGCAGTCGCGCCTTGACCGACGCCACCAGTCGCGCCGGATCGCGCACACCGGCATCGGCGCTCAGCACGACCGGGAAGATCGACGTGAACCAGCCCACCGTGCGCGAGATGTCGAGCGCGTCGATCAGCTCCTCGCGCCCGTGCGCTTCGAGATCGACCAGTACGTCGGCGCAGCCGCTCCAGTCGCCGACCGCGCGCGCGAGCGCCGCCAGCAGCAGGTCGTTGATCTGCGCGTCGTAGGCGCGCGGCGCGGCGCCGAGCAACGCCGCGGTGGCGGCCTCGCCGAGTTCGACGACGATCGTCTCGGCGGACGACACGGTATTGGCGGCGGCCGGCGCGGCGCGATCGACCGGCAGCCCCGGCTGCCTGCCGCGCGCGATGGCCTGCCAATGGGCGAGATCGGCGTCGGCGGCGCCGGAGCCGGCCCACGCCGATATCGCCTGCGTCCATGCGGTCCAGGTCGCGCTGCCGCCGGCGAATTCCAGCGCCTTGCCGTTGCGCAGCCGCGTATAGGCGTCGTACACGGTTTCGAGCAGCGCGCCCCACGACACGCCGTCGACCACCAGATGATGGGCGATCAGCAGCAGGCGCAGCGAGCGGCCGCCATCGAGGCGCAGCAGGTCCGCACGCACGACGGGGCCGTGCGCGAGATTCAGGCTCGCATGCGACTGCGCGACGTGCTGCGCGAGCTCGTCGCGCACAACGTCGAACACGCCGACCGGCACCTCCTGATCGTCGACGACTTCCTGAAGCCAGCCGGCTTCGCCTGCGCGAAAGCGCAGCCGCAGCGCGTCGTGCCATCGCACCGCGTGCCGCAGCGCCTGACGCAGCAGCTGCGGGTCGAGGTCCGCCGGCACGTCGAGCAGCACGGCCTGGTTGTACTGATCCGCATCGGTCTTGCGCTGCGCGAAGAAGCGCTGCTGGATCGGCGTCAGCGGCAGCGGGCCGGACGACGCGACGAACTGCGCGGCGGCCGCTGTGCCGAGCGTGGCCACGGCGGCGAGCTCGGCGACGGTCGGATGCTGGAACACCAGCCGCGTCGTGATCTTCAGGCCGGCCCGGGCCGCCAGCGACACGATGCGCATGCTGAGGATCGAATCGCCGCCGAGCGCGAAGAAGTTGTCGTGGATGCCGGGCGAGGCGATGCCGAGCGCTTCGGCCCAGATGCCGCACAGCAGCGTCTCGGTGCGCGTGCGGGGCGGCGTCGGCGCGTCGGCGACGGCGGACCGCCGCGACCGGTCCGGCGCGGGCAGCGCCTTGCGGTCGATCTTGCCGTTGCCGCTGAGCGGCAGCGCGTCGAGCACCACGTAGACGCCGGGAACCATGTAGGCCGGCAGCGTGGCGGACAGCGCCGCGGCGATCTCGGCGTCGCCGAGCGACGCGCCGTCGCGGAACGCGACATACGCGCACAGCGCGGCGCGACCGTTCTCGTCGCGATAGTCGAGCGCGGCCGCCTGGCGGATCTCCGGAATCGCGGCCAGCGCGTTGTCGATCTCCCCGAGCTCGATCCGGTAGCCGCGGATCTTCAGCTGGTGGTCGCTGCGGCCGTGCAGCACCAGCGTGCCGTCGGGCAGATAGCTGCCGATGTCGCGCGTGCGGTACAGGCGCACGCCGCGCTGCGGACGGAACGGGTCCTCGACGAACACCTCGCGCGTGGCGGCTTCGTCGTTCAGATAGCCGCGCCCGACCGCGACGCCCGATACGCACACTTCGCCGGGGATCCCGATCGGGCACAGGTTCATCTGGGCATCGACGACGTACAGGCGCACGTTGCGCAGCGGCTTGCCGACCGGCACGTACGGCGTGGCCGGCGCACCGGTCATGCGGTGCTGCGCGACGTCGTCCGACGCTTCGGCCGGGCCGTACGCGTTCGACAGCGCGATGTCCGGGAACAGGTCGAACCACCGTTTCACCAGCGCGGGGCTCACCATCTCGCCCGTGACGAGCAGTTCCTGCAGATGCCGCATCGACGCCGGCCGTTCCGACGCGCGGTCGAGCACGGCCGACAGATACGACGGCACCAGTTCCAGGATGCTGACGCGGGCGGCTTCCAGATAGTCGACGAAACGCGCGGGATCGCGGATGCAGTCGTCGTCGACGATCAGGGTCCTGCCGCCGACGAGCGGCGCCGTGAAGAACTGCCAGACCGAAATGTCGAAGCAATGCGGCGCCGTCTGGGCAATCACCGACGACGCCGTGATCGACAGCGCGTCGATCTCGGCGAGCATGTGGTTCAGCATGCCGGCGTGTTCGACCATCGCGCCTTTCGGCTTGCCGGTCGAGCCGGACGTGTAGATCACGTAGGCGAGGCCGTCGGGCGACACCGGGCGGCCGAGGTTGCTGTCGTCGGCATCGACGTCGCCGCCGTCCGCGTCGAGCGACACGACCGGCGCGATTGCGGTCAGCTCAGGCGGAAGGAGGCCGTCGCAGGTGATCACCAGCGCCGCGCCGGAGTCTTCGAGGATGGTGCGGATGCGGGCCGCCGGATAGTCGGGGTCGATCGGCACGTACGCGGCGCCGCATTTCCAGACGGCGAGGATCGCCTCCATCAGCCGCGCCGACCGCTGCATGCAGATCGCGACCAGCGTGTCGGGCCCGAGCTCGGCGGCGGCCAGCAGGATGCGCGCGGTGCGGTTCGCGCGGGCGTTCAGTTCGGCGGCGCTCAGCACGCCGTCGCGGTACTCGACCGTCGGCCGCTCGGGATGCTCGGCGGCCGCCTGCTCCAGACGGTGCACCACGGTGCGCGCGGCGTCGAACGGCACGGCGGTGTCGTTGAACACGTCCTGCAACCGATGCCGTTCGGCGTCGGGCAGGATCGGCACGCGGCCGAGCAGCCGGCCCGGATCGGCCGCGAACGCGTCGAGCGTCGCGGCCACGTGGCCGAGCATGCGCTGCATCGCGTCTTCGTCGAAACGACGCGGGTCGAACGACAGCTCCATCTTCCAGTCGTCGCGCGCCGTCACCACGAACTCGAGCGGAATGTCGGCGCGGTTGTAGAGCTGCACCTCGTCGACGGCCAGCCCGTGCGCGCCGTGCGTGAGCGACGCGTCGAGCGGGTAGTTCATGAACGTGACGTTGCTCTCGAACAGCGGCGTCGCCGCCGGCACGTCGCTGCAGCGCTGGATGTCGGGCAGCGGCGTGTGCTCGAACGGCGCGCGGGCGGCCACGCGCGCCTGGATCATCTTCAGCCACGGCACCAGCGGCTGCCGCGGATCGACGCGCACGCGCACCGGCACCGTGTTGATGAACAGGCCGAGCATGGTCTCGATGCCCGGCAGATTGACGCCGCGCCCGGACACGACCGCGCCGAACACCACGTCGGTCTCGCCGCTGTAACGCGACAGCACGAGCGCCCAGGCCGCCTGCGCGAGCGTGTTCAGCGTGATGTGATGGCGCGCCGCGAACTGCCGCAAGCGCGCGCTGAGATCGGCCGACAGGTCGGCCTGCACCTGTGCGAGACCCTGGCCGAAGCGCTCGCTCGCGCCGGCGCGCGCCGCGTTCGGCAGCGGGGTAGGCGAGCGGAACCCTTCCAGATAGCGCTTCCAGTATTGCTGCGCGGCCTGCGGGTCGCCCTGCTGAAGCAACTGGATATAGTCGCGATACGGGCGCACCGGCGCGAGCGCGGGCGCCGCGCCGCGCAGCAGCGCACCGTAGACGTGGAAGATCTCCTCGATGACGAGCGACAGGCACCAGCCGTCGGCGAGGATGTGATGGTGGCTCCAGCTGAACAGATGGGCATCGTCGGCGATGCGCACCAGGCGGCAGCGCACGAGCGGCGCGCGATCGAGCGCGAAGCCCTCGGCCAGATCCGCCTCGAGATGCGCGCTCCAGCGCGCGCGCTGTTCGCGCTCCGGCACCTCGCGCCAGTCGTCCTGCACCCACGGCAGCGTGGCGTGCGCATGCACGACCTGCATCGGCTTGTCGACTTCCTCCCAATGGAACGACGTGCGTAGCACCGGATGCCGATCGACGAGCTGCTGCCATGCGGCATGAAACGACGCAGGATCGAGGCTGCCGGCGATCCGGCAACTGAGCTGGTTGAAGCTGCTTCGCGAGCCGGGCGCGTGCACGGCATGAAACAGCATCGCCGCCTGCATCGGGGAGAGCTCGTAGATATCGGCGATGGTCGGGGATGTCACGATTTGATCCTTGAGACGAGGGCGTCCAGCGCGTCCTGGCTGATGCGCGCAGCCGGAAAGTCCGACGGGCTGAGCCCGTGCTGTCCGTCGCGGGCGGCCGCGACGATCGACAGCAGGCGGCTGCGGTAGCACTGCGTGAGCCGCTCGACGACGTCCGGCGCGCAGCTCGCGCCGTTGTAGTGCCAGGTGAGGCGCAGGCGCCCGTCGAATACCATCCCGTCGATTTCGAACAGATGGCCGCGCCGTGCGCGCGGGCTGTGTTCGGGGCTCTGGAAATCGAGCACCGGCTTCCAGCCGGTGTCGTCGCCCAGCACGCGATCGACCTGACCGAGATAGTTGAAGCGCACCGGCGCCGGCGGCTGCCGCTCCAGCGCGGCCGCGACGCGCGGGTCGCGGCCGAGGTAGCGCGCGATGCCGTAGGGCAGCCCGCGCAGCGGCACGGCGCGCAGCTGCTCCTTGACGGCGCGCAGCGCCTCGACGGCCCCGGTCGCGTCGCCGGCGTCGAGGTACACCGGATAGTGCGCGGTGAACCAGCCGATCGTGCGCGACGTGTCGACGCCGTCGAACAGCGCCTCGCGGCCGTGGCCTTCGAGATCGACGACCAGCGACGCGGTGCCGGCCCAGTCGCCGAACGCGAGCAGCAGGGCCGTCAGCAGGACTTCGTTCACCTGCGTGTTGAACGCGCGCGGCACGTCCTGCAACAGCGCGAGCGTGTGCTGCGGGTCGAGCTCGACGACGGCCGTGCCGGCGTCGGCGACGGTGCCGACCGGCATGTCGTCGAAGCACGCCAGCGCGTCGACGTTCCGCTGCAGCCAGTAGTCGAGCCCGTCGAGCCCCTGTGCGCCGAGCGCGGCGACGCGGGTCGACCAGTCGAGCCACGACGTCGTCTTCGGCGGCAGCGCCACCGCTTCGCCGGCGTCGAGCTGTCGGCACGCCGTGTACAGATCCTCGAACAGCACGCGCCACGACACGCCGTCGATGACCAGATGGTGAGCGACGACGAGCAGGCGTTGCGGCGCGTCCGGTTCGAACTGGAACAGATGCGCGCGCAGCAGCGGCGGCGACGACAGCGCGAAGCCCTGCTGCATGTGCGTGGCCGTGTCGAGCATTGCGGCGTGGCGGGCGGCGGCCGGCGCGCCGACCAGCGACGTGACGCCGAGCGGAATCGCGAGCGGCGCCGCCGCGTGCGTTTGCCGCCACGCGCCGGCGACGCACTCGAAGCCGAGCCGAAGCGCGTCGTGATGCGTTGCGACGGCCGTCAGCGCGCGTTGCAGTACGTCGGGCCGCAACGTCGCCGGCACTTCGATCATCGTCGACTGGTTGTAGTGGTGCGGGTCGGCCACGTCCTGCGCGAAGAACCAGTGCTGGATCGGCGTCAGCGGCGCCGGCCCGACCACCGGCTCCTGCGCGGCGCGCAGCGGCGGCGCATCGACGACGACCTGCGCGAGGCCCGCAATGGTCGGATGCGCGAAGAACTGGTTGGCGGTGAATTTGAGGCCGACCTGCTGCGCGAGCGACATCACCTGGATGAGCAGGATCGAGTCGCCGCCCAGCTCGAAGAAATTGTCGTGCACGCCGATCGGCGCGCGGCCGAGTACATCCGACCAGATCCTGCCCAGCCGCGCTTCGACGTCGTTGGTCGGCGCGGCGTACGCGGCGTCGGCCGGCCCCGGCGAGGCGTCCAGCGCGTCGAGCGCGGCAAGTGCGTTGCGATCGGGCTTGCCGTTCGGCGTCACGGGCAGGCGTTCCAGCGCCACGATCGACGCGGGCACCATGAAGGCGGGCAGATGTGCCCTCAAGTGCTCGCGCAGGCTCGCGGCGCTCGCCGTCGCCGGGGCGACGCAGGCCATCAGCTGCTTGTGCTGCGCGGCGTCCTCGCGCACGAACACGATCGCGTCCGCGACGTCGGGATGCTGCCGCAGCGCCGCTTCGATCTCGCCGATCTCGATGCGGTAGCCGCGGATTTTCACCTGCGTGTCGCGGCGGCCGGTGATTTCCAGGTTGCCGTCCGGCAGCCACACGCCGAGGTCGCCGGTGCGATACAGGCGCTCGCCGGGTTCGAACGGATGCGCGACGAACGCGGCGGCCGTCAGGTCGTCGCGGCCGAGATAGCCGCGCGCCAGCGCGACGCCCGACACGCAGACCTCGCCCGTGCAGCCGTCGGGCGCGAGCGCGCCGTGCTCGTCGAGCAGGTACAGGTGCGTATTGCCGATCGGGCGGCCGACCGGCAGACGGCTGCCGTACGCGATCGCGGGATCGACCACGTAGTCGGCGATACAGACGGTCGCCTCGGTGGGGCCGTACGAGTTGTGGCAGATGCGGGTACGCGCCAGCTCGCGCAGCTCGGCCGCGCGCGCGGCGTCGCCCGCGCTGATCACGCGTTTCACCGTGTCGAGCGCGCGCCAGTCGAGCGCGGCGAGATAGGCCGGCGTCGCGTTGATGGTGGTGACGCGCTGCTGCGCGACGTATTCGACGAAACGCGGCACGTCGCGGATCACGCTCGGTTTCGCCAGCACCAGACGCGCGCCCGCGAGCAGCGTGACGAAGATCTCCATGATCGAGCCGTCGAACCCGGGCGAGTAGAACTGGACGAAGCGGTCGTCAGCGTCGAAGCCGAACGCGTCCACGTGGTACCGCGCCATGTTCAGCAGCCCGGCGTGTTCGAGCACGACGCCCTTCGGTACGCCCGTCGAGCCGGACGTGTAGATGACGTACGCCGCATCGTCGGGCCGCACGTCGGCCTGCGCCGGTTCCGGTGCGGGCTCGAGCGTGTCGAGCTGGAAGTCGAGCGCGAACATCGGAATCGCCCAGAAGTCGGCGAGCAGGGACAGGTGTTCCGATTGCGTCAGCAGCGCTTTGACCTTCGCGTCGTCGATCATGAAGCGCAGCCGCTCCGGCGGAAACTCCGGGTCCAGCGGCAGATAGACCGCGCCGGCCTTCAGCGCGCCGAGCAGACCGACGATCCAGCGGACCGAACGGTCGGCCACGACACCCACCACGTCGCCGCGTTCGATCGCGTATTCGGCGCGCAGGAACTGCGCGAGCCGGGACGCCTGGTCGTCGAGTTCGGCATAGGTCAGCGACGCCTCGGCGCTCGCGACGGCGATGCTGTCCGGCGCGGCGGCGACCCGCTGCGCGAACTGTTCGAGGAAGGTGCCCCGGACCGCGACGGGCGCCGCATGCGCACGCAGGCGCGCGCGCTCGGCGTCGTCGAGCAGCGATACGGTGTCGAGCGGCGCGTCCAGCGCGCCGAAGCCGGCCACGACGTTGCCCAGATGGCGTGCGAGGTGCCGCAGATAGTGCAGCGTGAACACCGTTGGCCGGCCCGTCAGCACGATCTCGTAGCCCGCGCGGCGTCTGATCTCGATCGACAGGTCGTAGTCCGCCGCCGCCCACGCTTCGTGAAGCCCGTCGAAGCGCACGCCGACGTTGGTCGTGCGCCGTTCGCCGTGCAGCTGGTGCGCGAGCGCGGCCACCGGAAAATCCTGATACGAATAGCTGCGCTGCACCGTGTCGCGCAGCTGGTTCAGATACGCGCGAACCGTCGGGCCGGGCTCGATCGCGTCGAACAGCGGCACCGGATTGGTCAGATCGCGTGCGGCCGCGGCGACGAGGCCCGGCGTCTCGACGAAGGCCGCGGACGTGTCGCCGTAACGGGCCAGCACGCGGAACAGCGCAGCCAGCAGCACGACGAACGCGCCGAGCTCGTTGCCGGCGGCGAGCTTGTCGAGCGTGAGCGACGCGTCGCCGTCGAGCGCGTACGTCAGTTCCGGCGCGGGGCCGAGCGGCAGCGCATAGGCTTGCCACGCCTGCTGCAGCCGGAAGTCCTCGGCGCTGCGGCCGAGCGCGTCGCGCCAGAACGCCGCGTGTTCCCGGTATTGCCCGCTGGTCGACAGCGCATTGAGATTCAGTTCTGACAAAGCACGATCTCCCTCGTCCCGTACAGGATTTCCGACGCGATGCCCTTGGCCTTGCAGTGCGCGACGAATTGCGTGGACTGGACGTGGCTGGGCGAGTTTTCGTCGAAGGTGTTGTCGAGCAGATGGTTCAGCCACGGCTCCTGACCCATCGCATAGACGTACGCCGCGTTGAACGCGAAGTCGTCCACCAGTGCGGCGGCCTCGCCGAACTGGCAGCCGCGCGCGCGGCGCGACTGGTCGATGTCGCGCGGCAGCGCGTGCGGAAACAGCGGGCCGTAGACCCACGACGGCGGCGCGCCTTCGGTCTCCATCCCGACGAACAGCGTGTCGGGCTTGCCGACCAGCCGGAACACGTGCTCGTAGAGGCACGGATCGAGGTTGCACGAATCGGCGATGCACAGCGCCGAGCGCGAGCCGAAGCGGATCATGAAGCTCTGCTTGCTCTGGATCGCGAGGTCGTTGTGTTCGCCGAGGAACGGAATGGCCGTGATGGCGCCGCCGGGCAGCGGGATCTCCTGCGCGTCGCGGACTTCGAGCACGTCGGCGAAGCCGAGCTTGCGCAACGCCAGTTGCAGCGACGGATCCTGCGGAAAGCCGTCGAGGTTCCTGCCGACCACCACGGTCTTGATCTTGTGGCGAAGCTGCAGCAGCGTTTCGAGCACGATGTGGTCGTGATGGCTGTGCGTGATGAGCACGTAGTCGATCTGGTCCGGCAGGTCCGCGAACGTATAGCGCGGCAGCGCGGTGTCGTAGCCGTAGCTGATCGCCGGGTCGATCAGGATGCTCACGCCGCGGCTCTGGATCAGCAGGCACGCATGGCCGTAGTAGCGGATCCGGATGTCGTCGCCGTCGAACGAGCGGTCCGGCTTCGGCGCCGGCGCCTCCTCGACGAAGAACGAGCGGAACAGCGGCTCGTCGCGTTCCTCCACGCGCATCAGGTCGACGATCTTCGCGTAGCTGGCGGGCGTCTCGCGCATGCGGAACAGCGCGTCGAGCGCGGGCTCGTCGAACGCCATGTCGCGGAACAGCGTGCGCTCGTCGCCGAGCCGTGGCGTGCTGAGGATGAACGGCCGCGGCGTGTGTTCCTCGATCGCCGACAGCGCGATGCTCTGCGCATCGCGCGCGTAGAACGGGCTCGCGTACAGCAGGCTTTCGAAGATCCGGAACGACGGGTTGTGATTCAAGTCGTAATAGATCTCGACGTAACCCTTCAACACGTCGGGAAGCGCGCGATAGAGCGGGTCCGAGGCCATTCCCTTCGCCTGGTCCAGCAGCAGCGCGGAGAACGCCTTGTAGGTCTTCGCCAGCTCCAGCTGGCGGGTCGCGCGGCGCTCGGTCTGCTCGATCAGCGCGCGGATCTCGTCGACGCGCTTGCCGTCCAGATCGAGGAACGGGCCGCCGCGCATCGCGGGGTCCCTGCAGGCGGCCGCGTGCATCAGCGGCGATGCGGCGTACGACTTCAGCAGCGGCAGGAACCGCTCGGCCACGTTGAGCGCGGCGGTCAACGGCGGCAGCGTGTGGAACCACGCGTACCAGCTGTTGATCAACGGTTCGAACTGGATGTTCTGTCGCAGGTAGACCTGCGTGTTGGACGAAATGGTCAACGAAGGCTCCTTAGAATGCGCTCAGTTCGACGCTGGGCTGGCGCGCGTCGGCCTGCAGCGCGCGTTGTCCGAGCGTCAGGTTGCGGATGCGGACGCCCGGATCGGCCAGCACTTCGCCGACGACGGACGTCAGTTCGTCCGCAAGGCCACGCACCAGCGCGTCGCTGAAGCGGCCGGCGTGATAGACGACGCTGATCGCGAGACCGTCCGCACGCGGCTCGGCGAGGAACCAGAAATCGGTGGCGGCTTCGCTGTCCGCGTGCTGCGGATCGTGATCCGGCAGCTCGGCGAGGCGCACCGGCCCCGCATAGCGATCGGTCGCGCCGTCACGCTGGTTCTGCAGCGTCAGGCCGATGTCGAACAGCGGATTGCGTCCGGCGACGCGCTCGATGTGCAGCTCGTCGAGCAGGCGGTCGAGCGGATACAGCGGATGCGAGAACGCTTCGAGCGTGGTGTCGCGCACGCGGGTCAGCAGCGTGTCGAAGCGGTCGTCACCGGCGACCCGATCGCGCAGCGCCAGCACGTTCAGGTAAGGGCCGACCTGCGACTCGAGTTCGGGCAGCTCGCGTCCGGCGACCGGCGTACCGACGACGATGTCCTCCTGGCCGGAACGGCGGTAGAACAGCGCCTTGATGGCCGACAGCAGCGCGATGAACAACGTCGCGCCGTGGCGCTTGCCGAGCGCGTCGAGCGCGGCCGTCTCGGCGGCCGGCAGCGCGAAGCGCCAGGTTTTCCAGCTCGGCGCGGCCGGCTGCGCGACGTCGCCGGGCAGCGCCAGCGCGCGCAGGCCGGCCAGCTTGTTCAGCCAGTAGTCCTTCATGCGCGCGCCGTCCGGGCCGGCGAGCAGCCGGTTCAGCCAGCCGGCGTAATCCTTGTACTGGATCTGCAGCGGCGGCAGCGGGTTGTCGCGACGCTGCACGAATGCGTCGTAGAGCGTCGACAGATCGTCGAGCAGCACCTCCGTCGACCAGCCGTCGGTGACGATGTGATGCATCGTGCAGATGCACACGTGCCGCACTTCGGAGAGCCTGAGCAGCTTGACGCGGAACAGCGGGCCGGTGGCGAGATCCATCGGCGCGAGCCGCTCGCTCGCGTGGATCGACATCGCGCGCGCATCGCGGTCGGCCGCGTCCTGCAGATCCACGACCTCGACCGCGAACGGGGCTTCGTCGGGCGGCAGCACCTGTTGCACCGGCTGGGTGCCGGCCAGCACGAAGCGCGTGCGCAGGATCTCGTGACGCTCGCTCAACGCGCGGAACGCCCGCACGAGCGCGTCCACGTCGAGCACGCCTTCCAGCAGCAGCGACGTGGGCAGCGGCCCGCCGGCCTGACCGGCATTGAGGCGATCCTGGACCCAGAGCCGCGTCTGGGCCGGCGACAGCTCGTAGTGGGCCTGCGGCGGCAGCGGCGTCACCGGCGCGTAGTCGATCGGCTGCGTCGCGGCGATGCGCTTCGCGAGGCTCGCGATGGTGGGGTGCTCGAACAGGCTGCGCATCTCCAGCTTCGCGTGCAGATCGCGACGGATGCGCGCGACGACCTTGGTCGCCAGCAGCGAGTTACCGCCCAGCTCGAAGAAATTGGCGGTCGTGCCGATCCGTGCGTTGCCGAGCACCTCCTGCCAGATCGCCGCCAGCTGCGCTTCGAGCGCGTTGCCGGGCGCGACGTGAGCCACGCCGTCGGCCGGCTCGGGCAGGTGGGCGCGATCGAGCTTGCCGTTGGGCAGCTGCGCGAACGCGGGCACCACGACGAACGCGGACGGCACCATGTATTCGGGCAGCCGTTGCCGCAGGTGCGTGCGCACGGCGTCGATCACGTCGGCCTCGCGATGCGGCGAGCACAGCCATGCGACGAGTCGCGCGCCGTCGTCCACGCCGCGCAGCGCCACGACCGCGGCGTCGACCAGCGGGTGCGACGTCAGCACGGCCTCGATTTCGCCGGGCTCGATGCGCAGGCCGCGCAGCTTGATCTGATGATCGATGCGGCCGAGGAACTCGATGTTGCCGTCGGGGCGGTAGCGCGCGAGGTCGCCGGTGCGGTAGAGGCGTGCGTGCGGGTCGTCGGAGAACGGGTCGGCGATGAACTTCTCGGCGCTCAGCACAGGCTCGTTGTAATAGCCACGGCCCACCGGCGTACCGCCGATCAGCAACTCGCCGGGCACGCCGATCGGCGTGGGCTGCAGCTGTGCGTCGACGATGTAGATGCGCGTGTTCGCAATCGGCCGGCCGATCGGCACGATGCGCTGCGGGTCGTCGCGCCGGCATTCCCACGCGGTCACGTCGACCGCGGCCTCGGTGGGGCCGTACAGGTTGTACAGCTTGACATCCAGGCGCTCGAAGCAACGCTGTTGCAGGTCGTAGGGCAACGCCTCGCCGCTGCACAAGACGCGGCGCAGCGAAGTGCAGTGCGCGTCGAGTTGCGGATGATCGAGGAACGCACGCAGCATCGACGGCACGAAATGCAGCGTGGTGATCCGCTCGCGCTCGATCAGTTCCACCAGATAGTCCGTCTCACGCTGCCCGCCTGGGCGCGCGAACACGAGACGCGCGCCGGTGACGAGCGGCCAGAAGAACTCCCACACCGACACGTCGAAGCTGAACGGGGTTTTCTGCAGTACGGCATCGTCGGCGTCGAGCGCATATGCGTGTTGCATCCACAGGATGCGGTTGACGATCGCGCGATGGGTATTGAGCGCACCCTTCGGCCGGCCGGTCGAGCCGGACGTGTAGATCATGTACGCGAGGTTGTCGCCGTTCAGCTCGGGCGTGGGGTTCGACGTCGGCGCCGCATCGAGGTCCAGCGTGTCGCGATCGACGACGATCGCCTGCGCGCCGGTATCGGGCAGCGCGGCGAGCAGATGCTGTTGCGTGAGCAGCCAGCGCAGCTGCGCGTGATCGATCATGAAGCGCACGCGTTCGGCCGGATAGTCGGGATCGACCGGCACGTATGCGCCACCGGCCTTCAGGATCGCGAGCAGCGCGACGATCATGTCGAGCGAACGCTCCATCGCGACGCCGACGAGCGTATCGGGCGCGACGCCAAGTTCGATGAGCCGGTGCGCGAGACGGTTGGCGCGCGCGTTGAGTTCGGCGTAGGTGAGGGCCGCACCGTCGTAGACGGCGGCGACGGCATCGGGCGTGCGCTCGACCTGTTGCTCGAACAGCCGATGCAGCGGTTGCGCGGCCGCGTCGCCGAAATCGACGTCGGTGCGGTTCCATTCGACGGTCACCAAAGCGCGCTCGGCGTCGCTCGTCAGCGGCAGCCGCGCAACCGCGGCCGACGCGTCGGCGGCCGCAGCCGTCAGCAGCGTCTCGTAGATGCCGAGGAATCGCTGGGCCGTGCGCTCGTCGAACAGATCGGTGTTGTAGTCGCAATCGATCAGGAGCTCGTCGCCGGCGTCGAGCACGTTGACGTTCAGATCGAACGCGGTATAGCGGATCAGCGGCGCAACCAGGCCGACCGTCAGGCCCGGCAGTTCAGGCAGCGCCGACACGGGCTCCAGGTTGAACACCGCCGACACCAGCGGCGCGGCGTTCAGATCGCGCTGCGCGCCGATTTCGCGGACGAGTTCGGCGAACGGATAATCCTGGTGCTCGAGCGCATCGAGCAGGTTCTGGCGGGTGGCAGCCAGGAAGCTGGCGACCGACGCGCCGTCCGGCAGCGTCGAGCGCAGCGGCAGCAGATGCGTGCAGTAGCCGGCCACGCGCTCGCTGCCGGCCACCGAGCGGCCGGTCACCGGGATGCCCGTGACGATTTCCTGTTGACCGGCGACGCGATGCAGGAACAGATTGAAGCCCGTGAGCAACACCATATAGAGCGTGCAGCCGTTCTGGCGCGCGACGGTGCGCAGCGCCGCGGCCGCCGCGGCGTCGAGGTGCAGCGACACGCGCGCGCCGTGAAACGTCTTCACGGCCGGCCGCGGATAGTCCGCGGGAAGACTCAACGGCTCGACCGCGCGCGCGCATTGCGCGAGCCAGTAGTCGCGATTCGCCTTCGTTTCCGGGCTGTGACGCTGGGCGTCGAGCGTCTTCAGGTACTCGCGAAACTGCAGCGGCGCCGCGTCCGGCGCGGCCCCGGCATACGCGCGGGCCAGATCCTCGAGCAGCACGCCGAACGTCGAGCCGTCGCAGACGATGTGATGGGCCGTCATCACCAGCAGGTGATGCTCGTCGTCCATGCGCACCAGCGCGGCGCGAAAGAGCGGCCCGTTCACCAGGTCGAACGGCTGGCGGCTCTCCTGCTCGCGCCACGCGTCCTGATCGCGGTCGATCAGCGGCAGCGCCAGCGTCAGCGACGGATGCACGATCTGGCCCGAGCCGTCCGGCAGGATCGTGGTGCGCAGCGTCTCGTGCCGATCGACGAGGCTCTGGACGGCCGCGCGCATCGCGGCCTCGTCGAGGCGGCCCTTCAGTTCGAGCGTCGTGTTGACGTTGTACGCGAGCGAGCCCTCGGGATCGATTTCCGACAGCACCCACAGCTGGCGCTGCGCCTCGCTGAGAGAAGCGACCGTGCCGTGCTTCGAGTGCGGCCGGATGAAGCCGCCGCGCCGCAGGTCGGCCACGCTGTCCTTCACCGCGCCGATGAACCGCTCGATGTCGGCATCCGTATGCGCGGTCGACAGGAAGCAGGTGCGCCATTCCCAGATGTAGATGCCCTTTTCGAGCATGTGATAGAAGAACAGGTCGAGGTTTTCGGTGAATTCGAAGCGGAACATCGAGCCGAACCAGGTGACCTTGATCGGCGCCTCGGCTTCCACGAAGAAGGCATTGAGCGTGTCGGCGATCTGCGCGGTCCGTTCGTTGAGCGCGGCCTGCAGCGCCGGACCTTCCTGTTCGATCTTCTCGAGCACGGCCAGTGCGGCCGCCATCGCGAGCGGGTACTGGCAGAAGGTGCCGCCGAACGCAGTGCGGTCCGCGGCGGGGAACGAATGGTCGCCGTAGGTCCACATGCCGCCGTCGATCGCATCCATGAAGCGGGTGGAACCCGCGATGACGCCCAGCGGCAGGCCGCCGCCGATGATCTTGCCGTACGTCGCGAGGTCGGCCTTGATGCCGAACATCGCTTGCGAGCCGCCCGGATGAACGCGGAAGCCGGTGATCATTTCGTCGACGATCAGCGCGACGCCGGCTTCCTCGGTGATGCGGCGCAATTCCTTGAGGAACGCGACCGGCTGCAGCGACGGGTTGCGGCTCTGCACCGGCTCCACCATCACGGCGGCGAGCGTCGGCGCGAGGTTGCGAATGGCATCGAGCGCGGCGTCGCTGCCGTAGTCGAGCACGATCATGTTCTCGATCGAACCGAACGGCACGCCGGGCGCGATGGTTTCCGTCGCGCCTTCCGCGTTCGCCGCGGCGAGCGTGCCGTCGGCATGGCCGTGATACGAGTGCGTGAACATCACGATCTTGTCGCGCCCGGTCACGGCGCGCGCGAGCCGCATGGCGGTCATGACGGCCTCGGTGCCGGTGTTCGAGAACGCGACGCGATCGAGGCCGGTGACGCGCGCGAAGCGCGCGGCGACTTCGCCGACGAGGCTCGAGCGAGCGCCCAGTTCGAGCGGGCGCTGCCATTCGCGCGTGACCTGCTGCTGGATGAAGTCGGGCGAATGGCCGAACAGATGCACGCCGAAGCCCATCGTGAAGTCGATGTACTCGTTGCCGTCGATGTCCCACAGCCGCGAACCGGCCGCGCGATCGCCGACGATCGGATACAGCATCTCCTTGGTCGAAAAGCGGAAGCCGACCGTCGCGCGGCTGTCGGCCAGCACCGGACGCGACGCCTGCACCGACTCTTTCGATTTGCGGGTGCGCGACGTGTAGCGCACGATCAGCGCTTCGAGATGCGCCTGCTGCGCCGCGGACAGGCCGCGCGCGCGCTGTTCGACCGGGCTGCCCCACGGCATCATCGGCTTGGGCTTGCGGTTGTCGGCCGCGGCGGGCGCGGCCGGGTTCGCGGCAGCGGGCGTCGCCGCGCGAGCGGCGGCCGGGGCCGCCACCGCGGCCTTGGCGGCGACGTTCGCGACGCTGGCGGCGTTCGTGGGACTGGCGGCGCCGCTCGCCGCGGCTTGCGGGGCCACCGCCGCGCCGGCCTGACCGTGCAGCGACGTGCGCAGCAGTTCCATCTGCTGGCTCATCAGCTGGGACAGCAGCTGGTTCTGCTCGCGCAGCACGCGCTCGACCGTGGAGCCGCCTTCGGCCGCGACCCATTGCGTCGGGGCCGCTGCGACCGGCGCGAGCGCCGGCGCGGACGGCGCCGACGGTGCGAGCGCGACCGCAGCGGCGGCAGCAGCCGGCTCGGCCGCAGCCACGGCCTCCGGCTCGGCCGGCGCGGCGACCGCCGGCAGGTTGTCCGCGACATACTCGGCGAGCGCCTCCATCGTCGCGAGGTCCTCGAAGAAGCGGCGCATTGCGAGCTTCACGCCGTACTGCTTTTCGATGTGGCGGATTGCCTCGATCAGGATGATCGAGTCGGCGCCCATCTCGAGGAACGGCACATCGATGTTGATGGTGGCCGGATCGGCCTGGATCAGCTCGCCGATCTTGCCGCGAAGCCAGTCGAGAACCTCGCCGCTACGATCGGGCGCCGGCGTGGCGGCGACGGGAGATGCACTTGTCTGTGTCATGGACGTTTCCGTTTTCTGGAACCAGGTACGGCTGCGTTGGAAGGGGTAGGACGGCAAGGCGACGCGCGCGGGCGCCGGTGTTTCGGTTGCGGCCCAGTCGATGTCGACGCCGCGCGCATACAGGCCCGTCAGGGTTTCGACCAGCGCCTGCTGCTCGGCCTGTGGTCGCTGCAGCGCAACGAAGTGGATCGCGGCGTCCGGTGCGCAGCACGCGCGGGCCAGGTTGACGAGCACCGGCTTGGGGCCGATTTCGACCAGCACGTTGAAGCCGGCTTCGGCGAGACGCTCGACGCTGCTCGCGAACTGCACCGGCTCGCGGCAATGACGACGCCAGTACGTGTCGTCGGGCGCGTCGTCCATCACGGCGCCGGTGAGATTCGAATAGAACGGGATCGCCGGGCGCGCGACGCGCACGCCTTTCGCCGCGGCCTGGAAGCTGTCGAGCATCGGCTCGACCAGCGGCGAGTGGAACGCGTGCGACGTGTTGAGCAGCACGGAGCGGATGTCCTGCGCGGCGAACGCGTCGACGAGCAGCGCGATGCGCTCGCGCCGGCCCGAGATCACGGTGCTCGCCGGACCGTTGACGGCGGCCACCGCGACCTCCTGCGGCCACGCGGCGATCGCACGCTCGACCGTGCCGAGGTCGGTGAAGATGGCCGCCATCTCGCCATCGCGCGGCAACGCCTGCATCAGGCGTCCGCGCTCGGCGATCAGGCGCAGCCCGTCCTCCGGCGAGAAGACGCCCGCCGCGCATGCCGCCGCGTACTCGCCGACGCTGTGGCCCATCACGGCGTCGGGCACCACGCCGAACGACCTGAGCAGCGTGGTGAGCGCGAACTGCAGCGAGAACAGGGCCGGCTGGCTGTAGCCGGTCTGGTGGATGTCGTCGCCGGGGGCGGACAGCACGTCGAGCAACGGCTTGTCGAGCAGCGGATCGGCCACCGCGCGGCAGCGGTCGATCGCGTCGCGGAACACCGGATACGCGTCGTACAGACGGCGGCCCATGCCCGCATATTGCGAGCCCTGGCCGGTGAACAGGAACGCCGTCTTCACGCGGGCCGCGCGCGGCGCCGCGGTGGACGGTTCCTGTTCGTGGAACGCGCGCAGCTTGTCGATCGCGTCGTCGATCGACGTCACCGGCAGCGCGAGCCGGTGCGCGAAGTGCGAGCGGCCGGTCGCGGCCGAAAACGCCACGGCCGCGATGTCGAGACCGCGCTCGGCTTCGAGCCGGCTCCGATAGCGCCCGGCGAGTTCGCGCAGGGCCGCGGGCGTCTTCGCCGACAGCACCAGCGGATGCACCTTGTGCTTCGACGGCGTCGCCGCGCGCGCCGGCGCGGGCGCCTCTTCCAGCACGAGGTGGGCATTGGTGCCGCTCGCGCCGAATGCGCTGACGCCGGCCCGGCGAGGCCGCTCGCCGCGCGGCCACGCGCTTGCCTCGGCGCAGATCTCGAGCGGCAAAGCGTCCCACTGCACCAGCAGGCTCGGCTGGCGGAAATGCAGATGGGCGGGAAGGCGTTCGTGGTGCAGCGCCAGCACGACCTTGATGACCCCCGCGATGCCGGCGGCGGATTCGGCATGGCCGATGTTGGTCTTCACCGAACCGACGCGCAGGCGCGGGCGGCCGTCGCGGCCTTCGCCGAACACCGTCGCCAGCGCGTTCAGCTCGACGGGGTCGCCCAGCGGCGTGCCGGTGCCGTGCGCTTCCACGTAGTCGATCGACGCGGCGGGAAGGGCGCCGAGCGCCTGGCGGATCACGGCTTCCTGCGCGCGGCCGTTCGGCGCGGTGAAGCCGCTCGATGCGCCGTCGTGATTCACCGCCGATCCGCGCAGCACGGCCAGCACGCGATCGCCCGCGGCGAGCGCATCGGACAGGCGCTTGAGCACCAGCGCGCCGCAGCCTTCGCTGCGCACGAAGCCGTCGGCTGCCGCATCGAAGGTCTTGCAGCGGCCGTCCGGCGCGAGCGCCCGCGTGCGCGACACGGCGATGGAATTGTCCGGCGACAGGATCAGGTTCACGCCGCCCGCGATCGCGAGATCGCATTCGCCGCTGCGCAGATTCTGGCTGGCCGTATGGATCGCGCTGAGCGACGACGAGCACGCGGTGTCGATCGCCATGCTCGGCCCTTGCAGGCCGAGGCCGTACGAGATGCGGCCGGCGGCCGTGTTCAGCGGATTGCCGGTGAAGAAATAGCCGTCGATGCCGCCGTGGCGCAGCTGCAGGTTCGCGTAATCGTTGGTGGTGATGCCGACGAACACGCCGGTGCGGCTGCCCTTCAGGCCGTCGACCGGAATGCCGGCATGCTCGAGCGCTTCGTGACTGACTTCGAGCAGCAAGCGCTGCTGCGGGTCCATCGCAGCCGCTTCGCGCGGCGTGATGCGGAAGAAGGCCGGATCGAACTGGTCGACGCCGTCGAGAAAGCCGCCGAAGCGGCAATACATGCGCCCCGGCGCTTCGGGATCGCGATCGTAGTACGCATCGACATCCCAGCGCTCGCGCGGCACCTCGGAGATCGCGTCCACGCCGTCGTTCAGCAACTGCCAATAGGCGTCGAGATCGTGCGCGGCGCCCGGAAAGCGGCAACTCATGCCGACGATCGCGATCGGCTCCGGCGTGCCGGCCTCGCGGGCCGTGGCCGTCGGCGCGGCCGGTTGCGAGGCCGGCTTGGCGGCTGCAGGCTGCGTCGGCTCCGCGAGCGCGTCCGGCGCCACGCCGGGCGCTTGCTCCGTCAGGAAATCCGCGAGCGCGTTGATGGTCGGATGATCGAACAACAGCGCGACCGACAGCTTGATGCCCAGCGCGTTCTCCAGCTGCGTGCGCACGTCGAGCGCCATGAGCGAATCCATGCCCATCTCGAAGAAGCCGAGGTCGCGGTCCAGCGTCCCGGCGCCGTAGCCGAGCACGTCGGCCACCGCCTGCTCGATGCTGTCCGCGACCTGCCGCCTCCGCTCGCGCGGCGATACGTCGCCCGACACCGGCAGCGCAGCTGTGCCCGTGGCACCCGACGGGTTCGACGGGCTCGCGCTGGTCCGCACGCGATCGAGGAACGGCCGCGGCCCACGCGCCTCGTACGAGCCCTGGAACCGTTCGAGGTCGATGTCGACGATCGCCGCCTGCGGCACGGCGGCCACGCGGTCGAGCATGTGGAGCGCGCGATCGGCCGCCAGCGAACGGATGCCGACCCGCCGCAGCAGCGCTTCCGCATCGGGGAACGTCATGCCGCCTTGCGCCCACGGCCCCCAGTTCACGGAGAGGGCCGGCAAGCCGAGGCCGCGGCGATGATGCGCGAGCGCGTCGAGGAACCGATTGGCGGCACTGTAGTGCGCCTGCTCCCGCGAGCCCCAGGCGGATGCGATCGACGAGAACATGACGAAGAAGTCGAGCGGGAAAGCCTCGCTGTGCCGATGCAGCAGCCACGCGCCGGCGACCTTCGGCTGCAGGACCGCGTCGAGTTCGTCGCGCCCGACCTGCAGGATCGGCTTGTAGCCGACGACGCCGGCCGCATGCACGATGCCCCGCAGCGGCACGCGATCGCGCCGCAGTTCGGCGAAGAAGGCGTCGACCGCCACCGGGTCGGCGATGTCGAGGCGCTCGCAGCGCACCGCCACGTCGCGCTCGCGCAGCTCGGCGAGCGCCTGCCGGCTCGCGTCGCTCGCCGCGCCTTGGCGGCCGGCCAGGATCAGCGTGCGCGCGCCGCGCGCCGCGAGCCACCGGGCCGTGTGCAGGCCGAGCGCGCCGAACCCGCCGGTGATCAGGTAGGTCGCGTCCGGCTCGACCCGCAGCGCGTCCGTTTCGGCCGGCACGAGCGGGCTCAGGCGCGCCACCAGGCGCGCGCCGTGCCGCAACGCGACCTGATCCTCGCGGCTCTCGACGAGCAGTTCGTCCAGCAGCGCGTCCGGTTCGTCGTCCGGCGCGGCCGGGTCGAGGTCGATCGCGGTGCCGAACCAGTCCGGATGCTCGATCATCGCGCCGCGCGCGAGGCCCATCAGCGCGGCCTGGGCGACGCCCGTCACGCGCGGGGCGTCGCCCGCTTCCACGGCGTCGCGCGTGACCACCCGGATGCGCGGCCGCAGCGAAGCCGTCCAGTCGCGCTCGCCGCCGACCAGCGCATGCACGAGATGCAGCAGCGCGGCGGACATGCGCGTCGCGCCGGCGGCTTCGTCCAGCCCCCATAGAAACACGATGTGCCGGGCGGGAGCGGCGGCTTCATCCAGCAGGCGCACGAAATCGTCCGGGCGCTCCGGCGCGACCTGCCAGCCTGCCGCCGCGTTGCCGCCATAGTCGGCGCCCGCGCGCACCAGCGCGCACGACGCGCCGCGCGCGCGCAGCAGCGCCGCCAGCCGCTCGCCCACGCCGGTTTCGTCCGCGAAGATCAGCCACGACGATGCGGGCAGGGCCGCGCGCGCAGTCGGTGCCGCGACGTGCTGCTCCCATGCGACGTGATAGAGCGACGGCGCGGCCGGTGCTGCGGCTTCGTCGGCGGCCGGTGCGAACGCGGTGCGGACCAGCTCCGGAAACGCGTTCAGCACGTCGTCCGGGTACTTGCCCGACGCCTTCAGGTGCCGCACCGCCGCGTCGATGCTGCCGGCGTCCATGCCGACGGCCGGCGACTGGATTTTCTCGAGGCTGAAGCGCTGCCGCTCGAACGGGTAGTTCGGCAGCATCGTGGCAGGCTGCGCAGCCACGGGGAACAGCGCCTGCCAGTCGAACTGCCCGCCGCGCACGTACAGCGCCGCGATTGCGCGCTCCAGCGCATCGCCCGCGCAGGGCGGCGGCAGCCAGCTGTCGGCGAGCCCTTCCGGCACGGGTGGCTCGGCCGCCCGCTCGGACGCTTCAGCGAGCTGCAACCAGTACGCGGCGTGCGTCACCTCGTCGGCGACCTCGGCGCCGAGGCAGCCGGAGATCAGCCGCACCGCCGGCCGCGCGAGCCGTACGTCGTGCAGCACCGCGCGCATGGCGGCGGCATCCGTGCGGACGGCGAGCACGCGCAGCGCGTCGGCGATGCTCAGGACGCCGGCCACACAGGCCGCGACATATTCGCCGACGCCGTGCCCCGCCACGACGGCCGGGCGGATGCCCCACGCCTGCCACAGCTGCGCCCACGCGAACGCGGCCGCGAAGCGGCCCGCATCGGTATCGAGCGCCGCGAGCGGCACCGCGCATTGCGCGAACGCGTCGCGGAACAGCGGCTCGGACGCGTGAAGCGCGCGCGCGGCGTCCGGGTCCGGCGCGCCGAACGCGACGCCCACGCGCAACGCCTTGCCGGTGCGCGGCGCGCCGGCCGACGGCACGCGCACGCCGGCCACATAGGCCGCGCGATACGGATGGTGGCTTCGCCCAGTGGCGGCGGCGCGGCACACGGCGGCAAGCTCTTGCGGCGGCGCGTCGCGGAGCGCGCGCTCGTAGCGTTGCGCGAGCGCCGTGAGCGCCGCTTCGGAGCGGGCCGACAGCAGCAACAGCGCGCGCTGCGCCGCAGGCGACGGCGCGACCGGCGGCTCCTCGACGACGGCGTGCGCGTTGGTGCCGCTGAATCCGAACGCGCTCACGCCGGCGACACGCCGGCGTTCCCCGCGCGGCCAGTCGAGCGGCTCGGCCGCGACGCGGACCGGAATCTCCTGCCACGGCGTATGCGGATTGGGTTGCCGGAAGTGCAGGTGCGCAGGAATCCGGCCGTGCTGGAACGACAGCAGCACCTTGATCAGCCCGGCCATGCCGGACGCCGATTCGAGATGCCCGATATTGGTCTTGACCGAACCGATCACGAGCGGCTCGTGCGCCGCACGCCCGGCGCCGTAGACGCGGGCCAGCGCGTCGACCTCGATCGGGTCGCCCAGCGACGTGCCGGTGCCGTGCGCTTCGACATAGCCGACCTCGTCCGGCGCGACACCGGCCTGGCTCAGCGCGCGGCGGATCACGCGTTCCTGCGAATCGCGGCTCGGCACGGTGAGGCCGCCGCCCGCGCCGCCCTGGTCGACCGCCGTGCCGCGCACGACGCCGAGCACGCGGTCGCCGTCGGCGAGCGCGTCGGCGAGGCGCTTGAGCACCACCATCCCGCAGCCTTCGCCGCGCACGTAGCCGTCCGCCGCCGCATCGAAGGTCTTGCAGCGGCCGTCCGGCGACAGCATCCGGGCTTGCGAGAAGCTGACCATCACCTCGGGCGACAGCATCAGGTTGACGCCGCCCGCCAGCGCCATGTCGGTTTCACGCGAGCGCAGGCTTTCGCACGCGAGGTGCAGGCAGACGAGCGACGACGAGCACGCGGTGTCGATCGCCATGCTCGGCCCGGTGAGGCCCAGCACGAACGACAGCCGGCCGGCGGCCATGTTCAGCGCGCTGCCCGTGCCGGCGTAGCTGCTCGACGGCATCGCCGCGTTCGACACCTGGATCGCATGATCGAAGCACGTGATGCCGACGTACACGCCGGTGGCCGATTGCCGGAAGCGCTCGGGCGGCAGATGCGCATTCTCGAGCGCTTCCCACGCGACTTCGAGCAGCAGCCGTTGCTGCGGATCGAGGTAGGTCGCTTCGCGCGGCGCGATCCCGAAGAACGCGGCGTCGAATTCGTCGACGCGCTCGAGGAAGGCCCCGTGCCGCGTTGCCATCTTGCCCGGCGTGGCCGGATCGGGGTCGTAATAGCGATCAATGCTCCAGCGTTCGCCCGGCACTTCGGTGACGGCATCGCGCGCGCCGTCGAGCAATCGCCAGAACGCGTCCGGCGTGTCGCTGCTGCCGGGAAAGCGGCACGCCATGCCGATCACGGCGATCGGCTCGTTGCGGTCCGATCGCAGCGCCGCGATTTCCGCGCGCCGCAGGCGGAGTTCGTCGAGCGCGGCTTTGAGTGCTTGCGTGGCCTTGGCGTTCATTGGGCGCCGATCTCCTGGGCGATCAGTTCGGAAAGTTCGTCCTCGTCGAGCTCGTCGAGGTCGTCCGAGGCGGCGTCGCCGGCCGCCTCGGGAAGCGACGACGACAGCTCGTCGAGAATGAAGCGGGCGAGCGTCTGCAGGTTCGGATAGGAAAAGAACAGCGTCGCGCGCAACGGCTTGCCGAACGTCTTGGCGAGGCGGTCCGTCAGTTCGAGCGCGACCAGCGAATCCAGGCCGAGATCGAGCAGCGACTGTTCGGGCGCGATGGCGTCGGGGCCGGCGAGCCGCAGCGTCTCGGCCAGCATCTTCGCGAGCGTGTCGGTGACGAGCGCGAGCCGCTCGCGCGGCGCGCACGCCTGCAGCTCGCGCACCAGCGGCGTCTCCTGCTGCGCGGGTTGGGCGGCCGGTTGCGCCAGCTCGCTGAAGAGCGCCGACCCGGCGGCCGGCGCATCGACCCGGAACAGCGTCGGCCAGTCGATGTGCGCGACGCCGGACTGCGCGACGCCCGCCGCCATCAGCCGCTCCAGCGTCGCGATCGCGAGGTCCGGCGACAGCGTGCCGACGCCGAGCGCAGCCAGCTGTTCGTGCGCGCGCCGGCCGTAGTCGCTGGCCGCATGGCCGATGTCGGCCCACGGCCCCCAATTGACGCTGAGCGCCGGTTTCCCGTGCGCGCGCCGGTGCTGCGCCAGCGCATCGAGGAAGCTGTTGGCCGCCGCGTAGTTGCCCTGGCCCGGCATGGTGAGCAGCGCGGCCATCGACGAGAACAGCACGAAATGATCGAGCGGCAAGTCGGCCGTCAGCTCGTGCAGATACCACGCACCGTCGGCCTTGCCGCTGCCGGCGCGGTGGAAGAAGTCGTCGTCCTGGCGCGTCAGCAGCGCATCGTCGAGGGCACCGGCGAGGTGGAACACGCCCTTGAGCGGCGGCATCGCGTGCGCGATTTCGGCGAGCGCTTGCACGACGTCGTCGCGATCCGCGAGATCGGCGCGGATGAAGCGCGCGCCGAGCGTGCGCAGCATCTGCTCCGCTTCGGCCGACGGCGCGCTGCGGCCGAGCAGCACGACCTGACCGGCGCCGTTGTCGGCGAGCCACGACGCGAGGCGCAGGCCGAGCCCGCCGAGGCCGCCCGTCACCAGATAGGTCGCGTCGCGGTGGAACCGGACCGGCCGGTGGCTGACGAATTCGCGATTGTCGCGGGCGATGCGCGCGACGTGGCGCTGGCCGCGGCGAAACGCGATCATGTCTTCGCGGCCGGCGGCCCGGATCGCCTGCACGACATCGGCCGCCGACGGCTGCTCGGGATCGAGATCGACGAGCCCGCCCCACAGCGTCGCATGCTCGACCGCGATCGCCCGGCCCAGCCCCCACAGCGGCGCCTGCGCGACCGCGGTCGCTTCGCCGTCCAGCACGTTCATCGCGCCGGACGTCACCAGCCACAGACGCGGCTGCGGGCCGGCCGCCGCGCCCGACGCCAGCGCCCTGACCAGTTGCAGCACGCTCGCGCTGGCACGCCGTCGCGCCGCGATGTCGGCGGGTGCGAGATCGAGGCTCCACAGATGAATCACGCCCTTGAGCGGACGGTCGAGCGCGGGCAGCGCCGGCGTCGTGTCGTCGAACTGCAGCGTGCAGGTATCGCCGGCGCTTTCGAGCAGGCCGGCCAGTTGCGCGCCGACGCCGCCGCGATCCGCGAATATCAGCCACTCGCCGGCGGACGAAGCGCCGATGGTCGCGTCGGCGCTCGACGGCCTCCAGACGCGCTGATAAAGCAGCCCGGACAGGTCGTGCCGCTCGGCGCCGCGCGCCGAGCGCACTTGCTGCAAGCGCAGCGCGTCGATCTCGATCAGCAGCCGGCCGGCGAGGTCGTGGACGCGGATATCGCCTTCCAGTACGCGTTGCCCGTCCGCCTTGCGCAGCGTCGCGTAACTCCACGCATCGGTCGACGACGGCGGCTGGTGAACCCGCACCGCGCCGATCGAACTGGGCAGGTACAGGTCGCCGGCCTCCAGCGCAGCCGGATCGACGGCGGCGGCGAGCACGCGGCTGCACGCGTCGAGAAAGGCCGGGTGCACGTGGTACTGCGACGACGCCGGCGCGTCGGCCGGCAGGCTGATGCGGCCGAGCGCTTCGCCGGCCGTGCGCCAGATTTGCTGGATCGCGTTGAACGCGCCGTCGATCTGCACGCCGTGCTGGCCGATCTCGCCGTTGAAGTCGACGCCCGACGTCGTCTCGGTGCAGCGGGCCTGCACCGCGGCGGCATCGAACTTCGTCGGCGCGACGCGGCGCGTCGGCGCGCACATCTCGCGCAGCCGGCGCAGGTGCGGCAGATTGCTGAGGATCGCTTCGACCGGCGGCCCGAAATCGAGCAGGCACGCCACCTCGTCCACGCCGATCGATTCGAGTTCCCGCACGAGTTCGACGCAGGTATCGGGGGTGCCGATGAGCCCGCGCGATTGCGCGAAGCGTTCGTAGAGAAACTCGACGAACTCGTCCAGCTCGCGCGCGCCCATCGCGCGCACGTCCACCGACTGGCCGCGGCTCTGCGCCAGCCCGTTCAGCAGGCCGATATTGCTGCGGATGTAGTTGCAGAACGGCGCGCGCGCCTGCTCGCGCACGCGCGCCGCGTCGTCGCCGACGAACGTATGCAGCATCACCGACACGGTGCCGGCAGCCGGATCGAAGCCGTGCCGCGCGCGCGCGTCGCGGTACAGCGCGATCTTCTGCGCGAGCTGGTCGCGGTCCTGATCGAGCACGTGGGTCAGCAGGTTGGCGCCGACTTCGCCGGCGCGCACGAAGGTCTGCGGATTGCTGGCCGCCGTGACCCAGACGGGCAGCTCCGGCTGCACCGGCGTCGGATAGATGCGCAGCTGCACCGGCTTGCCCACGCCGTTGGTCGCCTCCAGCAGCGCGCCGCGCCACAGCTTTCGGACGGCGTCGATCGTGGTCAGCATCTCGTCGTGCCGGGTCGCGTACTTGTCCGGCGCGAACACGAAGTCGTCCGGATTCCAGCCCGACGCGAACGACACGCCGACGCGGCCGTTCGACAGGTTGTCCACCATCGACCATTCTTCCGCGATCCGGATCGGGTTGTGCAGCGCCGCTACCACGCTGCCCGCGATCAGCGTCACGCGTTGGGTGAGCGCGGCCAGCGCCGCATGCAGCACGGCCGGATTCGGGTACAGCGAGCCGAATTCGGTGAAGTGGCGCTCCGGGACCCAGACGCTGGAGAAGCCGTTCGCATCGGCGAAGCGCGCGCTCTCCATGACCAGTTGGTACTTGTTGCCGGACAGCGCCTCTTCACTGCTCGCGAAGAACATCAGGCCGAATTTCATGCGTGGCTCCGCTCCGATTCGTGTATTTCGGCACTCGCGCACATTTGCCATGCGGCGGCGCCGCTCGTGTCGTCGATCCGGTGATAGACGGCGAACGAAAACGGTCCCCAGGACCGCCGGCTCAGCACGGTCTGCACGGTGTGCGATCGATGCGCATGCAACGGTAACGGCGCATGCAGCGCGAGGTCCTTCAACGTCGTATGGCCGGCCGCGCCGATTTCCGAGGTCGCGGCCAGCGCCATTTCCACATATGCGGAGTAGGGCAGCACCGGCGAACCCTTGACGCGATGACCGTCGAGAAACGTGGTGGCCGGCGCGTCGAGACGCGACTGCCAGATCCACGTGGCCGGCGCATGCGCATGCTGCTCGAGACGACGCCCGAGCAGCGGATGGCGCGGCGCGTCGGGACTGATCCAGAAGGCGCGGCGCTCGAACGGATAGGTGGGCAGGGCGAGGCGGCGACGCGGCGCGTGTCGCGCGACGGCATCCCAGTCGAGCGACGCGCCGCGCACGTAGAGATCTGCGAGCGTGTGCAGGATCGTGTTCCACGCGGCCGCCTGCGTGCCGATCTCGATCGAGTTGCCGGTGTCGGCCGCCTTGGCGCCGTCGGACAGCTGCGGCACGCCGGTCAGCGATGCAGCCGCGCGATGCCCGTCGCCCGTGCTGCTGAGCGCCGTCGGCGTGACGCCGAACGACATCCACAGTTGCGCGAGCGCGCACTGGAACGCCGTGAACGGCGGCGCTTCGGCTGCGTCGGCTGCGTCCGCGTTCCGCTGCATCAGCGCGTCGAAGGCCGGGCTCGCGGCGCGCAGGTGGCGCATGGCATCGGCGCTGCCGCCGTCGTCGGCGGCAAAGTGGAACGTCACCGCGGGCGGCTGCTCGGCCGGCGCGCCGGCCACGACGGCATCCAGTTGCGCACGCAACCCTTCGAGGCTCGACGCGACGAGCGCCGCCCGCCGCGCGAAGTGCGTGCGTCCGGTGTTCGCGGTGAACGCGACGTCCTGCACCCGCGCGTCGGGATGGGCGTCGAGATAGGCCGCATACGCGGCCGCCAGCGTCTGCAACGCTTCCGGCGTGCGCGCGGAGAGCGTCACGACGCACGATGCGCTCGCAGTCGCCTCCGCTTGGGGGCGCGCGTCCTGCGGTGCTTCCGACAGAATCACGTGCGCATTGGTGCCGCCGAAGCCGAACGAGCTCACGCCGGCCATGCGCGTGCCGTGTTCGGCCTGCCACGGCGTGACTTGCTGCGGAATGCGGAACGGCGTGCCGTCGATGGCGATCTGCGGATTGATCGACCGGAAATGGAGGTTCGGCGGAATCGCGCGGTGGTGCAGCACGAGGGCCGTCTTGATCAGGCTGGCGATCCCGGCTGCGGACTCCAGATGCCCGATATTGGTCTTGACCGAACCGATCCAGCAATGCGCGTCCGGTGCGCGCGATTCACCGAGCACGGCCGCCAGCGCGTTCAACTCGATCGGGTCGCCGAGCGGCGTCCCCGTCCCGTGCGCCTCGACGAAGCCGATGTCCTGCGCTGGCACGCCCGCATCGCGCAGCGCGTCGACGATCACGGCCTGCTGCGCCGGGCCGTTGGGGGCGGTCAAGCCGTTGCTGCGCCCGTCCTGGTTCACCGCCGAGCCGCGGATCACCGCGAACACGGTGTCGCCGTTCGCGAGCGCATCGTCGAGACGCTTGAGCAGCACCATGCCCACGCCTTCGCCGCGCACGTAACCGTTGGCGGCCGCATCGAAAGCCTTGCAACGGCCGTCCGGCGACAGCATGCCGGCCTGCGTGAACGACGCGCTCAATTGCGGCGCCAAAATCAGGTTGACGCCGCCGGCCAGCGCCGCGTCGGACTCGCCGCGCTGCAGCGTGCGGCACGCGTGATGAACCGCGACGAGCGACGACGAACACGCGGTATCGACCGCCCAGCTCGGGCCGCGCAGATCGAGCGTGTACGAGATGCGGTTCGCGGCGACGCCGAGCGCATTGCCGGTCGCGACATAAGGGCCGATATCGACCGCTTCCTGCTGCGCCAGCCGGATGTAGTCGGCATTGCTGATGCCCACGACGACCGCGGTGCGTGCGCCGGCGAGACTGCGCGGTGCGATCCCCGCATGCTCGAGCGTCTCCCATGCGACCTCGAGCAGCAGACGCTGTTGCGGATCCATCGACTCGGCTTCGCGGGCACTGATGCCGAAGAACGCCGCATCGAAGCGGTCGACGTCTTCCAGCAGCCCCGTCGGCGGCAGCGCGCCGGCGCGCCGGGTGGACGCGCCGATCGCGTCGCGGCCGTCGAGCAGCAGTCGCCAGAATTCGTCGGGGCCGTTCGCGCCAGGGAATCGGCATCCGATGCCGACGATCGCGATGTCGGCATGTGCACTGGACGGCGCGGCCGCGGCGCGGGCCGGCGCGACGTCGTCGGCGCCGCACAGATGGCGCGCAAGCAGCGCAATGCTCGGAAAATCGTAGACGACGGTAGGCGAAACCGGACGCCCGAGCCAGTCCTGCAACTCACCCGACAGCATGATCGCGTCCCGCGAATCGAGGCCGTAGATGCTGAACGGCTGGTCGGGGTCGATGGCGGCCGGGTCGATTCCCGACAGATGTGCGACACGCTCGACGCACCATTGCACGAGCGCTTGCGTATCGCGCGATGGGGCCTCGGACGGTGCGTGCGCCGCCGGCAGCGGGCGGCGCCACTCGCCCGCGATCGCGAGCCCCTGACCGTCGACGAACGCCTGCCGGATGCGGCTGCGCTGGATCTTTCCGCTCGACGTGCGCAGGATCGTCGCGGGCTTCAACAGCACAGCCGCGTACAGATCGACGTCATGCTGTTCCGCGAGCGTGCGCCGGATCTCCGCAGCGACGGCTTCCGCATTCAGCGTGTTGAGCGCTTCGCGGCGCACTTCACAGGCGACGACGATCCGCTCGGCTCCGTCGACGGTGATCGAGAAGGCCGCCGATGCGTTCGGCGCCAGTGCGGCGTGCGCGCCCTCGGCGGTGTGCTCGAGATCCTGCGGGTAGTGATTGCGACCCGCGACGATGATGAGGTCTTTCAGGCGGCCGGTGACGAACAGGTGCTCGCCGTCGACGAAGCCCAGATCGCCGGTGCGCAGGTAATGCGCGGCATCGCCGTCGAGCGTCGCGCGAAAGGTGCGCGCCGTCTCGTCGTCGCGCTTCCAGTAGCCCGCGCCGACGCTCGGGCCGGTCAGCCAGATTTCGCCGATCCGGCCGGGCGGGCACCGCTCGCCGGTATCCGGATTGACGATCTGCACGCGATGCCCGGCCCACGGCCGCCCGCATGAAACCAGCGCGTGGCGCTTGCCGTGCTCGTGCCTCGTCGCCACGCCGCGGGCGAGATCGTCGGCGTCGTAGTCCGCCACCAGCGGCGGCGAATGCGCCGGCTGCCCCGAGATGAACAAGGTCGCCTCGGCCATCCCGTAGACGGGGCGCATGGTGTGCGCGTGAAAGCCGCATGCGGCGAACGCGCGCGAAAAACGCGCGACCGACTCCGCGCGCACCGGCTCGGCGCCGTTGAATGCCACCTTCCAGCTGCCGAGATCGAGCTGCGCGCGCGCGTCATCCGAGACCTTGCGTGCGCACAGGTCGTAGGCGAAGTCGGGCGCGGCGCAATGCGTGGCGCGATAATTCGTGATCGCCTGAAGCCAGCGGACCGGCCGCTGCACGAAGGCCGCGGGCGCCATCAGCACCGACAACACACCGAGATGGATCGGCAGCAGCACCTTGCCGAAGAAGCCCATGTCGTGAAACACCGGGAGCCAGCTGACGAAAACCGTCGACGCATCGGCATCGCTCGCCTCGGCGATGACCTCCATATTGCTCAGGATGTTTGCATGACTGATCATCACGCCTTTCGGCGTGCCGGTCGAACCGGACGTGTATTGCAGAAGCGCCAGTGTCTGCGGCGTGATGTCCGGCGCACGCCATTGCTCGGCCGGCGCATCGAAGTGCTGGTCCGTCGCCAGGACATACAGCTCCAGCGTGTCGGAATAGCCGTCTGCGCGATCCGTCAGACCGTCGAGCGTGGCCGCATCGGTGAGCGCGACTACGGGCGTCGCGTCGGCGACGATGGCCTTCAGCCGGTCGGCCGGCCGATGGCGGCGCGGCGCGTAGGCCGGCACGCCGATCAGGCCGGCGTACAGGCATCCCACCCACGCACAGATGAATTCGAGCCCGGGCGGGTAGACCAGCAGCACGCGCTCGCCGGGTTGCGCCAGGCGCTGCAGCCTCGCGGCGATACCGCGAGCCCGCCTGTCCAGATCGCCGAACGTGAGCCGAGCCTGTTCCGTTTCGCCGTTCTCGAGAAAAATGAAAGCCGTCTTCTCGGGTTGGGTCGCGCCGCGAAACGCTATTACTTCAGTAACAGTCCTGAATTTTGTATCGGGATTCATACTCGATCTTCGTTGTCCGCTGAACGTTCAAACCCTCTGGACCGGTGTCGCTATCCCGCGGCGCTTGCCGGGGTCGGGGCGGCATTGAAATTAGAGCATCGCTCTAATCCGACGTCTGCCCCGTAATCCAATGACACGGCGTTTCGCGTAAGCGATCGGTCCGCGCTTCTATTGCGGAATGCGCGCGTGATCGCCGGCGCGCGGTTGTTGCGTGGCGGTTGGCGCGTACGGGTCGAGCAGCGACACGACGACCTTGCGCTCGCCTTCGAACGGGTTGCGGCCGTGGGCGAATCGCATGTTGTCGACGAGCAGGACGTCGCCTCGTTGCCACGGAAACGTGATCGCGCATTCGCGGAACGCGCTGCGGACGTGCTCGATGTCGGCGAGATCGAGCGGCTGGCCGTCGCCGTAGCACGCGTTGCGCGGCACGCGGTCAAGGCCGAACAGGCTGACGATGGAGCTGGCGAGCGAGGCTTCGAGGTTCGAGATGTGAAACAGATGCGCCTGATTGAAGAACACCCGCTCGCCGGTGACGGGATGGTAGGCCACGCCCTGATTGATCTGGACGGTGCGCAGCGTGTCGTCGGCGAGCCATTCGAACGCGATGTCGTGGTCCGCGCAGAACGCCGCGACCCGGTTGCGGTCGCGCGTCTGAAAGACGGTTTCCCACGGAATGTCGACATGGCTGCGGTAGTGCCTGACATAGCGGACCTGCTTCGTCTCGAACGCGTCCAGGAGCCGCGGCCCGATTCGGCGGGTCACTTCGCGCATGTCGGCAATCGGCGTTTCGCCGCCGCTCGCGGCCGGCGTCAGGCAGCAGAACGCCACGCTGAGCGGCCAGCTGCGCTGATACGCGTTTTCGCAATGCAGTGCAATCGTCTCGCTCGGCGGATACTCGGTGGCCGTGAAGATCCCATTGCCGACCGACGTGCGCGGCGTGGAGCGATAGACGTAGTCGGACTTGTGGCTTGAAACCGCATTGACGAACGCGTCGAAGTCGCTCACGGATGAAACGTCGAAGCCGCGGAACAGCAGCGCGCCGTGCTCGTGTAGCCGCGCTTCGAGTGCCGGCCGATTGGCATTCACCGCCGCTGCGATATCGCGCTCGTTCGACGCAGGTTCCAGCAGCCACGGAGAACTCCCGTCGGCAAGCAGCTTGCGTTCCGTCATGCCCTGCATCGTGTGTGTTCCTTTCTGGACCCGAGCCGCAGCCGGCCGGAATGCGTGGTCGCGCCGCGGCGCGGCTATGCGCGGGAGGCCGTTTCCACGGCATGCTCGAAGCGATTGAGAACCTCGTGGGCGTCCGGCTCGGACAGGATCAGCGGCGGCAGAAACCTGAGCACCGCGCCGTTGCGTCCGCCGGTTTCGATGACGAGGCCATTGCGCAGGCAGTTCTGCTTGATGGCTTTGGCGAGCGCCCCATCGGCCGGGCCGGCGCGGCCGTCGCTGCCCGGCGCGACGACTTCGGCGCCGATCATCAGGCCGCGGCCGCGGATCTGGCCAAGGCACGCAAACCGTTGCGCCAGCGCCTCGAGGCCCGCGAGCAGCAGCTTGCCGACGCGCTCGGCGTGAGCCGACAACCCGTCCCGTTCGACGATCTGCATGGTCGTCAGGCCGGCCACCATCGCGATCTGGTTGCCGCGGAACGTGCCGGCGTGCGCGCCGGCCGGCCAGGTGTCGAGGCGCTCGTCGTAGACCACGACCGACAACGGATAGCCGCCGCCGAATGCCTTCGACAACACCAGCACGTCGGGGCGGATGCCGGAATGCTCGATCGCGAACATCGCGCCGGTTCGGCCGAGCCCCGTCTGCACTTCGTCGACGATCAGCGGGATTTCATGCCGCAGCGTCAGCTCGCGCAGCTCGATCAGCCACGCGTCGGAGGCGGGGATGCAGCCGCCTTCGCCTTGCACGACCTCGACGATGACGGCCGCCGGCTTCGGTATGCCGCTCTCCGGGTCCGACAGGACGGTCCGGATATAGTTGATGCTCAGTCGATCGGTAGCCGAGCCGTCCGTGCCGAACGGGCAGCGGAACGCATACGGAAACGGCAGGAAATGCACGTCCTGCCCGTTGGCGCCGGCCGGTTTGGGCGTGAGCTTGCCCGTCACGGCGAGCGCGCCCGCCGTCATCCCGTGATACGCGCCGTGAAACGCCATGACCGTCGAGCGGCCCGTATGGTGCCGGGTCAGCTTGAGCGCCGCTTCGACGCCGTCCGCGCCGCTCGGGCTGCAGAACTGGATCTTGCCGGTTCTGGCGAGCGCGGCGGGCAACAGCGAGAACAGCTGCTCGACGAACGCGTGCTTGGCCGGCGTACCGAGGTCGAGCGCCTGCTGCATCTGATCGGACGACAGAAACCGCATGACGGCTTCGTTGACTTCCGGGTGATTGTGTCCGAGCGCGAGCGTGCCCGCATTCGACAGACAGTCGATGTATTCCTGCCCGTCCGAGTCGCGTATGCGGACGCCCTTGGCATGGGTAAACAGCCGCGGAATGGAGGTCGCGTAGGTTCGCGCCTTCGATTCGACACGCTTCAGATACTCGAGTTTTTCCATGCGCGGAGATCCGGCTTGCGATACGGAGTGAGGAACACTGGCGCGCGAGAATCGCTCGATCTCCGCCAATGGTGTAACGGCACGGTGTGATTGGAGCATGGACGCCATAGCGCGTCTGTCACGTAAAAATGGGACATTGCGCTGCGCGCGTCACCGCGTGAGGCCATCGTCGTGCCGGTCGTCGTCCGGTCGCTTCGATGCGCGGCATCAAGCGGGCAGAGTCGAGCGGAAATAGTCGATGGTCCGTCGCAGACCGGCTTCGAGCCCGACCGTCGGCGCCCAGTCGAGGTGGGTGCGTGCGAGGCCGATATCGGGGCAGCGCTGGGTCGGATCGTCCTGCGGCAGCGGTCGGAACACGAGCCGCGATTTCGAACCGGTCAGGCGCAAGATCACTTGCGCAAGTTCGCTGACCGCGATCTCGTGCGGATTGCCGAGATTGATCGGCCCGGTGAGATCCGCGGGCGTGGCCATCATTCGGATCAGGCCGTCGACCATGTCGTCGACATAGCAGAACGCGCGGGTCTGGCTGCCATCGCCATACAGCGTGATGTCGTCGCCGCGCAGCGCCTGCACGATGAAGTTGGACACCACGCGGCCGTCGTTCGGATGCATGCGCGGGCCATACGTGTTGAAGATGCGTACGACCTTGATCTGGACGTTTTGCTGGCGGTGATAGTCGAAGAACAGCGTCTCCGCGCAGCGTTTCCCTTCGTCGTAGCAGGCACGCGGGCCGAGCGGGCTGACGTTGCCGCGATAGCTCTCGGGCTGCGGATGCACGTCGGGGTCGCCGTACACCTCGCTGGTCGACGTTTGCAGCACGCGGGCATGCGTGCGTCGCGCGAGCCCCAGCATGTTGATCGCGCCCATCACACTGGTTTTGGTCGTCTGCACCGGATCGAACTGGTAGTGGATCGGTGAAGCGGGGCAGGCGAGGTTGTAGATTTCGTCCACCTCCACGTACAGCGGAAAGGTGACGTCGTGGCGCAGCGCCTCGAAGCTCGGGTTGCCGAGCAGCGCCGCCACGTTCCGCTTCGTACCGGTGAAGTAATTGTCGACGCACAGCACATCGTTGCCGAGTTCGACCAGTCGCTCGCAGAGATGCGAACCGAGGAAACCCGCGCCGCCTGTTACGAGGATTCGCTTTCGATTACGTTGCACAATGGCACCCCAAAAGTTTCGCGCGCCCGGCGGCGGCTGGGCCGATCGGGCGCGCGGGCCGTTTCGTTCGCCGATCGCGACGATCGGCCGGTGATGCGTTTCAAGCGTTCGACGCGATGCAGTGCGCGTGCCGCAGGCGCGCCGCGATGATGCCGGCCATCGCCCGCATTTCGCTTCGCAGGAAGAAGTGATCGCCTTCGATGACGTGGAAATCGAAGTGCCCGGCCGTCGCGGCGCGCCAGCCTGCAACAGAATCGACCGGAGCATGCGTATCTGCGCGGCCGGCGAACGCGGTGATGTCCACCGCCAGTTGGCACCCCGGCTCGGGCCGGTAGTTTTCGATCAGCGCGAAATCCGCACGCAGGGCCGGCATCAGCAGCGCCATCAGCTCGTCGTTCTCCAGGACGGGCTTCGGCGTGCCGCCCATTTCGTGCAAGGCTTCGATGAAGGCGCGATCGTCGAGCGCCTGCATGCGACGACCCGGTCGCGCGTTGCCCGGTGCGGCGCGGCCGCTCACGAACAGATGGCGCAGGTTCGGGCGCACGTCGGCGGGAAGCCGCAGCGCCAGTTCCGCGGCGATCGCCGCGCCCATGCTGTGGCCGAGTAACGAGAACGGGCGATCGAAGCAGTCGCGCAGGTCGCGCAGCAACGTGTCGATCAACGTCGACATGTCTCGTGCGGCTGGCTCGGACAAGCGGCTGCCGTGGCCTGCGAGCTCGTGTCGGTATACGTCGATGCCGGGCAACAAGGCTTCGAGAGGGCGATAGACGGCGGCCGAGCCGCCGGCGTAGGGGAAGCAGATCAGGCGCATGCGGGCGGGGTGCTTGCTTCGGACGTGTCGGTGCGCGCGCGGCGGGGCGTCACGTGTTGGCGGGATGTCGTCATTGAGGTTCCACTCGCTGTTGTCGTCGCGATGCGTCGGCGATTTTGGCTCGGCAGGAAAGCGGCGCGATTGCCCTGCGCGGGTCTCGCTCGGTTCCCGGTTGCTGGGGCGTCAGCGCTTTGCAACGGCAGCATGGCGAATACGCCTGAAGTCGTGAAGGCGGCCGTTCAGTTCATGAAGGTTCGATCGGGGTGCGGCTCGGTTTCAGCAGGCACGCGATACGGTTCGGCATGAGTTAAACATGAGGGCGCGTCGGTGTATGTCGTAGGAAAACGGGACGGGCGGAGTGCCCCGTCGCAGTTGCCGTAGCGTTGGAGATGCGCCGGCGGGGCTTCTGAGTTACCGAAGGTCGATTGGGTCTGACGCCGATCTTCCTTCCGGCGAGCTCGTGATGTTCGTCTGGGTGCGATAGTTAACCGAGCCAGACGAGCAGCTAAACGTTGATCCGTGGCGTGACGTTGAAACCGGCTGGAACGCTACGATCGATCTGCCGCTTTGGACTGCAACCGAAGGTCCCCGGGCGAGGTTCTAATGCTACTAGATGCCTCCGCTTCGCCGTGAAGATCCATGTGATCTTGCGCTATACGCTCGCTCATGTCGAAGGACTGCGCCTCACGATGCGGGAGGGAGGCGTCCATACCATTTCTCTCAAGAATACGAGCCTCCACAAAATCCGGTGCGGTTCAGAATCCGGGTATGACACGAGTCTAGTGGCTAGATTGGAATGTCCGCTTTCGGGCCGCGTAAGCTGTCCAGTTGCCGGTTTTCAGGCGCCGGATGTCGTTATGGTTGCAACGGAGCGGATCACGGTGACGATGCGCGATCTGGATCGATGCAAGGTCGTTCAGGACGTGGTGGACGGCAAGCTCGAGCCGCGGCGCGCGGCAGCACGGCCGGAATTGACGACGCGGCAGATTCGCCGCTTCGTCGCGCCGCTTCCCCAGCCCGTTCCGACTCCGTGTCGAAATGCGCTCGATTGCGATCGCAGGGAACGCGGTGATGGCGGCACCGGCCTATGACGCGCGGTCACCATTCATGCACTCGTGATCGGCCAGCATGCCCGTAAGGGTTCGGGAGGCCCCGCCTGCGCGTGGCAGGCGGGCGATCGCAATTACACTGTCTCAACGTTAAGAACGAAAGTGCCGCGACGCGCGAAGGCGCGAGTCAGGCCTCGCCGAGCGAGTTCCTTGAAGGCGGCATAGATGGTGTTCACATGGAAGCCCAAAGAGTCGGCAATCGGAGTGCCCTCGATTTTCACGCATTTTTCCGGTCAGCCGGCTTTAGGCCCAGTAAGGTTTTTCCTTGTGGCCCCAAATAAATGTCTATATAAATCAAAGCAATACTGTCTACCCCTCGCTTGAAAGTCGCTGGTCATTGTCAGCAGGTTGTGTCGGCCCGAAATTCCAACACCGCGAGCTCGAAAGGTCTCCTTGTCAGGCTCGCTGACTGGTTGATGCGATGGCGTTGTCGGTCGCGGTACTCGACAGGATCCGCTTCGCATAGAGCGCCACTTGGAAATAGTAGGTGCCGCGCAAGTTGATACCTTCCATATGAGTGGGAGCGATTCGCCGCAGCTGGTCCGCTTCTGTCGGTTGGCGATGGTCGACTGGCGTGAGATAGCCGCGTGCCACGCGGCATCAAGCAAGTGCGAGTTGTGATGTGCGCGAGGACTCCTTTTCGGATCGTTCCCCCGCATAGAGCATAATGAAGGCCTCTCAGGTTCTGGCGAGCTTCTCATTCGCCGGAGCTATTTCGGCCGACCCGATGGGACGGCCGTTTTTTTTGTGTGTGCCGAACCCGATAATTTCGAGATAAGGGGGGTGCCCCTATGTGTTTCGTCAAGCGTTAGGGACTGACTTGGGTTGGTAAATGGTGCCGTCGCGCAGCATGGCGAACAGAACGTCGCAGCGTCGCCGCGCGAGCGCGATGAGCGCTTGGTTATGACGCTTGCCTTGCTGGATCTTGCGCGAGTAATAGGCCCGTGAGACTGGGTCCCGCAAGGCCGCGAAGGCGGATAGGAATAAGGCGCGCTTGAGCACCTTGTTGCCGCGTCTGGATGGATGTTCACCGCGTATCGATGAACCTGAGCGTCGGGTAACCGGCGCGAGGCCGGCGTAGGCCGCCAGATGCGCCGCCGAAGCGAACGCCTTATGAGCGACCTCGGTCAGGAGTCTGGCGGCGGTCCTGACGCCGACTCCCGGCATGCTGGTCAGGACCGGCCAAAGAGGGTGAGCAAGCACCAATCGCTCCACTTCGGCAGCGATCTCGTCGCGTTGCTTACGCAATGCCGCAAGCTGCTGGGCTAAACGGGGCATGACGATGGTGGCGGCTTGCGTGCCGGGCACGGTCACGGCTTGTTCGCTCAGTGCCTGAACGATTTCGGCCGCTAAGCCTTTGCCCATGCGCGGAGCGAGCTTGGTCAGGCGATTGGCGAGCGTCTTCTCGCTGGTGCCGGCAAGCGCGGCGGGCGACGGATAGCGCTCAAGCAGATCGAGTACCGCTGGATGGTCAAGGCGCGGTCCGAGAACACGCTCGAGCGCCGGATGGATCTGGGTAAGCAGCCCGCGAATGCGGTTGCTGGTTTGCGTGACCTGAGCGGCGAGGTCGTCATCGAAGCCGCAGAGCATGGTGAGTTCGGCGAGTTGCTCGTCGGCCAGTCGAAGCGAGCGCAGCGTATGCGGCATCGAGCGAGCGGCTGCGGCGATGATCGCGGCGTCGCGGGCATCGGTCTTGGCTTCGCCGGCGTGCAAATCAGCGATGCGGCGCATGGCCAGTCCGGGCAGATAGGCGACGAGTACGCCTTCGGCGCGGGCGACGGCTACAGGAAGCGCACCGATGGTGGAAGGCTGATCGACGACGAACAGCAGTCGACCGTGAGTCTTGAGTTCGGCGATGAGGGCGCGCAGCTTGGCCTCGTCGTTGGGCAGTGCCTTGTTGTACAGGCGCTTACCGTTCCGATCGAGTGCCACGGCGTGATGGTGGCCCTTACCGACATCGACGCCGACAAAGACATCGACGGCGTCACGTTGTTGAGTGTCTTGCATCGAAGTTTATGCAGAGTGAACGGATTGGCCTGCAACAACGGTGGCAAGTCTCGGCATCCACGTTACGGACGGCGTCGGGATATCCCGGCCAAACCCCTATCAGCGATCACCAGCCACCCACCAGGCCCGGTGACAACACCCCCCGGATCATGACTGCGACTGGGGGCGAGAATCATGCCGGGCCTGGCTGGCCATAGCCCCGATTATCGGGGCGTGAAGATAGTAACGGGGGCGAACGTCCGGTTAAAATCGTCCCCTCTACCTCTTGGACACTGCACCGATTACCTGATCGGCGTGACCATCCGGAAAGTGTATGGCCATCGAACCTGAGGATCTTCTACCACACTTCGAGCGTGAGTTGGGGCTGCTGCGCCGTTCGATGCGCGCGTTCACTCAGCATTACCCTAAAATCGCGGCTCGCCTTGCGATGGCAGGTGAGCACTCGGATGACCCACACGTCGAACGGCTGCTGCAATCGTTCGCGTTGATGTGCGCTCGGCACGACATCCGACTCGAAGATGAGGTGCCGGAGTTTACTCACGCATTGATTGACACAATCCACGGAGCGTTCCTGCGGCCGTTTCCATCTTGTGCGATGGCCCAATTCCGCGTGGATCGAGACAGCAAGCAGACCGAGCCGCGAATAGTTCCACGCGGCACCCAATTGGTGGCGCCGAATAGCCGCTTGGTGTTCCGCACTGCCGCCGACGTCACGTTGGTGCCGTTGACCGTTTCCGCTGTACGTTACGCGACGTCGACCGTCGCGCCGATGCAAACGACACTGCCGTCCGACACGACGGGGATTTTGTCTTTCACCCTTGAGCTCACGGCACCGTCGGCCCAGTTCTCCATCGCTCCCGATATGCTGCGGATACATTTGGCGGGAGAGAGGGAGGTGGTGGCTGCGCTCGCCGACGGCGTGCTGATGCACGCCACGCGTGCCTTCGTTGAACTGGACGGCAACGGGCGCTGGCGTCGGGTGGACATGCCGCTGGCGGCCGCAGGTTTCGACGATGCCGACGCGCTGCTTCCGCCGCCTCGCGACAATACGACTGCTCCGTTTCATTTGTTGATGGAGTACGGCGCGTTTCCCGCTCGATTTGACAACCTCGATCTGGATTTGGCGCGGTTGAAACGGTTGGCGGGCGGTGCGCGCCGGATCACGTTGCATTTGGCCCTTGCCGGCGTCCACCCCGACTCACGTCGCGCCCAACGATTGATTGCAGCGTCGGCCGACAATCTCCGGCTGTTTTGCACACCAGTAGTCAACTTGTTCTCGAGCAATGCGGAGCCAATCGAAACGAAGGCTGGGCAAGCGTACTATGCGCTGAAACCGTTTTCGCTGAAGAGCGCAGCCACGACCGAGATCTGGTCAGTTGATCAGGTCCGTATCACGACCGCCCAGGGTGCCGCACTTCTGCCGCCCTTCGAATCCTTGCAGCATGCGCTTGGCGCAGCTCCAGGCCCGTATTGGATCGTTTTGCTGGACGAAGCCCGGCGCGCGCCGAAGCCGCCTTCCGAGCCCGGCAAGCCGGGACAGGAAGCGCTGCGCAGACATGCAACTGGAGCGCGCGCAGCCGGATTGCGTGGCTTGGAACTCGCGCTTGTGAACGCCCGCGGCGAGCCGGTTGATCCGGCCGCGCAGCGCCAGCTCGACATCGCGCTGTCTTGCACAAATGGCAACCTGGCGGACATGCGCGAGCGCCGGTTAGCCGTGCGCGATGGGGACTCGGGTGACGAGATCGAGTTATTGGCTCAGCCCAGTGCAAGTCCCGCGCCGATTCTTCGCCGCGGCGACCTGTGGGAATTGCTGTCGTGGCTGGTTCCGCAGGCAGCGCGGCTAAACGCCGACGGGCTCAATGAGTTCAAGCGCTTGTGCACCCGCTTCGGCATGTCCGCGCCCGACGCCGGCCGGCGATTCGACGCGCTCGTGTCGCTCTCGACTGCGCGGGTGCGGGGCTGGATGCCAGGCAAGCCGGCTTCAGCGTTCGTCCAAGGATTGGATGTCCGGCTCGTGATCGACGAGCAGCGTTTCGTCCAATTCAGTCTCGCCGGATTGGCGCGCGTGATGGATCGACTATTTTCCCCGTACGTTCCAGTCACCAGCTTCGTGCAAATCGTATTGGTCTCGGCAGAGACCGGTGCGGCACTGCGACGCGGTGAACCCTGCGCCGGTTCCCAACCGCTTATTTGATCAGCAGGGAAATTGCAAAGGAATTTCAGGTATCTTTCGCTGGCAAACGTTTTGTCCTACAGTAGCGGGGCCTCAAGCTGGTGAGCCAATTGGGGACAGAACCTGAGACGAAAATAAAGGGAATTCAAATGAGTTTCGCCCCGAATGGCGGTATTCCGGCCGGTTCCGGCGGGAATCTGTTGGGCTCGCTGAGCGCGCTTGGCGGCCTTGCCGGGCCGGTCGCATCCACGGTGGCAGGCCAGATTGGCCCGCTCGCCGGCGTCGCAAGTCATATCGACACCGTGCAACGCGCGGTTCAGCTGGCGCAGACCGGTTTTTCGCTGATGAACAAAACGCCGGCCGCGATTGCGGACGCGCTCAACAATGCGGCCGGCGGCGTTGCTCGACTGACTCAGCTCAATCGATACGTGACCATCGACTCACCGCTCGGTCCGGACGTGCTTCTGGTCAGCACCGCGGTCATCGATGAACATGTCAATCGGTTGCCAGAGATTCACCTCGATTTACTGTCACACCAGCATGATCTGGTGCCTGATCAGCTGATCGGGCAACCGATCAAGATTCGATTCGACCAAAGCGCCCGGCAATCCACGCTCGAGCGCATCGTCTCGTCAGGCGGGGCCGACAGCATTCGCTACTTCGACGGATACGTCACATCGTTCGACCGGGCGGGCAACCCGGGCAAGGTGACGCAATATCAAATGACGGTGGCACCGTGGTTCTGGTTTTTGACGCGCTCGACCGACTGCCGGATTTTCCAGAACAAGACCGCTCAGGACATCCTCACCGAGATTTTCCAGGATCACGGGTTCACCGAATTCGAGTTCGACATCCGGACCGCGCAGAAGCCGCTCGAATACATCGTGATGTACCAGGAGTCCTATTACAACTTCTGTGCGCGTCTGATGGAGCAGGAAGGCCTGATCTGGACGCACCGCTACGAGAAGGAAAAGCACTTCCTTGTCATCGGCGATACGAATTTCGTTTTCCGCCCCATCGACGGGCTGGCCAACTTGCCGTATAACGCCAGCGCAGCGAGTGAAGACAACGGTATCGACCAGTTGCATGAAGGTCGGCGTTTTGGTGTGGGCAAGATCGCCTTTCGCGACTTCAATCACCAGAACCCGTCGTCGCCGCTGATGCTGGCGCAGGCCGAGCCGGAGAATCTCCGGCATGCGGGGCTCGAAACGACAGAGCGTTTCGAACATCAGTCGTTATTCGACCACGGCGATGACGGCGACCGTTACGCACGCATTGCGATGCAAGCAGAAGAAGCGAGCGCGCATCGGTATACGGGCAGCGGCTATGCGTGGCGGATGAGCGCTGCAGGCAGTGTGACGGTGACCAACCATCCAGTGATGGCCAACAATCAGGAATACGCAGTCCTGCACGTTCGTCATGAGGCCGTGAACGATTACACGGAACACAACGCGAAACTGCCGTACCGCAATACATTTTCCCTGCTCCCGAAGAAGTTTCCGTATCGTTCACCCAGGCATACACCAAAGCCCGTCATTCACGGCACGCAGTCGGCAATCGTGGTCGGCCCCAAGGGCGAAGAAATTCACACGAACGGCAGTGCCGTGAAGGTGCACTTTCTGTGGGATCGCCGCGGCAAGTTGGACGGCTCGGATTCGATGTGGATCCGCGTGTCCCAACCTTGGGCGGGCGACGGGTGGGGGGCGGCCGCCATCCCACGGATCAATCAGGAGGTCTTGGTCGCGTTTAATCAAGGGGACCCCGACAATCCGGTCATCGTGGGCCGCGTCTACAACGGCGAGCAGGGCAACCCTTATCACGGGGCTGCCGGGCAGACGATGGGGATCAAGAGCCAGACGCACAAGGGCGCCGGCTCGAACGAACTGCGGTTCTCCGACGTGAACGGCGCGCAAGAAGTCTTTCTGCACGCGCAGAAAGACATGAACACGGTCATCAAGGATTCGGAAACGCATACGGTCGAAGCCGGCGGGCGCACGGTGTCGCTGCTCAAGGGCAGCGAGACGAAGCAGATCGCGCAGGGCGGACTGAAGGAAACCATCGCGCTGACGCGCGACACCACGGCGAACGTGATCAATACGAAGGCCATCGCAAGCAAGGCCGGACCCGGCATGCAAAGCCATCAGGCGAGCGACGGCATCGAGCATCGTGTCGGCGATGGCGTCGTGACGATGACGCCGGACAGCATCAAGCTGACCTTCGGTCCGTCAACGATCGTCATCAACGCGAACGGCATTTATCTCGACGGGCCGGTCATCCATTTGAATCGCGGCAGTGCGCAATCCGCGGAACAGGCGCTCGCGCTCGAGTGGGCGGCAGAGCAGGCGACGATCGCGAAGGGATTGGCGAGCCCCGATCCGGCGACGCGCGCGGCGGCGGCCAAGCTGGCGAGCTCGCTGAAGGCGCAGCAACTGGCGAAACTCGCGGATCACGTGTATCACCCGAACGATCCGCCGCCGACCGGGTGGAAGATGGCGACCAACGATCCGGAAGCGTTGAAGGCTTTCGGGCTCAAGCCGAGCGACTTCGAGAAAAGCGGTAGCAACTTCGGGTCGCAGATGTATATCCCGGATCCGAATGTCTTCGGCGACAGCATGAAGCCGACGGTCGCGTTCAAGGGTACCCAGCAGCTCTTCGGCGAAGACATGAGCAACAACATGGCGCAAGGGCTCGGCGCCGATGCGCCGTATTACCGCAATGCGGTCACGATCGGCAAGAACATCGAGACCACGGGCGCGTCGGCCGGCGTCGATTTCACCGGGCATTCGCTCGGCGGCGGGCTGGCGTCCGCTGCAGCCGAGGCCAGCGGAGGCTCGGCGGTGACCTTCAATGCTGCCGGCCTCAATCCGGAGACCGTCGCGCAATACGGTGGGACCGCCCAGCCGGCCAACATCACGGCCTACCGCGTCGATGGCGATATCCTGACCGGCCTGCAGGAAGGCCGTCTCGGGCCGATCAGCGACGGGACGGCGGCGCTGATGCCAAAGGCGGTTGGTAGCCCCGTCACGCTCGACGGTGAAAGCGTGACCACAGTCGGCCGTCACCTGATGGGTGACGTGACGAACGGGATCAACCAGCAGGTCGCGAAGGAACAACTCGACCTGGTCTCCCAACTGAATTCATCTCACTGATGCGATACAAGAAAGCGATAACCGCCGGCGCGATTGCCGCACTCGTTGGAGTGTCCTCGCCGCTCTGGTGGCCCACTCAAGCCCAAGGGACGAACATGACTGGCTTCAAGCGTTACGCACCGGAAGATTTCTTTTCAGGGCAGCAACTCACGTTGGCGCAGGCCATTCATGACGGCGATCTCAGCCGCGTTCAGCAGCTCGCGCCGAAGACGGATCTGAATGCGCCGGGCGCGAAGAATACGACGCTGCTGTCGTATGCAGTGCAGGAAGTCGTCCCGGTCAAGAACGACGCGTCCAATCCGCGCTACCAGATCATTTCGGTGCTCGTGAAGAACGGCGCAGATCCCAAGGCGCCGGTCGGTGCCAGCGGCGGATCTGTAGTCGATGTCGCATTGCGGGCCGATACGCCCAACCTCCTGCGCGTGCTGTTGAACAGCGGGCTCGATCCCAACTGGTTGTACAACGGCGACACGCCGATGATCTTCGCGGTTGCAGAGAACCGGCTGCTGCCCCAGCTGAAGCTGCTGATCGAGCACAAGGCGAACGTGAATGCTCGCGATTCGCTCGGAAAGACGGCCCTCTTCGAGGCGACGATGATTCAGCAGTGGGACGTCGTCGACTACCTCCTCTCGCACGGCGCGGATCCGAAGATTGCCAGCCAGCTCGGCGTGTCGTACGGGTGGGTGCTGCAGAACGAGTTGAAGAACCATACGACCACTGATTCGCCGGCGCGTGCGCGCGTCGAAGAGATCCGTCGCAAGATCGTAACGGCCGGCGCGCCCTGGCCGCCGCTCGATCCGAAGGCGCAACGTGCAGCGATGCGCGCGCGCGGCGAGAAGGTCGTGACGCCGGCCGGCCAGACGGATTGAACGCACGCGTGACGGTTGAAGCGTCGTGCAATGGATTCGGGAAATGATGAACGTTTTTGATTCGACGCCGCGTGTCAGGCGAGAGACGGTCCTCGGCGTATCCGGTGCGCTGTACTTCCTTTCGCTGACGATGCCGGCGATGCATTTCGAAAAGGAAGCGTCGCTTAGCGGGTTGTCGGTTCTCGCCCAGGGCTGGTGGGGACTGTTCATGCTCAATCCAGCATGGCTCGCTAATCCGCTCTACGTCGTTGCGGCCGTCCAGCTCGCCCGGAACCGATATACGCGTGCGAGCCAGTTTTCGGCAGCTGCGCTCGCATGTGCGCTCTGTTCATTGTTCACGACAAAGTGGTACTTCAACGAAGCAGACGCGACGCCAATATCCGGCTACGGCGTCGCGTTTTACGTGTGGCTCGTCGCGCATGTCGTACTGCTCGCGGGCAGCTTGCGCTTGCGCCGGGAAAGCGCCGTCGCGCCGCAGGGAAAATGAGTGTCGGCGCGATTGGACGCTGATTTTCACTCATTCCAACAACTACACATCACGAGAGAACTAGCATGACGGAGTCCGAAAACCGTATCCGGATTCACGAAGGCAGCATCGTTCTGCCGAACGGTTTCGAGGATCGCACGACCAACCTCTTCGTGCCGGTCGATACGGTCGCGCAGCCGAACCTCAGTGTCGCACGCGACTGGCTCAAGGACGGAGAGACCCTTGCGCCGTATATCGATCGGCAGATCGCGCTGCTCAAATCGAGGCTGCAGGGACACCGGCTGCTTTCGCGCCGGGCTGAACGGCTTGGGCCTGAAGCCGATGGAATGCCGGGGGAGCGCATCGACGCTGCCTATCGGAACGGTCCAAAGACCGTTTTTCAACGGCAAGGCGCATTCATCGTTGCCCCAGGACGCGTGCTGATCTTTACCGCTTCGAGCGCGAAGAGCTTCGGCGAAACGCTCGACGCATTGTGGCGCAACTGGCTCGACGGCTACCGTCCGGCAGAACAAGAGCCGGCATAACAACAGCAAAGGACAATCATCGTGTACGAAGCCGCACGAGTCACTGACCCGATCGATCACACCAGCGCGCTCGCGGGCTTTCTGGTCGGCGCCGTGCTGGGCATTGCCCTGATCGCCGCGGTCGCCTTCGCCACATTCACATGCGGATTCGGCGTCGCGTTGTTGGCCGGTATGATGGCCGGTATCGGAGCGCAGGCTCTCCTATCAATAGGAGAGTCGATCGGGAAGATGTTCAGCTCGCAATCCGGCAACATCATTACAGGTTCGCCGGACGTCTACGTCAATTCCTTGTCGGCGGCCTATGCGACGTTGAGCGGCGTGGCATGCAGCAAGCACAATCCCATTCCGCTTGTCGCGCAAGGATCGACGAACATCTTCATCAACGGGCGTCCCGCGGCGCGGAAGGACGACAAGATCACCTGCGGCGCGACGATCGGCGACGGTTCTCACGACACGTTCTTTCACGGCGGCACGCAGACATACCTACCGGTTGATGACGAAGTGCCGCCTTGGTTACGGACCGCGACCGACTGGGCGTTTGCGCTGGCGGGACTGGTCGGGGGGCTTGGCGGACTCTTGAAGGCAGCTGGCGGCCTGTCGCGCGCGGTTCTACCGTGCGCCGCAAAGTTCATCGGCGGGTTTGTTCTTGGAGAAGCCTTTGGGCGCTACGTCGCCGGCCCTGCGATCAACAAGGCGATAGGCGGGATGTTTGGTAACCCGGTCGATGTGACGACCGGCCGGAAGATCCTGCAGGCCGAATCGGAAACCGACTTCGTGATCCCGAGCCCGATGCCGGTTTCGGTCGAACGATTTTATTCAAGCAGCATTGACTATGCGGGAACGCTCGGCCGCGGGTGGGTGCTGCCGTGGGAGCGCCGTCTGCATGCTCGTGACGGGCGCCTCTGGTTGACTGACACACAAGGACGCGAGAGCGGGTTTCCGCTGCTGAGGGCTGGCCAAGCTGCGTTCAGCGAAGCCGAGCAGCAATATCTGACCTGTACGCCGGATGGACGTTACGTCCTGCATGACATTGGCGAGACGTATTACGACTTCGGCCGATACGATCCGGACTCCGGCCGTATCGCATGGGTGCGCCGCATCGAGGATCAGGCTGGGCAGTGGTGCCAGTTCGAGCGCGACAGCCGCGCCCGCGTCACCGAGATTCTGACGTGCGGCGGATTGAATGCTGTGCTCGATTACGAGCAGGAACGCGGACGGCTTAGCGCGGTCACGCTCGTTCATGGCAATGAGCGCCGGCTGGCCGTCGCTTACGGATACGATGAGAACGGCCAGCTGGCGTCGGTGACGGATGCAAATGGGGCGGTCGTGCGCCAGTTCGCATATACCAACGGCCTGATGGCGAGTCATGTGAACGCACTGGGTTTCACGTCGAGTTACGTGTGGTCGACGATAGAAGGCCAGCCGCGGGTAGTCGCGACACGCACCAGCGAAGGCGAGGACGCGACGCTCGAATACGACATCGAAGGCCGTCAAACCCGCGTTCGGTACGCCGATGGCCGCACCGCGCACTGGCGCTTCGACGCACAGTTTCAGATTGTCGAGTACACCGACTTCGACGGCGGACTCTACCGGATCAAATACAACGACGCTGGCATGCCGGTGATGCTGATGCTGCCGGGTGAGCGCACGGTCGAGTTCGAGTACGACGATGCAGGCCGGATCGTCGCCGAGACCGATCCGCTGGGCCGTACGACTCGCACTCGCTATGACGGCAACAGCATGCGGCCCGTGGAGGTTGTCGGGGCTGACGGCGGCGCCTGGCGCGCGGAATACGATCCGCAGGGCCGGCTGCTGTTGAGTCAGGATCCGCTTGGTCGGGAAAATCGCTACGAATATCCCAAAGGGCTGACCGCGCTGCCGATCGCGCACGTCGACGCGCGTGGCGGCCGTTCGACGCTGGAGTGGAACGGCCTCGGCGAGCTGGTCCGCTACACGGACTGTTCCGGCAAAACGACGCGGACGATTTTCGATGCGTTCGGCCTGCCGCTCGCGCGCGAGAATGCACTGGGGCAACGCATCTCGTATGATCTGCGCGCCACCGGGGAGCCGCGCCAGATTAGGTATCCAGACGGCAGCGCGGAGACATTCGAGCACGATGCGGCAGGATTGATGGTCAGACACGTCGACCGTGGCGGACACGTCCAGCAATTGCTGCGGAATACTCGAGGGCAGCTAATCGAGACGATCGATCCCGCCGGAAGGCGGCTTTGCTATCGCTACGATGAACAAGGACGGCTTCGCGAGCTCCGGCAGGGCCACGCCCACTACACATTCACGTACAGCGCAGGCGGCCGCCTGTTGACCGAGACCCGTCCGGATGGCGTGCAGCGGCGGTTTGAGTATGGGGAAGCTGGTGAATTGTTGGCTGTAGACTTTGTTGGTGCGCCGGAAGGCCATTCGGCGCAAGATCGTCCGATTCGAACCATCCGATTGGAACGTGACCGGATGGGAAATGTGAAGGTGCAATATTCGCCGACCGAAGTCACGCGCTTCGAGTACAACAAGGGCGACCAGTTAGTGAGGGTAGAGCGGACGCCGACGTCAGCCGGCATAGCACTTGGGATCTCGCCGGACGTTGTGAACTTCGAATACGACAAGGCCGGTCGACTGCTTGCCGAGCATGGTGCGAATGGCAGGGTCGAATATGCGCTCGATCCACTCGATAACGTGATGGCGCTCGAGTTGCCGCACAATCAGACGCTGCAGATGTTGCGTTACGGCTCTGGGCACGTCCACCAGATCCGCTGCGGAGATCAGGTGGTGAGCGACTTCGAGCGTGACGACTTGCATCGCGAGATCACGCGCACACAGGGGCGGCTGACTCAACGCTCCGCCTATGATCCGCTCGGTCGTAAGGTCTGGCAGTCGTCTGGCCTCCAACCTGAAGCGTTGGTACGCGGGCGCGGTCAGTTGTGGCGAAACTACGGATACGACGCCGCCGGCGAGTTGATCGAGATGAGCGACAGCCTACGCGGCAACACGCAGTACAACTACGATCCGGCTGGGCAACTGACTCGCCGCGCAAACACCGTGGACCGGCAGCTGGAGGAATTTGCTTGGGACGCCGCCGGAAATCTGCTCGACGAAGCGCAGCGGCGAAGTCGTGGGTACGTCGAAGGCAATCGCCTGCGCATGTGGCAGGACCTGCGCTTCGAATACGACGCGTTCGGCAATCTGGCGGCGAAGTTTCGCGGGGCGAACCGGACGCAGCGCTTCACGTATGACGGGCAGGACCGGCTGATTCTGGTCCGAACGCAGGACGTGCGTGGCGTCGTCGAAACTCATTTTGCCTACGATCCGCTCGGTCGGCGCATCGCGAAAACCGATACCACTTTCGATGTGCGCGGCGCGAAGCGACGGTCCGAGACGAAACGGTTTGTTTGGGAGGGGGCGCGACTGGCTCAGGAGGTCCGCGAGACTGGTGTGAGCAGCTATGTGTACAGTCCAGACGCACCTTACTCGCCAGTGGCGCGCGTCGACGCGGTACTCGCAGAGGCGTTGGCTGCAGCGGCAATCGACACGGCCAAGCGTGCCGCGCGGATCTACTACTTCCATACCGATCTCGTGGGGGCGCCGCTCGAAGTGACCGACGAGGCGGGGGAGTTGGCGTGGGCCGGGCGATATGCGGCTTGGGGTAAGGTCGAACCGAGCAGCCGACAAGTGACGGCCGCGCGCACCGATCAGCCGTTGCGCTATGCTGGGCAATATGCCGACGACAGCACCGGCCTCCACTACAACACGTTTCGATACTATGATCCGGACGTAGGTCGGTTCATCAACCAAGATCCGATCGGCTTGTTGGGTGGTGACAATCTGTACGCGTATGCGCCCAATCCAACCGGATGGATTGATCCGTGGGGATGGTGTGTTACACCTACTGTTTCGCGTGGGGCAGCCGGTCAGCCGCTTCGTGCAACCGCGACGATCACGGCTGCGGACCTCGGCACCGGAACCGCAACGAATGCTTCGTCTCGAGCGTGGGCGAGATTATTGGGGTATCCAACTGACGATGCAGGCCACATTCTAGGAAAACTTCTCGGCGGGAGTGGTGGAAAGGACGGTGTCTTCCCTCAGTTGCCGGGTATCAACCGCGGTTTGTTCAGAGATTTCGAGGGACGGGTTGCAGCGTATGTGAAGAGGACTGGCTCGGCTGATGTGGACATCCAATTTGTCTACGGTAATGGTGGCACTCGGCCCACACAAATAATCTATGACGTATTCCAGAATGGGCAGAAGGTTATGGGTAGTATTTTCAATAATTAAAGGTTTAAGATGATGGATGATAATGTTGAGCAAGCACGAGCGGCGTTGCGATCATTTATGTTGGAGATGAATCGATGGGAAAAGGATTTTTACGAGAAAAAGCATAGTGCTTTGAAAGATGGTGGCGATGTTTCTGGTATTGATGTCCGTGCACGGAAAGATCTTTCTGCTATTTTAGAGAAATGGGCGTTCCAAGAAAAAACAAACCAAGGTCGATTAATTGACTTGGGTTGTTCGGATCCGCCGACATACGATCCTGAAACTGATGTTGAAGATAGCGTCGAATCCACCGACGGAGAGGTGATTTTCACCATTCGCCAGACATCGGGAATGTTGACGATATCCCGATTTACTATGAAGGAAATGGCGGGTAAATGGATGGTGAAGAAAAAGGAGTTCCTTAATTTTAAAGATAAATGGCAGCGTTCAGTTCTATAACGACGTCGCTCGACCTGTTGCTCCGGTCGGGTGTTGTTAAAACCGCCATTTATTCTAGTGTGCGTGAAATTTGAATGATGAACTGTTTGTGTAGGTTTGTTGCGCTTTAATTGGTTCGGTGAGGTTGCCTTGTGAGAGTCGTTAGTTGGGGCTTGTCGGTTTCCTGTCCCGTATGCACGAGTAAGCCGGCGAAAGGTATTTAGCGGAGCAGCGACGTTGTCACTCGATCAGTTGAAGCGAATGCGAGAGGCACTTCGTCCATACGGACTGAAGTTGCTGGAATCAGAATGGAAAGGTTGGCACGCGCAGTATCGATTTCGATGTCGCAAAGGACACGAATCAAGTCGATGCGGCTCCTATCTGTTCTACACGATGGTTCAGTGTCCGGCGTGTCGTGTTGACGAGGTACTTCGTCAGATCCATCAACTCGCGCGGCAGGCGGGCGGGCGCTGTCTTTCGGAGCAGTATGCGGGCCGCGGCACACCACTCCAGTTTCTCTGTAAGGCAGGGCACGCTTTCGAGAAGACCGCTGAGAATCTGCGAAAAGGCTCTTGGTGCGTGGTCTGCGCGAGGGCGCAACATTCGAAGCGCATGGCCCATCCAGATGGGATGACGCGCATGCGAGCCGATGTCATTTTTTCAGGTTCATCGAGGATTACCGGGGAAGGCGGCGCGGATCTTGAGGAAGAAGTATTCATCGTCACGGTACCCGTAAGCCCGACGCTTGATGACCTTGATGGTGTTGTTGATGGGTAATCCCCCCGCTTTTAACGCGAGTCAGAAGTAGAGACTATGCCGCGGCCATGAGCCGCTGTTTCGGCGTCACGCCGCCAAGGCCCATGTTAGGGCGCTCGTGATTGTATTGCCACATCCACTCGGTTGCGAAGTGCTGCACGTGCGCGAGGTCGTCCCAGTAGTACTGCGATAGCCATTCATAGCGTACTGTCCGGTTGAATCGCTCCACGTAGGCGTTCTGCTGCGGCTTGCCAGGCTGGATGTAGTTCAATGAAATGCCCTGTCTGGTGGCCCACTGCGTGATCGCATCGCTCAAATACTCTGGACCGTTGTCGCAGCGTAACGCCATCGGTTTTCCCCGCCAGCCGATGATCTGCTCCAGTGACCGAATGACGCGCGCCGAGGGCAACGAGAAGTCGATCTCGATTCCCAATGCTTCTCGGTTGAAGTCGTCGATCACGTTGAACAGCCGGATACTGCGGCCGTCCTTCAACTGATCGTGCATGAAATCCATCGACCATACCGCATTCACCGACGCCGGCACGATCAGCGGCTCCGGCGCCTGCCGTACGAGCCGCTTGCGCGGCTTGATGCGCAGGTTCAACTCCAGTTCTCGATAAATCCGGTACACGCGCTTGTGGTTCCAGCCGAAGCCCTTCACGTTGCGCAGATACAGGAAACACAGCCCGAAGCCCCAGTTGCGATGATTGTCGGTCAGCCGTAGCAGCCAATCGGCAATCTGTTCGTTCTCCGCATTGCGCTGCCGCTCATAGCGGTAGCACGTTTGGCTTATGCCAAATGCCTCGCACGCAAGCCGGATCGACACACCCCGGCTCGCTACTGCTTCTCTGGCCATCTCGCGGCGGGTAGATGGCCTCAGTCTTTTTTTGCTAGCGCCTCCGCGACGATCTCCGCCTTGATCTTCTCTTCGACATACATCTTGCGCAGTCGCGCGTTCTCCGCTTCCAGCTCCTTCATCTTGGCCATCAGCGACACGTCCATCCCGCCGTACTTGCTGCGCCAGTTGTAGAAGGTCGCCGTGCTAACGCCCAACTCCCGACAAATCTCCGGCACCGCCACCCCAGCTTCCGCGCGCTTGAGCGCTTCCATGATCTGGCTATCCGTGAACTTCGACTTCTTCATCGCGTAGAACTCCCTTTGCTGGAAATTCTACTTCTGATCCCGCCTACTGAACGGGGGTATTACCGCTTGTCTTGAAAAAGCAGATGGCGTTGTCGCGGGCCATCTGCCAAAAATCCGTTAGGAGTACACTTGACATAATAACTATTATCAGTCGGAACGATGTAACGGCCATTTAGTAATGTCCGGTTTGAGCCAGTTAGAAATGTCCGGTTTGGGACTCCGCGAGGCGCATGCTGTGGCGCGCGCACACGACGGAGCCTGTGATGAACGAACCCGGACTGATGACGATCAGCATGAACGAACTGCAGCGTGTCAAGATCATCGAGGCGGTTCTCGAAGGACGGCTCAGCGGCGTGCGTGCTGCCGATCAGTTGGGACTGAGCGAGCGTCAGGTTTCGCGCCTGAGACGCCGCTTCGAGGCGTTGGGGGCTGCGGGTCTGGTTTCGGCCAAACGTGGCAGGCCGAGCAACAGACAACTGCCAGTGGACGTGCGGGCTCGCGTGATCGCCATCATCCGCGAGCGCTATGCCGATTTCGGGCCGACGCTGGCGCGCGAGAAGCTTCACGAGTGTCACGGCATCCTGCTGGCCAAGGAGCGTTGCGGCAATGGATGTACGATGCCGGGCTCTGGGTGCCGCGCGCGCAGCGTCCGCCGAAGGTGTACCAGCCGCGCAACCGTCGCGCGTGCTTACGGGGAGCTGATCCAGATCGATGGCAGTGACCATCACTGGTTCGAGAAGCGGGCGCCAGCGTGCACGCTACTGGTGTTCGTCGACGACGCGACCAGCCGGCTGATGGCGCTGCACTTCACGGCCACCGAATCGACCTTCAGCTATTTTGAGGCGCTGTCCAAGTATCTGGATTCGCACGGCAAGCCGGTGGCGTTCTACAGCGACAAGGCCAGCGTTTTTTACGTGAAGAAGCGCTCGGAGACTGCGGGCAAAGGCGTCACGCAGTTCGGGCGGGCGCTGTACGAGCTCAACATCGAGACGTTCTGTGCGAACTCGAGCCAGGCGAAGGGGCGCGTCGAGCGCGCCAACGGTACGCTGCAGGACCGGCTCGTGAAGGAGCTTCGGCTGCGCGGCATCAGCACGCGGGAAGCCGCCAATGCGTACGCGCCCTCCTTCATCGTGGACTTCAACCGGCGTTTCGCGAAGCCGCCGGCGAGCGATTACAACGCGCACCGGCCACTGCGCGATGACGAGGACCTGCGGCAGATCCTGGCCTATCGCGTGCCGCGCAAGGTAACGAATTCACTCACGGTGCAGTACGACCGTGTGATGTACCTGCTGGAAGACACGGCGGTCAATCGCCGCCTGATCCATGAGTACGTGGAGGTCGTCGAGTATCCCGATGGCGTGATCGAGGTGCAGGCCGACCGCACGGTGTTGCCGCACACCGAATATGACCGCATCACGAAGATCGACCAGGGCGCGGAAATCGACAACAAGCGGCTCGCGAGCGCGCTGGAAGTGGTGCGGCAGGTTCAGGCGATACGTGATGACCGGCGCGCGGCGGGCTCGCCTTCCCGCACGCATATCGGTGAAGCGGTCCGTGCGAAGAAGGCGCTCGTCGGGCTGAAGAAGCAGCGTGCCATCGAGGTCGCCGACCTGAACCAGGCCGTTCTCGATATCAGCGCAAAAGAAGTGAGGGAACGGAGGTGGCTGCGCCGCCCCACCCCAAAAACACAAACGGAACCAAGGCAAAAACGACGTCAAAACCGGACATTTCTATCTAGCCGAAACCCGGACATTTGAATCTGGCTTTGACAAATCGATGCATCCGCAAAATTACCCGCGCCGCGAGGTCGCCTGCACGATGCGGCTATCCTGCGCGACCGATTGAACCGCACCGGGAATCGTGGGGGCTGATTGGTTCAAGAAGCAGTTGCGAAATTCGCTGAACAGAGGTTTGAGACGGGTCGGGTCTTACCGGCAATCTGCGAGGCAGTTCTCTCGCAAAACAGTTCCTGTTGGCGGACGAGGAACGTGAACAGCGTGATTTGCTGGTGATCGAGTGCGCTGTGAGCGCCATGCAACCATTGCTATTCGTTTCGTCGTCTCTCTGCGCCTCGCCGCAAACGGCAGCACGATACGGCTGCCGACACGGGCGGCCGCTTCGCGAATGCGCAACGTCAGACGTATGCGCTTGGCCGAGCGATCGGATCGCGTGGCTAGCCGCATCGAGCCGGCAACCCGTGCGGTTTCGCCGGACGACGAGACTCAGAACGATTTTCCGAAGGACACGCCCACGACGTCTTCGGCCAGATGCAAATTTGCATTGCCGCCCCCGAAGGCTGCGGGAATCGAGTTGTTGCCGTCGACCGTCTTCTTGAACGCATGGCCGTAGAACACACCGAACGACGTCTTCGCATCGGTCTTCCACGTGGCGCCAAGCGTCGCCTGATCCTGCACGACACCTGGCGCGAGGACGTTCAGGAAGGTCTCCGTACTGGCGACCGGCTGGCTCGAATGACTGTAGCCTGCACGAAGCGTGAGGTGGCTAGTCACGTCATAGCTGGTGCCGATCTTGATTACGTTGGTATTGCGCCAGCCGAAACCCGGCCCGTTGGACGACCCCATTGTGTTGCCTAAAAACAGGTTGGCGAGCGGATTCGCAATCGACTTCACATTGCCGTACAGAATGCGTTGAAAATCGGCCGCCACTGTCCATGCCGGCGTGACTTTCCAGGAGAGGCCGATGCCGTAGTTCTCCGGAATATCGAACGATCCGCCATCGGCAAAGAGACCTTTGTATTTGTCGAACCGTCCGTGAATCTTCGAAGCCCACGTCACGCCGACCGTCAGCGTGGGCGTGATTTCGCCGGTATAGCCGAGATGCACGCCCACTCCCACTGTCGAATCGGCTCCGCGATCGGTGGCGTTGCCGGGGGCGACCGACATGCCCGTGAACGGTTGCAGCCCGCTTGCGGTAAAGCGCTGATAGGCGATGTTCAGGCCGATACCGAACGCATGTCGGTCCAGCAACTTGTAGGCAATCGTCGGGGAGAGGAACAACTGCTCGAGATCCACGCCGGCCGATCCCGTGGCACCGAAGGCACGATAGGGATTGCGCGCATAGCCCGTGTCGAGGCCGCCGTTCGCGTACAGTGCGAGACCTGCATAAGTGTTCGGCAGAACCTGATACGTCACGGCGAATTCGGGCAGCGCGAAAATCGAGCGATTGTTGCCTGCGTAGCTGCCGTCAGCGCCGAAGCCGTTGCCCGAAATTTCCGCGCCGCGCTTCGGCAGAAAGAGGCTGATGTCGCCATCGAACCGGTTGCCGACGAAGGCAATGCCTGCAGGGTTGGCCGCCGCGGACAGGGCATCCTGCGGCAACCCGATTCCTACGCCGGCCATGCCCTGCGACGCCACGCCATAGCCGTTGGAAAAATAGCCATTGGTCGCCCATGCCAGGCCCGGTATTGCCGCGACAACAGCAAGGAGTGCGCGTGAGGTCCCTTGTAGCTTCATACGTTTCCCCGAATAATGTTTAACAGCCAACGGGGCAGAGTCTATTGACCAGGGTTCGCGCCTCAAACCAAATTTTTCACATAAGCTTTAGATAGATTATCAACATATAAACTGTAATCGTTCAATGAGTTCTTCCGATTCCACCATCGACCTTCGCACCATGCAGGCTTCTGCGAAAAATGCCTGCGCCCTGCTGAAGGTTCTCGCCAACTCGGATCGTTTGCTGGTCATGTGCCGTTTGTCTCAGGACGAGTTGTCCGTCGGCGAGTTGGAGGATCAGCTAGGCATCCGCCAGCCCACCCTGTCCCAGCAGTTGGGCGTGCTTCGGGAAAATGGTCTGGTCACTGCGCGCCGCGAGGGCAAGAACATTTTCTACTCGGTGGCGAGTGCCGAGGCGCTTGCCGTGATGGATGTGCTTTATCAGCAGTTCTGTGTCGCTTCCTGATCCGGGCGCCATCGCGCGCCCGGCAGTCGCTCGCCTGGAAGAACAGTAGCGAGTGCGATTCGATGCTGCGGCGCGCCGGCGCATCGGGTAGCGCAGATGGATCGTCGAACGCCGTATCGGCGGTCAGGCGCGCGGGGTCAGTCAGCGCTGCGCGCGATAGACGCCGCTGCGTAATGGCGCACCCGGCATACCCCGCAGGCTCGGCAGCCCCTCAGGTGGCTCATACGCGCATGTTGCCGGCCACTCGCCATTCAGAACCGGGTAGTTGAATCCGGCTCCCTCTACGTCGGCGAAAGTTAGTCGCTCACGTGAAACACTTCGAGCGTGTAGCCCATGTTGAAGTAGCCGGCGAGCGCGTACGTCGCAATGCGTTCGAAGTGCTCGGCGTCATGGCCCTGCGGGGCGGACAGCCGCCGTGCTGCAAAAGGGCGTGCGCTTTCCCGCGCGACAACGGACGCGGCGTGGTCTCTCGAACGTCGCCGCACGCTGTGTAGCAGCCGCGATATCGCGTTGCGAGAGAGCAATGCGAGGCTCATCGACATGACGGCACCTCCTGGTCATCTGGCGTTCACGCATTCAATCTAGTCACCGTCGCACGGCCGCACAACCAAGCATTCTTTCGATGCTTTTTCGCCGCTCGCGATAGGAAAGCTCCCTCCGTGCGGATTCACGCGGGCCGCTCCTCCTGGCCCTTTAGCGCAAACCGTGCATTGCAAATCCCGCGCTGCCGGCAAACGTTCTGCCAATCGGTTATTGGAGCCGTTTGCACGCCGTTTCTATACTCGGCTTCCGGTCAGCACTCACCATCCGAGAGTGCCAGTCGAAGATGCAGCAAAGGTGCAGGGGCATCACCCTCCGTCACTCGTCCAGAAAGGAACAGCAAATGAGTCTACGTCCGTTACATGATCGCGTGATCGTGAAGCGTCTCGATCAGGAAAGCCGTACGGCATCGGGCATCGTCATTCCGGACAGCGCCGCCGAGAAGCCGGATCAGGGCGAAATCGTCGCAGTCGGTCCGGGCCGTCGCGGCGACGACGGCAGGCGTATCGAGCCGGACCTGAAGGTCGGCGAACGCGTCCTGTTCGGAAAATATGCGGGGCAGTCGGTGAAAGTCGACGGCAACGAACTGCTCGTGCTGCGCGAAGAAGACATCGTCGCAGTCGTTCAATCCTGAGGGAGAGTCAAACATGGCAGCCAAAGAAGTCGCCTTCAGCGACAACGCACGGTCCAAACTGGTTGAAGGCGTGAACCTGCTCGCCAATGCCGTGAAAGTCACACTCGGTCCGAAGGGCCGCAACGTGGTGCTCGAACGCAGTTTCGGCAGCCCCGTCGTGACCAAGGACGGCGTATCCGTCGCCAAGGAAATCGAGCTGGCCGACAAGCTGCAGAACATCGGCGCGCAGCTCGTCAAGGAAGTCGCCTCGAGAACGAGCGACGACGCCGGCGACGGCACGACCACCGCGACGGTGCTCGCACAGGCCATCGTGCGCGAGGGCCAGAAGTACGTGGCAGCCGGCCTCAACCCGCTGGATCTGAAACGCGGCATCGACAAAGCCGTGGTCGCGGCAGTCGAGGAACTGAAGAAGATCAGCAAGCCGACGACCACCAGCAAGGAAATCGCGCAGGTCGCAACCATTTCGGCCAATGGGGAAGAGTCGATCGGGCAGCGCATTGCGGAAGCCATCGACCGCGTCGGCAAGGAAGGCGTGATTACCGTGGAAGACGGCAAGTCGCTTGCCGACGAACTCGATGTGGTCGAAGGGCTGCAATTCGATCGCGGCTACCTCTCGCCCTACTTCATCAACAATCAGGACCGGCAGCTCGCCATCCTGGAAGAGCCCTTCGTGCTGCTGCACGACAAGAAGATTTCGAACATCCGCGACCTGCTGCCCGTACTCGAACAGGTCGCGAAGTCGGGCCGGCCCCTGCTGATCATTGCGGAAGACGTGGAAGGCGAAGCGCTCGCCACACTCGTCGTGAACAATATTCGCGGCATCCTGAAGACGGTGGCCGTGAAAGCGCCGGGCTTCGGCGACCGCCGCAAGGCACTGCTCGAAGACATCGCAATTCTCACGGGCGGCCAAGTGATCGCGGAGGAAACCGGCCTGACGCTCGAAAAAGCGACGCTTGCCGAACTGGGCCAGGCCAAACGCATCGAGGTCGGCAAGGAGAACACCACCGTGATCGACGGCGGCGGGGAGAAGTCCAACATCGAGGCGCGGGTCAAGCAGATTCGCGTGCAGATCGCGGAAGCAACGTCCGACTATGACCGCGAGAAGCTCCAAGAGCGCGTGGCGAAGCTTGCGGGCGGCGTAGCGGTCATCAAGGTGGGCGGTGCGACCGAAATCGAAGTCAAGGAGAAGAAGGACCGCGTCGACGATGCACTGCACGCCACGCGCGCCGCTGTGGAAGAAGGCATCGTGCCGGGCGGAGGCGTCGCGTTGATTCGCGTGAAGCAGGCCATTGCCGGCCTGCAAGGTGCGAACGCGGACCAGAACGCGGGCATCAACATCGTGCGCCGCGCCTTGGAAGAGCCGCTGCGCCAGATCGTCGCGAATGCCGGCGAAGAAGCCAGCGTGATTGTCGCGAAGGTGGCGGAGGGCTCGGGCAACTTCGGCTACAACGCGGCCTCCGGCGAATACGGCGATCTGGTGGAAACCGGCGTGGTCGATCCCACGAAGGTGACGCGCACGGCGCTGCTCAACGCGGCCTCCGTGGCGAGTCTGCTGCTGACGACGGATGCGACGGTATATGAAGCGCCCAAGGACGCGGCGCCCTCCGCATTGCCTGCTGGCGCAGGCGCGGGCGGTCCGGGCTTCGAGTTCTAATCCCCTCAACGGGAAAATGCCGGCGCCCGCAGGCGCCGGCCAACCGTCATCGTCGTGGCGCTCGTGCCGGTTCAGGGCAACAGCTCGAGCCAGTTTCAAGCCGGTTGTGCGAACAACTCAGCCAACCGATCGAGCAACGCCGTTCGCAATCCACCGTCGCTTGCTGCCTGCCGGTTACGCGGACGCGGCAGATCGACCCGCAACTCGTGCACGATGCCGCCACCCGCGCCGTCTTGCCCGGACTGCATCACGAGCACGCGGTCCGAGAGCAGCAGGGCTTCGTCCACGTCGTGCGTCACCACCAGCGCGGCCATCCGATGCGACGACGTGACCTGCAATAACAGATCCTGCAAGCGCATTCGCGTAATGGCATCGACCGCGCTGAATGGCTCGTCGAGCAGCAGCACGCTCGGTCGTGAAAAGAGCCCACGCGCGATTGCCACGCGTTGCGCCATACCGCCCGATAGCTCCTTCGGCCAGCGCGCCTCGATCCCGGGCAGGCCAACCTCGGCGAGCAGTGCCGAGACGCGGTCGGCGGCTTCGTCGCGAGCACGCAGCGGAAAGCTGATGTTGTTCGCCACATCGAGCCACGGCAAAAGCCGCGGCTCCTGAAAGATCACACCAAGCGCCGGCGACGGACCATCGAGCGGCAGGCCTCCGAGCGCGACTACCCCATCGAAATCGCGATCGAGCCCGGCCACGATGCGCAACAGCGTGCTCTTGCCGCAGCCGCTCGGGCCGAGCAGGCTCACGATCTCGCCGGGGCGCACCGCAAGCTGCGTGTCGTTCAGCACCGCGCGGCCGCCGTAGCGCTTCAGCCGCACACGTACATGGAGCACGGAATCGCTCATCCTCGCCTCTCGCCGGTATCCGTATCGCGCCACACCAGCACGCGGGCTTCGAGCGCCTTCATCGCGCCGTCCGTCAGTTTGCCCATCAAGGCCAGCAGGATGATGGCGCCAAACACGATGTCGGGCCGTCCGGTTTCGCGCCCGTCGCTCAACAGATAGCCGAGGCCGCGCGTGGCGGCGATCAGTTCCGCGGCCACCACGAACATCCACGCGAGGCTCAGGCCCGTGCGCAGCCCCGTGAAGAGTTGCGGGAGCGCGGCCGGCAACAGGATGCGCGTCAGCATGCGTGCCGGACTCAGCCGATAAACCGCGCCGAGTTCTACGAGCTTGCGCTCCACATTGCGAATGCCCGCCACCACGGCGAGGTGGACCGGAAAGAAAGCGCCGATCGCGACGAGCGCGACCTTCGGTGCTTCGTCGATGCCCATCCAGAGCAGCAACACCGGCACCCACGCCAGCGACGGAATCGCGCGCAGCGCCTGGAACGACGGATCAAAGAGCGCCTCGAGCCTGCTGCTCAGCCCCATCGCCGCGCCAATCAGCACAGCGAGCGCCGCACCCAGGCCGAAGCCCGCCAGCACGCGCAGCGTACTGGCGACGACGTGGCGCAGAAGCCGTTCGCCTCCCATGTGCATCATCGTGCCCGCGATCGCCGAAGGCGCGGGCACCAGGTTGGCGGGCAATACCTGCGCACGAACCAGCAGTTCGATCGCGCCGAGAAACACCACGGGCAACGCAAGGCCGGCCCAATGCCAGCGTCGCAGGCGTTGTTCCGCAGTCTCGCCGTGCCCGGCTTCCGCTACGTCACGGCGCGCCGTCACGGCATGCGAAACGGCGGCCGCCTGCGTGGCGCCCCGCTCGTGTGCTTCGTGCGCGGGCACGGCGCCGGATGCGCTGCTGTTGCGCAGCGTGAGCGCGTCGTCGATAGCCATCGGATGGTCCTTCAGGGTGTTCCTTTAAGGTGACCCTTCAATGTGCGCCCGTCGACGCGATGACTGTCTGGGCCGGCCGAACGTCGATCAGCGCATCGATGACCTGCTCCACCTTCGTGCCGGGCTTCACCAGTTGCTCCCGCGTGAGGATGGGCGCGGCGGCCTTGAGCGCGGCGATCTGCTTCGGCCCCGGCTGCGGCTGGCTGAAATCGTTGCGGCTCAGTTGTAGCTTCGCCACCGCGAGCGACACTTTCGACTCCTTCGCGATGATCTGTGCGGTCTCGTCCGGATGCGCGGCGATCCACAGCCGGGCTTTCTCGTAGACTTTCAGCACACGCGCGAGCGCGCCGGGGTACTGCCTGATGAAGTCTTCGCGCGCATTCAGGAAGCCCCACGTGTTGAAGTCCACGTTCCGGTACAAGAGGCGCGCGCCGTTGTCCACTTCCGCCGCGGCCATGTGGGGATCGAGCCCGGCCCACGCGTCCACCTGCCCGTTGACGAGCGCCGTGCGGCCATCGGGATGCTGGAGATTGACGATCTCGACGTCGTCCGCGGACAAGCCCGCCGTGTGCAATGCGCGCAGCGTGAACAGATACGGGTCGGTGCCCTTCGTCGCGGCGATCTTCTTGCCCTTGAGCTGCGCGAGCGACTGGATGTTCGAATCCTTGCGCACGACCAGCGCCGTCCACTCGGGGCGCGAGAAGATGTAGACGGTGCGGATGGGGTTGCCGTTCGCCTTGGCGAGCACCGCGGCAAGCCCCGCGCTGGAGCCGATCTGGATCGCTCCGCTGTTCAGGTATTCCAGCGCGCGGTTGCTGCCGAGACTCAGCACCCACGTGATCTTCGTGTGGTCCGGCGCAAACGCTTCCTCGAGCCAGCCGTAGTGGCGAATCACGAGGCTTTCGGGCGAGTAGTACGCGTAGTCGAGCTTCAGCTCCGTGGGTATGGCCTCGGCGGCGTGAGCCGCACGCGGCGGGAGCGCCGCGGTCAGCATCGTGAAGGCGACGGCCACAAAGGCGGCGACGGCCGCCCGCACGCGCGCGAAGCCGACGCGGCTCGATTGCTTCATGGTATTTCCCCGGTTCGGTCATATGGAGTGGGCGTGTGCCGCAGCGAAAGGAACGGCAGTGCATACGGCCGGATTCACGCAGTCAGACAGCCGATGCTAACGGCCGCATGCGCGTCGGTGAACCGATGTTTAGAGCAAAGCAAATGACGGTGCGCGAATTGCGGCTCTGCGCGTCGCACCGTGCGCTGTTGTTTGCGCCGCGTCGCGACTCGCTATCACGCGGGAGCATGAGCATCGAGCGATCGGATCGTTGGCCGGATGACGACCGGCGCATCCGGCTCGTTTTCGTCCTGCACGACATATCGCCCGAGGGGGGAACGGGCGACGTTTATGAACGTCCTTGCAGGGGAAGAAGCGGCCCCGACCATCGAGCATGGATGGCCGTCATCGCATCGATGACGACCCGCTGCCCAACACGTCAGGAGCCGCTCCCTTCAGGCGCTTCGCGCAGACAGATGCCGGATGACCGACACCATCGCGTCCACTTCGTCGCAGGTGTTGTAGAACGCGAGCGACGGACGCACGGTTGCTTCGAGCCCGAAACGTCGCAGAATCGGTTGAGCGCAATGATGGCCCGAGCGCACCGCGATGCCCTCCTGGTTCAACGCACGCCCCACCTCTTCCGTCTCGTAACCCTTCAGCACGAACGACAGCACACTCGCCTTGTGCCGCGCCGTACCGACGAGCCGCACGCCCGGCACCGGACCGAGCCGGCTCGCCGCGTACTCGAGCAGATCGTGTTCGTAGCGACCGATGTTCTCGATACCGATCCGCTCGACGTACTCCAGTGCCGCGCCGAGTCCGACGGCATCCGCGATGTTGCCCGTGCCGGCCTCGAAGCGGTTGGGCGGCGGCTGGAACACCGTGCGCTCGAACGTCACGTCCGCGATCATGTTGCCGCCGCCCTGCCACGGCGGCATGTCGTCGAGAATGGCGCGCTTGCCGTACACCACGCCGATGCCGGTCGGCCCGAAAATCTTGTGGCCGGAGAACACGAAAAAGTCCGCGTCCAGCGCCTGCACGTCCACCCGCATGTGCGACACCGACTGCGCGCCGTCCACGAGTACCTTCGCACCCGCACGGTGGGCCAGCTCGATGATCTCCTGCACCGGCACCACGGTGCCGAGCGCATTGGACACCTGTGTGACGGACACAATCTTCGTGCGGCTGGAAAGCAGCTTGCGGTACTCGTCGAGCAGCACCTGGCCCGAATCGTCCACCGGAATCACCCGCAGCTTCGCGCCCGCTTGCGCTGCGAGTTGCTGCCACGGCACGATGTTCGCGTGATGCTCCAGATGCGACACGACGATCTCGTCGCCTTCGCCCACATTGCACGCGCCCCAGGTCTTCGCGATCAGGTTGATGGCCTCGGTCGTGCCGCGCACGAACACGATTTCGTCCGGTGACGCCGCGCCGATGAAACGCCGCGCGATGGCCCGCGCGTTCTCGTAGGCATCCGTCGCACGGCCCGCCAGCGCATGCGCGGCGCGATGGATGTTCGAGTTCTCGTGCGCGTAGAAATACGCGAGGCGGTCGATCACGGCCTGCGGCTTTTGCGTCGTCGCCGCATTGTCGAACCAGACGAGCTGCTTGCCGTTCACGCGCTCCTGCAGAATCGGGAAGTCGCGGCGAATCGCGTTGATGTCGAACGGCGGATGCGCGGCCGGCACGGCTGGGCCTGCGCCGCGCGGATCAAGCGCGGCACGCTCGCCGTCGAGAAAGTACGGTACGCCGTGAGCTGCGTGACGATGCGGCTCGACGCCCGGTGCGAAGCGATGAATAGATAGCAGCGAACGCAGATCGTCTTCGTGAGGCAGCCCGAACGACTGCGGCGTCACGCCCGCCGCCGACGGCACGACGATATCCTGCGCGGGACGCTGCCAGCCATGTTCCGGCGCGCCGATGAAGTAGTACGGTGCGCTCCCCGCGGACGATGAAGACGCCGCAGCCCCTGCCTCGTGAGAGGCAACGGCCGGCGCCGGCGCCTGCACCGGCGGCACGCCGAGCGCGGCACCGCCGATACGCGGTTCGAGGGCGGGCGCAATCGTCGCCACGTTGTCGGGCACCCCGGTCTGCGCGACCGCATGCGGTGCCAACGCGGGTGCACGGTTGCCGAGCGTGAGCACGTGCGTGGGCGCGGCGGGCAACAAATTTCCGCCCGGCACGCGCCCTGCCGGCAGCGACGCGCCGGGCACACCCGTGCCCGCTCCGCCAGGCCCCGCGAGCGGCGAGCCGGCGGGCGCCGGGTTCGTGAGCGTGGAGACCACCGGCACCGCAGCGGGCCACGCGGACGGCAGCCCGCCTACGGCCGACGGCGACTCCGGCGACGCCACACTGCCGGGCAACGTCGAGAAAAACGCGTTGGCGAGGCGTGCGAGCGTGTCCGCATCGGGCAGTCCGGCCGGCACCGTGGCGGGCGGGATATCGGGCGCTGCGTCGCCTGGCCGCAGGTTACCGGTAGGTGTCAGCGTAGTCATGGTACTTGCCGATCTCCACGTCATCGAGCACCGCCAGTGCATCAGGCGAATGAACTGCGAGCGAGCAATACAGCGAGATCAGATACGACGCGATCGCCTGATTGTTGATGCCCATGAAGCGCACCGACAGCCCCGGACCTTGCTCTCCCGCCACACCCGGCTGGTACAGACCGACCACGCCCTGGCGCTTGTCACCCACCCGCAGCAGCAGGATCTTCGTCTTGCCGTCGGCGACAGGGACCTTGTCGGACGGAATCAGCGGAATGCCGCGCCACGTGATGAACTGCGAGCCGAACAGATTGACGGTGGGCGGCGGCACGCCGCGGCGCGTGCATTCGCGGCCGAATGCGGCGATGGCGAGCGGATGCGTGAGAAAGAACGCCGGCTCTTTCCAGACTTTCGTCAGCAGTTCGTCCAGATCGTCGGGCGTCGGCGCGCCGGTCAGCGGGAAAACGCGCTGCTCTTCGTCCACGTTCGCGAGCAGGCCGTAGTCCGGATTGTTGATGAGCTGACTTTCCTGCAATTCCTTGATCGTCTCGATCGTGAGGCGCAGCTGTTCCTTGATCTGGTCGTGCGGGCTGCTGTAGAGGTCCGACACGCGCGTATGCACGTCGAGCACCGTGCTCACCGCATTGAGGAAGTATTCACGCGGGTTTTCTTCGTACGGGACGAAGGTGGTGGGAAGCGTCCCTTCGTCTTCGCGTGCCGTGCAGGTGGCGCGCACGGCTTCGGGGTTCTTCACCTGGTTCAGGCGATAGATACCGGCCTCCACTGGCACCCATTGCAGCAGATGGGTCAGCCAGCGCGGCGTGATGGTCGAAAGTTGCGGGACGGTCTTGGTGGCATTGGCGAGTTGCCGTGCTGCGTTATCGCCGAGCGCGGTCGGGCCGCTCACGATCGTCGACATTCGGAGGCTCCTGGTCGATAGAAGAAATACGGGAATGCTTATTGCGATGGGGAATTATCGGGAGCCTGAAAATGGCGCTCAACATGCTATAGCCATCACCGGCCGGTCGACCGGCAAGGTGCGACGCCGCCGGCCGGCCATGGCCGATGAAAATCAGAAGGTTGGCGCAGGTGTGGCCGGACCGCGATCCGGCGCGAGCACGCTCGCTGAAGCGGTGGGCGGCACGCCCAGCAACGTCGAGATGGGCACGCCGAACGCGCGAGCCAGCTTCTCGACTGTCACGATCGACGCGATGGCCGTACCGCGCTCGATTTCGCCGACATACGAGCGATTCAGGCCGGCGTGCTCCGCGAGCTGCTCCTGCGACCACGCATGCGCTTCCCGCTGCGCGCGCACGGCCGCGCCGAAATTGCGAACGAGTGCGGTCATACGTGCACTCCCGCCGTCAGGCCGACCACTACCGCGCCAGCCGGCCGGGCCGCTTCACTGCGCAAGCTGGCCTGCGTCACGTGGCTGCCGGGCGCGACGTCCTGCGTGATCCACACGTTGCCGCCGATCGTCGCGCCGCGTCCTATCGTCACGCGGCCCAGTATCGTCGCACCGGCATAGATGACGACGTCGTCCTCGACAATGGGGTGACTTGCAAGCCCCTTTTCGAGATGGCCGTCTGCATCGACCGGAAACCGCTTGGCGCCGAGCGTCACCGCCTGGTAGAGACGCACACGCTGGCCGATCACGGACGTTTCGCCGATCACGACGCCGGTGCCGTGGTCGATGAAAAAGCCTGCGCCGATCTGCGCGCCTGGATGAATGTCGATACCCGTCTGCGCGTGCGCGAGCTCGGCCACGATGCGCGCGAGCAACGGCAGCCCGAGCCGATACAGCTCGTGTGCCAGCCGGTGATGAATCATCGCGAGCACGCCGGGATAGCAGAGCAGCACTTCGTCAACGCTGCCTGCCGCCGGATCGCCGTGATAGGCGGCGATCACATCGGCATCCAGCCGCGCGCGAATCTCGGGCAAACGCTGCGCAAATGCGCGTACGGCGTGCACGGCGCGCGCCTCCACGGCTTCGCTGTCTTTGGCTTCGCGCCGCGCGATGTACTGCAATTCGAGCCTGGCTTGCGCGAGCAGCCCGTGCAATGCGGCGTCGAGCGCATGTGCGACGTAGAAGTTCTCGCTGTCCTGACGCAGGCTGGGCGGCCCGAGCCGCATCGGAAACAGCACGCCCTTGAGCGCGTCGACGACTTCCGACAACGCATCCCGCGAAGGCAGGTCTCGCCCGCCGGGCTCCAGCGCGCGCTTCTGCTCGTCGCGCCACCGTTGCCGGACCGTGTACAGCGAGCCCACGATTTCATCGATTTCGAATACGGCCACAGGCTTTACTCCTTGTCATTCATCGCCGGCACGTGACCGAGCATGGTTCGACCGAAGCGCATCGCACCGCCATCCCCATAATGCGCCCGAGCGATCCACCGCAGTCGTGCGGCTAGTCCTGCACCCACGGCAGCCCATGGAAACGCCAGCCGTTCTGGCCGCCGCGGTGCTGCGCGTCGTCGAGCGCACCCTCGAAGCCTTCGAGCACGTTGAACACGTGTGCGAAACCGGCCTTGGCTGCCGCGTCCGCCGCGAGCGCCGACCGGTTGCCGCTGCGGCACAGCAGCAGCACGACGACATCTTTGCCTGTTTTCGCTTCGAGCTCGCGCACGAAACGGGGATTGCGCGTCAAGCTCGTCCCCGTAGCCCACGCCACATGCACGCTGTCCGGCACATAGCCAACGAACTTGCGCTCTTCGGCGGTGCGGACATCCACCAGCACCGCGTTGCCTGCCGAGACCAGCGCCCATGCATCGCGCGGCGCGACGCCGCCCGCGTAGGCCAGCCCTTCCTTCGCCGCCTGTTCGCGTGCCGTCTCGAGTGCTGCGTGGACCGGTCGTTCTTCGAGTACTGCTGCCATTACGCCTCCCGGGTTCGTTACATGGCCGTTTCACGGCAAGCCGTCTATAGCCATCAGGAAACGATGATGCGCGAGCGTCCGCGAACGGCGAACCAATAAATTTTCATTTCCAAAGAAGCACGCGAGCGGGCTGTACACCGACGAATGACGCGTGTCCCCGCGCACGGCGCTGGCGCACGGCCGCCAAAGACAGGGGTTTGCGAAAGGACGGACCGGCGCGGCGTCGGTCCGCCAGCCCCTTGACCGCGGTTTCCGATGCGCGAAGAGAAGGATGCCTTCGCGGCGATCTTGCGTGCGCAGAGATTGCCCGCATAGCGGGCCGACGCGCGGCCCTCAAGCCGCTGCATCGTCCAACGCGGCGCAACCTCGATTGCCGTGACCACATTGACGTCGCTGGCCTTCGCGCCAAAACGCAGGTCTGGTTCCTTCTCGTCTACTACGCGCGCTTCGGGTTCGTCTGGCCAAGACACGCCAAGATCCGCGCGATCACGCTCCACTTCCGCTCGCACCGTTCGATACCCGTGCGCCGGTTCAATCAGCGCACGATGGATTCGCGCTCGGACTCGGCGATCGCCCCGAAAACGTCAGGTTGATAGGCTGGCCGGCAGCGCGGATCGATCACGCTGCGGCCGAAGAAATGGATTCGGACAGGCGAACCCGTCAGTGTTTCCCTCCGGCGCCTTGCGGCGTGGCGCGGATATCGAACGCTCCGCCCGTGAGCGTCCGGTCGCGCAACGTGACCGGCGTCTTGCCGGGCAGCAACGGGAACACCAGCTCCGCAAATCGAATCGCTTCTTCGAGGTGCGGATAGCCGGACAACACGAAGCTATCGACGCCGAGCTCCACATACTCGTTGAGTCGCGCGGCCACCTCTTCGGCGCTGCCGACGAGCGCCGTGCCCGCACCGCCGCGCACGAGGCCGACACCGGCCCACAGATTGGGGCCGACCACCAGCGTGTCGCGGCTGCCGCCGTGCAACGCCGCCATGCGCTTCTGGCCCACGGAATCCATGCTCGCGTAATTGCGCTGTGCCGCCGCGATATCGTCGTCCGTCAGGTGGCTGATCAATCGATCCGCGTCCGCCCACGCTTCCTCGCTCGTTTCGCGCACGATCACATGCAGCCGCACGCCGAACCGAATCTTGCGGCCATACCGCTCGGCTCGCCGCCGCACGTCGGCGATCTTCTCGGCCACGGCGGCCGGCGGTTCGCCCCAGGTCAAATAGGCATCGACATGCTTCGCAGCCAACTCGTGCGCCGCCGGCGACGACCCGCCGAAATACAGCGGCGGATAAGGCTTGCTGGCGGGCGGAAAGAAATTCTGTGCACCCTGCACCTTAAGGTGCTTGCCGTCGAAATCGACCTTCTCGCCCGACAGCAGGCCGCGCCAGATCGTCAGAAATTCGTCGCCGGCCTCGTAGCGCTCGTCGTGACCGTAAAACACGCCGTCTGCAGCGAGTTCGGTCGCATCGCCGCCCGGCACGACATTGAGCAGCAACCGCCCCTCGCCGAGCGCCTGGTCGAGCGTCGCCGCCTGGCGCGCGGAAGCCGTCGGATTGCCGAGCGACGTGCGCAGCGCCACCAGCAGCTTGATACGCTGCGTGACCGGAATCAGGCTGGCCGCCGTCACCCACGGATCGAGACAGGAAGCGCCCGTCGGAATCAGCAGCCCGTCGTAGCCGAGCTGGTCGGCCGTCACCGCGATCTGGCGCATGTATGCATTCGTTGCCTGACGGCCGAAATCCGATTTGCCGAGATAACGCGTATCACCCGAAGTGGGCAGGAACCAGAAAATATCGAGACTCATGATGTATTCGTTAAATGATCATCCACCGCACCCGTGACATCCTGCGATGCCGGGGTCCTGCAAAATCAGCCCCACGGCTGCCGAAACACGGTCATACGCCGGTCGTCGCCGCCGCCCGTTGCGCACGCCTCGCCGCGTAATCCACCGGCGCACCGCCGAGGTAGGCATCTCGCAACGCATCCAGCTCCCGCAGTTGCGCCGACGTGCCATGCGCGACGACCCGTCCGCTTTCGAGCACGTAGCCGCAACTGGCGAAGCGCAGCGCAATCGAAGCATTCTGCTCGGCGAGCAGGAAACTCACGCCCTCGTCACGATTGAGCGCCGCGACGATCTCGAAGATGTCCTCGACGACATGCGGCGCCAGCCCCATCGACGGCTCGTCCAGCAGCACGAGCGACGGATGCGCCATCAGCGCGCGACCGATCGCCACCATCTGCTGCTCGCCGCCCGACGCATAGCCGGCCAACGCGCCGCGCTTCTGCTTCAAGCGCGGAAAAATCGTGTAGATCCGTTCGAGATCGGCGTCGATCTCGGCCCGCTTCGGCCGTCGCGCGAACGATCCGATCCGCAGGTTCTCCTCGATCGACAGGTGCCCGAAGCAGCGACGCCCTTCGAGCACCTGCACGAGACCGCGCTCGACCAGCGTCCAGGGCTCGAGACGCGTGACGTCCTCGCCGCGATAGACGACACGCCCGCCCGTCAATTCGCCGCGCTCGGCGCGCACCAGGCTCGAAAGCGCCTTCAGCATGGTGGTTTTGCCCGCCCCGTTGCCGCCGAGCAGCGCAACGATCGCGCGCTCGGGCACCGTCAGCGACACCCCGCGCAACGCGGGAATGATCCCGCCGTAGGTCACGGAGATCTCGTCGGCCTGCAGGATCGGTTCGCTCATGCTCAAGGCTCCTTGCTGCAATCGCGCGGCGTGATGTTCTTTTCCTTCGCATAGGCGAGCGCCGATTTCTCGATGATCGGGCGCAGCAGCGCTCGATCGGCCTGCACCCAGTCGCTGATCACGTTCCACTTGCTGCCGTTCCATTGCTGGAAGCGCACCGCGCCGCCGCCTTCGTGGTCCGAGCACGACAGCTTGAGCGGCTGCACGAGACCGAGCGCGCCGAGCTGCCGAAGCCGCGCATCGTCGAGGTTCAGGTGCTCGAAGCCCCAGCGTACCTGTTCGCCCGTGAGCGGCTTGTTGCCGTACTTGCGTTGCGCGACGCGCACCGCCTCGACGTTCAGGATGCCGTTCACCACGCCGAGGTTGTAGTAGACGGTGCCGAAGCGCGCAGGGTCCTTGAGGTTGCCGTTACCGGTTTTGATCACGTACTGGTTGATCGCCTGCAGGACCGGATAATCGGTGCCCGACGGGTGCGTCGTGATCGAGACGAAGCCCTTGGCCGCATCGCCGGCCGGGCGCACGTCTTCTTCCGAATTGCTCCAGATGTTGCCGATGATGTGGTCGGCCGGATACCCGACCTTCTGCGCGCTCTTGAGCGCCACCGGGTTCATGACGCCCCAGCCGCGCAGGATCACCCAGTCGGGCTTGATCTGGTGGATCTTCAGCCACTGCGAGCCCTGCTCGTTGCCCGGGTGCGGCACCTCGATCTGGATCGCGTCGAAGCCGTATTTCTTCGCCAGCAGGTCGACCACGGGAATCGTCTCGCGGCCATATGGCGAGCCGTGATAAAGCACGACGATCTTCTTGCCCTTCAGGTTGGCCAGCCCGCCCGAGCGCTGCCCGATGTAGTTGACGATCGCCGAGACTTCGCTGTACGGATTCAGCTGCAGAGGAAACACGTAGGGAAACACGGCCCCGTCGGTCGAATCGGTGCGCCCGTGGTTGATCGTGATGAGCGGAATCCTGTCGGCCGTGGAACGGTCGAGCGTCGCATACGCGATACCGACCGACAGCGGATTGGTGGCAGCTGCCGGTGCGCCGTCCGGGCCGCCGTTCTTCAGGCGTTCGTAGCACTCGACGCCTTTCTCCACGACGTATTCGGTCTCGCACTCCTTCCATACCAGCTTGACACCATTGACGCCGCCGTCGCGCGCGTTGATCAGTTGCATGTAATCGATGAAGCCGCCGAAAAAGCCGCTGCCGCCGGCCGCATACGGGCCGACACGGTAGCTTTGCAGCGGGAAATATTCCTCGGCAGCCGCGTGTGCCTGCGGCAGCGCCGCCGAGCACAGCGCGAGCGCAGCGATGAATGTGCCAGCCCGTTTTTTCCATGCCGAACGGCCAAGGTGCCTGCGAACATTTCCCATATGATCGATATTCCTTATTTATATGATGATAAAAGACGTCATTCCCGGTCGATACGGATTCATTTCGCGTGCCTGAACCGCTGTCGCGCCACCTGGACGAGGCGCGCCAACCCGTCCGGCTCCTTGATCAGAAACACGATCACGAGGCTGCCGAACACGATCTTCTGCAGGTTCTGCAACTGGTCGCTGCCGATTCCGATGCGGGCGAGTTCGCTGCCCGCGTTCGACAGCAGGATCGGCAGCAGCACGACGAAGGCGGCGCCGAGAAAATTCCCGCCGATGCTGCCCATGCCGCCGATGATGATGATGAACAGGATCTGGAACGACAGGTTGAGGCTGAAGCCGTCCGGTTCGATCGTGCCGAGATACGCAAAGGCCCACAGCGCGCCGGCGATGCCCAGCACGAAAGAACTGAGCGCAAATGCGAGCAGCTTGGTACGCCCGATCGGGATGCCGATCACGCGCGCCGCCGTATCCATGTCGCGCACCGCCATCCAGCGCCGCCCCAGTTCGCTTCGCACGAGGCTCGCCCCCAGTGCGAACAGCACGGTGGCCACGCCAAGCACCAGCAAATAGCGCGATGCCGGATTGTCGATGTGCCAGCGGCCGATCGCGAGCTGCGGCGCGCTCAGCACACCGGACATGTCGTCGTGCGAGAACCAGCTCACGCGGGTAAACAGCCAGACCACGAAAAATTGCGCGGCCAGCGTCGACACGATCAGATAGAAACCCTTGATGCGCAGGCTCGGCAACCCGAACAGCACACCGACCGCTGCGCTCGCGACCCCGCCGAGCAGCAGCGCCGCCGGCAACGGCAGCGCCGGCACGCGCACGAGCAGGTTATAGCTCGCGTATGCACCGATCGACATGAATGCCGCCGAGCCGAGCGAAAGCTGCCCCGCATAGCCGGTCAGAAAGTTCAGGCCGAGTCCCGCGATCGACAGGATCAGAAACGGCACGAGAATCGCATTGAGCCAGTAATCGTTGGCCCACAGCGGCACGCCGACGAATGCGGCCACCGCCAGCATGCCCGGCCCGACCCACTGGCGCCAGGCCAGGCGACGCGACGCGGGAATCGAAGCGGTATTGGTCAAATCCATGTGAATTCCCCTGGGTCCGTTCCTAGACACGCTCGACGGCCGGCTCGCCGAACAGGCCGTACGGCCGCGCCAGCAGGAACAGCATCGCCAGCAGATACGGGAACCAGTTCTCGATGCCGTCGCCGATCACCCCGCCCGCGTAAACTTCCGCCAGCTTCTCGGCGGCGCCGACCAGCAGCCCGCCCGCGATAGCGCCGCCAATCGACGAAAAGCCGCCGATGATCAGCACCGGCAGGGCCTTGAGCACGACCAGGGAAAGCGAGAACTGCACGCCGAGCCGCGCGCCCCACAGCAGGCCGGCGACCAGACTCGTGAATCCGGCAAGCGCCCACACCACCGCCCATACACGCGGCAGACGGACGCCGACTGCCAGTGCGGCAAGCGGATCGTCGGCCACCGCGCGTAGCGACAGGCCGAGCCGCGACCATTTCGCGAACAGCGACAGTCCGAGCACCAGCACGCCGGCCGCCGCCGCCGCGAACAGGTCGAACTGGCTGACCATCACACCGGCCAGATGCAGAGGCCGATCGTCGATGCCGAGATCGAGACCGTGGACCTGCGCGCCCCAGAACAATTGCGCCGCGCCCTCGAGTATCAGGCTCAGGCCCAACGTCGCCATGAACAGCACGATCGGCGGCCGGTTCACGAGCGGGCGCAGCACCAGCCGCCCCGTCAGGATCGCGATCACGACCAGCGCGACGAGCGTGGCGGCAAACGCGAGCCATCCGTTCCAGCCGCGCTCGACGAGACTCACATAGGTCAGCGCGCCGAACAGCACGAGCGCGCCCTGCGCAAAGTTGAAAACGCCGGATGCCTTGTAGATCAGCACGAAACCGATCGCGACCAGCGAATACATCACGCCCGCCAGCAACCCGCCGACCAGCACCTCGATAAAAAACGCCATCACGTTCCCCGTTGTCCGTTTCCGTCAGTGATGCGTGCCCATGTAGGCAGCCAGCACGTCCGGGTGCGCCCGCACCTCGTCCGGTCTGCCGTCGGCGATCTTCCTGCCGTAGTCGAGCACCACCACGTGATCGGACACGCCCATCACAACGCCGATGTCGTGCTCGATCAGCACCACGGTCACGCCAAAGTGCGCGTTGGCGTCGAGCACGTATTCGGCCATCGCATGCTTTTCGTCGGCATTCATCCCGGCCATCGGTTCGTCGAGCAGCAACAGCCGCGGCTCGGCCGCGAGCGCGCGCGCCAGTTCGACGCGCTTTTGCAGCCCGTACGGCAGCGAGCCGACCACGGCGTCGCGATACGCCTGCAAGTCGAGTTTCTCGATCACACGCTCCGCATACCGGCGCTGCGCGGCTTCGTCGCGGCGGGCGCGGCCGACATGCAGCGTCTGTTCCAGCCAGGTGCTGCGCCGATGCAGGTTGCGGCCCGTCAGCACGTTGTCGAATACGCTCATGCGGCGAAACAACGCGAGGTTCTGGAACGTGCGCGCGATGCCGCGATGCGCGGCGCGATACGGGTCCATGTGCCGGTACGTGTGTCCGTCGAAGCGGACCGCGCCCTGCTGCGGGCGATACACGCCGTTGATCACGTTGAGCAGCGAGCTCTTGCCCGCGCCGTTGGGTCCGATCAGCGCGCAGATTTCGCCCGCCGCCACCTCGAAGCTGACGTCGGTGACGGCCTTCACGCCCTTGAACAACAGCGAGATGCGCTCGAGCGCGAGCAGCGGCGGTGCGGTCTGCGTCATGTGTCAGGCACCCGTTCAGGCCGCGACCGGCTGCAGCCGGCTTTCGAGTTCGCGCACCAGCGGCAGCACCTTCTTGCCGAAGTACTCGACCTCTTCGATGAAGTGCAGGAAACCCGTCAGCACCAGATCGACGCCGATCGCCTTCAGCGCGACGATCCGCTCCGCGATCTGCTGCGGCGTGCCGATCAGGTTCGTGCGGAAGCCGTCGTTGTACTGCACGAGATCCTCGAACGTCGATTTCGCCCAGTTGCCTTCCCCTTCCGGCGACGCCTTGCCCGCCTGCTTCACCGCGTCGCCGAACGCATTGACCGCCTCGACGTGCGCATGCGCAATGATGTCGTCGAGCACGGCCCGCGCTTCTTCCTCGGTGTCGCGCGCGATCACGAACGCGTTCACGCCGATGCGCACACGATGGCCATTCGCAGCCGCCTTCGCGCGGATGTCGTCGATCTGCGCCTTCAGGTTCTCCGGCGTATTGCCGTTGGTGAAATACCAGTCCGACACGCTCGCGGCGTTGTCGCGGGCCGCGCGCGAACTGCCGCCCTGGAAGATCTCCGGGTGCGGCTTCTGCAGCGGCTTGGGGCTCAGCGTGTAGTCGTGGAAGCGATAGAAGTCGCCCTTGTATGTGAAGTTGTCCTGGGTCCAGATACCTTTCAGCACTTCGATGAACTCTTTCGAGCGCCGATAGCGTTCGTCGTGCTCGAGCCACGGCTCGCCGATCGCAGTGAATTCACCCTTGAACCAGCCGCTCACCACGTTGATCGCGATGCGCCCGTTCGTGAGGTGATCGATCGTCGCCAGTTGCTTCGCGACCACGGCCGGATGCCACGGCCCCGGCAGAATCGCGGCAAGCACCTTCAACTTGGTCGTCGCGTGCAGCAGCGCGTGGCTGAACGACACCGACTCGTGCTGATACTCGGCGCCGTAACCGGCCGTGAAGCGGATCTGGCTCAATGCGTATTCGAAACCCGCGTCTTCGGCGGTCTTCGCGAGCTTCTGGTTGTATTCGAGGCTCCAGTCGGTACGCTGCTCGATCGTGCTGACGACAAGGCCGCCGCTCACATTCGGCACCCAGTAGGCGAACTTGACGGCTTCGTCGGAAGAAGTGGCATTGCTCATGGAAAGGTCCTGTTCAGAAGATGTTGAAACTCACGCGGCCGACGCGGCCACCGCAGGTTCGAGACGACTGGCTTCCCGCACGAGCGGTACGGCCCGCTCGACGGCAAGCCGGATGCGATCGAGCAGCTCCGGGCTCGTAATCGCGTAGTCGTGGAAATCCCGCTCGGATGCGAACACACCGAGCGGCAAGGTCCGCGCCTGGAAGAAACTGAACAGCGGGCGCAACTGATGGTCGATCACCAGCGCATGACGCTCGCTGCCGCCCGTCGCGGCCAGCAGCACGGGCACGTCGATCAGCGCCTCGTGATGCACGAGATCGAACAAATGCTTGAAAAGCCCCGTGTACGACGCCCGGTAGACCGGACTGCCAACGATCAGCACGTCGGCCTCCTCGATGGCGCGCAACTGAAGCGCCAGCTCGGCGGAAGCATCCGCTCGGGAAAGCACGCCGGACAGCACCGGCGCAATCTCTCCGAGTTCGATCAAATGCGGCTCGACCGGCAGCACCGCACGCAGGCCCGACAGCAACGCCTCCGTCAGTGCGAGCGTTCGCGAAGGCCGTGACGTGTTGCCCGAGACAACGACCACCTTGTAAATCTTCTTGCCCATCGTGCGTTCCTTTTCATGTGCTGCGTGACGCCAGCCTTGCAGCCAGCCGTGCAGGCCAAACATTTAGCGAATACCGTGCCAAACGGCCTCGTTCTCGTTCCACGACAGGAAAACCGGCCGCGATTCGCCGCATATTCACGACATGCGTGGTTCGCGAGACGACCCACGCGTCATTCCGGGCAGACTGGAAACCATATCGCCGGCGCAGATGACCGAGCGGCAGCAAAGCTGCTTCCTCACTGCTTCATGAGCAGCATCAGGAGTAAAAGGACGGCGTCGGAAAACGCTCATTGAGCGCCCAGTCCCCGAGCTCGCGAATCTTGTAGTCGATCGGATCGTGCAGGGTATGGACACGCAGATTCCGCCAGAAGCGGTCGAACCGCAGCGCCGCGGTGGTCGCCCGCGCGCCCGTTACCTCGAACATGCACTGCGTGACATCGAGGCCGGCCTGCGCAGACGAGACCTTTGCCGCCGCAACGGCAATCGCGACCTCGCCGCGCTCGATCTCGGTGAGCGCGGCCTCACGCGTCCACGCCGCATCGAACGCGGCGGCGGCTCGCTCCACCAGTGCGCCCGCACCCTCGAGCGCAAGCCAGAACCGGCCGTAGTGCCCCTGTACGTAAAGATCTTCGGTCGGATGGCGCGCCGGGGATGCGATCCACGCGCGCGTGCTCTCCCGCGTAAAATCCCGCGCCGCACGTAACGCGCCCTCGCCGAGGCCAAGATAGATATGCGCCAGGATCAGTTGGGCCAACAACGGCCGCAAACAGGCAAACGGCGAAGACAGCGGCCCCGGATCGGCGAGGATTTCATCGCGCGCCACCGCCACGCGTTCGAATATCACCGTGCCGCTATCGGTCTGGCGCTGCCCGATGTTGTCCCAGTCGTCGAGAATCACGATCCGCTCGCGTGCAGTCGGCACCACGCCGATCAGCAAACGTCCCTGCGCATCGAAAGCCGAGGCCAGCAGACGATCGGAATCCGCCGCGCCGGAGCAGAAACTCTTCCGTCCAACGAAATTCCATCCGTCTGCACCGTCCGGTTCCGCACGCGTGCCCCGGTCGAGCGGATTAAGCGCATTTCCCCAGAACCAGCGTTGCGAGACGGTCTGCTCCAGCCATGGTTCCCACTGTTGTGGGCGCCCGAACAGGCGCACCGTCGCGAGATGCAGATGGTGAAAAGCGAATAGATGGGCCAGCGAGCTGTCCACCTGCGCGAACCGCCGTACTACGGCCAGGGTCTCGGACCAGCTCGCGCCATGACCGCCGTACGCACGAGGCACGCTCAGCCCCAGCAGGCCGCTGTCGCGCAACATGCGACGCTCGCGCAATGGCGTCCCGCCGGCCCGGTCACGCGCAACGGCCGTACGCTCCAGTTCCTGCGCAACCGACTCCACCGCCGGCTGCCAGGACGCCAATGCAACTGTCTCAGCACCGATATGCTTCATTAGCAAGACGCCTTCCGATCGAGATTATTCGAGCGGGCGTTCATGCAGGTTCCATGCCACGGGCGAATGGGCTCGAAAGACGTCGAAACCGGAGCCGCCGCGCTTGTCTGGCAGCAGCGCGCCAGCAAACTGCTGCTCGATCCGCAATTCTTCAGCGCTTGCTGCCTAAAAGCCGGGCATCTGATTTGAATATGACAATTTGTTGCTTCCCACGCAGCACCGAGACAAACAGAATCGTTGGACTGGGACGCTCGGTTTCATCTCACTCATCCCCCTTTCACATGGCAACACTCTCGACCTATCCGCCTACGACCGGGCCGAACGGCGCGCACCCCGATCCGCTGGCTATCGCCGAACAACTCGCCACGCAATTCGCGCGAACCGCCGCCGAACGTGATCGTGCCGGCGGCACGCCGAAGGCCGAACGCGATGCGTTACGTGCGAGCGGGCTGCTGCGGCTCAGCATTCCGACTGCGTATGGCGGCCTGGGCACGAACTGGCTCACCACGCTGGATATCGTGCGCACGCTGGCTCGCGCCGACAGCTCGATCGCCCACGTGTTTGGTTTTCATCATCTGCTGCTTGCGACCGCCCGTCTGTTCGGCGCGCCCGAGCAATGGGAGCCGTGGTTCCAGCAGACGGCCACCCACGACTGGTTCTGGGGGAATGCGCTCAACCCGCTCGACGAACGCACGATCAGTTCGCCGCGCAATGGCTGGCTGGAATTCAGTGGACAGAAAAGCTTCTGCTCCGGTGCGCTCGATTCGGAAATGCTGATCGCGTCCGCGCGCGCCGTCGACACGAATGCGTTGCTGGTGGCCGCCGTGCCGACGCAACGCAGCGGCATTTCCATCTCGGAAGACTGGAACAACATCGGCCAGCGCCAGACCGACAGCGGAACTGTCACGTTCGAACGGGTGCGCGTGGAGCATCGCGAGATTCTCGCCAATCCCGGGCCGCTCTCCACACCGTTTGCGTGCCTGCGCCCGTTGATCGCGCAACTCGTGCTCACGAACATCTATCTGGGCATCAGCGAAGCCGCCTTCAACGACGCGCAACACTACACGCTGCACGAGGCCCGGCCATGGCCCGCTACGCGCGTCGCACGAACCGCCGACGATCCTTACATCCTGAGCCAGTACGGCGAGTTCTGGGTCGGGCTCGAAGCCGTACGCGTCCTGGCCGACCGCGCGGCCGCCCGGCTCGACGACGCGTGGGCGCTCGGCGCGGCACTCGGCGAAGACCAACGTGGAGAAGTCGCGGTGGCCGTCGCGAGCGCAAAAGTCTCGTCGATCCGGACCGGACTCGACATCTGTACCCGGATGTTCGACGTTGCAGGAGCACGCGCGACCCACGGCGCACTGGGCCTCGACAGACACTGGCGCAACCTGCGAACCCACTCGCTGCACGATCCGTTGGCGTACAAGCTGCGCGAACTCGGCGAGTGGGCACTCAAACGGACCTACCCCCAACCGAGCTTCTACTCATGAACCGTCCGCTCCCTCCTGTCCAGCTGAGCGAACCGGCCGGGACCGCCGACTCGGCGGTGCTGACCCTGCCGGACCGGCACGCGCTCACCACGTCGATCCGGGCGCGCGCGCAGGTCTTCGTCGATCCCCGCTCGCTCGCGTTGCTCAACCAGATACGCATGATCGCGCCCAGCGATGCAAGCGTGCTCATCGTCGGTGAAACGGGAACCGGAAAGGAACTGGTTGCGCGACACGTTCACAATCTGAGCCACCGCAAGGACCGCCCGTTCATCGCGGTCAACTGCGGCGCGTTCTCGGAAACGCTGGTGGAAAGCGAACTGTTCGGCCACGAGAAAGGAGCGTTCACGGGCGCATTCTGCGCGAAGCCCGGATGGTTCGAGGCGGCCAACGGCGGCACCTTGTTCCTCGACGAGATCGGCGACCTGCCGTTGTCGATGCAGGTCAAACTGCTGCGGGTGCTGCAGGAGCGCGAAATCGTCCGGCTCGGGTCGCGCCACAGCATTCCGATCAACGTTCGAGTGGTCGCGGCGACCAACGTCCACCTCAACGATGCGGTCGCCGCAGGCCACTTCCGCGGCGATCTGTTCTATCGGCTCAACGTCGTGCAGCTCGCGATCCCCGCGCTACGCGAACGCCCTGGCGACGTCCTGCCGCTCGCACGCTATTTCATCGAGGACTATCGCAGCCGCCTCGGATACGGCCCCGCGGATATCGACGTGCGAGCCGAACAGAAACTGCTTGCGCACAACTGGCCCGGCAATATCCGCGAGCTGGAGAACGTGATCCACCACGCGCTCCTGGTCAGCCGCCATGATCTGCTGCAGGAATCCGATCTCCAGATCAGGTACGGCGACACGCCGTTCACGCCTCGCAGCGATCCGCTTCAACACCATGATGCCCAGGAAAATTTCGAGCAGGCGTTACGCGGCCTGTTCGACGAGGAACACTACAATCTGTTCGAGCATATCGAAGATACCGTGATGCGCATTGCCTTTGAATTCAGTCATCGAAATCAGATCCAGGCAGCGAAACTGCTCGGCATCAGCCGCAACGTACTGCGCGCGCGTCTGATCCGGGCAAAGGAAATCAATGCGCTGAAGTAGCACGCTCCGCACGGGCGCTGGTCAATGCCCGTTGCATGCTGGTAAATACCGGCCGGATAGACGCTCGATAGGCCATCGGTACGCTTGCTGAACGAATAATCCACGCCCGCAGTAACCGAGTACCGGCGCAGCGAATCCGACCTGCCGTTCTGCGACGCCTTGCCGGACGTGAATCCGTCGTTGCCGACCAGCGCGAGCGCGGGCGTCAGCCCATACATGCCGTTGACCTCGACATTGTCGAAGCGTCAGCCGGCGTTCAAACGGCGGCATTACGTAAGGCACGATCGATATCCGATCGGCGTTGATCCGCATACGTACCGACAAGCAACCATGCCGGACACTTGCCCGGTATGCAGCAATCGTTCCTGATGCAACGGTCTGTCGCGTCCGGGAACGGCAGCGGGATGCATCCGAGCCGCTCCCTACGCCGGTTCAGGCGGCGGCCTGGGAAGCGCCCTGCGCGGCCGGTCCGCTGCCGATGGCCCAGACATACGGCGGCTCAGTGCCGTTGATCTCCCAGTCCCCGACGATGCGCGCCTTGAACACCAGTGGATTGTGCGAGGCCGCGGTGCGCGCATTGCGCCAGTGGCGATCGAGCCCCTTCGCGACGCTCGAGCCCGATGCGCCGAGCGCGTTGAACAGATCGGTCGTCGCGCGCAGCACGAGATCCGAGACCACGATCTGCGCACGTGCGGAGTCGAGTTCCGCGTCGACGTTCGCCCGGTGCTCGGCCTGCTCGTCACCTCCGAAGCGGGCCTCGTATGCGCGCTGCGCCGCCTCGCTCGCGCGCACCGCCGTCGCCTCGGCCGCGAATACGCGCGCCGCGACCTCGCCGACCACCTGCTGGATCTGCGGGTCCTGCGCGAACGACGGCGCATTGCCGTGGCTGAAGATGCGCTTGCGTGCGCCCACCTCTCGCGCGATGTCGCGTAGCGCGGCGTGTCCGGTACCCGCAAGCACCGCGAGCAGCACGAGCTGGTAGAACGCCGTCTGGTACTTGAAGCGCGTCGCGAAGTCGATGACGTTCTCCGCTTCGACGCGTGCCGCGTCGAAGCGGGTCGTGCCGCTACCGGTGGTGCGCTGGCCGAAGCCATCCCAGTCGTCGCTGCGTTGCACGCCGGGCTGGTTCGTTCGCACGGCCGCGATCACGTCCCGGCCATCTTCGTCGCGCGCGAATACGTCGATCCAGTCCGCGAAGATGCTGCCCGTCGAATAGTATTTCTCCCCGTCGAGAATCCAGCCGTCGCCATCGCGCCGCACGCGTGTGATCACATCGCCTATTGCAACGCTGCCGACCTCGGTCCACGCGTTGCCGACGAGTTCACCCGCGACGAAGCGGCGGAACCATTCGTCGCGCGCCGCCCCCGGTTCGGAATTGAGCCGATCCTCGACGAAAGCGAAGTGCCCGCGCAACGCCTGCGGCACGTTCGAGTCGGCGGCGGCCAGTTCGATGAGCAGCTGTACCAGTTGCGGCAACGACGCGCCCGCACCGCCTCGTTCGACGGGCACTCGCACGGCGCCGAACCCCGCCTTTCGGAGCCATTCGACCGGCTCATACGGCAGCATGCGAGAACGCTCGCGTTCAAGCGCACCATCTGCAATACGAGCGAAAATCGGGCGAAAGCGTTCTGCCAGGCGCTCATAATCCGTGCCTGTCGATAATTGCGAATCGAAAGACTGGACGGATTTAAGGTGATTTGATGCGGTCATATTGGCTCCAGCAGATCAGAAATGGCTGCAATGCCAGGACTAAAGCAGAAGCCGTGCCATCAAGCACCATCACCGGAACCGCATTGAGATCACCCGAATTCGATTGCAGCGCTGCTGATTAATCAGCAAATATGCTGACATGCTGCTGTTTGGCGGGCAAAGGTCCGTATATATTTATCAGCCTGACGATATCGACTTATTGGCATGCTGCAAATGTCAAAGCAGCTATTACCACGCATACTCCGCCGGCGCGCCCACGCAGATCGAGCGGTAGTGGCTGCAGTTCGGCTCAAGCCTGGCGGCGACCGCCGTGAACCGCTGATCCACATCATGCTGCCGGCCATCGCCGGGCCGCTGCTCAACGGGATCCGGCTCACGATCAGCATCTTGTGGGTCGTGCTGGTGCCGGCTGGTCTCCGCCAGCTTGCGCTTACTGGCACCTCGCAGTCGGACGGGAGTTCGGTCACGCCGCGGTCGTGCAGTGAGCTGAGGAGTTCGAGCTGCTGCAGGCTCGGCTCAGCCTCCCTGCCGGACAGCTCCAGTTCGCGTAACGGCACCAGCAGGTTGCGGATGCGATGATGATCGTCGGTCAGCGTTTCGCGAACGCTGGCTGCGTGACTCGTCGGCGGCTTGTCTGACAGATCCTCCAGCAACTTGCCAATGTCGTCGAGCCGTTCTTCTGCGGAGCGGCTTATATCGTTGACGAGTACGTTGATTTACATCAGCTGCTGGCCGTACTCGACAGCGGACCGGGCGTGCTTGACCGTCGTCCGATCGTAGACGTGCCGGACGAGATCGGACACGCGGCGACCCGTTTGATAGAGCAGCGCGTCGGTCAACTCCAGCAGCGTGAAGTGCAGAAAATGATCTGCTCGATCGTGCGCGTCGACGCCTTGAGCTCACGAACCTGGGCGGGACGCTGGGCCTGTATGCACTGTGCATAGGCACGCTGCTTCTCGATCGGCACCGCGTCCAAGTTCCACGTACGAGTGCCGAGTGACTTGAGGAAACGGACCTGCGAAAGTGTTTCGGTAATGGTCGACGGGCTGTGCCGTGCCGGCGGCGTCTTCAGCCATTCGAGCACGGTCATCCCTGACGTGCCGTGTTGCGTGGACAAGACCGCATCGGCGCGCATCAATTCGGAGTCGCTGACGGTCGCCTGAATCGTGGCGAGCAGACCGCGTTCGGCCTCCACCCAGATCGCTCGCCCCAAATCCCGCAGCGTTCGCTCGGCAGGAATCAACAGTCGCCGCTCGGACAGCCAGTAATGCGCATGCTGGACGAGTTCGTCGAGCGTCAGCGATTCGGCCGCATCCTGACGCATCCATGTTCCGAGGCCGGTCCACTGGTCAGCGCGGATCGACGTCAGGCCGAGGTATTCACACGCCCACACCTGGTGCTCGTATTGAGTCTTGTAGCGTTGGTAGAGCGCGCGCAGCGATGCGATCGACGGCGTCGGCAGACCGAGTCGCTCGCCGACATAGCGCAACAGTTGCCGTGGAAGGGTGCCAACGTGGTCCTGCGTGTGGCCGCTGGCCCGCAGAAAGCCAGTTGAACGGCGGCGCCCGCGCGACGATCGCGCCGGAAACGTTCGTTGATCGCAGCTACGTCGCTGTCGTTCAGCGCGAAGTAGCACTGGACGTCGAACTCCGACAGTCGCGCGGGCAAGCGGTCTTGCCGCACATACCGAAATTCCAGGCCTGGCATCTGCTGCCTCCGTCACGATCGCAATTGAAAATTGCGGGCACGTAGCTTGCAGCAGATCGCCGCCGGGACTGCCGACGATAGTTAGAATCGACCGGAAGGCCTTCCTACAGAAGGCGTTGCGGCGAAACCACCAGATTTTGCACGAAAAGGACAATTACCCCCTGTCGGACGATTTGACGTTGCAGCAGGCGCCGCTGACGTAATTCCACGATTAACAAAGCCGTGGCGGGAGCGATTGTGCATGGAGAGCGAGCGGGCCGGGCCGAGGCATCAGCCAGCGCTGCTGCGCCACCAGCCAGATAGCGGCCCAGCCATTTGCGCACGGTCGGCGCTGTCACGCCGTGATCGGCCGCGGCCTGCTGCACACTCGAACCGAATTCGGTGATCTCCTGAACCATCTCAAGTCGACGCCCGAAAGTGAGTCGGGCATTCTTAGTCTTACTGTGTCAATAAATTCATGCCATTATAGAAACTTCTTCATCCATGGCGTGAGGAATGATGGACTGGGAGACGTCATTCGAGGCGTATCTGGAACATTTGTGTGAAGCGCTTGGGCATAACGATCGCGACTCAGGATTGAGGGGCTATTGCCAAGGGCTGATGCTGCCAATTCGGCGCAAGAGCGTCGAGCCGCTGGCGGCACATCTGGAACCGGAACGTGTAAGCGCGCGACACCAGTCGCTGCATCATTTCGTGGCGAAGTCGGAATGGTCCGATACGGCGCTTCTCGAGCAAGTGCGGCGCTGGGTGCTGCCGCACATGGACCCGGCTGGCGGGTTGTACTGGATCATTGACGACACGGGTTTTCCCAAGAAGGGCAAGCATTCGGTCGGCGTAGCGCGGCAATACTGCGGCCAGTTGGGCAAGCAGGAAAACTGTCAGGTTGCGGTGAGTCTATCGGTGGCGACGGAAGACGCGAGCCTACCGGTGTCGTATCGACTGTATCTGCCGCGTGAATGGAGCGACGATCCTGCTCGACGAGAGAAAGCCGGCGTGCCCGAAGAAATCGAGTTTGCAACCAAACCGGAGATTGCGACCGGGCAGTTGCGCGAAGCACGGCAAAGCGGCGCGCCCGACGGTGTCGTTTTGGCCGATGCAGGGTATGGAGACGACACCTCGTTTCGCGAGGCCGTCAGCGAGCTCGGGCTGCAATATGCGGTGGGCATTCGCTCGAACACGCGCGTATGGGCGCCGGGCACCGCTCCTCTACCGCCCGAGCCCTCCGCGGGGAAATCGGGCCGGCCGCGTAGCTTGTTGCGGCGCGCGCCGGGACATGAGCCGATCGGAGTCAAGGATCTGGCCTCGACGCTCGATGCCTCGTGCTATCGCAATGTGATATGGCGCGAAGGCACATGCGTCGCGCTCAGTTCGCGCTTTGCCGCCGTGCGCGTGCGTGCTTCACACCGCGATTACTGGCGGTCCACACTGCGCGATGAGCAATGGCTGCTGATCGAATGGCCCGAAGGTGATCCGGAGCCACTCAAATATTGGCTTTCGACTTTGCCCCCAGACACGACGCTCGAACGCATGGTTCATGTTGCCAAGATGCGCTGGCGTATCGAGCGGGATTATCAAGATCTCAAGCAGGAATTCGGCCTGGGACACTTCGAAGGACGTGGCTGGCGTGGATTCCATCACCATGCATCGTTGTGTATTGCTGCCTATGGGTTTCTTGTTGCTCAACGCCTCATTCAAGGCGACAGTAAAAAAAACTCCGCGATCCGCGACCCATTTACCTTACCCTCGGATTACGTGCCACGCGGGTCCCCAGCGCGCGCAGCGCCACGTGGCTGATTCCATCACCACGTTGCGCTGGCGTACCTCCGCCTACATCGCGCGCCGGCTCCGGCGATGTCCGTTTTGTTCAGCGTCCAATGCTGATTTATTGACACAGTAAGACTAATCAAGAAAATGCACGGAAATCAAAGCCGCCCCAAGTTACGCCCCCTTGATCCAGATCAGCGCCCAAGGCAGGTTAATGCGGATGCTGTTCGTACGGCATCAAGGATGTTGCGACCTGCCGTTCAACGTAGTTCCATCCATACGCCAAAGGAGAGTCGCCATGCGCGCCGAACGGATAAAGGAGCTGTGGGCCGAATTCGATGACCTTGCTTCAAAAAGCGAAAACGAGGATGTTCAATTTCTGATCCGGGCAATCAAGCTGCATGCGGAACTGATGAATGCCCGACTCGCCGCGCTCGAGGCGTTGGGCGGCGTCAACTCTCAGACTAAACCGACATGATATGTGGCCGGTTTCGGCAGGCGATGCCGGGGACACATCCCTGCCCTCGGCCTGGTCGCGTGGACAGGGGTTTTCCGCCGGCACGAGTGCTCGACCCGTGCCGCCCGAAGCGGCTTGGGGTGTCTTGACGCTGACTACTTTCCCAGCGATCTCCGCTTCCTCCGGCGGCGATCCTGCAGAGGCTTGCCGCGGCGCTCTCGGTCCTGATCCTCAATCGTTCACCTAGCTGCGGCGGCGGTCGCCGAAGAGTCGCATCAGCATCAGGAAGAGATTGAGGAAATCGAGATAGAGGGCAAGCGCGCCCATGATCGCCTTCTTGCCGGCGATCGCGTCATCTTCGCCCGCTGTATAGATGTTCTTGATCCGTTGCGTGTCGTATGCCGTAAGGCCCGTGAACACGAGCACGCCGATCACGGATACGACGAACTGGAGTGCCGTGGAACCCACGAAGATATTCACGAGCCCGGCGATGACGATCCCGACAAGCCCCATGAACAGAAACGAGCCGAAGCGTGAGAGGTCGGCCCGCGTCGAGTAACCATAGATGCTCATTGCGCCGAAGGTGGCCGCACTGATGAAGAACACACGCGCTATGCTCTCGCCCGTATATACGAGGAAGATCCCGGCAAGGGACAGTCCGACTAGCCCCGCATAGACCCAGAAACTGATCTGCGCTGCGCCAAGGCGGATGCGCTCGATGCGGAAGCTCAGAAACATGACCAACCCCAGCGGGGCGAGCAGCACGACCCAGATGAGGGGCGTTCCGGCGATCGCCACGTAAAAGCCACTCGTTGCTCCAACGTAAGCAACGACGCCTGTCAGTGCCAGCCCCCCGGCCATATAGTTATAAACGCGACGCAAATACTGCAGAAGGCCGACGTCGCCAGTGTCCAATAAAGTCCGATGCGTTTCTGCCCGAACCGCCTTGGGACGGTCGTTTGCCATGGTCAACCTCCTGAGATCGCAGCACTGGGAGTGCCATCCATCGACACTGCTATTCGTATGGCCAATCTCGCACCGCGAGGCCTCCAGGTGTGCTGCGGACGTGCTGCCAATAGCGCGGATTTGTGTACTTTTACATGGACGGAAGCGTAACCGGATAGCCAAGATGGCTGATTACCCGTTTAACACCCGGTACAGTCTGTGCTGCAACGCACACTGCTTTGCGCTCCTCCTCGCTGAAGATCACGCCCCAGAGATGTACCTGTCCTTTCTTGACGATGACCTGGCCGCGCGTTAGCGCCCAACGTTGGCCAGACATCGCGTGTAGTATCGCCTCGCGTACCTCTGCGTCAGCACGCGCCACTGGCTGCCGATTGTCGTGCGTATCGCTGGCCAGCGCACGCACGAGATCCGCGCGGCTTACCAATCCTGTCACCTTGTCGTTCTTGACGACTGGCACACGCTTGATACGGTAGCGCTCCAGCAATTCGGCAACTTCAGAGAGGGGCGTGTCTTCGTCGACGGTTACGACGTTGATGCTCATCAGATCCTTCACCGTCTGCGCATGCTCTTTCACATACTGGCTGGCCAGTTCGCGGCTGGATGCGAGTAACTCCAGCCACCAGGAGCGCCGCCTGGCGCCGGTGCCGATCTCGACGCGGCGCACTAGATCGCCTTCGCTGATGATACCAATCAGCTTGCCGTCTGCATCTGCTACCGGAACCGCGCTAATCGAGTGTTCGACGAGCAGTTTGGCGGTCTCCTGCACGCCCATCTCCGGAGTAGCGAAAATGACCGGCGTTGTCATCACGTCACGCGCCCACATGAAGATTCTCCTTCAATGCACTGGCCCTTCACCGGCTTGTCGGCGGCAGAAGCTGCGCTCGCCGTCACGGAAACCGACCGGACTACAGGATGAATGCCTCACTCAGAAATGCGGGATGAGTTTGACCGATATCAACAGGCGGCGGATCGTATGGCGGATGGAGCGGTATGGCAGGCTCAACAACGTCGCAATCGATGAAAACCACTACCAGCATATCAGCGATTACCTCGTTATCACGCCGTTCGGCGATGTCTGCAAACAGCCGCGCGCGATACAGAGTGGCCGTTGTGGAGCCACGCGAAGGACTCTTTGCGACCCACTTCGGCCCCTCGACCCGCCGGAACATCAAGGGCGGATCTCAAGATACAACGGCCATTCGTGCAGTACGCAGCCGGCAAGTATTACCTCGTACCCCCTAACGTCGCCAGTAGGCGCGCAGCAAGTTCTCGTCCTTACTGTATTTAAGCTCCAGAGTTCCCTGGAAAGCTGCCTTGAGCGCCGAACCCAGGTCGCGTGCAAGATGAACGCCGGTCGTCGTCACAATCGTTTTGCCAGACTCGTCCTCGATCGCAATGATGCGCTCCATGGCATGCTCCGCGCGCGCATGCTCCTCGTGATGACGCAGAAGATGAACCAGTTCATCTCGATGCTGCGTCGCAAACTCACCCTCGATGTACACGAATCCTGCAGGTTCACGATCGGCAATGCGATGACAGGCTGAGCAGACAACCTCGTCCGCGTCCGACGGACGCGGCCCCCATTGCCATCTGCCCTCCTGATAAACCGCTCCGCAGGTTGGACACACTGTGGGTTCGCGCAACTTGTGTTGCAACTTGTACGCATCGTGCCCTCGTTCCGGGAACAGTTTTTCTTGGCTGCCGGCCTTAAACGGCCTGGTTTGGGGCTTCATATGCGCTTACCTCCGAGGCTTGTATTCCGACTCACGCTACCCCGGCGCCAATGGCCCACGTTGACGTACATCAACACCGCCCCGTCTCAACGATTCATTCACGCCGTTTCCAAGGCGTCGGTCGTGCCACGATCGATTGAAGGAAAGACCTGCTGAAAGCAACGCGTGATGGCAATTGGCTGGTTCGCTATGGGAAGCGAAAAGCGCACAGCACGACACTCAGAGCGGCATCGCACCCGTGTCATGATGCTGATGCTCTTCCATAGCGACAGGCCGGCGACAAGCAATGCGAGCGTCCGGCGCTTCAGACGACCGCACCAAACAACGCGCCGACGCCTGAGGATACGCCCATTGCCAGAGCACTCCAGAACACGACGCGAAGGACACCTGGGCCAACCTTCGCTCCGCCCGCTTTAGCGGCTAGACCACCTAGCGCGGCTAGCGAAACGAGAGCCGAGAGGACGATGGCTGGAAGCAGCACCGATTCGGGCGCAAGCGCAGCAACGATAGTCGGCAACGTGGCGCCAACCGCAAAACTGGAGGCAGAAGCCAGCGCGGCTTGAAGAGGTCGGGCAGACGTCGCCTCCGAAATGCCCAACTCATCACGCGCATGCGCACCTAGTGCGTCGTGCGCCATCAGCTTTTCGGCAACCTGCTTGGCAAGCGGCACATCCAGGCCGCGACGTACATAGATTGCAGTCAATTCTCGATGTTCGCGCGGGAAGTCGGCATTGAGTTCGGCCTGCTCCTGGGCGAGGGAGGTCTTTTCGGTATCCGCTTGCGAGGAAACAGAAACATATTCCCCGGTCGCCATCGACATCGCACCGGCCACCAAGCCGGCTATGGCCGTGAGCACAACGCTTCCATGAGGGGTGTGCGCAGAGGAGACGCCGGCGACGAGGCTCGCCGTCGACACAATGCCATCATTGGCGCCTAATACAGCGGCACGCAGCCAGTTCATAGATCCGAGACGATGCAGTTCAAGATGGCGCAGCCGCATAGTGCCTCCGTTAGAAATTGCGCCAGCGAGTTCAAGCAATAGTATCGTTCAGAGGTGGCCGCGCAAATTCGGACAGCCGGGTAAGTGGAATGCCCGGGGCCTGGGCCAGCGATAATGCAGGCAAAGGAACCGGAAAGATGACGAAGAGAACCCGACGGACGCACTCAGCGGCGTTCAAAGCGAAAGTGGCACTGGCAGCGGTCAAGGGCGAGCGGACGCTGGCCGAACTGGCGCAGCAGTTCGATGTGCACCCGAACCAGATCACGGAATGGAAGCGGCAACTGCAGGAGCGTGCCGCGGATGTGTTCGGCGCGGCCGGTGCGCCGTCGAACGAGCCGCCGGTTGATCTGAAATCGTTGCACGCGAAGATCGGGCAGCTAACGCTGGAGAACGATTTTTTAGAAGGCGCGCTCACCAAAGCGGGATTGCTGAGCGCAAAGCGATGATCGACCGTACGCATGCGTTGTCGGTTTCGCAGCAAGCCCGGCTCGTTGGCGTGGCGAGATCGAGCGCGTATTACCGGCCGCAGCCAGTGAGCGAGGCGGATCAGTTGCTGATGCGGCGGATCGACAAACTGCACATGGAGTTTCCGTTTGCCGGAGCGCGGATGCTGGCGCGTCTGTTGCGCCGGGAAGGCCATGAGGTCGGCCGCCGCCGCGTGCGCACGCTGATGAAACGCATGGGCGTGGAAGCGCTGTACTGCAAGCCGAACACGAGCCGACGCAATGCGCAGCACAAGATCTGGCCGTACCTGCTGCGCGGCATGAAAATCGACCGGGCCAATCAGGCGTGGGCACTGCACGACCTACATTCCGATGGCGCGAGGCTTCGTGTACCTGACGGCGGTAGTGGATTGGTCGAGTCGCAAGGTGCTCTCGCACCGGGTGGCGATCACGCTGGAAGCGGTGCACGCCGTCGAGGCGCTCGAGGAAGCGTTCGCGCGCTACGGGCAGCCCGACATTGTGAACACCGATCAGGGCAGCCAGTTCACGGCGAACGCGTTCACGGAAGCCGTATTGGGCCGAGGCATCCGGCTGTCGATGGACGGCAAGGGAAGCTGGCGCGACAACGTGTTCGTCGAACGAGTGTGGCGAAGCATCAAGTACGAAGAGGTCTACCTGAAAGCGTACGAGTCGGTCAGCCATGCCCGGCGCTCCATCGGCGAGTACATCAACTTGTACAACCGGAAACGGCCCCATTCGAGCCTGGCGGATCAGACGCCGGATGAGGCATACTTCGCGACGCTGCCTGCGATCAAATCGGCAGCATGATTGCCTCGGACGCTCCACTTAAAAATCTCAGAAACTGTCCGAACGAGCGAGGCCACCTCTTTCAACCGAAGCAACCAGGGCCATTGTTCAAGGCGGGATCCGGGGTCATCCTACCGCCCAATCAACCTGACAAAGCCGGCACGCCGACCGTACGCACTTCCATTCACTGTATTTCTCACCTGGCCGGCAAGGTTGATTTTCGTCAATCCGCCGGGGCCGTGGCCGCTCACAATCAAGCTTCAAGCGCGGCGTTTGCGAGCCGCGTAAGGTCATGCAAGCTGGAACAGTCGGGGCAGAGATTGGAGGCCGCGAATTGAACCGCCACCCTCATGTAACAGTTGTCCGAGCCAGGCGGGTCGTGCACGCCCGCCCGACGGTCGACCTAGCCCGCATCGTGCTGGGAGTTTTAACGCTATCACTGCTGATTGGCGGTAGCCTCTATATCCTTCGTCCGTTTCTGCTCGCGCTCGTGTGGGCCACCATGATCGTCGTCGCGACCTGGCCGGCCCTGGACGCGGTGCAGAGACGTCTGCGAGGTCACCGCGGGCCGGCCGTGGTCGTGATGTTGCTCGCATTGATGGTCGTGATCGTGCTTCCCATCTATGGCGCGGTGTCGACTCTGGCGGCCCACGCAGACGAGATCTCGACACTCGCGAAGAGTTTGCCGAACTACACGTTGCCACCGCCGCCGAACTGGCTCGGTAGCCTGCCGTTCGTCGGCGCGCGTGCCACACACGAATGGCAAATGCTGACGGACGCAGGACCGGGCGGCGTCCTGGCGACGCTGCAGCCGTATGCGAGTCGCGTTGCCGGGTGGCTTCTCCAACGCGCGAGCGCTATTGGTGTACTCGTGCTTCATTTGCTGCTCACAGTCATCATTTGCGGCATTCTCTACACGAAGGGGGAAGCAGCCGGGCTCATCGCGACCCGCGTTGCACGGCGTGTGGCACCTGGGAACGGCGCGGCTATGGTGCGGCTCGTCGAACATGCGATTCGCGCGGTCGCACTGGGCGTCGTGGTTACGGCACTGGCCCAATCCGCGCTGGGCGGCATCGGGCTGTGGGTCGCTAGCGTCCCGTATGCCGGCGTCCTAACAGCGATCTTGTTCATTTCCTGCTTCGCTCAGCTCGGCCCGCTGTTGCCGTTATTGGCGTCTGTCGCCTGGCTGTTCATGCATGACGCACGGGTTGCGGCGATCCTGCTGTTCGTCTGGTCCATCGGCGTGGCGACGCTTGACAACATTTTGCGCCCGATCCTGATCCGGCGCGCCATCGCGCTGCCGATGATCCTCGTTCTTGCCGGCGTGCTTGGCGGTCTGATTGCCTTCGGTATGATCGGACTGTTTATCGGGCCGGTGATGCTTGCCGTCACCTATGCCCTCATGCTCGCATGGGTCGACACGCAGGAAGTTGCTCGTGGCGCGAGGACAGCACCGGCCACACCTGACGCGCCCTGCGCCGCGAACGACCCCGCTACCCATGAGTAACGACAGCGACCGGGTCGGACGAAGGATGGAACAAAATGCGCGCTTTTTTTGGGAACACCCAATCGATGCTAACGCTTGCGACACTGCTTGCCATTGGCGGCTTGTCGCTCGGCCTCGCAGCCCACGACTTCACTTGGTTTTCCCGTAGCGCGGTGCGCTGGTCGTGGCGGTCGGCATTACGCTTCTGTCGCGAGCCAGCGTGATCCGGGAGGACATCCGAACCCACATTATAGAGGGCGAAACGGGGCTGAGCAGGCTTGACCCGGAGCACTATAGACAGGTTGGCGAGCCCGTTCCGGATTGGGTGCATGAGGATCACCGAACCAGGGCGGCAGTTGGGTTGTGGGGGCCTTTCGTCAGCTTCATGGGCACCCTGATCTGGGGCTTTGGAGATTTGCTGAACAGATTGCTCAGCTAACGCTGCACCTATATCCCGAGCACCTGCCCTGTCTGCTGGGGGGATGCGGCCTGCTCATCCCCCGACGCTACTGCATGGTCTGTTGGCGCTGGTATTCCTCGTATTTCATCTGCATGTACTGTTGGCGATCCATCTCATGCAGTTGCCGCGGATAACGCTCGCTGGCGTCGAACCAGTCGGTCAGGCGTTGCTCCAGTTGCTTGTCGGGCTGGCTGGACAATGCACCGAGATATGCATCGATGGCCAGGTAGTAGCGCATCGTGTTGCGCTCCATGAGGCCGCGCATCCCGCCGATGTATTCCGCCTGAGCCGCGGACGGATCGGCGATGTCGGTGAAGCCGACCTTGCCACGGCCGAAGGCGGCAAGATAGGTCTTCATCGCCAGACGGCCGATCGGACCGTAGCTATAGGCATAGGTCAGATGTAGGAACGTGCGGTCGCCGCCAAGCGCCACCGCTTCCAGCGCGATCCGATAATCGCGGGTGTTCAACGGCCCCTGGGCCGCATGGAGCCTGACCTGTAAGTAACCCGGGCCGGTGGTCGTCGCGTCGTATTCGAATTGCACCCGATAGGTCGTGCTGAGTTCTTCGGCAACTTCCTTCTTGCTGACGTTCACGATCAGTGTCTTGCCGTCGCCGCTGGTGGCACGGCAATACTTGATGTTCGGGTGCAGGATCAACGCATCACACCAGTTCGACGGGGCTCGCGCGGGGTCATTGAACGCGCCGTTGACGGTCGCGAACGGGTAGGCCATCACTGCGTAGACCTCGCCCTTGAGCGTGGAGGACGATTCCTCGGAATCTAGATACAACGGGCGCTTGAACGCGTTGTGATCGAGGCGGGGAATCAGCTTCCGGTATGCATCGCGCAAGCTGGCCGCCTCGTCCGCAGGAGCTCCTCCCAGGCATGGCAGGTTGCACGCCATCAGCACCGACGCCATCAGCGCCGCGTTGCGTAGCGCGCGGCTGATCGGGCTTCCGGCAGGTGCACTCATCGATAGGCTCCGGCTCGTGACGGCGTGCGGATTGGCGGATCGAACGCGAGACACATCGCGCGTCGGGTCCACCGGCGAAAGTCGCAGCATCACGACGCCTCTCGGTCACGGCTGACGCCGCGATCCATGCAGGCTCTTCGCGTGCTTCCTGATCGCTTCCTTGGCGTCGCCGTACTTCTTCTGCACTTCGCCGCCTGCTTGCTGGGCATCGCCCTTTACTTCCTGCTTCGTGTCACCAGTGGTTCGGCCAATCACCTCGTTGACCTTGCCTTTTACCTTCTCTGCGACGCCCTTGACTTGATCCTTGTTCATGATGAATGCTCCGGTCACATCTGCTGGCTGGATGACCTGCCGCCCGTCGCGGTCGGCGCGTCGGCCAATGCACGCGATACGGCAGGATCCGAAAAAAACAGCAATCGCTCACCGCATTGCGCCGTCACGCCGGTGCGTGCATGGCCGCATGCCGGCCGGGCTTCCTGCGGACGTGTCGCTACATCAGCGGCGTGTTACCCGAATGAAGTGCCCCCCATTGCGAATCCGCCATTGCAGGCCAATGGTCCTTGTCGAATCCGGAGGCGCTCTTCATCCGCTCTTCGGTCGCATCGAGCCGGAAGCATTTCTCGTCGGTATCCAGGGTAAACGCTCCCCACGGAACGGCGAAAAGTTTGTCGCCCATCCCGAGAAAGCCTCCGCAAGACAACACGACGTATGAGATCCGGCCGCTGCATACGTCCAACATGATGTCGATAACCTTCCCGATTTCCTTGCCGTCGGACGATAGAACCTTGTCGCCAGTCAGCGTGGTGGCCGCCATGACGTTGGGGCCGGCCCCGCCGATGCTGGTTGCGTGACCGATGATCCGGGCGCCGCTGCTGTTGCTCGGCGCTTGATTGCTGGGAGAAACGAGTGTCATGACCCACTCCTGTGATCATTTCGCGAAATGCCGGCGAGCCTCGCCGGCCAGTGTGACGGTGCGACGCGCACAGCGCGCTTCGCCTGCAATCGCCCGCCGTCATGCGGGCCGAACAACATGCTCGATTCGAGTGTTTCGTGCCGGCATGCGCGCGGGTTGCTGTGACATGCTCACAGCCTGAGCATCGCTTTGAGCACCATCGTCTCGCGGTCCGGTATCCGTTGCTGTCGACGCGATGACATTCGAAGCGCAGCGCACGAGCGATGTGCTTCGAGGTGCCATGCCGGCGGCGCCCGGCGCTGATGTGTGCTCTGGTCGCGTATCGTGCATGCGGCTGGAGAACCCATCGCGAACGGTCGCGACATGCGTTCCGATCAGTTCAACCTACCCTATGCGCGAGCAACCCGGGAGTCGGTACGCTGCCGTACCCAGACGGGAACGGCTGTGATGCGGCTGGATCGCGTGAGCGGCAGCCGATCGCCTGTTGCGGCGCTGCCGTGATCTCGAGCGTCGATTGCAAATGGCAGGCCGATTTTCGGCTCGTGCGGACATCGACAACGGTGCACGCGGGCTCCGACCGCGCGTGCCGGAGTCGCTCAAAAGAAGTTGGGAACGGTCAATCGGTGACGGCCGACTTAACCGATGCGATTCGGCGATCCAGGGCTGGAAAGCGTGTTGCCGGTCAGTCCCGGTCGCTGCGCATCGCGCGAAATCACGCCGTCCTCGAGTATCGCGCACATCGCGACGAGCAGCATGATCGCGACTGCCGCGAGCCCCACATAGCCGATGATCCTGAGCGTCTTCATCTTGCTTCCTGCGATAAACGATGGTTGTCGCGACCTGGATCGTTTTGCGGTTTTACCGCCGCCGGTGTCATAGCGGTCGTTGACCAGCCATCGCGTGACGAGCACGTGAACGAGACGCCCTATCTCAATCCGAAATAGCCAAGGACGAACAGAACGATAACCACGGCTCCAACGAGCCAAACAACGTTGTACATGGCAACTCCTCTCAAGTTAGACGCTGACCTGATCCGCTGCGTGCGTCGCGACAGAGGGGGCGGGAATCCCGGTGCGCGAAGGACGCAACTTGACGTTCTCGCATCCGACAGCGCATGTCTGTACGGCAGTAGCCGCACGTCCGTTCGATACAGCCTCCCGGCGTGAAGCACGGTGAGAGGGGGAATGCCCCCCCGCTAAGCCTCCGTGTTCGATCAGGTCTTTTTGACGGATTCCTTCACGTCACCGAGATGCTTTCTCGCCTGCCCGGCCGCCTGCTGGAGATCCCCCTTGACTTCCTGCTTCGCGTTACCTGTGGCTCGGCCAATGACTTCATTCACCTTGCCTTTTACCTTCTCCGCAGTTCCCTTGACTTGATCCTTGTTCATGGTAAAGCTCCAATACATAACTGGTTCGTGGATGATGCTGCTATCGCTTGCCGTCAGGCGATCACAGGGGCTGACTGACCGACGGATCGGTTTTCGATGAAAATCCTCTGTTATCCCGATCGTTTTCCCGGTTGGCGAGTGCGCTTCAATGTTCCGGTGGACGATTCGCGACAACGTCGCGCGTCGCGATCCAGTACGGCTGCCGATTGTAGAACTGGTGAAGCGACGCCCCCCACTGTTCGTCTGCCATCGAGGGCCAATGGTCCTTGTCGAACGCGGGGGCATTTTTCACGTGATCCGCCGTGACGTCGAGCCGGAAGCATTTTTCGTCGGTGTCGAGAGTCAGCGCGCTCCACGGAATGGCGTAGAGTTTTCCGCCGACGCCGAGAAAGCCGCCGCTCGACAGTACGGCATAGGCGACCCGGCCGCTGCGTACGTCCAGCATGATTTCCGAAATCTTTCCGATCTCCGCCTGGTCGGACGTGTAAAGCTTGTTGCCCTTGAGCGTATCGGCCTCCATCACGTTGGGGCCTGGCCCGTCGCCGGTCCCGCTGCCGATAATCGCGGCACCTGTATCGCTGGTCGATGGCCGATGGGTCGGGTCCGATATCGTCATGATTTTCTCCTGGGTTCATTTCGCGGGATACCGGCGCGGATCGCCGGATCGCCATGATGGACGGCACATACCGGTCACGCGATATGCATCGCCCCTCGTCACCATATTCGTTGCGCACCTGCCGCTCACGCGGGAAACCCATGGCATTGAACACTGAGAACGAGTGGCAACGATGCGCGCAGCCGGGATACGAAGTCGGTACGGCGCCGTACCGGGCCGCGAAAAGGAATGATCGGCCGGTGCTCAGATGAACACGAACATCGCGATCACGGCGGCGGCCATCACCCCGGTGGAAAGCCACCCCGCTAGCCGCAGCAGCACGGGCGTGACGAAGGTGCCCATGACCTTCCGGTTCGACGCCATCAGCATCATCAGCGCCATGATCGGCACCGACGTGACACCGTTGATGACTGCGCTCCAGAACAGCGCCTTGATCGGGTCGATCGACGTGAAATCGAGTGCGAGGCCGACGACCGTCGCGAGCACGGTGAACGCGTAGAACCGTCTCGCCAGTTGCGGCTCGAGCGCGAGGCTGCTTTTTCCACTGGAACGTGCCGGCCATCGTGTAGGCTGCCGAGCCGGCCAGCACCGGCAGCACGAGCAACCCCGTGCCGATGATGCCGAGACTGAAGAGCAGGAACGCAAACTGGCCGGCGATCGATTTCAATGCGGTGGCGGCCTGCGCCGACGTCTGGATGTCGGTGATATGGTGCGCATGCAGCGGACCGCGGTCGTGAGATTGATGAAAAACGCAACGAGATTGGAAAATGCCATGCCGATCGACGTATCAACGCGGATGCGGCTCAGGTTTGCCGGCCCTTGCGACGGCTTCTTCGTCAACGCCTGCTGTACATCCTTCGCCTGCAGTTCCTCGACCTCCTGGGACTTCTGCCAGAAGAACAGATACGGGCCTGATGGTGGCGCCGAACACGGCGACCACCGTCGTAATGTAGCCGGCGCTCCACGAGCCGTGCGGAAGTACCGTGCGCAGGGCCACGGTCGCCCATGGGATCTGGACGGCAAAGATCACGCCGACGTAGGCGAACAGTGCCAGGGTGAGCCACTTGAGTATGCGGACATACCTGCGGTACGGCACGAACATCTGCAACACCAGCGAAAACACGCCCAGGCCGACCGTATAGGTATGCGTGGGGCCGCCGACCAATAGATGGACGGCGGCACCCATGGCTGTCAGGTCGGCTGCGATATTGATCGTGTTCGCCGCCAGCAGCAGGACGACGGTGACATACAGCAGCCACCGCGGGTAATGGCGTCCGCAGGTTCGTCGCGAGACCGTGGCCGCTCACCCGGCCGATTCTCGCGCTCACGACCTGAATGGCGACCAGCAGCGGATAGGTCAGCAGGACGGTCCACAGTATGTTGAAGCCGAATTGCGCACCCGCCTGCGAATAGGTGGCGATGCCGCTCGGATCGTCGTTCGCTGCGCCGGTGATCAGTCCTGGACCGAGCTTCGTCAGTCACGAATCCGCCTGGCGGTCGATATCGCTGTCGAGTTTTGTGGACGGAACCATGTCGTATTCCATGAACGCCGGCGTGGCGCGACAACTGTTGATTAATGGAGTGAATCAGCCATTCATGCCACGCACCAGGCCGGTCGCGTAGTGATGTACGGGATGTACGGGCTCGGTCTGTCCGATGCCGGACGGTTTGCTCACGCGTGTGGCACGTGGAACCGAAGCAGCCTCCGTATTGGCTCGGACCGGCCATGCGCGACTACTTGGGCCGGGCGAATTCGGGAGCAACCGGATCAGACGGTCATGCTCCGTGGAAGCCGTTATGCGTAACAGGTCCAAGCACGGCATATGAACCGCAACAAGAGCGAACGCGATGTCGACGCGGCGGTCGAAGGGACGTTTCCCGCCAGCGGTCCGCCGTTAATAGGCGCCGTCACCAAGACGATTTCCAAACCGGTCCGTCGAAAGCATCAGCGGAAGCCGTCGCACATCAAGCACCGTTAGTGCGGTTGCGCAGCGCCAGTCTCAGGGTCTTGCACAGACGACGGCAGTGAGGATGAACGGAATGACCTGATGCGCGACGGCCTTGCTGCCCGCTAACCGAGAATGTGCTTCGACCGAATCGATCGGCGCCTTGACGACGACGCCGTAAATCGAACCCGGCAGAGGTCGACCGGTTCCCTGCTTGAACAGCGCGTCATACTGCGCATAGGCGAACACAGCATAGACGCTGAAGCCGAACACCGTGAGCGCAGCGTCGCGGGTAGGCCGGAACGCGTTGACCGAATTCTGTTCGACCCGCATCGGATCGCGATCGATATAGCCGTGATTGAACAGGCGCACGATGAACGCGTGCGCGTCGGTGGTGCAGTCGAACTGCGCGTCCAGCGCATAGGCTTGGCTCGGCGCGGGGGTGAGCCCGACTCCGCCTGCAAGGCATGCGGCCAGCGCGTTGAGGAGTGTTTTTCTCATGACAGTCTGCGCGGACCTGACAAGTCCGCCATGCTCGTTAGCCGTACCACCTGCCCGGCCGCCTTGCGTCGGAATCGTTTGCGGGCGATCTGCGCAAGGCGGCGCTTGCCGCGTCATACCCGGCAACCGCAAGCGCGCCACCCCGGTCTCGCGGATGCGCGGCGGCCACTCGTTTCGAGATGCAACGGTACGGCAACGATGATCCACGAAGCGGCCTTTCCCGACAGGACTCTCGAGCCTCCTATATCCGCCCCAGGAGGAGGAGCACAACTACGACGAGCAGCACCACGCCCAGCAAGCCGCTGGGCATATAGCCCCACGAACGGCTGTGCGGCCAGGTCGGTATCGCACCGATCAATACGAGCACCAGCACGACGATCAATATTGTTCCCAACATGGGCCTTCTCCTTTCGACTCAGTGTTTCGACGAACCCGTCGCCGCCCGCGCTTGGGACCCGGAACATTCCGGGCCTTGCGCGAGGTATCGCCGCACAGTTCAATTTGATGCCGTTGGACATCTGCAATGTGAGTGAGAAACCTGCCCGGCAAAGTGAACTTGACATCGAGCAGCCACGCAGTCGGTACGGTGGAGGACATCGAGATATCCGTTTTGCCGCCCCGGGATCGGGAACGCCGCAGCGAACTCGACTCCTCGCGTCGTCAGCGTGCCCTGGCATGACTGTGTCCCGGGTACGGCACCGTACCGACTTCAATCCAGACGGCGAGCAACGTAGGCCGTACACTCGAAGTGTCTGTTTTATCGCGTTCGATACGTATCATCCCGTTTTACTTTCATCGTTCCCGCCACGCCGCGCCGCGTGACATGGGACGCATCCGCGCCGAAAGCACCCATCAGAATGGACGATATCGCGGGCGTTAGCCGTCATGTTCGATTTCAAGGAATTGCGCCCCGCGAGGCCAGCAGCGCGCATCGAGCCTCCTGAAAAACCCAGCGTGCAGGGTTTGATTACGCTTGCCGTTGGCGTCACGGTCATCGCCGCGCTCTATTTTGCGCGCGAGATCCTGATCCCGTTCACGCTGGCGATTCTGCTCAGCTTCCTGGTCGCTCCCCTCGCCAATCTTCTTGGCCGCATCAAGCTTGGCCACGTGGCCTCGGTTCTCCTTGCGGTGACGATGTCGGTCTCGGTGATCGTCGTGCTTGGGGGGATCATCGCCACCCAGATCACGGACCTCGCTGTCGGCATCCCCCGTTATCAGGCGACGATCGACAAGAAGATCTCTGTCGTGCATGGGCTCACGGTTGGAAAATTGAACCAGCTGGCGGGTACCGCCGGTCAGGCGCTTCAACGGGCAACCGTCGATCAGCCGAAAACGATACGCGAATCTTCCTCATCCTCGTCCGGCGCCCAACCGCCCGCGGCGCTTCTCGTCGAGGTGCGCGAGCCGGCCCAGACACCATTCCAGCTTGCACGGCGCATACTGTCTCCCGTCGTCAGTCCACTCGAGACGGCCTTCATCGTATTTGTCGTCACCATCGTCATTCTGTTGCAGCGCGATGATCTTCGGGACCGGGCTATCCGCTTGTTCGGTTCGAGAGATCTCCATCGGACCACCACCGCAATGGACGAAGCCGCGCGGCGCCTCAGTCGATATTTCGTTTCGCAACTCGGCTTGAATGCGGGCGTGGGCGTCGTGATCGGAACCGGGCTGTTCCTCATTGGCGTCCCCAGCCCGGTGCTGTGGGGGATTCTGGCCGCGCTGTTGCGTCTTGTCCCCTACGTCGGAATCTGGATCTCCGCCATTCTGGCTACCGCACTCGCCGCAGCCGTCAGTCCGGAATGGACGATGGCGATCTGGTCGATGGTGCTTTTCGTGACCGTCGAGTTGCTGGCCGGTCAGGCCGTCGAGCCACTGCTGTACGGCCATAGCACCGGCCTTTCCCCGTTTTCGGTCGTCGTCGCTGCGAGTTTCTGGAGCTGGATATGGGGGCCAATCGGGCTCATCCTGTCCACTCCGCTGACACTTTGCCTGCTGGTCCTCGGTCGCCATGTTACGCGGCTCGAATTTCTCGACGTGCTGCTTGGCGACCAGCCCGCGCTGTCTCCAGTCGAAAGTTTCTACCAGCGAGCGCTCGCCGGTGACCCCGATGACGCAGTAGAACAAGCCGGGATACTGCTTCGCGACCGGCCGCTGTCCTCCTATTACGATGAAATCGTTCTCAAGGGCTTGCAGCTTGCGGCCGACGATGTCTTGCGCGGCGGCGTAACGCTGGCACAACTGGCGCGAATCGAGACCACGGTCAACGACCTCATCGAGGGCCTGGATGGTTTCGCGGACACCGATCCGGCTACCGATGCAGCAGCAGCCGACTGGGGCGCACCGGCTGCGCCTGCTGCCGCACAAAAGGTATCGTGCCAACCGGCTCGGAACGCTTCTTCGTCCGGTATCGAAGCTCGCCCGGTTCGGCATGCCGACAATCAGGTCCTTTGCATAGCAGGCCGGGGGCCGCTCGACGAGTTGGCATCGGCCATTCTCGTTCAGCTTCTCGGCAAGCACGATCTCGATTGCCGAGTGGTCAACCATGACGCGGCCTCGCGCGTCCGGATCGACGGTCTGGACGTCACCGCAGTGACGATAGTGTGCATTTTTTATCTAGCCATCAATGGAATCCCGTCGCACCTGCGTTACCTTTTGCGACGCGTGCGGCAGCGCTTGCCGGACGCGCCGATCGTCGTCGGCCTCTGGCCGGCAGGCGATACCGATCAGTGGCCCGAGGATCTCCGCAGTGCGATCGGCGCCGATCACTATGCCACTTCGGTCCGGGATATGGTCAACGCATGCATTGTCTCGACCGGCACGGCAAGCGCGTTCGGCCCAGAGCCGAAGCCTGACGGCGTTGCAGCGTAACGGGCAAACGGCGGCAAGAACGTGCGGCCGCTTGCATTTGCAGCGCAAGCGCCGGGCTTCGAATCGGGTCACCCGCTGCTCCGTCGATCCGGTCGTGCAACGGCGGCGCACAAGCGTCCGGCACCGGACAGACGCCGGTCGGGAGTCGGCGCACAGATGATCTATTCGATCGAACTCGCGCGCAATGATGGCAATCCCTTCGCGAGTCCATCGAATTCCTTTGGAGATCGATCATGAGCCTCATTGCCCCTCCATCCCGACCGCGAACTGCATCGGCGCTCGCGATAGCGGTTTTTCTCGCGATAACGGCATTCGCCAATCCTGCGAGCGCTGCCTCCCCCGTGCAGACTCAAGCACCTGCAAGCGCGAAGACCGTTGCGACCCACGACCAGATCGATACGCGCATCAATAACCTTCACGACAGGCTTCAGATCACCGCGGCGGAGGAAGAACTTTGGCGCAAGGTCGCGCAGGTCATGCGCGACAATGCAGCCACGATGGACTCGCTCAGACAGGCGCGAACCAGTCATGCAACCAGCATGACCGCCGTCGACGACCTTAAGTCCTATGGCGAGGTCGCCGACGCCCATGCGGACGGCATGAGAAAGGTCATCCCTGCGTTTCAGGCGCTGTACGACAGCATGTCCGACGCCCAGAAGAAGAATGCCGATCTGATTTTCCGGACTGACCATCAACACTCCGCAAAGAAGGGGTGATCTCAAGATACCCGCAGCAGGAAGCGGACCGGCGCCGCCGTCAGGTTCCGGATCTCAGACAGGGGAACATCATGAAAATCCCAGAAGTACACACCGCGTTCATAGGCTCGATGACGACCGGAATCATGACGACGGTCGGCTTGGTCTTGGCTATCGGCGGCATGTCCATGGCACCGGCTTTCGGCGCAGACTACGGCAACTACGAGAACCAACAGCAGTATGGCGCGAATGACGACTATCAGCGTTACCAAAGCCAACCACAGCAACATCGCATGGGTGACGGTTATTGGCAGAACCATGGGCATCAGTGGGATCACCGCAATCGGCAGGTTTATCGACATCCGGGCAATGACTACCGTCGCGGCGACTACTACGACAACCGGGACTATGTGTATGCACCACCACCCGTGGTGTATGCGCCACCACCCGTGGTCTATGCCCCGCAGTCGTCACCGGGTGTCAGCCTGTTCATACCGCTCCGATTCCGGTAGGGTGCGGAATCGCACGGGGCTTTGTCTGCTGGGTCGGATGGCAACGAAGCCGGGAGAGACCGCTGTTCGGCCTGTCTCGGTTTCTTTGCTTCGCGATTACTGCGCAACCAGTCTTTTGCCGTGACCTTATTGCGATTCCATCCTGTTCGGATTGCGCGACCGCGCGGAGGGCAACATGCATAAACCTGCGGAGCTTGCCGAAAAATTCTTTGGCGTACCCTATGAATCATTGGACGAACGCGCGAAGAATGTTGCACGTCTCGTTTCGGAACGAAAGCGCATAGCGAGAGACTCCACGAAAGAACTGGAGGAAGCGGCAACGCGCGGCCAGCGCGCGGCAGATGCCGTTGCCGCCTTCGGCGGGTCGTGGATATTCATCACGTGCTTTATGGTCGTCATGGTCGTGTGGGTCAGCCTGAATTCGCTGATTCTGGCAACGTACAGCAAGGCCTTCGATCCTTACCCGTATATCTTGCTCAACCTGTTTCTCTCGATGCTGGCAGCGATCCAGGCACCCATTATCCTGATGGCCCAGAACCGGCAGTCATACAAGGACCGGGTATCTGCCGAACATGATTACGAAATCAATCTGAAGGCCGAACTCGAGATCATGTTGCTCCATGAAAAGCTCGACGGGTTGCGCGAGGAGCAATGGACTGAATTGCTGAACATGCAGAAGGAACAGATGGCGGCGCTGAAGAACCTGCTCGAGTCCGGCAGGACGTGAACGATGGGGCATCAGGTTCGCCAGCGTCGCGAAACGACGCGAATCGGTCATGATGAAGCGCGCCGAACGCACGCTGACCGGCCGTATACATGTGATGACCGCAGCCCGCCTACCATCCTTCCCGCTGCCCGTCCCTATGCGGCCACCGGTCATCGGGATGCCGGGAATGATTCATGTGGTCGCGGTAAGTACCGCCTCGGTTCCATCCGCTTTCGTAACTGTCGCCGTACGCGCCGCCATACCCCCCGTTTCGATCACCGCGATAGCCGTCGCCGGGTGCCCAAAGGCATCCGGCAAGCACGGTTGCAATAGCCGCAAGACAGACATAGATAGATGCACGCATGTTGCTCTCCTTGCCAGTCGCATTCGAGTGTGGCGCTTCGTTCGATCGACCGGAGACGCATGACGGAATCGTTCGCCGCCGATGTGACGCACGTCGATGTTCGTGAAAGGATCACGCACGAATGGATGGTTTCAGCAGACATCCTCCTGTCAACGAGATTGCGTGTCTGTACGGTGAAGGACGCTTGCGGAGGCGAACCGGAGGAAGGTCCCGGCCGCCATCGTGAATCTCCGCAACTTGATTTTGCGTACGTTGCCACACCGGTTGCGCGACATCGACCGACATTCACCCGCACACGACGCATGCGCTGCGAAGCCGAACGCCACACCGGCCGAGACGGATATCGCGCCTTTGTACGCGGTCGCACCGCGTCCGTAGCCGCCCTGGCATAGCGTCGAAGCTCCACGGACAACCAGGAGAAATGATATGAACGCCTCCCACCCGTGAATGGGGGGAGCCAAGAAGGAAGGTGGCCCCTCACGGGCCGACGGCATCAAAGTGCCCAAGGTGGAAGATCATAAAGATTCTTCACAGGCATACCGGAGCATCCGAGATGAAGCTTACGACAGTTGGTGCGGACATCGCAAAGAACGTGATCCAGCTCCATTTCAGCGATGCGGAGACGGGCGAGATCGTGAACAAACCCGTGAAGCGCGCGGGATTTCTCGAACATTTTTCGAACCGGTCACCGTCCTTGATCGGAATGGAGGCGTGTGGCGGTTCCCAACATTGGGCTCGCAAGCTGATCGCGATGGGCCATCAGGTGAAGTCGATGCCGGGGAAGTTCGTCAAGGCATTCGTGATGGGCAACAAGAACGATGCAGCTGATGCGCGAGCAATCTGGATGGCGGCGCAGCAGCCGGGCAGGTCGGTGGCAGTGAGAACGGAAATTCAGCAGGCGGTGCTGGGGTTGCACCGGATGCGTGAGCAACTCGTGAAGTTTCGCACGATGCAGACCAGCAGCCTGCGCGGCTTGCTGACTGAATACGGTGAAGTGATGGGCAAGGGGCGTGCCGCACTAGACAAGGCGGTTCCGAGCGTGCTCGCGCGACTGGTTGATCGTCTGCCAAAGATACTGATCGACACGCTGCGCGATCAGTGGAACGGCTTGACGGACCTCGATAAGCCGATTGCCGAAATCAAACGGCGTCTACGGGCATGGCTGAGAGAGGACAAGTCGTGCCGGGCAATTGCCGCGGTACCGGGTGTCGGGCCGCTGACGGCGACCGCAGCAGTTGCAACGATGAGCGATGTGAAGACGTTCCGATCCGGGCGCGAGTTTGCGGCGTGGATCGGGCTGGTGCCGAGGCAAACCGGCACGGGCGGTAAGGTCCAGTTGCTGGGTATAAAGCTGCGACCCATCCTGTCGCAGTCGGAACACACGAAAAACCGTCGCAAACGGGAGGCGTTCATATAGCGATGATGCTGCGACGAACATTCCTATGGGGCACGCCGGGATCCATCCTTACCATTTCCCTCGTTGTTTCAGGTTGCACGATGACCGGAAAATCCGACGCGAGCGGCCACCAGGTCGACAAGCGCCACACCATCGATGCCGGTGTCGACTCGACCCTCGCACGTCTTTACACCAGCGCCAAAGGCTCGCGCGAACTCGTCGGCAAAGCGCGTGGCGTGCTGGTGTTCCCGTCGGTCATCGCGGCCGGCTTCTGGATCGGCGGTCAGTACGGTGAAGGCTCGCTGCGCGTTGCCGGCAGCACGGTCGGGTATTACAGCACCACGACCGGCTCGATCGGGCTGCAGATCGGCGCGCAATCGAAGGCCATCATTTTCCTGTTCATAACCCAGGACGTGCTTGACCAGTTCCGTAACAGCGAAGGCTGGTCGGTGGGCGGCGACGCATCGGTTGCAGTACTGAAAGTCGGCGCGAACGGCAATGCCGACACCAGCACCGCGACCGCGCCGATCGAAGCGTTCGTGCTGACGAACAGCGGGCTGATGGCGGGTGTGACGCTGGAAGGAACGAAGATAACCAAGCTGACGGCGCTGTAGCGCTCAAAGCCAGCCAGGCGAACGAGTGGCCAACGCGGCGATCCGCCGGCGCGGCGGCGCGGCGGCGAATCCGGACTCGACCGCCTGATATGCAAGTAAGCGCAAGCGTGTTCGTGCCTGGCGCTTGTCCGGCAAGGTCCCTGATGCACGCGAATCATCGCGGCGCATCATTTCGCGGTCGACGCCGTCCAGGCCCGGCGACCGCGATTTCCCGTCAATCGCGCCGTGAGATATCGGTTCCGTATCGAGCGCGCGGGATTGCGCGCACCTTGATGAGACATGTATCGGCACTATAATTTTTGAAGGTGGATTCGCAATTCGAACGGTCGGTCATCCCGAACTCATCGGGAAAAGGGACACATTGCCGCCACCCACCCGTCCGGTCATCGGATGGGTAAGATATGACGGTTGGCCCCTTCCGCCGATTCCCGCTGCGCCCACATCGGCCGGATTCTCCGTCGTCAGCCGGGCGCACGTGCAGGAGCCACGCATGCAGGACATCCCGCTCATTACCGAAAATCACCTGCTTGCCGCGCTGCCGGAAAACGAGCGCGCCCACCTCGCCCCACACCTGACGCTCGTCGACATGCCGTTGGGGAAAGTCCTGTACGAGTCGGGCGGCCAGCTTCATCACGTCTATTTTCCGACCACGTCGATCGTGTCGCTGCTGTATGTGATGGAGGACGGCTCGTCCGCTGAAATCGCGATCGTCGGCCATGAAGGCATGATCGGCGTGTCGCTGTTCATGGGCGGCGAAACGACGCCGAGTCGAGCCGTCGTGCAAAGCGCGGGGCTGGCCTATCGGCTCGACGCGAGCATCCTGAAAGAAGAATTCCGGCGCGGCAACTCAATGCAGCGCCTGCTGTTGCGCTATACCCAGGCGCTGATCACGCAGATGGCTCAGACCGCGGTATGCAACCGGCATCATTCGATCGATCAGCAGCTGTGCCGCTGGCTGCTGCTCAGCCTCGACCGCCTGCCTTCGAACCAGCTGCGAATGACGCAGGAGCTGATCGCCAACATGCTGGGCGTGCGCAGGTCGGGCGTGACGGAAGCGGCATTGAAGCTGCAGGACGCGGGCCTCATCCGCTACAACTACGGTCATATCGAGGTGCTGGATCGGCCGGGGCTCGAAAAGCGTGTGTGTGAATGCTACAGCGTGGTCAAACGCGAATTCGATCGCCTGCTTCCCGATCTGAAGCGGCTCTAGCTAGGCTTACTGATAGGCACAAGACTATCCCTGATTTTAAGAGAGTCCTCGCGTCCTCAGATACGTGGGGCCGCTCCATCAATTTCGAGCGATGACGTGAATCCGCCGTTTCGATCGATACGAGACACGACACGTTTCGCGAGCCACTGCGTCGAATCGATATCCAGTTTGAATCCCTTCGCGTTCACGGTCATTTCCGGGTACAGGTCGGCCCGGCCGAGCGCGAGCGTCATATCGAACGCTGCCTGTCCGCGCTGTGCGCGCGCGTATTCAGCCTTGGCCGCCGCTTCCGCTTCAGCGCGCGAGCCGTAGATGTCCGGCAGCAGATTCGTGCTGCGGTTGTTTTCACCGCCGACGATCACGGATTCTTGCTTGCCCTTCTTTGACGTATGCCAGCGCGCACGCACCGACGTATCGCTTTCGCCCTGCGACACGTGATAGCGGTACGAATCGCCCCGTCGCCTTCCGGATCTCGAGCGTCGGCAGCGGCTTACCGCTCGCGCTCGTACCTGCCCCGATCTGCATGAGCAGCCGCCGCCCATCCTTGACCGTCATCACCGCGTCGTACCGCTTCGCGAGCCGCGTCAACAACGACACGTCGCTTTGGTTCGTCTGATCGATATGCGCGTACTGACCTTCGCGAGCGCTTCGCCAAGCGCTGGCGTGAGCTTGTATCGAGCGGCCCGAAGGCATCCATCTCCTCGGTCTCGGGGGTCCCAGGTGCAAGCGCCGCACCCGTCGCCCCCGGCAATACGCGCCCACTCGAGCCGCGTATTGCCGATGAAGCCGATCATCGGACAAACCCGCCAATCAACCAACCGCCTCCCCTCAAGCCGCCGCCACCGCCACCATCACCGAATAAGCCTTGAACACCGCCGTCGCCGGCTGCCCCACGACAAGCCCCAACGCATCGACCGCGTCGTTCGTGACGCTCGACGTCACGTTCACGCCACCCGCCAGCGTCACGACGACGAGCGACGTCGTCGCGCCGCGCTCGATCCGCGAGATCGACCCGCTGAACTGATTGCGCGCGGACAGCACGTAGCCGGCGAAATCGGCGACCAGCACGACGGCCGACGACTTGATCAGCGCGATCGCGTCCTGCCCTATCTTGAGACCGAGCCGCTTCGCCGCGGCCGTGGTCATCGTCGCAACGATCTCCTGATCGCCCGATATCTTCAACGTCACCTGGGTCGTGACCGGTCCATCGCTGACCGCAGCTATGGTTCCCGAAAACTGATTGCGAGCGGTGGTTTTCACTGCGATTCTCCTGAGTAATCCGGACAGCGCCGGAGATTGAACCAGCCATGCTTCCTGTTCCCGCAGGAACCGTCGGGTCCTCACCTGCAGCACCCGCCATGCAGACAGCAACTCCCGTGCGGCCGGCGTAAGTCGTGTACCGCCGCCGCCCTTGCCTCCCGTCTCCGTCGTGAACAACGGCTGGCTCGCAAGATTCGACGCGCTCTCGAGCACCAGCCACGCGCCCTTGTAGCTGTAACCGGCGACGCGCGCCGCACGGTTGATCGAGCCCGTGTTGTCGATCGCTTCCAGGAGCGCGAAAAACCGCCCATCGAGGCGGCCCGCGAGCTTCAGCTCGCCGATCAACAGCGTCGCATCGTTGCGCGTACCACTCGTCTCTCGCATCCGTCCGCCGCGTCAGTCGATCGCGGACGCCCGCAGCAAGCCGCGCACACGCTGTTCGTGCGGCGTCGGCGGGCGCGCGTCCGCGCACATACGTTCCAGCGAAGTCGCCACGCCGCGCTGCACGTCGACCTCGCGCACCGCCCGGCCCTGCTCGATCACGAACGCGACGTCGGCAAGCGCCACCACATCGTCGACGTCGTGCGTGATCATCATCGCGGGGATCTGCCACTCGCGGAGCACCTCGTCCAGATAGCGTCGCAAGTCGCGTCGCAACGGTGGATCGAGCGCGGAAAACGGCTCGTCGAGCAACAGCAGGCCGGGCTGGCACGCGAGCGAGCGCGCCAGCGCGACACGCTGCCGTTGCCCGCCCGACAGCCCGTCGGTCCGGCTGCCGGCGAGCGACGCGAGACCGAAGCGCTCCAGCAGCTCGTCGACGCGCCCACGCGCGTCGATCGACAAGCGGCGTCGATACCACGTGGTCAGCCCGAACGCGACGTTCTCGCGCACCGACAAATGCGGAAACAGCGCGTAATGTTGGAACAGGCAGCCGATGCCGCGCCGCTCGGGCGGCACGTCGATTCCGCAGTCCGCGTCGAACAGCGTGCGCCGGTTGACGCGCACGTGCCCTCGTCGCGGCGCAAGCAGCCCGGCGACGGTCTGCAGCGTCAACGACTTGCCGGCGCCCGACGGCCCGTAGAGCGCGATCACGCGCGCGTCGGACGCGAAGCGCATCGCGAGCGCGAAACGCCGTGTGCCGTCCGACACCGCCACATCGAAGTCGACGTCGATCACCGGTGCGCTCCGTCACGCATGCGTGAAGCCGTACCGCTTCAGGATCGCCTGTGCGTCCGGGCCGAAGAGATACGCGATGAACGCCTTCGCGAGCGCAGGCGCGCTGCTCGCGCGAACGGCGACGACCGGATAAACGACGGGATCGTGGTCATCCACCGTCTGCACGACCGCGACCCGATCGGGCATCAGCATCGCGTCGGTCCGATAGACGAAGCCCGCGTCGGCCTCGGCGCGCGCGACGTAGTCGAGCACCTGCCGCACGCTGTCGGACTCCACGATCTTCGGCCCGAGCGCGCCCCACAGCTTCGCGCGCTCGAGCGCCTGCTGCGTATACCGGCCGCATGGCACGGTCGCGATCTTGCCGATCGCGATCCGTCGCACGGCCGGGTCCGCTAGCGCGGCGAGCGACTTCACGGGCGACGCGTCGCCGGCCGGCACGACCAGCACCAGCGTGTTCGTCGCGAGCGTGCGCTGCGTCGCGCCGTCGAAGATGCCCGCATCGATGCCGTGCGTGACGGTCGCCGCATCGGCGCTGACGAATACGTCGACCGGCGCGCCCACGCGGATCTGCTGAAGCAGCGTGCCCGATGCGCCGAAGTTCATCCGCACCGTCACGCCGGGATGCGCGGCTTCGAAGCGCGGCACGATTTCCTTGAACGCATCGGTCATGCTGGCCGCGGCCGACACGGTCAGTTGCTGCGCGAGCGCGACGACGGGCGCGAGCACGCACAGCAGGCTCGCGAAGCATCGAATCATTGATTTCATGAATCCCTCTCCGGCTCAACGTAGTGTGAAAAAGCGCTTGGACAACACGAGCACCGCGACGGACAGCACCGACGTGACGCACGCGAGGAAGAACGCGGTGCCGTCGCGGCCATCCTGCATCGCGTCGTAAATCGCGAGCGACAGCGTCTGCGTCTCGCGCGGGATGTCGCCCGCGATCATCAAGGTCGCGCCGAACTCGCCCATCGCACGCGCGAACGCGAGCAGCGCGCCGGCCAGAATCGCCGGCCATGCGAGCGGCAGCGTGACGCGCACGAAGGTCGAGAATGGCGACTGCCGCAGCGTGCGCGCGACCGCCTCGAGCGAGCGGTCGACGCCCGCGAACGCGGCGCTTGCGGATTTCAGCACCAGCGGCAGCGCGACGATCGTCGACGCGAGCACCGCGCCGTGCCAGTTGAACACGAAGGTGTAGCCGAACTGTTCATGGAGCCAGCTGCCGAGCGCGCTGCGCCGGCCCGCGACGATCAGAATCCCGTAGCCGATCACGGTCGGCGGCAACACCAGCGGCAACATGCAGGCGGCTTCGACGATCGCGCTCCCCGGAAAGCGACGGCGCGCGAAAAGCCAGCCGAGCGCGATGCCGGCGATCGATGCGAGCAGCGTCGCGAGGCTCGCGACTTTCAGCGACAGCAACAGCGGCGGCCAGTCGATGCGTTGTAGGAAACCCGACATTTGCGACACCTTTCGTGATGAACTCGGCTACATCACCGATGTTGCAAGATGCAGGCCATCCTCCATCGCGAGGCGTCGGCCCGCAGGAAAGCCTCAACTCCGACCGAGGCGCGCCGGGAGCCGCGCGAGCGCCCTGCGCAGGTTCGAAGTCACGCGCGGCCGGCTCGAGCAGCTGCCGATGCGGGCGGAGCAATGCGGCCACGCGACAAATCGGCGCTGCGCAGCGTGCCAGGCCACCGAACCCGGCGCTCGTCGCCGCACGCGTTCTCGACATTGAGAAAGACACCGGGGCAACGTAACGAAACCGACATGTCCGATTCCCGACATGACACGAATGCCGTGCAGCGCCGGTGTCATCCATGACGCGGACACACGCATGCCGCCGCACGCGCCGCGCGCGAGATGCGCTGCGCCTTCAGCACACCGGCGATGAAGCTGGCGACGCTCGACGTGCGCAGCGCGATCCAGCGCACGCGACGGCGCGCGCAGTGTGCGCGCAGCGCGGCGAGCGAGTCCGGATCGATCGTGTCGAGCGGACACAGCACCGCGTCGGCGCGTTGCAGCAGCGCCGCGAACTGCTGCGCGCGTGGGCCGCCGTCGTCGTCGATCCGCGCCACGTGATGAACGAATTCGCCGCCCGACGCGCTCGACCATGCGCGCAATACCGCGTTGCTCACCGGCCGGCCGCCGACGTAGACGAAGCGGCGGCCGACCAGCATCGCCGACAGCAAGTCGCCGTCGAGCATGACCTGCTCGACCGCCTGCAGCTCGTGCGCGAGGCTTGCCGCATGCGCGCGTACCCGCGCGAGACGCGCGAGCGCTTCGTCGTGCTCGCGCATCGATTGCGACGCGCGCTGCGTGCTGCGCTCGAGCGCGCGCATCGCCGGCCGCGGCATGATCAGCGCGCGCCGGTGCGATCCCGGCCCGGCGGGTCGGGCTGCGCAGGCGGCGCGAGCAGCTGCACCGACAGCGGTTCCGCCCAGCGCCAGAAATCCGCGCGCAACGCGCTCGGCAAGCCGACGTCGTCGAATGCATGCCACAAATGCACGAGCCACAGCTCCCGCCCCTCCTCGTCGAGCAGCAGCGGCAGCCCGGCGCCCGCCTGCAGACGCGCGTGACGCTGACTGAAATACAGCGGGCCGCCGCACGATTCGACGACGAAGTCCGCGACGCGCTCGACGATGCAATCGAAGCAGTCGCCGGCGCGTGCGAACAGCGGCGTCGTCTTCAAGCGCGCCATGTGGCACGCCACCAGATCGCGCAGGCCCGCTTCCGTGCAGATCGCGAGCAGCCGGTGCGGCGGAGCGGGCAGCGTCGGGCATACGGTCGGCCCGACGGCGTCGCGCCGCTCATGTGGAAAAGGCGCGGCCGGCCATTGCAGCGTCCGATAGCAGGCGCGTGTACACGGCGTCCAGCGTGCGCGGGGCGTGGCCCCCGGGTTCGGGTTCATGAGCGTGTCGGCTCCCTGTTCGGTTTGTCGGTTATATATCGCGCTACATAACGATGTCCGAAACGAAGCAGGTTCCGCGCCACATCGCGCGAAACGCCGCTATTCCGGTCCGAAGCAGTGCGCGTAATCGGCGCACGCGCCGCAGCTCGGCGCCTTGCAGACGAACAGTCCTTCGCGCTCGCACAGCTGCTTGTAAAAGAACTTCTTCCACTTCATGTCGCGCGTGTTCTTCGCGGCGAGCCGTGGAAACCACCGCCCGATCAGCGCGGACAGCTCGCGGCGCGACGGCAGCAGCAAGTCCTGCCACAAATGGTTGTCGCCCGCGCAGGCGGCCGCCAGCACGTGGGCGACGCAGCGCGCTTCGTCGCGCGTGCCCGCATCGGAGTCGGCGTGCTCGACGAAGAGCGCGACCAGATCGTCGAACTCGTCGTCACGCGGCGTGTGCGGTTGCGTGTGCATCGGCGGCAGCGCAGCGCCGGGCGACTCGGCGCATGCCGCGAGTGCGGCCCGTGCGCCCGGAAACCAGCGATCCAGCACGCGGTGCGTATCGGTCGCGTCGAGCCCGGCGATCGTCGCGGCGTCGGCCTCGCCGCGTGCAAACGCTACCGCGAGCGGGCCGACGAACGCGAGCACGGTCGGATCCTGCGCGTCGAGCGCACAACGCATCAGGATCGCGCGCACGTCCATCGCCGCTCGCCCCGTCAAACCTGCGCCGCCGCGTGCGTATAGCACTTCTTCGGGCAGATCTTCGCGCACGCGGTGCAGCCGATGCACAGCTGCCGGTGCGCGATCGTCATCACCTTCTTCTCGTACTCGTCGTCATCGTCGCTGTCGCTGTCGAGCGCGACGTGCTCGCCGTCCTCGTCGACGCCGACCAGCTCGAGCACGCCGCGCGGACACACCTTGAAGCAGCGGCCGCAGCCGATGCATTTGGCCTCATCGAGCGTGGACACGAACGTCGGCGTCCAGGTCTCCCCGCTCGGCAGTTTCACGTTGAAGGTTTCGCTCATGGTCGGGTGCCTCGCGTCACGCGGCGCTCGCCTTGCGCGCTTCCATCAATGCGGCATGCGCGTCGTGACAGCGCTGCGCGACGGCGAGAATCTGCTCCCAGTTGGTCGGCAGTTCCTCGGACAGGTCGTGCAGATCCATCTTCGCCTGCGTCGCCTGGGCATTGAGCTTCTTCAGGCGCGCTTTCAGTTCGTCGGCTTGGTTGGTCATCGATTTTCTCCGCGTTGCGCCGCTCACGCGCCGTACTGCGCGACGGCCGGGTACGCGCGAATCATTTCGATCGCGTCGTCGAGGAACTTGCCGCCCGCCGCCGCGAGCTTCTCCAGAGACGGAAAGCCGAAGCGGTGCACGTCGCGCAATTGCTTGTTGACGACCACGAGCCGCCCCGCGATCAGCACCATCCGGCCGAAGCCCTCGTGGCTCATCTTCATCATCGGCGACACCATCTGGCGCGTCTCGCGTTCGATCGCGACCGCAACCGCCGCGTAGAACAGCTCGAGCCGCCACAGCGTCTCCGGATCGGGGTCGCCGATGATCGGAATCGCGCGCCGCTCGTCCGCGCTCAGGATGAACGGCTTCAGCAGTTGCAGGTCGCTGCGGTTCTCCCAGGTGCCGTGCAGGTCCTGTGCACGCAGCTGCTTGATCAGCTGCTGCACGAACGGCGTCGCGAGCAGCGCTTCGTCCGCGGCCGCGTCGGGCGTCGTGTCGATGGTGGCGTCAGCCATGTGATACCTCGTCGTCTTCGTCGAAATCGAATGTGCGCCCGCCGTCCTTCGCGAGCGCCTTGCGCAGCCATGGCGGCGGCGTGCCGTTGAGCACCTCCTGCAGCTTCACCAGGATCTCGCCGATCGGTTCGGGCTGCGGAACCTTGATCGGATGGATCTTCAGTGCGACGACGCGCGCCGCGCCCGAGCCGCCGATCGCGGCGACGTACAGGATCGCGCAGTCCCTGATCGCGTCGAGCTTCGGGGCGAGCTTGTCCTCGTCGCCGTCCTCCTCGAGCTTGCCGCCGAACTCGAACGACTCGACGAAGGTGTGCCCGTCCGGCCGCACGTCGTACGTGACGATGCTTTTCGCCCAGCCGAAATGCGCGTCGACATGCTCTTTGTCCTGGGTCGCGAAGGCGATCTTCATGCGGTGTGCTCCTGGTCGAATATCGGTTGGGCGACGATCGGAATGTCCAATGTGCGCGCGGGATCGCGCGCCGCGAGATCGACCGCGTGCGGCGGCAGCGGCCAGTCGCCCGGGCCGTGATGCGCAATCCGCTCGATCATCAGGTTCGCGATCTCGAAGATCAGGTTCATGGTGCCGCGATAGCCGACCTGGCAGCGGTGCGCGTTGCCGATCCGGTCGAACACCGGGAAGCCGACGCGCATCAGCGGCTTGCCGAGCCGCTCGGCCATCTGCCGGCCGTGTGAATGCGTGATCAGCAGATCGCAATCCGCCGCACGCTGCTCCAGGTCCTCGAGATCGCCGAGCAGCACGTGTGGCGCGGGCAGCAGCGCGTGCGCGGCCGACGCGGTCGTGCTGACGCAGCAGCGCAGCTCCGCGCCCATCTCGTGCAGCAGGCAGCCGAGCGCGAGCAGCAGGTCCGGCTCCGCACCGAGTGCGACCTTGATCCCGCCCGTGTAGAAGTGGCCGTCGAGCATCGCGTCGAGCAACTGGCTGCGTTGCCGCCGATACTTGTCCGGCACCGGCCGCCCGGCGAGCTGCGCGAGCCGCACGAGCAGCCGGTCGTTCGGCGCGAGCCCGGTGAGCCGCTCGAAGATCTCGAACGGCGCGCCGGTCAGCGCATGGAGCGTCTCGGCCGCCATGCGCGTCTGCTCGCCGACGCCGATCGTGAACGCGGACGCGCCCGCCGCCCGGATCTGCTCGAGCGTCGTGCCGCCGAGCGTCGTGCCGCGCCAGTCCGGCGCGATGTGGCCGTCGAGCGAGCCGGACAGGTCCGGCAGCACGATCGCGTCGAGCCCGAACGCCGCGACGATCTCGCGCAGCTCGTCGATGTCGGCCGGCGACAGGTGGCTGCCCGGCAGCAGCGTGACCTGCCGCGCGTTCGCCGGCAGCGGCTTCACGAGCGCGCGCACGATCGCGGCGACCGCAAGCCGGTAGCCGTCCTCGAAGCCGCCGACGTAGTCGGGCGTCGACACGTAGACGATCTCGGTATCGTCGAGCTCCGGCTTGCGCTTGCGTACGGTCCGCAGATAGCCTTCGACGTCGTCGCCCTTGGTTTCGGTGAGCCCCGTCGAGCAGATCGCGATGATCTTCGGCGCCGCGCGCTTGCGGATGTTCAGCAGCGCCGTCTCGATGTTCTCGTAGCCGCCGAGGATCGTGGTGACCTCGTTCATCGCGGTCGTCTGCAACGGGATCGCCTCCTTGAAGTGACGCACGAGCAGCACCAGGCCGAACGACGTGCAGCCCTGCGAGCCGTGCATCACCGGCATGCACGCGTCGAGGCCCATGAACGCATAGCTCGCCCCGAGCGGCTGGCTCATCTTGAGCGGATTGACCGCGCAAGCCTTTTTCGAATCGACGACTTCAGCCATCGCAGCTCTCCCCGGCCCGCTCAGGCGACGACGCCCGGTTCGAGCCCCATCGCCCACGCATGCACGCCATGCGGAATCGGTGCCGATGCGGCCGCGGCACCGGCGCGCACCGCGCCGAGCGTCTCGCCGTCGTCGCCCCACGGCGCGGGGATCCGCACCTGCTGCCACACCGGGTTGAAGATCGCGCGATCGATCTCGTGCACGAGCTCGACCATCCCTTCGTAGCCGCCGTACGGATGGTGGCGCTCCTGGTTGATGTCGAGCCACGGCATGCGGGCCTTCAACGCGACGAACTGCGAGCGCCCGCCCGACAGCATGATGTCGGCCTTCGCGTCGCGCAGCATCGCGTACATCTCGCGCGGCGTCATGTCGTCGATCATGTGCGCGTCGTCGCCCATGATCTCCTTGATCTTCTCCTTGTCTTCCTTCGTGCTCTTCTTGACGCTGGTGCCGACGATCTCGAGCCCCGCCTCCTGCAGCGCGGCGACCACCGACCACGACTTCACGCCGCCCGTGATCAGGAGCACGCGCTTGCCGGCGAGGCGCTTCCTGTAGTGCGCGATGCGCGCCCACGCGCGCGCTTCCTCGCTCGCGATCAGACGCTCGGCGCGCTCGACGAGGTCGTCCGGCGCGCCCTGCCGCACGAGCAGCGTCGCGATCTGCCGCAGCGTATCGCTCATGTCGCCGATCCCGTAGAACGAGCCCTCGAAATACGGAATCCCATAGCGCTGCTGCATCCGCGTCGCGATGTTGATCATCGACTTCGAGCACACCATCATGTTGACCTTCGCGCGATGCGCGCTCGCCACCGCGTCGTAGCGGCCGTCGCCGGAGATGCACGACAGGATGCGCACGCCGAGCGCATCGAGCAGCGGCTTGACCTGCCACAGCTCGCCGGACAGGTTGTATTCGCCGATGATGTTGATGTCGTAGGGCGTCGTGTAGTCGGGCTCGCGCGTGCCGATCACGTAGTCGAGCAGCGCCTCGCCGCCGAGCTTGTTGCCGAGGTTCTTCGGCCCCGCGAAGCCGGGCGAGTTGACCGGAATCACCGGCTTGCCGAACTTCTCGGTGGCGCGCTTGCAGACGGCCTCGATGTCGTCGCCGATCAGCGCGGTCACGCAGGTCTGGTAGACGAACACGGCGGGCGGATCGTACTTCTCGATGATTTCGCGCACGCTTCGGAATAGCCGCTTCTCGCCGCCGTAGACGACGTCGAGCTCGTTGATGTCGGTCGTGAAGCCGGTGCGGTACAGCTGCGAGCCCGACGATGCCGAGTGACGGTTGTCCCACGAGTTGCCTTCGCACGCGATCGGGCCGTGCACGAGATGCGCGACGTCGACGATCGGCTGCAGCGCGATCTTCGCGCCGTCGAACGCGCAGCCGCCGGCCGCCGCGCCGGGCGAAAGCTGTTTCGTGCAGCCCTTCTTGCGTGCCTTCTCGCTCTTGTCCTGGTTCTTGTCGCAACCCGGTTCGTCGAACACTTCGGCAATCTTGGCTTTCAGCGATGCGGACATGACGGGTTCCTCTCAGGTTCGTGCAACGGGATATCCGCAAATTCCATACCATGCGGCTCAGCCCCATGAACACCGTTCGATGCGGTCTGACGGGGCGCGCGCGTTGTCGGGATTCGGACGCGCTTTGGACGGTTTTGAACGGAACCCGACAACGCGCGAGTCGCGCTCGAGCGGCGAACGCTGTAAGGCGCAGCGCCGGTGCGAGCGGGCGATCGCTCGTTCCCGTATCCGGTCGCGAAAGCGTTCGCCGACGCATCGGCCGGAGTTCGTGCGGTTCGCCGTTTCTTCATGTTCGTGCGCCGCCGGTCAGTTGTCGTCGGCCAGTACGTCGAGCGCGACGAGCTGCTCGTACAGCGCCCGTCTCGCCCGCCAGTTTCGCTCGCCCGCCACGCGCGGATCGCCGCCCTCGAATGCGGCGAGCGCGTCGTCGTCGGTCCAGTACACGATGGCTGCGCCGCGTGCGGCGAGCGCGGCCGCCGCCGCGTCGCGCAGCGTGACCGGCTGGTTGCCGCAGACGCCGCGACCGAGCACGTAGTCGGCCCGGTAGAGCGTCGCGTCCCAGCCATAGGCATCGCCGAGCGCGCACAGCGCCGGATACGCGGCGCGCAGCGCCACGCCGGGTTCGGCGCCGTCGAACCCGAGCAGCTCGCGCACCGTCAGCGTGTCGTGGATTTCGTCGCGCGCGAGCGGGTCGGACGCCGCCACCTTGCGCGCAAAATCGGCGTCGTCGTACGCGAACCACGCGTTCGGCGCGCCGGCTTCCGGCAGTTCAAGCACGTAGATCACCGCGTCCTCCTGGCGCCATCCGGCCGCTGCGGCCACGGCGCATGCGTCGGGCCATGCATCGCGGCCCGGCGATGGCCGATCGCTGCCGCGGCGCACGCCGTCGAATCCTCGTCACGCGCGCCGCTCGATCGCCGCGCCGAAAAAAAGCAGCCCCATACCGGCGGCGGGCCAAATTTCGCGAGGTAAAACCCTGTTGGACCGACCGACCGACCGATCGCGCCGCGACCGAGCGACGCCACGTCGTAACGCCGTCGTATCGCAACGGCCGGCGCTCACTCGACGCCCTCCGCTGCCGTCTTCGCCCATACGGCCTTCCGGATGCGCTGCGCGATCCCTTGCGGGCTCGCATCGAACGCGCGCTGCGCGGCCGCCAGCGCGCCCTGCGCGATCGCGGCCTCGTCGTGCGTGAGCGGCAGGCGCCCCGCCACGTGCGTGGCGCCGCGCACCGTGCGGGCGATCGCCTGGCGGTTCGGATGCTCGCCCAACGGCACCAGATGATCGGTCTCGCGCACGCCTGCGAGGCAGACCCAGCCGTCGATCACCTCGACCTTGCGGCCGTCCTGCGTCGTCTTGACGAGTACCCGTTCCGTCATCGCGGCCTCCGTGTCAACGGATGATGTCGTAGCTGTAGTCGGTCTTCGACGGCACCATCGTGTTCGCGTCGAGCGCTTCGAAGAATTCGTCCAGCAACATGATCAGCGTGCGCAGCGCGCCCGCGTAGCCCCAGGTCGGATAGCGGTGGTAGTGGTGGCGATCGAAGATCGGGAACACCATGCGCACGAGCGGCGTCTTCGTGTCGCGCTCGAGATACTTGCCGTAGGTGTTGCCGATCAGGAAATCCACGGGCTCCGTGAACAGCAGCGAGCGCATGTGCCACAGGTCGCGCTTCGGATACACCTTGCAGCCCGCGCCGTACGGCGACGCGTCGAACATCGCCTGCACCTTCGCCGCCCATGCCTCGTTGCCGTTGGTCGCGAGCACGTGCGCGGGCTCCGCGCCGAGTTCGAGCAGGAACTGCGTATAGCCGAGCATCTGGTCCGGATCGCCGTACAACGCGTAGCGCTTGCCGTGCAGGTGCGCCTGGCTGTCGGCCATCGCGTCGACCAGCTGGCCGCGCTCCTTCTCGAGCTCCGCCGGGATCGGCTTGCCGGTGACGCGCGAGATTTCCATCAGGAAATGATCGGTGCCCGCCACGCCGACCGGCGCATTCAGCACGACGACTTCCTGGCCGTGCTCGGCGATGAACTTGCTGGTCTTCTCGCAGCAGTACTCCTGGAACACGAAGGTCGCCTTCGCGTGCAGCGCGCGTTCGACCTCTTCCTTCGTCGTGCCGCCCTCGTACATGCGGAACTCGCCGTCGGTCGGCGTGTTCCAGGTCTCGGACGGATCGCAGATCACGTTGACCTTCACGTCGAACAGCGCGAAGATCCGGCGAATTTCGGCCATGTTGCCGACGACGAAGCCGTCGAAGCCGCCGATGAAGTTCACGCTGTCGTCGGGCACGCGCACGAGCGGCGCCGCGCTGCCGGCCTTGCCGTCCCAGAAGTGCTTGAGGATGCCGAGCAGCGAATTGTCGTAACCGGTGACGTGGCTGCCGACGAACGCCGGCGTATGGGCGAACGGCACGTCGTAGTCTTCCGGCACGCTGCCCTTCTGCTTGCTGTTCTTGATGAACGCATCGAGATCGTCGCCGATCACCTCGGCCATGCAGGTCGTCGACACCGCGATCATCTCGGGCTTGTAGAGGTTGTATGCGTTCGCGAGGCCGTCGATCATGTTGTTCAGGCCGCCGAACACCGCCGCATCCTCGGTCATCGACGAGCTGACGCACGAGGTCGGCTCCTTGAAGTGGCGCGAGAAGTGCGAACGGTAATACGCGACGCAGCCCTGCGAGCCGTGCACGAACGACAGCGTCTTGTGAAAGCCGTTCGCGACGTACACCGCGCCGAGCGGCTGGCACGCCTTGGCGGGATTCACGGTCAGCGAATCGCGCGCGAAATTCTTTTGCTTGTAGTCCTCGGTCTTGGTCCACTCGACGATCTGCTTGACCGCCTCGTCGGGATGGTTGAACTCGAATTGCTCCTTCTTCGTGCGGAAAATCTCCTGATACTCGGGTTCGCGGAACAGCAACTCGTGATCGAGGATCTTGTCGGCGGATTGTGGCATCACGTACTCCTGATTCAGTCGTCAAATGGGCGGTGGGCGCGGTGCCGGCGGTCTGCAGCGAGCGTCGGCGGGCGGGGTCAGGCGGCCTTCTTCCACGGCGCCTTCGCGAGGCTCCAGACCGGGCTCGAAATCGCCATGTCCATGTCGCGCGCGAAGATCGCGAAGCCGTCGTAGCCGTGGTACGGGCCCGAGTAGTCCCAGCTGTGCATCTGCCGGAACGGCACGCCCATCTTCTGGAACACGTACTTTTCCTTGATCCCGGAACCGACGAGGTCAGGCTGCACCTGCTCGACGAACTGCTCGAACTCGTAGCCCGTCACGTCGTCGTAGATCAGCGTGCCGTCCTTCACGTAGTGCGTCGTGCGCTGGTAGTCGTCGTTGTGGCCGAACTCGTAGCCGGTGCCGACCACCTCCATCCCCAGATCCTCGTATGCGCCGATCACGTGGCGCGGACGCAGGCCGCCGACGAACAGCATCACCTTCTTGCCCTGCAGCCGCGGCTTGTACCGTGCGATCACGGCATCCATCAGCGGGCGGTACTTCGCGATCACCTTCTCGGCGTTCGCCTTGATCGTGTCGTCGAAGTGGCTCGCGATCTCGCGCAGGCTCTTCTCGATCATCGTCGGGCCGAAGAAGTTGTACTCGACCCACGGAATCCCGTACTTCTCCTCCATGTGCCGGCTGATGTAGTTCATCGAGCGGTAGCAGTGCAGCACGTTGAGCTTCGCCTTCGGCGTGTTCTCCAGCTCGGCGATCGTGCCGTCGCCCGACCACTGCGCGATCACGCGCAGGCCGATTTCCTCGAGCAGGATGCGGCTCGACCATGCGTCGCCGCCGATGTTGTAGTCGCCGATGATCGCGACGTCGTACGGCGTCGATTCGAACGCGGGGCGCTTGTCGGGATCGGTCTTGTCGAACACCCAGTCGCGGATCGCGTCGTTCGCGAGGTGGTGGCCGAGCGATTGCGACACGCCGCGAAAGCCTTCGCAGCGCACCGGTACGATCGTGTGCCCGGCGTATTCGGTCGCCTTCTTCTTCGACACCGCCTCGATGTCGTCGCCGATCAGGCCGATCGGGCATTCGCTCTGGATGGAGATGCCCTTGTTCAGCGGAAACAGCTGCTGGATCTCGTCGATGATCTTGTCGAGCTTCTTGTCGCCGCCGAACACGATGTCCTTCTCCTGGAAGTCGGACGTGAACTGCATCGTGACGAACGTGTCGATGCCGGTGGTGCCGATGTAGTAGTTGCGGCGCGCCGCCCACGAGTACTGGCCGCAGCCCACCGGGCCGTGGCTGATGTGGATCATGTCCTTGATCGGCCCCCAGACGACGCCCTTCGAGCCCGCATACGCGCAGCCGCGGATCGTCATCACGCCGGGCAGCGACTTGATGTTGGATTTCACGCCACAGTCTGGCTTGCCCTCCTCGAAGGTACCCAAATGCTTGGCGCGCCGCTTGGCCATCTTCTCCGGATAGGCCTTCAGCACTTCGTCGATCAGGGCCTTGTTCGCGGCCTTGCGCTCTTCAACCGTGGCGGTCATAGCATGCTCCATATGTGAGGTCGTTCTCCACTGCGCGCCCCGCCGCGCGCGCCGCGCGGCGGGGCATGTCGCGCGACGCGCGTTACGCGGTCAATTCCGACGCGGTCTTGCCGACCTGCGACTCGTCGATCGCGCTCATGATCCCGTGCTCCATCAGCAGATCTTCGAGCTGGTCCATCGTGATCGGCGTCGGGATCGTGCCGTTGCCCGCGTTGTTGTGAATCTTGTTGGCGAGCTGGCGATACTCGTTCGCCTGCTTCGAATCCGGCGCGAACTCGATCACCGTCATGCGACGCAGCTCCGCGTGCTGCACGATGTTGTCGCGCGGCACGAAGTGGATCAGCCGGGTGCCGAGCATGCCCGCCAGCGCTTCGGCGAGCTCGAGCTCCTTGTCGGTCTGACGCTCGTTGCAGACGAGGCCGCCGAGGCGCACGCCGCCGCTGTTCGCGTACTTCAGAATGCCCTTCGAGATGTTGTTGGCCGCGTACATCGCCATCATCTCGCCCGACATCACGATGTAGATCTCCTGTGCCTTGTTCTCGCGAATCGGCATCGCGAAGCCGCCGCACACCACGTCGCCGAGCACGTCGTACGACACGTAGTCGACGCCGTCATACGCGCCGTTCTCCTCGAGGAAGTTGATCGACGTGATGACGCCGCGCCCCGCGCAGCCGACGCCCGGCTCCGGGCCGCCCGACTCGACGCAGCGAATGTCCTTGTAGCCGATCTTCATCACGTCCTCGAGCTCGAGATCCTCGACCGAGCCGGCCTCCGCCGCGAGCGACAGGATCGTGTCCTGCGCCTTCGCGTGCAGGATCAGGCGCGTCGAGTCGGCCTTCGGGTCGCAGCCGACGATCAGGATCTTCTGGCCCAGATCGGTCAGCGCCGCGAGCGTGTTCTGCGACGTGGTCGATTTGCCGATGCCGCCTTTGCCATAGAAGGCGATTTGCCGAAGTTGAGACATTGCGTGCTCCACATTGAGAAAAGAGGTTGAAACCAGGGTTGCGAAATCGCGACCATGTCAGCCTGCCGTGTCCGTATCGCCTTTGGTCTTCTTCTGTCGCACCGCGCATCGGCCAGGAGTTGTCCGCAGCCCAGCAATTGCAGCTTCCGTGCCAACCCGCACGACATTCGTTGCAACGCCCGTCGCGACGGGCCGGCTGCACGCGGCGCAAGGTCGGCGCCGGCTTCCTTCGTCGTGTCGGATTCCCGACAAACGCCGCGCGCAGCGTCGCAAACGACACGCAGTTGTCGCGCGTCCGTGCGTGGTTTTGTCCGCTTCGTCCGCTGCGGCCCGGCGCATCTCGCCTGGTACGGTTGTTGCACCAAGCGGCTTCATGAACACGCCCGCCCACTCCGCTCATTCGCTTCACGCGGCGCACGCGCCGCCGTCGCCTTTCGATCGTCTCGGCGGCGCAGCCGCGCTCGCGCGCATCGTCGATGCGTTCTATCGCCAGATGGACACGCGGCCCGATGCCGCCGGCATCCGCGCGATGCACGGCGCGGATCTCGGCCCGGTGAAGACGGTGCTCGTCACCTATCTGTGCGAGTGGCTCGGCGGCCCGCGTCACTATTCGGCGCAGCGCGGGCACCCGCGTCTGCGGATGCGGCATCGCGCGTTCGCGATCGGCATGGCCGAGCGCGACGCGTGGCTCGCCTGCATGCGCGCGGCGCTCGACGAATGCGGCGTCGAGCCGGCACTGCGGGACGAACTGATGCAGGCGCTCTTCAAGCTGGCCGACTGGTTGCGCAACACCGGGCGATGACGTTCGCCCTCACCTTTGACGACGACACCGAGGATTTTTCATCATGACCGAAGCGCTCACCCGCACCACGCTCGACGATACCGCGTTCGCGCGGCTCGAAGCCGAAGGCCGTCTGCTCAACCCCGTGCTGAAGGGGCTCACGAATACCTTCGGGCGGGTCGGATTCCGCGGCGAACTCGCGCTGCGTTTCGCGGCCAAGCTCGCCGACGAAGCGCGCCCGCCCGAGCTGACCTGCGATCAGGTGATGGCCGTAGCGACCTTCGGCGAGCCGCACCTGCCGTTCTTCGCGGGCTTCCTGCTGAGCTTCGAATATCTGAAGGACGTCGCCGAAGTGCTCGGCGACACGTTGAGCGCCGGCGGCAAGTACTTCCTGTTCTGCGACAACATCGACCTGAGCAAGCGCTACCAGGTGCCATACAAGGGCGCGATGTTCTATGTGCTGCCGATTCTGGAGAGCACCGTCTACAACGAGATGCTCGAGCTGCTCTATCTGGAGAAGAGCGAGCTGAAGAAGAAGGACACCGCGGGCAAGCTCGACGCCGTCGCCGACGCGGCGCTCAAGTTCGACGTCACGTTCGACACGATCACGTACGCGGAAGGGCTCGAACTGATGGGGCCGGTGCGCAACCCGAACGAGAACCGGCCCGTATGAGCGGCCGCGAACCTGTCGATTCGGGCCTCGCGCACGAGCGGGCCTGAGCAACGTGGGGCGGCCCGGCGTTTCCCGCGCGCCGGCACCGGCGCCCGCGGGCCGCTTGGCCGAACCCTGTCCGTCAACCGGAGCCGGAGCACGACCATGTCCCTGCACAGTTCCTTCGTCGCACGCCGCGGCGGCAACCTGCGCGCGGTGCGCGACGACGACCCGCCGCGCGCACGGATGCCCGCCGCGCTCGCCACCTGGCTCGCGTGGCACGACTTTCCCGATCTGCACTCGTGCGGCACCGGCGGCGTCACGCCGCTGATGCTGGCCGCGCTGCAAGGCGAGGACGGCGTGCTCGACGCGCTGCTCGCGCACGGTGCGCGGCTCGACGCGCTCGACGACGCCGGCAACGGCGCGCTGTGGTATGCGTGCATCGGCGGCGCGCCGGCGCCGATCCTGCGGCTGATCGAGGCGGGCGCCGACGTCGACCACGCGAACGACGACGACGTCACGTGTCTGATGCAGGCGGCCGCCAGCGGCCGGATCGAGGTGATGCAGCTGCTGCTGTCATGCGGCGCGAGCGAGACGCTATGCGCGCCGGACGGCCGCAGCGCGCGCGACATGGCCACCGATCGTGCGCTGCAGCTGCTGCGCGAATCGCACCGGCTCGCGCATGCGACGCAGGACGACGCGGCATGAGCGCGTGTGCTTCGCGTCGCCCGGCCTCGGGTTACACGCTCGCCGATGCGGCGGGCGCGCTCGATCATCTGCTCCGGCCGGTATTCCGGCACGAGCGCCATGCAGCCGGACCGAGCCGTGACGCACCCCGCACCGCGTTCCGGCGCGATGAGGGCGCGCCGCTCGAACCGCTGCCGCTCGCGGATGCGCGCGTCGTCGGCAAGCGCATGCAGCGCGAGCGTTCGCAATGAAGGGGCAACGCGTCTTTCGACGTCTCACGGTCAACGAGCTCGGCGCGTGGCGCGGCCGTCATCCCGATGCGCTGGTGCTCGACGCGCGCGATGCCGACAGTCATGCGCGCTCCGGCTGGCCGGACGCCGTGCGGCTGTCACGCGACAACCAGGACGAGCTGTTGCTGCGCACGCGGCGCGGCCGGCCGATCCTGATCTACTGCCATCGCGGCAACGCGAGCCAGGCCTGGGCGCGCATGTTCGCGGACTTCGGCTTCACGGTCGTCTGCGACCTGATCGGCGGGCACGCGGCATGGGCCGCGAGCGTTGCCGGCGCGAACCCGTCCGGCAGCCCGGTCGAGCCAGCGCTTGCCGCGTGGCTCACGAGCGTCGGCTTCGTCGGCCCGAGCGCGCGCGACGCGCACGACAACACGCCGCTGATGGTTGCCGCGTGGCGCGGCGCGCGCGAAGCCGTCGACGCGCTGCTGGCGCACGGCGTGGCGGTCGATGCGATCAACGCGGACGGCAACAACGCGCTGTGGCTCGCATGCGTGCACGGCGACCCGGCCGGCATCGAGCGGCTCGCGCGGGCCGGCGTGCCGCTCGACCATGCGAACGTGACGGGCGCGACCTGCCTGATGTACGCGGCATCGTCGGGCAAGGCCGAGGTCGTCCGTGCGCTGCTCGCGCTGGGGGCCGATCCGGCGATCCGCTCGCGGGACGGCTTCACCGCCCTCGACATGGCCGCGACGGCCGAATGCCTGCAATTGCTGCGCCGACTCTGATGAAGGATCTTGCGATGGCTCATGTCACGTTTTACGAAAAACCCGGCTGCGGCGGCAATGCGGCGCAGAAGGCGCTGCTGGTCGCCGCCGGCCACACACTCGAGGCGCGCAATCTGCTGCGCTGGCCGTGGACGCCGAAGACGCTGTTCGCGTTTCTCGAGCCGCTGCCGGTGCACGAATGGTTCAACCGCGCGGCGCCGGACGTGAAAGCCGGCCGGATCGTCCCCGAGGCGCTCGACGCCGCGGCCGCGCTCGCGCTGCTGCTGGCCGAACCGTTGCTGATCCGCCGGCCGCTGATGGAAGCGGGCGACGGCCGGATGGTCGGCTTCGATGCGGCGCGCGTGCATGCGTGGATCGGCCTCGGTCCGTTGACGGCGGCAGACGTGACGACCGGTTCGCTCGAAGGCTGTGCGGCCGCGACGACGGGCTGCGCCGCCGCGTCGGCCTGAATGCAATTTGACCGGAGAGCCGCCATGCCTCTTTACGACTATCGGTGCCGCGACTGCGGCCGGACCTTCGAAGCGCTGGTGCGGGCGGGCGCGTCGCCTGCGTGTCCGCACTGCGGCAGCACCGCGCTCGACAAGCAGGTCAGCGCGCCCGCGCCGCCCGGACGCTCGCGCGAGATCGTCAGGAACGCCCGCCGGCAGGCGGCCCACGAGGGCCATCTGAGCAACTTCTCGGCCGCGGAGCGCGCGAAGCTGCTGAAGTAGCGCAATGACGGGGGGCGCGTCGGTCGGGCGATGAGCGCGATGCGGTTCTCAAGAGCCGCTCGCGACATCGACGCCCGCCTCCGCATACCGCCTCACGACGGCCTCACGTCAGCCTCACACGAAGCTCAACAGCTCGACAGTCACCGGTTCGTCGCCGAGCACCGCCTGGCACGCAAGCCGCGATTTCGACCCGACCCCGACGATCGCATCGAGCTTTTCGTTCTCGGTGCGCTGAATCTTCGACAGGCTCTTGCGGCCCTCCTGCACGAACAGATGGCACGACCCGCATTCGGCCTTGCCGTCGCATTTGTGCGCGATGGCCTCGCCGACGCCGAGGAGCGCCTGCAACAGCGTCGCGCCGACGGCGACATCGTAGGATTTACCGGAAGGAAGAACGGTCAGGATGGTCATGGTCATGGTCAGATACTCACGGGACGAGAAAGACAACAAGGAAAATGGCGGCAACTACCGCGTGACGACATGCCGCGCCGCGGCCGTCACGCGGGAAGCGCGTGCCTCAACTCTGCGACCAGCGCGCGAGCAAAGGCATCGAGCGGCATCGCGATCCGCTCGATGCGCTGCTCGTCGAGGAAGCGCGCCTCCATCCGCGTCGGCTCGTCCGGCAGCACGGCCCAGTGCGTATCGGACGAACGCTTCATGATCTGGCGCGCGAAGCTGCGGGCGAGCTGGTCGTCGAAGCGGCAACCGACGAACAGGAAGCTGCGGCCGCTGCGCCACGCCTGCACCGCGGGCGGAATCGGCGTCTGGATGTCGATCTCGGTCAGCACTTCGACGAAGTCGCTGTCGGACACCAGATAGTTCGCGGCAGGCGCATGCGCGCCGATCGGCTTGTAGAGCAGCGCGCCGGCGGACGGGACCTCGGGCAGCCGCGCGCCGTGCGCGTCGTAGCCGGCGAACCATTCGCCGAAGTGCTCGGACTGCGACAGCCCCTGCACCTGCGCCCAGCCGCCCGGCCGCATGCGCGCGAGCGCCGCCGCGAAGGTGTCGTCGTACCAGGTGTCGACATACAGGCCCGCCCCGCTCGCGGCGAGCGCGCAATGCAGCGCCGACGGCGCCGGCGAGGCCGCGAACGCGTCGTTCATCAGGCTCACCACCGACTTGCGATGCTTGAAGTTCTCGATGAACTGCGCGGCCTGCGTGAGCCGGTGGCGGATCTTGTGCGGCACGCTGACCTTGTCGGTCATCAGCCGCGCCAGCGCCTCCGCGGTGGCCGGCACGCGCACGTCGGCGCACAGCGCGAGCAGGCCCGGGCCGAGATACGGAATGATGCTGCCCGCCTCGATCCGGCGGGCGATGTGCTCGATCGACATGCTCATGAACGGCTTCCTCACAGATAGATCGCGGCTCCCGCGCCCACGTTGGTCGCGGTGTCCTTCAGGGTCGTGACGATGAACTTCACCTGGTCGGCGTCGAGCAAGGTGTGCAGCGGCAGCGCCAGCGCGCGGTCGCCGATGCGCTCGGTGTCCGGCAGCACGCCGCGCTTGCGGCCGATCGAGTCGCCCGCCTGCATGTAGTGGAACTGCTCGTGCAGCGGATGGCTGTATGCGGCGGTCTCGATCCCGCACGACTTCAGATCGTCGATCATCTGCGCGCGCGCGCTTTGCGTGAAGCGCTTGCCGAGGTGCACGACGTACAGCATCCAGTTCACCTCGTCGACGTCGTCGGCCGTGTACGGCGGCTTGATGCCTTCGAAGCTGCGCATCTGCTCGTGATACCAGCGCTCGACCTGCTTGCGCTGCGCGAGGCGCTCGTCGAGGCTCGCGAGCTGCGCGAGGCCAAGCGCCGCCGTCAGCTCGCTGATGCCGGCCTGCAGCGGCACGCGCGCGCCGACCGACACCGAGCCGCGGTCCGCGACGCGCCGCTCGCGCAGATAACGCAGCTCGTGCACGAGCGCGTCGTCGTCGGTGACGAGCATCGCGCCCTCGCCCGCGCACAGCGCGCTCGGCGCCGAGAACTCGAAAATCGCGACGTCGCCGAACGAGCCGACCGTGCGGCCGCGGTAGCGCGAGCCGAGCGCCTCGGTGCTGTCCTCGATTAGCGCGAGCCCGTACGCATCGGCCAGCTCGCGCAGCGGGCCCCACGCGGCGGGATGGCCGTTCGTGTTGCCGGCGAGGATGGCCCGCGTGCGCGGCCCGATCTTCGAGCCGGCCTTGTCGGCGCTCAGGCAGCCGCTCCAGTAATCGATGTCCGCGAACACCGGCGTCGCCCCCGCCAGCGTGATCGCCTGCGCGACCTGATGCCAGGTGTGCGATGCGCAGATCACCTCGTCGCCGGCCCCGATGCCGAGCGCGCGCAGCGTGAGCCACGCGCCGAGCGTGCCGCTCGCGACCGCGACCGCATGCGCGCGGCCGGCCCAGCCAGCGAACGCGCGCTCGAATGCTTCGCGCATCGGGCCGTCGCTCCAGCGCGACGAGCGCAGCACCGCGCTCACCAGCTCGATTTCACGCGCACCGCACGCCGGCTCGGCGAGCGCAATCTCGTCAAGTTCCATGGCCGCTCCCATCGTCGGTCAGGATCAGCGCGTTCGCTTCGCTCGCATGCGCCGTGATCGACAGGCACATCCCGGCGATCCGGACGAAGTAGACGGCCCGCGCGCCGACGCGCAACGCGGGCGTCTCGCCGCACATGTCGGCCGCGCCGAGCTGCATCGTGCGCACGTCCGGAAAGCGCTCGCGCCACCGGCTCGCAGCGGCGTCGAGCGTCGACGCCGAGCCGATCAGCTCGGCCGCGGCCTGGACTTGCTCGGCGGTGAGCGCCATGTCATTCCTCCACGCCGGCGATACGCCGCGCTTCGACCGTCACGGGCAGCGCCGTGGCGGCATCCATCTCGGGCAGCTCGAGCTGCCAGCCATTGCCGAGCGTGACGAGCCCGCCCCACATCTGCGGCCGCGCCATCGACACGATCGGCTCCTCGAGGTCCTTCTTCGGCACGTAGGCGCTCAGCACGCCTTTGCTGTCTCTGCGAATCATCACTTTCACGATAAAGACTCCGGGGATACGACGGGTTCAGGTCGGCTGCACGGCCGCTTCGGCCAGCAACGGCTTCAACAACGGAGGCAGCGCGGCGAGCAGGTAATCGATGTCGCGCGCGCTGGTGGCCGCGCCGAGCGAGAAGCGCACGGCGCCGAGCGCCTCGTCGCGCGGCACGCCCATCGCGCTCAGCACGTGCGACGGCTCGCTGCCGCCGGACGAACACGCCGAGCCCGACGACGCGCACACGCCGATCTGCTCGCAGCGCTGCAAGACGGTGTCGGCGTCCAGCCGGCCGACGCGCAGGCAGCTCGTGCCGGGCAAGCGCGGCGCGCTCGCGCCATACACGTGCACGCCGGGCAGCGCCGCGCGCAGGCCGGCCTCGAACGCGTCGCGCAGCGCGGCGATGCGCGCGGCGTCGGCGAGCGCATCGGCCAGCCGCTCGAGCGCCGCGGCGAAGCCGACGATCGCGGGCAGGTTTTCAGTGCCGCCGCGCCGGTGCCGCTCCTGGCTACCGGGAAACTGCGCCGCGAGCGGCACGCCGTCGCGCACGAGCAGCGCGCCGATCCCTTTCGGCCCGTGCAGCTTGTGCGCGGACAGCGACACCGCGTCGGCGCCGAGCGCCGCGAAATCGAACGGCAGCTTGCCGACCAGCTGCGTCGCGTCGACGTGCAGCAGCGCGCCCGCCGCCTGCGCGAGCGCCCTCACGTCGGCGATCGGCATCAGCACGCCGGTCTCGTTGTTCGCCGCCATCACCGACACCAGCGCGACGTCCGGGCCGATCACGCGCGCGGCGCTGTCGAGATCGAGCACGCCGTCCGGCCGCACCGCGATGAAATCGACCGGACGGCCCTGGGCGGCGAGCGCGTGCGCGAGCTTCAGCTGCGCCGCATGCTCCGTCGCGCCGAAGACGAGCCTGCGCCGCACGGCCGGGGCCGTGGCCGACGCCCCGAGCCCGAGCACCGCGAGATGATTCGCCTCGGTCGCGCCGCTCGTGAAGACCACGTCCCTGGCCTTGCAACCGAGCGCGCCGGCGATCGTCGCGCGCGCGGCGGCCAGCGTGCGCTTCGCCTGCTGTCCGGCGCCATGCTGCGACGACGCGTTGGCCCACACGTCGGTCAGCACGGCGAGCATCGCGTCGATCGCCGCCGGCGCGGGTGCCGTCGTCGCGTTGTGGTCGAGATAGATCATCGTCGCTCCCCGTCGTGCGTCACGGCCAGAACACGCGCTCGGCGTCGACGCACAGCAGCTCCAGCAGCAGGTCGAGATCGGCGCTTTCGTACCGCCACGACCAGCGGCGCGCCGCATGATCGCGGGCGTACAGGCTCCAGCGCCCGGCGGGGCCGCGCGCGAGCCGCGCGATGTCGATCACGCCGCCGCCCGGATCGACGTTGCGCGAGCAGCACGGGCTCTCGATCCGGAAGCCGTCGGCGTCGCGCAGCACGCGCGGGCTCACGTAGCGATAGCGCGCACGCTCGCGCAGCGCGCGTTCGATCCGCCGCTGCGTGAAATCGACGACGCTCGCCGGCTGGCCGCGCCCGGGCGCCGCTCGCCCCTGCGTCATCATCGCGCCGCCCCGTCGTGTCCGGGCAGCAGGCCGGCCGGCGCCGGCGCGATCTCGTCCTCGGTACAGCCGATCACCTGCCGGCCGAATTCGACCAGGTAGACGGGCTCGCCCGTGTCGACGACCTGCCCGACGTTGACGATCTCGCCCACCGCGCCCGCGTCGACGAGGCGCGCGCCGAGCGCATGGTCCGGATAGCTGCCGTCGTTGCACAGATCGTCCAGCGCGACGACGCGCATGCCCCACGAATATTCGGGCTCCCGCATGGGCTCCATCATGTTCACGACGACGTCTCCGGTTCTTCGCGCGCCGCGGCGTGCGGCCCGTCGGCTGCAACGGCCCGCCCGAGCTCGCCGAGCCGGCTCGCGTGCGCGCCGAGCTTCGCGAGCACGTCGTCGGGCAGGTTGTCGAGCGTGCACAGCTCCTTCGCGCGCATCCCGACCCGGTGGCCGGTGTCGACGAAGTCGACCGCGTAGATATAGAACTGCTGCAGGAACGTGTTGATGCTCGTCACGTAGCCGACGTCGCCCTTGTTGACGAGCACCTCGCCGATGTCCTTGCCGCTGTAGGTGCCGTCGTTGCGCACCGCCGAGCGCGCGACCACCCGCTCGCCGAACGAAAAACGCGGCGGATGGGCGACCTCGATCACGTCGTCGTCGCGCTTGATGTCAGCCATGGTCCGCTCCACTATCGAGTTCCAGCGGTTGCGACGGATCGTCCGAACGCAGCCGGCGCCTGGCGAGCGCGCACACTTCGTCGTCCGCATCGTCGAGCAGCAGCACGACGATGCCCGGCGGCGCGCGCCGCGCGATCTCCCAGCGCACGCGCCAATCCGCGTCGCCGAGCAGGTTGCCGAGCAGCGGCGCCGGCAGCCGCGCGGCGATGCGCCGGCGCACCTCGGCGTCGGCGTCGTCCACCATCCGCAGCAGCGCCGGCATGTCGAGCCGCTCGGCCACGCGCATGCGCACGCCGCGATCGGCGTCCCGCGCCATCGACGGCAGCAGCGCGACCGGCAGGCGGCGCGCGACCCAGTCGCGCACGCCGTAGTCGGGATCGGTCCGCATGCTCGCGAGCACGGCCGGATCGACGCGCTGCGCGACGCGGATCCGCACCTCGCGGTGCGGATCGCCGGCGAGCCGCGACAGATATGCGTGCGGCAGGCGCAACGCCACCTGCAGCCGTACGGTTTCGTCCGGATCGTCGATCAGCGCGGGCAGGCGGAACACGTCCGCGTAGCGCGCGGCGATCGCGCGCACCTCGAAATACGGGTGTGCGAGCTGTTCGTTGGCGAGTGCCGGATGCCAACTGAAGAAGCGGTCGATCCGGCGCGCATACGCGTCCTGCATGCAGGCGCGGCCCGGCTCGCAGCCGGCTTCGCCCGCGCGGCCCCGCAGCGCCGCGTACGGGCAGCGCGTACAGTCGAGCGCGCCGCCCTGCCAGTCCAGCGGCGGGATGTCGCCGGCGGGCGCCGACGCGCGCGGCGCGGCCGGCGCGTTCGCGTCGGCCTGCGCCGGGACGCTGCGCGCCCGGCCGAGCGCGCTTTCGCGAGACGGCGCGGCGGCGCGCTCGCGCGGCGACCGCCCTGCGCGCGGGGAGCGTGGCGAGCGGTTCATCTCGGCGTCTCCGCCCAGCCGCGCGCCGGATGCGCGTGCAGCGCGTCGTCGTCATCGTCGTCCGCGCGGCGTTCGTCGCGCGTCAGCACGTGCAGCAGCAGTGCGCCGCCCACCCGGTCGTCCGGGTCGAGGCGCCGCAATTCGTCGAGCAGCGAGCGCGCCGCCGCGCGCTCGCCGAGCCGCAGGTTCAGGTATGCGAGCCCCTTCATCACGAACAGCTGGAAGCGCACCGTCGCGTCGTAGCGCACCGCGTCGCCCGTCGGCGGCGCATCGGCGACGCGCGGGCCGAGCGCCGTGCGCACGAGCGCAAGCGCTGCCTCGCCGACTGCACGCGCCTGCGCGAGCCGATGGCCGTAGAAATGGAAGCGGTACAACGCGATCAGCGGCGCAGGATGCGCGGGCAGCGCCGCCCGCGCGCGTTCGAGCAATGCCAGCGCGTCGTCCGGGCGATGCTGCAAGCGCCCGGCGGCGTCGATCCATGCGGCAACGGGCGCCGGCAGGCCACCGCCGAGCGCCGAACACGCGAACGCGGAGAGTGCGTCGTCGAGCGTGCGGGATTCGCCGTACATGGTCCGCTCCCGTCGGTCACGACGCGCGCGACAGCTCGGGCGGCCGGCCGCGGCCGATCGCGTCGATGCCGATCTTCGCGACGCCGGGCTCCGCCGGCGCGGCGCTGCTGCACGCACACGGCGCCTGGTTCGGGTTCGTGAACGTGAAGCCCGACTGCGTCGCCGTTTCGACGAAATCGATCGTCACGCCGTCGAGCAGCATCCGGCTTTCCGCGGGCAGGAACACGCGCAGGCCGTCGGCGTCGAGCACCGCCTCGCCCGCCTGCGGCGCGGCCTCGGCGCTGAACGCCGCGTTATAGCCCGAACAGCCGCCCGCGCTGACGACGAGCCGGAAGCCCGCGCCGGCCGGCAAGCCCGAGAAACGCACGATGCGGCGCATGAACTTGTCCGCCGCGGCGGTGATGGTGACATTCGGCAGCATGATCGCGATTCACTCCTTGTCGTTGAACGCATTGAACGCGTGGACGGCGGTCGGCACGCGGCTCACGCCGGCACGATGCAGCCGTCGACCGGGCACACCGCGACGCATTGCGGGCTGTCGAAGTGCCCTTCGCATTCGGTGCACTTCTTGGGATCGATCGCGAATACGCCGCCTTTTTCGCCGATCGCGACGTTCGGGCACTCCGGTTCGCACGCCGAGCAGCCGGTGCAGGTCGAAGCGATGATCTTCAGGGACATGGTGACGCTCCTGTTGTGGGTGAGATCCTGATGACGCGCGCGTTACGCCGCCGCGCTGCCGGTGTACGCGCCCTGCCGGATCGCCGCGTCGCCGCGATCCGCATGCACGACCGCGCCGGACGCGACGCGGCTGCGGTAATCGTCGAACCATGCGAGCGCGGCCTTCTCGATGAACTCGCCGGAGAAGCGCTCGACCGGCTCGATGCCGGCCTGCGCCAGCTCGTCGCGCGGGCACGCGCCGATCTTCGCGACCAGCACCGCGTGGCAGTCGTTGATCGCGCGCACGACGGACGGCAATTGCTCGTCGTCGCCGAAACCGCCCTGGCAGTAGAGGTCGACGCGGCGATGGCCGACGAACAGCGCTTCCGACGCGGACACCTCGAAAATCTGGAATTCGCTCACGTGGCCGAAGTGCTCGTTGACGCGCCCGCCGCCCTTCGTCGCGACGGCGACCAGCACCTTGAGATCCGTGGCGACGTCGCTCGCCATCGACGCCGCGAGCGCCTCCTGCTTCGCCGCATGCTGCGCGCTGCGTTCGGCCTCGACGCGGTCCTGATAGGCCCGGCGGCGATCGAGGTCGTAGACCACTTCCATCTCGTCGATCCGGTCGAGCGTGAATTCGTCGCTGCGGTCCTCGCCGAGCAGGCCGACCGCGTCCGCGCGGCATTGCCGGCAGTGCCGCATCAGGTTCGCGCCGCCCATGCACGCGTCCTGCACGGCCTTCAGTTCCTGCGCGCTCGGTCCGCGCTGGCCGTTCAGGCCGAAATAGGTACCGTGCTCGGGTTCGGAGATCAGCGGCATGATGTTGTGCAGGAAGGCGCCGCGCTTCTTCACCTCGCGGTTGACCTCGATCAGGTGCTCGTCGTTGACGCCGGGGATCAGCACCGAGTTGATCTTGGTCAGCACGCCGCGCGCGGTGAGCATCTCGAGCCCCTTCATCTGCTGCTCGTGGAGGATCTGCGCGGCCTCGTAGCCGGTCACGCGCCGGTGGTCCCAGAAGATCCACGGATAGATCTTCGCGCCGACGGCCGGGTCGACCATGTTGATCGTGATCGTCACGTGGTCGATGTTGTAGCGGCAGATCTCGTCGACCAGCGCAGGCAGCGCGAGGCCGTTGGTCGACAGGCACAGCTTGATGTCGGGCGCCTGCTCCTGGAGCATCCGGAACGTGTCGAAGGTCTTCTGCGGGTTCGCGAGCGAATCGCCGGGGCCGGCGATGCCGAGCACCGTCATCTGCGGAATCTCGCTCGCGACCGCGACGACCTTCTTGACCGCCTGCTCGGGCGTGAGCTTCTGCGACACGACGCCGGGGCGCGACTCGTTCGAGCAGTCGTATTTGCGGTTGCAGTAGTTGCACTGGATGTTGCAGGCGGGCGCGACGGCGACGTGCATCCGCGCGTAGTGGTGATGCGCCTCTTCCGAGTAGCACGGGTGGTTCTTGACCTTCTCCCAGATCTCGGCCGGCATGTCGTCGGGGCCGCCCGACGAGCCGCAGCTCGCCTTGCCGTCGCCGCCCTGCGTGCCGCAACCGCCGCCCGCTGCCGGGACGTCCGCTGGCATACCGAGCGGTTTGATCTCGCCGATGCCGATATAGGCCGACGCGGGGGGCATGCCGACGTTCTGTGCGCTGTGCATGGACTTCTCCTGGAATTCGACGGGGACGACGTGCGACGTTAAAAGCCAGAACCGTGCCACGCCGCGACGCACGCAGCGGCGCGCCTGAGCGGCGGATCCGATGTCCGGTTTGTCGGGCCGGCGCGTGTTCCGCGACGAGAACGGCGGCCGCCGCTGTCGCGGTTGCGACAAACGACACAAACGGGAAGTGGCGGAGGGAAGCGCGCCGATGCGTCGGCGGCTGCAGCGGGATGGGACCGCGGGCGTGCGCGTGAGGTCGGTCGGGAAGAAAAGTGGAAGCGGAAGCGGCGTGCGCGCATGCGGCGGCGCAAGCGCGCAGTCAGGCGCCGCGCGTGCAGCTCAGCGCACGCGCGGCATGGCGGCGCCGGTCAGAACCGCCGCACCTCGATGCCGTACTTGTGCAGCGCGTAGCCGATCTGTCGCGGCGTGATCTTCAACAGGCGCGCGGCCTTCGCCTGCACCCAGCCGCAGCGCTCCATCGCCCAGATCAGCCGCTCGCGCTCGCCTTCCGGCTTGCCTTCGTCGTCGCCGTTCATCGCGAACGCGTCGTCGTGGTCGTGGTCGTGCTCGTGTTCATGGAACGCGTCGTCGAACGGGTCGTCCGCGAAGCCGCCGTCGCGCGGCAAGCCGCGGTGATCGCCCGCGCCAGGCGCGGGCACCTCGCAGATCGGAATGTCGAGCAGCCGCGCGGGACGCACCGCGTCCTCGCGCTCGATGTGATGCAGCACCTTCGTCAGGCAGCGGTCCTCCTGGCACAGGAACGCGAGGCGGTCGATCGTGTCGTGATGCGTCATCGTCGCGGTGCGCTCGACGCAGTTCTCGAGCTCGCGCACGTTGCCGGGCCAGTAGCAGCTCGTCAGCACGCGCATCGCGTCCTCGCTGAAGCGCAGCGCGCGGCCGTTGTCGCGGTTGAAGCGATCGAGAAAGTGCTGGGCCATCGCGGGGATGTCGTCGCGCCGCTCGCGCAGCGGCGGCAACTGGATGCTGACGACGTTGATCCGGTAGTAGAGGTCGGCGCGGAACTCGCCTTCCTTCACCATCCGCTCGAGATTGCGATTGGTGGCGAGAATCAATCTCACATCGACTTTCACCGGCGCCGCGCCGCCGACCCGCTCGAACTCGCGCTCCTGCAGCACGCGCAGCAGCTTCGCCTGGAACGACGGCGAGATGTCGCCGATCTCGTCGAGGAACAGCGTGCCGCCATGCGCCAGTTCGAAACGCCCCTTGCGCAATCCCTGCGCACCGGTGAACGCGCCCTTCTCGTGCCCGAACAGCTCGCTTTCGAGCAGCGTCTCGGTCAGCGCCGCGCAGTTCACCGAGATGAACGCGTGGTCGTTGCGCGGCGACAGCCGGTGGATCGCGCGCGCGATCACCTCCTTGCCGGTGCCGCTCTCGCCGCGCAGCAGCACCGTCGTGCGAGCCGGCGCGACCTGATGGACCTGCGAGAACACCTGCTGCATCGGCGCCGACACGCCGACCACCTGATCGAGCTGCTGCACCGGCCGGATCGCCTTCTGCATGCGCCGCACCTCGTCCTGCAGGCGGTCGTGCGCGCAGCTGACGCTGCGATGTAGCAGCATCGCCTGCCCCATCAGCGTCGCGACGATCTTCATCAGATACAGGTCGTTCGCGAACACGCGGTTGCGATCGGGGTTCGAACAAAACGCGACCAGCACGCCCAGCGTGCGCTGCTCGTGGCGGATCGGCATGCCGAGCATCGCGACCGAGCCGTCGTCGGGCTCGCCCGCGCCGCCCGTGCGATCGAGGAACAGCGGCTCGTCGCGCACTTCCGGCACGATCACCGGCGAGCCGCTCGTGAAGATGCGTCCGACGATGCCCTCGCCGGGCAGGAAGCGCACGCGCTGGCGCCAGTCGTCGGCGAGGCCGGTGCAGCACAGGCCGCGCAGGTAGCCGTCCGGCTCGACGACGACGACGAACGCCGAGCGCCAACCCAGCGTGTACGACAGGTAACGCAGCGACGTGAGGAAGGTCTGCGAGACGTCGAGCGACGATATCAGCGTCTTGCCCACTTCATAGACCACGTCGAGATCACGGCGATGCTCGCTTGCATGGGAATTCGGCATGGCTTTCGCTCCTGCGATGGCTCGCCCGCGCGTGCAGCACTCCGGCGCGACGTAATGGCGAAGCAATATCTGCGCCCATCTCGTGCTGCCGGATCACGACGCCTGCCCGCGGCGACAAAGCCGACACAGGCGAGAAAAGACCAGACAAAGGCGACAAGGTCGCGCGCCGTTCGCCGGGTGCGCGCGACAAACTCGACAATGCGCAGCTCGACATCCACGATATCAAGCGAAAAAAAAGCGTGGCATGGATGTTGCAAATCCGGCGGTCGTCAATCCACCGTCGTCATCCCTCCACGCGGAGCATGCAATGGCCTATAGCGACAAGGTCCTCGACCACTACGAAAACCCGCGCAACGTCGGCTCGTTCGACGCCGGCGCCGACGACGTCGGCACCGGCATGGTCGGCGCGCCCGCATGCGGCGACGTGATGCGGCTGCAGATCCGCGTGAATGCCGACGGCGTGATCGAGGACGCGAGATTCAAGACCTACGGCTGCGGCTCCGCGATCGCGTCGAGCTCGCTCGTCACCGAATGGGTGCGCGGCCGCACGCTCGACGAAGCGCTCGCGATCAAGAACACCGACATCGCCGAAGAACTCGCGCTGCCGCCCGTGAAGATTCACTGCTCGATTCTGGCCGAGGACGCGATCAAGGCCGCCGTCGCCGATTTCCGCTCGCGGCATCCGGGCGCGGGCGGCGAGACGCTCGCCGAGCAGCCGGTCTGCACGTCCACGCCGAACTGAACGCTTCACTCCTTCGAGGATCGCCCCATGGAACTCCTGCAACCGTCCGCCGACGCCGCGCCCGTCCCGCTGCCGGCCTTTCTGGACTTCACGCCCAACGCGGCCGCGAAAGTCGCGGCGCTGATCGACGCGGAAGGCAACCCGCAGCTGAAACTGCGGCTCTACGTGTCGGGCGGCGGCTGCTCGGGCTTTCAATACGGTTTCGCGTTCGACGACCAGGTCGCCGATGACGACCTGCAAGTCGTCACCGACGGCGTCACGCTGCTGATCGACGCGATGAGCCGGCAATACCTCGCGGGCGCCCGCGTCGACTACGAGGACGGGCTCGAAGGCTCGCGCTTCGTGATCCAGAACCCGAACGCGCAGAGCACGTGCGGCTGCGGCAGTTCCTTTTCCGTGTGAGCGCGCGATGGCCATCTCCGTCACTCCAGCGGCCGCGCGCCACATCGAGAAGGCGCTGCAAAAGCGCGGCGCCGGGCTCGGCCTGCGCGTCGCGGTCAAGACGAGCGGCTGCTCCGGCTTCGCCTACGCGCTCGAATTCGTCGACGCGCCGAACGACGACGATCTGTGCTTCGCGACGCACGGCGTGACCGTCGTCGTCGACCCGCGCAGCCTGCCGATGCTCGACGGCACCGAGCTCGACTTCGTCCGCGAGGGCCTGAACGAAGGCTTCAAGTTCCACAACCCGAACGCGACCGCGAACTGCGGCTGCGGCGAGAGCTTCGCCGTCTGAGCACGCCCGCACGCGACATTCGCACCGACCGCACGGAGACCCGTCATGGCCCTGCTACAGATCGCCGAACCCGGGCGCGCCGCCGCACCGCATCAGCACCGGCTCGCCGCCGGCATCGACCTCGGCACGACCAACTCGCTCGTCGCGACCGTGCAGAGCGCGCTCGCGCGCGTGCTGCCGGATGCGGACGGCCACGCGCTGCTGCCGTCGATCGTGCGCTATCTGCCGTCCGGCGCAACCGAGATCGGCCGGCTCGCGCAGCTGCGTCAGGTCGACGATCCGCAGAACACGATCGTGTCGGTGAAGCGCCTGATGGGCCGCGGCCTCGCGGATGTCGCGGGCGCCGACGCCCTGCCGTACCGGTTCGTCGAACGGCCCGGCATGGTCGCGCTCGACACGGCCGGCGGCGTTCGCACGCCCGTCGAGGTGTCGGCCGAGATCCTGCGCGCGCTGCGCGTGCGCGCCGAGACGGCGCTCGGCGGCGAGCTGGCCGGCGTCGTCATCACGGTGCCCGCGTATTTCGACGACGCGCAGCGGCAAGCGACCAAGGACGCCGCGCGGCTCGCCGGCCTGACCGTGCTGCGCCTGCTGAACGAGCCGACGGCCGCCGCGGTCGCTTACGGCCTCGACCGCGGCGCGCAAGGCGCGTACGTCGTCTACGATCTCGGCGGCGGCACCTTCGACGTGTCGGTGCTGAAGCTCGCGAACGGCGTGTTCGAAGTGCTCGCGACGGGCGGCGACTCGGCGCTCGGCGGCGACGATTTCGATCACGCGATCGCGGCTTGGCTGTGCCGCGCGCACGGCGTCGACACGCTCGCCTCGCACGCGCCCGGCGACCAGCGCGCGATGCTGAGCGCCGCGCGCGCGGCGAAGGAAACGCTGTCGCACGCGGCGAGCGCCGATCTCGCGATCCGGCTGTCGAACGGCGTCGAGCTGCGGCAAACGCTGTCGCGCGCGGCGTTCGCGGGGCTCGCGGAAGCGCTCGTCGCGCGCACGCTGGCGGCGACCAAACGCGCGCTGCGCGACGCGCAGCTGGCGATCGGCGAGCTGGACGGCGTGATCCTCGTCGGCGGATCGACGCGGATGCCGGTCGTGCGCGACGCGGTGCGCAGCCTGTTCGGCCGCGAGCCGCTGGCCGACATCGATCCCGATCAGGTGGTCGCGCTCGGCGCCGCGAAACAGGCCGACATCCTCGCCGGCAACGCCGGCAGCGACGCGTGGCTGCTGCTCGACGTGTGCCCGCTGTCGCTCGGCATCGAGACGATGGGCGGCCTCGTCGAGAAGATCATTCCGCGCAACTCGACGATTCCGGTCGCACGCGCGCAGGAATTCACGACGTTCAAGGACGGCCAGACCGCGATGTCGATTCACGTCGTGCAGGGCGAGCGCGAATCGGTGGGCGACTGCCGCTCGCTCGCGCGTTTCACGCTGCGCGGGATTCCGCCCGCGGTGGCCGGCGCCGCGCGCATCCGCGTCACGTTCCAGATCGACGCCGACGGGCTGCTGGCCGTCACCGCGCGCGAGCAGCGCAGCGGCGTCGATGCGCACGTCGAAGTGAAGCCGTCTTACGGCCTGAGCGACGACCAGGTCGCGTCGATGCTGCGCGATGCGATCGACACGTCCGTGGCGGACATGCAGCTGCGCGCGTGGCGCGAAGCGCAGGTCGATGCGCGCCGGATGCTCGACGCGACCGAAGCCGCGCTGACGGAGCATGCATCGCTGCTGTCGGCCGACGAACTCGCGGCGGTCCGGCAGGCGCTGTTCCGCGTCGCCGATGCGCTCGGCACGGCCGCGCCGCTCGACGCGCTGCGCGAGGCCGCCGACGCGCTGTCCCGCGCCACCGAGCAGTTCGCCGCGCGCCGGATGGATGCGTCGATCCGCAGCGCGCTCGCCGGGCGCGCGCTCGACAGCCTCGCGTAACGGACACCGAGGAGCGCGTATGCCCTGCGTCCGGGTTCTGCCCCATCCTGCGCTGTGTCCCAACGGCCATGCATTCGATGCGCCGCGCGGCGCGTCGTTGTGCGAGAGCCTGCTCGCAAGCGGGATCGCGCTCGAGCATGCGTGCGAGATGGTCGCCGCGTGCGCGACCTGCCATGTGTATGTACGCGCAGGCGGCGCGTCGCTCGCGCCGCCGGACGACGAAGAGAACGACCAGCTCGATCGCGCGTGGGGGCTCGACGCGCAGTCACGGCTCGCGTGCTGCGTGAGCCTCGGCAACGACGACCTGACGATCGAACTCCCGCGCCACACGCGCAATCTCGCACGCGAACGCTGAGCGCGCGGGCCGTCCGCGGGACGCCGTTCACCTCTTCGTCACGCGCCTGCCGCTCATCCCGCTCGTACGTTCTCCTGCGCGCCGCGCTGCACGCGCGACGTCGCGCACACGGCGCGCCAACGACCCGACATCCAGCCGACGCACCGCTGTCCGAAACAGCACATTCGCGACACGCGTCGGCGGCAAGCCGCCATCCGCACGCTGCGCGATTCGCGCAAACCCGCGTCGCGACGGCCTCTCGCGAACCCATGCGCAATTGGCACGACCTTTGCAAATACGTATCGCAACGCCCTCTGGAATCGCAACCATGTCCATTCCGATCATCAACGACACGACACTGCGCGACGGCGAACAGACCGCCGGCGTCGCGTTCACCGTCGAGGAGAAATGCGCGATCGCGACCGCGTTGTCGAACGCCGGCGTGCCCGAACTCGAAATCGGCATCCCGTCGATGGGCGCCGACGAGATTGCGGACATCCGCTCGATCGTCGACCTGAATCTCGACGCGAGCGTCATGGTCTGGGGACGCCTGACGCCGGGCGACCTCGCCGCGGCGCTGCGCAGCCGGCCCGACATCATTCACCTGTCGGTGCCGGTGTCGGACATCCATCTGCAATACAAGCTGCGCCAGCCGCGCGCCTGGGTGTTCGCGCAGATCAAGCGCGTAATCGGCGAGGCCGTGCGCAGCGACCTGAAGATCTCGCTCGGCGCCGAGGACGCGTCGCGCGCGGACCCGGCGTTCCTCGCCGACGTCGCGCGGCTCGCGCAGCAATGCGGCGCGCAGCGCATCCGCTTCGCCGACACGCTCGGCGTGCTCGATCCGTTCTCGACCTACGAAGCCGTCGCGCGCCTGCGCGACGCCGTCGACATCGAGATCGAGATGCACGCGCACAACGATCTCGGGCTCGCCACCGCCAACACGCTCGCGGCGCTGCGGGCCGGCGCGACGCATGCGAACACGACGGTCAACGGCCTCGGCGAGCGCGCGGGCAACGCGGCGCTCGAGGAGGTCGTGATGTGCTCGCGCCATCTGCTCGGCCGCGACACCGGCGTCGACACCACCGCGCTCGTCGGCATTTCGCGGCTCGTCGAGCATGCGTCCGGGCGGCAGGTCGCGCTCAACAAGAGCATCGTCGGCGGCGGCGTGTTCACGCACGAGTCGGGCATCCACACCGACGGCCTCGCGAAGAATCCGACGACCTACGAGAGCTTCGATCCGGCCGAGCTCGGCCGCGCGCGCTCGCTCGTGCTCGGCAAGCATTCCGGCTCGCACGGCGTGCGCCATGCGTACGAGGCGCTCGGGCTGCCGGTCGCCGACCAGCTCGTGCCGCTGCTGCTCGCGCGCATCCGTCAGCATGCGACCCAGACGAAGCAGGCGCCGAACGCGGCCGATCTGTACCGGTTCCTGGTCGAGACGCGCGAACTCGTCGAGGAATGGTCATGAGCGCCGTGCCGCGCACCGCATCCGCGGCGGCGGCGGCGGCCGAGCGCGCCGCCGGCCGCTCATGGTGGGCCTTGCTGCGCGGCGACGCACGCTGCGTGCTCGAGCGCGATCCGGCCGCGCGCAGCCGGCTCGAGGTCTGGACCATCTATCCGGGGCTGCACGCGCTCGCCGCGCACCGCGTCGCGCATGCGCTGTGGCGGCGCGGCTGGCGCTACCTGCCGCGCGTGCTGTCGTTCGTCGCGCGCATGGTCACGCAGGTCGACATCCATCCCGGCGCGACGATCGGCCCGCGCCTGTTCATCGATCACGGCTCGGGCGTCGTGATCGGCGAGACGGCCGAGATCGGCGCCGACTGCACGCTCTATCACGGCGTCACGCTCGGCGGCACCAGCCTGCACGCGGGCAAGCGCCATCCGACGCTCGGCGAGCGCGTGATCGTCGGCGCGGGCGCGACGATCCTCGGCCCGATCGCGGTCGGCGATGGCGCGCGGATCGCGGCGAACTCGGTCGTGATCGACGCGGTGCCGGACCACGCGACCGTCGTCGGGATTCCGGCGCGCGTCGTCGCGCCGCGCGACCGGCGCACCGCGCACGGCTACGACCTGAACCATCACCTGATTCCCGACCCGGTCGGCAAGGCGCTCGCGTGCCTGCTCGATCGCGTCGCCCGGCTCGAGCAGTCCAGCCCAGGCGGCCCGCTGCCGCCGCGTCCCGGCGCGCCCGGCGAACCATGCTGCGGCGACGGCTGCATGGACGCCGTGCACGCGCCATCCCCGTCCCGCCGTCCGGAGTGATTCGCCATGACGCCCCTCGCCGAACGATTGAAACACCTGTCCTCCGCGGAGGACTTCCTGCAGTTCTTTGGCGTGCCGTTCGACCAGAAGGTGGTCGACGTCTGCCGTCTGCACATCCTCAAGCGCTTCTTCCAGTACATCCGGCAGCAGGCGTCGATCCCGCAGGACACCGAAGCCGCGCTGTTCGCCGCCTACCGCGACCAGCTCGCACGGGCCTACCGCGACTTCGTCGCGTCGACGCCCGCCGAGGAAAAGGTCTTCAAGGTATTCCAGGACGTCGACGGCCGCCAGCACGTGTCCGTCGACACTCTCCGCGCGTCGCTGCCGGCGCGCGGCACCGCATGACGGAGAAACCCACCATGCACATCGTCGTCTGCATCAAGCAGGTTCCGGATTCGGCGCAGATCCGGGTTCATCCGGTCACCAACACGATCATGCGGCAGGGCGTGCCCGCGATCCCCAATCCGTACGACCTGTTCTCGCTCGAAGAAGCGCTGCGGCTGAAGGACCGCTTCGGCGGCATGGTCACCGCCCTCTGCATGGGGCCGCCGCAGGCCGAGGACGCGCTGCGCAAATGCGTGAGCTACGGCGCCGACGACGCGATCCTCGTGACCGACCGCGCGTTCGCGGGCGCCGACACGCTCGCGACCTCCTATGCGCTCGCGGCCGGCATTCGCCAGATCGCGCGCGAACAGGCGGTCGACATCGTGTTCACCGGCAAGCAGACGATCGACGGCGACACCGCCCAGGTCGGCCCCGGCATCGCGAAGCGGCTCGGGATGCAGTTGCTGACCTACGTGTCGCGCATCGTCGAGATCGATCCCGAGGCGCGCACGATCGTCGTCGAGCGTCGCGCGGAAGGCGGCGTGCAGGTGCTGAAGACCGCGCTGCCGTGTCTCGTCACGATGCTCGAGAACACCAACGAGCTGCGCTTCGCGACGATGCCCGCGATGATCCACGCGGCCGGTTTCCCGGTGCGCAGATGGAACAAGGAGGACGCCGGCATCGAGGACGTGACGAAGATCGGCCTGAAGGGATCGCCGACCGTCGTCAGCAAGGTGTTCGGCCCGACCCCGCGCAGCGAGAAGGCCGACCTGCTCGAACTCGACACGTCGACGCTGCGCGACGTGTCGCTGACCTTGCTGCAGAAGATCTTCACGCGTCATCCGACGCTCGAAACCGACCTGCTGATGAAGGAGTCGACATGACGACCGCCGCCAACCCGCCCGCCGCGCCCGTCAGGAAGGCCGGCGGCCGCAATCTGGAGCTGCCCGAGCACCTGAAGGCGTACAAGGGCGTCTGGGTGTTCGTCGAGCACGACCGCGGCCACGTGCACGGCGTGTCGTGGGAACTCGTCGGCGAGGCGCGCAAGCTCGCCGACAAGCTCGGCAGCGACGTGTCCGTCGTGCTGCTCGGCGGCCCCGACGAAGCGCTCGAGGCGTTCGCCGCCGACGCGTTCGGCTACGGCGCCGACAAGGCCTACGTGATTCACGCGCCGGTGCTGCACGGCTACCGGAACGAGCCGTTCACGAAGGCGCTCACCGAGCTCGTCAATCGCTACCAGCCCGAAATCCTGCTGCTCGGCGCGACGTCGATGGGCCGCGACCTCGCCGGCTCGGTTGCGACCACGCTGTTGACCGGACTGACCGCGGACTGCACCGCGCTCAACATCGATCCGGCCACGCGTGCGCTGGCCGCGACGCGGCCGACCTTCGGCGGCTCGCTGCTGTGCACGATCATGACGCTCGCGTACCGGCCGCAGATGGCGACCGTGCGCCCGCGCGTGATGGCGATGCCGCGCGCCGAGCCCGGCCGCGGCGGCGAGATCGTGCAGGAAACGTTCGGCATGGTCGAGACCGACATCGTCACGAAGCTGCTCGACTTCATCGCCGACGCGAACAGCAACCGCATCAACCTGCCCTATGCCGACGTGATCGTGAGCGGCGGCAAGGGGCTGAAGAATCCGGAGAACTTCCGCCTCGTGTTCGAGCTCGCGCGCGTGCTCGGCGGCGAGGTGGGCGCGACGCGCCCGTGCGTGCAGGCCGGCTGGGTCGAGGCCGACCGGCAGGTCGGACAAACCGGCAAGACCGTGCGGCCGAAGCTCTACATCGCGGCCGGCATTTCCGGTGCGATCCAGCATCGCGTGGGGATGGAGAGCGCGGACGTGATCGTCGCGATCAACACCGACCCGAACGCGCCGATCTTCGACTTCGCGCACTTCGGCATCGTCGGCAATGCGATGCAGGTGCTGCCCGCGCTCACGCAAGCGTTCGCGGAACACCTGTCGGTTCGCGGCAAGCAGGTCGCATAAGGAGCAGCGAGATGAAAAAACCGTCGCAATTCGACGCGATCGTCGTCGGCGCGGGGCCGTCGGGCAATGCCGCGGCCTACACGATGGCGAAGGCCGGCCTCAAGGTGCTGCAGATCGAGCGCGGCGAGTATCCGGGCAGCAAGAACGTGCAAGGCGCGATCCTCTACGCGAAGGCGCTCGAGGAGATCATCCCCGACTTTCGCGACGACGCGCCGCTCGAGCGTCACATCATCGAGCAGCGCCTGTGGATGCTCGACGAGACGTCGTTCGTCGGCACGCACGTGCGCAGCGACGACTACAACAAGCCGCCGTACAACCGCTACACGATCATCCGCGCGCAGTTCGACAAGTGGTTCTCGTCGAAGGTGCGCGAGGCCGGCGCGCTGGTCATCTGCGAGACGACCGTCAACCATCTGATCCTCGACGGCGACCAGGTGGTCGGCGTGCAGTGTGATCGCGAGCAGGGCGACGTGTACGCCGACGTCGTGATCCTCGCCGACGGCGTGAATTCGACGCTTGCGCGCAAGGCCGGTTTCCACGACGAGATCGACGCCGGCAACGTCGCGCTCGCCGTCAAGGAAATCCTGTTCATGCCGGAAGAGACGATCCGTCAGCGCTTCAACATCGGCGAGGACGAAGGCGTCGTGATCGAGATGGTCGGCCGGATCACCGACGGCATGATGGGCACGGGCTTCCTGTACACGAACCGCGAATCGCTGACGATCGGCGTCGGCTGCATGCTGTCCGATTTCAAGCAGAACGCGAACCGCACGAGCCCGTACGTGCTGATCGAGCAGATGAAGCGCCATCCGGCGATCGCGCCGCTGATCGAGGGCGGCGAGATGAAGGAGTACTGCGCGCACCTGATCCCGGAAGGCGGCTTCCACGCGGTGCCGCGCGTGTACGGCAACGGCTGGATGATCGTCGGCGACTCGGGCGGCTTCGTCAACGCCGCGCACCGCGAAGGCTCGAACCTCGCGATGACGACCGGGCGCCTCGCGGCCGAGACGGTGATCGCGGCGAAGGCGGCCGGCTGCGGCTATCGCGCGGGCGAGCTGAAGGCGTACAAGGCGAAGCTCGACGACAGCTTCGTGATGAAGGATCTGTACAAGTACCGCGACATGCCGGACACGCTGCACCGCAATCCGCAGTTCTTCACGACCTATCCGGATCTGGTCGCGAACGCCGCGCGCACGATGATCACCGTCGACGGCGTCGACAAGAAGACCAAGGAGCGCGCGATCGTGTCGAGTTTCCGCAAGAGCCGTTCGTTCGCCGGCCTGGTCGGCGACGCGTTCAAAATCTGGAGGGCATTCCGATGAACACCGTGACAGTCAACGTCGAGGAAAAGCTGTTTCAGAACCGCTACCGCGTCGACGCGGGCCGGCCGCACATCCGCATCAAGAGCACGGACGTCTGCCTGAACGACTGCAGGCAGAAGAGCTGCACGTTCGTCTGCCCGGCGTCGTGCTACAAGGCCGAAGGCAACGGCGCGGTGACGCTGATCACCGACGGCTGCCTCGAGTGCGGGAGCTGCCGGATCCTGTGCAGCGAACATCAGAACATCGAATGGGAGTACCCGCGGGGCGGCCACGGGATCCTGTTCAAGTTCGGTTGAAGGAGGGATACCGCGATGCCACGTCCGACACGACACGTCTTCGTCTGCACGCAGAACCGGCCGCCGAACCATCCGCGCGGCTCCTGCGGCGGCGGCCACGGCTCGGCCGCGCTGTTGCAGGCGTTCTGGGCCGAGCAGCAGAAGCGCCAGGCCTACGACACGGTCGCCATCACCTACGCGGGCTGCCTCGGCCCGTGCGAGCGCGGCGCGAATGTCGTCGTCTATCCGGAAGCCGTGCTGTACAGCGGCGTCACGCCGGCCGACGTCGACGAGATTTTCTCCAGCCACCTCGAACGTGGCGAGCCGGTCGCACGTCTGCTCGCGCCGAGGGAGATCTGGTGAACCTGATGACGGGATCCGAGTCCGCCGAGCTGTTCGGCGGCGACGTGCCCGCGTCGATCCGGCATCTGATCGACTCGGCGCGCGGGGCGACGCGCGACGAGACCGGCGCGGCGCTGTGGGCAGCCGTGCTCAGCGCGCCGCGCAGCCTGCCCGCGTACTACCTGCTCTACAAGTTCCATGCGGCGGCCGGCGAGCTCGCGCACGCGCAACAGGTCGCGATCAAGGCGCTCGCGGTCGCGGCCGAGCAGGCGTCGCTCGCCCGCGACTGGCGCACGGTGCGCGCGAGCGACGCCGATTTTTCGGTGCCCGGCCCCGCCCGCTTCTGGCTGTTCACGCTGAAGGCGCTCGCGTTCATCAGCGTGCGGCTGGGCGAGTACCGCGTCGCGCGCGCGCTGGTCGAGAAATTGCGCGCGCTCGATCCGGCCGATCGCGTCGGGTACGGCGTCGTCGATGCGCTGCTCGCCCAGGTTCCGGAACGGTGACGGGCCGCGCATGAAGGAGGTCGAGATGGTTCGCAGTGGAACGCAGCGGAACCGGCCGCTCGGCCGCTCCGCATACGCGGCATGCGCCGGTGCATGGCTATTCGCGGTCCGATGTTCCGCCTGAAGGATCCCGCACGATGACGCTTCGACGTTCGCCGGTTCGCTCGCGCAACAAGGCCATGCTGCTGCCGACGCCGCGTGCGACGGTCGACCGACAATCGCTCGAGTACCACCTCGTGCTGGCCGCGATCCGTGCGGGCCACGGCAACGAGCGGCAGCTCTCGCGGCTCGTCGAGATCCTGTTCCTGGCCGAGTTTCTTCACGAAGCCGGCTATGGGGACGGCGACCAGGCCGCGTTCGCGGAGATGGAAGCGGCGCTGCGCCGATGCACCGACCGCGGCCACACCACGGGCGAATGGCGCATGGATGCACAGGACCACGGGCACGTGGCGCAATTGCTGACGCTGCACGATCGGCAACTGGCGCGCGCGCCGCTTCACGCGGTCGCGACCGCCACCGAGCGTTTGCGTCGGCTGCTCGCGAAGGCGGCGCTCGCACTCGGCGTCGCGCGACAGGCGGCGTGAAGGCAGGCGGCGTGAAGGCAGGCGAGCGTGCATGTCGTCATGCATCCCCGCTACGCCGCGCCCGCATGGCCGCCCTAAAACCGCAGACGCATCAACGCGCCGCCATCCGCCGCATCGTCGACTTCGATCCAGCCGCCGTGCGCTTCCATGATCGTCGCGACGATCGCGAGTCCGAGCCCCGCGCCTGCGTTGCGACTCCGGTCGACCCGATAAAAGCGATCGAATATTCTCGCGCGCTCGCGCGCCGGAACACCCGGGCCGTGGTCGCGGACCGAGCAACACCTGCCCGGCCCGCTCACCACCTCGACCGTCGTTCCCCTCGGCGTATGCTCGAGCGCGTTCTCGATCACGTTGCGCAGCGCCCGGCCGAGCGCTTCCGTGTGGCCGCGGATCGTCGCGCCGCCTGCATCGACGAACGTGATCGAACGGCCGCGCGCCACCGCGAGCGGCAGCAGGTCGGTGGAAACGTCGCGCGCCAGCGCACCGAGGTCGACGCGATCGTCCGCGGCAATTTCGACCGTGCTCGCCTGCGCCATGTCGAGCATCTGGTCCACGAGCCGCTTCATTCGCTGCGCGTCGCGCGTGAGCTTCGTCTTCGTCTCTCCGTCGGGCAGGCTTCCGATGCCGAGCATCAGGATCGCCAGCGGCGTGCGCAACTCGTGCGCAGCGTCGCCCGCGAACTCGCGCAGCGTTTCCACCGACAGCTGCAGCCGGTCGAGCATGCGGTTCACCGATCCGACCAGCGCCTGCACCTCCCACAGCGGCGTCGCATCCGTTATGCGCGTGGCGATCTGCGCCGGATCGATGCGATCCACCGCGGCAATCGTTTCATCGAGCGGCTTCAGCGTGCTGCGCACCACGCTGAAGTTGAACAGCAGCAGCAAGCCCGAAAGCAGCGCGAGCGGAAGCAAGACATGGAAGCGGATCTCGTCGAAGATCACCGGAACGAACGGCTTGAAGCCGCGGCCGGCGATCGCCACCGTCACCCAGTACGGGCGGTCGGCCACCGTCACGCGCCGCGTGCCCGTGAGCAGAAAGCGGTCGCCCCATGTTTCGCGCTGCGTGCGGATCACCAGGAACGACATGGGCGCCTCCTGTTCGATCCGCACCTCGCCGTCGTCATGTCGCGCGACGATCGCGCCGCCCTTCTCGTGAACGACGAACGCGCGGCGCGTGTAGGGCGCGAGCGGCTGCGCGAGATCCGCGGATCGCGCGAGGCCGGCATCCGCGCCGTCGGCGGCGATGGCGCGCGCGATGCGGGTCGCCTCGGCCGAGATCAGCAACTGATCGAGCTCGTTGGGGTTGCGCACGTACATCCACATGACGGCGAGCAACTGCACCAGCATGAAGATGCAACCGACGACGGCCAGCCGCACGGAGATCGTGAAGAACAGCGTGTGGCGTCGCCGCACCCGCGTGCCCGCCCCGTCAACCATTGCGCTGCGCTTCGTCGCCGTCGTCCGACGCGGACGCGGATGTGCCGGTCAGCATGTAGCCGATCCCGTGCGCGGTGTGCAACGCGACCTGCGCATGCGCCGCGGCGAGCCGGCGCCGCAAGCGCGACACCACTGCCTCCAGCGCGTTCGGCGTGACCTCGGCTTCGAGCGCGTACAGCGAATCCTCGAGCGCGCCTTTCGTGACCACATGGCCCACCCGCCGCATCAGGCATTCGAGCAGCCCCAGCTCACGCGGCGGCACGGGCACGACGCGCCCCGCGACGCGCACTTCCCGCCCCGCCGTATCGAGTTCGAGATTGGCCACCGCAAGCGTGGTGCCGAGGCACGCGCCCGGCCGGCGCAGCAGCGCACGACACCGCGCCGTCAGCTCGCGCAGCTCGAACGGCTTGACCAGGTAGTCGTCACCGCCCGAGTCGAGCCCGATCACGCGGTCGTCCAGACTGCTACGCGCCGTGATGATCAGCACCGGCACCGTATGGCCGCCGCGGCGCATCGCCTTCACGAAGGTCACGCCGTTGCCGTCCGGCATGCCGAGATCGAGCAGCACCAGGTCGTAGGGGGTCGACGCGAACGCACGCGTCGCGAGATCGAGTGTCGCGCACCAGTCCACCGCGAAGCCTTCCTTCGCCAGCCCGTCGGCGAGCAGCGACGCGAGCCTGGCGTTATCTTCGACGAGCAGCAGCCGCATGATCGACGTCCGTTTCAGATGCTGCCCGTTTGCGCCCGGTCACCATCGCAAGCACGAGGTTCTCGCGATGTCGGCGGCTCTCCACTACCGCGGCCGTCACGTGCAGCGCCGCCATGACCAGCACGGCGTCGACGAGCAACGCATGCGTGGTCTGAAGCCATTGCTCGCCCCAGAAGCGGTCGAGGCCCTGCATCCAGCCCGTGATGCAGACGGCGGCGAGCAGCGCCATCAGCGCGAGCATCATGAGGCCGCCCGCCGGGTTGTGGCCGACATAGCGGCGATCGCGCCCGGTTGCAGCGCTCGCGATGTGCATCGCCGCCGCGCGCGGCGTCGTGACGAAGTCCGCGAAGCGCGCGTGCGTGCTGCCGACGAAGCCCCACACGACGCGCACGGCGAGCGCGCCGGCCACCGCGTAGCCGACGTAACGGTGCGGCGCCTTGCCGGCTTCGAGAAACACGTAGTTCGCGAGCACGCCGGCCACGACGCTCCAGTGAAAGATGCGCACGACGAGGTCCCACACCGGGATCGACCGCGCGTTCGCGTCATGTCCGGCGGCGGCGGGAGTGATCTGCGTGTCGTGACGATGCAGCGGCAGCATGGCTAGTCCACGTTGCTTTCGACGACCGCGCCCGTCACCGGATTGAAATAGACCTCGGCCTTGCGGCCGTCGGCCGTGCGACCGTAGATCTCGTAGCAACCGGACGTGGTTTTCTTGAACACCTTGATTTCCTTGTAGCCCATCTGACTGATCTTCTTCTGCATCTCCGTCTCGCTCAGCCATTGCGATTCGGGCTGACGCGTGCAGGTCGGGCTGGCGACGGCCTGGCCCGCGATGCTGCCCAGCAGGATGATAGCGACGATGCTGCCGATGCGGTTGCGATTCATGTTGCGGCTCCTATTGCCTGAAACGGCGAGCGCAAGGCGCGCTCATCGCCAAGCTTAGAGACGCCTTCTGACCATGTCCTGACAAACCCGCGCCGATGCGCGTCGTCACACATCGATGGTCGTTGCACGTCGTGGCGCACGTCAGGACATTGTCAATCCTGCACGACAACATGGTCGGTGTCGCCACGGTCGGCGACGTTCCCGAAAAGGATACCGATCATGAAACGCTTCAAGCAACAGATGCCCGTCGCCGCGCTGGCGGCGCTTTCGTTCGTCGCGGCTCCCGCGTTCGCCGACGGTCCGTTGAAAGACCAGACGAAGCAGAACCTCGAGGCCGCGATGCACGGCGAGGCCTACGCGCACCTGAAGTACCTGGCCTACGCCGAGCATGCGCGCAAGAGCGGCCACCCGGAGATCGCGAAGCTGTTCGACGAGAGCGCGAACGTGGAGGCCAACGAGCACTTCGCACGCGAGGCGGAAGCGCTGAATCTGGCGAAGTCCGACGAGGCCAACCTCGCCGACGGCATGGCCGGCGAGCACTACGAGAACACCAAGATGTACGTCAAATTCGCGGAGCAGGCCGATGCGGCCGGCGACAAGAAAGTGGCCGCGATGTTCCGGCAGATCGCCGCCGACGAGGGCGATCACTACGCCGCGTTCCGCGCGGCGAGCGAGAAATTGCGGACGGCCAGCAAGTAGCGCACGCGCATTCACGCCGGTCCGCTTTGCGTCCCGCTCCTCGCCGGAAGATTGCGATGCTTCGGGGAGCGGAAACGCCGTGCTTTTGCGAGCAGGAACGCCTTCGGATTCAACGGCGTCGCGCCCCATCCGGCGTCGCCGCTTGAGCGGCGTTGCCGGACGCCCCCGTCGGGCAACACAATTGCGCGAGGATATCGAGCCCGCGCGCCGGCTCCCGAACGAACGGATTGGTCTCGTCCCACGCGTACCCTGCCAGGATCGAGCACACCATGCGCTTCACGTCGGATGCCTTGTCTTCGTGGAACACGATGTCCTGCAGCGCGCCCGAGTACCAGCGCTCGACGAACGCGCGGAACGTATCGATGCCCTTGCGCAGCGCGACGTCGTAATCGCGTGCCCAGTCGACCGTCTCGCCGCGCAGCTGCCGTTCCAGCGTGGCGACCGCCAGATGGGCCGAGCGCAGCGCGATCGTCACGCCCGACGAGAAGATCGGATCGAGAAACTCGCCCGCGTTGCCGAGCAGCGCATAGCCGTGGCCGTGCAGCGACTCGACGTTCGACGCATAGCCGCAGATGCGGCGCACCGGCATCACGAACGGCTTGCTGCCGACCAGCCGCGCCAGGGTCGGCTCGGTCTGCAGCAATTCGCGCAGCAGCGCTTCCTGCTCCGCTTCGGGCACGTCGAGGAACGCCGCATCGGCCACGCAGCCGACCGACGAGCGCCCGTTGGTCAGCGGAATCATCCAGAACCAGACGTCGCGCCGCTCGGGATGCACGGCGATACAGATCTTGTCGCGATCGGTGGAGCCGGCCGGCAAACGATCTTCGACATGCGAGAAGATCGCCGCCCGCGTCGGCAGGCCGGTGGGTGCTTCGAGCCCCAGCAGCCGCGGCAGCACGCGGCCGAAGCCGCTCGCATCGAGCACGAACGACGCTTGAACGGCGTATTCGTGGCCGGCCTCGTCGACCACGTCGAGCCGCGGCGTATCGCCGGCGTGAAACGCACGCACGGCATGACCGAATCGCACCTGCGCGCCCTGCTTCTCCGCACAGCGGATCAGCAGATCGTCGAAGGCGGCGCGTTCGACCTGATAGGCCGTGCCCCAGCCGTCGGAGAACTTGTCGCGGAAATCGAACGACGACATCCGGTCGCGATGAACGAAATACGCGCCGTTCTTGAACTGGAAGCCGGCCTCGACGACCGCCTGCAGCATGCCGGCCTCTTTGAGATACCGCATGCTCTGCGGCAACAGGCTCTCGCCGATCGAGAAACGCGGAAAATGCTGGCGCTCGAGCACGAGCACCGAGCGGCCCGCATTGCGCAGCAGCGCGGCGGCGACGGCGCCGGACGGCCCGGCGCCGATGATGGCGACGTCGACCGAATTCGATTTCATTTCGTTCATGCTTGCCCGTTCATTTCGATTGATTGGGTATCTTACGTTTCTCACGCCGCAACATGGCGTTGCAAACTACAATGGGCGCCAAACAAATCCCGGATTCCGACCAAGGCCCATGACGTCCCACCGCACGCACGCTCCCGCCTATGTTCCCGAAACCCGCTTCGGCGTCTGGTTCCTGCGCACGCACACCTGGGAGCATCACGTGCTCAGGGTGGCGATCGCCGATCTGAAGCGGCTCATCGCCGCGCCGCTGCCGGCCGCGCCGGTGCTCCTCGATGCGGGCTGCGGCCAGGGCAAGTCGTTCCGGCTGCTGAGCGAGGCGTTCGCGCCCGGCAAGATCATCGGCGTCGACTGCCACGACGAATCGCTCGCGCAAGCGACGCAACAAGCCGGCCGCTGCGCCACGCCGGTCGAGCTGCATTGGGCCGACTGCACGCAGATTCCGCTGGCCGATTCGAGCGTCGACGTCGTGTTCTGCCACCAGACCTTTCACCACCTCGTTCATCAGGACGAGGCACTGGCCGAGTTTCGCCGCGTACTGAAGCCGGGCGGCGTGCTGCTGTTCGCCGAATCGACCGACGCGTACATCAAGTCGTGGGTGATCCGGCTGCTGTTCCGCCATCCGATGCAGGTTCAGAAAAGCGCCGACGGCTACCTCGCGATGCTGCGCGATGCCGGCTTCGCCTTCGACGCCCGCAACGTGTCGTTCCCGTACCTGTGGTGGAGCCGCGCGAAAGACTTCGGCCTGCTCGAGCGCATCGGCCTGTACACGCCGAAGCCCGGCAAGCGTCGCGAGACGCTCGTCAACGTCGCCGCACGCAAGCCTGCCTGAGCCCGACGAGGCCGCCTCGCGGCGGCCCGTTGCGGATCGACGCGCGTTACCGCTTCAACGTCACGACTTCGCCCGTCAGCGCCACGCCGGCCACGAATGCGCCGGCGCCGCAGGTGTACGCGCTCGTGCTCGAGTGCAACACGTTCCGATAGTTGCTGTTGATGCCGATCACGGCATTGCCGCCTTCCTGCTTGGCGCGCGCCTGAAGCTCGATCACGGCCGACAGGAACACGTGCTGGCACGCGGCCTCGTCGCTCTTGCCGAACGCGTTGGTCTTCTTGTTGGTCGCGAACGTCCCGTACGACTTGAGCACGCGCGGATGCGGCCGATCGCCGAAATACAGCGCGATGCTGTCGTCGACCTTGCCCGGCTCGCTCGTCAGTGCGCTGTCGATCGGGTAGGTGTCGATCGTGTCGCGCGCGTAGGCGGCCGGGGCAGCAAACGACGCGGCGAGCAACGCCAGTGCGATGCGATGTTTCATCGGTACTCCGTTATCGGACGTTCAGTTTCACGACATCGCCCGACACGGCGATCGCGCCCGCGCTGGGGCTCACGCCGCACGTATAGCCGGTGGTCGAATTCGACTGGTTCTCGTGAAAGCGCGTCGTCACGTTGATGACCGCGTCGCCGCCATGATTCTTCGCATAGGTGCGAAGGCGGTTCAATGCCTCGGCGAGCGCCAGCTCGCATGTCGGCTGCTCGTTCAGCGTGCCGCGCTGCACGCGCACGGACGCCGAATGCGGGCCGATGACGGCCTTCACGTCCGGATGCGGCTGTGCACCGAAGTAGACCGCGACGCCGCTGCTGTCCGCCGCCGTCGCCGCTGCCGGCAAAGGCAGCGAACGCACCACCGTGCCGCACCCCGTCAGCAACGCGGCCGCGGCCAGCACGCCGGCCAGAAGTCCTGCTTGTTTCATGGTTATCGCCCTCTCAGCTCATCAGGTTCAGATCAATCGCCCTTCCAGGCGTCCAACAACACACTCGTACAACTGCCGCCGAAGCCGAACGAAACCGACAGCGCGCGGCCGATCGTCGCGTCGCGCGCGTCGCGCACGAGCGGCATGCCGGCGATAGCGGGATCGGGTCGGCCGGCGACGGCCGTTCCCGCGACGAAACCGTCGCGCATCATCAGCATCGTGTAGATCGCTTCATGTGCGCCGCTCGCGCCGAGCGGATGGCCCGTCATTCCTTTCGTCGACGAGAACGCCGGTACGTCGGCGCCGAACACGTCGCGCAGCGCCTGCAACTCCTCGACGTCGCCGGGCTGGGTCGACGGCGCGTGCGTATTGACGTAGTCGGGGCGCCGTCCGCCGCCGGCTTCGACCGCATCGCGCATCGCGCGGGCGATGCCGCGCGCATGCGGCGTCGCCATGCCGGCGTTGTCCGTGCATTGCCCGAACCCGCTCACCTCCGCATAAATCCGCGCGCCGCGCGAGCGCGCATGGTCGAGCGATTCGAGCACGAGCAGGCCCGCGCCCGACGCGATCACGAAGCCGTCGCGGTCGAGCGCATACGGGCGCGACGCGCTGTCCGGCGTGTCGTTGAAACCGCTCGACAGCACGCCCATCGCGTCGAACATCAACGTCATGTTGTCGTGCAGCGCGTCGCTGCCGCCGGCGAGTACGATGTCCTGGCAGCCGTGGCGGATCAATTGCGTCGCGTGGCCGATCGCGAGCGCGCCGCTCGTGCACGCGGACGACGGCGAGTACGACACGCCCTCGATGCCGTACAGCTGCGCCACGCATGCCGACGCCGTGCTGCTCATCGCTCTCGGCACGACGTAGGGCGGCGTCCGGTCGATGCCGCGCTGCTGCGCGACGGCCATCGCGTCGTCGTAATCGGCGATCGATCCGATGCCGGAGCCGACGATCGCGCCGGCGCGCGGCGAGCGCAGCCCGGCCGGGTCGAGGCCCGCATCGTCCAGCGCGGCCGCGGCCGCATGCGCGGCAAAGCGCGCCGTGTCGCCCATGAAGCGTTCGTGCTTGCGCGCGAAGCGCGCCGCCGCGGCAACGGACGCCACGCCCGCGACCTGGCTGCGAAAGCCGCGGTCGCGCCACGCCGGCACGCGCGTCACGCCCGAGCGGCCGGCGCGCAGCGCGGCCGCCACTTCATCGAGCGAATTGCCGAGGCACGACACGATGCCGAGCCCCGTGACGACGACGCGCGTCGTCACGGCGCCATCCGCCGGAAGATCAACGACGTGTTGATCCCGCCGAACGCGAAGTTGTTGCTCATCACGAATTCCGCATCGATCGGGCGAGCGTCGCCGACGATGTAGTCGAGCGACGCGCAGGCCGGATCGACCGTCTCGAGATTGAGCGTCGGCACATACCAGTTGCGCTTCATCATCTCGATCGTCCACCACGCCTCGAGCGCGCCGCAAGCGCCGAGCGTGTGGCCGACATAGCTCTTCAGCGAACTGATCGGCATGCGCTCGCCGAACACCGACGCCGTCGCATGGCTCTCGGCCACGTCGCCCCGGTCGGTCGACGTGCCGTGCGCGTTGACGTAGCCGATCGCGCCGGCATCGAGCCCCGCATCGCCGAGTGCGAGCCGCATCGCGATCGCCATCGTGTCGGCGGTCGGCTGCGTGATGTGCGCGCCGTCGGAATTGCAGCCGAACCCGACGATCTCGGCGTGGATCGTCGCGCCGCGCGCCTTCGCGTGCTCGTATTCCTCGAGCACCAGCGTCGCCGCGCCTTCGCCGACCACCAGGCCGTCGCGAGCCGCATCGAACGGACGCGGCGTCAGGTCGGGCGTATCGTTGCGCGTGCTGGTCGCGTACAGCGTATCGAACACCGCCACCGCGGGGCCCGACAGTTCTTCCGCGCCGCCCGCGAGCATCAGCGCCTGCTTGCCCGTCGCGATCGCTTCGTACGCGTAGCCGATCGCCTGGCTGCCCGACGCGCACGCGGACGAGGTCGGCACGATGCGCCCTTTCAGATCCCAGAACAGGCTGACGTTGACCGCGGTCGTATGCGGCATCATCTGCACGTAGCTGTTCGACGTGACGTCGTGCATCGAGCCCGTTTCGATCATCGTGCCGAACGCGCGGATCGGCTCGACCGAGCCCGACGACGACCCGTACGCGACGCCCATCCGGCCGTCGCGGATCGACGGATCGTCGGTCAGCCGCGCGTCGGCAAGCGCCAGTTCGCTCGCGCGCACCGCATACATCGACACCGGCCCCATCGAGCGCGTCTTCTTGCGCGGATAGGACTTCGGCAATTCGAACGCCGGCAACGGACACGCGAGCCGCGTATGCAGCGCTTCGTAGCAATCCCATTCCGGCATGCGCCGCACCGCATTGCGCCGCTCGCGCAGGCGCGCGTCGATCTCGTGCCAGTGCTGGCCGAAGGCGGTCACGCCGCCCATCCCCGTCACGACCACTCGCTTCATCACACCATCCCGCCGTTGACGCCGATCACTTGCCGGGTGACGTAGCTCGCCGCATCCGACATCAGGAAGCCCACCACCGCCGCGACTTCGTCGGGCTGACCGACGCGGCCCATCGGCACCGTCTTCAGGGCGTGCTCGAGCGGCACCTCGCCCAGCATGCCGGTATCCACCAGGCCGGGCGCGACGCAGTTGACCGTGATCCTGCGCGATGCCAGCTCGACAGCCAGCGCCTTGGTCGCGCCGATCAGGCCGGCCTTCGCGGCGCTGTAATTGACCTGGCCGCGATTGCCCATCACGCCCGACACGGATGCGATCGTCACGATGCGCCCGCCGCCGCGCAGCCGCACCATCGGCATGGTCAGCGGATGAACGACGTTGTAGAACCCGTCCAGGCCGGTTTCGATCACGATGTCCCAGTCCTCTTCGGACAGCGCGGGAAACGCGCCGTCGCGCGTCACGCCCGCGTTGCAGACGATGCCGTAGTACGCGCCGTTCGCTGCGACGTCGGCTTCCAGCGCACGCCGGCATTCCGCGCGATCACGCACGTCGAACTGCAGCACGCTCGCCGTGCCGCCCTGCGCGCGAATCGTCTCGGCGACGGCCTCCGCGTCCGCGCGCCCGCTGCGGCAATGAACCGTCACGGCGAAACCGTCGGACGCCACGCGCATTGCCACGGCGCGGCCGATGCCGCGGCTCGCGCCTGTCACGAGAACTCGCCGAGTCATGAATTGAAGCTCCCTTCGATGAAAGATTGAAAGTCCTGCGGTTGGTACACCTTGACGACCGCTTCCGCGTAACAGCCGCCGTCGGCATGGATCGCGCAGTCGTACGCGCCGTGCCCTTCGTCGCCGCGCAGCAGTTCGCGCGCGACGATGCGCAGCACCGTATCCGCGCCGAACGCCGGGCGATGCGCGACATAGCGGTTCGCGCCGAGCAGCACGCCGGGCTTCGCGCGGCCGCCCGCATGGGCGGCGAGCAGGCCGACGTGCGCGGCGATCGCCTGCGCCATCAGCTCGATGCCGATCCATGCCGGCATCGCGCCGTTGCCGTCCGCATACCATGCATCGCGGCGCACGGTCGCGCGCACCTCGATGCCGGTTTCCGAGCAGCGCTCGATCGCATCGAGCAGCAGCATCGTGCCGCGATGCGGCAACACCTCCGGTACGTCGCAGACCGCGATGTCCGCGCCCGCGTGCAGCGCATCGGTCAATGGTCCGGCATCCATGTCAGGCCCCCAGAATCAGGCTGGCATTGCTGCCGCCGAATGCAAACGAATTGCTCATCACGTAGCGTCCCGCTGCGTCGCCGGCCAGCCGCCGTTCGTCGCGCACGAGGTCGAGCGCCGGCAGCGCCGGGTCGTGCTCGCCGTCCCACACGTGGGCCGGCAGCGCGATCCGGCGCGCCAGCGTCAGCCAGCCGAAGCCGAGCTCGGTCGCGCCCGCCGCACCGAGCATGTGGCCGGTCAGCGGCTTGGTGCCGCTCGCCGGCACGCCGTGCGGAAACACCCGGGCGGTGACGTTGGCTTCCATTTCGTCGTTCAGGCGCGTCGCCGTCGCGTGCAGATTCACGTAGCCGATCGCGGATGCCGCCACGCCGGCGTCCGCGAGCGCCGCGCGCAGCGCGTCTTGCGCACCGTGGCCGGCCGGGTCGGGCGCCGAGATGTGGTGCGCATCGCTCGACTCGCCGACGCCGGCCAGCCGGACCGCCGCTTCGTCGCGGCTCATCACGAACAGCGCGGCGCCTTCGCCGACGTTGATGCCGTTGCGGTTGCGGCTCATCGGATTGGTGCGGCCGGGGCTGACCGATTCCAGCGACGCGAAGCCCTGCAGCGTCAGCTCGCACAGCGAATCGGCGCCGCCGACGATCACCGCGTCGCAGATCTTCAGCTGCAGCAGGCGGCGCGCGGCCGCAAATGCCTTCGCGCTCGACGTGCAGGCCGTCGACAGCGTGTACGCCGGCCCGGTCACGCCGAGCACCGCGCGCACGAACGGCGCGGCCGTGCCGATCTCCATCTGCCGGTAATCGAAGCCGGCGGGCATCGCGCCGGTCGCGGCACGTCGTGCGAGCGCGTGTTCCGCCGCGTCGACGCCGGACGTGCTGGTGCCGATCACGACGCCGATCCGGCGCGGGCCGTAACGCGCGATCGCCGCATCGACCAGCGGCTGGATCTGCGCGAGCGCCGCGAGCAACAGCCGATTGTTCCGGCAGTCGAAGTGCGCGAGCGCGGCTGGCGGCGCGCACTCGAGCGGCGCGGTCACGCGCCCGACCCAGCCGCCGGCCGGCGCATCGGCGCGCGGCGCCATTCCGGGCGCGACTCCGCGGCCCAGGGCGTCGACGATCGCGTCGGTCGTGGCGCCGAGCGCGTTGATCATGCCGGGCGCCGACAGGTAGACGGCCGTACGAGTCGAATTCATGCGCGGCGCTCCTGGCCGGATGGCGTGGCGAGCGGTGCGAACAGCACCGAAAAGACGATGCCCAGCGCGAGCGTCGTGCCGAAGCTGCGCAGCGCGGGCATCGCGCTCGCGCCGAGCATGCCGAACGACAGCAGCGTCGTGGCCGCCGACAGCAGCACGCCGGTCCATACGGCGCCCAGGCCGGCCGCGTCGCGCATGCAGCCTTCGTGCAGGAACACCGCGTAGTTCGCGCCCACGCCGAGCACCAGCATCAGCGCGAGCCAGTTGAACAGCGTGAGCGGCACGCGCGCATAGCCGAACGCGGCGAGCGTCAACGCAATCGCGAACACGACCGGCAACGTCGTCGCGATGCCGCCGCGCACGCCGTAGCGCCACATCAGCAGCGCGGCGACCACGACGAGCGCACCGGCCAGCCACAGGCCGCTGTCGACGCGATACGCGCCGAACAGGCTCGACACGCTCGCGGCCTTGTCGACCCACGACACGCCCGGCAACGTGCGCGCGACGGCCGCGAACGTCGCGACGTTCGCCCCATCGACGCGCTCGGGAATCGCGAGCGCCGCGCTGACCGGGCCGGCGCCGCCGTCGATTCGACCGAGCCACAGATGCCGGAACGGCGCCGACCAGCGCGCCGCGAGCCAGCTGTCGACCGACAGCGTCGCCGCGGCGTCGGCGGAGAACGCGCGCAGCCACGCGTCGGCGACCTCGTCGCGAAAGCCCGCGTGCGCGAGCGTCGCGCGCAACGCGGCCCTGTCGGCGAATACCTGCGTGGCGAGCACCGCACGGTCGCGCGCCTGCCGCTGCGCCGACGGCACGAACGTCGCGATCGACTGCACGCGGCCGAGCCGCTGCGCATCGAGCGCGCCGATCAGCGCCTCCGATCGCTCGAGCACCTGTTCGTCGGACGCGCCCTGAACGACGAAGAATTGGGCGGTGTTCGCGAGGCCCACCGCCGCACGAATGCTGCTTTCCTGCCGCGCGAGGTCCGCGTCGCGCTGAATCAGCAGATGAACGTCGTCGTCGCTTTTCAACAGCGCCCAGCCCGGGATGGCGACCAGCGCCACCAGCACGGCGACGGCCACCGCGCGCCGGCCGGCCAGCAGCGACTGCCAGCCGCGCAGCAAGCGGGCCGCGTTCGCGAACACGCGCGCCGGCACGCGCCGCGGCGGCCGTGTCAGCATCAGCGGCAGGAAGCCGGTCACCGCGGCGAACGCGCAGGCGATGCCGACGATCGCGAAGCACGCGATCTGCTTGAGCGCCGGGAACGGCACCCACATCAGGATCGCGTAGCCGAGCAGACTGGTCGCGAGCGCGACCGCGAGCGCCGGCCTCACCGCCGCCGCGCCGCGGCGCGCATCCCATTGCGGCCCCGCCGACAGATACGCGACGAAATACTGGATCGAATAATCGACGGCCTCGCCGATCAGGCTCACGCCGAACACCAGCGTCAGCAGGTGCAGCTTGCCGAACACGAGCAGCGTCGCCGCGAGCGCGCAGACGATGCCGAACGCGGTCGACGCAAACGCGAGCACCAGCAGGCGCGGCGAACGGAACACGCTCATCAGCAGCAGCGCGATGCCGGCCAGCGATACCGCGCCGATCACGTGCACGTCGCGCTCGGCGCTCGCGCGCGCCGCTTGCGCGTAGAACACGGCGCCGGCGCGGTCGACGCGAACGCCGGCGAAGTCGGCCGCGAGCGCACGTTGCGCATCGTCCGTCGCGACGCGTACCGCGTGCTGTACCGTCGATTCATAGGCCGACCCCGGCAGCGAGGTCATCACCAGCACGCCGGTCGCGCCGTCGCGATGCGACACCAGCATGCCGTCTTCCATCGACAGATCCGACGCCGCCAGCGGCAGCGCGCCGAGCCAGTGCTGCAGCCAGCCGAACGGATCGTCGGCCACGGGCGTCTGCAGGCCGTCGGCCGGCGGCGCATAGAGGCGCCGGGCCAGTTGCTCGCCGAGCGCGGGGTCGCCGCGCTCCAGCGACTTGCGATCGGCATCGGTCAGCAAGCCGAAGCGCGCCGGCATATAGGTGGCCGCGATCTGCGACAGGTCGAACGGCGGCACCTCGACGGTCACCGAACGAAATGCGCCGCTCGCGGCGAGCCGCGCGCCGAAGCGTTTCGCGGCGGCCTTCGCGCGAGCCGCGTCGCGGTCGCTGACGAGGAACACGGTGCGGTTGCCGAGCGCGTCGCCGAGCAGGTCGACCGCGCGTTCCGCGACCGGGTTCGCCTCGGTCGCCGGCAGCAGCGCGAGCAGGTTCGTCTGCAGCGGCGACGGGCCGCTGAAGCGCCACAGGATGATCGCCGCGGCAGCCAGTGTGACGAGCAGCCACGCGCCGCACAGCAAGCGCCGTCGCGCGCGTGCAGGTGCGCCGCCGCTCACGTCGCGCGCCGTGCTCATCAGCGCGCCTCCAGCCATGCGCGCTCGGCCGGCGCCGGTGCGTCGACCGGCGTCGGCCGAGCAAACTCCAGCGCGCTCGCGTTGCCGTTCGCGAAGGTCATGTCGAGCCGGCCCAGATACGCGCCGCCGCTCATTTCGAGCACGCGCACCGCCTGCGCGAGCTGCGGCTGGTTCGGCCGCAACACCATCCGCCATCGTTCGGGCGTGCCGCTCGCTTCGACGTCGAACTGCGCGTACAGCGCGGACAGGTCGCCGCCGAGCATGTCGCGCATCATCCGCGACACCTGCGCGACGCCACGGCCGCCGCCGCCGGCTGCGACGAGGCGTCCGTCCGCGCCGACCTCGCGCACGCCGCCGTCGGTGATCACGTAAGTCGCCCGGTACGGCGTCTCGATCCGCCACACGACGCCGGCCCGGCGATCGAACAACATCGAGCCGGTGCTGACGAGCGGCTGCTTCATCGCCGACAGCGTCTGGGTCTGCCGAAACTCCGCGCGGATCGCGCCGACCCGCGCAAGCCGCGCGGCGATGTTCGACACGAGCGCGGCATTCGCGGATTGCGCCGCCGCGCCCGACGCCGGTGCGGCCACGGCCGCGGCCGCGCCGCCGGCCAGCGTCAGGCATGCGGCCGCGAACATCGTCACGAGCCGTCCGTTACGCAGCATCAGGCCCATTGCGCACGCACCCGTTCGATCAAGGCCGGCGGCGACACGAACTGCAGTTCGCGCGTCGTCGCGTCGATGGCCAGTTGCACCGTATACCCCTTCGTCAAACGCTCGCCGGACACGGCATCGACGATCTCGTAACCGATCTTCAGCCGGTTCTCGAATTCGAGCAGCGTCGCGCGCACGTCGAGCTGCTGGCCGTACAGGGCCGGACGCACGTACTTGAGGTGCGCCTCGACCACCGGCCACATGTAGCCGGACGCCAGCATCGTCGGATAGTCGTAGTCGATCATGCGCAGCAGTGCCGCGCGGCTGCTTTCGAAATACTTGAGGTAGTGGCCGTGCCAGCAGACGTTCATCGCATCGACGTCGTGAAACAGCACTTCGACGCGTGCCGTCGCGGTCAGCGCCGGACGAGCTTCGTTCATGCCGCCTCCTCCTGCCCGATGCCGTCGCGCGATGCGCCGATCGGTTCGCATGCGGCGAGCCGTGCGCACAGCGCACGCAGTTCCGCTTCGAGCGGCCGGTCCTCGACCACGAGCGGCGATTGCCGGCCCACGTCGTCGACGAACGCGCGCAGCGCCGGCGTCAGCTGCGCGTGCGGATCGTCACGCAGCCGCAAGCGCACGGCCTGCACGGTCGCGAGCACGTGCGCGGCGGCGACCTGCTCGGTGAGCGCCAGCACGCGCAGGCAATCTCGTGCGGCGATGGTGCCCATGCTGACCTTGTCCTGATTGTGCGATTCCGTCGAACGCGAGAACACGCTCGCCGGCATCGTGTGCTTCAGCGCTTCGGCCGTCCATGCGGAAGACGAAATCTGCACGGCCTTGAACCCGTGGTTGATCGCCGCACGCTCGGGCGCGGCGCCGCTCAGGTTGCGCGGCAGGCCGTTGCTGAACTTGTCGTCGACCAGCAGCGCGAGCTGGCGGTCCATCAGGTCCGCCAGATTGGCCACCGCGGTCTTGAGCGCGTCCATCGCGAACGCGATGTGCCCGCCGTAGAAATTGCCGCCGTGCAGCACGCAGCCTTCGTCCGGGTCGATCAGCGGGTTGTCGTTCGCGCTGTTCAGTTCGTTCTCGATATCGCGGCGCATCCACGACAATGCGTCGCGTGCGACGCCGATCACGTGCGGCGCGCACCGGACCGAATAGCGGTCCTGCAGCCGGCGGCCCGGCAATTCGTCGCGCCCGGCCAGATCGGCGCGAATCCACGCCGCCGCCTCCGCCTGCCCCGCGTGCGGCTTCGCGTCGAACAGCCGCGCGTCGAAGTGTCCGGCGCGACCGTCGAGCGCGATGGTCGTCAATGCGGTCAGACGCGCCGCCATGCGCGTCAGGTGGTCGGCGCGCGCAAACGCGAGACACGCGAGGCCCGTCATCACCGCCGTGCCGTTCATCAGCGCGAGCCCTTCCTTCGGCGCGAGCGTGAGCGGCGTGCGATCGATCGCGCGCCACGCGTCGCGCGCGTCGCACTCGCCGCCGGCGAACCCGACGCTACGCTCGCCGACCAGCGCCGCGGCGACGTACGACAGCGGCGTCAGATCGCCGCTCGCGCCGACCGAACCTTCCGACGGAATGCGCGGCAGGATGCGGTGATTCACCATGTCGGCCAGCCGTTCGAGCAACGTGAAGCGCACGCCCGAGTAGCCGAACGCGAGCGAGTTCAGGCGCGCGACGACGATCGACAGCGTTTGGGTCGCGTCGAACCAGTTGCCCATTCCGCAGCCGTGATAGCGCGTCAGCTGCAGCGGCAGCGCTTCGACGAGCGACGGCGGCACGTCGACGACGCACGCGTCGCCATATCCGGTCGTGACGCCGTACACGGTGCCGCCGTTCGCGAGGTGGTCGCGCAGCCACGCCGCGCCGCGCTCGATCCGCGCGCGCCAGGCGGGCGCCGCGTTCAGTGCGAGCGGCGCGCCGTCGCGCGCGATCGCGACGACGTCCTCGATCGTCAGATGCCGTGCGCCGACCACGACGGCCGCCCGGCCCGCTGCCGCCGCGGCGCTTGCCGCGACGTCGCTCATCTCATGCTCGGCCACGCGGACCTCCATCGGGCCGCGCCCAAAAATCGAAGAAGTTGAACCATTGGTAGGGCGCCTTGCGGCAATAGTGTTCGAGCCGTGCGGCATAGCGCTGCGCCCATGCCGCGACGTGCGCGGCGCGCTCGCGGCGCGGCAGTTCGATGCGCTCGGCGAACGGCTCGAAATAGAGCCGATAGCCGCGCGCCTCCTTCAGGCAGAAGAACAGATAGACCGGGCAGCCGAGCGCATGCGCGAGCACGTACGGGCCCTGCGCGAACGCGGCCGTCGCGTCGAGAAAACGAGCGTCGACCGTTTTGCCCGAATCGTTCGGCGGCACGCGATCGCCGACGATCACGAGCAGTTCGCCCGCGTCGATGCGCGACTGCATCATCATCGCCGTGTCCGGCCCGAAGTCCGACACTTCGACGAGGTGCTTGCCGTAGTCGCGGTTCGCGCCGGCGAGCACGCCCGTGAAGCGCTTCGCATGCTCGGTGTAGACGATCGCGGTCACCTTCGTGTGGGCGTCGCGCAACGCGAGCGCGCGCGTCATCTCCAGGTTGCCGAGATGCGCGCCGATCACCAGCGCGCCGCGGCCGCTCGCCGCGAGCGCATCGAACGCGGACGAATCGTCGAAACGCACGTCGAGTTCGTCGAGCCGCCCGGACCACGCGACGAACTTGTCGAAGCCGGCCTGCGCGAACGCCAGCATGTGCCGGTACGCGCTGCGCCATCCGGGCTGCGGCACGGCCGCGGCCTTGGCATCGCGCAGGCGGGCGATATAGGTATGCGATGCCGCGCGTGCGGTGCGATTCGTCAGCACGAAATAGCCGACGATCGGATGCAGCCAGCACGACGTGAAGCGCTTGCCGAACCAGCGGCAGCTGAGCGCCAGCAGGGCCATGCCGAGCCGGCTGCCGCGCTCCGGCGTGCGCCACCACGCGCGTGCGCGCGCCGTCGGCGCGGCGCCGCGCCGCCCGACGAGCCGGCGCGCGACGAGCAGCGGCGCGCGCATGAGCATGCCGGCCACGAGCCGCGTATGGCTCGCGCTGATGCGCACGTTGTCGCGCCAGACGTCGAAATGCGAGACGCCGTCGGCCGGGTAGATCACGCGCGTCTCGATCGTCCTGAACGCGAGCCCGCGCCAGTGCAGACGCACCAGGATTTCGCTGTCGAACGCCATGCGCGTCGGCAGCGGCACCGCGTCGATCAGCTCGCAGACCGCGTCGACCGGATAGAGCCGAAAGCCGCACATCGCATCGGGAATGTCGAGCGACAGCGTTTCGATCCATACCCACGCGTGGGTCAGATAGCGGCCGTACAGGCGCGCCTTCGGCACGCTGTCGTCGAAGCGCGGCCGGCCGAGTATCACCGCGTCCGGCTCGGCCTGCGCGGCCGCCACGAACTTCGGCACGTCGGCGGTGTCGTGCTGGCCGTCGGCGTCGATCTGAATCGCGTGCCGATAGCCGCGCGCGCGCGCCGCGCGCAATCCTTCCATCACGGCCGCGCCCTTGCCGCGGTTGGCGGGCAGCCGCAGCAGCGTCATCGTGCCTGCGTAGCGCGCGGCGAGCGCGGTCAGCACCTGTTGCGTCGGCGCATCGCTGCCGTCGTCGACCACCAGGATCGGCAGGCCGTGCACGGCGAGCCGCGCCAGCGTGCCGCCGATCGCGTCGCGATGGTTGTAGATCGGAACGACGATGCAGGTGCCGCTCATTGCGCCGCCGCCTCGTAGACGAGCACGCCCGACGTGCATTCGCGCTCGCCGCGGCGGAACGCGAAGCGCGCGCGGCCGCGCGCCGCGTCATGCGCGATGCGCAGCGTCAGCACCGCGCCGGGCGGCACCGGCGCCTTGAATTTCAGATGCTCGACGCAACGCAGCTCGCGCACGGCCGGCAGCTCGCGCGCGGCCAGACGCGCCGCCCAGTCGATTTGCACGACGCCGGGCAGGATCGGCAGCCCCGGAAAATGTCCGTCGAAATGCGCGAGCGTGGGCGGCACGCGCAGTTCGTAATGCAACGCGTCGTCGCCGCGCCAGGACGCGAGCAGTTCGAAACCTTCCGGCGTGGCCGTGAAGGCGGCCGCGAGCGCGGCGGCCGGCAATTTGCCGCGCGCGTCGAACGGCATCGCGTGCAGGAAGCGCCAGTAGCGCGGCAACGCGGCCGCGTCGAAATAGTCGCCGAGCGCATGCCGCAGCGCGGTCGCCACGGCGACCCGTCCGTCGGCGGCCAGCGCGTCGCGCCCGGCCGCGGACAATACCGCGACGACGCCGACGTGCGCGCGCGTCGCGCCGTCGACCACCACGGCCGCCGCCTGCGCGACGTAGGCTTGCGCGAGCAGCCGCGCCTCGAGCTCCGGCAGCGACACGCGCTTGCCGTCGAGCTTGACGATGCGATCGCGCCGCCCCGCGAGCACGAAGCGGCCGGACGCATCGAACTGCGCGGTGTCGTCGGTGCGGTGCCAGCGATCGTCGCCGAGATGCGCGGAGCGCACGCACAGCGCGCCGTCGTCGTCGCAGCGCACGCCGATGCCCGCGAACGGCTGCCATGCGGGCGAAACGTCCTGACGCCGCCATGCGATGCCGCCCGTTTCAGTGCTGCCGAAGATTTCGAGCGGCGCCGCGCCGAACGCGTTCGCATACGCGGCTGCCGCATCGGCCGGCAACGGGCCGCCCGACGAGAAGAACGCGCGAGGCGCCGGCGCCTGCATCGGGAAGCCCGGCAGCGCCGGCCAGCGCGCCAGTTGCGCCGGCGTGGAGACGACGATGCCGCCGCCGTATGCGGCGAGCCGCTGCTGCAGTTGCAACGGCTCGAGCACGGCGATCCGGTCGAACGCGCGGCCGGCCGCGAGCGGCCACAGAATCCTGAACAGCAATCCGTAGATGTGATGATGCGGCACGCTCGACAGCGTGACCGCCGCACCGACGCGCTCGGCCCATTCGCGCTGCAGCGTACGCACCTCCGCGTCGAACTGCGCGAGCGACTTGCGCACCGGCTTCGCGCTGCCGCTGCTGCCCGACGTGTAAAGCGTCACCGCGGCGTCGGCGTCGATCGTGCGGGCCGCGGGTGCGGCCTCGCCGCCCGCGGCCGGCGCACACGCGGCCAGCGCGGGTGCATCGAGCACGAGGTCGTATGCGTGGGCCAGCTCGGCGAGATAACCGGGCGCATTGCTGGCCGGAATCACGGCTTCGGCGCGCGCGGCCGCTACCGCGAACAACGCGCACGCGAACGCGAACGGATCGTCCGTGCTGATCGCCACGCGCCGCGCGCCGCTCGCCTCCACGCGCCGCGCAATGGCGTCGGCGTGGGCGCGCAGGTCGCCGAGCGTCAGCACCTGCGCGCCGTCGCGACAGACGGCCGCGCCGCTGTCCGCTTCGGCCGCGAGCATCTCGTGCAGCGCGATCATGCGACACCTGCCCGTTTGCGCGCGGCGGCGATGAAGGCCCTGCGCCACAGCCACTCGCCGGCGATCAGCGCACCGATCAGCACGTACGCGACCAGCCCGTTGTAGACCGCCCACGCGGCCGGGCGCCAGTACAGCGCCGTGTAGACGGAGAAGCCGCCGTTTGCGATGAAGAACGCGCACCACACCTGGGTCACGCGGCGCGTGTAGCGGACGATTTCAGGGCTCGGCTCCGGATAGGTGAGCCGCGCGAATTTTTCGATCATGGTCGGACCGTGCCGCAGCGTCGCGCCGAACGCGATCAGCAAGCCGGCGCTCACGCATGCGGGATACAGATGAAGAAGCCGCTCGCTGTCGGTGACGGCGATCGCAACCGACAGTGCGGTCAATGCGCCGGCGACGCACCAGTCGAGCAGCGCGAGGCGTCGGAGCGCGTTCGCGAACGGTCCGTTGCCGACCGTGCGCTGCAGCCACAGCAGCGCAACCAGCAGGCAGCCGACGTAACGCGGCGACATGCTCTGCCACGCGAACAGGATGACGAGCGGATAGGCGAGTGCCACCACCGCCCGGCCCGCGACGGCCAGCCGCCGCGAACCGCGCGTGCCGGTGGTCGCGCGCATGCCCGTCACCGCCATCGTCACGCGTCTGCGAGCAACGCGTGCACGGCGGCCACGACGTCACCGACCGTGCGCACGGACTTGAACTCTTCGGGCTTGATGCGTTTGCCGGTCATTTCCTGGAGCTTGATCGCCAGATCGACGGCGTCGATGCTGTCCAGGTCGAGTTCTTCGAACAGGTGCGTGTCGGGCTGCACCTGTTCGGGCTCGATCGCAAAGTTCTCGTGAAAGATGGCGCGGATGCGCTCCAGGATTTCTGCGTCGGTCACGAGAGACTCCCCTTTTCCAGCACGGCTTCGTGCGATGCCTGATGAGACTGCTGCTCGGCGATGAACGCCGCGAGCGTGTTGACCGACCGGAAATGCGCCTTCGTGCGCTCGTCGTTGGCGGCGATCGTCAGATGAAACTTCTTGCGCAGCATGATGCCGACTTCGAGCGCATCGACGGAATCGAGCCCGATGCCGTCGGTCGAGAACAGCGGCGCATCGTCGTCGATGTCGTCGACGGTCATGTCGCTGAGATCGAGCGTCTCGATCAGAAGCTGCTTAATTTGCAGTTTTAAAGTATCCATGCTGAATGAGACTTTGAGTAATGTGCACTTCCACCTCGCGGGCAATGCTGCGCGCGGCGATCGACGGCGACGCGACGTTCGCTGCCAGCCGGTCCAGGTCCATCGGTTCGAGCACGTCGATGCGCATGCGGAACGCACGAGACGGCACGTGATACCAGCGCAGCGTCTTGGTGAATACCGGCGGGTCGCAATCGATCAGCACCGGCTGAATCCTGCTGCCCGACTGCAGCGCCATGTGCGCGAAGCCGCGCGAGAACGCGTGCAGGCGATTGCCGCCCGGGCTGCGCGTGCCTTCCGGGAAGATGATCATCGTGTAGCCGGCCGCCAGCTGGCGCGCGCCGGCGTCGACCAGCTCCGTGGCGTCCGCGTTGCTCACGTACTCGGCGGCGCGCACGATGCCCCAGAAGCACGGGTTGCCCCAATGGCCGCGCTTGACCACGCAGCAGGCCTTCGGCGTCAGCGACAGCAGCACCATCACGTCGAGCCAGGTCGGGTGGTTCGCCACGACGATGGCCGGGCCGCGCTGCGCCAGACGCTCGACGCCGCTCAGTTCGAGCTTCATCACGCCGACGCGCTGCAGCAGCGCGACCAGCGCGCGAAAGAAATGATGGATGACGAGCGTGACGCCGCGCTGACGCGAACGCCGATGCGGCCACAGGGCGCCGGCGACGATCGCCAGCAACGAGAAGGCCGAGCCGCACAGCGCGAAAAACGCCAGGCTCGCGCCGGTCGCGAACAGGCGCCAGCCGTAGTCAAGCCGCGCGATCATGCCAGCTCCATCGCCACGATGCATGGCGGCTGCGCCACGACGCCGTCGTGCGCGTCGACAGGCAATGCAGCAGCGCGGCGCTTTGCGTGCCGGCTGCGTCGGCCGCTTCTTCGTGCGCGCAGTCGTCCGCATCCTCGGCGGCCATCTCGCAGGTCAGATAGCCGGCCGGTTCGGCGGCGCCCAGCAGGATGGCGAGGCCGACGCTCTCCGGATCGTCGTCGACCGCGCCGTACACGGGATCGGCCGGCTCGTGCGCATAGACGAGCAACACCGGCGACGCCGGCGAGGTTTCGTATTGGGAATAGGCTTCGAGCAGCGCGTAACCGAGCGTTTCGTGTCCGGCCGCGATCGCGGTCGCGGGCGAGCGGTCGCGCCTAGCGATGCCGAAGATGCCGGTGACCGCATTGAGAACCGAGAGACTGAACGCCGTCGGCGACACGGGCTCGCGCGCGCCGATGGCGGCGAGTATGCCGGTGGTGCGCGCCAGCTCCCCGTGGCGCGATGCGAACACCATGCGCAGCGGATCGTCGTCCGATCCTGCGCAGTCGTACGCTGCCTGAAGCGCGACACGCGACAGCCGGCTCAAGCGGCGTCGCACCATCGGATCGAGAGCTTCGACGCCCGGTGCCCCCGCGGTCGAAATCGACGTCCATCTGGCGATTGGCATGGTCCAATGCAAATCGGCCATTTTTTTGTTCTCTTTACGGTTACTTCGCTGAGGGTAGTTTTTTTAATGCGCCGCTCGCGATGCGCAGTCAGATGCCGTTTCATCCAGCATGCCGTCCTGCACGTCGGACTCGGCGGTTCGAGACATCGGCTTACCGGCTCCCCGGAGCCATACAGCCGATCACGCAGGAAATCGCGGCGTCACGCAACACAATCGACGGACGGCCGACCGTCGGGCGGTCTTGTTTCGGCGAGACTGTAACAGGACCGTCGTGCGAAATCAACGCGCCGACGCCGGCGTCAGACGATATTTAATCCGATTTGTCAATTGTTATGAAACGCTCGATTCGAAAGCGTCAAACGGTCGGGAGTATAACGCGTTAGCGGTCGAGCGCATAACCGGCGAGCGCGATGCGGTGAACCGGATAGCCGGTGTCCATTCGGGCGCGCGTCTCGACGCGTTATGCGTGCGCATGCCGCCGCCGGGCGCACCGTTGCGTCGAACCGCGGGCCTCGTTCCTGACACTGATGCGTCTGGCGCAACCGGCGATGTAGTCGCGGGCATTTCGAGCGCGCCGAAGAACGCGCAATGCGGATCATTTATCCGAATCCAGTATCAGCCGCCGCGGAGGTATTCGATTACGTCGCGGGGTTTCCCGATTCGATACGGCGATACGATTTCACGAGCGGTTTGTCGCGTCTCGATGTGGCGATAATCTTGCCGTCGCGATGGCCGGTATTTTCTTGCAGCGAGACGGGCGTTGGTCTTCGCCTCGGTGTTTCCAAAATCGCTCGTTGGCGTCTGACTTGCCGAGCCCCGCCCGACGCCGCTTCAACTCTGCGGCAACGCCAGCGTGAAGATCGCGCCGCCCTGCTCCGCATTGCCGGCCGTCAGCGTTCCGCCGTGACGATCGACGATGCCGTAGCTGATCGACAACCCGAGCCCCGTTCCGCGCCCCTGCGGCTTGGTCGTGAAGAACGGCTCGAACACGTGCGGCAGATGCTCGTCCATGATGCCCGTGCCGTTGTCGCGCACCGTGACGATCACCTGGCCGTCACGGTGGGTCGCGTCGATCCAGATCTCCGGCGTGCCTCGATGCGCGCTCGACGCGGCGTCGCACGCGTTCTGGATCAGGTTCATCATCACCTGCAGCAATTGCCCCGCGCTGCCGTGCACGAGTTGCGGCTCGCCGGGCGACCAGTGAACGTCGAAATCCGGCCCCGCGCCTTTCCTGATCCAGTGAATCGCGCGCGTCACGACCTCGTTGATGTCGACCGCGCCGAGATCCTCGCGATCGACCGCGGAGAACCTGCGCAACGCGCTGACGATGTCCGCCGTGCGCTGCGCGCCTTCGACCATTCCGTCCACCAGCGACGGCAAGTCGGCCAGAATCGGATCGATCCGCAACTCCGTGCGCAGCCGGGTGCGCTCGGCGGCCGATAGCGGCTGCGCCGTCGCATCGATGAAGCGCGTCAGGCGCTCGCCATACCGCTTCAGCACATGCACGTTGCCGAGCACGAAGCTGATCGGGTTGTTCAGCTCGTGCGCGACGCCGGCGACCAGACGCCCGAGCGCCGCCATTTTCTCCGAGTGAAGCAGTTGCTGTTGCGCGTGCTTGAGCGCGTCGTGCGCTTCGCGCAGCTGCCGATACGCGCGTTTGAGCTCGCCCGTCGGGCGGCCTACCAGCAGGTAGCCGAGCCTGCGGCCGCGCGGCCCGCCGCGCGGCGTACAGCTGAAGTCGACCGGCACGGCCGCGCCTTGCCGATCGCGCATGTTCAGTTCGACCACCGTGCCCTGCGCCGGCGTGCCCGACGCCGTGACGGCGCGCAGCGCGGTGACGCTCGCGTCGTCGGCGAGCCAGCTCTCGAAGCGCGATCCGCGCAGCACGCTGTCCGGCTGCCCGAGCAGTTCGCACATCGCGGCATTGGTTTCCTCGACCTCGCCGCGCGCATTGCACGCGGCCAGCACGTCCGACATCGACGACAGCAGCCCGAGAATGAACTGCTGCGATTGCTCGAGCTGCGCGTTCTTCTCCTCGAGCGCAATCTCGTCCTGCACGAGCTGCGAGTAGACCTCGTCCATCTTGTGGATCACTTCGAGCCAGGCTGCGTCGTCGAGACCTTCGGCATCGGGCCGGGCGTCCGGCCCCGCGGCGGCGTGGCTCAGCGCATCCGCGCCGGGCGCCGCGCGGCGCTTCGCCGCCGGTTTGGGTGGGTTCGATCGATTGCTCGCCATGACGCTGTCAGTACGCTGTTCGTAATCCGGGTTCGGCCGACCGTGGCGGCCGGCTCAATGCACCGTGCAGACCATGCACGGGTCGAAGGACCGCACGATGTGCTGGACCGCCACGGGCGTCGTCTCGCCCGGCTCGACCGGGGCGCCGATCAGCGCGGCTTCGAGCGCGCCCGGACGGCCGCCGGCATCGCGCGGCGAGAAATTCCACGACGTCGGCGCAATGATCTGATAATTCGCGATCCTGCCGTCCTTCACCGCCAGCCAATGGCCGAGACTGCCGCGCGCGGCCTCGTTGAGCCCGACCGCGCGGCCCTCGTCCGGCAGCGCGAAGGCCGCGCAATACGGCATGCCGGGCGCGAGTGCGCGCACCCACTGCTCCATCATCGGCACGACGCGGGCCAGCTCCAGCAATCGCGCCAGCACGCGCGTGTACACCGAGCCGCCGCAACGCGCGACGGCGTCAGCGATCAACGGGTGACCATCCGCCAGCTGCCGCGCGATCGCACCGGTTTCCAGCACCGCGCCGTTCAGCCGCGGCGCCTTGTTCCAGGTGTAAGCGCCCGGCTTGTCCGCGCGCGGCTCGGTGAGCCCCGCGAACGGATGCCGCGCGCCGCCCGCATCGTCCAGCCATGCATGCGTCGCGTCTTCGGTGATCGCGTCGAGATCGAGCGCATCGGCCTGCTTGCGCTGCGCGTCCCAGACGCCGCCGCGGAACGCATGAGCGCCGTCCGGTTGCGGATACGCGCCGTACGACAGGTACAGGCCGGGGCCGGCGCCGAGGCGGTCGAGGCCGAGATCGTCGGCGAGCGTCAGGAAGAACCGCAAATCGCCGCGCCGCTCGCCGCGTGCGCGCCATGCGGCGAGCGCGACTTCGCTGTCGAGCTGCGCGATCTCCTCGAGCGGCGCGTCGAACAGCACCTCTTCGAGAAACTGCCGGAATTCGCCGATGAACCCGAGCAGGCGGATCCGCTCCGCGTTGTCGATCGCGCGCGCGCTGCCGCCGGGCTGGATCGAACCGGTGTGCGGCCACTTGCCGCCGAGCGTGCCCATCAGGCGCAGCCAGCGTTGCCGCGCGGCAAGCGAGGCGCGGTGCCGTTCGCCCTGATAAGGCGTGAAGCACGACACCGCTTCGGCGTGCCACGCGCGCGCCGCATAGACCGGCCGCACGAAATCCGGCATGAAGAACAGATAGAAGTGACTGAGGTGATCGGCGAGGTTCTCGGCGGCGAGCATCAGGTTCGTCGCGATCTGGCCGTTCGGCGCGGGCGTCACGCCGGCCAGGTCGGCCAGCGCGCGCGCGGCCGCCACGCCCTGCGACACCGAGCAGATACCGCAGATGCGCGGCACGTAGACGAGCGCATCGAGCGGATCGCGATCGAGCAGGATCTGCTCGAAACCGCGAAACATCGTGGCGTTCACATGCGCGTCGCTGACCCGGCCGTCGACGACCTCGATGCGCACCTCGAGGTCGCCTTCGACGCGATTGAACGGACCGATCACGAGTCGAGACATCAAGACACCTATTTATTACGGGGCCGCGAACGGACCGCGGGCGCGACTTTCAGATGATCGGCCGTCGCGTTTTCGCGCACGCGCTTCGGCGTCGCGGCCTTCGACAACGACGCGAGCGCGACGAACCACGCCTTCGGCATGTCGCTCGGCAAGCCGATCGGGATGCCCGCGACGTTCGGCGTGTGGTGGAACGCGTGGCCGGGCTCCTCGAAGCCCGGCTCCGTGCAGTTGATGCACGCATACCCGCCGCGCGTGCACGAGCCGTCGCCGTTCCACAGGCGCGTGTTGCAGTCGGCATGCGCCTGCGTGCCCTTGCAGCCCATGTGCTCCATCATGCAGCCGAGATCGGACGGACGCACGGCGCTCGCCTTGTACTCGTAGAACTCGTTGCGCGTGCAACCGTGATGGACGAGCTGGTCGGCATAGAAGCGCGGCCGGCCGAGCGTATCGAGCGCAGCCGGGTCGAGCAGCGACATCGACAGCGCGCTCAGCGTCTCGACGACCCAATCCGGATGCGTCGGGCAACCGGCCACGTTGACGACCGGAAAGCCGCTGCGCGACCGGTACGCCACGCCCAGCAGCCCGCCCGGCTGATCGCCGTCGTACTGGAGCCCGCAGGCATCGGCCGGATTCGCGCCGGCCGCGGTGATGCCGCCGTAAGCGGCGCAGGTGCCGATCGCCACCGTGTAATGCGCGACGCTCGCGAGCCGGGCGACCCAGTCGATCATCGGCACCCCGGTGCCGGCCAGCACGTGAAAACGCCCCGTGCCGTTCGGGCCGCGCAGCATCGCGCCTTCGACGCACAGCGCATGCAGCTCGACGGTACCGTCGAGGCACGCCTGCAGCACGTCGCGGGCGTCCGCGCCGGTTTCGAGCGACAGCGACGGATGCCACAGCAGCCGAATGCCGGCGCGCGACAGCATGCCGGAGAAGTCCGGCGTGTCGGCGCACAGCAGCGACATGTTGCAGCCGCCGCAGCCGCCCGACTGCAGCCACAACACGTTGAACGCGCCCGTGCCGTCGGGCGCGCGGGTATCGACGCTCATTTCTTCTCCAGACCGAATCGCTGCATTTTCTGGCGCAGCCCGGCGCGCGACAGGCCCAGCTCGGACGCGGCGCGCGTCTTGTTCCACCGGTGCCGCAACAGCGCCTCCTTGATCAACATCGTTTCCATCGCATCGAGCCGCTCCTGCAACGTGCCGGCCGACGCAATCTGCGCTTCCGGCCCGCGTGCGGCCGGCCCCGACTGCCCGCGCAGCACCTTCGGCGAAAACGCGTCGGCGCGGATCAGGTCGTCGTCGCTCAGCGCGACCGCGCGGTAGATCTCGTTGCGCAGCTCGCGAATGTTGCCCGGCCACGCATAGCCGAGCAGCACCGCCAGCGCATCGCGGGCGAAGTCCAGCCCGGCCGGGCGCGACTCGTGCTCGGCGATGGCCTGCAGCAGCCGGTGCGCGATCGGCACCAGATCGCCGCTGCGCTCGCGCAGCGGCGGCAGCGCCAGCGTGGCCGTCGCGATCCGGTAGTAAAGATCCTCGCGGAAACGCCCGGCCTCGACTTCGCGCTCGAGGTCGCGATGCGTCGCGGCGATCACGCGGACGTCGACCGGCACCGCGCGCGTCGCGCCGACCGGCCGCACCTCGCCTTCCTGCAGCACGCGCAGCAGCCTGACCTGGAAGGCGAGCGACGTGTCGCCGATCTCGTCCAGGAAGATGGTGCCGCCGTTCGCGCGCTGAAATAGCCCCGCGTGGTCGTGAACCGCGCCGGTGAAGGCGCCGCGCTTGTGGCCGAACAGCTCCGATTCGAGCAGCGTGTCGGCCACGGCCGCGCAGTTCTCGACGACGAACGGGCCGGCCGCGCGCGGGCTCGCGTAGTGGATCGCGCGCGCGAGCATCTCCTTGCCGGTGCCGGACTCGCCGAGGATCAGGATCGACAGGTCGTAGCGCGCGAGCTTCGACGCGAGCTTGCAGATCGGATCGAGCGGGCTGCCCGGCGCGCGCACGATCGCATCGAAGCCGAGCGTGTTCTGCACCTGCGCGAGCTTCTCGTGGCTGCGCTGCCGCAGCAGCGGGACGCTGTTGCGCAACTCGAGGTCGAGCCGATGCATGTCCTGCTGCAGCGACTGCGCCTCCGCGGCCTGGCGCACCGTGTGGAGCAGATGGTCGGGCATCCACGGCTTCAGCACGAAGCGGTGGATGCCGGCCTGGTTGATGCCCGCGACGATGTCCTCCGAATCCGTGTAGCCGGACACGATGATCCGCACGGTGTCGGGCCACGTCTCGCGCACTTCGGACAGGAACTCGACGCCCGTGCGCCCCGGCATCCGCTGATCGCAGAGGATCACGGCGACCGGCTGCTGTTGCAGGATCGCCCGCGCCTCGTCGGCGGAACTCGCGGTGAGCACCTCGAACTCCTCGTCCAGCACGCGGCGAATGGTTTCCTGCGCGCGCAGCTCGTCGTCGACGACCAGCACGGTGGGGGGCCTGCGCAGCGGCGCCGGATCGGGTTCGGGGTCGGTGCTGGGATGGACGGGTAAAGGCGAGCTCATGGGTCGATCGAGGCCGTGCAGATCCGGCCGATTCAGGCCCGCCGCACGCGGAATGCGGCAGCAGGCGGCCTGACAACGCGCATGATACCCGCGTCGGACGATCCTCGCCGTTCCGCGGCGTCAGCAAATGCGCGGCAGCTGTTCGCCCGACAGCCAGTCGGCGATCCGCCGTCCGCCGAACTTCGTCTCGACCTGCACGAAACCGTGCGCGTCCTCGGTCACCTCGCCGATCTGCACGGCGTGCGCGCCGAGCGGATGCGCACGCATCGCGGCCAGCAGCGCGGGCGCGTCCTCGGCCGCGCAGACGGCGACGAGCTTGCCTTCGTTGGCCACATAAAGCGGATCGAGGCCGAGCAGCTCGCATGCCGCGTCTACCTGCGGCAGCACCGGAATCGCGTCCTCGCGGATCAGCATGCCGACGCCCGACTGGCTCGCGATCTCGTTGAGCGTGGTCGCCAGCCCGCCGCGCGTCGGGTCGCGCAGCACGCGCACGCCCGGCACGGCCGCCAGCATGCTCGCGACCAGCGTGTGCAGCGCGGCGCTGTCGGAGCTGATCTCGACGTCGAACTCGAGCGCCTCGCGCGTCGACATGATCGCGACGCCGTGTTCGCCGATGGTGCCCGACAGCAGCACCGCATCGCCCGGGCGCGCGAGCGCGCCGTCGATCCGGATGCCCGCCGGCACGACGCCGACGCCCGTGGTCGTGATGAACACGCCGTCGCCCTTGCCGCGCTCGACGACCTTGGTGTCGCCGGTGACGATCGGCACGCCGCACTCGCGCGACGCGTTCGCCATCGATTCGACGATGCGCTTCAGGTCCGCCAGCGCGAAGCCTTCCTCGATGATGAAGCTGGCGGCCAGGTACAGCGGCCGCGCGCCGGACATCGCGACGTCGTTGACCGTGCCGTGCACGGCCAGGCTGCCGATGTCGCCGCCCGGAAAGAACAGCGGCGACACGACGTGCGCGTCGGTGGCCATCACCACGCGCTCGCCGGGCGCCGTCGCAGGCGGCGCGAACGCGGCCTGATCGTTGCCTTGCCGCAGCCATTCGTTGTCGAAGGCGGCGACGAACAGTTCGCGGATCAGCTGCGCCGACGCGCGGCCGCCCGCGCCATGACCCATGTCGATCCGGCCGTCGCGGAAATTGAGGGGCCGCACGTACGCGGGCTTGGTGCGAGGGGTCGGTGTCGAGCTCATGCGGGTACCAGCGGAATGTCCTTGAAACGGCCATACGAGTAATGCGCGGCGCACGCGCCCTCGCTCGACACCATGCACGAACCCATCGGATTCTCGGGCGTGCACACGGTGCCGAACAGCGAGCAGTCGCGCGGCTGCTTGAGGCCGCGCAGGATCGCGCCGCACTCGCATTTGCGGTGGTCGGCGACGGGCCGGTAGACCAGCCCGTAACGCGCTTCGGCGTCGTGGCGCGCGTATTTCGCGCGGATCCGCAGCGCGCTGGCCGGCACCTCGCCCAGGCCGCGCCACTCGAAGCTCTCGCGAGCCTCGAACACGTCGTCCATCAGCGCCTGCGCGGCGGCGTTGCCGGCACGCGTGACCGCCCGCGAAAATTCGTTCTCGACCTCGGCGCGGCCGTCGTTGACCTGGCGGATCAGCATCAGGATCGCCTGCATCACGTCGAGCGGCTCGAAGCCCGCGATCACGACCGGCTTCCGATAGTCGCGCGCGAAGCCCTCGTAGGGCGCCGAGCCGATCACGATGCTGACGTGCGCGGGGCCGATGAAGCCGTCGAGCGGCACGGCGTCGGCCGCCACGGCCGGCGCCGCGAGCAGATGCGTGATCGCGGCGGGCGTCAGCACGTGGCAGCACAGCACGCTGAAATTGTCGACGCCGGCAGCGGCCGCGTCGCGCACGATCAGCGCGGTGGGCGGCGTGGTGGTCTCGAAGCCGATCGCGAAGAACACGACCTCGCGGTCGGGATTCAGGCGCGCGATCTTCAGCGCGTCGAGCGGCGAATAAACCATCCGGATGTCGGCGCCGTGCGCCTTCGCGCGCATCAGCGACATCCCGCCGGAGGCCGGCACGCGCATCGTGTCGCCATAGGTGCAGACGATCACGCCGCGCTCCAGCGCGAGCTGCACCGCGAGATCGATGCGTCCGACCGGCAGCACGCAGACGGGGCAGCCGGGGCCGTGGATCATCCGCACGTTGTCGGGCAGCAGGTCGGTCACGCCGTAGCGGGAAATCGCATGCGTGTGACCGCCGCAGAATTCCATGAAGTGATAGCGCGTGCCGGGCTGCGCCTCCGCCTGAATGCGCGCGGAAATGCGTTCGGCGAGCGCGCGGTCGCGGAATTCGTCGATGTACTTCATTGCGGCGCTCCGCTCGGATGCACGTCGCCGTCGCCGGCCGCGTGCGCCAATTCGCCGAACAGCGCGAGCGTACGCTCGGCCTCGTCCGGATCGATCCTGCCGAGCGCGTAGCCCACGTGCACGATCACGTATTCGCCCAGCCGCGCGTCGGGGACGAGCGCGAGCGAGATCGTCTTGCGCACGCCGCCGAGGTCGACGACGCCCATGTCGGCGTCGCGCAGCTCGACGACGCGTGCGGGAATGGCTAGACACATGTCGAAACTCCTTCGGACGTCGCGCGCACGGCGCCCGACGTCAATGTATGCGCGGCGACCCATGCCTGGCCCAACGCCAGGCCGGCGTCGCCGCATGGCACCGACGACGGCGCGCAGCTGCGCACGCCGCGCGCGTCGAGCGCGGCGCGCAAGCGCGCCGACAGCAGCCGGTTGGCGAAGCACCCGCCGCCGAGCAGCACGGCACGTCCGTGCGCGGCCGCGGCGGCCCACGCGGCGAGCGCGTCGGCGAGCGCGAGATGAAACAGCGCGGCGCCCTGCGCGCTCGCGCCGGCATCGGCCAGTTCGAGCACGCGAACCAGCAGCGGGCGCAGGTCGAGCTCGCCATCGTCGGCGATGCGCCACAGTCCGTCCGTATCGGGCTCGGGATGGTCGCGCAGATAGTCGGCGGCGTGTCGTTCGAGCGCGATGGCGGCTTCCGCCTCGGTGCGCTGATGGCGGCAGATGCCGAGCAAGCCGGCGGCCGCGTCGAACCACCGGCCCGCACCCGTGCTCGGCGGACAGTTCAGGCCGCGCGCCAGCATCGTGCCGATCGTGCGCGCCGCGCGTGTGCCGACGTCGCCGCCGAGCCGCGCTTCGATCTCGTCCGCGCGGCCGAGCGTGTGCAGCGCCGCCGCAGCCATGCGCCACGGCTCGCGGGCCGCGACGTCGCCGCCGGGCAGCGCGAGCGGCGTCAGATGCCCGAGCCGCCGCCAGCCGTCCGGCGCGACCTCGAGCAGTTCGCCGCCCCAGGCGGCGCCGTCGGTGCCGAGCCCGACGCCGTCGAGCGCGAGGCCGACGACCGGCTCCGCGAGCCCGTGCTCGGCCGCGACCGCGCCGATGTGCGCATGGTGATGCTGCACCGCGATCGCGGGCACGCCGAGGCGCTCGCTCCATTCGACGGCCAGCCGCGAGCTGTGGAAATCCGGATGCAGGTCATGTGCGATCGCGCGCACCGGCCGACCGGCTTGCCGGGCCGCATCGACGAGCGACGCGACGGAGGCCTCGAGCGCGACGCAATGGCGCGGATCGTCGAGATCGCCGTGCAGCGGCGACCAGTACACGTCGCCGTCGAGGTACACGCACGCGGCATTCTTCAGCCACGCGCCGGTCGCGAGCACGGTGTCGGCGCCCCACGCGCGCGGCAGGCGTTCGCGCCGCAGCGTCATGCCGCGTCTCCGGCGCGACGCTGCTGCGCGCGCAGCGCCGCCAGCTCGGCCTCCAGCTCGCCGATTCGCGCGGCCAGCGGATCGCGCGCGTCGCCCGTGCGCAGAACCCAGTCGAGCCACGCGTCGATCCCGTCGCCGGTGGTCGCCGACACGCAGATCACGTCGAGCGCCGGATTGATGCGGCGCGCGTATTCGATGCAGCGCTCGACGTCGAACTGCACGTACGGCAGCAGGTCGGTCTTGTTGACGATCATCAGCCGCGCGGCGGCGAACATGTCCGGGTACTTGAGCGGCTTGTCCTCGCCTTCGGTCACCGACAGGATCGCGACCTTCGCGTCCTCGCCGAGATCCCACAACGCCGGGCACACCAGATTGCCGACGTTCTCGATGAACAGCACGCTGTCGGGCTGCTGCGCCGCGCCGCGGCGCTCGGACGAAGCGTGCGCGTCGTGCGGGTGGTGATGATCGTGATCGTGGTGGTGATGTTCGTGGCCGTGGCCATGCGCGTGGCCGTGATCATGACCATGCGCGTGCAGCGGCAGCCGTTCATAGGCCGCCGCGACCATCGCCGCATCGAGATGGCATCCCTTGCCGGTGTTGACCTGGATCGCCGGCGCGCCGGCCGCGCGAATGCGCTCGGCGTCGTTCGCGGTTTGCTGGTCGCCTTCGATCACGGCGATCGGCAACGCCGGCGCGCGCGCGCGCAGCGCGGCGATCGTCGCGCACAGCAGCGTCGTCTTGCCCGAGCCGGGGCTCGACACGAGATTCAGCGCGCGTACGCCGTGCGCCGCGAAATGCCGCCGGTTGTGCGCCGCATGGCGATCGTTCTCGCCGAGCACGTCCTGCTCGATGCGCACCGTGCGCCCCTGATCCAGGCCATGCACCGTGACGCCGGCCGGCCCGAGGCCGTAATGCAGGTCACCGCTCGCCGCATCGGCGCGCACGTGCGCTTGAGCGTCGTGGTGCGCGTGATGCGCATCGTGCCGATCCCGGTGCGCCCCGTCGGGGCTGTCGCAGCCGCATACCACGCACATGTCGTTCTCCTTCCGCAATTCGGTTGATTTCAGGCATCGTCGACGAGCATGTCGACGATGCGCAATTCCGTGCCGCCGTTCGGCTGCAGCCAGTAGCCGCCGCAGCGGCCGCACGGCTCGCCGCGCGCGGCCAGCGGCACGTCGCAATGACAGTTCAGGCACCACGCGCGGCCCGGCGGCTCCGCGATCTCGATGCGCGCGCCGGCCAGGCAGGTGCCGGGCGCCATCGCGTCGAGCGCGAAGCGCAGCGCGTCGACCTCGACGCCCGCGAGCCGGCCCACTTCGAGCCGCAGCACGTTGACGCGCGCGAAACGCTCGCGCGCGGCGGCTGCCTCGACCGCCGCGAGCACGCCGCCCGCCAGACTCACTTCATGCATGTCGATCGGTTTCCATTCGTATGATCATCGTCGCGCCGAACCGGCGCGGCGGTTTCGAGAGCATAGGCGATGCACGGATCGAACGCGCCCATCAATGCGCCGACGCGCGCCGCGAGCGCGGCATCGCCGCCGCCGTCCGGCCGCACATCGACGCGTGCGAGCGCGTGCGCGAGCGTGCCGTCCGGATGAAAATTCCACTCCGTCGGCGACACCACGCGGTAGTCGGCGACGCGCGCGGCGTCGCCGGGCACGAGGCGGACCCAGTGGATCAGCACGCCGCGCGCCGTCTCGCACCATGCCAGCGCCTCGCCGGGCGCGAGCGCCAGCGCGCCCGATCGCAGCGCGAACGCGGCCGGGCCGCCGGCGGCGAGCCGCGCCAGCTCCGCGACACGCGCGCCGAGCCGCAGCCATGCGCTGTCGTAAGCGGCTGCGTGCGGATCGCCGCAGCGCGTCCAGACGCCGGTTTCGGCCGGCGCGCCGTCCTGTTCGGGCCGCTGCGCGAAGCGCGGGTCGCCCGCGATCGCCGCGCCGATCCGGCGCAGCCGCGCGCGGTCCGCGCCATCGATACGCAGCGCGCGGGGCGGCATCCGCAGCGCGTCGGCGACCGTGCGGCAGTGCAGCAGCAGCGACGCCGGGAAGCTCGTCGCGCGCGCCGTCCATGCGGCCAGACAGGCGCGCGGATCTTGATCCCAGCGGGCGAGCCAGCCGTCGGCCGGTTCGCCGAGCACGTGACGTTCGATCCATTCGCGCGTGCCGGCCGCCCGTACGTCGGGCAGCGCGCACGGCACACCGCCGACGAGGCGCGCGGGCCAGTCGAGCCAGATCCGGCGCAGATGCTCGGCGATCGTCTCGCGCGCGAGCGTGGCTGAGCGAGCGTCTTCGCCGTCGCGCTCGCCTTCACCACGGCCCGCGTCATGGTCATCGCCCGCGCCGTTGCGATCGACGTTGCCTTTGCCATCGCCTTCGCCGTTGCCACAGCCCGCGCCATCGTCATCGCCCGCGCCATTGCGATCCCCATCGCCTTCGCCACCGCAATCGCCAGCCGCGCCGCCCGCATTCGCATACGCGCGGGCCGCCGTCACGGCAAGCTCGGCGCACAGCGCATGCGCGCGCCCGCAGAGCGAGAACACCGCGGACAGCCGCGGCGCGGCCAGCGCGGCCGGCTGACCGGCGAGCAGCAGCCCGGCGAGCGGCGGCCGGCCGCCGTCGATGCTCGGCGAGCGGCCCGGGCGCACGACGTATCGCCCGGCCAGCGCGGCGAACCCGGACGTATCTTCGCTCGTGCTCGCGCCGCCCGTCATGCGCCGGCCTCGCGCGTCGCGGGCCGGCGCAGCAGGAACGCGCGCCGGCTCGTGCGCGGCGCGTCGGCGGCCGCGGAGCGCAACTGGGCGAGCACCGCGCGCGCGGTCGCCACCGCGCTCGCATGATCGCTGAAGTCGAACATCGGCGAAAACAGCGAACAGCACGCGTGCGCGCCGGCCTGCGGCACGTGCGCGCCGATCCAGTCGAACTCGACGGCGCCCACGCGACGCGCGGCCAGCTGCCCAGGCGACGGGCACGGGTGAGCCGCGCCGTTCCCGCCCGGCAGCCACACGAGGTTCATGAACCACGGCGTGACGAGGATGCCGAGCAGATCGCCGCTGGCATCGCCGCCAGCAGGATACGGCCCGAACGCCACGGCCTCGACCCGCAAGCCGGGATGCACGACCGGCATGCCGAGCATCGTGGTCGCCGCGACCGTTGTGTAGTGCGCGACGAGCGCGCCGATGCGCGGATCGGACGATCCGCCCGGCAGGGACGCACGCAACGCATCGCCGTCGCGGGTCGGGCTTCGCGTGGTCAACGTCAGTCCCTCAGCACCATGAATTGCTCCGCATCGCCGTCGCAGGTCGGGCAGCGCCAGTGCGCCGGCAACGCGGCGAACGGCACGCCGGGCGGAATCTGCCAAACCGGATCGCCCTGGCGCGGATCGTAGATCCACCAGCAGATCTTGCATTCGAGCCGCGTATCGGCCGCGATCCGGCTGCGATCGCCGAGATAGCTGCCTTCGAACAGCGCCGCGGTCTGGTTCATGGTCACGCCTCCTCGACCCAGTCGATCAATTGTGCGAGACGCTCGTGCGAGTCGTCGATGTCCTCGGGCGCTGCCTGGACGATCTCGGGCAGATCGGTGATCTCGATCGTGTTCAGGATCAGCGTGTCCTGCGAGTTGAAGTACGCGATGCGCCAGCAATGGACGACGCCGGTGCTGGCGATCCGGCAATTCCCGTAGCCGCGCGACAACACCGACACCGGCCCGCCGCCGAGCACTGCGTCGATGAACGCGCCGTCTTCGGACGACAGCGGCAGCAGCGTCAGGTTGATCACGTGCGGCGCAGCGCCGGCACGCCAGCGGGCGACCTGGTCGCGCACTTCGGTGAGGATCGCCGGCGCGTTCATCACGCCGCTCGGGTGAGCGTCGGACGCCGGCAGCTCGGGCGCGGCCGCTGCGTGGGCAGCCGCGGCCAGCGCGGCCGGCGCGCCGCCGACCTCGATGCGCTCGGCGCGGCCGGCCGGGCCGTCCTCGGCAATGCGCCACACGCCCGCGAACACGGTCTCCTGGATCAGCACGCTGCCGGCGTCGGCGGTGTCGATGCGGGCGCTGACCTCGCCTTCGCCGAGCACCGCGTTCAGGATGCGCAGCGCATCGGCGTCGCAGGCCGTCAGATCGATCGGCGCGGGCTGTTCGCCGCGGCGGCATGCGTCGAGCGCGTCGAGCACGGTGAGCAGGATGCCGCGCACCACGTCGAGCGCACGCGCGTCGGCGCGCTCGGGCAGCGACGGCGCGACGAACGTGTGCATCGCCTGCGGCATCGGCATGTAGTCGAGCACAGCATCGCCTTCGGGCTGGCTGCCCGGGCCGAACGGCACGACGGGGACGGGAAAGGTTTTCATCTGCATGGTCGGCGAGCGTGAATTCAGTGGCAGCCGGACGAGCCGCCGGCGACGTTGACGGGAATGCCGATCGACGGCGCGCGCGTGGTCGGGCTGGCGAGCGCGTCGGCGACGCACTTCACGTAGTCGTCCCAGTCCATCATGCCGGACAGCACCGTCACGTACTGGCCGTCGCGCAGCCACAGCAGCGCGGGCCAGCGCAGCGAGCCGAAGCGGCGCGCGATCGCGTTCTCGCCGGCGCGCGTCGCCACCGCCAGCCGCAGCGCCCGGCCGAAGCGGACCGCCGCGACGTGCGCAAGCTCCGGCAGCACGGCCGCGACGTCGAGCGATTCGGGAAACCGCACCGGATCGCCCATCAGCAGCACGACGCACTCGCCGCCGTCGGCGAGCCAGCCGTCCAGCGTGTGCTCGTCGACGAAGGTCGCGTGCGCTTGCTCGATCAGCCGCTGCACGACGGCCGGGCAATCCTGGCCGGCCGCCGCTGCGCTCGGCACATTCGGCACCTCGGCCTGCGTTGCTCCGGGCACGGAGCCGCTTGTTTCGCTCATTTCGATTCCTCAGGAACAGCAAGGCTGCCGGCCGCGCGCTGCGGGCCGCCGACGAGCCGGTTCAATTCATCCACGCCGAGCGCCGACGGCAGCGCGAACGCGGCCGGGCTTGCCGCGCCGCCCTCGCCCGCCATCACCGACTCGATCAGCGCGAGCGTCGCGTCGATTTCGGCCGCGCGTGCGGCATCGAGCCGTTCGCGCGCCGCATCGAGAAACACCAGCAGCCAGTCGCCGGGCGCACACGGCCCGACCAGCGCGGTGTCGACGCGGCGTCGCACGCCCCGGCCGACGCACCATGCATGGCCGGGTTGCGCGTCGACGACCTGCATCGGCAGCCCTATGCACATGACGGCGGCTCCTTGGCGAGCGCGCGCACCAGCACGCGCTCGTCGCCGATGCGGCACGCGTCGGCTTCGCTCGGGCGCTCGCCTTCGTAGCGAGCCAGCGCCAGATGGTGCAGCGTGACGGCTTCGTCGTCGCGCAGCGCGGTGCGCCGCGGCAGCGGCGCGCCGCCCCACTCGCGCAGATACGCGACGCCCGCGTCCAGCGCCCGCTCGAGCGCCGCCTTCACGCACGGACGCAGGCTGCCGCCGTAGTCCTCGATCTCTTCCGGCTGGCAGCCGATCAGCACCACGCGGCGCGGATACTTGCCGGTCAGTTGCGCGAGCATCAGCACTTCCTGGAAGCCGGTCTGGTGCAGGCTCATCTTGCGCACGCCGAGAAACTTCGGCACCTCGTCGTCCTCGACGATCTTCAGCTCGCCGGGCGCGAGGCCGTAGTCGACCGCATCGAAGATCAGCAGGAAGTCGGCCGCCTGCACGTGCTGGATCAGATAGAGGCCCTGCGTGCCGCCGTCCATCAGCGTGACGTTCGGCGCGCATTCGAAGCGCTGCTGCAACGCCTCGATGCAGCGCACGCCGAAACCTTCGTCGGCCCACAGCACGTTGCCGATGCCGAGCGCGACGATCGCGGCGCCGTCCTGCGCCGACGGGATGGTTTGCGGGGAAGTGTCCATCGGTGCGTCAGTCCTTGAACGTGCGGTAGCCGGAGATCATCGAGCCGACCACGCTCTGGCGCCCCATGATGTCCTCGCGGATCGCCGCATACACGTGAAGGATCACGAACAGCAGGATCGCCCACATCCCGAGGTGGTGCCACGTGTGGACGCCTTGCGACTGGCCGAGCAGCGGCCGGATCCAGCCGAACGTGCGCTGCTGCCAGGAGCCGGCCTGCGCGCCTTCGCCGTACAGCGCGAAGCCGGTCACGACCATGAACAGCGAGACCGTCAGAAACACGAAGAACATCGCGAAGCGCGACAGCGGATTGTGGCCGCTGTACTGCCGCGGACACGGACCGAGGAACATGTAGTAGCGCAGCATCCCGAACACGTCGAGCCAGTAGTCGCGCGTGAACACGGGCACCCAGAACATCTCGCGCGCGTGGTGGTTGCCCACCAGCGCCCAATACGCGCGGCCCGCGAGGCCGACCGCGAACAGGTATGCGGCCGCGAAATGCGCGAACCGGATGTACCCCATCAGGAAATGGGCGCTGGCCTCGCCAGGTTGCGTCGCGAGCGGCGAGCCGATCAGGTAGCCGGTGATCGACAGCACTGCGATCGACGCCGCGTTCATCCAGTGCCAGATGCGCACCGGCGCTTCGTACACGTAGATCGCCTTGGCGGCCGGAACGGTATCGGGCGCGCGGCCGCGCCGCGACTGCGTTTGCATCGTCATCATTCTTCCTTGCCGCGCGGGCCGGCCGAAGCCGGCCGCGACGGCGTCCTGTTGTTACCGGTGGTGCGTCAGGCGACGGTGCGTCGACGCGGGAAGTATCGCCAGCGGCGCTGCACGATCAACGCACCGTGACGGTGGTCATTTCCGCGCCGTCTTCGCTCATCACGTGCGTCGAGCAGGCCATGCACGGATCGAACGAGTGCAGCGAGCGCAGAATCTCGACCGGCTGCTCGGGGTTCGCCATCGGCGTGTTCATCAGGCTCGCCTCGAACGCGCCGATCTGGCCTTTCGCGTCGCGCGGGCCGCCGTTCCACGTGCTCGGCACGACGCACTGATAGTTCTCGATGCGGCCGTCCTTGATCTTGATCCAGTGACCGAGCGCACCGCGCGGCGCGGCGACGGTGCCCACGCCCTTCGCCTCGGCCGGCCACGTCGACGGGTCCCACTTCTCGACGTTGGCGGTCGAGGTGTCGCCGTTGCGGATGTTGTCGACGAGCCGCTGCCAGTCGTCCGACATCATCTCGGCGCAGTACTGCGCTTCGAGTGCGCGCGCGAGCGTGCGGCCGATCGTGGTCGGCAGCAGTTGCTTCGCGCCGAGCGTCGTCTCGGGCAGCCCGAGGAGCTTCGGCATGTCCTGGTTGACCGACTGCAGCGCCGCGTCGATCTGCTCCTTGATCCGCGCGCCGTGCGGGTTGCCCTGCTTCGCATGCGCATAGCCGAGGATGTAGCGCGCGAGCGGCCCGACCTCCATCGCGTGGCCGCGCCAGCGCGGCGCCTTGACCCACGAATACTTCGCGCTTTCGTCGACCGATTCGATCGCCGTGCGCGTGCCCTTCGTGTTCGGTCCGAGCTCGTAGTGCGGCTCGGTCATGCCGTCCCACGGATGCAGGCCGCGGTCGTTGTCGGGGTACTGGTACCACGAATGGGTGACGAACTCCTGCACCTGCTCCGGATCGCGCGCGTCGACCGGCAGGATGTTGTCCCAGTCGCCGTTCAGGATCGCGCCGCCCGGCATCTGGTTGGTGGACGGGTCGTAGTTGACGAGCGGATACGTGCCGTAGTCCATCACGTTGGTGGCGGCGAGGCCGCCGCCATGCAGCCAGCCGCGCGCCTTGTAGATCGTGCCGATCGCGAGCAGATCGGGCACGTAGACGTTGCGGCAGAACGTCTCCGCCTGGTCGATCAGCGAGCGCACGAAGTTCAGGCGCTCCATGTTGATCGGCGCGCCGGCCGCGAGGTCGCCGTCGATGTTGATCGCGCACGGCACGCCGCCGACCAGGTAGTTCGGGTGCGGGTTCTTGCCGCCGAAGATCGTGTGGATCTTGACCCATTCCTTCTGCAGGTCGAGCGCCTCGAGGTAATGCGTGACGGCCATCAGGTTCGCTTCCGGCGGCAGCAGATAGGCCGGGTTGCCCCAGTAGCCGTTCATGAACGGGCCGAGCTGGCCGCTTTCGACGAACTTGCGCAGCCGCGTCTGGATGTCGCGGAAATAGCCCGGCGACGACATCGGATGCGACGGCGACACGCGCTGCTGGAGTTCGGACGTGAGCTTCGGGTCGGCCTTCAGCGCGGACACGACGTCGACCCAGTCGAGCGCGTGCAGGTGATAGAAGTGCACCGCGTGGTCATGCACCTGCAGCGTCTTCGCCATGATCTCGCGGATCAGATGCGCGTTCGGCGGAATCCGGATGTCGAGCGCGTCCTCGACCGCGCGAACCGACGCCAGCGCGTGGCAGCCGGTGCAGACGCCGCAGATGCGCTCGACGAACGCCCACGCATCGCGCGGGTCGCGGCCCTTGAGAATCACTTCGAGTCCGCGCCACATGGTGCCGGTGGACACCGCGTTGCGGATCACGTTGTTCGAGTCGACGTTCACTTCGACCCGCATGTGGCCTTCGATGCGCGTCACGGGATCGACGACGATCCGGCGTCCGCTGTTGTCGAGCTGAAAACCCTGGGTGGAATAGGCTGTCATGCTGTTGTGTAGTTCCTGTGCGTGTGGGGGCTGCGCGTGGCGTCGGGCGGCTAACGGCTAGCGGCCGTCGCGATCGCGTTTCGAGCTGACGCGCTGAATCGCCGAGGCGGCCGCATGCGCAGCGGCGGCGGCGCCCAGGACGACGGCCGCGGTGCCGCCGATCTTGTCGGCGTTCGCTTCGACGCCGAACTGGTTGATGTGGGTCAGGCGGTCGTAGAACGATCCCTTGTCCCAGAAGCCGTCCTCCGAGCAGCCGATGCAGCCGTGTCCGGCCTGGATCGGGAAGCTCGTGCCGCCGTTCCAGCGCACCGTCGAGCACGCGTTGTAGGTCGTCGGGCCCTTGCAGCCGACCTTGTACAGGCAGCAGCCGCGCCGCGCGGCGTCGTCGTCCCACGCCTCGACGAACTGTCCGGCGTCGAAGTGCGGGCGGCGGTAGCACTTGTCGTGAATGCGCTGGCTGTAGAACATCTTCGGCCGGCCCTGGCGGTCCAGCTCGGGCACGCGGTCGAACGTCAGCATGTAGGTGATGACGCCCGTCATCACTTCCGCGATCGGCGGGCAGCCGGGCACCTTGATGATCGGCTTGTCGGTGATCACCTTGTGGATCGGCACCGCCTGCGTCGGGTTCGGCTTCGCGGCCTGCACGCAGCCCCACGATGCGCAGGAACCCCACGAGATCACGGCCTTCGCGTCCTTCGACACGCGGCGCAGCTGATCGACGAACGGCTTGCCGCCGATGATGCAGCTCATCCCGTCCTGGTTCAGCGGCGGATTGCCCTCGACGGCGAGGATGTAGTTGCCCTTGTACTTCGTCATGACCTCTTCGAGGATCGCCTCGGCCTGATGGCCGGCCGACGCCATCAGCAGATCGTCGTAGTCGAGCGAGATCATCGACAGCACGACGTCCTTCGCGAGCGGATGCGCGGAACGGATGAACGATTCCGAGCAGCACGTGCATTCGAGGCCGTGCAGCCACAGCACCGGCGTGCGGGGCTTCGTTTCCATCGCCTCGACGATCCTCGGCATGAAGGCCGGCCCGAGGCCGAGCGACGTGGCGGTCAACGAGCAGAACTTGAGGAAGCTGCGGCGCGAGATGCCCTGGCGGCGCATGACCTCATAAAACGTTTCAATCACGGTGTGGTTCCTTGATGGCCATCTGGCCGACGGCCCGGCATGCGGGGGCGCTGCCGGAGCGGGCGCCGGAGCGTGGCTTCGGCGTGAATGCCGTGCTTTAAAACAAGAACCGTGCCAGGGGCGCGCCGACACGGTACGGGCAGGCCCACTCGACGCCATTGATCTGTATCAAAAAGGAAAAATCGGCGCCGGGGCCGGTGCGGCGGCGGCGCACGCCGGATGGGCCGGTAGTCACGGCGCATCCGGTTGGCCGGCCAAACTGGCAATGGCGTGACCAGCGCGTTCGCACGGCCGCGCGGCGGCACGCAGCGCCGGGCTCGGCGGCGATGCCCGGCGGCATATGCGCGCGGTCAGCGCGTCATTCCGATTGGAACGGAAGTTGCATGAGTCAACGGCTTTGTCGCGCCGCGCGCTCATGTGCCGCTCATGTGCCGCTCATGGCGCGCGGTCCAGCAAAGCGGCACAATGCGGGCCGCTGCTGCGCGCGCCATTGGCCATTGCGCGGCAACGCAACCGCTTCGACTCAGAGACGATGGAACTTCCCGTGAACGCCTTCCCCCCGCCGCAGCGACGCTCATGCGCCGCGCCTCTCGCGCCGTCACGCCACGGTGAGCGCGCCGCACCGCACGCGGCAGCCCGTGTACCGGCCGTGCGCCGGCGGTCGTCATGACCGCGCCCGTCCTGCCCGGCGCCGGCGTTCGCGCAAGCGGCGCGCGCGGCAAGCTCGTCCTGCTGCTCGCGGCGCTCGCGGCGTTCAACCTGGCCGCCTGGGGCTGGGCCGTCGCCGTGTTCGGCGGCCAGCCCACGCTGATGGGCGCCTGCGTGCTCGCCTACACGTTCGGGCTGCGCCACGCGGTGGACGCCGACCACATCGCCGCGATCGACAACGTGACGCGCAAGCTGATGCACGAAGGCCGGCGTCCGCTGACCGTCGGGCTGATGTTCTCGCTCGGGCACTCGACCATCGTGATCGTCGCGTCGGCCGCCATCGCGGCCGCGGCCTTCGGGTTGCGCGAGCGCCTCGCCGCGTTTCACGACATCGCCGGCACGATCGGCACGCTCGTGTCGACGACGTTCCTGCTCGCGATCGCCGTCGCGAACCTCGTGACGCTGCATTCGGTCGTCCGCACGCTGCGGCGCGTGAAACGCGGCGAGCGATACGCGGACGCGCATGCCGACACGGCGCTGCACCACCACGGATTTCTCGCACGGCTGCTGCGGCCGGTCCTCCGGATGGTCACGAAAAGCTGGCACATGTACGTGCTCGGCGCGCTGTTCGGGCTGGGTTTCGACACCGCGACCGAGATCGGCGTGCTCGGCATCTCCGCGACCAGCGCGGCGCACGGGATGTCCGCGTGGTCGATCATGGTGTTTCCGGCGCTGTTTACCGCGAGCATGTCGCTCGTCGACACCGCCGACAGCATGCTGATGCTCGGCGTGTACGGCTGGGCGTTCCGCGAGCCGGTGCGCAAGCTCTACTACAACGTCGGGATCACCGCGCTGTCCGCGGCGGTCGCGCTGCTGATCGGCTGTGTCGAGGGCTTCGCGCTGCTCGGCGACACGTTCGGGATACGTGGCGCGTTCCGCGATGTCTTCGATGCGTTGAACGCGCATCTCGGCGCGCTCGGCTACGCGATCGTCGTGCTGTGCGCGGCGAGCTGGTTCGTGTGCGCGGCGATCTATCGGTTCAGGCGCGGCAGCTTCGCGCCGCTCGCCGAGCACGATCACGGCTAGGCGTCGCGATTTTCAGGGAAGTACGTCGTTGATGTCACACAGAATTCCGCCCGCGCACGCCGATGGCGTGCTGGGCGTGCAGACCGGCCCCGCGCCGAACACCGGCGCCGCATGGGTCGCGACGGCGGCCGGCGCTCGCCGCATCGCGCATGCGGGGCAGGAGCGTTTCGACCGCATCAAGCAGTCGTGTGCGTATCCGGCCGCCGCGGTCGACGCCTGCCGCATCGCGCTCGACCTGCCCGCCGACGCGCGCCCGTCGCTCGTCGCGTGCGTCGACACCGGGCAGGCCGCGCCGCTGCCGCCATATGTCGATACCGTGCCGCAGCTGCGCGTCGAACACGCGCTCTGCCATGCCGCCGCCGGGTACTACTGCTCGCCGTTCGACGAAGCCGCGATTCTCGTCGTCGACGGCCATCGACGCGAGCAAGGCGCGACGCCGTCGTCGCACAGCGTGTGGATCGGCTGGAACGGGCGCATCGAGCCCGTGATGCGCAGCGCGTCGTGCGGCATCGGCGCGCTGTACGAGGCGGTCACCGTCGCGATCGGCTTCGGCGCGCACGAAACCGGCAAGACGATGGGGCTCGCGCCGTATGGCGACGATGCGGCCGCACCGGACCTCGGCGGACGCCTCGATGGCCTGGCCGTGGATTACGGCGCCCGCTGCGACGCCGACGGCGCGCGATTGTTCGGCCTGTCGCCGCTCGCGGGCGCGACGGACGACGCAAGCCTGACCGCGCGCGCCGCGCTCGCCCGCGCGGCACAGCGGGAATGCGAGCGCGCCATGCTGCATCTCGCGCGGGCCGTGCGCGAGATGACCGGGATACGCCGGCTCTGTCTCGCGGGCGAGGTGTCGCTCAACGGGCGCGCCAACGATCTGGTGTGGCGCGACGCAGGCTTCGACGCGGTGTTCGCCGGGCCGGCCGGCGCCGATTGCGGGACGGCGCTGGGCGCGGCGCTGTGGGGGTATCACGGTGTTCAGGGCGTGCCGTTTCGCCCCGGACCGTTTTCTCCGTACGGCGGACGGCCGTACAGCGAGGCGGACGTGGACGCCGCGCTCGCCGCACTGCCCGACCGGGCGCGCTATCGCGACACGCGCGGCACGATCGACGAACTGGCCGAACGCACGGCGGCGCTGCTTGCCGCCGGGCAGTGCGTCGCGCTGCACGCCGGGCGCGCCGAGATGGGCCCGCGCGCGCTCGGCAATCGCTCGCTGTTGATGAGTCCCGCGCACGCGGACGCGCGCGACCGGATGAATCTGCGGGTGAAGCGGCGTGAGGCGTTCCGACCGTTTGCGCCATGCGTTCCGGTGGAGGACGCCGCGCGCTATTTCGAGCTCGACACGCCGAGCCCGTACATGCTGCGGATTTGCGCGGTCCGGCCGCAGTGGCGCGCGCGCCTCGCCGCGATCACGCACGTCGACGGCACCGCGCGGCCGCAGACCGTTTCGCCGCAAGACAACCCGCATCTCCATCGGTTGCTGCGCGCGTTCGAACGCGTGGCCGGCATCCCCGTGCTGCTCAATACGTCGTTCAACGTCGCGGGCGAGCCGCTCGTCGAGACGCCGGCCGATGCGCTGCGCGGCTTCGCGCGCAACGACATCGACGCGCTGTGGATCGGCGACCGGCTGCTCGAGAAACGGTGATGCGGGCGCTCGGGTGGAACGTGCCGCGCACGTGTCAGCCGAACTGCGCAATGCGGCGGCCGATGTAGTTCACCGAGAAGTGCTCGTCGAGATTCTGCGCGCCGCACTTGTCGCGAGCGGGCCAGTTCATCAGGTCGCAGACCTGTTTCCAGCCCGCGTCGGTCCACTCCGTGCCCGTGTGCCATTGCGGGTCGAGCAGCATGTGGTCGAACGGCCACAGGTTGTCGAGGTTGACGCGATGGTCCACCTTGGTGTGCAGCGCGTCGCAGAGCGCGACGTAGTCGATCGGACTCATGTTGAGTTCGCGGAACAGCGACGCGGAGTCGGCCACCTGGTCGGGGCCGCTCAGGCGCAGAATCTGCGCGACGATGCGCTTGATGTCCTGGTTGATGGCCCACTCTCTTTGCGTCACCGAGAGGATATTCACGATGATGTCGTTGATGTCTTGCTTCATGGCGCACTTTCCTTGAGTCACCGGGGCAGCCGCGTCGTTGCTGTGCCGTGCTGTTTCTGTGTTTTGGCGCACTCGCCGGCCGACGCTCTCTCGTCGGCCGGATTCGAGGATTCAAACTGATTGGACTGTTTCTTCAATGACGGCCGGGTGAGCGACACCGAACGGTCAGACGATGAAATCGACGTGACCCGTCGCCAGTCGATAAATGCCGCCGATGATTTTCAGCTTTCGATCCCGCTTTGCGCCTGAAATGATGGTCGAGCGTGCGGACAGATGGCGAACGGAGTCTTTGACGTTCTGTGCAATCGCAGCATCCAGCGGTACGCCGCCGGCCCGCTGCGCTTGTCTGACGGACGGCAACATGGCCATCGCCAGGTCCTGGATCTTTCCGGGGTAAATGGTTCCTTTGGTCTCGATATTGACGGCGGCGCTCACTGCGCCGCACTTGTCGTGGCCGAGCACGAGGATCACCGGGGTTTTCAGTACGGCAACTGCGTACTCGAGGCTTCCCAGCACGTCGTCATTGACGAAATTGCCGGCTACGCGCACCGCGAACAGGTCGCCTCGCGCGCTATCGAACGCGTACTCGGGAGCGATTCGCGAGTCTGCGCAGCTCAGGACGGCCGCATAGGGATTCTGTCCGGTACCGAGCGATTCACGCTCGTGTGCGAAGTCGTGACGAAGCATCAGACCTGCGACATAGCGGGCATTGCCTTCCTTCAGCCGGCTGATCGCGGCATCCGGGCTCATCGCATTCAGCGGTTTCGGCAGCGGACGAGTATCGGGCGTCGCGGCGAAACTCGTCAGTGAAGCACCGCTTGCGGCTACACCGAGTGCGGATACGCCTGCCATCCGGATGAATTGTCGGCGGGCCGGATGGTTCGTTGCCGTTTTGCAAGTATCGGATTTACACATGTTCGTTTTTATTCCTGTTGAGTTGAATTGATTGATATGCCGGTGTGTGCATTGAACGACTGCTGGCTTGCTGCGCGCGGAATGCGTGTTCAGTGCCGTATGCAATATGGGATTCCCATACGCTTATCTGATGCGCCCGATATCGTTACCGGAAAATCGACGCGCGCATGCCGGCTCGAACAGCGCGATCGCGATGCAGCAGCACACCGATGCAATAAGGACGGCCCAGAATATTTGCTTCTTCATCAGAGTTTCCAATGATGTCGAGATAAAACGTCTAGCTTTCTTGCGATGCGTGGCTTTTCTTGCTTACCGGCAGATAGCTGTGTTTGCCGGGGTTGCAGAAAATCTGCGATTCATCTACGGCGATGGGTCGCGCCGTTTCCGAACGGCGGTAGCGGCATCGCGACCGATAGCGCCAGCCATTCGGATTGCCCATGCCGCCCGGCGGTCGTTGATTGGTCGGTCGCGCAGATATGCGCCGGTTTAGCGACCGCCAGTCGGTTCGAACCCTCGCAGTCGAGCCGGTATTTCGCTCTTTGCAGAACGCGTGCGAAATGCTGCAGGCTCGATCCAACGCCGGTCGGGAGAGCCTGCGGCGACCGCATTACCACTGATAAGCCATCCCGGCGCCCCACAGCATGTTGTCCGCGCTATAGCTGATGCCGCTTCTGACCTTGATGTTCTGCGTGACGTGCGCCGTAGCGCCGATCGCGACCGCTTGATAACCCTTGTAGTTCGCGGTGCCGACGCCAACCGTGAGGGTCTTGCCGTCACCCACGTCCGGGATCATCGTCAACGCGGTTGCGGCGGCAAGGCCCGAATACGCACCGCGCTCGACCGCACTGATCTGGCTCCTGACGCTGTTCAGCTGGCTTACGTTGACTGCGTCGGTGTCGTGGACACCTGCCGCGACATTGGTGATCCGGCGTTCGTGGCCGGACGACCCGACCGATACCGTGTTCGCCTCGTCAGCGACCGAGCCTGCACCCAACGCGACGGAATTCTGGCCGGACGCCCTCGATTGGTCGCCGAGCGCCGTGCTGCGATCTCCGGACGCGTTCGACTGGTTGCCGAGGGACGTGCTGCGATTTCCCGATGCGTTCGATTGGTTGCCGAGCGCCGTGCTGCGATCGCCCGATGCGTTCGATTGGTTGCCGAGTCCGGTGCTGCCATCGCCGAGAGCCTTCGAGTCCTTGCCGATGGATGTGGCGCCGTCGCCTTCAGCGTCCGAGTTCTTGCCGATGGACGTGCTGCCGTCGCCGAGAGCCTTCGAGTTCTTGCCGTTGGCTGTGGCGCCGTCGCCTTCAGCGTCCGAGTTCTTGCCGTTGGCTGTCGCGCCGTCGCCATCGGCGAACGAGTTCTTGCCGTTGGCTGTCGCGCCGTCGCCATCGGCTAACGAGTTCTTGCCGTTGGCTGTCGCGCCATCGCCTCGGGCGAACGAGTCCTTGCCGTTGGCTGTCGCGCCATCGCCTCGGGCGTACGAGTCCTTGCCGTTGGCTGTCGCGCCGTCGCCTTCGGCGTACGACTCCTTGCCGTTGGCTGTCGCGCCGTCGCCTTCAGCGTCCGAGTTCTTGCCGTTGGCTGTCGCGCCGTCGCCATTGGCGGTCGAGTCCTTGCCGTTGGCTGTCGCGCCGTCGCCATTGGCGTACGACTCCTTGCCGTTGGCTGTCGCGCCGTCGCCATTGGCGATCGAGTCCTTGCCGTTGGCCATCGCTTCGCTGGCAAACGGCCCGACGACAATACCCGCAAGCAGCAGCAATGTGACACCGACACGCGAAAGCGTGAATGCATTCTGCCGCCGCCTCAAAGTGCCTTGACTGCATCCCGCTGCACATTCCGCCCCCACACCACACGCATTTACCGACTCACACCAATCCACATTGCAATTCTTGCTCAAAATACCCTCGCTCAATTAGCCACTTTAAAAATCACCACACCAATCGAAACCAACGCGTCAGCGATTCACTCCTTTACTCGATAGCGAGTCACATCGCACGCTCAGTTCCGCACGAGCTTCGGCGTTTTCTCCGGCAATCGAACAGCAAGCTGGCTAGAGTCGATTGGCCAAGTCCGCGGTGCGGTGTACCGCGGGAGTTTCAACGGTCGCGTCGTAACGCAGTTTCTACTCGCATCGCGCCCGCCACTTTCCGGGCGTACGCGCACCGGGTAGTACTACGCAGAAGTTCGCAAGGCGACGCGCACGACGCAAGCGACATTCGAAAAAGCTCTCCCGCCTTGCAGCCGGCGCGATGACTCAGAACTATCCATTAACGAGGGCGTCCGCAGCGCCCCGGTTCCGCCACCGGACAAACGCAAGCCAGACTAATGAATGTTGCCCGGCGGCCCAATACCCGGCGAATGTCAGGCTGCGCTCACGAAAGCCCATCGACCAGAAATTCGTCGCGACGCACGTCGCACAGCCATTTCGGCGTTCGGCCTCTGCCGTTCCACGTCTGGCCCGTCACCGGATTCCGATATTTCGCTGGCGCCGGTTCACGCCGGGTGGTCGGTGGCCGGCGACGAGCGCCTTGCGGAAAGATCTGCTCCGGTCGAATTTGATACGTCCGCACGGTCTGTCGAATTTCTGAAACGATCGCAGAGATTTCGCGCGCTCTCGCTGCTTCGGCTTCCTGGGTGAGCGCGTCAATCTGTGCCTTCAATTCCTCATAAGTTGCCACAACACCCTCCAGATAATTAGCGTTTCGACGCGCCATTCGATTTTCCCGCGACACCAGTCGGCGCGGCACGCGCGATGCACGCGTCGAAACGTACTGAATAAAAAGGCGATCGCCGAACCGGCGATCGCAAAGCCACCTTGCTCCGCGGGGGATCGGAGCGTCGTAGGTGACGGCCTAAAAATATCCTTTAATCAATCGGCGTTCCAATGTCGGGCGGCGGCGACCGCGTACAACCCGATATATTGGGGTGCATCCCACATACGCGACGGATACAAGTCCGGCGATCCTGAGCGCACCAACTTCAAAATCAACGTTTCGCCAGAGAAACCGAAGAAATCGTCATTTCCACCACACCGCGATTTCATACCACGCCGTCTTCGATAATATTCTCGCCTGAAAGTCAAACGATGACGGCAGCCGCCGCCCCGAATCGCGCCCTGTCCTAATGGGGCAATCGCGGCAGGAAGATTCAAATACGTCACCGCAAAACGACCAAGACCAGACCAAACCAGGATAATGGTCGATCCGCAAACGGAGTAGCGCCATGCCAACGAAACAGCAGTCTACTTGAGCGAGAAACGCCGAGCCGTGAGGAATATATGATCGATATATGAATAATTCTGATTTCACATCAACCGCCCCGGCCTGACGCGGCGTCCGCCCCGTCAGGCCGGGGGCGTTGACGACCAACGCGCTCGCGAACGGGCATTTTGTAAGACCAACATACTGCCGGGCGACATTCGACGCACATCAAGCGCTTCAGATATTAAGCCGACGCCCCTTCTGACGGTTCATCAGCGGCACCTTACGATTCAGAATTGCTGCCTCGCATTATTCCGCCTCATGTCTCGCTCTGTTTAGCAGCGAATATCACAATTGTGAAATTTTTACCGCCCCCGTAAAGACGGTGTTCCACGCCCGTAGCCGTGAATGACACATCAATCCGCCGGACATGAACCACCGAATGATTAAGCTGCATGAGGTGCGGCACCCCTGAATCAGAAACGCTTCAGAAATTTTTCAGAATCAGGCCGCACCAGTCAAATGCCCACAGCTGTTGCATCCCGCGCGGCGCCTAGTTTGCGCCCGGTGCGCTACACCGCAACGGTGTATCGCGTCTTGCGTGTCGATACCATCGGGCGCCGAAGTAACAGTCCGATAACCGAAAAGCTCGCGCAGTCCGAAATACCAGCCGTCCTTCCTTCAGCACGACGAACGTCAGCATGTACAATATGGTTAATTTTCGTCAACGTGAGGCTTCCACGTCTGCCAGTGCAACAGACACGGAAAGGCCGCTGCAATATCAGGTTCGGAGAGTCGATTCACGGCTTCCGCCTCGTACAGCAATGCAGTTGGAAGCACATCAAAAATAGTATGACCATTACCTTAACCGACAGAATTCGACGCCCAAGCGGTCCGTTTTGTCCTTCCCCTGTAGGGGCACAATGACGGACGAAAGCCAAAAACCCGGTCTTGCCGCCGATTCGCTCCCGTTTCATCTCGACGAGCGGATGTTGAGCAATCCAGCGACCGGCGACCAGAAGTTTCTGTCACGCAACGAAGCGCGCTTGTTGGGATTGCTGCTGGAAGGGCCGCAGACCAAAGAAGCGCTGATTCATCGCGTTTGGGGCGAACTCGGTGTTGTCGTGACGGACGCGAGCTACTACCAGCTGGTCACGCAGGTAAGAAACAGCTTCGAAGAACTCAGTTTGTCCAGGAAGATTCTTCGGACTATTCCGCGGTATGGGCTCGAACTCGTGCCAAATCGTCCTGAACTCGACGATGAGTCGCTCGATGATGAGCCCGAACGCGGTGAAGTCGACACACCGCCGGAAAACGCAAGCGTCGCATCAGCACCGGACGCCTCGTGTGCGGATCAGCAATCCGTTCCGGAACCGGCTACCGCAGGTGCGGAGAACGACAGCGTTGGCCCGACGACGGCAAGCGCTGAAGCAAAGCCGACGCCGCGCGGCCGATTCGGCCTCTTGTCGCAGATCACGCGAGCGCGATACCTGGCGATACTGCTCGCAACGATGGGCGTAGCGCTGATCAGCGTCTATTTGAGCGTATCGTACACACGAGCCCCATCCGGGAAAAAGTCGAAGCCATGGATAGAGCGCAATGTATCGGGCATGCGAGTATATGTGCGGGATCCGGCGCTGTCGTCAGAGTTGATCGCCTTCTATATATCGAAGGCACACCCGGAAAATCAATGCGATTCCGAACCGCGGAGCTTTGATTATTATTTTGAGGAAACACCCTCAGTGATGCAAATGCTCGTTTACGAACCCCAAACCCGGCTCCCATGCGTTACCTATTATTTTTACTGACTGCGGCCGTCACGATCGCTGCATCATATGGCGTTTACATACGCCTCACGGCAGGCGACATCAAGAAAGATTCCCTCATTGAATGCGAGGGAAAGACGATATCCATGTCGGGTAACGATGGCGTGATAATGCATACGCTCGTCTATTCAGTATCGCCCGCAGACGGCAGCGCGCAGTTCCGCTACATGGATGCCAATGGACATGCGTCGGCGATAAGGCAGATTCGACTCGGCCAGACTTCGGTAAAAGCTTCACGCGAGCGCATCCTGTTGTCTGGCGTCGTCACGGACTTTTCCGGTTCGGGCGACCTGCCCAAAGACGATCCGTTTCTGATACAAATTCATAAAGGCAACTCCATACTGTTCGATATGAATCTGTTCAAGGACAGGGTCTGGAACGTAGGAATCGGATCGCTCGATCTTGGTTATTGCATCATGTATAAGTGAGCGAGTTCGCTGAATCGTCGCGCAATGCGCTCGTGGATCTGAACTGTGTGCCTATCATTCCAAATCGCCGTGCCATCAAACCAGATCCGCGACTTCTTCATCGCGTGCTTCGTCGTGCGGACTTGCAGCCGGCGTTCCGGCAGGGTGCGCGACCGGGGCAAGGTCACCGCGACAACCGATGCGCGGGCAATGGGTGTTGTAACAGCGCACCTGGAACACATCGGCAGACCCCGAATTCGGCATGCAGCGAACCGCCTGCATGCCCTCGAACTCGTCAGGCGACGCCGACGCATCCGCATCGATCGGCCGCCCCGAGCAGCAGATGCTGTCCTTCGCCCTACGCAGACGCAAGCGGGACACGGTCGTCAACGCGAACACGAAAACGCAGACGCCCAACAGCATCGCCTCGATCAGCAATACAAACGTGACGATCAACCAGCCGTCGAGCAGGTCGACGCACCAGAGCGAAACCAACAGCACGCAGAGAATCACGAAGACTGCGGGCACGACGAACAGCACCCATCGCGAAGTCTTGTCCCATGCATCATCGGCGTGCCATCGCGTGGAAGATGGAAAACGGGTCGACGTCGTTTGATCGAGCATTTCAAACCTCCGATCGGCGTCGTTCGAGATCGAGCGACACCGCTAACTGATCCGTCAATGGACAGAGCAAGAAGTCCAGCGACATGTCGCCGGTGATGTCTTCATGCGTGTCGAGGGTGATGGAACGAGGCTCGGCCCGACGTGCCGCCGCTCACCGCTGAAGTGCCCCACTCGGTGCCGCGCTCGCTGCACGCCACTCACGAGCCGCTCACCAGCCACTTGCCCGGCGCGCGATACGGTATAGCTTCGACCAGGCTTGAGCTCGCTTCGATAACGACATGCCAGGTGGCTTGTCACGACAGTGCGTACTTCGCAGCAGGGCTCGCAAGTGCCAAAGCTGTTCGAGCGACTCGCGACAGGCAACGGTTGCCGGCATCTATCGCCGCAGCGACGCCGCCGTAGTTCGCGGGCAGGATTCGGTGTTGACGATACGCGTTGTGGATCATTGCGAAGCGCTGCGCGTGGTTCTACGAGCTGTGAGTCAACTATCGCGCGGGTACTCACCCGGCTTGGCGAGGATGTGGAGAATGCCCTCGCCCGGCAAACCGATCATTCAAGGCCATGTCGCGGGGCCCCACTGCGTCACGTTTCGCGGACATACGCGAGGAGCAGACCACCACCACATACGCGCTCTGCAACGCCGACGCTGGCGTCTCGACCGTACGGTCGATTGCCAGCGTCGAGCGTCGCAGCCGGCGACTTACCACTGATACGACGCGCCCGCACCCCAGACATAATTGCTGCTGCTGTAGCTCACGCCGGCTCGCACCTTCAGGTTCTGCGTAATGCGTGCGGTAGCACCGAGCGCGGATGCCTGATACCCCTTGTAGTTCGCGGTGCCGATACCGACCGCCAGCGTCTTCGCCGCGTCGACGTCCGGAATCATCGTCAGTGCCGTTGCCGCTGCAATACCGGAGTACGCATCACGCGCGACCGAGTTGATCTGGCCTTGCATGCTCGACAACTGGTTCTGGATGCCGGAAACGGTGGCGTTCAACTGCCCGACGTTCACTGCATCCGTATCGGCCACGCCCGCTGCGAGGTTGGTGACGCGGCGCTCATTGCCGGACGAACCGACCGACACCGTATTGGCCTCGTTCGCGACGGAGCCCGTTCCGAGCGCCACCGAATTCGAACCCGATGCGACAGCGCCCTCGCCCATCGCGACGCTGCGCTCGCCCGTCGCGCTGGCGTTCGTGCCGTACGCCGAGCTGTGCGAGCCCGCCGCAACCGCACCCGAGCCGGTCGCGACGCCGTTCGTGCCGGACGCAACCGAATTCACGCCAAGCGCGGTACTGCCCTCGCCGGTCGCCGCCGAGCTCGCGCCGAATGCCGTGCTGCTGTCGCCGGAGGCAACCGAGCTCGAGCCGTTCGCCGTGCTATTGGTGCCCGAGGCCGTCGAGTTGTTGCCCGTGGCCGTCGTGCCGTCCGCCATTGCCGAAGCCTTCTCACCGGTTGCGGTGGAGCCCACACCGGATGCGGTCGAGTCGGTGCCGGTCGCGGTGCTGTTCTCACCGGTCGCCGTCGAGTTCGTACCCGTCGCCGTGCTGTTGTCGCCCGATGCGATCGACTCCGTACCGGTCGCCGTCGTCTTGTTGCCGGATGCGGTCGAGTCGGTGCCGGTTGACGTGCTGTTCTCGCCGGTCGCCGTCGAGTTCGTGCCCGTCGCCGTGCTGTTGTCGCCCGATGCGATCGACTCCGTACCGGTCGCCGTCGTCTTGTTGCCGGATGCGGTCGAGTCGGTGCCGGTCGCGGTGCTGTTCTCACCGGTCGCCGTCGAGTTCGTACCCGTCGCCGTGCTGTTGTCGCCCGACGCGGTGCTGCTGTCGGGAGACACGGCGGCGTTCTCGCTCGCGGCGCTCTCCAGGCCGACTACCGCTGTGCTGAGCGACGACACTTGCGACGTCAGCACGTCGTACTGCGCGGCGAAGTCCTGCTGCAGAGTGTGCACTTGCGAGCCATTGACCGCATCCGTGCTGGTAGCCGAAATCGTACCGGCCGCGACGTTCGTCAGCAGGACTGCGTTCGTGGCGCCTACCCCGCCGAGCGTGATGAATGCCCGCGACGAATCGTCATAAGACACGGCGTTGCCCATCGACGTCTGGAGACCGCTTATAGTCGCGCCGAGATCGCTCAGGTTCGAGTTGACCGTGCTGAGTCTCGTCGACAGCGTCGCGACCTCGTCGGCAGTGCCAAGCAGCGACGTGGACAACGACGACACGTCACGTTCGCTCGATGACAACCCTGTCGACAGCGAAGTCAGGCTGTTCGACGTCGTGGTCGACAGAGAATGCAGCTGGCTGACGTTGACGGCGTCCGTATCGTCGACGCCGGCGGAGATACCCGTCAGCGTACGCGTTCCTTCGCTGCCCGCGAAATCCACCGTGCGGCCGGTCGACTCGGCGCCGACGCTGATTGCACCGGTCGTCGCATCCTGCGTCACGACGCTCGTGCCGGTTGACAGCATGCTGGTCGAAAGCGATGCGATGCTCTCCGCCGTCGACGTCGACAACGACGTGATGCTGTTTGCCGTCGAAGTCGACAAGGATGCAAAGCCATTGTTCGTCGAAGTCGACAGCGCCGTGATGCTAGCTTCGGTCGAAGTCGACAAGGACGCGAAGCCGCTGTTCGTCGAAGTCGACAACGATGCAATGCTGCCGCTTGTCGACGTCGACAACGAGGCGAGGCTGTTTGCCGCCGAATCCGACAACGATGCGATGTCGCCAGCCGTAGAAGTAGACAACGATGCGATTTCGCTGGCCGTGGAAGTAGACAGCGAACTGACGCTGCTCGCAGTCGACGTCGACAGCGAGTTCAGCTGCGACATGTTGACGGCGTCGGTCGACCGGACACCGGCAGCCACACCGCTGAGTAATATGCCATCGGTTGCATTCGACATCGTCAATACGTTGCCATTCGCTCCGCCCGTTCGGAAGTAAATCTTGCCAGCATTGCCGTCGAGAACGACCTGCGTATCGTCCGCGGTCAACCCGACCCAATCGGTCGATCCACCGGGCGTCAAGCCATTGATCCAGGCTGCCGAATTACAGCCGTTGGACAGCACGCCACCGTTGCCGCTGACGTTGTTGGTGCCGCCCTTGTACGTCAAACACAAGCCAGTATTCGATGCAGCGTGCGCCTCGTGGGCAAACGGTCCGACCATGCCGAGCGCAAGCAATGCTGCCGCACCCAGAAGCGTCACCTTCAAAAAGCGCTTCGTTTCGAGCGCAGGCTCGACGATCTTCGACGTTCCGCCAGCGTGCCCTACTGCGTTCTCCGACACTGCAACCCACGTACGCGTCGCTTCGCACCACACCGTTTTGTAAATCTTGTTCATGCAATCCTCCCACGAATTTAGTTCGTAGTGCTACGTTGACGGCGGACACACATGACTGGAATCGAGCCGGAAGCGTCGTCAACGACACGGTCAGAACATGGAATTAATCCGCCACATCGGATTAATCGAGAAGGCTCGCCAAGGACAGAATGTCTTCACATCACCCCGCGAGATCTAGACTCAAAGATATCGAGATACCGAAAATCAGAATATCTCAATTGTTCTAATTTTCCGTACACGTCCGAATCCGCAGCGACACAAGTACGTATGTACGAACGGCAACCGACAGATGGATATCGACGCGAGCCTGCAGCGACTCAGGTCACGAAGCCGAAACAGGGATCAGATGATAGAAGCGCAGCAAGCTGTCGACAGTCGCCCTTGAAGAGCTACGAGCACGCGCGTCGACGACACCTCAGGCAGACCGGCGATTTTCCATTGAACCGGTCGTGTATTTCCACGGGCTGCGCCTGGCACGCGCGCTTCGCCGCACCTGCACGCGCAGGGACGCGTACCTCGGATTGGTCGCACCGCTGGCAAATGGAGTTCAAACCGAAGAGTGAACCAGATCCGCGACTGGCGGCGAAACGCCTTTCATCGCTGCTCGATCGCTATCCAATCGACGCTGCGCTTCATGCGAAGCCCGGATACACGATGTTCCAACTTGGTGGGCGTGAACACGCGTTGAATCACGCGCACTCCGCATTGCGCTCACGAACGCCGGTGCATTGCTGCGAACGATGTTTTCGCCGACATCCCGGTGCGGGACTTGACACAACAGCGTACTCGACGCGTTGCATTGCGGCGCCTTGATCGTATGAACGGAGCAGCGGCACATGCGGCGGCGTCACGCCGCCGCGTTACTGCGGTACCTCGGGTTCCCGGAACTCGTTGCGAGCGACAAGCGGGCATAGCGCCTCACGACAAGAGCCTCATGACGACCCGCGCCCGTCGGCACAAGCAAGCAAGGCTTGCGCGTTCATCGGCTTGAACAGCGCGTCGCCCTGCAAGTCGATGTGGCGGTACTTTCGCAGGAATTCGAGCTGGCTTGCGCTATCGACGCCGGACACAGTCAAGGTCAAGCGCAGGTCATGTGTAAGGCGCGACACGCTCGACAGAATAGCCTCGGCCGTCGTCGACTGCGGCAAGCGCGCGGTGAACGGCTCGCTGAACTTCACGCCCGTCACCGGCAACACCAGCAACGTCGACATCGCCGTGTGGTGCGCGCAGAAATCGCTCAACACGATGCCGAATCCCTTTCGTCGCAAACGTTTGAGCGTGTCGAGCAACGACTGCGATTCCTCGCGCTCGGGCATCTCCGGAATGTCGAGCGTCAACTGCGCCGGCGCCACGCCGAATTCCGCGACCGACCGCGCCAGATGCTCCGACATTCCGTCGGCACACAGCCGCGCGCCCGACAGCCTCAGCGAGATCGGCAGCGCGCCACTGCGCTGCTTGTACCACTGGCCCAACTGCCGGCACACCTCACGCACGACATATTCGCTGATGCTCGCCGATACGCCGAGCCGATCTGCAATCGCGTACGAAACTGCCTGACTCAATGCACCCCATCGAGGGTGATGCCATGTCGCCATCGCTTCCGCGCCGGTCACGGCCGCCGACCACGTCGAAACGATGGGCTGGTAATCGATTGCGAACTCACCGAGCTCGATCGCCTGCTCGAGCTCGGCCGCCCGGAACGGGAAGTCGACCTCGTGCTCCCAAGCGGTCCATGCGTCCCGATGATGCGGGATGCCCGCTCCCATGTTGCTCTCCCAAAGACGCCGTTATCGACGGGCCGCGATTGCGGCGCCTCATGTCCGTCGCGCGCGACGTCGCATCGTGCCACCCCTGATCCGAAGCGTTTGCTGCGATGCGCGCGCGAACTTCCGTCAAAGGTAAACCGGGCACAGCGGCGCGCGAATCACAATTCTTAGATTCAGAGATCGGGAGGATGACGAGCACGTGCTTTGCGACAGACCGGGCCCGGCGCGCCAAATCGCGCGCGCCGGATCAATGCGCAACGTCGCGCGGCTGACGATCAGCGTCGCGCCAGGACCGCGGCCATGTACGCAAGCTGATCGCGGATGGCCATCGCCTGCAATTCGACTTCGCGATCCCATTCGACCGCTTCGCGCGCGTAGGTCCGCAGCTCCTGGCATTGCTCGTACAACCCGGACGGCCCGAGCACCGCAAGCCCGCCCGCGACGCCATGCAGCCAGTGCCTGAGCCGCGTCAGCGTACGCTCGCGCATCACCTCGTCGAACTCGGCGAGTTCCCGGCCGGCCTGGATGCGGAAGGCCTCCACGTATGCTTGCGGCACGTCGGGTACGTCGGGAAGCGCGTCGGCCACATCACCTTCGTCGCCCCGCTGCTTGTCACAGCGGCCACGCTCGGCGCTTTGCCGCACGATGGCCGCGAGCGTCTCGAGCGGAACGGGTTTGGCCAGATAGTCGGTGAAGCCGCGGGCGCGCCCCTCGGCGATGTCTTCCGGCCGCGTGCTCGCGCTGACCGCATAGACCGGAATCGCGAAACCCTGCGCCCGCATCTCGGCGAGCAACCGGAATCCGTCCATCACCGGCATGTCGATGTCGGTCATCACGATGTCGACGGTCTCCTTCGACAGCAGCGCCAGCGCTTCCTCGCCGTTGGTCGCCTCGATCACGTGCGCGCCGAGCGTGGTCAGCTGATCGAGCAGCAAGCTGCGATTGAGCAGGTTGTCTTCGACGATCAGGATCGTCGCGGCACCGGCGCCGCCGCGCAGGTTCGCCACGCCGATCGGCACGTCGCGTCCCGCCGTCAGCATCCGTGCCGCCGACTTCAATCCCTCGAGGCTGTAGATGCTGATCTCGATACCGCCGTCGTCGCGCCGGCTTGGCACCAGCGGCCCGGCCTGCGCGGCCCACACGATCGAGCCAGGCGTCGGCCACCACGCCAACACTTCCGCCGGCGCGAACTCGTCCGTCACGATCAGGAACTCGTGCGCATGCGCGTCGATCGGGTCCACCGGATTCGACACGGCCGTCACGACTGCGTCGGCCGGGTCGAACAAGTTGCCGAGCCATTCGAGGTTCTCCTGCGCGCGGCACAGCACGGCGACGCGACGATACGGCAGCGTCCAGCCGGCGCAGCTCACATCGCCCTCGGAGGCCTTCAGCGGCAGCGTGACGGTGATGCGCGTTCCGACGCCCACCGTGCTCTGCAAATCCATCTGTCCTTTCATCAAGTCGCACAGGCGCGCGCAGATCGACAGCCCGAGGCCGGTGCCGCGCGCTTGCGTAAGCCGGTTGCTGTCGCCTTGCGTAAACGGCAGGAACAGTCGCTGTTTCAGGTCGTCCGGAATGCCGATGCCGGAGTCCGTCACGCTGATCTCGAGCTCGCCCGCGCGCCAGCTCGCGCGCAGCACGATCTTCCCGGACGGCGTGAACTTCAGCGCGTTGCTCAGCAGGTTGTTGACGATCTGCGAAATGCGGATCGGGTCGAAGTAGAGCCGCGACGGGAGGTTGCGCTCGAACACCGTATAGAACTTCAACCCTTGCTGCGTCGCGAGCGATGCGTGCGACAGCGCGAGACGCTCGAGCAGATCGGCGACGCACGCCCATTCTTCCATCAGGCTCAGCTCGCCGACGTCGATCTTCGAAAAGTCGAGCACGTCGTTGACGATCTGCATCAGCCCGCGGGCCGACGTCTCCATCGCCTTCACGCGAGCCTGCTGCTCCGGCACGAGCGCGCCGCCTGCGAGCAGCTCGATGTTGCCGACGAGCGACGCGAGCGGTGTGCGGATCTCGTGGCTCATCGACGCGAAGAAGGCGACCTTGGCCTTCGCGGCGGCATCGCTCGTCAGCTTGGCCTCCCTCAGCAGGATTTCCGCCTGATGATGGACCGTCATGTCGGTGATCGCGCAGAAGAACACCTCCTGGCCGTTCAGCGTCGCGGGCGCGTAGGTGATCTCGATGTAGACGGCCGCATGCCCGGCGCGCGACAGCGCGAACGGGAACTGGAAAATGCGGGAATCGTCCGCGTCGGCGTCCTGGTCCGTGAGCGCCGATTCGAACGTGTTCTGCAACTCGGGCGGCAGATGCTTGTCAGCGATCCGCAGCCCGAGCATCGTGCGCGCGATCGGGTTCGCGACCACGATCTCGAGCGTCACGCGCCGCACGATGCACAGGCCCACCGGCGTCGCATGCACCAGCAAGTGATTGAGCATCTCGCTTTCGAGCGCGCGCGATGCCTCCGAATAGATGCGCGTCAGAAACCGGTAGTTCCAGTAGCGGAACGCGATGAACAGCAGCGCGATCAGCACGATCGTGGCGCCGCCGATCAGCCACAGCTCGTAACGCATCGACCGCAGCTGCAGCTCGAGCGGCAGCAGGTACATCATGTGCCCGAACCCCGCGTACAGCGCCGGGCGGCGCAGCGCCCAGCCGAATCCCGGCACCCAGTGATACAGGCCATCCTGTTTCGTGACGAGGCTCGCGTCGACGCGGCGGACCATCGCGACGTCGGCCGCATCGACCAGTGGCACGCCGTCCGCATCCACCACGACCGGCTGCTGAACGCGCCCCGCGCGCTCGATCGTCGCGATCAGGCTGTGCAGATCCACGCTTGTCAGCACGATCGCATAGAGCTCGTCGCCCCTGAACACCACGGAAGCGCCGACCATGTGCAACTCGCCGCCCTGCCCGCCGCTCCCGACTGCGAACCAGAGGATCTGTTTCTTGCGGGCGGCTTCCGCTGGGTCGATGCCGCGCTTCTTGTAGCGATCCAGCACGGCGGCGACGAGTTCGGCCGGCGTGCTCGAACGCAGCGCACTCAGGTCGCCCATCGGAAACAGATGACCGTAGCCGACCGAGCCGTCCGCGGTGACCATGCCGATGCTGGGCGCCTGCCCGGTGTTCGTCAGCAATTGCACCGTGTAGTCGCAGCTCTCGCGCAGCGCGTTGTCGTCGACCTTGTTCTGGTCGATCGCCGTGCACGTGTTCGGTGCGGCCACGCTCGTCATCGCCGGTGTGCCGTTCATCCGCAACTGCAGTACGAGCGCGGCCGTCGTGAGCACCATGCGCCGCTGCAGGAAGGTATCGACCACCTCCCTCTCGTGAATGCGCGCGGCTTGCTCCTCCTGCCTGAACGCCGTCTGGAACAATCCGACGATCGTGATGATCGACACGGCCAGCGCAAGCGCCACGAGCAGCGCAATGACGACGGAAAACACGCGACGCTCGCGCGTCAGATTGGATTCGACCGAATAGAATTTCTTCAGCGGCGAGCCGTCGGATTCTTGAAGAATGCTCTGCATCAGAGCAGTCCCTGCTCACGCGCGCAGTCGATCAGATCGACGTTCGTCTCCACATGAAGTTTGCGCATTGCAGAACGCTTTTGCGTGGAAATCGTCCCGAGCGAACGATTGAGCATGCGTGCGATGTCCGTCAGTGCCACGCCGGTCACGAACAGCCGCACGACCTCGAGCTCCTTCGGCGTCAATGCCTGGAAGTCCGACATGCCGGGCTTCAAACTGCCGGCCAGCGCGAGCCGGTGGGCCATGCCCGGCGACAACGATTGCGTCGCGCCGTTCAGGATCTTTCTGCAGACCTGGCCGAGTTCGCCGATCTCCTCTTCCTTCCCGACCACTCCGGCCACGCCCATCCTGCACAGCTGATTGATCAAGCCCGCATTCGTGAGCATCGTGAAGACGACCACCGGCGTGTGTTCGTAGGCCCGCATCAACTGGGAGATCAGGCGCAATCCGTCCTTGTCGTCATCGCCCTGCTGCATCGCGAAGTCGGTCACGACCAGATCGACCTTTTGCTCGCGGAGCGCATCCAGCAACGCGCTGCCCGACGAGACCGCCGCGGCCACGCGGAACCCCGGCAGCGAGTCGAAGTAGCTCGTCACGGCGCGCAATACGATCGGGTGATCGTCGGCAACCGCGACGTTGGTGGTCAATGCGACGTGGGACATGACAACTCCAAAAACGGCAGAAAAACGAAATGGCCTCTAGCGGACGTGACAGGCCAACTCCGGAACAATCTCGATGTCGAACCGCGGGCCGTCGAACGCGCTGCGCGTTTAGACCCGACCCAACGGCGCCTGCAATCCCCGCTTCGCAGTTTCACGCGCGCATTTGTCGTCCATTGCGAGTATTCACACGAGCGTCGTCAGAAGATGGGCTCGTGTACGTTCCATGCGGGCTTGTATGCTCGCATTCTACCGTGAGTAGAACTCGCGGTCGATTTCGTATGTGATCCAAATCGTTTTATCGCGATGAAAACCGGCGCCCGCCGCCTGCCGCGCGGGCACGTCTATCCGTCAGAGCCTCCGGCGTACGCGCTTTCCCGGTATCGCGCCGCGTCGTCGACTTAATACACGGCGCGCTTCAATTTACATGCATAACGCGCCAAATCAATACCACAAATAGCGCGAGAATGTCACGCACAAAATCGGAATACAATACTTTAAATAACGATATCAGATTGATAAACAAAACGATATCCTCATCTAATGTTTAGCAGTCTGGAAATTTGAAATACCGAAATTCCACAACGCAATTGATCTACATCAAAAACGATTCTTGCAACGCCTCATTGCGCGCTGTAATTTTCATGGGCGCCAAGTTTCAATTACGGGAAAATATACTCCGGAGGTATCAATGAATCACGAAGATAGCGATTGCTGTACCGCGCACCACATCGGGCGTCGCGCCACCCTGAAATCCGCATTCGGCATTGCGGCGCTCGGAATCGTCGGCGGGATATTTCCCGGGGCAGCGGAAGCGGCTGCGCTGACCAAGGCCCAGCGTGACGCGATGACGCCCGACGACGTGCTGGAGATGATCAAGAAGGGTAATGACCGATTCCGATTGGGCAAAATGCATACGCATGATTACCTCGCCCAGAAGCGGGCCAGCGTAAACGGTCAATACCCTGCCGCCGTGATTCTGAGCTGCATTGACTCGCGCGCACCGGCGGAAGTCATTCTCGATGCCGGCATCGGCGATACCTTCAATGCCCGCGTCGCCGGCAACGTCGCCAACGACGACCTGTTGGGCAGTCTCGAATATGCCTGTGCCGTGGCCGGCTCGAAAGTCGTGCTGGTAATGGGGCACACGTCCTGTGGCGCAATCAAGGGAGCCATCGACGGCGCGGAACTCGGAAATCTGACCGAGTTGCTCGCGAAAATCAAACCCGCGGTCGAGAGCACCACGTACACCGGCGACCGAAGCAGCAAGAACAACGAGTTCGTCGACGCGGTCGCGACGACCAATGTTCAACTGACGATCAGCGAGATCCGTCGCCGCAGCAGCGTGCTGGCCCAGTTGGAGAAGGACGGGAAGATCAAGATCGTCGGCGCCATGTACCACCTGGTCGGCGGCAAGGTCGTCTTCCTCAGCTGACCGTCAGGCCGGGCATTTCAATTCTCGAGAGCGTCCTCGGGTGCGTTGCTTCGGATCGCCGCGAAAGCCGGCGGCCGGTCAGACCGAGGCGCTCGACCACATACACTGCCGTTGCGCCACGCGCTCACGCGCCGCCGTCGCGGCCCGCCATGTGCTCGATCCATTGCTCGAACGCGGCTACCGCCGGATCCGCGCCGCGATCGGCATTCGTCACCAGCATGTAGTCGTCGGCGCGCCATACCGGCGCTGCCAGCGGACACACGAGGCGCCCCTCGGCGAGATCGCGACTGATCAGCGGCAGCGACGCCAGCGCCACGCCGAGCCCCTCGACGGCCGCGCAGAGCTGAAGATTCACGTGATCGAATTCGACGTGGCGCGCCGCCCGCAGATCGGCAGCGCCGGCCGCCTTCAACCAGTGCGACCACGCGGAGCGCGTGGTGGCCGAATGCAGCAGCGTGTGATGACGCAGGTCGGTCGCGCTCTGGATCGGATGCTGACGCAACAATGCGGGATTGCACGCCGGCACGCGCAAGTCGGCCATCAACGATCGCGACACCACGCTCGCGCCTTCCTCGGCACCGGACCGGACGCCGATATCGAACGCGTCGGCGACATAGCGCAGCTTGCGCGACGTCGTCGACACCCGCACGTCGATGTCGGGGTAACGCGCATGGAAATCGGCGAGCCGTGGCAGCAGCCAGCAAAACGCGAAGCTCATCGGCACGTTCACCCGCACGACGCCTGATATCCGCTGCGTCGACGCGTGCTGGCGCAGCCGCACCGCCGCGGTCCCGAGGCGCTCGAACGCACTGCTGACGTCGCCGAGCAACGCGGCGCCGTCGTCGGTCAGCACGACGCCGCGCGGGCGACGGTCGAACAACGGGCGGCCGAACCAGTCTTCCAGCAAGCGGATCTGCTTTCCTACGGCCCAGTGGGTGACGTGCAGTTCGACCGCGGCGCCCGCGAAGCTGCCGTGCCGCGCGACCGCGTCGAACGCGCGCAGCGCATTGAGCGGCGGCAACTCGTCCCGGTACTTCGCAATTTCTCCGATTCCGCTCATGGCGTGACTTTTTCTCTCTAGTGACGCAATTTTAGCTCAATTGAAATGCCCTCGAGCTCGGTCATAGAATTCGCATGGCGAGGCTGAAATCGACACCACGAGCGGCTCCCACCTCCCTCGCGTACGGAGAGAACCACGATGCGCTTGCCGGATTTTTCCCCTCCGATGGCTGTGGACGCTGCGCAATCGCGGCCGCGCGTGCTGTGGCTATCGTGCATTGCGCACGCATTGCACGACGGCTATACGGACATGATTTACGCCTTGCTGCCGGTGTGGCAGGCCGAGTTCGGGCTCGACTTCGCCGCGCTCGCGATCGTGCGCGGCGTCTATGCCGGCACGATGGCGACGCTGCAATTGCCTGCAGGGCGTCTTGCTGAACGCTTCGGCAGTCACGCCACGCTCGCCGTCGGCACGCTGCTCGCCGCGCTTGGCTATGCGCTAGCGGGGATGTCGGGCGGGCTGCTCGGTTTGTCCGCGGCGTTGGCGCTTTCGGGCGTCGGGTCGAGCACGCAGCACCCGATCGCATCGGCGGCCGTGTCGCGCAGCTATGGGCGCGACGCGAGAGGCCCGCTCGGTATCTACAACTTTTCGGGCGATCTGGGGAAATCCGCGCTGCCGGCGGCCATTTCGCTGTTCGCGACGATGATGCCGTGGCGTCACGCGCTCTGGATCGTCGCCGGATTGGGCTGCGTACTCGCCGCGGTCATCGCGTCGTCGTTTCCCGCGGTGCCGTCGGCGTCTCGCGACGTGACGGCCGGCGCCGCGGCGCCGGCTCGCCGCGACGGCGCGGTGGGAAGCGGATTCCGGGCCCTGTTCTCGATCGGCGTGCTCGATACGGCCGTACGCATGGGCTTGCTCACGTTTCTGCCGTTCCTGCTCAACGCAAAGGGCGTGTCGCCGCCACTCGTCGGCACGGCGCTCGCGCTGGTGTTCATCGGCGGGGCGGCCGGCAAATTCATGTGCGGCTGGCTCGGCGCGCGCACCGGCGTGGTCGCCACGGTGCTGCTCACGGAGGGCGGGACGGCCGCGTGCATCGTCGCGGTGATGTATCTGCCGTTGACGCTTACCATGGTGCTGCTGCCGATCCTCGGCATGATGCTCAACGGCACATCGTCGGTGCTGTACGGAACCGTTCCGGAGATGTCGTCGCCCGACCGCACCGAGCGCGCGTTCGCGATCTTCTACACGGGGACGATTGCATCGGGCGCACTTTCGCCGGTGCTCTACGGCTTCCTCGGCGACGCGATCGGCGTGCGCGCCGCGACCTATGCCACCGCATTGACCGCGCTGGCGATTTTTCCGTTCGCCGTCGCACTGCGTCCGCATCTGGCGCATGACCAATCAGGAGGAACACGATGACCAAGCGTGACCATCCAACCATCGCCGTCGTGGGCCCGGGCGCAATCGGAACCACCATCGCCGCCGCGCTTCACGAAGCCGGCCGCACGCCGGCGATCTGCGGCCGCTCGGCGCACGCGCAACTGAAATTGCGCTTCGATGGCGGCGAGATCGTCGTGCCGGGGCCCGTCATCGCCGATCCGCATGCGATCCGCGCACGGTTCGATCTCGTGTTCGTCGCGGTGAAGTCGACCCAGGTGGCGAGCGCCGCACCATGGCTCGCCGCGCTCAGCGATGCGAACTCCGTCGTCTGCGTGTTGCAGAACGGCGTCGAGCAGCAAGCCGCCTTCGCCCCGTACGCGGCGGGCGCGACGGTCGTGCCGTCGGTGGTCTGGTTTCCTGCGCAACGCGAGTCGGGCGCGTCGGTGTGGCTGCGCGCCGCGCCGCGTCTCACCGTGCCCGATACGCCGGCGAGCAGCGTGGTGGTGTCGGCCTTGCGCGGCACGCGCTGCTCGGTCGAGGTCGCCGAGGATTTCATCTCGCTCGCGTGGCGCAAGCTGTTGCAGAACGCGGTCGCGGGGCTCATGGTGCTGACCGGCCGTCGCGCCGGAATGTACGCGCGAAGCGACATCGCCGATCTGTCGCTCGCTTATCTGCGCGAATGTCTGGTGGTCGCCCGCGCGGAAGGGGCGAAGCTGGGCGACGACGTGCCGCAGGAAATCGTCGATGCATTTCGGCGCTATCCGCCCGATCTGGGCACGTCCATTCTCGCCGACCGGCAGCACGGTCACCCGCTCGAATGGGATTGCCGGAACGGCGTCGTGCAGCGATTCGGTCGATCTCACGGCATTCCGACGCCGATCAGCGATCTGGTCGTACCGCTGCTTGCCGCCGCCAGCGATGGGCCGGGCTAGGCTCAGGGAACCGGCACGCGAGGCGAGTCGAGCCGACTTCGTTGCGTCGCCGACGATCGGCACGCTGGCGGCATGCGAGCGAATCGAGTTGCACCGTTCGGCAAACGCAGTGACGCATATCGCGAACTTCTTGACCGGATTCGCTGCGGACAGGCGCGCGTTCTCTGCATCGACGGTGGCCGCGATCTGCTCCCCGTCGTATCGCCTCCGAAGCACGCGGCTGCGCTGAATTTCCGCGTTCGCGATCCCGGCCTCGACGCACTGCCAATGCGGCGCTACCGCCACCGCTGCGGGGGCCGCCCGGTCCACGCGCGAAACGCGCGCGAACAATGCGCGGGATCGCTGTAGCCGAGTTCATACGCGATCTCGGTCACGCGCATCCCGGTTGCGAGCATCGCGTGCGCCCGTTCACAGGAAACCGCCTGACGGATCCTGACGAATCCTCCGGAAATCGCGCCCGTGCATCGCCAACTGCCGTTGCAGGATTCGGCTCGATATGCCGAGCCGTTTCGCTACCCAGTCGACGCGAGCCTGCTGGTCCAACAACGTGCTGGTACGGACCAATTCGGTCACGGTACCGACGAAGTCGTCCTCGTCCGGCAGCGACGGCGGAATGTGCAGCGGGCCGGTTGTGCGCATCGGATTCGGCGCGTCGAGCAGTTCATCGGCATGGCGAGCTTCGCCACCGCGCCGCGCATGCTCGACCAGGGCCAACTGGTCCCGCAGCGGAATCAGATGGTCCGGATCGTCGATCAATCGCGGCGGCAAGCCGGCCCGCGCGAACAGACGCTCGACCGATGCGCCGCATTGCACCACGGCCTCGACCAGCGGCCCCATCGACCGCGCGCGCGTCAGGCCTACGGCCGACATCGCGCGGATCCGGTGAACCATCGCATCGGCACGTGGCACGAAATGGCAAGTGTGGGTGCGATCCGGCGCATATCTTGATGGGACGTTTCCGCCCCACCCCAAGGAAACGGACACGATCCATTCAGGAGACAGACGCATGACCGTTAGCAATTTCGACGCCAGCGCAATCGCTTGGCAGCCCTTCGGCGAATTCCCGCACTTCGCGTTCTTCATCATGAACGTCGACATGGAGCAGCGAATCGCCGATGTGATCTTCAGGTTCGATGCGGGCAGGCAGATCGTTTCGCATCGCCATACATCGCTGAACCATACGTTTGTCGTGCAGGGCGAGCACCGCATCTACGAACACGACGGCAGCCTGCGGGAAGCACGTCCGGCCGGCAGCTACACGATCACGCCGGCGGCCGAGACGCCGCATCGCGAGGGCGGTGGCGATGAGGGCGCCATCGCACTGTTCAGCATGCGCCCGCAGCCCGGTGAACTGCTGTATGAAATCCTGAGCGATGACGGCACGCCGATCGCGTAGATCTCGCTCGAGCTTCTGCACGGCATGTTCGAAGCGCAGCAGGCGGCGCGCGTGTGACGGTGCGCCACCGATCACGTGTTGCGTAAAGTGACAGCCGCTCGTGGCAGTGTGTCGCCGTGGAGCATGGCGGACACGACGCGAGCGGCGCGTCGGGCGGCGCTCGATATGGCAGCGCGCGCCGCCTCGTCGGCGCCGTACGATCGCGATGGTATGGCCCACATCCGGTTCGCACGCTGCACGGCAACACGGCCGGAGCGTCCCGGCGAATGGATCGCGACCACGGGGGAAGCGGCGCAACCCGCGGCTCCGTCAGAGCACATGCACGCAGTGAAGGTGTCCCGCTGCCGCCCTGTCAGCAACCCGCGAGCGCCCACATCAGCCGCTGCACCAGTTCCCCCGGATCGAACGGCTTCTCCAGGACGCACAATGCGCCGAGACGTTGCGCGTCGCCCAGCCGCCGCGCGCTCAGGTGCGCGGTCACGAAGATGAACGGCACGTCGCAGCAGCGCGCGCGCAGGCACGCGAGCAGTTCGATGCCCGACATACCGGGCATCTGGATATCGCATACGATGCAGTGCAACGGCCCGCCGCTTCCGTGCGCGAGAAACGCTTCGGCCGACGCGTACAACATCACGCGCGCGCCCATCGAGCGCACGAGCGATTCCAGCGACTGCCTTACCGCCATTTCATCGTCGATGATGCAAACCGTCTTGTCGTGCACAGCATGTCTCGCGTGACGCCACGCTCGCCGGCCGGGCCGGGAACGCAACCGGATTTCGGGCAACGTATCGTCGGCGCGCTGCCGCGACGGTCATGCCCAGGTGGAAGTGTGCGATACCGGCCGCGGTCCCTCGTGCGTCACTGGTCGTCCACCATGCACGAAGTGCCCGGCGCGACGGCTGCCGCGTGGATCATTCTGTCCCAGTTGCACGGCACGGTACGGCCGCGCCCCTGCGGGCGATACACACGATCGCCGCAATGGATCGGCACACCGGTCAGCACGCAGCGCGACGCCATCCGCGCGGTCACGCAGCGCCATACCTGTTCGCCGAAATGCCCGAATCTCGGATCGCTCCAGCGCACACTGACCGACGTCGCCGACAGAATCTCGACGATCCTGATCTTGACGGCCGCAGGCGCGGTCATGTCGGCCACGTCGGCCGCAGCGTCGGCGGTCGCCCCGCGCCGCGTCCGCCGACCTGCCGCGTCGGCCACGCCCTCGCACGCGCCTGCGCCTCTCGACGGATCGAGCAAGCGCATCAGTGCACGTTCGAACACATCGTCGTATGCAAACGTTGGCTGCGTCATATCTTCCGTTCCCCTCGCATCGACCGCGCATGCAGCGCCCGCCATCGGTGCGTTGCGCCGAAGAAACCGCGAAGCTCCCGCCTCGGCGATTCCCCGCTTCGCGGCACCACGCCCTTCACTCACGTTGAAGGCGAGTCTAGTGGAACGATTTCGTCTGAACCATCAGCCGGTGGTGGATTCCATCTCATACCAAGGTTTGGGTTGTCGATCCGTCGCCCGCGGCACGCGCTGCAACGCGCAACGATCTCCCTTATAGTTGCACTTGCATCGAACGCACATGCAACGCATCGTTCGCCGGCCCGATGCGTCACGTCCGTCCATCCGGTTTTTCGCGCGCAACGCGAGCCCTCAGCGCAAGCACCTGGTCCTAATGCCCACGTCCGCAACCCTCACGATCGAGCCGCCAGGCGGCTCACCTCCGGCGGAAAGCGAGTTCTTTCTGTCGGCGCCGATACCGATCCTGATCGAAGACTGGTCGCACGTTTATTGGGCGGTGCAGGCGCTGCGGCGGTCGGGCATCGTCGATCTCGACCGCTATTTCGACGAGCATCCGCACGCCGTCGCGGAGCTGCGCGCGCAGCACACGCTGGTAGCCGTCAACGACGCGGTGGTGAGCCTGTTCGAAGCGGAGTCGAGAGCGCATTTCCTCGAGCATGCGCAGATCCTGTTGCCGCCCGATCGATTGAGCAACCGCGCGGTGCTGCGCGCCATCTACGACGCTCGCCCGGCGTGCCAGGGCGAGCGCACGCTGCTGACCTTCAAGGGCCGCAGCGTGCCGATCGTGTGGCGCTGCTCGCTGCCGAAGCACGAGGACGGCTACCGGCGCCTGCATTTCTACGCGTTCGACGTGACCGAACAGAAGGAGCACAGCGACCGGCTCGACGCGTTGCGCGCGGAAGCCGCGCGTGCCGCGCGCGTGTCGCTGTTCGGCGAGATGTCGGCGTCGATCCTGCACGAGGTGAGCCAGCCGCTGTCGGCCGTCGGTTCATCGGCCGAAGCCGCGTTGCGCTGGCTCGCTCGCGACGAGCCCGACATCGGCGAAGCGACGGCCGCCATCGCCCGCGCCGCGCGCTGGGCGCGCGACGCGACCGAGATATGCCGCAAGATTCGCGGCTTCATCGCCAAGGCGCCGGTCCAGTTCGTCGAGTTCGCGGCGTCGGACGCCGTGCATGCCGCGCTGTTTCTGGTCTCGCCCGAAGCCAGCGCAAAGGACGTCCGCATCGAACGTTCGATCGATCCGGACGCGCGCGTATTCGCCGATCCGGTGCTGATCCAGCAGGTGCTCGCGAATCTGCTGCTCAATGGTATCCAGGCGATCGATATCGGTTCGTCGCGCGAGCGCGTGCTCAGCGTGTCGGTCACTGCGAATGCGGAAGAAGTCGTGTTCGACGTTTGCGATACCGGCCCCGGCGTCGAACAGGCAACGATCGACCAGCTTTTCGAGCCGTTCTTCACGAGCAAGTGCGACGGCATGGGAATGGGCCTCACCGTCGCACGCTCGATCGTCGACGCGCACCACGGCAGGATATGGGCACACGGCGAACCGGGCGCGGGCTGCCGCTTCTCGTTCGCGCTACCGGCGCGCCGTCCGGCTGACGCCGCCGACGCCGCCGACGCGTGAAGAACGCCGTAGCGCCGGACGCAGTTTTGCTGAACGCTTGCCCTCGTCGCCGCGGGGCGGCTTAACGCGCGGTTCGCCCAAGCGCCGGATCAACACGACGGCCGCCCCCCATAGACGGTCACCGACAGGTTCGAGCCCGGCACCTCGATCGGCAAGACGAACTGAAACCACACCGAACGGGCGTCATCGCCGCGCCGCCTAACCCGCCACCGGCGCATGCACGCCGATGGCTTCCGACTTGCGCACGAGGTCGGCGAGCGACGACGCATTCATCTTGCGCATCACCGACGCGCGATGCTGCTTGACGGTGATCAGACTCAATCCGAGCTGCGAAGCGATCTGCTTGTTCAACGCCCCGCTGACCACGTGCGCGAGCACCTCGCGCTCGCGCCGCGTGAGCTGCTCGAACAACTGCTGCAGCCGCCGGCGCGTGCTGTCGTTCGTACGCCGAGCCGTATCGAGCGACAGCGCGAGGTTCACGGCGTCGATCAGCTCCTGGTCGGTGAACGGCTTCACCAGAAAATCGACGGCGCCGCCCTTCAGCGCCTTGCGACACACCTCGACGTCGGCGAAGCCGCTGATGACGACGATCGGCACCGGCGGCCGATCATGCGCCTGCTGGAACACCAGCCCGCTCTCGCCGCGCAGCCGGACGTCGAGCAGCAGACAACTCGACGCGTCCGCCCATTGCGTCGCGCGCAATTCGGCCGTGCTCGCAAACGTCGCGACGCGCATGCCCATCGAGCGCAACAGCGTATCGAGCGACGCGCGCACCGCGGCATCGTCGTCGACGATGTACACGACCGGCGTCGAACCGTCTTGCGTCGCTACCTCTGCCATATCCTGCGTCTCAACGGTCCATTCAGTCATGGTTCAGTGCCGCGAATGCGGGCCGCGACGCATCTCGCGCCGGCGTGTCCGACGGCGCTTGCGTCACCGGTGCTCGATGCTTGCCGCGGGCAATTGCGTGCGGTGCGCGGCGGACGAGCGCGTTCGCGCGCGTACCCGGCACGCGCCCGACCGACCGCGTCCCTTCGCCGCCGAACCAGCGGCCGGCCGTCGTGCTGCGAGCGTCGCGTCGCATCGAGGTGGTCGGGCCGCCGTCGCCGGATCGGCGAGCACCAGCATCGCCCCCCCCATGCGCGAACGCAGCCGAGCGCGGCACTGAAATCGGGTGCGGAAAGTTTGTCCAACTGGCGGAAACGATGTCGACGGGTTGACGCGAGATCAGCTGGATGCGCCCCATCGGCTGCGAGGCCCCGGCCGGCGACATCCCGGAACCGATGCCATCCGGACAGCGCTCATTTTATTTATCAACGATGCGCGCGGAGGGACACAGTTCCCTCGTTTCGCGCCATGCTGGGGGCGACATCCGCCGGCACGCGTCAGTCGGGATCCACGGGCTCGGCCGTGGCCGGCCGCCGCAGCGCCTGCGGCGGCTGTCCGAACGCGCGCACGAAGGAGCGCCTCATGCGCTCCGGATCCGCGTATCCGGTTTCGCGCGCGATCGTGTCGATGGTCCATGACGAACTCGTCAGGAAATCGCGCGCCGTTTCGAGCCTGATGCGATCGACCGCCTTGGCCGGCGTCAGGCCCGTTTCGTCCTTGAAGCGACGCGTGAACTGGCGCTTGCTCATTCGCGCCACGTCGGCGAGCTTCTCTACGGTCAGCTCGGTGCCGAGATGCTGCCGGATGTAGGTGATGACGTCGTGGATCCGGTTGCTGCGCGCCGGATGCTCGAGCAGCACCGACGTCTGCGGCTGCGCGCCCGAGCGCCGCCACCGTTCGATCACGAGATCCTTCGCGACCTCCAGCGCGGCATCCGCGCCGAGATCCTCCTCGAGCATCGCGAGCGCCATGTCGATGGCCGTGCTCATCCCGGCCGAACTCCAGATCCTGCCGTCACGCACGAAGATGCAGTCCTTCTCGACGCTCACCGCCGGAAAGCGCTCCCTGAACTGGTCGACGTACGCCCAGTGCGTCGTGGCGCGGCGCCCGTCGAGCAGGCCGGCGTCGGCCAGCAGAAATGCGCCGAGGCAGATCGAGGCCATCCGCTCGACTTTGCCGGAGAGATCGAGCAGCAACTGGCGCATGCCGTCGGTCAGCGGCGGCTTCGACAACGACGCCCCGACGAATACGGTGTGCAGCTCCGCCGCGTGAGCCGGCCGGGTCGACGCGCACATGCCGAACGACGCCTCCACCGGGCCGCCATCCTCCGAGATGACGCTGACCTCGTACAGCGAGCGCCCGGCCCGCAGATTGGCGATGTCGAACACGGATAACGCTAGCAAGCTCATCACCTGGAACTGCGGGACGAGGACGAGCCCAATGCGACGCATACTGACCTCATGTGAATCGGCACCGCCGGCCGACCCGGCATGACCGCGACAAACAGGAAAAAGCCGGCAGGCAGCGGCGCTCGCTGCCTGCCCGCTGGCACGCCGGCGATGCTACAAGATTTTTCCGGCGCGGGAGAATGGCCATACGGCGAGCCAGGAAAACGGCGCCGAGTGCCGATCGGCATGCTTCGCGCGGCTCTCTCGTTTTCGGTGCGACCCCAAAAATCCAGCGGAATCATCGCCACGGCATCTGCGCGCGATCGTTCTGCCCCCACACGAAGGCTCGCGAAGGCGCGATACCACACCGGCTCGATATCGGGATAATATTGCGCGCCGCGCAGGGGCACGTGCCGCTTCTGCGCCGGCATCCGAACTTGAAGCCTTGGAGCAAGCATGCAAGACATCATCGACGGTTTTCTGCGTTTTCAGCGCGACATCTTTCCGCAACGCGAGGCGCTGTTCAAGCAACTCGCCACGTCACAGAGCCCCAAAGCGCTGTTCGTCACGTGCTCCGACAGCCGCGTCGTCCCCGAGCTGCTCACGCAGCGCGAACCCGGCGAACTGTTCGTCATCCGCAATGCCGGCAACATCGTGCCGTCGTACGGCCCCGAGCCGGGCGGCGTGTCGGCCACCGTCGAATACGCGGTCGCCGTCCTCGGCGTGCGCGACATCGTGATCTGCGGCCACTCCGATTGCGGCGCGATGGGCGCGATTTCGCGCTGCACGTGCCTCGATCATCTGCCGGCCGTCGCGAACTGGCTGCGCCATGCCGATGCCGCGAAGGTCATCAATGCCGCCCATGAATACGACACGCCGCGCGCCAAGCTCGACGGGCTGGTCCGCGAAAACGTGATCGCGCAGCTCGCGAACCTGCGCACCCACCCGTCGGTCGCACTCGCGCTCGAGCAAGGCCGCATGAACCTGCACGGCTGGGTCTACGACATCGAGAGCGGCGGCATCGACGCGCTCGACGGCGCGACGCGGCGCTTCGTCCCGCTTGCGGAATCGCCGTCGGTGGTCGCCGTGAACGCGCGCGATCGCGGGCAGGTTTAGTCGCTTACCGGCTTGCGCCGGCAGTGGCCCGGCGCGAGCCGGGTCGCAGGCCGGTCGGCACGCGCCCGCCATGCGCTTCGATCGGCCGCGTGCATGCAGCTTGCGTGTGTCGCCTCCCTGAGCCGACCTCGCGCGGCCGCCCTAATGCGCGGTGCGGCGCAACATCTTCGTGTCGTAACCGAGCGTGCGGACGCGTTCGATCAGCGCCGCGGCCTCGTCGGCAGAAGGCTTCGCGCTGCGTGTGAGGATCCACAGGAACCGGCCCGACGGCTCGCCGACGATCGACCATGCATAGTCGTCGGCGTGATCGAGCACCCAGTAATCGCCGAAGAAGAACGGCCCGAAGAACGACACCTTCAGTTTCGCGTCGCCGCTGCCGGCGACGATTCTCGCCCGCCCTTCGGAACTCCGCACCGGCCCGTTCGGGCCGCCTTCGCGGCAGCTGTTGCGCACGCCGATGAGGCCGTCCTCCCGCTTCGCATAGTCGGCCGTCACGCCGTCGCATCCCCGTTCGAAGCGGTTTTCGTAGCGTGCGAATTCGTACCATCGGCCGACGTAGCGATCGAGATCGACGGGCCTGGCCGGTTGCGGCACCTGCGCATTGCCGCTCGGCCCGCCGGCCAGGCCGGCGCATCCGGCGAGCAACAGTGCTGCGCCGGCGACGATCATGCACACCGCACGCGCGGGCCTACGGACGATACTTTGCTTCATTGACTAGCTCTCCAGGCACGATGTCCGGCCATTTTGCACCCGACCGGCGGGATGCTGCAGCATCCCGCGAATGACGGCTGCATCTGCACGCGCGCGACGCTCGTATCTGACTGAAGATCCTGCGACGCGCGCCGGCCTGCACGACAGGCGGCGTGTCGACCGCGATCGCTCAACCGGTACGTCCGACAGTGCTATATTTCGCTCCACATTCAAGCCATGGCTCTGCGCGCCATTTTCTCCGCATGAACGACAGGCCGAAGGATGCCGGGCGCGTCGCTCCGTCGGCGTCTGCGCGCGACGGCGACGCGGACGCCGCGCGCCGCGAACACCTGAATCGCGTGATGTCGCAGGCGGCGCTCGGCGATCAGGCCGCTTTCGCCGAGCTTTACCGGCTGAGCGCGGCGCACGTGTTCGGCGTCATCGTGCGGATGGTGCACGATCACGGGGAAGCCGAGGATCTCCTTCAGGAGGTCTACACCACCGCGTGGCGGCGCATCGATGCGTTCGACCCGGCGCGCGGCGGCGCGATGACATGGCTCGTCACGCTCGCGCGCAACCGGACGATCGACCGGTTGCGGCAGCATCGCGACGCGCAGCTCGACGACGAACACTGGCTGACGCTCCCCGACGACGCTCCGACGCCGGCCGCGCTCGCGGAGGCGAGTCAGCAGCGCCAACGCCTCGAGCGCTGCCTCGAGCGGCTCGATCCGCATCACGGCCGCGCGGTGCGCGAAGCCTTCTTCAGCGGTGCGACCTACAGTGAGCTGGCCGCGCAATTGCGCGTGCCGCTCGGAACCATGAAAAGCTGGATCCGGCGCAGCCTGATGCAGCTAAAGGTGTGTCTGGAGCAATGAATACGCCGCCCGATCACGATCCCGAACTGCGCTGCGCGGAATACGCCCTCGGCGTGCTCGACGCCGACGCACGCCGCGAGCTGGAGCAGTCCGCCGCACGCGATCCGATGTTGCGCGCCACGCTCGAGCGCTGGCAGCGCCGTCTCGCGCCGCTCGCCGAAGACGTCGCGCCGGTCGCGCCGCCCGCGCGCGTCTGGACGAAAATCCAGCACGAACTCGACTTCGCCGCTGCGCCGCCCGCTCACGGCGACGCACGATCAAGCGGATGGTGGAACAGCCTGCAACTGTGGCGCTGGGTCGGCATCGGCGCGAGCGCCGCGGCGCTCGGGCTGCTCGCGGTCAACGTGCTCCGCGTCGGCGAGGCGCCGCAGCGCGCCGCCGTCGGCACGCCCTACATGGCCGCCACGCTCGCGCGGCAGGACGGCGTGGCCGACTGGACGGCCACGGTCGACCTGCGGCGCGCGACGATGGTCGTCGTGCCGGCGAACACGCCGGCGATCGCCGCCGATCGCTCGACCGAACTGTGGCTGATTCCGCCGAATGCGAAGCCGATTTCGCTCGGCGTCTTCGCGCCGAACGCGCCGGCGTCGATGACGCTGCCCGATGCGATCGTCGCGCAACTCGGCGCGCGCGCGGTCCTCGCCGTGTCGCTCGAGCCGCGCGGCGGCTCGCCGACCGGTCAACCGACCGGGCCCGTGCTCGCCACCGGGCCGATGCACGCCGCATAACGCGCACCACATGACGCACGCCGCGCAACCGCGCGGCGCGCGACTACGTCTCACCCAACCCTTCCCGACACCGCCGAACCGCGCTGCATCCTGCCTGCTGCATCCGTTCGGCCCACGGCTCCGTATATCGAAGACATTGCGTCCTCGGAGCCCGTATGCCCGCCGTCGCCGTTGCCCTGCTCGCTTTCATCGGTCTGTTCCTGTCGTTCACGGCGGTATGGATCGAACAATTGCATTCCCGCAACGCCGCAATGATCGACCCCGTCTGGGCCGCGACGCTCGGCGGCGTAGCCGTGTTCGTCGCCGCGCTCGGCACCGGCCTCGCCGCGAATCGCGCACTCGTCGCGATCGGCGGCGGCGTCTGGGGCCTGCGACTCGCGCGGCATCTGTGGCGGCGCAATCGCGGGCAGCCGGAAGATCCGCGCTATCGCCGGTTCCGCGAGCAATGGGGCGACGCCGCGCCGCGCAACATGTTCTGGCTGTTCCAGCTGCAAGCGCTGATCTCGATGTTGCTGTCGGTCGCGTTCTTCGTCCCCGCCTATAGCGCGGAAGCGCCGTCGGGCGTGGCGCTTGCCGCCGCGGTCGCGATCTGGATCGCCGCCGTGGCCGGCGAGACGGCCGCCGACCGGCAGCTCGCGCGCTTCCTCGCCGATCCCGGCCACCGCGGCCAGGTCTGTCGTGTCGGCTGGTGGCGCTATTCGCGGCACCCCAACTACTTTTTCGAGTGCGTGCACTGGCTCGCGTACACGGCGCTGGCGATCGCGATGCCGTGGGGCTGGCTGACGCTGCTGCCGCCGCTGCTGATGGCCGTGCTGCTGCTCAAGATGTCCGGCTTGCCGCTGCTCGAAGCACGTCTCGTGCAAACCCGGCCGGGCTACCGCGACTACATGCGCACGACCAGCGCGCTCGTGCCGTGGCCGCCCAGGCCGATGCGCGGCACTTCCGCCGCGCCAACCGATCACCCCGAAGACCGGAGCTCACGCTGATGACCGCTACCACCTCGCAACCGTCGCCGGCCACGCTGCCGGCCCCCGACGACTCCTGGCTGATCCGCTGTTGCGAGCGCGGCTGGCTGCCGGACCCGCTGATCCGCGCCGGAATGCGCTCGCTGATGCGCGACCGCCTGCGCGCCGAACATGCTTACGACGGCGAAGGGCGCGCGGCGGCCCATGACGCGCTGGTGCGCGAACTGAGCGCGAGCCCGATCGCGATCGACACGCAAGCAGCGAACACGCAGCACTACGAGGTGCCCGGCGCGTTCTTCGAGGCGCATCTCGGCCCGCGGCTCAAGTATTCGTGCGGCTATTACCCGCGCGGCACCGAAACGCTCCCGCAGGCCGAGGACGCGATGCTCGAGTTGTACGCGGAGCGCGCCCAGCTCGCGGACGGCCAGCGCATTCTCGACCTCGGCTGCGGCTGGGGCTCGCTGTCGCTGTGGCTCGCCGAACGCTATCCGCACGCGCAGATCGTCGGCCTGTCGAACTCGCACGGCCAACGGCTGTTCATCGAGCAATGCGCGGCGCGGCGCGGGTTGACCAATCTGCGCATCGTGACCGGCAACGTGGTCGACTTCGATTTCGACGCCGACGACGCCGGCTTCGACCGCGTGCTGTCGATCGAGATGTTCGAGCACATGAAGAACTACGGGCAACTGCTCGCGAAGATCGCACGCTGGATGCGCGACGACGGCAAGCTGTTCGTGCACATCTTCGCGCACAAGCTGCTCGCCTATCACTTCGCGGTGCGCGACGACACCGACTGGATGTCGCGCCATTTCTTCACCGGCGGCACGATGCCGTCGGCCGATCTGCTGCTGCGGTTCCAGGACGACGTGCGCATCGCCCGCCAATGGTGGCTCGACGGCACGCACTACGCGCGCACGGCGAACCAGTGGCTCGCGTCGCTCGACGCGGCGCGCGACCGGATCATGCCGATTTTCGACACCGTCTATGGCGCCGACGCGCGCATCTGGTTCCAGCGCTGGCGCATGTTCTACATGGCCGTCGCCGAGCTGTTCGGCTATGCCGGCGGGCAGGAATGGGGCGTCGCCCATTATCTGTTCGACAAGCGCCGGGGGCGCGCGTGAGGCCCGTCATGTCGCACGGCGCGGTGCGCCGCGTGGCCGTCGCGATGGCGATGGCTCTCGCGCTCGGCACCGCCGGCTGCTCCGACGCTCCGCCGAATCCGAATCCGCGCGCCGGCGTTCCGCTGTCGACCGTTCCCGTCGACCTGCCACGCTATATGGGCCGCTGGTACGTGATCGCGAACATTCCGTATTTCGCGGAGCGCGATTTCGTCGGCAGCCGGGCCGAATGGCGGCTGCGCGACGACGGCCGGATCGACGACGCGTTCGTCGGCCGCAAAGGCGGCTTCGATCGACCCGAGACGCGCTACCGGTTCGTCGATTCGGTCAAGCCCGGCAGCGACGGCGGCGAATGGCGCGTGCGGCTGTTCTGGCCGGTGTACGTCACGCAGCTGACGCTGTATGTCGACGCCGACTATCGCCATACGATCCTCGGCTACCCGGGCAAGACGCTCGGCTGGATCTTCTCGCGCGAGCCGACCATGGACGACGCCACCTATCGGTCGCTGCTCGCGCGGCTCGACGCGATGGGCTACGACACGTCGCGCTTCAGGCGCGTGCCGCAAACGCCCGACCAGCTCGGCCAACCCGGCTTCGCGTCGCCCGGCCGGCGCGATTGACGGCTTGACGTGCATCCGCACGCGCGCGCGCCACGTATATCCGGACATGTCATTTCCGATTCCGCTGTTGTGACTGACGGAGACCCTTCGCGATGCACCCGCAATACATCGGCTCGCTGCCGCGCGGACGACGAATCGCCGTCGTCGGCGCCGGCATCGCGGGCCTCGCAAGCGCCTATCTGCTGGCCCGCCGTCACCGCGTGACGCTGTTCGAATCCGCCGACTATCTGGGCGGCCACACGCATACGGTCGACGTCGAACTGGACGGAGCGCGCCACCCCGTCGACACGGGGTTCCTCGTATTCAACGACCGCACTTATCCGAACCTGATCGCGCTGTTCGACGAACTCGGCGTGGCGGCCCATGCGACCGACATGTCGTTCTCGGTGTCGGTCGACGGCGGCCGGCTCGAATGGGCCGGCAGCAATCTCAACACGGTGTTCGCGCAACGCCGCAACCTGTTTTCGCCGACGTTTCTCGGCATGCTGCGCGACATCCTGCGCTTCAACGCGGCCGCGCGCGATCATCTCGACGCGGCGCACCGCCAGCGTCTGTCGGTCGGCGAACTGCTCACCGCCGGCCGCTACGGCGCGCCGTTCCAGCATCACTATCTGCTGCCGATGGCGGCGGCGATCTGGTCGAGCGCGGCCAACGACATCCTGCGTTTTCCGGCGGCGACGTTCCTGCGCTTCTGCCTGAATCACGCGCTGCTGCAGGTCAACAACCGCCCGCCGTGGCGCACAGTCGCCGGCGGCGCGCGGCAGTACGTCGAGCGCATCGCCGCGACGCTCGACGACGTGCGCGTCAGCACGCCGGTGCGCGCGATCCGGCGCGACGACGGCTACGTCACGGTCGCCACCGACGCGGCCGGTCACGAGCGCTTCGATGCGGTCGTGCTCGCCTGCCACGCGCCGACGAGCCTGCGGCTGCTCGCCGACCCGAGCAACGCCGAGCGCGACGTGCTGGGCGCCGTGCGCTATCAGCACAACGTCGCGGTGCTGCATACCGATACGGCGCTGCTGCCGCGCCGCAAGCGCGTGTGGTCGGCCTGGAACTACCTGAGCGGCCGCTCCGCGCCGGGCGGCGGCGACGCAGCGCCGGTGTGCGTCAGCTATCTGCTGAACCAGTTGCAGCCGCTGCCGTTCCGTTCGCCGGTGGTCGTCACGCTGAATCCGGTCGACGAGCCCGCGCCCGGCACGCAGCTGGGGCGCTACGACTACGAGCATCCGCTGCTCGATCTCGCGGCCGTCGACGCGCAGCAACGTCTGCCCGCGCTGCAGGGACGGCGCAACACGTGGTTCGCGGGCGCGTGGACGGGCTACGGGTTTCATGAGGACGGGCTGAAATCGGCGTTGCGCGTCGCCGCCGACTTCGGCATCGCGCCGGTCTGGGCGCGCCCATGAACGCGCCGTTCGCCCGCGACGGCCATGCCGCGCGGCTTCTGGTCGGCCACGTGATGCACGAACGGTTGCGGCCGGTGCACCATGCGTTCACGTATCCGATCTTCCAGGTCTGCTGCGACGTCGAACGGCTCGACGAGATCGACGGCCGCTGGTTCGGCGTCGACCGCTGGCGCCCGCTCGCGCTCGCATCGCGCGACTACGGCCCGCGCGACGGGCGGCCGCTCGGGCCATGGATGCGCGATCTGCTCGCGCGGGCCGGCATTCCGGCCGACGGCCCGATCTGGCTGCAGACGATCCCGCGCATCTTCGGATACGCGTTCAACCCGGTCAGCTTCTGGTACTGCTACGACCGCGCGGGCCGGCTGCGCGCGCTCTACGCGGACGTGCGCAACACCTTCGGCGCGTACCACGGCTATCTGCTGACGGCGCTGCATCACGCGCCGATCGACGCCGGCACCGCCCTCGTCTGCCGAAAGACGTTTCACGTCTCGCCGTTTTGCGAGGTGGTCGGCAGTTATGCGTTTCGCGTGCGGCAGCGCGGCGACCGCCTGAGCGTCGCGATCGACTATCGCGACGACGACGGCCTGCTGCTGCGCACGGCGCTCGGCATGCGCGCCGAACCGCTGACCGCCGCCCGCGCGTGGCGCGCGCTGGCTCGCCAGCCGCTGAACGCGGTGAACGTCGTCATCCGCATCCATTGGCAGGCGCTGCGGCTGTGGCTCGCGCGCGTGCCGTTCTACGGCAAGACGCCGCCGGGCCATTCGGCCGGCGCCGATTCGTCCCTGTCCCGCTCGCCGGACGCGTCGTCGCGCGGCCGTCCGGCGACGTCCGATCACGAGGCCCGCCCATGACCCTGCTGCGTCTGCTCTCTGCCGCCTCGCAAGCGGCGCTGCCGCTGTCGGCCCGGTTGTTCATCGCGCTGATGCGACGCATCCACGACGGCCATCTCACGCTCGTGACGCCCGAAGGCGCACAACACGTGTTCGGCGATCCGCACCGCCAGCCGGCCGCGACGCTGCAGATCCGCGACTGGCGCGCCTGCCGCGCGATCCTGCGCGCCGGCGACATCGGCTTTGCCGACGCGTATCGCGCCGGCTGGGTCGACACGCCCGATCCGGTCGCGCTGCTGCGCGTCGCGATCCGCAATCAGCCGGTGATCGCCAAGACCGTGACGGGCGGCCCCTTCGCACGCGCGTGGTACGCGCTGCGCCATCGGCTGCGCGCGAATACGCGCGCGGGCAGCCGCCGCAACATCCACGCGCATTACGACCTCGGCAACGACTTCTACCGGTTGTGGCTCGACGACACGTGGACCTATTCGAGCGCATGCTTCGACGGCGACGACCGCCGCCCGCTCGCCGACGCACAAGCGGCGAAGTATCAGCGCATCGTCGCGACGCTCGGCCTGCGCGCCGGCATGCGCGTGCTCGAGATCGGCTGCGGCTGGGGCGGCTTCGCCGTACACGCGGCGCGTCAGGGCATCCGCGTGCACGGCGTGACGATCTCGCAGCAGCAATATTCGCTGGCTCGCGAACGCGTCGCGCGCGAGGGGCTGGCCGATCTCGTCACGATCGAATTGCGCGACTATCGCGACGTCGACGGCCAATACGATGCGGCGGTGTCGATCGAAATGTTCGAGGCCGTCGGCGAAAAGTTCTGGCCCGTGTACTTCGACACGCTCGTGCGGCGTCTGAAGCCCGGTGCACGCGCGTTGATCCAATCGATCACGATCGCCGAGTCGCAATTCGAGGCGTACCGCGCGTCGAGCGACTTCATCCGCGAATTCATCTTTCCCGGCGGGATGTTGCCGAGCGCCGAGCGCTTCGTCGACGCAGCGCGCCGCGCCGGACTCGCCGCCGCACCGGTGCACGCGTTCGGCGACGACTACGCGCGCACGCTGCGCACGTGGCGGCACACGTTCGATGCACACGCCGATCTGGTGCGCGCGCAAGGATTCGACGAGACCTTCATTCGCACGTGGCGGCTGTACCTCGCCTATTGCGAAGCGGGATTTGCCGAACGGCGGACCGACGTGATGCATTTCGTCGTGTCGGCGGGCCGCTGACATGACGCGCCGGTTCGCGGCCCTCGCGGCCGTTGCGGCGTGGGCGGCGTTCGCGATGCCGGGCGCCGCCGATGCAAATTGCGTCGACGATGTCGCGTCGGCGCGGCTGATCGGCTCGGGCCGCTTCTGCGTGTTCGCGATCTGTCTGTACGACGCGCAGCTGTGGGCGCGTCGCGCGCCCGGCGCGTTCGACACGCCGTTCGCGTTGTCGCTGGCCTATCGCCACGACGTGAAGGGCGAGCGGCTCGTAGCGACCGGCATGGATGAAATCGAGCGCCTCGCGGCAGCGCCGCTGCCCGCCGCGACGCGCGACGCCTGGCGACGCGACATCGCCCGCGCGTTCACCGACGTGTCGCGCGGCGACGTGCTCTGCGGCGTGTATCTGCCCGAGCGCGGCGCACGCTTCTATACGAACGGTCGCCTCACCGCGGAAGTGGCCGATCCGGCGTTCGCGCGCGCGTTCTTCGAGATCTGGCTCGATCCGCGCACACGCGCGACGTCGTTGCGCCGCCAGTTGCTCGGCGACGATGCACGCTGATTCGGCCGGCAGTCGCGGCCGGCCGAATACCGCACGCGGCCGCGTTGCCGCGTGATCGAACTTCGTCGGGATCGCTTTCAACGCGTCGTTCGCCATGGTCGACAAGACTCACTTGCCTCGAAAAACGTGTGCCGCCTGTGGGTTGCCTTTCAGCTGGAGAAAGAAGTGGAAGGCAGTGTGGGAGGACGTCCGATATTGCTCGGATCGCTGCCGGCAAAATCGGCGACCGCCCGCGAGGAGGAAGTCGCTCGGTTTGCGCGATTGAGGTCGCGCTGGCTCGTCGCGCATAGCGCCGGGCCAATCAGGGGTGAACCTCGTCGCGCGGTTGAGCGCTGTTGGCCCATGCGCGCCGTGCGTTCTCCGCGGTTGATGCAAGTCGAAAGAGCTGCACGCCGGCTGTCCCTGTCAGTGTCCGGTCGAGATGGGCCAGCAGTTGGAGGGCGAGCGCATCACTGCGGCTGGATGAATCGAATTTGAGCCATTGACTCATCTATCTGAGTCATATCCTGAGTCAGACGCCCAACACACCCCATCCCATTGGCTCGCATCCGTATGAATCTGATCGTTTGGCGCAAATTCATCACGATTAGCGACTCATAATTCCGTTTCAATAGACACGAAATTGAAGCAGATTCAGCTCGATAGGCCATATCACACGCATAATTCCACACGGATACCCCACACCGCAGAGGCAATGACACACTAAATTCGCATTTTCACAACTATTGACTCGCTTTTCTGCTTCACATTCCCGAAAATTTGCATACAATCGAGCCGTGACGCAGGTATCGACCCAAGGGAGGCTCCGTGCCAACACGCAACGACCACATCAAGCTGAGCCGTCTCGCCATCCGTGCGGCCGCGGGCCGGATGCGTGCGGCCGCCGCCACCGCGCGCGCGCGCTCGCACCGTCCCGCCGCGAACGCCGACGAACCTGCTTCGCGCCAGCGGCTCGCGGCGCTGACGCGCGGGGAACGCCGTCGTCGCCCGCAGCCACAGGCGAACGACCGATGCGCGCGCGCCGAAGCGACGTTCGTCCGCACTGACGAAACGACGCTCGCCGAAGCCGACCTCGGTACGCCCGCCTATCCGACGCTGCTGGTGATGGGCGACCTGTTCGCCGCCGACATGCCGGTCGCGCCGGCCGCGCCGCCCGGATTGCGCATAAGCGAGCGCGCCGAGTCGGTGTTCCAGGCGCTGCGGCAACCGGAGCTTTTCGTCGATGCATTCGTCGCGCACGTCACGTGGCTGCACAGCGACGTTGCGCAGCTCCTCGTGTCGCTGGCGCACGGGCGTCGCGTCCGTGCAGCCTCGGTCGTCTACGAATACGGCAGCGTGCGCGCCGTCGAGCTGCTGCGTGTCGCCGGCTTCGATCTGTTCCGTGCGGCCGACGGTCAGGTCGACCGTCAGTTCGTGCTGGCGAAACTGAAACGCGCGGTCGCCGCCACGTTCGCGCCGGAACGAACCGACAGCGAACCGGAGTTGCCGCGCATGCGGCATCGCGACGACACGACGCCTGCCGCGCGACACCGCACATCGCACGCCCGCCGCCGTCGCGAGCGCGCGGGCCGGCCCGCTCGGCAGGCACGCGCGCGCGTTCGCACCTGAGCCACGCGCGGCCGATACCTCTTCGCGCACGCACGGCATCGCACCGGATCACGATCTGCCGCACCACCATTCAACCTCGAGAAACGAACCGAAATGGGAAATGTAATCGACGCGCCCGAGCACACGTTGACCGCGATCGACGAGGGCATTCCTCTGTCGCAACTGATTCGTCGTCGGCTCGAGCATGCGGGCGCGCGCTTTCATGCGAACGACAACATCGCCGCGCACCTGCGCGACGGCGAGCTCGACGCGCTGCAGAGCGAAGTCGCACAGCGGATGGAAGCGGTGCTGCGCTCGCTCGTCATCGACGTCGATCACGACCACAACACGCGCGACACCGCGCGGCGCGTCGCGAAGATGTTCGTCCGCGAAGTGTTTGCCGGCCGTTACGAGGCACCGCCGCCCGTCACCGAGTTCCCCAACGTCGAGCGGCTGGACGAACTGCTGATCGTCGGCCCGCTGCGCGTGCGCAGCGCGTGCTCGCATCATCTCTGCCCGATCATGGGGCGGATATGGATCGGCGTGCTGCCGAGCGCCACGTCGAATCTGATCGGCTTGTCGAAGTATGGCCGGCTCGTGAACTGGGTCATGGCGCGCCCGCAGATTCAGGAGGAGGCGGTCAAGCAGATCGCCGACCTGCTCGAACGGCGCATCGCGCCCGACGGGCTTGCCGTCGTGCTCGAAGCCGACCACTTCTGCATGCACTGGCGCGGTACCAAGGACGACCAAGCGAAGATGACCAACAGCGTGATGCGCGGCAAGTTCCTCGCGGACGCGTCGCTTCGCCGCGAGTTCCTTGCCCTTCTGTCCGGCAAGGACGCGTAGGCCGGCACGGAGCCACGCGCAATGAATCCACCGGCCTGGTGTTCACTCATGATCGGCGTCCGCTCGCACCGCGACGCGCAAAAGCAGGAAGCTCACAGCATGCGGAGTTGCAGATGAACTGTTCGCACGAGTCACTCCGCCCGTCGTCGGCGCACGGGCGCGCGAAGCCGCTCCATTCGGCCAGACAGCAACGCCGCGGCGCCGCTCATCCCCGATCGCATGCGGCAGGCGCCGACGCGTTCGCCGACGACACGGCGCAGCGCGAGCCGGACGAGCAAGCCGTCTGGCACGCGGCGCTCGACAGCCTGCTGTGTCGCGTCGCCGCCGGCGACGAGCAGGCGTTCGCGCAGCTGTACCGATTGACGTCGGCACGGCTGTACGGCCTGATCGTGCGGATGATACGTGACCGCCATGAAGCGGAAGATCTGCTTCAGGAGGTGTTCACGACGGCATGGCGGCGCGCCGGTGCGTTCGACGCCGAACGCGGCACCGCGATGACATGGCTGCTGACGCTCGCCCGCAATCGAACCATCGATCGGCTCCGGCAGCACCGTGACGCGCCGCTCGACGAAGAACAGGCGCTGCTGATACCGGACGAAGGCCCGACGCCCGACGCGGGCGCTCAGGCAAGCCAGGAACGCCAGCGCCTGGAGCGCGGGCTCGCCCATCTCGGCGAGCGACAAGCCTACGTGCTGCGTGAAGCGTTTCACGGCGGCGCGTCGTATGCCGAGCTGGCCGAACGCATGCAGGTTCCGCTCGGCACGATGAAGAGCTGGATTCGCCGCAGCCTGCTGCGGCTCAGGATTTACCTCGAGCAATGAGCCAGCCCGGTCGCAGAAGTTCGACGTCGAGTGCCGATGCCCATGCGGCACGCGCTGCGGCGATCTCCCAACGTACGGGGTTGCCACGATGAATCACATGCCGCCGTTTTCCGACTCATCGGCACATATCGCGATCGTCGGCGCCGGGATAGCGGGGCTGGCCTGCGCGCGCGTGCTGGCCGACGCGGGTCACCGCGTGACCGTCTACGAAAAGAGCCGCGGTGTCGGCGGACGCATGAGTACGCGCCGTACCGCGCTCTGGCAAGCCGATCACGGTGCGCCGTATTTCACCGCGCAACATCCGGCGTTCGTCGCCGAAGTAGCGCGCTGGGTGGCAAGTGGAGCAGCAGCCCCGTGGGAGGCGCGCGTGGCGTCGATCGGCTCGCTCGGCCCGCGCGCGTTGCTCGCGCCTGCGCTGCGGTACGTCGGCGTGCCGGGCATGTCGGCGCCGGCGCGGCGTCTGTCGGCCGGCATTCGAACGCTCTGCGAAACGGCGATCGTCGAGTTGATTCGCGACGGAGATTGCTGGCGCGCGACGTCGGCCGAGCACGGCGTACTGGACGCGCACCACGACGCCGTGATCGTCGCCGTCCCCGCGCCGCAGGCCGTGCCGCTTCTGCGGCATGCGGAGCCGAGTCTTGCCGTCATCGCACAGCGCAGCGAGATGCGCGCGACGTGGACGGTGATGGCGCAGTGTCGCGGGCTGCCGGACCCCGGCTTCGACGCGGCCTTCGTCAACTCCGGGCCGCTCGGCTGGATCGCCAACGACACGTCCAAGCCCGGGCGCGCCGGCATCGACACGTGGGTACTGCATGCAACGCCCGACTGGAGTCACGCTCATCTGGAAGCGCGGGCCGAATGGGTGACCGACGCATTGTTGGCGGCGTTTCGGGACATCACGGGCGCGGGCGCCGAGTCGGCGACTGCCCATCGGTGGCGCTATGCGGAGCCGGCCGTTGCCACGGCCTCGACGCACGGCCGCTTTGCATGGCGGACGACGGCCGGCGTCGGACTGTGCGGGGACTGGCTGGGCGGCGGCAAGGTCGAAGGTGCATGGTTGAGCGGCAGCGGGCTCGGCGGCGCCGTGGTCGATGCGTTGGGCGCGCGGAGGTCGCGCCTTGAGACACCCCGGTCCGATCGTTGATCGATTCGCAAACGTTGGAGGATGAGGCGCGCGCATATTCCGCGCTGCTCTCTGCTGCTTAAGGCATACGGCGAGCGAGCGTGCGGCGCCGCGGCAGTGCTCGATATGCGACACGGGCGCAACACACGGCGCCCGCGCACTTCGGCATTTCGACGCAAGCGGCGCTCCCCATCCCCCTCCCCTTAACACACCCTACAGCGACTCGATATCCCGCACCACGCGCTCCGCCTGCGTGCGGATCGCATCGAGCGCCTCGTCGTCGAAACGCGCGAGTTGCCGATAGACCATCGACAGCCGGTGGTTGTGTTGCAGCGCGCCGCGATGCCGGTCGAAGAAATCCCAGTACAGCGCATTGAACGGGCACGCGTGCTCGCCCGTGCGCGCACGATGGTCGTACGCGCAGCCCTTGCAGTAGTTGCTCATCCGGTTGATGTACGCGGCGCTGGAAACGTACGGCTTGGTCGCCATCGCGCCGCCATCCGCGTACTGGCTCATGCCCAGCGTGTTCGGCAGCTCGACCCATTCGAACGCATCGATGTAGACGCCGAGATACCACTGATGCACCTGGCGCGGCTCGAGCCCGGCCAGCAGCGCAAAGTTGCCGATCACCATCAGTCGCTGGATATGGTGCGCATGCGCAGCGTCGAGCGATTGCGTCAGTGCATGCGCCATGCACGCCATGCGCGTGCTGCCGTTCCAGAACCAATGCGGCAACGCGCGCCGATGGCCGAACGCGTTGCTGTCGGCGTAACCCGGCATGCGCGTCCAGTACACGCCGCGCACGAACTCGCGCCAGCCGAGAATCTGCCGGATGAACCCTTCGACCGCGGCCAGCGGCGCGGCGCCGGTGCGATACGCATGCTCCGCACGCTCGACGACTTCGCGCGGATTCAACATCTTCACGTTGAGTGCGAACGACAGCATCGAGTGGAACAGGCGTCGCGCATCGCGGTGCATCGCATCCTGAAAGCGTCCGAAGAAAGGCAGCCCATGCCGGATGAAGGAATCGAGACACGCGAGCGCCTCGCTGCGGTCGACCGGCCAGCGGAACTCGCCGGCGGACGGCGCGCCGAAGCTGCGCACGCCGGCGGCCACGATCCGGCTCCACAACGCGCGATGGTCGTGATGGGGACGCCAGTCGGGCGGCTCGACAGGCTTACCGGACCACGCCTCGCGGTTCTCGGCATCGTAGTTCCATTGCCCGCCTGCGGGACGCCCTTGCGCGTCGAGCAACACGCGATGGCGTACGCGCATGCTTCGATAGAAACGGTCCATGACCCACGTGCGGCTGTTGCCGAACAGGCTCGCGACTTCGTCGCGCGTCGTGTAGAAATGGTTCGTGTCGAGCACTTGCACCGGCACGCGCGCCGACGCCGCATAGGCATGCAGTTGCCGGTCGACGCGCCACTCGTCGGGCAGCAGATACTCGATGCGATGTGCGCCGTAGCGGTCGACCAGCATGTCGAGGTTCGCCGCAATGGCCTGGCGATTGAGCGGATCGTCGATCCCGATGTAGTGGACGACGTGCCCCGCCTCGCGCAGCAACTCGGCGAAGCGGCGCATCGCCGCAAACACCGCAATGAGCTTCTGCGCGTGATGAAGCACGTAGTCGGTCTCCTGCCGAATCTCCATCAGCGCGTACACGATGTCGGGCCGGACCTCGGCGAACCAGGAGTGATGCGGGTCGAGCTGGTCGCCGACAACGAGCCTCAAGGTGGTCATGGGATGCTTTGCGATCGCTGGTCGTTCATGGGGTGTCGAGGCGGGCGCATCGCGACGCCGCATGCGTCACGATCCTTCACTTACAACTTCGCGCACAACGCCCGCCGCGCCGATACATTCTAGCCGCGCATGCGCTTCACGAACCATCTTTCCGACCAAAATTACGCACATTGAATCACTTTCCTGCTTCAAATTTCCGGCAAACTGCGTAAAATCCTGATACATCAGCCATCGACTTCAGGAGAGCACCGATGTCCGCTCGCAAGGATCGCGATACGCCGCACCGCTATCGCAGCGGCGAGGCCGCGCGCCTGGCACGCATGCCAGCAGCCACGCTGAGGATTTGGGAGCGGCGCTATGGCGTGGTTGCGCCGCCGAAGACGCCGTCCGGGCAGCGGATGTACTCGGACGACGACGTGCAGCGGATTCGTTTGCTAAAGGCCCTCGTCAACCAGGGCCATGCGATCGGCTCGATCGCGAGCCTGAGCCGCGACGAACTCGAGGCGTTGTCGTTGACCGATACACGCGGCGCGGCGCTGCCCGAAACGGGCGTGAGCCTGGCCGTCATCGGCGCCTTGCCGATTTCGGCCTCCGCTATCGAGCGCATGGGCATCCATATCGCGGCGCGCATCGAATCGATCGACGAAGCGAGCCGGCACACCGGTCCGTCCGCCGATGCGTTGATCGCGACGACCACGTCGCTTCATGAAGACGTCGTGTCGCAACTGGCCAGCGCGGCGCAAGCGTTCAATGCACATGCTGTGGCCGTCATATACGGGTTCGGCACGGCGGAGGCAGTCGAGCTGGCGCGGCTGTCCGGGTTCGAGCTGTTCCGCTCGACGGAAGGCCAGACCAACTCGGCCTCGATCATCTCGAAACTCGCCCAGGCGGTCGTCAAGGCGCGACAGGCGAACGACGCCGAGCGCGGGCTGTGGCTGCGCACGCAGCGCCGCTTCGACGAAGCGACGCTCGCGTCGCTGAGCGGCTTGTCGACGACGGTCAAATGCGAGTGCCCGCGCCATCTGTCCGAACTGATCATGCAGCTCAGCGCGTTCGAGCGCTACAGCGACGAATGCGTGTCGCGCTCGCCCGCCGATGCGCTGTTGCACCGCCATCTCGGCGACGCGGCGAATCGGGCCGCCGAATTGCTCGAAACCGCGCTCGCCGTCATCCTGCGCGAAGAAGGGCTGGACGCGGCGGCGCAAGCGCCGAAGTCGGTCTAGGGCGGCAATCGCCAGCCAGCGGTTCGGTTAGGTTGCGTTGTCGCGTAGCGCGTCGTCGACGCGCGATGCGCGGCGACGAGCGCGCCCGTTTCATTTCACCACCACTCGCTGTGCCGAAAGCGGCGACGCGACCGTCGCAGCACGCGGCTTTGCGTCGCCGCTCGCGACTCCGGCGTTCGACGCGCGGCCCGCTCGCTCGACGAATGCCGACAGATCGTCCAGCACCGACGCCGCGCGTCTGAGCGGCGCGCCCAGCACGCCGACCAGCGCGGCATGGGTCAGATGCCGGTAGCGCGTGACCACGACGCTATCGCCGGCGTTCTGCAACGCCCGCGCGAATCGATCGGTGTTGCCCGGCTCGACCACCGTATCGTTCTCGGCGACGGCCAACCACATCGGCGGCTCGTTGCCCCGCACGAAGCGGATCGGCTGGCTCGCCCCGCGCCGGTCGTCGGGGAAGATCCGTTCGAGCGTCGCATCGCGCAGCGGCAGGAAATCGTATGGGCCGGCCAGCCCGATCACGCCGGCGATCTCGCTGCTGCGCATCTCGCTCGCGGCCAGATAGCGGCCGTCGGTGGCGAGCAGCGCGGCGATCTGCGCGCCGGCGGAATGCCCCATCAGGAACACGCGCCGCGGGTCGCCGCCGAACGCGGCCGCGTGCCCGCGCGCCCATGCGACCGCACGGGCCGCGTCGTCGATGAAGCCGGGAAAGGTGGTGGCCGGATAGGTGCGGTAGTCGGGCACCACGGCGACAAAACCGCGCGACGCCAGCGCCTCGCCGACGAACAGATAGTCGTTGCGCCTGCCCGACTGCCAGCTTCCCCCGTAAAAGAACACGACGACGGGCGCGCCGGCATTCGGCTCGGTCGGCCAGTCGCGCGCCACGCGCGCCGGCAAGTAGACGTCGAGCACTTGCCGCTCGCCGGGCCCGTAGGGGATATCGGCGAAAAGGCGGAACGTGTTGGTCGGCGTCAATGCATTCAGAAGCCGCAGCGGACTGTGCGCGGCCAGCAAAGCGGCTGCGACCAGCACGGACAGCACGGCGAGCGCCACCTTGAGGCTCATGCAAATCTCCAATTGCGACCATGCGGGTCGCACACCCGCGTATACGTAGCCGGAGCGCAGGCGGATGCATGCGCGCGTTCCGCTCGTGTCGGCACGAGATGCATCCGTTCGCCGCGCACCGCCGTATACCCATGAACCAACAAACGGAGCCCGCATGCCCGCCATCGCTCCCGATGAAGCCATCGTCCGCGAATCGCCCTATTCCTTCGGCGCTGCTCGGCTGCGCCTGCGAACGACGTATTGCGTTGCACGCGTTGTCGAGATGCGACGCGCGCTTCGCTGCGGCCACAGACGATCATGAGCACTGCACCGAACCGACGAACATCGCATGAGCGGCCGCTGCGAGCCGCTCACATGGGCGTCTATCTCGCGACGACGCAGATCGGCTGGCTGGTCTGCGTGATGAGCGCTGCAGCGCAACGACCATGGTGGGGATGCGCATATGCGCTGATCGCGACCGCGGGCCATCTGACGTTCGCGCAGCGGCCGTCATCCGAGGCGCGGCTCGTCGTCACCATCGCGGCGTCCGGATGGGTATGGGACAGCGCCGTCGTGCATGCCGGCCTGCTCGAATACCCGAACGGCGTCGTGCTGAACGGTTCGGCGCCTTACTGGCTCGCGGCGCTGTGGGCGCTGTTCGCCATTCAACTCAATACCGTCCTGCGCTGGCTCCGGCAGCGGCCGCTCATCGCGGCGCTCGTCGGCGCAATTGGCGGCCCGGCTTCGTATCGTGCAGGCGCTGCGTTGGGCGCCGTCCATGTCAACGAGCCGACGACGGCGCTCGTCGTCATTGCGGCCGGCTGGGCGCTCATCCTGCCGGCGGCGATCGCGATCGCAGCGCGTTGGGACGGCGTGACCGCGCCGGTCCGCATAGGCAATGGACGGCCGCGACATGAATAACGCAGCCATCGCTCGGATTCGTCGCGCGGCTCGGCCCCATCCCGTTCACACCATGCAACCGCAACTCTTCACGACACACTCATGACCCGCTCCGACCTTCCGCACGAAGCTCGCCCCGTCGTCGTATGGTTCCGCGACGACCAACGGCTGGCCGACAACCCCGCGCTGACGCATGCGCTCGACACCGGGCACCCGGTCGTTTGCGTGTATGTGCACGACGCCGCGCCGAAACACGGTCGTGCGATGGGCGGCGCGCAGCGCTGGTGGCTCCATGAATCGCTGAGCAAACTCGACGACGCGCTCGCGGCGCATGGCGGCTCGCTGATTCTGCTGCGCGGCAACGAGCATGAAGCGATCACCGGTTTCGCCTCGGCGATCGGCGCGGCGATGGTCGTCTGGAACCGGCGTTACGCGAAGGCGCAGACCGGCACCGATGCGTCGATCAAGAGAGACTTGATCGACCGCGGGATCGCCGTGTCGACGTTCAACGGGCACCTGCTGCGCGAACCGTGGACGGTGACCACGCGCGAAGGCCTGCCGTTCCAGGTCTTCAGCGCGTACTGGAGAGCCGCTCGGCGCGACGATTTTTTCCCGCCGGTTCCGCTGCCGGCGCCGTCGCACATCCGGTTTTTTCCGGTTCCAGCCCACGCGACGCCACACGTCTGCACGCTTCGCGAGCTCGAGCTGCAGCCGTCGGCTCCCGACTGGGCCGGCGGGCTGCGTGAGACCTGGCAGTGCGGCGAGCAAGCCGCCAGCGATCAACTCGAAGCATTCCTGGAGAATTCGCTGTCCGACTATCCGACGCTGCGCGATTTTCCGGCCGCTCGCGCGACGAGCCGGCTGTCGCCGTATCTGCGCTTCGGCAACATATCGGTTCGGCAGGTTTGGTACGCGACGCTGTCGGCGGCCGATGCAATGCGAAGTGCGCACACCGTGCGCGGCATCGACTCAAAGGACGGGCCGTTGAACAAGTTCCTCAGCGAAATCGGCTGGCGAGAATTCTCGTACCACCTCCTGTATCACTTCGCGCCGCTTCATCAGGTCAATTTCCGCCGGCAGTTCGATTCGATGCCGTGGCGCGACGACGCGAAGTCGCTGCGCAAGTGGCAGACGGGCCGCACGGGCTACCCGCTCGTCGATGCCGGCATGCGCGAGCTGTGGCACACCGGCTGGATGCACAACCGCGTGCGCATGGTGGCGGCGTCGTTTCTGTCGAAGCACTTGCTGATCGACTGGCGACAGGGCGAAGCATGGTTCTGGGATACGCTGGTCGATGCCGACGAGGCGAGCAATCCCGCGAGCTGGCAGTGGGTGTCGGGCAGCGGCGCCGACGCGGCGCCGTATTTCCGCATCTTCAATCCGGTTCTGCAGGCGCAGAAGTTCGATCCGCACGGCGACTACACGCGTCGCTGGGTGCCCGAGCTCGCGCAGCTTTCCGCAGACACCGTCCACGCGCCATGGGCCGCGTCGCGCGAGCAGTTGCAACGCGCGTCCGTCACGCTCGGGCGAAGCTATCCGATGCCGATCGTCGATCATCAGTGCGCGCGTGCACGCGCGCTGGAATCGGTGAAGCGGCTCGATTCGGAAAGCCATGCGTAGCATGGTCGTAGCGGCGGTGGATTGCGGTATGAACGCGGACGCCACGTAGCGCGTTGCGCGCCGCATCGTTCAGAAGAACTTCGACACCCACCGCGGCGCGGACGCGCGATCGAACACCACGTGCAGTTCCGGGCTGAACGATCCCAGTTCGAGCCCGTGCTCCGTCGCCAGCAGCGTGAGCGCCGCGCTCGTGTAGAACGAAATATGTCCGTTGCGCGGCACGCAGTACCACCACTGCTCGATGCCGCGCGCGCGAATCTCCGGCGTGATCAGCGAGGTCTGAAACAGCAGCGCGCCCGCGACGCCGCGGTAGCGGACGATGTCGGCGAACAGGCGTCGCGGCTGCGGATGATGCTCGAACACCTCGAACGATAGCACCGCATCGAACGTGCCGTGCGGCGCGACGGGATGGCTGAACGGATCGTACGACGTGACGTCGCCGAACCCGCGCGCCGACAACTTGCGCTCGAGCAGCCCCAACCCCGAACCGAAATCGAGAATGCGGCCGTCGCGCATTTCCGGGAAGCTCGTGCAGATCAGGTCGGCATGCTGTTGCGGGCGATGCTCGAGATACTCGGGATCATGGCGGACGTAATCGTCGTTGTAGACATGACGCGCGAAGTCGTCGTGCGTCCAATGGTCGAACGCCGGCGTGCACGTGAAGCCGCACTGCCGGCATGCGTAGTAGTAGATCGGCACACCGACGAACGGGTCGACCTTGTTCCCCGCGATCATGTCGGCGCCGCAGCGCGAGAAATCGACCACGCCGCAGATGTCGGCTTCGGCAGCGCACACCTTGCATGCGATCGTCGTCGGATAGTGGGTGATGTCTTCGAACATGTTTCGGTCTCCCCGGAATCTTCGAGCGCGCCGCCGACGGCCGCGATGGCCGTCGAATCGGCAAGCTCCGTCATGCGTTTCGCCGAATCGAGCGGCCGACGCGCGAGCGTATTGTCGGGCCGAAGCCGCGCGCCGTCGAGTGTCGCGCGTGCGTCGAGCGCATATGACGTCACGGCGCATCGGCGCTTTGTTAAATAGCGTGAGTCGCCGGCAACCGGCCGGCAAATTGCCTTAACATCGCGGCCACACGATCGACCACGGTCGCTTTCTCATGCGACCCGAAGCGGGTGCGCAATTCCTTCGAACGGACCGACGCTCATGTTCCAAACACCGGGAGATTCCTTCGTCGGCGGATCGCTGCTCGGCCTGTGCGTCGAGGTGCCGCTCGCCGCCGTCGTATCGCTGCTGATGCACGGCGTCGACTGGAACGCCGCGCGCATCGCGCTGCTGATCGCGACACCGGTGCTGATCGCGTGCGCGTTGCTGCTCGCGCGCCCGCTCGCTTTCAGCACGGTATGGAAGCACAAGCGCTCGCCGTTCGAACTCGACGACAACGTGCGCGCGTCGATCTACGGCCGGCTGACCGGCATCGCGATCGGCGTGGTGTTCGGCATCATGATCGCGACCACGTTTTCGTAAGGGGATACGCGCGGCGTGGATGCGTGCATGTTGCGCTGACCACAGCCATCGCGCCTGCGCAACCCACACGCGTTCCCGCATCGCACGGCTGCCGATCGAACGATTGCATCGATCGATATGACGGCGAACTCAGCTACATCTCTCCCTTTTTCGAATTTGACCGGCAGATCGGCGCTGCCACGCTCGGGAACCCGGGAACGCAGATCGGTGGATTGTTTTAACGTTCTCTGACTTCCGGGAAGGGGGTGTCCGGGTTTGCGCTAGCATGCACAGCGGACCCACAACTGGATGAGGCCACGTGCCCATGAACTACAACAGCCTGCATGTCCCGCTTGCTATCGGCACGTGGCAATGCGCGCTCGTGCCAGTGAGCGCGTTCTATCAAGACTGGAGCTATCGGGAGCGCAGGAGCCCGTTTGCGGATCGCGACACGCGCGAGCAAATGGAACGTCAAATCGCGGACGACCCGTGGTGAGCTAGATGACAACTACAGCAACCCTAGACGATAGTGGCCACTTCCACGACTGGTATCTCGACATCGTGGCAATCGGCCCCAATGAAGAGCCGCGCACGCTGACGCTTGGGCTCTATCTTGGCAATCGGCGCGCAACGGTGACATTCGAAGGCGTGACGTGCTTTCAGCTCGACCGGCTCGGCCTTTTGAACATCGTGTATAGCCTTCGGCTGATGAATCCTGCCGATCACGACTATGCGCGGGTATCGGCCCAATTGGCCAAAGGCGAACGCCTTTCCGGCCGTCGAGGAGCGACCATCGCCTACTTGTATTCAAGCCTCGGCGCCGAACTCGCCGTCGAATTCGACGCCTTGAAGATCGGTTCGAACGGCGCCTGATCGCCGGAGCGGTCCAGCCGATCAGCACTTGCGCCGCACCGCTAAGGCTGCCCCGCGCCGCCCGACGCGCCGTAGATCTGCCCCGTCACATAGCTCGCACGCGACGACGCCAGTTCGACATAGATCGACGCGAGTTCCGCCGGCTGCCCCGGCCGCCCCATCGGCACCTGCTGGCCGAACGTCTCGACGTTCTTCTCGGTCTGGTCGCCGCTCACCTGCAGCGGCGTCCAGAACGGCCCCGGCGCGACGCCGTTCACGCGAATCCCGCGCTGGATCATCTGCTTCGCGAGCCCTTTCGTGAAGTTGGCGATCGCGGCCTTCGTCATCGCGTAGTCGAGCAGGTTCGCCGACGGATCGTACGCATTCACCGAGGTCGTGTTGACGATCGCCGAACCGGGCGGCATGTGCGGAATCGCGGCGCGCGTGATCCAGAACAGCGCATACAAATTGGTGCGCAACGTCCAGTCGAACTGCTCGGTGCTGATGTCGAGGATCGAATCGTGGCTCTGCTGACGCGCCGCATTGTTCACGAGAATATCGAGTCCGCCCAGGCCCGCGACCGCCTGTTCGACGAGCTTGCCGCACGCCGCTTCGGTGCGGATGTCGACGGGCAGCGGCACTGCCTTGCGGCCCGCACTGCGGATGTATTGCACGACCTCGCGCGCATCGGGCTCCTCGTCCGGCAGATAGGCGATCGCGACGTCCGCGCCCTCGCGCGCGAACGCGATCGCGGCGGCGCGGCCGATCCCGGAGTCGCCGCCGGTAATCAGCGCCTTGCGGCCGTCGAGCCGCCCGCTGCCGCGGTAGCTGCGTTCACCGTGATCGGGCCGCGGCGTCATGCGTCCGGCGAGGCCGGGCCACGGCTGGTGCTGCTGCGGAAACGGCGCGTGCGGATACAGCGTGCGCGGGTCGTGCGGCGCGGTGTCGCCGACATCGGTCGCGCCGGCATTCTGCGCGACGGCCGGAATCGCGACGCTCGCGACCAGGCTGGCCGTCGTGCCCTGCATCCACTTGCGGCGCGATTCGGATACTTCGTCTGATGACATGGTGTGCTCCGGTGCGGGATCTACACGAATAGCGATGGATGCCGAAGCGCGCCGAGCCGCGGCTGCGGTGCGGCGCGCGCAACTCAACGGGCCATTACAACGGGCGCGGCCGGTCGCCTGCGTCGTCGGGCGCGTCGTGCCCGTCGGGCCAGGGCTTGTCGGACGGATCGCGGGCGGCGGTCTGACGCGGATCGTCGGGCACGACCTTGCGCGCCTGATCGTCCGGAATCGAATCGAGCTCGCCGCCGCCGGGCGCGTGGCCGGGCGGCCGCGCCGGTTCGGCCTGCGTGCCGCCGCGCGGGTCCGGCGTGCGGGCCGGGCCGCGTGCGTCGCGATCGTTCGGTTGGCGGGATCGGGTCATGGCTTTCTCCGTGTGCGGATGGGCGGGCGCAACGCCGCCGCGGCGATGCAGAACGCGCTCGAAGCGCGAGCGCGCGGCGGCGTGCGACGATTCCCGCTTTCAGCAAGCGCCATGCCGTCATGCGGCCGTGCAATATGCGTATCCATCCGATCATTGCACTGCAGAATTTACAAACGCCGCGCCGCCCGGCACCGCGCGCCCCCGCATGGCGGCGCGGCGACGCCCGCCGCACGGGAATCCGGGCGCGGCACGCAGTTTGCTCAGGCCGGCCGGGATAGGCCGGCCGTACCGGTTCGCCGGCTGCCTGCGGCGTCGTGGTGTCGTGAGATATGAAATCTGCCTCTACCCTGCTGAAATCGGCGCCGATGCGCACCGACCACTTCGTTCAGTTCTACGACTCCGACGAGCAGCTCGTGTCGGAAGTCGCGTCGTTCTCCGCCGACGCGCTGCGCGACGGCGGCAGCGCGATCGTGATTGCGCGGCCCGAGCGGCTGGCGGCCGTCTACGCGCGGCTCGGCACGCTCGAGCGAGCGAGCGGCAGTGCGGCGCGCGACCGCGTCTTCATGTCGAGCGCGCAAGCGCTGCTCGACAGCTTCATGGACGGCGACCTGCCCGACCCAACACGCTTTCGCCGCTCGATCGGCACCATCGTCGAAGCGGCCGTGCGCGCCGGCCGGCCGGTACACGCGTTCGGCGAAATGGTCGCGCTGCTGTGCGCGCAGCATCGCTACGCGGGTGCGCTGCGGCTCGAAGCGCTGTGGAACGAGTTGATCGAGCGATATCGCTTCTCGCTGTACTGCGGCTATCCGCACGACGCGTTTCCTAGCGCCGAGCAGTCGGAGATGTTCCGCCATGTCTGTGCGCTGCACCGGCGCATCCTGCCCGCCGCGTCGCTGCGCAGCGACGAGAACGCGCTGCATCTGACGCTCGCGCTGTCCCAGCAACGGGCGCGCGCGCTGACCGACGAGATCCGCCGCCGCGAGGATGCCGAGCAGCAACGCAACGGCGTGCTGATGCATGCGCCGCTGCCGATCGCGCTGCTGTCGGGCGCCGCGCATCGGATCGTGCTCGCGAATCACCGCTTCTCCGCGCTGTGCGGCCGAACCGACATCGTCGGCCGGCCACTGACGTCGGTGCTGCCCGGCGGCGACACCGCGGCGATCGCGCGTGCGCTGGAAGCGGCGCGCGTGCAGGGGCGCTCGACGACGATCGGCGAGCACCACGACCGGCCCGATACCGACGATACCGACGCGGACGGCGCGCGCGTGTACCGGCTGCACTTCAATCCGCAACCGCTGGCGGACGGGCTCGGCGTGATCGTCAGCGCGGTGGAGGTGACGGAACACGTCGCGGCGCGCGAGAAGCTGGTCGCGGCCAACGCCGAGCGCGACCGGCTGCTCGGCGAGCTGCGCGACGCGAACCAGGCGAAGGACCAGTTTCTCGCGGTGCTCGGCCACGAGCTGCGCAACCCGTTGACGCCGATCTCGCTCGCGCTGGAGCTGATCCGCAATCGCGACGGCCAGGCCACGCCGAACGAGATTGCGATCATCCAGCGCCAGCTGGACCACATGGTCCGGCTGATCGACGATCTGCTCGACGTGTCGCGCATCACGCGCGGCAAGATCACGCTGAAGAAGGAAGCGGTGCGGCTCGCGGACATCGTCGACCGCGCGGTCGAGGTCGCGAGCCCGCTGCTCGAGCAGCGCCGCCACCGTCTGCACGTGGACACGGACCCCGAGGCGCGCTGCCACGGCGACCCCGTGCGCCTGTCGCAGGTCGTCGCGAACCTGCTGACGAACGCGGCGAAATACACGCTGCCGGGCGGCGACATCGCGGTGCACGCGCAACGCGGCGCGGACGGCAGCACGCTGATCGAAGTGCACGACAACGGCGCGGGCATTCCGCCCGACCGCCTTCAGAGCATCTTCGAACCGTTCTACCGGATCGACGGCGACAACAAGCAGGCGCACGGCGGCCTCGGCATCGGCCTCGCGCTGGTGCGCAGCCTCGTGAACCTGCATGGCGGCACCGTGCGCGCGGACAGCGCCGGGCCCGGCCGCGGCAGCACGTTCACGATCGTGCTGCCGGAATTCCGGCCGCGCGCCGGCGCCGCGGCCGCGCCGCAGGCGGAGCCCGGCATCCGCGCGGCCGCACCCGGCAGCGGCCGGCGCGTGATGCTCGTCGACGACAACGAGGACGCCGCATCGACGCTCGCGCAGTGGTTGCGCGACGCCGGCCACGAAGTCGCGGTCGTGCACGACCCGGTGACGGCGCTGGCCGCGTATCGCGCGTATCGTCCGGACGTCGCGATCCTCGACATCGGGTTGCCGGTGATGGACGGCTACGAACTGCTGCGGCGGCTGAAGGCGATCAACGAAGTCCCGCCGTGCGTCTTTCTCGCGCTGACCGGCTATGGTCGCCACTCGGATCGCGAGCGCTGCCTCGCGACCGGGTTCGCCGAGCATTTCGTGAAACCGGTCGACCCGGCCGTGCTGCATCTCGCGATGAGCCGCACCGGCGCACAAGGCGGGACGCCCAACCACGACGGTCCGCAAGCCGGGCGCTGAGCCGCGGCACGCTCGATGCTCGAGATCGACATGCCGGCCGCGCCGGCGCCCTTGCGACCGAGGAGAACGATGATGAGCGACCCGAACGATCTGACACCCGACGACGACGAGCAAGGCGGCCATGCCGGCAAGCCGGGCAATCCGCAGCCCGAGCGTCGGGACGATCTGCCCGAGCTTCCCGATCCGACTGAAGTCGGGGAGGATGGGTGAGCGCGTCGATCGCGACGTAACGGAGGGGGCGCGGCGCCGGGCGTGCGCTCGGGGAATGCGTGCTGGTGCTGCGCGGCGACTGCCGATGCTTCCGCAGCCACCGCGCTTCTTTGAGTTCGGACCCACGCGCGCGGCGGCGCCAGCGACGGCCAGCGCCGTCGAGCAGCGCCCTTACGCCCGATGGCCGGCGCGCCCTACGCCGTGCCTTACCGCGTGCGCCGCTTCTCCCGCGCGACCTCCGCGGCCGGTACGGCATCCGTATCCTGCAGCGGTTCCCCCGGACTGCGACGCTTCGCCGACTGATCGATCGACACGTCCGCGGCAAGCTCGCCGCCGCCGTCCGGGTCGCCGCCCTCGGCGTCGAGCTGTCGCTCGGCGCGCTGCCAGTATTCGTCCGCGCGCCCTTCAGGCGCGCCGTCCGCCTGCCACAGCCGGTACGCACGTTCCCTGATCTGCGTTTCCCTGTCTTCGTTCATCCGATTCTCCTGAGCTGATTGCACGTTCTATCGTTCCGGTTTCGACGGCGCGGACACCGCGCCGAGCGTCGACGACATCCCGCCGTCGGCCGACGTGGCCAGATCGCCCAGCGCGACGATGCCGATCAGCCGCTTGTCGCGATCGACCACCGGAACGCGACGAATCTGCGCTTCGGCCATCTTGTTCTGCACCGCGGAGATGTCGTCGTCCTCGTAACACCAGTTCGCCGGCCCGCTGACGACGCCCTCGATCGGCTCGTCGGGCCGCACGCCCATCGAGACGGCCCGCACAACGATGTCGCGGTCCGTCAGCATGCCGATGAGGCGCGTGCCGTCGCACACGGGCAGCGCGCCGACGTTCAGCGCGTCCATCATTTGCGCCGCTTCGCGCAGCGTCTGGGTCGGCGCGATGGTCGCCGCATCGCGTGTCATCACTTCAGATACAGAGGTCATGCTTGGCTCCTGTTCAAGCCGCCCACGGCGGCCTGCTGCCAGAGCATCGCGCGTTCCGCGGACTCAACTCTGCGCCGAGCAGCGCGCGGAACTCAGGCCGGCCGAGGCGACGATTCGCATCAACTGCTGCAGCATCGCATCGCTCGAAGCGGCTTCGCGCCACTGCACGATCAACTCTTCCTCGCGCACGTCGCGCCCCGCCGTTTCGCAAAAGCCGCGCGTACGGCAGGTGAAGCCGGCCGCGCGCAGTTTCTCGTTCAGCTGTTCGCGGGCGGCCGAGCCGGGCGGATATTCGACCGTGACATGTGCGCTCATGACGCGCCGCAGGCGCTGCTCGACGAAGCGTAGCGGCCACACGACCAGCAGCGCGAGCACGAGCCCGAGCGCGCCGAGCAGCAGTTGGCCGCCGCCGATGCACAGACCGATGACCGTCACGAACCACAGCGTCGCGGCCGTGGTGACGCCCGACACCAGGCCGTCGCGATGCAGGATCGCGCCGCCGCCGATGAAGCCCATCCCGGTCAGGATGCCGAGCGGCAGCCGCATCAGGTCGAGCACCGAGAACGCGCCTTGCGGCTTGCCGGCCTGCAGCAGCAGCGCATTGACCTGCAGCATCGACAGGCACGCGGCCAGACACACGAGGATCGTCGTGCGCAGCCCGGCCGTCTTGCCCGACTCGCTGCGATCGAGCCCGACCAGCCCGCCCGCGACGAGCGCGAGCACGATCCTGGCGACGACGTCGCCCCACTGAAGTACGACGGGCATCGGCTCCATGCGTGCCTCCTTGCAAATCGTCGAGCGTCATGCGGCGCGGCGCGGCCGCGAGCGGCGCCGCGTACGTCGCAAGGTTCGGACCCGCTATGCGCGTACCGGCCCGAGCGCGCGGACCGTGTAGCGCGGCAAGCGCAATTGTAGAAACGGGCATCGGGCGCGCGACGCTCGCCCGCACCTCGTCACGAAGGAGTTCGACCATGCTCACGCAGAAAACCAAGGACATCGTCAAGGCGACGGCCCCGGTCCTCGCCCAACACGGCTACGACATCATCACGTGCTTCTACAGGAAGCTGTTCGACGCGCATCCCGACGCCGATGATCAGCATGCTCGAGCGCGCGATCCAGGATCCGCACCGGCAGGCCGTGTTCGTGTACGGCGCACGCAACGGCGGCGTGCATGCGATGCGTGACCGGCTGCGCGAGACGGCCAGCACCTATGCGAACTTCAAGCTCGTCGTGTTCTACGACGACCGCTGCCGCAAGATGTGGAAGGCGTCGACTACGACCTGAAAGGGCTGGTCGACGTGAGTGCGATCAAGGACGCGCTCCTGCTGCCCGATGCCGATTACTACATTTGCGGCCCGGTGCCGTTCATGCGGTTGCAGCACGACGCGTTGAAGCAGCTCGGCGTTCCCGAGACGCGGATTCATTACGAGGTGTTCGGGCCCGATCTGTTCGCCGAATGAGGTCGCGCAGCGGCTCGCGCGTGGATTCGGCGCGCGGCGGCCCGCGGCGTAGATGCGCCGGCGCACGCTGCTGGTGGCCGCCCTCGCATGCCCGATGCCGGCCGGCCCGGCGTCGCCTGAACGCGCGTACCCGAGCGGATACGGGCATCGCCGTGTAGGCCTCGTTGCGCTCGTTCCGTATTCGACCGGATACGGAACCTCGATTCAACTCCCGCAAATCGCTTTTCGTTTCCGACTGGATACGAACCGCGGTTGCGCGCCCGAATTGTGCAATACTGTTCCCGATCAGATACGAAGCACGGAGAACGTCATGTCGGAGTCCCAGTCCGTCGACACGCTCGGCGCGCTCGCCCATCTCATCCGCGCGGCCCGGTTGCAGCAGGGCTTCACGCGCGACGAGCTGGCGAATGCGACCGGTCTGTCGCCGAAATTCATCAGCCAGGTCGAAGCCGGCAAGCCGACCGCGCAGATCGGCAAGGTGATGCTGCTGCTCGGCGAGCTGGGCGTGCGGCTGTATGCCGAATCGTCGGTCGAGATTTCGGAGGCGACGGCGCTGAAGGCCGCGCAACGCCGCAGGAGCAGCCATGGCGGCTAGAACGCTGGTCGTGTCCGCCAACGGCGTGCGAATGGGCACGCTCGCCGACGACAAAGGAATCTGGTCGTTCGAATACGATGCGCAATGGCTGGCGAGCGCGGCCGCGTATCCGCTGTCGCCGGCGTTCGCGTTGCGCGGCGGCGCCTTCACCGACACGTCGAGCGATCGTCCGGTCCAGTGGTTCTTCGACAACCTGCTGCCCGAGGAAGGCATGCGCACGTCGCTCGCACGCGAAGCGAACGTCGCCGCCGCCGACGCATGGGGCCTGCTCGCGTACTTCGGGCGCGAATCGGCCGGGGCGCTGACGCTGCTGGCCGCCGGCGAGCACGAAGCGCCCGGCGCTCTGCAACCGCTGCCGCTCGACGAGCTCGAGCGACGCATCCGCGCGATGCCCGAGCGCGCGCTGACGGCCACTGCGCCCAAGCGCATGTCGGCGGCCGGCGCGCAGCAGAAGCTGCTGGTGGTGCTGCGCGGCGACGCGCCCGATTACGCGCTGTACGAGCCGATCGGCAGCGAGCCGTCGATGCACCTGCTCAAGCCCGACATGCGCGCGGCCGGCTATCCGCATTCGGCGATCAACGAATTCTTCTGCATGAAGCTCGCGGGCAGGATGGGCCTCGACGTGCCGGACGTGCACTTCCTGCGCGCACCGTCCGCGTGCTACGTGATCGACCGGTTCGATCGCGACGTCGCCTCGCAGCCGGCCCGGCGGCTGCACACGATCGACGCGATGCAGTTGCTCAATTACGACCGCGGCTTCAAGTACCAGCGCGCGAACGCGCAGGAGCTCGCGCGCGCGATCGACCGCACCAGCACGCGGGCGCTTGCGCGTCTGTCGGTGTTCCGCTGGACCGTGTTCAACGTCGTGGTCGGCAATGGCGATGCGCATCTGAAGAACCTGTCGTTCTTCGTCGACGCGCGCGGCTACCGGCTCGCGCCGTTCTACGACATCGTCAGCACGGTCGTCTATCAGACGCCGACGCACCGGCCCGATCAGCGCGGCGATCATTGGCCCGACTGCGAGCTGACGATGCCGCTCGGCGCGGCGACGCGGTTTGCGGATATCGACGCGAATGCGCTGATGGCGTTCGGTCAGGCGCTGGGGCTCAGGGAGAAGGCGGCTGCGAGCGAACTCCAGCGCTTTCTGGAACCGCTCGACCGTCATGTCGCGCAGACGCTCGATGAGGTGCGCGAGCTGGCGAAGCCGGATGCCGGCGAGATGCGGCTGCTGAATTCGATCGTCGCGATGCCGATCGCGGAGATGGGGCGGGCGTTACGCGGGGGGCGCGGCTAGGCTACCGACGACGCGCGGATGGCGGCAACGCGCCGCGCATTGAACCAAACCGCCGTGTGATGCGTGGCGAGCCGACGCGCGCAAACCAACGCGTCGCATGACCGCCTTCGCACCACGGCTTCGGTCGAACGGCCAGCGGCTCGAGCGATCTTCTCGCCACGCTGCTGCCGTCACATACGGAACCCTGACAGCGCAGAAATCCGCCGCACGTCGCGCCCGTCACCGCCCGATCGGCAACCCGGTCGGCTCGATCCACCCGAGCTTGTACGCGATCAACAGCGACAGGAACAGCGTGACCGACAAGCCCACGCGCGCCGCGAGCGACCACGCCATCCGCTTGCTCTTGCCGCGGTCGTGGTTCATGAAATACAGCGCGAAGATCAGGCTTCCGATGATCAGCACGAAAGCCGTTGAAACAAGTGCAACCTTCATTGTCGATGGTCCTCCAGGCCGTGATCGGCCTTCAGCAGTTCGGCGAGTTTTTGCCGCTCGGCCGCGACGTCGGCGACGCCCGATGCCGGCCAGTCCAGCGCGACGCCATTGCCGAGCGAATCGCGCACGAGCGTTTGATAACGCCGGTCGCTGATCCGCCCGTCGGCCATCGATTCCGAGATCTCATGCCGCAACGGTAGCGGAAAGTTCGCGTATCCGCGCGACAGCGCCGCATATTGCCGCGCGTCGATTTCCTTCGACGACGGCACGACCGCCCACAGGACGACGGCCACGATAGCCACGAACGGAATCGCCGTGTAGCGGAGAACGAACTTGATGGGGGTCATGATGCGGATATCGAGCGAACTGCGAACGGGTGGCGGGTGCGGCCGGGTCGATCCGGAAGCAGCCGGCAACCGGCTGCACGAACGATGCCGGCCGAAAAACACGCTCCGTCGGCATCGCGAGACATTGTACTTAAAGTGCAGTCTGACTAACAGAGTATGATAATGTAATTATCATGTATCGCAGATGATGCAAGCGATCCGGCACCGTTTGCCGCCGGCCCGCAGGTCCGGGGCCGGCACCAGCGCGTGCCGCCCTGTCCGTGCCCGGCGATCCGGGCGATCGAGCGAACCCCGAACCCTTATGCCAGCGCAGTACTTTCTGAGTCTGACCGGAAAACACCGGAGCGCACCCGCCAATCGCCAGCTGGGCTTCTCGCTGGCGTTCGTGGCCGGCGCGGCCAACGCCGGCGGCTACCTCGCGGTCAAGCAATACACGTCACACATGAGCGGCATCGTGTCGGCGATCGCCGATCAGACCGCGCTCGGCGACATCCCGCTCGCGCTGGCCGGCGTCAGCTCGCTGGCGTCGTTCCTGGTGGGCGCCGGCTGCTCGGCGATTCTGGTCAACTGGGGGCGGCGGCGCGGGCTGCAGAGCCAGTTCGTGCTGCCGCTGCTGGTCGAAGCCGTGCTGCTGCTGGTGTTCGGCCTGCTCGGCAGCCATCTCGCGCTGTGGGAAGGGCTGTTCGTGCCGGCGACGGTCACGCTGCTCTGCTTCATCATGGGGCTGCAGAACGCGACGATCACGAAGATGTCGGGCGCCGAAATCCGCACGACGCACATGACCGGCATCGTCACCGATCTCGGCATCGAGCTGGGCAAGCTGTTCTACTGGAACCGCTCGGCCATGGTCGTCGACGCGCATGCGGTGATCGCCAACCGGTCGAAGCTGAAGATTCACGCGACGATGCTCGCGTCGTTCTTCATCGGCGGGCTCATGGGCGCGATCGGCTTCAAGCATGTCGGCTACGTGTCGACCGTGCCGCTCGCCGGTGTGCTGGTCATGCTCGCCGCGATGCCCGTGATCGACGATCTGCTCACATGGTTCGAACGCCGGCGTTGAGCGCGGCCCCGGCCCGGCCGCCAATGCCGACGAATTTCAATCCGATCAACCTATCGAATACGCACGCCTGACGATGGAAACGAAAACCGCCCGCCTGACCGTCCTGATCGATCCCGCGAAGAAGGAAGCCTTCGAAATACTGTGCGCCGAGCAGGATCTCACGCCGTCGCAAGTCGTGCGTCAGCTGATCCGCGAATATCTCGACACGCACGGCATCAGCTACAAGACCAAGAGCGCGGTCGCGAAGCGGGTACGGAAATAACGCTGCGTGCATGGCGGCGGCGCCGTCGCGCGCACCGCCGTCACGTGCAGATTTCCCAGCGGGGATGTTCGCGCGCGCGCCACACCAGCCGCGCCGGGTCGATACCCTCGCCCGCCTTCATGCGCCGCGCGGTGGACGCCAGCTTGAGCTCGCCGGCCGAGCCGAACGCGAGCGCACGCTCGAGCAGCACGCGCAACGACGGCAACGGGTTGCCGTTCTTCCACGCGAACGCGATGAAATTGTTGTCGTCGCCGCACGGCACCAGCGAGTACGAATCGTCGAACACCGCGCGCAGCTGTTCGAGATGCCGCGGCAGCGCCGGATCGTCGTTCATGAAGTTGATCGCCAGCACCCCCGTTTCACTGAGCCGCGCGCGGCATGCGTCGAGGAATTCGGCGCCGGTGCAGCGGCCGGCCGTGCCGTCGGCGACGAACGCATCGTGCAGGATCACGTCCGCACGCACGTCGGGACGCGCGACGTAGTCGGCGCCGTCCGCACACACCACTGCGAAGCGCGCGTCGTCGCATGGAATCCGGAACACGTCGCGCAGCGCGATCACCTGCGGATTGATCTCGACCGCCTCCATCGCGCTGCCGGGCAAGTGGCGGTAACAGTACTTCGCGAGCGATCCGCCGCCGAGCCCGAGCATGCTGATGCGCGCGGGCGCCGGCTGCAGCAGCAGGAAGCCCATCATCACGCGCGTGTAGCCGAGTTCGAGCCGGACCGGATCCTTCAGCGACATGAAGCTCTGCGTGCCGAAATGATCGAAATGCAGCGACACCGCGTGCTTCGTCTCGAGCACGAACGGACGCCCGTCGCTCAACGGCGTCGCCAGAAAACGCAGGAATGCATCGTACGATGCCCGATCGTCGCTCATGTTCGGCAAGCCTTGCGATTGGCGCTCCGCGCCATGACGCGCTCAGACCTTCTTCAGGTAGCAGGCCTTCAGCATGAAGCCGCCCATGTCGGTCTTGCAATCGACTTCGTGATCGCCGCCGACGAGCCGGATGCTCTTCACCTTGGTGCCCATCTTCAACGTGATCGACGAACCTTTCACGCGCAGGTCCTTGATCAGGACGACCGAATCGCCGTCCGACAGCACGTTGCCGTTCGCATCCTTCACGACGTCGCCCGCCGGCTCGTCGCCCGCTTCGGCGCCGGCGCCGGCCGACCATTCGTGACCGCAGTCGGGACACACGTACAGCGTGCCGTCCGGGTAAGTGTTTTCCATCGCGCATTGCGGGCAGGCGGGGGCGGCGTTCATTGCAGCTTCCATTCGGTGGGGGTTCGGGTCAATCGACAAAAAAATACCGGCGCGCAAACCGGCGCCGGGATCGCATGTCGCAGCGGCCCGCCAACGTTCGACAGGCCGCAGATCATGCGCACGATATTATAATGCCATACACATAAACTGGTGTACGTATTATAATCCTCCATTCCGATCGTTCGCCGGACTTGATCGCCGCTTAACCGAGGATGCCGACATGTTCGAGATAGATGATGCAGCCAGGCTGGTCGCACGATGCAGCGACGCAAGCACCCAGCCGATCCTGCCGGCCGCCGCGCGCCGTTCCGACCGCGCGCTTCGCGGCTGATCCGCATCGTGGCAACCGTCGTCTACGTCCAAATCGGTGCGGCATGGAACCGCAAGCGCGCGAGCCATGCGCGCGATGCGCTGGTCGCGGCGGCTCGCCGCTTCGAAAGCGACATCCTGCTGATCGCCAACGGCGTCAGCGCCGCCGCCAAGGACGCCGCCGCGATCGCGGCGCTGCAGTTGCACGGCGGCACGTCCGCCCAGTTGCTGGCCACCGGCCGCGACGAGGACACCGCGCTGCAGGCGCTGCTGCCGTTGCTGCAGGCCGGCTGACGCTGCGTCGTCCGGCCCCACGGCCCCGTGCCGTCCACCCCGAATCACCCAGCCAGAGGAAGCGATGAACGACAACGCCACGTCCACCAACACCCCCAACCTGTCGGCCGCCGCACTGTGGGCGCTCGAGCGCCTCGCCGACGTGCGCTATGGCCGCGATGCGCCGGCGCTCGGCTGGTCGGTCGAGCACGAACTCGTCGGCGCGGGTTTCGTCAGCCATTCGGCGAACGGCCGCTCCGGCGCGTCGATCACCGCGCACGGGCGCAATTTTCTGAAAAGCCGCAAGTAGTCGGCGGCCGGCATGCGGCCGCTGACGCGTCGCGCCAGTACGCGGGCGGGCCGTACGTCGGCATGAGCGGACTCGTTGGCGACGCTCCGCGGGGCGTCGCCGCGCGAGTGTGCGGGTCTCTGGGTCTGTGAGTTGCAACCCCACCAGTCAGCAAGTCCGCGGGTCCGCACGCCTCGCGTGACGGGCAAGCGAGCAGCACTCGACGAGCGCCTGCGCGATCGCACGCGACAGCGTCGCGAGAACGACGGGTAGCGACGGCCGTCGACACGCGCGGATTCCACGATACAGGCGGGGCTTTGCGCATCCGCAGCGCGTTCCGCGGTATCGTACGGCAGCCCGAAGGCGACGCCGCGTGCCGCCTTCGCCCGTCCTTCCCGATGGAACGCCCGATGACCTCCAGCGCCCTGCCGCCCGTCACGTCCCCGCCCATTCTCGACACCCCACGCCTGATACTCGAAGGCCATCCGCTCGGCGACTTCGACGCGCTCGCCGCAATGTGGACCGAACCGACCGTCGTCGCGCACATCTTCAACGGCAAGCCGTCGGCGCCGCGCGACTCGTGGATGCGGCTGCTCGCGTATCGCGGACTGTGGCCGCTGCTCGGCTACGGCTACTGGGCGATTCGCGAGAAGGCGTCGGGCCGCTACGTCGGCGACCTCGGTTTCGCGGACTTCCACCGCGCGATCGAGCCGTCGATCCGCGGCGTGCCGGAGGCCGGCTGGGCGCTCGCGAGCTGGGCGCACGGCAAAGGCTATGCAACCGAAGCGCTCACGCACGCGCTGCACTGGCTCGATGCGCAGCAGCGCTTCGAGCGCAGCGTCTGCCTGATCGCGCCGACCAACACCGCGTCGATCCGCGTGGCGCAGAAGGCCGGCTATGCCGATCCGGTGCGCATCCGCTTCAACGACGCCGATTCGCTGCTGTTCTCGCGCGCGTGCCTGTGAGGGCCGCGCGCTATTGAAACGCGGCTGATGTGGCGGCGCGTGACGGCGACGCCGCATCGCTCGGCGCCGCATCGCTCGGCGCCGCATCCCCCATCTTCGCAGCCGCCACCGTACCCGACGTCTGCCACCCGCCGCCGAGCGCCTTGTACAGCGCGACGAAATCCGTCGTCGTCTGCAACGCGCCCTGCACCGCCTGTTGCCGCCCCTCCGACCATTGCCGCTCCGCGTCGAGCACGTCGAGAAACGGCGGCAGCCCCTTGCGGTAACGGCCAGCGCCTGCCGGTAAGCGGCGTCCGCCGACTCGATCTGCGCACGCGCCTGGCGGTACTGCGCGGGATACTGCACGCGGGCGATGTCGAGCTGCACGCGCGCCGCATCGAGTTGCGCCTGCGCGAGGCCGAGCTGTGCGCGCGCCGCGTCGACCCGCGCGCGATAGTCGCGCGGATCGATTTCGACGAGCACGTCGCCGCGATGCACGAAGGTGTTGTCGTCGACGGCAAGCCGGGGCACCTAGCCGGACACGTGCGGCGCCATCGCGACCGCGTTGCCGTCGGTATAAGCGTCATCCGTGCGCTCCTGATCGGGCGTCGCGAGCCACCACGCGAGCCCGACGATCAGCAACACCAGCAGCACCGCGCCGAGGATGATCAGCGGCTTCTTTCCCGGGCGCTTGCGTTCGCCGTCATGGCTGTCGCCGTCGCCATCGCCGCCGGTGCGGCCGCCGCGATCGTCGTGCGGATGGCCGTCACCGCCGCCGCCGCCCGGCGCGTCGGTGTCGCGCTCATCGCGTTCGTCGCGTTCGTCGCGTTCGTCGCGGCCGGCATTGCCGTCGTCGCCGCCGGCCGCGTTGCCGTCTCCGGCGCGCGCAACGGCGACGCGCGGTGCGAGACCGACCGCACCACCGGCGTAGGCCGATACCGCGACGCGGGGCGGCGCGAGCGCGCGCCACGCGCACACGGCGGCGCGTCGTGCCGGCGTAAACGCAAAAGCACGCACGAGGGAGGCAAGGACTTGCTGCGGATCGAACAGCGGGAACAGGGGCGCATCTGACATCGAACAACGCTCCAGGCAACGGCCGCGCGCGACATTGCGCGGGCCGGCCTCGACGGCGCGGGTGAGCAAACGGCGCGCCCGGCCGTGTGCATCGCCCCGCGAAGGCGCCGGCACGGGCCATGCGTGCGCGCCTTCCCCAATGTCTCGACAGGAAGCCAGCCCGATGACCCGTTCGAATTCACTCGACACCGATTCGCAAGGACAGGACCGCGGCGACAGCACGCCCGGCCCCGAAGGCAAGCCGCTGTCCTCCGATGAACGCGCGCCGGCCGATGGTGCCGGGGCGCACATGCCCACAGGCAACGGCGATACGCGCTGACTGCGCTTGCCCGGTGCTATCGCCGCGCAGCTGCGCGCACACTCGCGCGCTGACGGCAGAAATGACAACGCGTTGAAAAGTCGCGGACGGATGCGGCGCAGGGCCGTGCATCGGCCCCATCACGGTATGGCTTCCGCGCCCGTCCAGCACCCGAACGCCGTCCGGCAACGATGCGCGCGCCCGAGCAGCCCCAGCACTAAGGGTGCGCGTCGTGCTCGCGGCTGCATCGCAGGTGTGCTCCCCTCCCTCAACGGAGGTTTCATGTTCATTCACAACACACGGCTTCAGTACACGGTACGCGTCGATGCGCCCAATCCGGGGCTCGCGAACCTGCTGCTCGAACAGTTCGGCGGCCCGCAGGGCGAACTCGCCGCTGCGATGCGCTATTTCACGCAGGCGGTCACCGAGGAGGATCCAGGCCGCAAGGACATGCTGTTGGACATCGCGACCGAGGAGTTGAGCCACCTCGAAGTGATCGGCTCGCTGGTCGCGGCGACCGTCACTTCATCAAGGGCCGTGATCGACCCTTAACTGCCCCTCGACGCGGCGTGTCAGCAGTCGGGTGTTGGCTTGAACTCGACCATTTGTTTGCAAGCGATACCTGTGACTCTCCCGACATGCAAACTAGCTGCCCCTCCGACGTGGCTATGGGGACGCACCGAGAATCACAACAAAATCTCGATGCGTCTCTGTCTCACCCTCCGCTATCCGGCGAGCCGACTCGCGATCGCAATGTCCTCAGTCACTGCCAGGAACTTCGCAACGTCACTCGGCGCATGGCAATGCAACGGAGAGATGCGAACCGCACCGTCGAGGTTGAACGATTTCAACATCCGCCCCGAGTAAAGGCTCGTCGCAATCCGCTCATAGACGATCACGCCCCGCTCTTCATAGGCGCGTACGGCGGCGGTCGGGTCCAGGTTATCGAAGTCGATGCCGGCGATCAGATCGCGGCGCGTCAGATCGTCGTGATCCCAGAACACGCGTACGCCTTCGATCGCTCGCAGCCCGCGCTGTCCGTCAACGCCGTCGAGTAACAACGAAAGCAGCGCGCGCTCGTGCTCTTCGATGCGCTGCATGCCTTGTACGAACCGTTCGCGCCGGTCTTCGGCGTCGCTAAACTGGGTGCCGATCCACGCGACATAATCGACGATCGCGCTCACCACGGCGAATTGCGCGGGCGTGGGGCTGCCGAGTTCCCAAACCCCTTTGTCCTTGGCCGCGAGCCGATGATGCGGAAGTTCGGCAAGCCGTTCGGACAGCCATGACACGCCAGAACCACGGCACCCGAAGAACTTGTACGGCGCGAAATTGATGCCGTCCACTGGGGTCTTTTGCAGATCGATAACCGCATGTGGCGCATGCTGAACCGCATCGACGATGATAAAAAGATCCGGCTTGCGCGCCCGCGCACGTTCGACGATGGCCGCAATATCGAGCTTCGCTCCCGAGATATTCGAGGCGTACATCACGCTTAAAAGTGCCGTATCGTCGTCGATGAGCGCGACGATGGCATCGGTATCGACGCCGCCGGTTTCGGCATTGCTCGGTGCAATGCGAAGCTCCTTGTTCGTACGCTCGCAGTACATCGTCATCGCATCGAAAGACGACGGATGCTCGAGAATCGTGGTGACGGCGTTCGTGCCCGGCACGTTCTCCATCACCGCGCGGACCATGTCGAACATCGCCGCCGAAGCGGTCAGCGAGAGGTACACACTTCCGCCGCGCGCGTTGAGGATGCGGCGCACGTCGTCTTCGCCGCGCGCCTGAATATCCTGCAGAAACAGCGCGCGCTCGTGGATACGCTCGGGGCAGTCCGGCAGCGCATCGATTCGCGCGAATGCTTCCAGTGCCGATTTCAGTCTGAACGACCCGCCTGCGTTGTCGAAGAAAAGACGCTCACGGTTGTCGATATCGCGATCGACGTAATGAAAGCGCTGCTTGATGGCCTCCATCATCGATGCTGAAAACAACTGCCCGCGATTGCTGCTCATTGGATCTGCTCCTCGTTCCATGTTAGTCATTACTGAATTCAACGCATCTCATGCGTCCAGCGACGCGATATACGCCTTGCCTTTCTCCGCGTCGTACTGGCCTTCCCAGCGGGCGATGACGAGCGGCGCAAGCGCGTTGCCCACCACGTTCAGCGCGGTGCGTCCCATGTCCATGATGCGGTCAACCCCTGCGATGAACGCGAGCCCTTCGAGCGGTAGTCCCGCACTGGCGAGCGTCGTGAGCAGGATCACGAACATGAAGCCGGGCACGCCTGCCGCGCCTTTGGAGGTCACGACCATCGTGAGCACGAGCACGATCTGTTCTTGCACGCCCAGATGCACGCCATAGAGCTGTGCGACGAACAGGGTGCCGATGCCGAGATAGATCGACGCGCCATCCAGATTGAACGTGTAGCCCGTGGGCACCACGAACGTCGTAATGCTCTTCGGCACGCCGAAGTCTTCCATCTTCTTCATCAGTTGCGGCAAAACCGTCGCCGAACTGCACGTCGAGAAGGCGATGATCAATTCGTCCTTGATGACGCGCACCAGCGTGAAAATGTTGAAGCCAAAGAGGCGTGCCGTAATGCCGAGCACGAACACCGCGAACAGCACGATCGCGAGATACGTCACCGCAACCAGCTTGATGAGCGGCAGCAGCGAACCGAAGCCGAAACTCGCGACTGTCACCGCGATTAGCGCACACACACCGAACGGCGCGTAACGCATCACCATGCCGGTGACCTTGAACATCGCATCGCTGATGCCTTTGAAGGTTGCGAGCACCGGCTGGCGATATTCGGCAGGCACGGATTGCAGGCCCAATCCGAACAGCACGGAGAAAAAGATCACCGGCAGCAGATCGCCGCGCCCCATCGCCATGACGATGTTGTCGGGAATGATGCTCAGCAAAAGCGCCATGAAGCCGTGATGACCCTGCGTTTGCTGCGTGGTCTGCTGATAGCGCGAAATATCGGTGTGGCCGAGCTGGGACAGATCCGTGCCCAGCCCCGGATGCAGCACGTTGCCGAGCACGAGTCCCAGCACGATGGCGATCGTCGTGACGACCTCGAAGTACACGAGCGTCTTCAGGCCGATGCGCCCGAGCGAGCGCCCGTCGCCGACGCCCGCGATGCCCATCACCATGCTCGTGAACACGATGGGTACGACCACCATCTTGATCAGACGAATGAAGATATCGCCGGCCGGTTGCAGGAAGCCGTTGATGGCTGACTCGCGAAACTCCGGGAAACGGTTGAGCACCAGCCCGACCGCAATGCCGGCGATCAGGCCGATCAAAATTTGCCACGCGAGCCCGATGCGAGGCTTGCGCGCCGCGCGTTCGGGGTGAGGTGTTTCCATGACGGACTCCATGCGCTCTCCAGACACGTATCGGTTGATATAGATGAGTCGAGCCTCTGCAGGGACTCGTTAGAGGAAAAAGTACCCAGTCAAAATGAACTAAAAAAGCGATTTTTTTCTATGAGAAACTATCGCTTTTAGTGATGTGAGTCCGGAGCCATGCTGACGTTCAAGCAAATGGAAGCCTTGTACTGGATCGTCCAGCTCGGCTCGTTCGAAGCGGCCGCGACGCGCCTGAATACCACGCAATCGGCGATCTCCAAGCGCGTGCAGGAACTGGAGCGGGCTTTCGACATGGCGGTGTTCGACCGCGCGAATCGCAGCGCGCGCCTCACGGAGAAGGGCACAGAATTCTTCGAGCACGCGAGGGAATTGCTCGAGCGGCGTGACCAGATCGTCGAGCGCATGAGCTCGAAAGAGGCGCTGGTTCGGCAAATTCGCATTGGCGTAACGGAACTCACGGCCCTGACGTGGCTGCCGCGCCTCGTTGCCGCGATTCAGGCCGAATACCCTAAGGTCAAGGTCGAAGCGGAGGTCGATCTGAATGCAACATTGCGCGAGCGGCTGGCGGCTGCCACGGTGGACGTGATCATCGTGCCGCAGATGCACGAAGTCGAGCCGTATGCATCGACGCTCGTCGGTCAGGTCCGGAATGCGTGGATGTGCGCGGCCAGTCTCGCGCCGGGAAAGCGTGCGATTCCGCTTGCCGATATCGCGAAGTTTCCGCTGATTTTGCAGGGCGGCCTGTCGGGTACGGGCTACGTGTATAGCCGGTTTCTGGAGGAGCAAGGGGTCGCGTTGCAGAAAGTGCTGGCGAGCAACAGCCTGATTGCGCAGATTGGGCTCACCCTGTCGGGGCTTGGCGTTAGTTACCTACCCGAAGCCTGTCTTGCGCGCATGGTCGAGCGACGTGCGCTCGTTGTGGTGCCGACGCGGCCCGCGCTCCCGCTAGTGCGGTACGTCGCCATGCATCGGGCGGAACAGTCGCATTCGCTCAGTGCCGCCGTGGCGCGACTTGCGGCGCAATCGTGCGACTTCTCCTCTAATCTGCTTGATCCGGGAGTCTAGGCATCAGCAAAAGCGGTTGAAGTCGTTGACTCGTAGAATCGAGTGTACGCGGCGCTCGAAAGCACGCGATCTAGAGCTGGCAACCATTGCTCTCCAGTCTGGCGGAGCGAGCCGCTTTCGTGTGTCTTCAATCGGGACTGGGCCGGCCACTTGGTCCGTGCATCAGAAAGTCACCTTGTAGCCGAACTGAGTCAGCCAATCTGACGCTGTCTGTTTGGTCGAGTCCAGCCCGATACACGTGACGACCACGCCGCCGCGACTTCGTCGCCGCCCACCGCGCACCGCTTCGGGCACACCCGTTGCCGCCCATGGTCATAGGCCTCGCCCTCATCACCTACCCGCCTCGCATGACGCTCCCCGACCCGTCCGATTTTCCGGTGCGCGCGGTGCCGCTCGCACCGTTGACGAAGGAGCGCGCGACGATCGTCTGCCATCGCAACGGCCGCGTCCTGCTGGTCGCGCGCCGGCAAGCGTTGCGCTGGACGTTGCCGGGCGGCATGATCCGGCGCGGCGAGTCGGCGCTCGCGCATGCGGCCGGGCCGGCCGCCCGGCCAGTGCTGGTGCTCGGCTGGGCGTTGCTGGCGCTGTGCGCGTTGGTGTGCGTGACGATCGCCGTGCTGCTGTTCGGCGCGCTCGTCTACATGCTGCGCGTGCTCGCGGTGGTGGCCGCGCCGCCGCGGCCGCCGGCGCTGACGATCGGCGTGACCGCGCACGACTGGTGGTGGGCCGTCCGCTATCCGGCCGACGCGGACGGCGCGGCGTTCGTCACCGCGAACGAGATACACATCCCGGTCGGCGAACCGGTGCTCGTCGAACTGACGAGCGCCGACGTGATCCACGCGTTCTGGGTGCCGCAACTCGCCGGCAAGACGCAGACGATCCCCGGCCAGACCAATCGCCAGTGGCTGCAAGCCGACCGGCCGGGCCTCTATCGCGGGCAGTGCTCGCAGTACTGCGGCGCGCAGCATGCGCACATGGCGTTCGAGGTCGTGGCCGAGCCGCCCGCCGCGTTTCGCGCGTGGCTCGCCGCGCAGCGGCAGCCGGCGCCGGCTGACGCCGCCGGCCCGGAACTGCGCGGCCGGCGCCTGTTCACCGAACGCTGCGCCGGCTGCCACGCGGTGCGCGGCACCGACGCGACCGGCGATGCGGGCCCCGAACTGACGCACGTCGGCTCGCGCCGGCTGCTCGCGGCCGGCACGCTGGAGAACACGCCGGCCAACCTGCGCGACTGGATCGCCCATGCGCAGCAGCGCAAGCCGCAAACGCTGATGCCGTCGTTCGCGCTCGCGCCGCGCGACGCCGACGATCTCGCCGCCTATCTCGCAACCCTGCACTGAACGGAGGATGACGATGGCCGTTGCCCGCGACACGCGCCCCGCGCTCAGCCGCGTGCCCGACCTCGGCGACGCACCGCCGGGCTCCGAGCACGAGCGGGCGCTCGCCGAGCTGTGGGAATCGGCGCCCGGCTGGCGCGGCTGGCTCGGCACGGTGGACCACAAGCGCATCGGCATCCGCTACATCGTCACCGCGTTCGCGTTCCTGTTGCTCGGCGGCGTCGAGGCGCTCGTGATGCGCATCCAGCTCGCGCGGCCGAACGCGACGGTGCTCACCCCGGCGCAGTACGACTCGCTGTTCACGATGCACGGCGTCACGATGATCTTCCTGTACGCGCTGCCGGTGCTGTCCGGCTTCGCGAACTACCTGTGGCCGCTGATGCTCGGCTCGCGCGACATGGCGTTCCCGCGGCTCAACGCGTTCTCGTACTGGGTGTTCCTGTTCGCCGGGCTGTTCCTGTACGCGAGCTTTCCGCTCGGCGCGGTGCCCGACGGCGGCTGGTTCAACTACGTGCCGCTCACGTCGCTCGACTACAGCGCGGGCGCGAACATCGACATCTACGCGCTCAGGATGATCCTGCTCGGCATCTCGACGACGGGCGGCGCCGCGAACTTCGTCGTCACGCTGTTGCGCATGCGTGCGCACGGCATGTCGATCGACCGGCTGCCGATCATCGTCTGGGGCACGCTGACCGCGTCGGTCGCGAACCTCGTGGCGGTGCCGTCGGTGAGCCTCGCGTTCCTGCTGATGTGGCTCGACCGCAATGCCGGCACGCATTTCTTCGACGTCGCGCACGGCGGCCGGCCGCTGCTGTGGCAGCACCTGTTCTGGATGTTCGCGCACCCGTGGGTGTACGTCGTCGTGCTGCCGGCGATGGGCATCGTGTCGGACGCGCTGCCGACGTTCTGTCGCCGCCCGCTCGTCGCGTACGAAGCCGTCGCGGTATCGACGGTCGCGACGATGCTGATCGGCTTCGAGGTCTGGGTGCATCACATGTTCGCGACCGGCATCGCACCGCTCGCGCTCGCGTTCTTCGGCGCGGCCAGCATGCTGATCTCGATCCCGAGCGCGGTCGCCGTGTTCGCGTGGATCGCGACGATCTGGACCGGACGACCGGTGTTCCGCACGCCATTCCATTATTTCGCGGGCTTCGTGCTGATGTTCGTGATCGGCGGCGTGTCCGGCGTGATGACGGCGGCAGTGCCGCTCGACTGGCAGCTCACCGACACGTATTTCGTCGTCGCGCACCTGCATTACGTGCTGCTCGGGATCAACGTGTTCCCCGTGCTCGGCGGCGTGACGTACTGGTTCCCGAAGTTCACGGGCCGGATGATGAACGAGCGCTTCGGCCGGCTGACGTTCTGGGTCGTGCTGGTCGGCTTCAATCTCGGCTTCTTCCCGATGCACGTGTCGGGGCTGCTCGGCATGCCACGGCGCGTCTACACGTACCCGTCCGGGATGGGCTGGGACACGTCGAACCTGCTCACCACGATCGGCTCGTTCGTGTTCGGCATCGGCATCGTGATGTTCGTCGTCAACGCGCTCGTCAGCGCGCGGCGCGGCCAGCGCGCCGGCGCGAACCCGTGGGGCGCGGCCGGGCTCGAATGGTCGGTCGCGTCGCCCGCGCCGGCGTACAACTTTGCGGTGCTGCCGCTCGTCGCGTCGCGGCATCCGCTGTGGGAAACGCGCGACGCCGCGCAGCGCAGCAGCATGCGGGTCGGCTATCGGCTCGCGCACGGCCGCGAGGCGCTGGCGGTCACGCCGCTCGCGGCGAAGCCGAGCGCGATCCTCAAGATGCCCGACGACAGCTGCGTGCCGTTCGTGCTCGCGCTGCTGTCCAGCGCCGTCTTCGCGGCGATGCTCGCGCGCTCACCCGCGCTCGTGTGCGCGGATGGCAGCCGGCTGTATCCGGCGATGCGGTACCCGTCGTTCGCGCACCTGAGCGACGCCGACGTGCGTGCGCTGTACGCGTACTTCATGCGCGGCGTCGCGCCGTCCGCGAATGCGGCAACGCGTACGGAATTGCCGTTTCCGTTCAACCAGCGCTGGGCGCTTTCGCTATGGAGCCTGGTGTTCGCGAACCGCGACCGCGTCACGCCGCAGCCGTCGAAATCGGCGGAATGGAATCGCGGCGCGTATCTGGTGCAGGGGCTCGGCCACTGTGGCGCGTGCCATACGCCGCGCGGGCCGGCCTACACCGAGCGCGGCTACGACGAGCGCAGCCCGGCGTTCCTGACCGGCGGCATCAACGATCACTGGTTCGCGCCGAACCTTACGGGCGCGGCGCCGGACGGCCTCGGCCGCTGGTCGGCCGACGACGTCGCCGCGTTCCTGCGCGGCGGCCACGCCGCGCGCGGCGCGGTATTCGGCGCAATGGCGCCGGTCGTCGGCAAGCGCACCGCGCTACTGACCGACGGCGATCGTCATGCGATCGCCATTTACCTCAACCGACCAGCACGATCCGCATCGTCGTCGAAGGTGCGCAGCCGGCGCCCGGCAAGAACGGCCCCGTCGAGTGGATGCCGGCGATGCGCGACGCGCTGACGAGCAGTCAGATCGCCGCGGTGGTCCGCTACGTGCGCGGCGCGTGGGGGAATCGCGCGGCGCCGGTGTCCGAACAGGACGTCCGGCGATTGCGTGCGGCGATTCATCGCTAGGGGCGGCGCGGGTGGGTGAATCGGGTGGCGCCAAGGTCGGTGTCGGTGTCGGTGTCGGTGTCGGTGTCGGTGTCGGTGTCGGTGTCGGTGTCGGTGTCGGCTTCGGCATCGGCATCGGCATCGGCATCGGCATCTGCTTCGGCTTCGGCTTCGGCTTCGGCTTCGGCTTCGGCTTCGGCATCGGCATCGGCATCGGCATCGGCTTCGGCATCGGCTTCGGCATCGGCTTCGGCTTCGGCTTCGGCATCGGCATCGGCTTCGGCTTCGGCTTCGGCTTCGGAACAGGATGTCAGGCGGTTACGCGCGGCGATCCATCGTCGGCGATACCGCGCGTGGGCGAACGGATCGACACGTATCCGACTCACCTTCACTCACGCCCATCTCCGATCGCGTTGCTCGCGGCGACGCAATCCGGCGGACTCATTGCGTCGTCGCGGCCCGACGTGCCAGCGATTTCGGCTCCATCGCGCGACTGGCCAGCATCGCGCGCACCCGTACATACAACCAACCGACGACCTCGCACGTCGCGAGCCTCATGCTCACCGCTCCACCACCGCCACCGCCTTGATCTCCACGATGTAACCCGGCGCGCCGCCGAGCATGTGCGCGCCGACGGCCGTCCACGCCGGCCGCGGATGCGCGTGGAAATAACGGTCGCGCACCTGCATGAACAGCGGCAGGTCGCGCATGTCGGTATGGAACGTCGTCAGGTCGACCACGTCGTCGAGCGTCGCGCCGCCCGCCTCGAGCACGCGCTTGAGGTTTTCGAACGCCTGCACGATCTGCGCTTCACGACCTTCGACCAACTGCATCCCCGCGTCGCGGCCGATCTGGCCCGACACGTACACGGTATCGCCGACCTTGATCGCCGGCGCGTAGCCGATCTTGTCGTACACGCTTTCCATCCCGGCCGGGATGATCGCTTCGCGGTTGCGCATCGGTGTCTCCGTGGCCGGGCGCACAGCGCCGGCCGTTCCTCCTGTTGAACTGCAACGCGGCGCGCCTGACCGGGCGTCGTTCAGCCCGTATCGCCGCCTGCGACCGGCAGCACGGTGCCGGTGATGTAGCTCGCTTCGTCCGAGGCGAGGAACAGGATCGGCGCGATCTGCTCGTCGAGCGTGCCGTAGCGCTTGAAGAACGTCGAATCGGTCACCTGCCGCACCGCTTCGGCCATCCACGCCTGTTCCTGCGCGCTGTCGCCGGCCGCATTGCGCGGCACGCGGCGCGGCGGCGCCGTGGTGCCGCCCGGCGCGGTCGCGACCACGCGGATCCCGTGTTCCGCATACTCCATCGCGAGCGCCGCCGTCAACGCGTTGACGCCGCCCTTCGCGGCCGAATACGGCACGCGGCGAATCCCGCGCGTCGCGTTCGACGACACGTTGACGATCGTGCCGCCGCCCGCCTCGACCATATGCGGCAGCACCGCATGGCAGCTGTACAGCGTCGGCATCAGCGAGCGGCGAATCTCCGCGTCGATCTGCGCCGGCTCGAACTCGGCGAACGGCCGCATCCGGATCGCGCCGCCGACGCCGTTGATCAACACGTCGATCCGACCGAACGCCGCGATCGCACATGCGATCGCCGCGCGCGCGCCGTCGTAGGTTTCCAGATCGGCGACGCATGCGGCCGCGCTGCCCGCCGGCGCTTCGGCGGCCACCTCGGCGACGAATTCCGCACGATCGACCAGCAGCACGCTGCCGCCCTCGGCCGCCGCGCGCAATGCGACGCCGCGGCCGATGCCCTGTGCCGCGCCGGTGACGACGACGACCTTGCCCGAGAATCGTTGCATCATCATGCCGCCTTCGCCGTCACGTTCGGCGTGAACTTCTCGTAATGGAAACTGCGCGGCGTCACGCGCTGCTCGTCGAAATACCCGCGTACCGCGTCGACCATCGGCGGCGGCCCGCACAGATAGACGTCCACGTCGCCGTCGTTCAGCGCATCGGCCGGAATGTGCTGCGTGACCCAGCCCTTGCGCGCGTGGTTCGACGCCGCATCGGCAACCACCGTCGCGAACGTGAAGTTCGGCAGCCGCGCCGCGTACGCGTCGAGCGCCTCCACGCACACCAGATCGAGATCGCGCGTCACGCCGTAGACGAGATGCACCTTCTGCTGCGAGCCGCTGCGCGCGAGCACCTCGAGCATCGACAGGAACGGCGCGAGCCCCGTGCCGCCCGCGAGAAACAGCAGCGGGCGCGCGACCTCGCGCAGGTAGAAGCTGCCGAGCGGCCCGTCGAGCTCGAGCGTGTCGCCCGCGCGAGCCGTCTCGAGCCACGTGCTCATCACGCCGCCCGGAATCTTCTTGATCAGGAAGGCGAGCTTCGCGTCGCCCGGCGCGGACGAGAACGAATACGACCGGTGCTGGCCACTGCCCGGCACGCCGATGTTTACGTACTGCCCCGGCAGAAAGACCGGCGCGGCGGCGCCGACGTCGAGTTCGAGCACGATCGCCGCGTCGTTGTGCGGCTCGACCTTCGCGACGGTCGCGGCGAACGCGCCGTGGCCGGTCTTGCACGCGAGCGACGACGCCGGCACCGCGATCACGCAATCGCTTTGCGGCACCATCTGGCAGGTCAGCACGACGCCGGCCGCCTTCTCGTCGTCGCTCAGTGCATCGTCGAGATAGTCGTCGCCGAGGTCGTAGCGGCCGCTTTCCGCGCGGCACTTGCAGGTGCCGCACACGCCGTCGGAGCAGTCCATCGGCAGGTTGATCTTCGCGCGGAATGCCGCATCGAGCACTTTCTCGCCGGCCTTGCAGTCGATGAAGCGGGTGACCCCGTCCTCGAAGTTCAGTGCGATCTGGTAGGTGGACATCGCTTCGTCTCCGTCTGGTTACTGTCGGTCGATCGGCGTCAGACGTGATACACGTCGAGCACCTGCCGGATGTAGTCGTTCTTCAGCACGATCTTCTTGTTCGAGATCAGCCACGCATCGCCCGCGCGACGCAGCGTGACGAACGCCGTGCCGAAGAAGTGATCGGTCACGCGGTAGCGGTGGTTCAGCGTGTGGAAGTTGTAGCGCACGTCCACCTCGTCGTCGCGCTGCGCCAGCACCTCGACGTTCGTCACGTTGTGGCTGGTGCGCGGCTCGGGCGTCGATGCGCCGCTGCGCTCCGTCTTGATCCGGAACACGCGGTCCTCGAGGCCGCCGCGATCGGCGTAGTACATCAGCGAGATCTGGTGTTGCGGATCCTCGGTCGGCCGATCATCGTCGTCCCATGCGGGCATCCAGTACGTGACGTCCTCGGCGTAGCACGTGAGCCACGCGTCCCACTCGCGATCGTCGAGCAGGCGCGCTTCGCGATACAGCGCCGCGCAAATGGTCTGGTAGTCGATGTTCATGCCTGTGCCTCCCCGCGTTCCTGCTGCAACGCATCGCGCATCACGCGCACCCAGTATTCGTGCTGACACACGAACAGCCCTTCGTCCTCGCTGCGCTCGCCCGACACGCGCGGATTCAGCCCCATCTTCGCGGCGTTCTCGTCGGGCCCGTCGATCCACAGCGGCGCGCCGCGCGACAGGTCGTTCCACATCGCCGCGCTGCCCGCGTAGCCGGCCTGGCATGCGCGGAATTCCTCGAGGTCGTCGGCGGTGCCCATCCCGGATACGTTGAAGAAGTCCTCGTACTGACGGATCCGCGTCGCGCGGTCGGCGTCGCTCTCGCCCTTCGGCGCGAAGCAGAAGATGCTGACCTCGGTCTTGTCGACGGCGAGCGGACGCACCACGCGAATCTGCGTGCTGAACTGGTCCATCAGGAACACGTTCGGATACACGCACAGGTTGCGCGTCTGGTTCACGATGAAGTCGGCCTGCACCGCGCCGACGCGCGCGGCGATCTCGTCGCGATGCCGGTACACGGGCCGCACTTCCGGGTTCATCGTCTTGGTCCACAGCAGGATGTGGCCGTGATCGAAGCCGTAGACGCCCGCAACCGACTTGCTCCAGCCGTTCGCATCGACGGCCTTGGTGCCGTCTTCCTTGCGGCGGCCCATCGTCGCCGCGTAGTTCCAGTGCACGGTGCTCACGTGATAGCCGTCGCAGCCGTTCTCCATCTGCATCTTCCAGTTGCCTTCGTAGATGTAGGACGAGTTGCCGCGCAACACTTCGAGCCCGTTCGGCGCCTGGTCGACGATCTGGTCGATGATCACGCGCGCGTCGCCGAGGTAGTCCTCGAGCGGCAGCACGTCGTCGCTGAGGCTACCGAACAGGAAGCCGCGATAGCTCTGGAAGCGCGCGATCTTCTTCAGGTCGTGCGAGCCGTTCGTGTTGAACTGCACCGGATACTCGGTGGTCTTCTCGTCCTTCACCTTCAACAGCTTGCCGGTGTTCGAGAAGGTCCAGCCGTGGAACGGACACGTGAAGCTGCCCTTGTTGCCGTGCCTGCGGCGGCACAGCATCGCGCCCTTGTGCGCGCAGGCGTTGAGCACCGCGTGCAGCTCGCCGGTCTTGTCGCGCGTGATGACGACCGGCTGGCGGCCGATCCACGTCGTGTAGTAATCGTTGTTGTCGGGGATCTGGCTCTCGTGCGCGAGATACACCCAGTTGCGCTCGAAGATGTGCTTCATCTCGAGCGCGTACAGCGCCTCGTTGGTGAAGATGTCGCGGCGGCAGCGGAAGATGCCGGCGTCCTTGTCGTCCTGCACCGCGGTGGCGAGCAGGTGGTCCAGTTCGGTGGTGGGGTCGATCGTCGCGGACATGTTGGTTCCTCCTGTGCGCGTGCCGCGTCCTGCAAGCACGCTCGCATCGGTGTCGATTGAATCCTGGGGAGACCGGCGGCCGCGTGTTTGCGCGGCCGCGCGGTCGGGTGTTCAGGCGGCGGCGCTCGCGCGCGGGCGTTCGACGATCTGGTTGTCCGCGCCGCCGACGCGCGGCGTCAGCACGAAGTCGAACGCGATGTCCTGGTACGCGTCGGCCTTCAGCCCGAGCGCCGCGCCGCCGGTTTTCGTCGTGACGGGCGGGATCAGTTCCTCGCGCGTCGCATACGCGAAGTCATCCCAGATCAGCGGATCGCCTTCGATGTTGAACTGCGTCGTCAGCTTGCGATGGCCGTCGCTCGTCACGAAGAAGTGCACGTGCGCCGGACGGTTGCCGTGGCGGCCGAGGCGGTCCAGCAGCTGCTGCGTCGCGCCCTGCGGCGGGCAGCCGTAGCCGACCGGCATCAGCGTGCGGAATGCGTAGGTGCCGTCGGCGCCGGTCCTGACTGCGCCGCGCAGGTTGAAGTCGCGCTGCGCGCCGGTCGGATCGAAATGCGAATAGAAGCCGTGCGAGTTCGCGTGCCAGCATTCGACCAGCGCGCCGGCCACCGGCTTGCCGTCGAGGTCCTTGACCGTCCCGTGGATCACGAGCGGGCCGGCGCCTGCGTCGGCGTCGAGGTCGATCTTCGCGACGCCGTCGCGCACCGGTGCGCCCGCGACGTACAGCGGGCCTTCGATCGTGCGCGGCGTGCCGCCGTCGAGGCCGAGCGCGGCGTCGGCGGCGTCCATGCGGATGTCGAGATACTTCTCGAGCCCGAGGCCGGCCGCGAGCAGCGCAGCTTCGCCGTCCTGACCGAGCTTGTTCAGGTAGTTCACGCCGGCCCAGACTTCATCGGGCGTGATGTCGAGGTCGTCGATCGCCTTGAAAAGGTCGCCGAGCAGCCGCAGCACGATCTGCTGCGTGCGCGCGTCGCCGGTGCTCGCGCCGTTGGCGTTCGCACTCGATGCGGCCTTCAGCAGATCCTGCACTTCCCTGGTTTCGAAAACCTTGACGCTCATGATGGTGTCTCCACGTGTAGTTTTGGAAAAAGCGATCGACGGATGCGGCTCGCGCAACACGACGGCTGCTCGAATCAAACGTCGCCGTCGGATTGCAACGGCGGGCGGCGACGCGACGGTATCGCCGAAAACTTCAGGTACGGCAACGCCGGTGGTGCGGTTGCGATGTCGTGCGGCTCGACGTTGCGCGGCAGGTCGCACGTTGCGTGTGGCGAGTTCATGGAACGGATTTATACGCGGCGGGGAAATGCTGCGTCCAATACTTTTGTCCTGGCTATTTGATACCCACCAGGTATCGAAATACATCGTACGAACGGAAATTTCGCGGCGCACGATACCTTGAATGGGCAGTCGAGCGTGCCGGGACGCTTGCTGGAGCGCGGTCGGAGGAGGTTTGGGGGCAGCGCGGGTATAGGCGTGCGGCGGCGCAGGCTGCGGTCGCGAAAACTGGGCGGAAGGCAGCGGTCGGCTGGGGGCGGTCAGGGTTTTCCTGACGGCGGAATGGAAGGATTTACCGTGGCGCTAGTGGAAATGCGGCGGCTTATCCGTTCGCCGGGATGACGTCGGCGGGACTGGGGCGCGCGGCGATGGTATCGCGCCGGTATAGGGAGTCGGCGGCCCGCGAAGATCTCGGGCCATCGCTGAGTGACCATCGCGCGAGGCACGTAGGTGCAGCGGCGCACCGGTGCGTCGGTGCGTCGGTGCGTCGGTGCGTCGGTGCATAGACGATTGACGTATCGACAAACCGGCACGTCAGCGCATCAGCGTCTCGGCGGATGGGGATGCGGCGGATGGGCGGATGGGCCGATTGATGCATTGGTACATCGGTGGGTCGACACACCGGGCGTCGGCACACCAGCACATCACCAAATCGCCTACTGCGCCCTCACCGGCAGCCGGCACAGCGCCGCCCTACGCCGCCGCGCGTCGCTCATGCAGCCGCAACGCGGCCCACGCGATCGCGGCCGACACGATACCGACCACGCCGCCGAACGTGCCGACCCACGCGAGGCCGAAATCCGCGGCGATATGGTTGCCGAGCAGCGCGCCGGCGCCGATGCCCACGTTGTACAGCCCCGAGAAGATCGACACCGCGAGATCGGTCGCGTGCGGCGCGAGCTTGAGCACCCACGCCTGCATCGCGAGCCCGAAGCAGACGATCGCGCCGCCCCACACCAGCGTGTGCACCGACAGCGTGACGATGTTCAGCGCGCTCGGAAACAGCACCAGCAGACATGCGGACAACGCCACGATCGACGCGAGCAGGAAATCGGCCGGCCGCTCCGGGAACACGCGATTGAAGCAGATGGCCGCGGGCATCCCGGCGACGCCGAACAGGATCAGCACGTAGGTGATCCGGCTGCTGCTCGCATGATTGACGGTCTGCACGAACGGCTCGATGTACGTGTACGACGTGAAGTGCGCGGACACGACCAGCACCGTGATCGCGTACAGCGACACCAGCGCCGGCTTGCGCAGGAACGTGCCGATGCTGGCGAGCGAGCCGGCGCCCTGGCTCGCGAGCGTCGGCAGCGTCGCGCGCAGCAGCAGCAACGCGACGGCCGCCGCCACGCCGATCACGAGGAACGTGACGCGCCAGCCGAGCGCTTCGCCGATCACGCGCCCGAGCGGAATGCCGGCGACCATCGCGATCGCGGTGCCCATCGCGAGCAGGCTCAGCGCGCGGCTCTTGCGGTCGCTCGGCGCGAGGCGCACCGCGAGCGGCACCGAGATCGACCAGAACACCGCATGCGCACACGCGACGCCGAGCCGCCCGATCATCAGCACCGTGAAATTCCACGCGACGCCGGTCACGACGTGACTGGCGACGAACACGAGCAGCGCGCAACTGAGCAGCTTGCGGCGTTCGACGTGACGCGTGACGAAGGTGAGCGGCAGCGACACGACGGCGACGGCCCATGCGTAGATCGTCAGCATCAGGCCGACGGCGGTGGGCTGCATCTGCAGGCTGTCGCCGATGGCGCTCAGCAGTGCGACGGGCACGAACTCGGTGGTGTTGAAGATGAAGGCAGTGAGCGCGAGGGCCAGGACGCCCCACCACGACTGCTCGGAACTGACGGCGTCCGGAGTTGCCATACGGGAATTCGACGAAGGTTGGGCGCGCGTGCGCGGGCCGTAACGGAGCGTGCCGGGCAGTGCCGCCCCGCGCATCGCGCCGATTGTACAGCGGTGCCCGACATGCCGCCGCGGCGCGAGGGCGACATGGCGACATGGCAGCGACACGTCGGCGGGCCGATAATGTGCGCAACCCTTCGCGAACGATTCGCCCGAATGTCACCAGGCCAGGAGATTCACATGCGCATTGAAACGTCATTTCTGTTCGATCTCGACGGCACGCTCGTCGACAGCGTCTACCAGCACGTGCTCGCGTGGAAGGAAGCGCTCGATGCAGAAGGCATCGAGCTGTCGGTATGGCGCATCCATCGCAAGATCGGGATGAGCGGCGGGCTGTTCCTCAACCAGCTGCTGCGCGAAACGTCGGGCGACATCGACGCCGACCGCGTCGAACGGCTCGCCCGGCTGCATGCGGCCGCCTACCAGCGGCTGCGCGCGCAGGTGCGGCCGCTGCCCGGTGCGCGCGAGCTGCTGGCCGCGCTGTCGAACGCCGGCATCCGCTGGGCGATCGCGACCAGCGGACGCATGGAAACCGCGGCCATCAATCTGGAGGCGCTCGGCGTCGATCCGGCGAAGAACGTGGTCGTCACGCGCGATCAAGTCAAGTATGCGAAGCCGGACCCCGATCTGTTCCTGACGGCCGCGGCGAAGTTGAACGTGCAGATCGAACATAGCGTCGTGGTCGGCGACAGCATCTGGGACATGCTCGCGGCGAGCCGCTGTCGCGCGCTGGGCGTCGGGCTGTTGTCGGGCGGCTACGGCAGCGACGAACTGGAGCGCGCCGGCGCGCTGCGCGTGTATGACGATCCGGCCGATTTGCTGCGGCATCTCGACGAGGTGGCCGCGCGGCCGTGAGGTCGATTCGGATGCGTGCGGGGGTCGTGGGACGGGGCGTCTCGTATTGCCGCAAACCCGAATCCCGTAACGCGACGGGACAATCCATCACCGGCTTCCCGGCGTTACACGAATCCACGGGCAAAAGCAGCCCGTATTCATGGCAACGAGGTGATGCAGACAAGACCCGGTTCCCCGCGCACGAACTCGGCGCCAAGTTTCAGCATCCCGACGAAATCGCGACCGTAGTTTCCAGCAAAAATACGGTACGCGCGTCGCGTTCGCCCGGATCGCTGAGCCCCCCGCCCCCTAAACCGTCCTCCTGACCAACATCGTCCGAATCTCCGAAATCGCCTTCGTCGGATTCAATCCCTTCGGACACGCATCCGTGCAATTCATGATCGTCCGGCACCGGAACAGCCGATACGGATCCTCGAGATCATCGAGCCGCTCGGCCGTCGCCATATCGCGCGAATCCGCAATGAACCGATACGCCTGCAGCAACCCCGCCGGGCCGACGAACTTGTCCGGGTTCCACCAATAACTGGGGCAGGCAGTCGAACAGCACGCACACAAAATGCACTCATACAGCCCGTCGAGCTGGTCGCGCTCCTCCGGCGTCTGCAACCGCTCGCGTTCAGGCGGCGTCGTGTCGTTGATCAGGTAAGGCCGTATCGAGTGGTACTGGTTGAAGAAGTCCGTCATGTCGACGATCAGATCGCGCACCACCGGCAACCCGGGCAGCGGCCGCAGCACGATCTCGCGCGGCAGCGTCTTCATGTTGGTCAGGCACGCGAGCCCGTTCTTGCCGTTGATGTTCATCGCATCGGAGCCGCAGATCCCCTCGCGGCACGAGCGCCGGTACGACAGCGTCTCGTCGTCGTGCTTCAGGCGTCCGAGCACGTCGAGCAGCATGCGGTCGTCGGCGCTCACGTCGATCTCGTAGCGCTGCATGTACGGCGCGGCGTCGCGGTCGGGATCGTAACGGTAGATATGAAGCGTACGCGGATCGTTCATGGTTCCTCCCGGCACGGCGCCGGCATCGGGTGACAAGGTGCGCGGCCGGCCCGCAAACGCCATACCGGCCGGCCGCGCATCAACGTGCATCAACGCGACTCAATCGTCGTCGAGCCGCTTGTCGATCAGATAACGTCCACGCTCGACGCCCGCGCGCAGCGCCTCCTCTTCCGACGCCCACTCCGGATTCGCCGGCTCCGGCACGAACAGCTCGATGCGCGCGCCATCGACGTACACCTGCACCTCGTCCGCCCACGCGCCGCGTTCGTTGCGGCGCGCCCACACGCGTATCTCGTGGCCGCGATACGGATCGCGCACCTGTGCATCGGGTTGATGCTCCATGCTGGCCCCCTGTGCTTATCTGCGATGACATGAAAAAAATGCGCGCCGCATGATCGGCGCGCACGCCGCGCTGCCCGCGCGCATACGACATGCCCGCGCCTCCGCGCCCGGCACGCCCCTTGCGTCCCCATTGCACATCGCACCGCTCCGGTACGCCAGATAAAAAGGGAGGCCACGATGATCGGCCATATCGAACTTCTCGGACGCCTGCTGCTCGCCGCGCTGCTCGGCAGCGTGGTCGGGCTCGAGCGCGAGCGACTCAACTGGGCCGCGGGCCTGCGCACGCACATGCTGGTGTGCGTCGGCTCCGCGCTCGTGATGCTCGTCTCGATCTTCGGCTTCGCGGACGTGCACGGGCAGGCAGGCGTCGTGCTCGATCCGTCGCGGGTCGCCGCGCAGGTGGTGTCGGGCATCGGCTTTCTCGGCGCCGGCTCGATCCTGCTGCGCGGCGAAGTGGTGCGCGGGCTGACGACGGCCGCGAGCCTGTGGGCCGTGGCCGGCATCGGCCTCGCCGCGGGCGGCGGCATGTACGTCGCGGCGCTGGGCGCAACCGCGATCGTGCTCGTGATCCTCGCCGGCGTGAAGCCGCTCGAGCGCCGCTTCATCGCGCAACGGCAGCAGCGCACGCTGCGCCTCGTCGTCGAGCGCGGAGGCCTCACGCTCGCGACGCTGCACGACGCGCTCGGCAACGGCCGCGTGCGCGTGAAGCGTTTCATCGTCCAGCAATCCGACGACGACCCCGATACCGACGACATCTCGGTGTCGTTCTCGCGCACGAGCGGAGCGGAATTTGCGGCGATCTGCCGGACGCTGAAGGGCATCACCGGCGTGCGCACCTGTTGCCCCGACAACGACAACTCGTCAAGGAGTTTCGCGTGACCCAGACGCGCCTGCTCTCCTACCTAGTGACGAGCCAGCTCGCGGCGCGCATGCGCGGCGGCGAGTGGCTCACCGTCAGCCAGGTCGTCGGCGCGCTGCGCGCGTGGCTCGCGTGCCATCACGCCGAATGCGACTGGCTCGACCGGATCAGGATCGCGCACGCGTCGCTGCTGATCGCGCAGGGCATCTACGAGATCGCGTGCGCGTACGGCGACCCGGAAGGCGTCGAGCGGATTCGCATCGACCTCGCGTCGCCCGAGCTGAAGGCGTTGCGCGCGCGCTGCGACGTGCTGCTGCAACGTATCGACGGCAACCGCGACGCCGGCGCCCGATGAGCACGCCCGACCAGACGACGCACCGGCCGTTCGCGGCCAACGCGCGCGACGACGCCGTACCGGCCTGGTCGCCCGCGAACGAGCCCACGCGCCACGGCCTGCTCGAACGCGGCCGCAACTGCGACGCGATCCGTCATGCGGACCGCTTCACGACGCTGGTGGACGGCGCCGCGTATTTCCCGACGCTGCGCGCCGCGTTGCGCCGCGCGCGCCACACGGTGTTCGTCCTCGGCTGGGACGTCGACAGCCGGATGCAGCTCGCGCCCGACGGCGCGGACGACGGGCTGCCCAACACGCTCGCCCCCTTCCTGCACGCGCTGGCGACCGCGCGGCACAACCTGCGCATCTACGTGCTCGCGTGGGACTTCGCGATGATCTACGCGCTCGAGCGCGACTGGCCGCCGGTCTATCGCGCGGCGTGGCGCGCGCATCGCGGCATCCGCTTCCGCCTCGACGACTCGCATCCGCGCGGCGCGTCGCATCATCAGAAGCTGGTGGTGATCGACGACCGGCTCGCCTTCGTCGGCGGCCTCGACCTGACGGTCGCGCGCTGGGACACGTCGGCCCACGCAGCCGACGATCCGCGCCGGCGCGACGCGCGCGGAATGCCGTACGGGCCGTTCCACGACGTGCAGGCGATGTTCGACGGCGACGCGGCCGCCGCGATCGGCGAGCAGGCGCGCACGCGCTGGTTCAATGCGTGCGGGCGCCGCATCGCGATCCGCGCGCATCGCCATCTCGATCGCGAGGACGACGTCGATCCCTGGCCGCCCGGCGTACCGGTCGACGTGCGCGACGTGCAACTCGGCATCGCCTATACGGCGCCGCGGCATCGCGACCGCGAACCGGTGTCGCAGGTGCGCGCGCTGGTGGAGGACACGATCCGCGCCGCCCGTCGCCATCTGTACATCGAGAACCAGTATTTCACCGCGGCGGTGGTGCGCGATGCGCTGAGCGCGCGCCTCGCCGACCCGCACGGGCCGGACGTCACGGTGGTCGCGCCGCGCGTGCAGAGCGGCTGGCTGCAGGAGGCGACGATGGGCGTGTTGCGCGCGCGGCTGCACGGCACGCTGAAGTCGGCCGACCGCTTCGACCGCTACCGCTTGCTGTATCCGCACGTCGACGGCCTCGGCGACGGCTGCGTGAACGTCCACAGCAAGCTCGCGATCGTCGACGACGAATGCGTGGTGATCGGCAGCGCGAACCTGAACAACCGCTCGATGGCGCTCGACACCGAATGCTGCGTCGCGCTCGTCGCGGCCGGCGAGCCGCGCATCCGCGCGGCGATCGCCGCGTTGCGCGACCGGCTGCTCGCCGAACATCTCGGCACGACGCCCGCGGCCGTCGCCGACGCGTTCGCGCAGCCGGAACGGCCGAATGTCGCGCTCGACCGGCTGCGCGCGAAGGACGGACGCACGCTGCGCACGCTGGAGCCGGCCGTGACGCCGCAGCTCGATGCGCTGGTGCCGGTCAGCGCGCGCCTCGACCCCGAGCAGCCGATCGAGCCGGACCGCTTCGTGCGCGAGTTCGTTCCGCAGGAGCAGCATCGATCGCTGACCGCGCGTTTCTTCGTGCTGGGGGCGGCCGTGCTGCTGATCGCGGCGCTCGCGCTCGCGTGGCGCTTCTCGCCGCTCGGCCATGAGCTGAACGTCGCGTCGCTCGCGCGCGCGGCAATGCGCGCCGCGCAACTGCCGGGCGCGCCCGCGCTGCTGCTCGCCGGCTACGTGCTCGCGGCGACGCTGTCGGTGCCGATCACGCTGCTGATCACCGTAACGGGCCTCGTGTTCGGCGCGTGGCCGGGCCTCGCCTATGCATCGGTCGGCACGATGGCGGCCGCGGCGGCGACCTACGGGATCGGCCGCTGGCTCGGGCGCGACGCGGTGCGACGGCTCGCCGGCTCGCGCGCGAACCGGCTCAGCGAACGCATCGGCCGGCGCGGCGTGGTCGCGATGGCCGTGCTGCGGCTGCTGCCGATCGCGCCGTTCACGATCGTGAACCTGGTGGCCGGCGCGTCGCACATCGGGCTGCGCGACTACCTGATCGGCACCGCGATCGGGATGCTGCCGGGCATCGTGCTGACGGTCACCTTCGCGCACCAGCTGACCGCCGCGTTGAGCCATCCGGATCCGGGCGCGTTCGCGTGGCTCACGGCGATCGGCATCGCGCTGGTCGGCCTGTCGGTGCTGCTCGTCCGGGCGCTGCGACGATGGCGCTGAGCACGCAACCGGCGCCGCCGCCGGACATCGTCACGTCGGACGGCGCGCCGCGCGGGCACGACCTGCGGATCGCGACATACAACATCCACGGCGGCTACGGCGCATGGCCCGCGCGCGCGGTCGAGCGGATCGTCGCGGTGATCCGCGAGCTCGATGCGGACGTGATCGCGTTGCAGGAAGTGCCGCTCGGCGGCACGCGCGCGCCTGACGTGCTCGCGCATCTGCGCGACGCGACCGGCATGCACGCGGTCGCCGGCCCGACCATCGACACGCCGGAGCGCCGCTACGGCAACGCGGTGCTGTCGCGCTGCCCGATCCGCGCGGCGCGCACGCTCGACCTGTCGTTTCATCAGCGCGAGCCGCGCGGCGCACTCGACGCGGACATCGACTGCAGCGCCGGCCCGATCCGCGTCGTCGCGACCCACCTCGGGCTGTCGGCGAACGAGCGCAGCGCGCAGGTGCAGCGGCTGCTCGCCGCGTTCGACACCGGCGCGATGCCGGTGATCCTGATGGGCGACATCAACGAATGGTTCGTGCGCGGCCGCGCGCTGCAGGCACTGACCACGCGGTTCCGCCGCGCGCCCGCGCCGCGCACGTTCCCGACCGCGTGGCCGGTGTTCTCGCTCGACCGCATCTGGATCCATCCGGGCGAGCTGCTGGTCGACGTGGCCGTGCATCGCAGCATGCTCGCGCGCCACGCATCCGATCACTATCCGCTGGTCGCGCAGATGCGCGTGGAGCTGGGCGCGGGCACGCCGCTTGCGGGCTGAGCGCAGTCCCTTTATGGAGCCTCACGGAGCCTTGCCCATGCGAACCGACGAACTCACCGGAACGGCCCTCGATTACTGGTGCGCACGCGCATTGTGCGCGGACGCCGAAGACACGCTGAGCTTCACGGCCGTCGAGCCGCAGGTGATCGTGACCGCCGCATGCGACGCGCTGCGGCGGCTCGACGCGCAGTTCGCGCCGTCGGCGTCGTGGGCCGATGCGGGCGCGGTGCTCGAGCACGCGGTCGAACTGCGCGTGGTGCGGCGCGCGGACGGCGTCGAATGCGATGCGCGCTTCGACGACGGCCCGTCGACCTGCGCGGCCCGCGCGCCGAACCTGCGCGTCGCGCTGCTGCGCGCGTTCGTGCGCGCGCGCTTCGGCGACGAAGTCGACACGCCGCCGGCGTTCGCGCACCGGATGGAGCGCGGCATGCCGGTGCGGCACGACGTCGGCGTGCCGATTCCTTCCACCGACCACGATCCGGCCACGGGCGAAAGCTCGGATATCCGCTCGATCCCGCGCATGTGACGCAGCGCGATGCCGGGCCGCCGCCGCGCAAGGGATGCAGATGTCGTGCCACCCGCATGTAAAAACGACAGCATGACGGCCGCAGCGCCGCGAGCGTCCGCTGCGGCGCGCGGCCCCAAGCGCCAAACGGAGCAGGCACGCCGGTTGCGACGCAAACCGCCGTCCGCCCTTCGTCACGATCCTCATCCGCACCTCATGAACGTCACATCGCCCTTCGCCCCGCATGTCTACTTCTGCGACGCGCGCCTCGTCGGCCCGCTCGACGCATGGCCCGCCACGTTCGCGCACATCGCGGGAATGGGCTTCGACCACGTGCTGATCGGCAGCTTCTGGGCCGCCAGCGCCGCGGGTTTTCCGCGTCACGTCGCCGATTTCCACCGGCCGGCCGCGGCGTTCGCGACGCGCGCCGGCGCGCTCGAAACCTTCTCGCGGCTCGCGCAGCTCGCGCACGGTCACGGCTTGCGCGTGATGCTCGAAGTCGTGCCGGACCGCATCGCGCGCGTCAACCCGCTGCGCAGCGAGCATCCTGACTGGTACGTCGAGCGCGCGCACGACGACGCCCTGATCGACCCGCGCAGCGCCGCGCACGAGATGGACGTCGCGCACGCGCAGCTCGGCGACGATGCGCCGCACGACGCGCACGACGGGCTCGGCGCATGGTGGTGCAAACATCTCGTCACGTACGCGGATGCCGGCGCGGCCGGCTTCCTGATCGACGCGCCGCAGCGTCTGCCGGCCGCATGGTGGCCCGCGTGGCGCGCGGCGCTGCGCCGCGCGCGCCCCGACGTCGCGGTGCTCGCCGGCGTGCCCGGCCATGCGCGCGACGCGCTCGTGCAGCTGGAGGCGGCCGGCTTCGACGGCGTGTTCTCGTCGGCGCGCTGGTGGGATCTGCGCGCGCCGTGGTTCGTCGACGAGCACCGGCTGCTGCGCCGCATCGCGTCGCCGATCGCGTGCCCCGATGCGTTCGACGGCCCGCGCATCGCGGAAGACTGGCATGGCGCATCGGACGAGGTGCTGGTGCGCGCGTACCACCGCGCCATGTGGACCGCGGCGGCGCTCGGCACCGGCTGGCTCGTGCCGATGGGCTTCGAGCGCGGCGTCGCGTTGCCGCTGATGACGCACGACGCGGATGCCGCGCGCTATCGCGCCGCGTTCGACGGCGCGCGCTTCGATCTGTCGGGCGCGCTGGCCGATGCGAACGCGTGGCGCCGCGCGATGCCGCTGGCGGCGCAACGCGGCGAGATCGCGCAACTGAGCGCGCCCGGCGCGACCGCGACCGTACTGCTGCGCGGCAGCGGCCCGTCGCTCGAACACGACGACACGGCGCTCGTCGTCGCGCTGAATCCCGATCTGGACGCGCCCGCACTCGTCGACCCGGCGGCGATCCTGCCCGGCGTGCCGGGCGGCTTCACGCACGTCGCCGCGCCCGGCGGCACGCGCAAGCGCGGCTCGGCCGCGCTCGAGGCGTTCACGCTGGAGCCGGGCGGCTATGCGGTGCTCGACGCCCGGCGCGCCCCGCCCGCGACGACGCGCGCCGACGCGGCCCGCGAGCGCACCGCGCTATCGGCGGCGCTCGCGGCCGACCGGATCGCGATCGAGCGCGTCGAGCCGGCCGTCGATGGCGGGCGCTTCGCGATCAAGCGCGTGATCGGCGACACGCTGGTTGTACACGCATCGATCTTCACGGACGGCCATGCGCATCTGTCGGCCGTGCTGCAATGGCGCGCCGACGACGAGGACGACTGGCGCGAGGTGCCGTTCATCGCCGAGCCGAACGATCGCTGGCACGCGAGCGTCGTGCTCGACCGGCTCGGCCGTCACGCGTTCCGCGTGGTCGCATGGCGCGACGACTGGGCGTCGCTCGTCACCGACGTCGCGAAGAAGCGCGCAGCCGGCCAGGACGTGATGCTGGAGCTGCGCGAAGCGCAACTGCTGCTCGCGACCGCGCTGAAACAGGCCGCGCCGGCCGACCGCCGCGCGATCGCGCAGATGCAGCGGCTCGCCGACGAATTCGGCGACGCGTCGCACGAAGCGCGGCTCGCGATGCTGGGCGCACCGGCGCTCGCCGACGCATACGCGGCGCTGCGCTACCGGCCGTTCGTCACGCACGACGAGACGGTGTACGCGGTCGAGGTCGAGCGCCGCGCCGCGCGCTTCTCGAGCTGGTACGAGATGTTTCCGCGCTCGGCGAGCAACGACGCGCACCGGCACGGCACCTTCGACGACGTGATCGCGCAGCTGCCGCGCATCCGCGACATGGGCTTCGACGTGCTGTATTTCCCGCCGATCCATCCGATCGGCACGACCGCGCGCAAGGGCCGCAACAACACGCTGAGCGCCGGCCCCGACGACGTCGGCAGCCCATATGCGATCGGCTCGCCCGACGGCGGCCACACGGCCGTGCATCCGCAGCTCGGCACGCTCGAGTCGTTCCGCACGCTGGTCGACGCGGCGCGCGCGCAGGGGCTCGAGATCGCGCTCGATTTCGCGATCCAGTGCTCGCCCGATCATCCGTGGCTCGCCGCGCATCCCGGCTGGTTCGCGTGGCGCCCGGACGGCACGCTGCGCTATGCGGAGAATCCGCCGAAGCGCTATCAGGACATCGTGAACCCCGACTTCTACGCGCCCGATGCGCTGCCCGGCCTGTGGGTCGCGCTGCGCGACGCCGTGCTGTTCTGGGTCGAAGCCGGCGTGCGGATCTTCCGCGTCGACAACCCGCACACCAAGCCGTTGCCGTTCTGGGCGTGGATGATCGCGGACGTACGCGGCAAGCATCCGGACGTCGTGTTCCTGTCGGAGGCGTTCACGCGCCCCGGGATGATGTACCGGCTCGCGAAGGTCGGCTTCTCGCAGTCGTACACGTACTTCACGTGGCGCGAGACGAAGCACGAGTTCATCGAGTATCTGACCGAGCTGACGGCCGGCCCGCCGCGCGAATTCTTCCGGCCGAACTTCTTCGTCAATACGCCCGACATCAATCCGCGCCACCTGCAGAACGCGCCGCGCTCGCAGTTCGTGATCCGCGCGGCGCTCGCGGCGACGCTCGCCGGCTCGTGGGGCATGTATTCGGGCTTCGAGATCGGCGAGTCCGCGCCGCTGCCCGACAGCGAGGAATATGCGGACGCCGAGAAATACGAGCTGCGCGCGCGCGACTGGAGCAAGGCCGCGCATATCGGCGGCGAAGTCGCGCGGCTGAACCGCGCGCGGCGCGACCATCCGGCGCTGCAGACCCATCTCGGCCTCACGTTCGTCCCTGCGGACAACGATCAGGTGCTCGTGTTCGTGAAGGCGACGCCGGCCCACGACAGCGTCGTGGTGGTGGCGATCAGCCTCGACCCCTGGCATCCGCAGGCCACCGACTTCACGCTGGACGCGTCGCTGTGGCGCGGCTTCGGGCTGGTCGACGGCGAGCCGCTCGACGCGCTCGAACAGGACGCCGCCCATGCCGAGACCTGGCGCGGCCATCGTCAATACGTATCGCTCGACCCGCACGTGCGGCCGTACGCGATCTGGCGGCTCGCGCCGTCGCCCGGCGCCGCGCGAGCGGCGGCGCCCGAGCCGGGCGAGGCCCGGCGCCTCTCGGGAGCACACGGATGATGAAACGCGAAGATTCCCTCGACGACGTGCGCCGCGCCCAGTTCGCGTCCGTCGCACCGGCCGGCACCGCGCGCGCACGCCGTGCGCGGCGCCGCGAGCCCGCACTGAGCACGGACGATCCGCTGTGGTACAAGGACGCGATCATCTACCAGGTGCACGTGAAGTCGTTCTACGACTCGAACAACGACGGGATCGGCGATTTCCCCGGTCTGATCATGAAGCTCGACTACATCGCCGAGCTGGGCGTCGACACGATCTGGCTGCTGCCGTTCTACCCGTCGCCGCGCCGCGACGACGGCTACGACATCGCCGACTATCGCGGCGTACATCCGGACTATGGCACGCTCGCCGACGTGCGCCGCTTCATCCGCGAGGCGCATGCGCGCGGCATCCGCGTGATCGCCGAGCTGGTGATCAACCACACGTCGGACCAGCACCCGTGGTTCCAGCGCGCGCGGCGCGCCAAGCCCGGCTCGACGCATCGCGACTACTACGTGTGGTCCGACACCGACACGAAGTACGCGGGCACGCGCATCATCTTCCTCGATACGGAAACCTCGAACTGGACCCACGATCCGGTCGCCGGCCAGTACTACTGGCACCGCTTCTACTCGCACCAGCCGGACCTGAACTTCGACAACCCGGCCGTCGTGCGCGAGGTGATCCAGGTGATGCGCTTCTGGCTCGACCTCGGCATCGACGGGCTGCGGCTCGACGCGGTGCCGTATCTGGTCGAGCGCGAAGGCACCAACAACGAGAACCTGCCCGAGACGCACGCGATCCTGAAGCGGATCCGCGCGACGATCGACGCCGAGTATCCGAACCGCATGCTGCTCGCGGAAGCGAACCAGTGGCCGGAAGACGTGCAGGAGTATTTCGGCAACGAGGACGAATGCCACATGGCGTTCCACTTCCCGCTGATGCCGCGCATCTACATGTCGATCGCGAGCGAGGACCGCTTCCCGATCCTCGACATCATGCGGCAGACGCCGGCCCTCGCGCCGAGCAACCAGTGGGCCGTGTTCCTGCGCAACCACGACGAGCTGACGCTCGAGATGGTGACCGACTCCGAGCGCGACCTGCTGTGGCAGACCTACGCGAGCGACCGGCGCGCGCGGCTGAATCTCGGCATTCGCCGCCGCCTCGCGCCGCTGATGGAGCGCGACCGGCGCCGCATCGAGCTGATCAACTCGCTGCTGCTGTCGATGCCCGGCACGCCGGTGATCTACTACGGCGACGAGCTCGGGATGGGCGACAACATCCACCTCGGCGACCGCGACGGCGTGCGCACGCCGATGCAATGGTCGTCGGACCGCAACGGCGGCTTCTCGCGCGCCGATCCGGAATTGCTGGTGCTGCCGCCCGTGATGGGCTCGCTGTACGGCTATGACGCGATCAACGTCGAGGCGCAGACGCGCGACCCGCACTCGCTGCTGAACTGGACCCGCCGCATTCTCGCGACGCGCCGCGCGACCCAGGTGTTCGGCCGCGGCACGATCCGCTTCCTGCGCCCCGAGAACCGCAAGGTGCTCGCCTACCTGCGCGAGCTGGACGGCCACGAGCCGGTGCTGTGCGTCGCGAACCTGTCGCGCGCGTCGCAGGCGGTCGAGCTCGATCTGTCCGAATTCGCGGGCCGCGTGCCGATCGAGATGACGTCGGACTCGCCGTTCCCGCCGATCGGGCAGCTCACCTACCTGCTGACGTTTCCGCCGTACGGCTTCCTGTGGTTCGTGCTGTCCGAGCACGGCCGCGAGCCGTCGTGGCGGCAGCCGCAGGCCGAGCCGCTGCCCGAGTACGTGACGATCGTGATGCGGCGCGGCGAGCAGCGGCCCGACGTCGGCCAGCTGCATACGCTCGCGCACGACGCGCTGTCGTCGTGGCTCACGCGGCGCCGCTGGTTCGCGTCGAAGGACCGCAAGATCGGCGACGCGCGGCTGAACGTCGTCACGCCGATGCCCGACGAGCCGTTCCAGTACGCGGAGGCATGGGTGACAACCCACGGCGGCGACGTCGAACGCTACGTGGTGCCGCTCGCGGCCGCATGGGGCGGCGAAACGTCGAACCCGCTGTTCGCGCAGCTCGCGCTCGCGCGCGTGCGGCGCGGCCACACGGTCGGCTATCTGACCGACGCGTTCGCGCTGCCGGCCTTCGCGCGCGGGATGTTGCGGATGCTGCGCGACGGCGCGACCGTGCCGACTTCCGACGGCGGCCGCCTCGAGTTCCTGCCCGAGCAGGCGCTCGCGGCGCTCGATCCGGGCGACGATGCCGAAGTGCGCTGGCTCGCCGCCGAGCAGAGCAACAGCTCGCTCGTGATCGGCGATGCGATCGTGCTGAAGCTGGTGCGCAAGGTCGCGCACGGCGTGCATCCGGAAGCGGAGATGAGCCGCTACCTGACGCGGATCGGCTATGCGAACACCGCGACGCTCGCCGGCGAGGTCGTGCACGTCGATCCCGACGGCACGCCGCACACGGTCGCGATCCTGCAACGCTACGTCGACAACCAGGGCGACGCGTGGACGCGCTCGTTCGACTTCCTCAAGCGCGCGATCGACGAGCTGGCGCTGCCGGCCGTCGGCGACGGCGAGCCCGCGGAGCGCGACGGCGAGCCCGATGCGCTGCTCGGCTACGCGGCGTTCGCGGGCGTCGTCGGCACACGGCTCGGCGAGTTGCACGTCGCGCTCGCGCAGCCGTCGGACGACGCCGCGTTCGCGCCGGAGCGCGCGACGCCCGAGCACGTCGACGGCTGGTGCGTCGACGCGATTGCCTCGTTCGGCCATGCGCTCGACGTGCTCGCCACGCGGCTCGACGCGCTCGACCCGAGCGCCCGCGACGCGGCCGAGACGCTGCTCGCGTCGCGCGACGCGGCCGTGCAGGCGCTCGGCGCGCTGGTGCCGCGCACCCTCGACGCGGTCTGCACGCGCATCCACGGCGACTTCCATCTCGGCCAGGTGCTCGACGTGCAGGGCGACGCGCTGCTGATCGATTTCGAAGGCGAGCCGGCGCGCGCGCTCGAGCGCCGCCGCGCGAAGTCGCATCCGCTGCGCGACGTCGCCGGCTTGCTGCGTTCGCTGTCGTACGTGAGCGCGACCGCGCAGTTCGCGATCGAGAAGGCGCCGCCGCAGGCGGCCGGCCGCAAGCGCGCGTTGTTCGACCGCTTCGGGCAGGCAGCCGCGGACCGCTTCGTCGAGTGCTATCGCGCGGCGGCCGAACACGCGCCGGAACGCTTCGTCGAGCCGCGCTACGCCGATCGCCTGCTCGCGCTGTTCCTGATCGACAAGGCGTCGTACGAGCTCTGCTATGAAGCCGCGAACCGCCCCGACTGGCTCGGCGTGCCGGTCGGCGGGCTCGCCGCGCTCGTCGAACGCCTGCTGGACGCGCACGCCGCGTCCGACCACGGAGGCACCCGATGACCGACACGCTGTTCGACCGCCGCGATATCGACGCCCTGCTCGGCGGCCGCCATCCCGATCCGTTCGCGTGTCTCGGCCCGCACGGCGAGGCCGGGCGCACGGTGGTGCGCGTGCTGCTGCCCGGCGCGCTGCGCGTGCGCGCCGTGACGCCCGGCGGCGACGAGCTCGGCGCGCTCGCGTGCGTCGACGACGCCGGCTGCTTCGCCGGCACGATCACGCACGACGGCCGCTACCGGCTCGCGATCGACTGGCCCGACGCGCAGCAGGTGACCGACGACGCCTACGCATTCGGCACGCTGCTCGACGACGCCGCGCTGGCCCGCTTCGCGGCCGGCGACCCGGCCGCCGTGCTCGACTGCCTCGGCGCGACGCCCATCCGCGTAGACGGCGTCGACGGCGTGCGCTTCGCGGTATGGGCGCCGAACGCGCAGCGCGTGTCGGTGGTCGGCAACTTCAACAGCTGGGACGGCCGCCGCCACCCGATGCGGCTGCGGCGCCCGTGGGGCGTGTGGGAGCTGTTCGTGCCCGGCATCGGCCCTGGGGAGCACTACAAGTACGAGCTGTGCGCGGCCGATGGCAGCCTGCTGCCGCACAAGGCCGACCCGTGCGCGCGCGCGACCGAGGCGCCGCCGCGCACCGCGTCGGTGGTCGCCGATACGGCCGCGCTCGACGGCTTCGGATGGCACGACGCGGGCTGGATCGACGCGCGGCCCGACGCCGGGCGGCGGTTCCGGGTGCCGTGGTCGATCTACGAGGTGCATGCCGAGTCGTGGCAGCGCGTGCCCGAGGAAATGGACCGCAGCGCGACGTGGGACGAGCTCGCGGAGCGGCTGATTCCGTACGTGAAGGGCATGGGCTTCACGCACGTCGAATTCATGCCGATCTCCGAATACCCGTTCGGCGGCTCGTGGGGCTATCAGCCGCTCGCGCAGTTCGCGCCTTCCGCGCGCTTCGGGCCGGTCGACGGCTTCGCGCGCTTCGTCGACCGCGCGCATGCGGCCGGCATCGGCGTGATCGTCGACTGGGTGCCCGCGCATTTTCCGAACGACGCGCACGGGCTCGCGCAGTTCGACGGCAGCGCGCTGTACGAGCACGCCGATCCGCGCGAAGGCATGCATCCGGACTGGAACACCTGCGTGTTCAACCTCGGGCGCAACGAGGTCAGCGCGTTCCTGATCGCGTCCGCGCTCGCGTGGGCGCGCCGCTATCACGTCGACGGGATCCGCGTCGACGCGGTCGCCTCGATGCTGTACCGCGACTATTCGCGCAAGGAAGGCGAATGGGTGCCGAACGTGTACGGCGGGCGCGAGAACCTCGAATCGGTCGCGTTCCTGCGCACGCTCAACGACGCGCTGCACGGCGCGGCCGCGCCGGCGGGCGTCGTCACGATCGCCGAGGAGTCGACCGCGTGGCCGGGCGTGACCGCGCCGACCGGCGACGGCGGCCTCGGCTTCGATTTCAAATGGAACATGGGCTGGATGCACGACACGCTCGCGTATCTGCACGAAGACCCGATCCATCGCCGCTATCACCACGACCGGATGACGTTCGGGCTCGTCTATGCGTTCTCCGAGCGCTTCGTGCTGCCGCTGTCGCACGACGAGGTCGTGCACGGCAAGGGCTCGCTCGCCGCGAAAATGCCCGGCGACGCGTGGCAGCGGCTCGCGACGCTGCGCGCGTACTTCGGCTTCATGTGGGCGCATCCGGGCAAGAAGCTGCTGTTCATGGGCAGCGAGTTCGCGCAATGGTCGGAGTTCGCGCACGACGCGACGCCGCACTGGGATCTGCTCGACGCGCCCGCGCACCGCGGCGTGCAGCGGCTCGTGCGCGACCTGAACCGCGCGTATGCGGCCGAGCCGGCGCTGCATGCGCTCGACTGCGATGCGGCCGGCTTCGCGTGGCTGATCGGCGACGATCGCGACAACAGCGTGCTCGCGTTCGCGCGCCGCGACGACAGCGGCCGCGTGGTGGTGGCGATCTGCAACTTCACGCCGGTGCCGCGCAGCGGCTATCGCGTCGGCTTGCCCGCGCCCGGACAGTGGCGCGAACTGATGAACACCGACGCGGCCGTGTACGGCGGCACCAACGCCGGCAACGACGGCGCCGTGTGGGCGCAGGACGTGCCCGCGCACGGCCAGCCGTGGTCGGCGACGTTGCACCTGCCGCCGCTCGCGACGCTGTGGCTGACCCCCGCATGACCCATCACGCTTTCAACACGGAGACGCTCCCCATGCCGTCTGCACTGCCTGCCCGCCTCGAACCCGGCCGCTGCTATCCGCTCGGCGCGACCTGGGACGGGCTCGGCACCAACTTCGCGGTGTTTTCCGCGCATGCGCAGCGCATCCAGCTGTGCGTGTTCGATCCGACCGGCCGCAAGGAACTCGCGCGGCTCGACCTGCCCGAATGCACCGACGAGGTGTGGCACGGCTATCTGCCGAACGCGCATCCGGGCACCGTGTACGGCTTTCGCGCGGACGGGCCGTATCAGCCGCAGCAAGGCCATCGCTTCAACCCGACCAAGCTTCTGCTGGACCCGTACGCGCGCAAGCTGGTCGGTCATTTCCGCTGGTCCGACGCGCTGTTCGGCTACCGCGTGCATTCGAACCGCTCCGACCTGTCGATGGATCGCCGCGACTCGGCGCCCGCGATGCCGAAGGCGGTGGTCGTCGACGAGGCGTTCGACTGGAGCACCGACCGGCGCCCGAACGTGCCGTGGCGCAATGCCGTGATCTACGAAACCCACGTGCGCGGCGCGTCGATGCGGCGCGCCGGCTTGCGCGCGCCGGAGCGCGGCACGTTCGCCTCGCTCGCGCATCCGGCGTTCGTCGATCACCTGCTGTCGATCGGCGTGACGACCGTCGAGCTGCTGCCCGTGCATGCGTTCCTCCAGCAGCGCGCGCTCGTGAACCGCGGGCTGCGCAACTACTGGGGCTACGACACGGCGGCGTTCTTCGCGCCGGAGCCGTCGTACCTGTCGACGCGGCGGCTCGACGAAATGCGCATCGCGATCCGCCAGCTGCATGCGGCCGGCATCGAAGTCGTGCTCGACGTCGTCTACAACCACACCTGCGAAGGCAACGAGCTCGGCCCGACGCTGTCGTGGCGCGGCCTCGACAACGCGAGCTACTACCGGCTGCGGCAGGACGATCCGCGTTATCACGTCGACGAGACCGGCTGCGGCAATACGCTGAACATGTCGCATCCGCGCGTCGTGCAGATGGTGATGGATTCGCTGCGCTACTGGGCGACCGCGTTCAACGTCGACGGCTTCCGCTTCGATCTCGGCGTGACGCTCGGCCGCGAGGATCACGGCTTCGAGCCCGGCTCGGGCTTTTTCGACGCGTTGCGGCAGGACCCGATCCTCGCGCAGCGCAAGCTGATCACCGAGCCGTGGGATCTCGGCCCCGGCGGCTATCAGCTCGGCCGCCATCCGCCCGGCTTCGCCGAATGGAACGACCGCTTTCGCGACACGGTGCGGCGCTTCTGGCGCGGCGACGCCGGCCAGCGCCCTGAGCTGGCGGCGCGGCTCGCCGGGTCGGCCGACCTGTTCAATCATCAGCGGCGCCGCACCTGGGCGTCGGTCAACTTCGTCACCGCGCACGACGGCTTCACGCTCGCCGATCTCGTGTCGTACGAGCACAAGCACAACGACGCGAACGGCGAGGACAACCGCGACGGCCGCGACGACAACTGCAGCGCCAACTGGGGCGCCGAAGGGCCGACGGACGATCCGGCGATCCGCGACCTGCGCGCGCGCGTCGCGCGCTCGATGCTCGCGACGCTGTTCACCGCGCTCGGCACGCCGATGCTCGTGGCCGGCGACGAATTCGGCCGCACCCAGCACGGCAACAACAACGCGTATTGCCAGGACAACGAGCTGTCGTGGCTCGACTGGGAGCTCGCGCACGGCGACGAAGGCACGCAGATGATTCGCTTCGTGTCGCGGCTCGCGGCGATGCGGCGCATGTATCCGGTGATGTCCGCGCCGCACTACCCGTCGGGCGACCGCGACGGCGCGCCCGGCATGCGCGAGATCGAATGGTTCGACGAGCGCGGCGAGGTGCTGAGCGTGCCCGCGTGGGAAGACGGCGAGCGCCGCGCACTGACGATGCGGCGCGTCGGCACCGGCCGCACCGGCCGCACCGAGGCGCTGCTCGTGATGCTCAATGCGTCGGCCGACACGATCACGTTCCAGCAGCCGGCGCCCGCGCTCGAGTACCGCGTGCTGCTCGATACCGCGACGCCCGACGCCGGCCCGCGCTCGTGGCCCGACAGCGGCGTCGAGGTGGCCGCGCACGCCGCCGTGATCGCGGTGGCGGCGGTGCCGCCCGACCTGTCCACGAAGGAGCCGTCATGACGTCACGTTCCGACCTTCCGCCCGGCACGCACGCGTATGCGTCGTCGTTCGGCGCGACCTGCGTCGACGCCGGACGCACGCGCTTCCGGCTATGGGCGCCGGCGAGCCGCAGCGCCGCGCTCGAGCTGCAGGGCGATTTCGAGGACAAGCGCCCGGGCGAACAGCGCATCGACATGCAGCCAGTCGGCGACGGCTGGTTCGAGGTGGTCGCCGCGTGCGGCGCCGGTGCGCTGTACCGCTACGTGCTCGACGACGGCTTCGCGGTGCCGGACCCGGCGTCGCGCTTCCAGCCGTACGACGTGCACGACCCGAGCCAGGTCGTCGATCCGGCCGCGTACCGCTGGCGCAACGACGCATGGCGCGGCCGGCCGTGGCACGAAACGGTGCTGTACGAGCTGCACGTCGGCGCGTGCGGCGGCTACGCGAACGTCGAGCGGCGGCTGCCGGCGCTGGCCGCGCTCGGCGTGACGGCGATCGAGCTGATGCCCATCAACGCGTTCCCCGGCGCGCGCAATTGGGGCTACGACGGCGTGCTGCCGTTCGCGCCCGATGCGTCGTACGGCCGGCCCGAGGAACTGAAGGCGCTGATCGATGCCGCGCACGGGCTCGGCTTGCAGGTGTTTCTCGACGTCGTCTACAACCACTTCGGCCCGGACGGGAATTTCCTGCCGCGCTACGCACCGGCGTTCTTCCGCGCGGACCGCAAGACCGCGTGGGGGCCGGCCATCGACTTCTCGCGCGCGCAGCCGAGCACCTTCTTCATCGACAACGCGCTGTACTGGCTCGACGAGTATCGCTTCGACGGGCTGCGGATCGACGCCGCACATGCGATCGACGACGACGCGTGGCTGCGCGAGTTGGCGCGCCGCGTGCGCGCCCATGTCGGCGACGCGCGCCACGTGCATCTGGTGCTGGAGAACGAGCGCAATACCGCGAGCCTGCTCGGGCCGGACGGCTTCGACGCGCAGTGGAACGACGATTTCCACAACAGCGCGCACGTGCTGCTGACCGGCGAGCGCGACGGCTACTACCGCGCGTACGCCGACGCGCCGTTGCGTCGGCTCGCGCGCACGCTCGGCGAGGGCTTCGCGTATCAGGGCGAGCCGTCGCCGCTGCACGACGGCGCGCCGCGCGGCGAATCGAGCGCGCACCTGGCGCCGACGAGCTTCGTCGCGTTTTTGCAGAACCACGATCAGGTGGGCAACCGCGCGTTCGGCGAACGGCTGCGCGCGCTCGCCAACGACGACGCGGTGCGCGCGGCGACCGCGCTGCTGCTGCTCGCGCCGCAGGTGCCGCTGCTGTTCATGGGCGAGGAAGACGGCAGCACGCAGCCGTTCCAGTTCTTCACCGACTATCGCGGCGAGCTCGCCGATGCGGTGCGCGACGGCCGCCGCCGCGAGTTCGCCGCGTTCCCGGCTTTTGCAGACCCCGCGCATCGCGACGCGATTCCCGATCCGAACGACCTCGGGACGTTCGTGCGGTCGTCGCCGGCGCATGCGCACGAGAACGCGCATCAGGATGCCGATACGTGGCGGCGCTTCTACCGCAGCGCGCTGACGGTGCGGGCGGCGCTTGTGACGCCGCATTTGCCGGGAGCGCGCGCGTTGGGAGTCGAGTTGTTGGGGGCGCATGTGGAGGGCGTGGGTAACGGCGGTGCTGCTGGTGCTGGTGCTGGGGCGGGCGCTGCTGGTGCTGCCGGCACGGCTGCCGGGGCCGCTGCCGGTACTGCTAGTGCTGCTGCCGGGGGCGCCGGTGCTGCTGCCGGTGCTGCCGGTGCTGCCGGTGCTGCCGGTGCTGCCGGTGCGGCTGGTGCGGCTGGTGCGGCTGGTGCGGCTGGTGCGGCTGGGAGCGGCGCTGGTGAAGCTGGCGGTACCGGCGACGCTGGCGCTGACGGCGCTAGTGCTGCCGGAGACGACGGTGGCAACGCCGTCCGCGCCGGTGACAGCCACGACAACGGCAAAGCCAACGACACCCCCATCGCCCTCGCCGCCCGCTGGCGGCTCGGCGACGGCAGCACGCTGACGATCGCCTTCAATCCCGGCTCGCACGATGCGGTGCTCGACACGCTGCCGGTCGGCAAGGTCGTGTTCGAGACGCCACCGCGCGCGCGCGACCGGCTCGCTGACCGGCGACTGCCGGCGCGCAGCTGCATCGCCTGGCGCGATGGCGCGGTCAACCACGACGCGCTGATGCATCGCGCGAACGCACCGACGGCCAACACATGACGGCTAACACATGACGACCGACGTATCGATCGCCGAGCTCGCGCGCGCCGCGGGGCTCGAACCGGACTGGACCGACGCGGGCGGTGTCGCGCGTCGGGTGGACGACGACGCGCTCGTCGCGCTGGTCGACGCACTCGGCTGGCCCTGCGGCACGCCGATCGAGCGCGTCGACAGCGCGGCCGCGCTTGCCGATGCGCGCAACGCGCCACCGCAGCTCGTCACCGGCGACGCCGGTGCGCCGCTCGCGCTGCCACACGCCATCGCGCCGGCCGGCACGCGCTACCGGGTCACGCTCGAATCGGGCACGCACGTCGACGGGCGCATCGCAGCGAGCGGCGAATCCGGCACGCTGGCGCCGCTCGACGAGCCCGGTTATCACACGCTCGACCTCGGCGCACGACGCATTGCGCTCGCGATCGCGCCGCCGCGCGCGCGCCCGTCCGCCGGCGAGCGCATGCCGCAAACCGAAGGACGCTGGGGAATCGCAGCGCAGCTGTACGGGCTGCGCCGCACCAACGACGACGGCGCCGGCGACTACTCGGCGCTCGCCGAACTCGCCGCGCACGCGGCAAGGCATGGCGCGCACGCGGTCGCGATCAGCCCGACGCACGCCGGCTATCCGGCGCTGCCCGAGCACGACAGCCCGTATTCGCCGTCGTCGCGGCGCTGGCACAACGTCGCGTATCTCGACGGCGAGGCGGTGCCGGGCGCGGACTTCGTGCGACGCACGCTCGACCCGGCCGCCGCCGACGGCCGCGCGCCCGACACGCCGCTGATCGACTGGCCGCACGTGCTTCCGCTGCGACTGCGGCGCCTGCGTGCGTGCTTCGACGCCTGGCGCGAAAACGGCGAGCCGGCGCGCGACGCATTCGAACGATTCCGCGCGGCCGGCGGCGCGGCGCTCGACGCGCATGCGCGCTTCGACGCGCTGCAGGCGTTCTGCATCGAGAACGGGATCGGCGCGGACTGGCGGCAATGGCCCGCGCAGTGGCGAGACCCGACGTCGCCCGAGGTCGACGCGTTCGCGCAGACCCACACGGACACGATCGCCTTCCACACGTACCTGCAATGGTGCGCGTCCGACGCGCTCGGCCGCGCGCAGGCGACGGCGCGCGATGCAGGGATGGCGCTCGGGTTGATCGCCGATCTGGCGGTCGGCTCCGATTGCGCGGGCAGCGATGCATGGGCGCACGGCACGACGCTGTTGCGCGGCGTGTCGGTCGGCGCGCCGCCGGACCTGTTCAACACCGACGGCCAGGCGTGGGGTGTGACGACCTGGACGCCGGACGCGCTGCGCGCGACCGGCTTCGCGCCGTTCATCGAGCTGCTGCGCGCGGCGTTCGCGCATGCGGGCGGCATCCGTATCGATCACGTGCTCGGCCTGGCGCGGCTGTGGATCGTGCCGCACGGCCGCTCGCCGCGCGACGGCGCGTACCTGCGCTATCCGCTCGACGATCTGCTGCGCATCGTCGCGTTGGAAGCGGCCCGGCATCGCGCGATCGCGATCGGCGAGGATCTCGGCACGGTGCCGGCCGGCTTTCGCGAGCGGATCGCCGCGCAGGGCATCGCCGGCATGCGCGTGCTGTGGTTCGAGCGCGACGCCGACGGCGCGTTCCGGCCGCCGTCGGACTGGGATCGCGACACGGTCGCGATGACGTCGACGCACGATCTGCCGACCGTCGCCGGCTGGTGGCGCGGCGTCGATCTCGAATGGCGGCGCGGCGCGCACGCGCAGCGGGACGACGAGCCTGCACACGGCGCGGGCGGCGACGTCGGGCTGGCCGCGGCCGCGCATGGCGTGGATGGCGCGGATGGCGATGAACGCAACGCGCCGTGCTTGCACGACGACGCCGACGCCGGCCGCGATCCGTCGCCACCCGATCCCGACCTCGCGGCGGCTGCCGCCGGCGCGGAAACCGAGCGCGCGGCCGAACGCACGGCGCTGTGGCGCGCGCTGCAGCGCGCCGGCTGCGCCGCGGCCGATCAGGCCATGCCGCCGCCCGCTGCGCCGCCGGTCGACGCAGTCGTCGCCTACGTCGCGCGCAGCCCGTCGCCGCTCGCGATCGTGCCGCTCGAAGACCTGCTCGCCCTCGACGCGCAGCCGAACCTTCCCGGCCCGCCGTGCGGCCATCCGAACTGGCTGCGGCGGCTGCCGCGCGCGATCGACGCGCTGTTCGACGCGCCGGTGCGCGAGCGCATCGCCGCGATCGAACGCGCACGCCCTGTGCGCCGGGAGGACGCATGACGCCGCGCGCGACCCTGCGCGTGCAACTGCACGCGGGCTTCACGTTCGACGATGCGGCCGCGCAGGCGGACTATTTCGCGCGGCTCGGCGTGAGCCATCTGTACCTGTCGCCGATCACGACGGCCGAGCCCGGCTCGCTGCACGGCTACGACACCGTCGACCATCGCGCGATCAGCGCGGAGCTCGGCGGCGAAGCCGGCTTCGAGCGACTGGTCGAGGCCCTGCGCGCGCGCGGCCTCGGCGTCATCGTCGACATCGTGCCGAACCACATGGGCGTCGGCGGCGCATCGAACCACTGGTGGAACGACGTGCTCGAATGGGGGCCGGAGAGCCCCTACGCGCACTACTTCGACATCGACTGGCATCCGCCCGATGCGGCGCTCGACGGCAAGGTGCTGCTGCCCTGCCTCGGCGCGCCGTACGGCGACGCGCTCGCGGCCGGCGACATCACGCTCGACGTCGATCCGCAGACGGGGCGCTTCTTCTTCGCATGTCCGGGCCGCACGCTGCCGGTCGCGGCCGCGACCTATGCGGAGATCCTGCGCATCGCGAACCGCGCGGACCTGAACGCGCTGGCCGAACGCTTCGCCGCCGCGCCGCTGCGCGGCAGCGCGCGGCTCGCGCAGGCGCACGCGGCATTGTGCGACTACGCGGCCGAGCACGGCGCGCATGCGTTCGATGCGGTGCTGCGCGGCGTCGATCCGCGGCGCGCGCGCTCGCGCGCCTGCCTGCACCACCTGCTCGAAGGCCAGCACTATCGGCTCGCATGGTGGCGCACCGCCGCCGATGAACTGAACTGGCGGCGCTTCTTCGACATCGCGACGCTCGCGGCCGTGCGCGTCGAGGACGAAGCGGTGTTCGACGCGGTGCATGCGCTGCCGCTGGCGCTCCATGCGGCGGGCCTCGTCGACGGCCTGCGCGTCGATCACGTCGACGGCCTCGCCGATCCACGGGCGTATTGCCGGCGTCTGCATGCGCGGCTCGCCGCGCAGCGCGACGAGCGGCCGTTCCTCGTCGTCGAGAAGATCCTCGCGCCGGGCGAGACGCTGCCCGACGACTGGCACGCCGACGGCACGACCGGCTACGACTTCATGAACGACGTCGCCGCGTTGCTGCACGACCCGGCCGGCGCCGAGCCACTCGCCGCGCACTGGGCCGCCGTGTCGGGCTCGACGCGCACCTTCGCCGACGAGGCGATCGCCGGCAAGCGGCGCGTGCTCGCGCGCCAGCTCGCGGGCGAGCATGCGCGGCTCGCGCGGGCGCTGCACCGCATCGCGCGCGCCGCGCCGGCGACCCGCGACATCAGCCGCAACGCGCTGCACCGCGTGCTGGGCGAACTCGCCGTGCATCTGCCCGTGTACCGCATGTATCCGGCGCTCGGCGACGAACCGGGCGACGCCGATCGCCGCGTGCTCGAACGCGCGTACGACGCGGCCCGCGCGGCGACCGATCCGTCCGACCGCTATGCGCTCGAGCGCGCCGCCGCCTGGCTCGGGCTGCCCGGCATCCGCGTGCCGCGCGCCGATGCGGCCGCGCTGCTCGCGGTGCGCGTCGCGTTCGCGCAGCTCAGCGCGCCGCTTGCCGCGAAGGGCGTCGAGGATACGGCGAACTACCGCTACGGCCGGCTGCTGTCGCGCAACGAGGTCGGCGCCGACGCGGGCGACTTCAGCCTGTCGCGCGGCGCGTTCCACGCGCGCAACCGGCGTCGCGCGCGCAGCGTGCCGCGCACGCTCGTCGCCACCGCGACGCACGATCACAAGCGCGGCGAAGACGCGCGTGCACGGCTCGCGGTGCTGAGCGAAGTGCCCGACGCGTGGCGCGCGGTATCGCTCGACTGGTCGGCGCTGAACCAGCCGCATCGCGGCGCCGCGCATCGCGATCTCGCGTGGACGCCGGGGCCGGCGGCCGAGGCCATGCTGTATCAGACGCTGGTGGGCTGCTGGCCGCCGACGCTCGCGCCCGACGACGCGGCGGGCGTCGCCGCGCTGGCGGAGCGTGTGGTGGGCTGGCAAACGAAGGCGTTGCGCGAGGCGAAGCAGCACACCGACTGGCTCGCGCCCGATGCGGACTACGAACGCGCGAGCGAGCAGTTCGTCCGCGCGATCCTCACGCCGCGCGGTGCGGGCGATTTTCTGCATCGGCTGCATGCGTTCGTCGCGCGGATCGCCCCGGCCGGCGTCGTCAACAGTCTCGCGCAGGTGGCGCTGCGCATCGCGTCGCCGGGCGTGCCCGATCTGTATCAAGGTACCGAGTTATGGGATCACTCGCTGGTCGATCCCGACAACCGGCGCGAGGTGCCGTTCGCGCAGCTCGCGGCCGAGCCGGTCGATCGGCCGGTCGCCGCGTATCTGCGCGACTGGCCGGACGCGCGCGTGAAGCGCGCGCTGATCGAGCGGATGCTCGCGCTGCGCGCGCACCGGCCGGCGACGTTCGCGGACGGCGCCTACGTGCCGCTGCGCGTGCGCGGTCCGCTCGGGCGGCATGCGGTGGCGTTCGCGCGCCGCGACGACACGGCGACCGTCGTGGTCGTCGTGACGCGGCTCGCGTGCCGCCTGCTCGGCGACATGCCGGGCTTGCCGCGCATCGAGCCTCGGGAATGGGGCGATACGGCGGTCGTGCTCCCGCCGATGGCGGGCGAGCCGTGGCTCGACTGCCTGAACGGCGGCGGCGCGGTCGAGACGCATGACGGCATGCTGCGGCTCGATCGGTGTTTGTCGGCGCTGCCGGTGGCCGTGGTCGTCGCGACGCGCGGTCGGGGCTGAAGCGGGGGGCGGCCCGCACTCCCCCGGCGACGGCAACCGCCGACCGGTCGACTACCCTCGCGCCCGACCCACCGCTCGCGATCGAACCGCCCCCGCCACGCGCGATCCCCGGCGCGCGCGGTCGATCGCCCCCACCAGCCCGCGGATCATCCCGTTTCCCGGCATTGACGTGATATCGTGCGCATCGACAGAAGCGTCCACCATTCATTCCGTCATGAGGGGCGACATGCGTCTAGCCGAATTCATCACGCGCAACATGGAACCGATCCTCGTGCAGTGGGAAGCGTTCGCTGCAACGCTGCTCCCGGCCGCGAGAACCATCGACTCCCACGGGCTGCGCGACCATGCGCGCCAGATCCTGGAGGCGATTGCCAAGGACATCGCAACCCCGCAATCGCGGGAAGAACAGCGGGAAAAATCGCTCGGCCGCGCACCCAAGCCGACGAATGCCTCGGAAACGGCCGCCCAGACGCATGCCGTGCTGCGCGCGCGGCGCGGCTTCGACATCAACCAGCTGGCGGCCGAGTATCGCGCGCTGCGCGCCAGCGTGCTGGCGCTGTGGATCGATGAGTGTCGGCCGAGCCCGCCCGATCTCGACGACATGATCCGCTTCAACGAAGCGATCGATCAGGCGCTCGCGGAATCGGTCGCGTTCTTTACCGAGCAGGTCGAGCAGGCGCGCAACCTGTTGCTCGGCATGCTCGGGCACGACATGCGCACGCCGTTGCAGACGATTCGCCTGACGGCAAGCTATCTGTCGGCGCTCAATGCGGGCGAGCAGGTGTCGGAAGCGGCCGCCCGGCTGATCCGCAGCGGCCGCCGCATGCAGTCCCTGCTCGACGACCTGTGCGATTTCAGCCGAACCCAGCTTGGGCTAGGCATCAACGTGATCCGCCGCGACGCGGATCTCGCCCATGTCGTGGCCAATGTGGTCGACGAATTGCGGGCCGCACATCCGGATCGCGAAATCAACGTCGACGTGCGCGGCGACCTCCGCGGCGACTGGGACGATCAGCGGCTGCAACAACTGCTCAGCAATCTGCTGACCAACGCGCTGAAGTACGGGACGCCCAAGACGCCGGTTCGCGCCACCGCGATCGCGACCGACGACGAAGTGACGATCGAGATCGGCAACAGCGGTCCGCCCGTCGAGCCGGGTCTGCTGGAGCGCATCTTCGATCCGCTGCAACGCGGCACCGGCCCATCGGAGAAAAGCGGCGAGGACGTCGGACTGGGCCTCGGGCTGTACATCGCCAGCGAAATCGCCAACGCACATCGCGGGCAGATCGACGCGCGCTCCGACGAGTCGGAAACGGTCTTTGCGGTGCGGCTGCCGCGCCGCGCGTGACATGGCGTGGCGGTGCCGCGTATCGCACCGCGTCAGGCGGATTTGACACGCGACGGATCCGGCGCGTGATGCGCCCGGCGACGCGTAGCCACGGCGCGCGCGCTACGCGTCGCCGGACACGCGCGTCATCGCGAGCAGTTCTTCGATGAACGCGCTGCGTTGCTCGGCCTCCAGCGGGCGCACGCCGCATACTTCGTCGAACCACAAGCCTTCCACCGCAAACCGGATCAGCCGGGCCGTGCGTTCCGGCAATTGGTCGCGCGCGAGCAATTCGCCCCAGCGCGCGACGTGACCGGCATACACGGGCAGCAGGCCGGGCTCCAGCAGCAGGCTGCCGATCACGGCCGACAGGCTGCGCCCCTGCAGCGCCTGCTCGGAACTCGCAATGATGTAAGCACGCGTCCACGCGCCGGGCTCGCCATCCGCGTGCGCGGCTTCGGTGACCGCCTGCTCGAACGTCGCCGCCTCGAAGTCCAGCAGCCCGGCAAGCAGCTCGGACTTGCTCGAAAAGTGATAGAGCAGCCCGCCTTTGCTGACGCCGGCCACCGCCGCAGCCTCGGCAAGGGTAAGTCCCAAGATCCCTTTTTCCTGCAGAATCTGCCGCGACGCTTCGAAGATTTTTCTCTTGGTCGCGCCGATATCGGTATCGCTGGTCTCTTTCATTGGGTTTTGATGGAATGAAGTGATGCGGCAAGCCATACCGGCCGGGCGCTGCATTATACAAATACCCTTTGCGCTTTTTTTTGATCTCGGTACTGTACCGGCTGGACGGTTTAGTTAGATTGGACGGACCGTCCCATGGCCCAATTTCGGTCCGATACCTGGCTTCGATGGAACGATGAACGAGCAAGCGCACATTTCCGAGATCGACCACCGTCACGCGGGCAGCGACTGCGTGCTCACGCTTGCGCACGGCCGGCTTCGCGGCAGCCGCTCGCACGGCGTCGCGCGCTTCCTTGGCATCCCGTACGGAATGCCGGCAACCGGCAGCAGGCGCTTCGCGCCGCCGGTCGCGCCGCTCGCGTGGGACGGCACGCGCGACTGCCGCGCGTACGGCGATGCCTGTCCGCAGGTCAACGACGACCTGCCGGCGTGGCGGTTCGACGGCGATCATTCGGCGAACTGTCTGAACCTCAACGTGTGGACGCCGGCCGCCGCCATGCCCGGCGACCGTTTGCCGGTGATGGTCTGGCTGCACGGCGGCGCCTATCTGTCCGGCTCGGCGAACCTGCCGTTGTACGACGGACGCACGCTCGCCGACGAGCAGCAGGTCGTCGTCGTGTCGATCAACCATCGGCTGAACGCGTTCGGCTACCTGTACCTGAGCGATCGAGACGAGCATGGCGCGCAAGCCGCCAACGTGGGGCAGCAGGACATCGTGCTGGCGCTCGAGTGGATCGCCGCGAACATCGCCGCGTTCGGCGGCGATGCGGGCAACGTCACGCTGTTCGGCGAATCGGGCGGCGGCGGGAAGATCTGCGCGCTGACGATGATGCCGTCGGCCGACGGGCTGTTTCACAAGGCCATCATCCAGAGCGGCGCGTTCGTCACGATGCTGTCGCGCGCGCAGGCACGCGAGCGCACCGACGCGCTGCTGTCGCTGCTCGGCGCCGATGCGCGCTCGCTCGCCGCGATCGACGATGCGCGCTTGCTCGGCGCGGCGCGCCGCTTGATCGACCGATACGGCTATACCGCGTTCTGGCCGGTCGACGACGGCAACGTCGTCGATGCGTCGCGGCGGCGTGCGGCATCGGTGCCGATGCTAATCGGCACGACGCGGCACGAGGCCGCCTATTTTCTGCCGCCGCAGCTGCTCGCGCGAAGCCCGCTCGACTCGACGGACTATCGCGATGCGCTCGAAGAGGGCATGCGCCCGCTGTGCATCGGCGCGGACGACGTGCGGGCGGCAGCCGCCACCGCAGCGCGGTTGCACGCGCTCGGGCCGCGCTCGCTCGGCCGCGACCTGACCGACGTGATGTTCCGGATGCCCGCGCTGGCGCTCGCCGAGCGTAACGCCGAGCACGCGGACACGTTCGTCTACCGGTTCGACTGGGCATTCCCGTGCTGCGGCGGCCGCTACGCGATCCACGGTGCCGAAATCCCGTTCGTGTTCGGCACGCTCGACTACGCGCTGCCCGCCTGGGACAGCGCCGATCTTCCGCGCGACCGCTATCGCGACGACCCGCACGGCGACCGGTTCCGCCTCGCCGCCCGCGTGCGCCGCGCGTGGGCCGGGTTTGCGCGCTGCGGCGATCCGTCGGCCGGCGATGCATCGATATGGCGGCGCTACACGCGCGACCAACCCGCGACCCGCATCTTCGACCGCATCTGCCGGATCGAGACCGATCCGGACGGGCCGCGGCGACATGCGCTGTTCGCCGCGGATTCGAACGCATTCAGCAGTTCCACTCTCATCGACAAGGAATAGACATGGAGACGTCAGCGGCAACCGGTGCATCCCAGTCAACGCGGCCGTTGAACTGGCTCGGAATCGTGTTTTTCGTGCTGGCCACCAACGGACCGCTGACCAGCCTGATCGGCTGCGTGCCGTACGGCGTCGCCTATGGCAACGGCATCGGCATCTCGGGCTCCTATCTGTGCGTGGGGCTGATCTACCTGTTCTTTGCGGTCGGCTTCACCGCGATGAGCCGCCACGTATCGAATGCGGGCGCACTGTACGCGTACGTCGGACAAGGGCTCGGGCGGCCGGCGGGCGTGGGCGCCGCGTTCATGGCCGTCGCGTCGTATTTCGTGATCACGCTCGCGTGCTACGCGCTGCTCGGTTTCTACATCAGCTACTTCATCGGCAGCCTGACGGGCGTCGCCGTGCCGTGGTGGGCCTGCACGCTCGCGGCGGCGGCCGTCGTGCACGTGTTCGCGATCAACAACGTGCAGTTCAACGGCGCGGTGCTGTTCCTGCTGATGATCATCGAGATCGGGCTGATCGTCGCGTTCAATGTCAAGGTCGCGGCCACGGGCGGCGGCGTCGAGCACTTCAGCCTGGCGCCGCTGCATCCGGCGAACGTGCTGACGAGCAAGTTCGGCACGTCGCTCGTGTTCGTCGTGGTCGCGTACATGGGCTTCGAGACGACGGTGATCTACGCGAACGACGTGCGCAATCCGAACCGGTCGATTCCGATCGCCACGTACGTCAGCGTCGCGATCATCATGGCGATCTATGTGGTGTCGACGGTGCAGATGTCCAACGCATTCGGCTACGCCGAAGTGGTCGCGCTGGCGCAGAAGTCGCCGGCCGATCTATGGTTCGCAGTGACGGAGCGCGTGCTCGGCAAGCAGATGGTGATGGTCACCAATGCGCTGCTCATCACCAGCATGCTTGCGGCGATCATCAGCTTCAACAACGCGACCGTACGTTACTGGTATTCGCTCGGCCGCGACGGGATCGCATTCGGCTCGCTCGGCGAGTTGAGCAGCAACAAGCGGCTGCCGATCCGCGCAGCCAACATGCAGTCCGTGCTGATGATCGCGCTGATCGTGCTGTTCGCCGTATATCGCGTCGACCCCGTGATGGTGATCACGCCGTATCTGAGCATTCCGGCGGCGATCGGCATCGTCTGCGTTCAGGCACTGACGGCGCTCGCGGTGATCCGGTTCTTCCGCATGCGTCGCGAGCGCGCAACGCCGTTCATCCGGTGGGCGGTGTTTCCGGCGATCAGCTTTGCCGGATTCGGTTATTTCCTGTACGCGATGATCGGCAACGTCTCGCTGATGGCCGGTACGTCGTCGACGGTCGTGTCCATTCTGCCGTGGACGACGCCGGCCATCGCCGTCGCCGGTGCCGCGTTCGCGGTATGGCTGCGGCATGCACGGCCGTCGGTGTATGGCGCGCTGGGGCGTTTTCTCAACGAGAGTTGACGGGTTTCGGTTCGTGGCGGGCTGATGGCCCGCGACGAGCCGTTGCGCCGGATCGGTTGACCTGTTCGGCCGAGCTGGCCGGTCCCGGCGCAACTGTCGCCCGATGCGGACGTAATTTTTCTCGTTCGCGCCGGCCCGCAGCCGACACCGATGCGACGCTCGTCGCACTGCCCGTTTATGAGGATCCGGCCGCGCCGAAAATCGGTGGCGATACGCAAGCTGACAGTGTAACGACGAAGCCTTGCCGCTCGGCCTGGATGCCGAACGAGTCGATGCTTGCGGGTGCGTGGTGCAGCTTCACCGCAAGTTCGAAGCGACGACCGCGAAGCTCGCAGAAGCGATGGCTCGATTCGGACCCGGCAAAAAGCCGACTCCCAGAATCTGTTTCCGGCGAACGTGCGCGTCGTCACCGCATGGCACCCGGCGAAAGAGCGCGCGCTCGCGATCGGCATGTACACCGCGATGCAATACGTCGCGCTCGGCGTGCTGGTCGCGGCGATCTGGTACGCGCGCTACCGCGATCCGCAGCACTCGAACGCGAGTCGCGCCGAGTTGGACTTCATCAAGGCGGGCGGCGGTCTCGCCGATTCGACCGGCGACGTGCAGCACGATCAGCCCACCGTGCCGACCTGGACCAAGGTGAAGCAGCTGCTGTCGCACCGTCAGCTGTGGGGCATGTTCATCGGCCAGCTCTCGGTGAATACGACGTTGTTCTTCTTCCTGACCGGGTTTCCCACTTATCTGATCAACGGCAAGGGTATGACGATGCTCAATGGCGGCATCTATGCGGCGATTCCGTTCCTGGTCGCGGTCTTCGGCACGCTGATCGCCGGGCGCCTGTCCGACTGGATGGTCGGCGCAGGCTTCACGAACAGCAAGGCCCGCAAGGTGCCGATCATCATCGGCTTCACGTTGTCGTGCGTGATCCTCGGCGCAAACTACACGTCGTCGATCAACGTGGTGATCGCATTCATGGCGGTCGCGTTCTTCGGTCAGGCAATGGCGTCCACGGTGACGGGCGCATTGCTTTCCGACATCGCGCCGAACGGCATGGTCGGCCTGCTGTACTTCGTCGCGAACGTGGGCGGGACGCTGGCGCCGATCGTGGTCGGCTTCATCGTCAAGTCGACGGGCGGGTTCAATCTCGCGCTCGTCTACGTTGCGGCGGTCGCGGCGCTTGGCGTCGCGTCCTATCTGTTCGTGCTCGGCGACGTCCGTCGAATCGAAATCGCCAGCCGATAACGCGACGGCCGCGCGGTATGCGCGCACCGCGCGGCCCCACTCTTACGCCGTCGACAGCATCGAGAAGCTCCGCACGTACGTCGGAATCTCGGCAGCCGGCACCGCGCGACAAAAGTGATAGCCCTGCACGATCGGGCAGCCCTCGGCGACCAGGAACGACAACTGGTCCGAACGTTCGACGCCTTCGGCCACCACTTCGAAATGCAGGCTGCGAGCGAGCGCGAGGATCGCGCGGATGATCGCCTCGTCGGCGCAGTTGGTGCCGATACCTCGCACGAACGACATGTCGATCTTCAACCGGTCGGCGTGGAAGGTGCGCAGGTACGACAGGCTCGAATACCCGGTACCGAAATCGTCGATCGCGATCAGCACGCCGATTTCGTTCAGCGCGCGCAGCGCGGGCAGCGCACCGGGCGCGACCAGCGCGCCTTCGGTGATCTCGAGCTCGAGCTGATGAGCCGGCAGCCCGGACGCCTCGAGCACGCGCCGCACCACGCTGCAGAAGTCGCCGCTCGCCAGCTGTCGCGGCGACACGTTCACCGACACGCGCAACGCCGGCAACGTGTCCGCCCAGCGCTTCGCCTGTCCGCATGCGCTGCGCAGCACCCACTCGCCCAGTTGCCCGATCAGCCCGATATCTTCGGCAAGCGGGATGAAGGTGGCCGGGCTCACGGCGCCCATCTCGGGGTCGTGCCAGCGCAACAGCGCCTCGACGCCGCTCACGCGGCTCGTGCGCACGTCGATCTGCGGCTGGTACGCAAGCTCGAAGCCATCGTGCTCCAACGCGGCGCGCAACCGGTGCGACAGCGCGATACGCCGCTCCGCCGCTTCCGCGAACGACGGCTGGAACAGCTCGACGGTGTTGCGGCCGCGCGCCTTCGCCTGGTACATCGCCAGATCGGCGTGCTTCAGAAGCGTCTCCGCATCGAGCCCGTCTGCCGGGTAGCACGCGACACCGATGCTCAACTGCACGCGCGACTGGGCGTCGCCGATCTGCACCGGACGCTCCAACGCACGGGCGATGCGCCGCAGCAGCGCGGGCAGCCGGTCGCCGTCGTCCGGGCGCCCGAGCATCGCGACGAACTCGTCGCCGCCGTAGCGCGTCACCGTGCCGTCGTCGCCGACGCAACCGGACAGCCGTTGCGCGATCTCGCGCAGCAGGCGGTCGCCCGCGCCGTGGCCGAGGCTGTCGTTGATGTCCTTGAGCCGGTCCACGTCCATGAACAGCAGCGCGAACGCGCGCTGCTCCGCCACCGCCTGCTCGATCAGCTCGCGCAGCGTCGCGCGGTTCGGCAAACCGGTCAGCGCATCGCGCCGCGCCTGCCTCACCAGCTGATCGCGCGAATCGATCAGCTCGGTCAGGTCGCTGATCACGCAGATGTGATACGTCAGATCGTCGCGCACCGGCGCGACGTACAGCTGCCCCCAGAACGCCGAGCCGTCGGCCCGCCGGCTGCGCAGCAGCCGTGCGCCCGCGCTGCCGGCGGCCAGCGCCTGGGCCATCTGCTCGAACAGCAGCCCCTGCTGCCCGGCACGCGCGAGGCCGGCATGGTCGCGGCCGACGACTTGCGCGCTGGTGTAGCCGGTGATGGTCTCGAACGCGGGATTCGCATATTCGACGATCTCCTCGCCCGCTTCGATGCGCGTGATCAGCACGCCGTTGCCGATCGCGTCGAGCGCGCGGCTGCGCAGCCGCAGCGCCAGCTCGGCGTTCTTGCGCTCGGTCACGTCGATCGCGGTGATGAAGCAGGCGTCGCGCTTCGTGTACGTCAGAAAGTGATACGACAGATCGACGTACATCGCGCGGCCATCGCTGCGCCGGTGCCGGCAAATGCCGGCCGAGCCGCTGCCCGTGCCGGACGTGCGCAGATGCTGCAGATCGCGCAGGAACGCCGGCATGTCGGCCTGCGCGTACAGCGACGCCATGTCGCGCCGGCACAGCTCGCCCGCCGGATAGCCGTACTGGGCTGCCGCGGCGACGTTCACGGCCATGATGGCCAGCGTCTCGACGTCGAAAATCAGCATCGGCAGCGGATGGTGCTCGAAATACTGGCGAAAGCGCCGCTCGTTCTCGGCGGCGACCAGACGCCCGCGCTGCCGTTCGAGCCGCGCGCGGTAGCGCGCGACGAACGCGTAGCTGAGCAGCGCACAGGTGAGCAGCGACGACAGCGCCAGCACGCTGCCCTCGATCGCCTCGTTGCGGCTCGCGCGGTCGGACATCGCGCGCAGGATCCGGGTTTGCCCTTCGCGCAGCGCCGTGAGCTGGCCGATGATCTGCGCGAGCAGGCGGTTCGCCTCCAGCAAGCCGGCACTGTCGACCGACGCGCGACCGCCTGCGACCTGCGCGTTGACCGTGATTTCGGCGAGCAGCCACGCCCATCGCGCGGTTTCCTGACGCAGCGCGTGGATGGTCTCGATGCCGCCGCGGTCGCCGCCATAGCTCTGCTCGAGACGCCGGAAGCCGGCCACGACCGCACCGACGCGCTCGACCGGCCACGCGAACGACGCCGCGCGCGTGCTGCCGAAGCCCTGCAGAAAATCGGCGTTGGCGCGCAGATAGAGCGCCTGCAGCGCGTCGATATCGTTGCGCGCGTGCAGCGCATGCACGCGCTGCGCATTCAGCCGGTTGTGGCTGATCGTGATGTAGCCGAGACCCGACGCGAACATCGCGAGCCCCACGAAGGCGAGCCCGAGCGTGACGGGAAGACGGGCGCCGTCGACGACGTGACGTTGCCACCAACGCCGGACCGCAGCGGGAGCACGAGATAACAGGACGAACTTCATCGAAGGGCAATAAGACGGCAAGAAGCGCAGCACTACACGCAACCGGCTCTCAGTCCCGGCTGTTCGAATATGGGGCCAGTCCCGTCATGGCAGGAATTTTGTCTCCGACCTGATATATCGGTGCGCGGCGCAAAAACTTCAGTGAAATTTTCGGCCGCGACAGGCGGGTTATTGCCGAATCATCGCTGCGTCACTCGAAAATGCCCGCTGGCCAGGTCCGCGCCCGTTACGACCATTCCTCCGGCGGCATCGCGGGGCGATCGTCCTCCCACAGCGGCTCGCCAGTATCGTGACCGCCGCTCGTGGCGACTGGCCCTTGGCCGTCCGGGCGCTCCTTGCGCTGCGCCGCGTCGCGCGACGTCGCCGCACGCAGCCGCGCTCGCGTGCGGGTCGGTGCGACCGTGCGTTGCCCGCCGGGAAACTGCTCGCCGCTCGCGGTTCGATCCTCGGTCCGTTGCATGTCGGAAGCTGCAGTCATGGGTGCCCTCCTTGGGTCGGTGAAGGAAACGCTGCCCTCTGGAGCAGCAATTCCGGTGCCGATGGCCGGGCAAGCGGCTTGCTATGAGCGCCTTATCGCAACTCGTTACGGAGGTAACCATGCCGACAGACCGCAGCACGCCACCCTCGACGCGACGCCGGCTCGGCGCCTGGATGGCCGGAGACGAAGCGCAGATGGCGGCGTACCGCGAAAAGCTCGCGAGCGACGCGCGCGCGCAGGCCGGCGAACGGCTGCGTACGCCGGCCGTGCAGGCGCTCGCGCAATTGTTCGACGATAACGCGGTGCTGCGCATGGGCCTCACGCGCGCGATCGACGAGGCGCGCGCCGCGGGCCGCCGGCTCGGCTACGCGTCGATCGGCGAGCTGATGACGGTGCTCGACCATCTGATGACGTACGCGCCGCCGTTCAGCGAAACGAGCCTGATCGTGTGTCCGGTGAACGCATTCCTCGACTGGCCGATGTGCATGCCGTCGGGCCATGCGGTGTTTCGCGACGCGGCGGTCAACGCGCAGTTGAAGCAGGTGCTGAACGTGTGGTGCGACTTTCTCGGCGGTCCGCATTCGCGCGCGCATCTCGACACGTCCGCGCCGAACGGCTGGTTCTGCGAGGCCGCGCACAAGCGCCTCGGTCTGTCGCAGTTCGAGTACCGCGAAGATCAGCCGCACTGGGGCTTCGATTCGTGGAACGACTTCTTTACGCGGCGTTTTCGGGCCGGCATGCGGCCGGTCGCGGCGCCCGGCGATTCACACGTGATCGTCAGCCCCTGCGAATCCACGCCGTACCACATCGCGTCGAACGTGAAGATTCGCGACACGTTCTGGATCAAGGGGCAACCGTATTCGTTGCGCGACATCTTCACGCCGACGTGGCAGCCGCTCGCCGAGCGCTTCGTCGGCGGCGAGATCTATCAGGCCTATCTGGCCGCGTACAACTATCACCGCTGGCACGCGCCGGTGCGCGGCACCGTCACGCACGCGTACCGTGTGGAAGGCGCGTATTACTCCGTCGCCGAAGCGGAAGGCCCCGATCCGGCCGGGCTCAACGACTCGCAGGGCTATATGACGGCCGTGGCCGCCCGCGCGATCGTCGCGATCGACAGCGACGATCCGGGCATCGGCACCGTCGCGGCGGTGTTCATCGGGATGGGCGACGTGTCGTCGTGCGTGATCGAGGTGGTGCCGGGGCAGCGCGTCGACAAGGGCGATGAGATCGGGTATTTCCAGTTCGGCGGCTCGACCTGCTGCCTGGTATTCGAGCCGGGCGTGATCGACCGCTTCCTGTATGCGCCGCCGTTCGACGGCGAACCGCCGGTCGTGAAGGTCAACGATTCCGTGGCGATCGCGCGTTGAGGCGCGGGCCGGCGGCGCGCGGCGCGCGGGTTACAGCTCGAAGCCGTCGACCCGCCGGTCGTCGTGCCGCTGCACGCTCCGGACCATCGTCAAGCCGCCGGCGGTCAAGGCAGGACGGTGTGCGCCCGACCCGTCCGGCCGCATTTCGACCAGTTCCCGTTCCATCAACGCGACGACGTCGTCGCGGTCGAGCTGGATCTGTTCCGGTGCGCGATGCACCAGGAACAGTGCAGCGAATTCGTGTGCGGTCAGCATGTTTGATTTCCCCGTGGACGGCTTCATACGGTGCGGCGCGCGCCTCGTAGCGTCGGCGCGGGCGTGCAGGCGCGCGCCGCAGCTACAGGGACACGCAGGGATCGTGCCAACCGCGATGAAGCGCGAGATCGGCGCACAGCGCGCGTGCAGCGTGGTCTGTCGCTACGGGCGAGGCGCGGCCCGGTGCAAAGTTTTCAACGCCATGTAATGCCGCGGGACAACGGCCGACGGTTTCGCCGCCACGCCGCCACGCCGGCCGTCGCCGCGCGGTGCAGCGCGTGGCTCACGACCGACGCGCGCGCTCGAGGCCGGCGCGCGCGGCCTCGCCCACGACCGTCTCGCGCACACGGAAGTAGCCGCTATGCAGCTCGACGACGCCTTCGCCGTTCGCCAGCAGCTCGGCGCAAGCCGCCTGGATCCGCGCACGGCCACGCTCGAACGCGTCGCGCAAGTCGGCTTCCAGCGCGGAGCGTGCCCCGAAATGATCTTCCAGCGCTTCCACGCTGATCGCGGCAGTCTGCGGCTTGCCGTCGACGTCGATCACGAAGCGCAACTGCAGCGCCGCGCCGTCGAATTCAGGCGGCGCATCGGTCAGCGTCACGCGGCACTCGGAGGAAGCCATCGCTCAGGCTCCCCGCGCGGCGAGGCACTGCACCAGCGCGCCGTTGAACGCGGGCAGGTCGTCCGGCTTGCGGCTCGTGATCAGATTGCCGTCGCGCACGACTTCCTGATCGACCCACTTGCCGCCCGCGTTGCGGATGTCGTCCTGCAGGCTCGGCCAGCTCGTCATCGTGCGGCCGTTGACGAGCCCGGACGACACCAGCAGCCAGCCGCCGTGGCAGATCGCCGCGATCGGCTTGCCGCCGCCGACGGCTGCGGTCACGAATTCGCGCGCGGCCGGCAGCATGCGGATCGCGTCGCCGTTCACGACGCCGCCCGGCAGCACCACCGCGTCGTAATCGCCTTCGCGCACGTCGTCGAACGTGCGATCGACCTTCACGCGCTCGCCCTTGTCGACGTGCCGGAAGCCCTGGATCTCGCCGGCTTGCTGCGAGATCACGTCGACCTGCGCGCCTTCGGCCTTCAGCGCGCGCAGCGGTTCGACCAGTTCGGCTTCCTCGAAGCCGTCGACGGCGAGGATCGCCACCTTGCATTGGTCCAGCTTGTTGCTCATGGATCGCTCCCTGTCGTGTTACCGCGTTGCGGCACCCATCGTGCCGTGCAGCTTGCGCAGCAATCGCCATGCCGGTCGCTCGCCCAAGCGACTTTGGTCGCGGTGCCGCTCCGCGTGCTCTGCAAACATTGCAACGCGGTGTAACGCGCGCTGCGGCCGGCCGGCGACGCATCGACATGCGACGTCGGCCAGGTGTCGCACGCGTCGCGAGTATCGCGTTACCGGGTTACTGCAAATGGCGCGCCACGTCGAGCATCGCATCGGTGAGCTCGACCGTCAGCGTCATCTCGTCGCCGGTGTCGGGCAACGTCTCGAGGGTCGCCTGCACGCTGTCGTGCAGCATCGCGTGAACGCGCAAGCGCGCAGCTTCGTCGAGGTTCGCGTAGCGCTCCATCGTGTCGCAGTCGAGCGCGAGCATGACCGAGTGCCGCGCGGCAATCGGCGACGCGTTGGGCGCCGACGCCCAGGCCGCATGGAACATGATCCTGCCGGTTTCGACGTCGAGACGCACCGTCGTGTCGAGATCGTCGGTATCGATGTCGTCCGCGTCGAGGTCGTTGGGGTCGAACGAGTTCCAATGATTCGAGTGCATGATGTCCTCCTGCGTGGCGGCGGCGCGCCGGCTGCGCGGCCGGCCCCCGCCATCGCGCCGCGCCGGCTGCGCCGACGCGACACCGTGATCGTCAAATGAGCGCGTCAATACCCGCTGGAGCCCGCGCTGCCCGTGCCGCCCGCACCGCCGCCGCCCGAGCCGGTCGCGCCCGACGAGCGGCCGGCGCCCGCGCCGGCACCGGTGCCGCCCTGGCCCGCGCCGACGCCGCCCATCCCCGCGCTGCTGCCGCCGCTGCCACCATTACCGGCTGCGCTCGGGCCGCCCGGCTTGGTGCGTACATGCGGCCGCGCGTGCGAACGTTTGCCGCGTGCGTCGTTCATCCGCGTCGCAGGCGGCGGCGCGGCCGTGTTGCCGTTCGACATGCCGCTGCCGCCGTCCTGCGCCGACGTATCGGGCGGCGACAGGATCGGCGCGCCGGTGCCGTGGTCCGCGCGCTGCGAGTTCTGCGCCCACGCGGCGGGCGCGGGGGCGACGAGCGCGACGGCTGCGCACGCGACCAGACGGCGCGCGGCAGATTTCGATTCGGATGCTGACTTCATGGTGCGTTCTCCCTCAATGGAACCGCTGTCGTGGAACGTTCATGCGCAGACGAATCAGCAAGGCCCGTGCCGTCGTCGTCGGCCGGCACGCCACTTGCGGCCCCGCGTCCGTTCATCCGATCCCTTACGGAGTCGCCGCCATGCCTTCCACTTCCGCTTCACCGCCGCACGGCAAACGCGCGTCGCGCCGCCCCGGCCGCGCGCGCAGCAACGGTCCCCAGCACCGCAACCGCTGGTCTGCCGACGTGATGCAAAAAAGTGACGCCCTCGACCTCGAGCCGCACATCTTCCAGTCCGACGATCCGGCGGAGATCGCCGCGTCGCTGAAGCGCTCGGCCGAGCACAGCCGCCGCCGCAAGGCGACGCCGTTCCAGTCGGCGATGTCGATGCTGAACTTCTATGTGAACCGCGCGGGCCGCAACCTGCCGAAAACCCGTCGCGCGACGCTCGAGCGCGCGAAGCGGAAACTGCGCGAGGCGTTCGGCCGCAAGCCGTGACCGCACGCCTTTTTCCCCTCTCCAACTGCCCGTTTTCGCATGCATGAAACCCTCTGGTATCTGATCGTCGGTGCGGTGTTGATGGGCATGGGCGTCGCGACCTCGGCGCTGCGCCATCTGCCTTGCAGCAGCGCGATGATCTATCTCGCGCTCGGCATCGCGCTCGGCCCGGCCGGCGCGGGGCTGCTCCATCTCGACATCGAACGCGACGCGGCGCTGCTGCGCGAAATCGTCGAGATCGCGCTGCTGGTGTCGCTGTTCGCGATCGGCTTGCGGCTGCGCGTGCCGCTGTCCGACAAGCTGTGGCTGGTGCCGTGCCGGCTCGGCCTGCTCGCGATGATCGTCACGGTGCCGCTGCTGGCCGGCTGCGCGATGCTCGCGCTCGGGCTCGGCTGGGGCCCCGCGCTGCTGCTCGCGGCGATCCTCGCGCCGACCGACCCCGTGCTCGCGCACGACGTGCAGGTGCACGATCCGGGCGACCGCGATCTCGTGCGCTTCGCGCTGTCCGGCGAAGGCGGGATGAACGACGGGATCGCGCTGCCGTTCGCGCTCGCGGGGCTCGCGCTGTGCGGCGCGGCCGACATGCCGCACGGGCAGCCGGCGCTGTCGGGAACGTTCCTGCTGGCCGCGCTGTGGGGCACGGCGGGCGCGGCGGCGATCGGCGGCGTGCTCGGCGCCAGCGCGACGCGCGTGATCGGCTGGCTGCGCACGCGCTATGCGCAGGCGCTCGGCTTCGAGGGCTTCTTCGCGCTGGCGCTGATTGTGCTGTCGTTCGGCGCCGCGCAGCTCGCCCAGACCTTCGGCTTCATCGCGACCTTCGCGGCGGGCATCGCGATGCGCCGCGTCGAGTACCGCGCGAGCGGCGGCCGGCGGCCGCGCGAAGTGATCGGCCGGATCGACTCCGAAGACGTGGTCGCGACCGAGAAGCATCCGGAGAAGGTGCATGCGTTCATGACGGAATCGGTGCTCGATTTCACGATCGAACTCGAACGGATCGCCGAAGCGGTCGTGATGACGATGATCGGCAGCGTGCTCGGCACGCTGACGGCGCCGCTCGTCACGTGGGGCGCGGCGGCGCTCGCGGCGCTGCTGTTTTTCGCCGTGCGCCCGCTCGCGGTGTCGCTCACGCTCGCCGGCTCACGCGCGACGCCGGCGCAGCGGCGGCTGATGGCATGGTTCGGCATCCGCGGAATCGGCTCCTTCTACTATCTGCTGTTCGCGCTCGAGCACGGACCGTCGAGCGCCGTGCGTCCGCTCGCGGCGCCGGTGCTGGCGGTCGTGTCCGCGTCGGTGATCGCGCACGGCATCTCCGCGACGCCGCTGATGGACTGGTATTACCGGCTGCAGCAGCGTCGCCGCTGAACGCGTCACGCCCCGTCGAGCCGCGCGCGCATCTGCGCGGTGATGCGCTGGCGCGTGTCGTCGTAGCCTTCCCACGGGTCGCGCTTCAAGCGCTCGAGGCGCTCGTGCAGCGTGTCGATGGTCCACTGCGCGCCGCCCGTCGTGTCGGGCACCTCGTCCCAGTGCAGCGGCACCGATACGCCCAGCCCCGGCCGTGCGCGCACCGAGTAGGCGGCGATCGTGCTCGCGCCGCGGCCGTTGCGCAGGTAGTCGATGAAGATCTTGCCGCGCCGGTGCCGCGGCCCCATCGTCGCGGTGAAGCGCTCGGGCAACGCGCCCGCCACGTGCTGCGCGAGCGCGCGCGAGAACGCCTTCACGTCGTCCCAGCCCATGTGCCGCGTGATCGGCACGACGACGTGCAGCCCCTTGCCGCCGCTCGTCTTGCAGAACGAGCGCAGGCCGAGCTCGTCGAGCAGCCCTCGCACCAGCTGCGCGGCCTCGATCATCGCGCTCCACGGCAGCGCCGGATCGGGATCGAGGTCGAACACGATGCGATCGGGCCGCTCGATGTTCGATGCGTGCGCGTTCCACGTATGCAATTCGATCGTGCCCATCTGGGCCGCGCCGAGCAGCGCATCGACGCTGTCGAGCGACAGCAGCGCCCCATGCCCGGGATCGAGCCCGGGGTGCTGCGTGACGAACGGAATCTCGCGGCGCTCGGCGTGCTTCTGGAAGAACAGCTCGCCGGTGATGTCGCCCGGTGCGCGCACGAGCGACACGGGCCGCCCTTTCAGGTCGGGCAGCAGCCACGGCGCCACCCATTGCCAGTAGCGTGCGAGGTCGATCTTGCGCGTGCCGCTCGCCGGGTCGAGCACGCGCTCGGGGTGCGTAATGCGCACGCGAGCGGACAGCTCCGCGTCGCTGTCGCCATCCTCACGGGCGTTGCGCGCGGACGCGCTCGCGCGCGCGTTTGGCTTGCGCTTGCCCGTATCGTCGGCGGCGCGCGACGCGCGCTTGCGTTCATGGCCCGCGTCGGGCGTGCTCTGCTGTCGCTCCATCGCTCCCTCCGTTTCCATATGCTTCGGCATTTCGCGGACGATCTGCGTCGCCGGCTTGTCGTCGCGCAACGCGATGAACGCGGCCTGCCGCACGATGCCGTCGCCGGTCCATTCCGCGAATTCGCATTCGGCGACGAGCGTCGGCTCGACCCAGTGCACGCGCGTGCGCGTGCGTTCGCGCGGCGCCGGCTCGAACGGCGTCGTGTCGCGCTCGTGCCGGCGCAGCAGCGCCGCGAGCCGGTCGAGCGCGCGCGCGTCGAAGCCGGTGCCGACGCGGCCGACGTAGCGCAGCGGCGCGGCCGCGCGCGAGCGCTTGCCGGCCGGCGGCGCGTCGTGCACGCCGAGCAGCAGCGCGCCGAAGCCGTGGCGGCTGCCCGACGGCTCGGTGTAGCCGCCGATCACGAATTCCTGCCGGCGCCGACATTTGAGCTTGATCCAGGCCGCCGACCGTCCGCCGCGATAGCGCGATTCCGCCCGCTTGCCGATCAACCCTTCGAGGCCGGTGTCGCAGGCGCTCGCGATCAGCGATGCGACGTCGTCGCCGAGATCGGGGGAAAAGCGCAGCCGGGTCGGGTCGCTGTCGGCGACGAGCGGCTCGAGCAGCGCGCGGCGCGCGGCCAGCGGTGCATCGCGCAGGTCGTAACCGTCGAGATACGGCAGGTCGAAGACGAACAGCGTGACGTCGTCCGACTGCCCGGCGCCGAACGCGTTCTGCAACGCCTGGAAGTCGGGCAGGCCGTTCGCGCCGAGCACGACGGCCTCGCCGTCGAGCCAGGCGTCGTCGACGGGCAGCGCCGCGAGCGCCTCGCGCTGCGCGCGCAGCTTCGCGGTCCAGTCGCGGCCTTCGCGCGTCATCAGCTTCACGTGGCGACGCGCGCCCTTGCCCGCGATGCGCGCGAGGATCCGGTAGCCGTCGAATTTCAGCTCGTAGCGCCAGTCGGCGTCGGCGGGCGGCGCGTCGACCAGCGTCGCCAGTTGCGGCGCGATGCGCTCGGGCAGCGGCGCGCGCACGGCGCCTTCGACGGTGGAGGGGTCGCGGTCGCCGGCGGATGCGCGGCCGGGAGTACGAGTACGGCGAGGGGTGCGGTCGGCGTCGCCGGTGCTAGCTCGGATACTGGCGGCGCCGGGGTCGCGTGCGGCAGCACCGTCGCTGGCCGCGGCGCGGTCGCCATCGCGAACGTGTGCGCGAGCGGTCGCGCGATCGCGGTCATCGGCGCGCTTGGCGGCTCGTGCCGCGCGCTCGCCGCTTCGCGCGGCGCGCTTGCCGGTCTGCGTGGCGCGCTTGCTAGGGCCGCCGCCACCCGTGCGCGCCGTCGCATCGTGCGAGTCCGCGCCCGCGCCGCCTGCCGCCGACGATGCCCCGCCCTCACCGTCGTGCACGCTGCCCGACCGCTCGCCGACCACGTCGAATTCATCGGCGCTGCGCGCCGCTTCGTCGCGCTCCTTGATCAGCAGCCACTGCTCCTGGCGTCCCTCCTGCCGTCCGCTGCGCACCAGCGCCCAGCCGCCGTGCAGCTTCTCGCCATCGAGCCGGAACGTCAGCTTGCCCGCACGATAGCCGCTGCGCGCGCCTGCGACGCCGCCGTCGGGCGTCCACGTGCCTTCGTCCCACACGACGACCGAGCCGGCGCCGTAGTGGCCGGCCGGAATCTGCCCTTCGAACGACGCGTATTCGACCGGATGATCCTCGACGTGCACGGCCAGACGCTTCACCGCCGGATCGAAGCTCGGTCCCTTCGGCACCGCCCAGGATTTCAGCGTGCCGTCGAGTTCGAGCCGGAAGTCGTAGTGCAGCCGCCGCGCATGGTGCTCCTGGATCACGAAACGCAACGGCCGGCGTGGGGCCGCACGCCCATCGGGCTGCGGCTGCGGCTTCGCGCGCCGCCGCGCACCCGCGCCATCCGGTTCGGGCGTCGCGTCGAAATGGCGTTTGCGGCGATACGGATCGAGCTTGCCTGCCATCGCGTCACCTCGCGTGAACTGGATCGCGCACCGTCAGGCCGCGTGCTTGCGACGCGCGGCGGTCTTCTTCGTCGCATGCTCGGCCGCCGACGCGCGCTTCGCGGCCGGCCGCTTCGCCGCGGGCTTCGCGGCTGACTTCGCGGCCGCGCCCTTCGACGCCGATTTCGCGGCGGGCTTGCGCCGGGCGCCGCCGCGCGGCGCGGCGCCCGCCCCATCCGCTTCGCCGTCGTCCTCCGCATCGCGCGCGCGCGCGGCACGGCCGCCGCCGCCATCGCCGCCGCGCAAGCTGCGCTTGAGCAGCTCGGTCAGATCGACGACGTTGGTCGCCGTGCGTCCGGTCTCGGCCGGACGCTCCTCGATCTCCTCGATCTTGCCCGCGCGCACCTTGCGCTCGACCATCTCGAGGATGTCGTCGCGAAACGTGTCGTGATACTCGTCGGGCGTCCACTTGCCCGACATGTCGTCGATCAGCTTCTTCGCCATCTCGAACTCGCGTGCGGTCACGCCGGCGCGCTTGGCGTCGTCGGCCGGCACCGACAGCTCGTCGAGCGGGCGCAGCTCGTCCTGCCAGCGCAGCGTATCGAGCGCGAGCAGCGGGCCGACCGGAATCAGCGCGCCGAGATGCTGGCGATCGCGCATCACGACCAGCGCGATGCCGATCTTGCCGCTGTCCTTCAGCGCATCGCGCAGCAGCGCGTAGACCTTTTCGCCCTTGCGGTCAGGCACGAGGTAGTACGGCGTGTCGAGATACAGGAACGACACGGCGTCCTCGTCGACGAAGGTCAGGATGTCGACGGTCTGCGTCGATTCCGGATTCGCCGAGCGGATCTCGTCGTCGGTCAGCACGACGTAGCGCTCCTTCTCGTACTCGTAGCCGCGCACGATGTCGTCGCGCGTGACCTCCTTGCCGGTGCGCTTGTTGATCTGCCGGTAGCCGACCGGGTCCATCGAGCGCCTGTCGAGCATCCGGAACGACGGCTTGACGGTGCGCGTCGCCGGGAACAGTTGCACGGGCACGTGCACCAGCCCGAAGCTGATCGCGCCTTTCCATATCATCCGCGGTGGCATCCCTGTTCCTCCTTGCCGCAGGCGCGCCCGTCTGCGCGAGCCGGGCGCGCGGTGCGGCGCTACGCCGGCAGCTCGGCCGCCTGCTGCTCGCGCGCCCAGACGCGGTGCCGGCCGAGCTCGCCGGAAAACGCGCCCAGCACCGCGTCGAGATCGGCCACGTGGGCGACGCACACGCCTTCGGCCGGGTCCGGCAAATGCGCGGCGCTCAACAGCTGACGGCCCGAGCCGACCGCCGCGATCGGCTTCAGGTGCTTGAACGCCTCGCGCACGAAGTGACACGCCTCGGCGTTGTGCGCGAGTTCGCGGCCGTCGCCGCCGCAGACGAACACCGCGTCGAACATCACCGACGGCATCCCGGCGAGCGTCGCCTGCGGCACGATGCCGCCGATCGGCGCGAGCGTCGGCGCGACGACGGTCGGCACCGCGCCCGCCGCCGCCAGCGTGCTGCGCACCTGGTCGACCAGCGCCTGACTCACGCCCGGCGTCGCGACCAGCGCGATCTTGCGCGAGCGGATCGTCGGCTTCGCGCGGCCGACGAGGCTCAACGACGGCGCAAGGCGCGCGACGGCCGGCGTCGTCGCCGTCTGCGGCGCGGGCAAGCCGAGCCGCTCGGCCACTTCCGCGGCGAGCCCCGCGTCGAATCGCGCGATGATGTCGTTCACCACGCGCGCGCGAATCTCCGGCTTCGTGACCTTGCCGAGCTCGAAACAATACGCATCGCGGATGTGCCGCTGCTCGATGTCGGTCATGCTCTGGTAGAACAACGCAGCCTGCGAGAAATGGTCGGCGAACGATTCGCTGCGCACGCGCACCTTGGTGCCTTCGAGCAGCTCGGGCACCGTCTCGAAGCCGCCGCCGGCAGGCGCCGGCGGCGTCTCGCGCGGCCAGCCGCCGTTCAGCGAATTCGGCTCGTACGACGCCTGACCGACCGCGATGGTCTGCCGGTGCATCGCGTCGCGCTGATTGTTCGCGAACGGGCACAGCGGCCGGTTGATCGGTAGCTCGTGAAAATTCGGGCCGCCGAGCCGGCTCAGCTGCGTGTCGGTGTAGGAGAACAGCCGCCCTTGCAGCAGCGGATCGTTCGTGAAGTCGATGCCCGGCACCACATGACCGGGATGAAACGCGACCTGTTCGGTTTCGGCGAAGAAGTTGTCCGGGTTGCGGTTCAGCGTCATGCGCCCGATCGGCTTCACCGGCACGAGTTCCTCGGGCACCAGCTTGGTCGGGTCGAGCAGGTCGAAGTCGAATTTGCGCGCGTCGGCCGGGTCGATCAGCTGCACGCCCAGTTCGAACTCCGGATAGTCGCCGCGCTCGATCGCCATCCACAGATCGCGGCGGTTGAAGTCCGGGTCGTGGCCGGCGATACGCTGTGCCTCGTCCCACAACAGCGAATACGCGCCGCTCACCGGCCGCCAGTGGAACTTCACGAAGTGCTCGGCGCCGGCCGCGTTGACGAACCGGAACGTGTGCACGCCGAAGCCGTCCATCGCGCGATAGCTCGCCGGTAGCGCGCGGTCGGACATCAGCCACAGCACCGTGTGCGTGGTCTCGGGCACGAGCGACACGAAATCCCAGAACGTGTCGTGCGCGGATGCGCCGGTCGGCATCTCGTTCGGCGCCTCGGGCTTCACCGCGTGCACGAAGTCCGGAAACTTGATCGCGTCCTGGATGAAGAACACCGGCATGTTGTTGCCGACCAGATCGTAGTTGCCTTCCTCGGTATAGAACTTCACCGCGAAGCCGCGCACGTCGCGCACGGTGTCGGCCGAGCCGCGCGGGCCCTGCACGGTCGAGAAGCGCACGTACACCGGCGTTTCGGCCGCCGGGTCCTGCAGGAAAGCGGCCTTAGTGTAGTCGGCCATCGACTCGTAGACGCGAAACACGCCGTGCGCGGCCGACCCGCGCGCATGCACGACACGCTCGGGGATCCGCTCGTGATCGAAGTGCGTGATCTTCTCGCGCATGATGAAGTCTTCGAGCAGCGACGGGCCGCGCGCGCCGGCGCGCAACGTGTTCTGGTTGTCGGCGATGCGCACGCCCTGGTTGGTGCGCAACGCCTCGCCGTCAGGGTGTTGACGGTGCTCGTCGAGCTGACGCGCCTTCGCGCTGTCGGATTGCGGTGCGGCGGAAGGCTGGCTGCCGGATGGAGCGGAGTTCGTCATGCAGGCATCCTCGTATCGATTCGGTCAGGAGCGACGACGTGCACGTGACGGCGTGTCGCCGCTACGGAAAACGGCCCGCGCCGGGGCGGCGCGAGCCGGCGCGGCCGCGCGCCATGGCGCGGCGGGCCGCGGGTGCGGCGTCAGGGCGCGCGCAATGCGTCGTCGAGTTCGGCGCGCGTCACGTCCACCGCGACGCGGCATTCGATCTCGGCATCCTCGACGCGCGGCTTCTCCTCGTCCACCGCGCGGCGTGCGAGGTCGCACACGTGCGTGCGCACGCGCAGGCGGTCGGCCGTGCCGAGCGACGCATAACGCGCGAGCACGTCCGGCGCGAAGCCGAGGTCGACCACGCAGCGCCACTGGCGTGCGCGCTCGTCGGCCGGCACGCGCACCCACGACACCTGGATCGTCAGCCGGCCCGAAGCGTCGTCCGCGTGGACGACGAGGGTCGACTGCGACGGAAACCCGTTCGCGAGCGCATGTTCGAGTTCGGCGATGCGCTGCGAACGGTCGGGCGCGTCCGTCATCTACGCACGACGCCCAGCAGCAGCGTGACCAGGAAGATCACGACGAAGATGTAGAACAGGATCTTCGCGATCTCGGCCGCCCCGGCCGCAATGCCGCCGAAGCCGAACACGGCGGCGATGATCGCGATGACGAAGAAGATGACAGCGTATCGAAGCATGAATTCCTCCTGGTTGACGGTGACCGGCGGCGCGCTCGCCGCGGTCAAGAATCGTGCTTGTGCTTGGGTTTGCCGTGAGTCGGCGTCGAGGCCATTTTTTCGAGTTCCTTCTCGCTCATCGATTTGGCCATCGACTTCGACGGCGGCTTCAGGTCCTTCATTTTCGTGTCGCCGCGCTTGGCCGACAGGGCGGCCCCCGCGGCGCGCTGCTGTGCCTGGGATTTGGCTGGCATCGCTTGCCTCCTTTCGGTGACGCGCGCGGTGGCCGCGGCTCGCGGGCCGCGCGCAGTTCGAACGGTATCGTCATGCGGCGTCGCGCCGGCGCATCTCGGCCGGCGGGATCTTCATCGCCTGGCGATACTTGGTCACGGTACGGCGCGCAAGAAGAATGCCGCGCCCCGCGAGGTTCTGCGCGAGCGCGACGTCCGACAGCGGATCGGTGTGGCGCTCGGCCGCGATCATGTCGCGGATCAGCACCTTCGCGGCCGATGCCGAGCACACGCCCTTGCCGGCTGCCTCGAGCTTGCGCGGGAAGAAATGCTTGAACTCGAAGGTGCCGTGCGGCGTGGCCATGTACTTGTTGCCCGTCGCGCGCGACACGGTCGATTCGTGCAGATCGAGCTCCTCGGCGATGTCGCGCAGCACGAGCGGCTTCATCGCGATCTCGCCGTAGCGGAAGAAGTCGCGCTGCCGCGCGACGATGCATTCGCCGACGCGCTGGATCGTGTCGAAGCGCTTCTGCACGTTGCGGATCAGCCAGCGCGCTTCCTGCAGCTGCTGGCCGAGCGGCGAATCGCGCTCGCCGCTCGACTGCGCGAACAACGTCGCGTAACGCTCGTGCAGACGCGCGCGCGGCAGCACGGCCGGGTTGATCGTGACGATCCATTCGTCGCGCACCTGACGCACGATCACGTCCGGCACCACGTAGTCGCCGCGCGTGCTGCCGTAGTGATTGCCGGGGCGCGGATCGAGCCCGCGCACGAGCGCGCAGGCGGCTTGCAGCGTCTGCTGGTTGCAGCCGACGCGCCGCTGGATCTCCGCCGTTTCCCGGCGCGCGAGCCGTTCGAGGTGGTCGCGGGCGATCGCCTTCGCTTCGGCGAGCGCCGGCGTGCCGGCCGGGATCGCGTCGAGCTGCAGCAGCAGGCACTCGGACAGCGAGCGCGCGGCGATGCCGGGCCGATCGAGCATCTGCACGAGCCGCAACGCGACCGCCAGATTCTGCTCGGACACCAGCAGCGCCGGATCGGCGGCGCCCAGCAGATCGCCGAGTTCCTGCCGCAGGTAGCCGTCTTCGTCGAGCGCGTCGATCACGATGCGCGCCGCCTCGCGATCGCGGCGGTTCAGCGGATAAAGCCGGAGCGCGTCGTGCAGATGCCGATGCAGCGACGGCTCGGCGGCCATCCATTCGCCCGGCGACAGATCGCCGCCATCCTCGCCCTGACGGCCGGTGCCGCGCATCGTCGGGGCCGCCGTGTACGACACGTCGCCGTCCGGCGCGCGCACGTCGTCGCGTTCGGCCGCGGTGTCCTGCGGGGCCGCCTCGGCGGTATGTTCGGGTGTATCGGCCGGCGCCTCGTCGTCGCTCTGGCCATCTTCGAGAAACGGATTCGAGTCGAGCGCCTGCCGCAATTCCTGCTGGAATTCGAGCGAAGACAACTGCAGCAGACGAAGCGACTGCTGAAGCCTCGGCGTGAGTGCCAGGTGCTGTCGCATCTGGAGCGCAAGCGTGACTGACATCGATGTCCTCCTGACGGTGTGCGGAATTCGTATGCGGGAATCGATGCAGCTTCCGTGCCAGTACGGCAAAGCGCCGTCCGGCGCGGCTCTCAAGGGTTCGTACCCTGGTGTTGGCGGCGCGCGAAACCGCTTTTTTACAAGCGGCGGGAAGTTCGGGGGTGGGCGGGGCACGGGGGTTGCGGGGGCGAGGGGCGCGCGGCGGGGGTTTGGGGGACGGCGACGGAGGGCGTGGCGCGCTGGGCGCGCGCTGGGGGCTACGTTGTTGGCGGCCGCGCGTCTTCCGCGTCTTCCGCCTCTTGCGCCTCTTGCGCCTCTTGCGCCTCTTGCGCCTCTTGCGCCTCTTGCGCCTCTTGCGCCTCTTGCGCCTCTTGCGCCTCTTGCGCCTCTTGTGTCGAGCGCGTCCTGCGCTTCTCGCGCTTCTCGCGCATCCCGCGGGTCCGGCGCGCCCTCCGTGCGCGGTGCGCCGTGAGCCGTGCGCGCGTCATGCGTCACGTGCGCCCCCGTCCCGCCCGCTCCCACCCCGCAGCACCAACCGCTCGCCTCAGTACTGCATCGGCGGCGGCGTGCCCGGCAGCGGCGCGTCGCCCTCTGCGCCGTTCGGTCCGGGCGGCGGCACGTCGGCCGGCTCGCCACCGGCAGCACCGGCCGGCAGCGTGTTGTGCGGCGACGGCCGCGTGTCGTAACGCGTGTTCGCGTCCGGCATCGTCGTGGTCGGCTGCGGACCGTGCGCGCCCGGAGGCGCCGGCGGCGCAGCGTGTGCGGCGTCGTTCGGCCGCGGTTGCATGCATGCGCCCAGCGCGCACGCGGCGGCGAACGCAACGGCGCCCACGCGTATCGTCTGGATCGGTTTCATCGAATCCTCCGTGACAAGTGGCCGGCACCGCGCCGGCCTGAACGGCCCGGCTCAGAGCCGGTTGAAGTGGAAATCGCCCGCATACGCGGTGGGCGCGCGGCGCGCCATCATCGTGTCGAATTCGGCGGCGACGCGCGTGAGCGCGCCGCGCTGCCGCTCGACGCCGGCGTGTTCGAGCGCGGCGAACGCGTCGGCGTCGAACGTGACCGTCAGCGACGCCGGATGGCCGTCGACGCGAAAGCCGATATGCAGCGCGCCGGCCGGCCGCTCCTCGACATGAAACGGCATCTCGCGTGCGTCGAAATGACGGCCGAGCGTCTCGGCCACGTCGCGCAACATGCCGGGTTTCACGCGGATATTCATCGTGGGACCTCCATCAACGTTGTGGATTTCACCGCCCGCCGCGCCCCTCGCGCCCGGATCGACGGCTCGCGGGTCGGCGGCTCACGCTCGGGCGGCGGGTGCCCGGGCGGGTCGCCCTCGGGATCCTGGTACGGTTCCGGCACGCCGGGCGGCACCTCGGTCGGCGCGGGCGGCTCGGGCTCCGGCTCGACGTCCGGCATCGGCGGCTCGGGGCGATGCAGCTCTCGGATAACGATCGGGTTCATAGGCAGTCGTTCATCGCGTCGTGTCGGCGCAAGCGGCGCCGATCTCCACATGGCGGCGCCCGCTGTCGCGCGTGCGCGCGATCATCAGGCCCGCTAAGGCTCGCAAAGGCCCGCAAGCGCTATGCCGCCGCGACACGCGCGTCCTGACGGGCCGCCCGCCGCCGCGCGCCGCGGCGCGATCGCATTCCATGTCTTCCCTACACCGCGCGCTGCAATTCTTTCAACGGCATCGCGCTAGCTCTCGTACGCGGCCATCACGAGCCACAGCTCGCGGCCGTCGTCGCGCACCCGCGCGGCGAGCGCATACGCGTCGGCCGGCTCGCACGCGGTCTGCAGCGCGAACCGCGCCGGTTCGGTCGAGCCGAAGGTCTCGTCGAGCGGCCGCACGTCGGCCTTGCCCTCGAACATCCGCCGCTCGGGCCGGTAAATCAGCGGCTCCCGCTTCCATGCGCTGAAGTGGCTCTTCACCGAATCGAAGCCGCCGCCACATACGTTCACTTCGTAGCGCACTCCGGGTCGTCGTTTTGGAATGGTCATCGTGCCTCCCGCTCGATTGCGTGTGGACTGCGTGTGCGTGTGTGCGTGCGCCGCGCGTGGTCCTCTGCCACGCAGACGGCAAATCGTGTGCCGCCGCGCGTTGCAGGCACGCCGGTTGCGCCATCGGCACGTCAACGCCAACGATACGGAGCCACGCCATGAGCGATTCGACCCGAGCCGGCATCGATACGCCGGAACAGGAGCGGCATCCCGACCCGCAGCCGCCGCTGAAGGACCAGGATCAGACCAAGACGGGCCGCTCGGAGCGCCACATCGACGAGCAGCTCGAGGACACGTTCCCGGCGAGCGACCCGCCCGCGACCGGCGGCGTCACGCGCATCGACCCCGACACGCCCCCGGGCACGCATGACGACGGCCCCTGGCAGGACCCGGCCAAGCGCCGCGACGAATGACCCTGGCCGGGCGACGCGCACTCCGCGGCACGCCGCTTGCGGCAGCGCATGACCCGGCTCCCAACTCGCGAGGAGGACCTCAATGCATCGCGTCAACGAAATCATGTCGCAGGACGTCGTGCGCATCGCGCCGACCGACTCGATCCGTCATGCCGCGCAACTGATGGAGCGCTACGACATCGGCGCGCTGCCGGTGTGCGACAACAACCGGCTGATCGGGATGGTCACCGACCGCGATCTCGCCGTGCGTGCGATCTCGGCGGGCAAGCCGCCGGAAACGCGCGTGCACGAAGTCGCGTCGGGCCCGATCGAATGGTGTTTCGTCGACGATTCGCTCGACGAGATCCAGCACTACATGGCCGACGCGCAGCTGCGCCGGCTGCCCGTCGTCGACCACGACAAGCGGCTGGTCGGCATGCTGTCGCTCGCGGACATCGCGACGCGCACGGCCAGCCCCGCGCGCGACGAAGTAGCCAACACGCTGGAAGGCGTGTCGCAACCGAAGCAGACGTGACGGGGCGCGCGCGCCCCGCCCGACCACCCGCGCGACCCGCAGGGCCCATCCCGGGCACGGTCGCGCCTACACAGCCAGGAGGACAACCATGCAGACTACCGACCAAGGACAAGCCCGCATCATCGGCAAGGGCGCGGCGACCGCAGCCGGCCCCGGTCCCGACGTGATGGCCGCCGACACGCTGGAAGGCAACAAGGTCTACACGACCGACGGCGACGACGTCGGCAAGATCAAGGACATCATGCTCGACGTGCGCTCGGGCCGCGTGGCGTACGCCGTGCTGTCGAGCGGCGGCCTGCTCGGCATCGGCGACAAGCTGCTCGCGATCCCGTGGAGCGCGCTCACGCTCGACACCGAACGCAAGTGCTTCCTGCTGTCGGTGTCGTCCGAGCGGATCAAGAACGCGCCGGGCTTCGACAAGGATCACTGGCCGGCGATGGCCGACCCGCAATGGGCCGAGCCGCTGCACGAGTATTACGGCAGCACGCCGTACTGGAGCGCCAGCGACGAGCTCGGGCTGACCGACCCGACCGAGGATCTGACCGACCCGCGCACCCGCGGCCATCACTGAAACTGACGCGTCATCCGGATTCGGCGGCAGTTGAGCCGACCTGCCCCGCACAATGCGGGGCTTTTTTTCGTCCTGGTTTCGTCCTCGGCCCGCGCGCCGATTGATAACGAAACAACATCAATCGCTGCAAAAATCGCACTTCTCGTTTTGCCGTCTCCGGGCGAACATTGGCGAAACAACAATCGATCGCGCCCCGCGCCTTTCCCGCTTTCCTGGAGACACCCTGATGCATCCCTCGTCCAGCCCTTCGACCGGACGCTCGAAGGCCGCCGCGGTATTCCGCGTGACGGCCGGCAACTTCCTCGAGCAATTCGACTTCTTCCTGTTCGGCTTCTACGCGACGCAGATCGCCGCGGTGTTCTTTCCGGCCGCGAGCGAATTCGCGTCGCTGATGATGACCTTCGCCGTGTTCGGCGCCGGCTTCCTGATGCGTCCGCTCGGCGCGATCGTGCTCGGCGCGTACATCGACGACGTCGGCCGCCGCAAGGGCCTGATCGTCACGCTGGCGATCATGGCGAGCGGCACGATCCTGATCGCGTTCGTACCGGGTTACGCGACGATCGGCATGCTGGCTCCGGTGCTGGTGCTGGCCGGGCGGCTGCTGCAGGGCTTCTCGGCCGGGGCCGAGCTGGGCGGCGTGTCGGTCTATCTCGCCGAACTGGCCACGCCCGGCCGCAAGGGCTTCTACACGAGCTGGCAGTCGGCCAGCCAGCAGGTCGCGATCGTCGTCGCGGCCGCGCTCGGCTTCGCGCTGAATCACTGGCTCAGCACGTCGGCCATCGCCGCGTGGGGCTGGCGCGTGCCGTTCTTCGTCGGCTGCATGATCGTCCCGTTCATCTTCATGCTGCGTCGCAATCTCCAGGAAACGCAGGAGTTCACCGCGCGCCGGCATCGCCCGGGCATGAAGGAAGTGTTCGCCACGCTCGCGCGCAACTGGGGCGTCGTGATCGCCGGGATGATGCTGGTCGCGATGACCACCACGAGCTTCTACCTGATCACCGTCTACGCGCCGACCTTCGGCAAGACGGTGCTGCACCTGAGCACCGCCGACAGCCTGCTCGTGACGCTGTGCGTCGGCGTGTCGAACTTCGTGTGGCTGCCGATCGGCGGCGCGCTGTCGGACCGCATCGGCCGCCGCCCGCTGCTCGTCGGCATGACGCTGCTCGCGATCGCCACCGCGTATCCGGCGCTGTCGCTGCTCGCTCACGCGCCGTCGTTCATCAACATGCTGCTCGTGCTGCTGTGGCTGTCGTTCATGTACGGGATCTACAACGGCGCGATGGTCGTCGCGCTGACGGAAGTGATGCCGGTCGAAGTGCGCGTCGCGGGCTTCTCGCTCGCCTACAGCCTCGCCACCGCCGTGTTCGGCGGCTTCACGCCGGCGATCTCGACCGCGCTCATCCATACGACGGGCGACAAGGCCGCGCCCGGTTACTGGATGAGCCTCGCCGCTGTGTGCGCGCTGCTCGCGACCTTCGCGCTGTATCGCCGCCAGCCGGCGACGCTCACGCCCGCGCACTGACGCACTGAAATCCGCAGCCGCATCGCAGCCCCGACACCGCTCGACCACGACGACCGACACGACCATGAAAAAACTGTTCCACACCCTCTGCGCGAGCGCGCTCGTCGCCGCTGCCGCGCTCGCCACGACCGTGCAGGCGGCCGAGCTGCACGTGATGAGCTCCGGCGGCTTCACGGCCGCCTACAAGCTGCTCGGCCCGCAGTTCGAAGCGCACACCGGCAACACGCTCGACACCGCGCTCGGCCCGTCGATGGGCAAGTCGGCCGAGGCGATTCCGAACCGGCTCGCGCGCGGCGAGCCGGCCGACGCGGTGATCATGGTCGGCTACGCGCTCGACGACCTGATCCGGCAAGGCAAGGTGATCGCCGGCTCGCGCGTCGAGCTGGCCGATTCGCGCATCGGCATGGTGGTGCGCGCCGGCGCGCCGACCCCCGACATCGGCACGGCCGACGGCCTCAAGCAGGTGCTGCTGCATGCCAAATCGATCGCGTACTCGGACAGCGCGAGCGGCGTCTACATCGAGCGCGAGCTGTTCAAGAAGCTCGGCATCGAGGACCAGGTCAAATCGAAGGCGAAGATGATTCCGCGGATTCCGGTCGCCTCGGTGGTCGCGAACGGCGACTACGAAATCGGCTTCCAGCAGGTCAGCGAGCTGCTGCCCGTCAAGGGCGCGACCTACGTCGGCAAGATTCCGGAAGCGCTGCAGTCCGTCACGCGCTTCGCGGCCGGCATCCCGGTCGGCGCGCAACATCAGGCCGAAGCGAAGGCGCTGCTCGACTATCTCGCGTCGCCCGACGTGCAGCCGCAAGTGAAGTCGACCGGGCTGGATTCGGTGTCCGCGCATTGAGCACGTGCGGCGGGCGCGGGCACGACGCCGCGCTTCCGCCGCTCTCCCCCGCCTTCCCCGCCTTCCCGCCTTCCCGCCGCACTACGTGCACTACGCGCCGGCTTCGGCCTCGTCCGCGCCGGCCGTCCCGGCGCCGCTCAGCACCCGCACGAGACGCGCACGGTCGCATGCGCCTTCCCACGACGCCACGAAGATCACCGCGCACGCGTTGCTGATCACGCTCGTCAACGCGCGCGCCTCGGACATGAACCGGTCGATGCCGACCAGCAGCGCGACGCCCGCGACCGGCAGGTCGGGCATCACGACGAGCGTCGCGACGAGCGCCACGAGCCCGCTGCCCGACACGCCGGCCGCGCCCTTCGACGTGACGAGCATCACCGCCAGCAGCGCGGCGATCTGCGGCGCGGACAGCGGCACGTCGCACGCCTGCGCGATGAACATCGCGGCGAGCGTCAGATAGATCGCGGTGCCGTCCAGGTTGAACGAATAGCCGGCCGGCAGCACGAGCCCGACCACGCCCTTGTCGCACCCGAGCGCCTCGAGCTTGACGATCAGCCGCGGCAACACGGGCTCGGTGGACGACGTCGCGAGCACGATCAGCAACTCCTCGCGGATGTAGCGCAACAGCCGCCACAGCGAAAAGCCGTGCAGCCGCGCGAGCGGCGCGAGCACCAGCGCGACGAACAGCACGCAGGCGACGTAGAACGACACGATCAGCCACGCCAGCGAGCCGACCGAGCCGATACCGAAGCGCCCGACCGTGAACGCCATCGCGCCGAACGCGCCGAGCGGCGCGAGCCGCATGATCATCGCGAGCACGCGGAACACGACCTGCGCGACGCCGTCGATCAGCGCCAGCACGGGCCGCCCGGCCTGCGGATGCGCATTCAGCGCGAAGCCGAACAGCAGCGACAGCAGCAGCACTGGCAGCACGTCGCCGTTGCGGAACGCGCCCAGCATCGTGTCGGGGATCACGTCGAGCGCGAACGCCACCAGGCCGCGCGGCGGCGCCTGCCGTGCGTATGGCGCGAGGATGTTCGGATCGAGGTGATGCACGTCGACGTGCATGCCCGCTCCGGGGCGCAGCACGAACGCGGCGACGAGCCCGAAGGCGAGCGCGGCCGCGGTCAGCAGATAGAACAGCGCGAGCGCGCGCACGATCGTGCGGCCGATCGCCCGGCCGTTCGCCAGCGACGTGATGCCCGACACGATCGTGCAGAACACGATCGGCGCGATCATCATCCGCACGAGCCCGACGAAGGCATCGCTGAGCGGCTTGAGCAGCGCGCCCGCGTGCGGCCAGAAATGGCCGACGCTCACGCCGAGCGCCATGGCGAGCAGGACCTGCACGTACAACGAACGAAGCGGTGTTGCGGTCGTCACGATGCGGCGCGCTCCGCCGTTGCGGTTGCGGATGCGTATGCGGGAACGGCAGCGGATGCGCGCATCATGCCGCCGCCTCGCTGCCGGCCGCGGCGCCGCGCCGCGCATCGAGCACCGCGCGGTGAAACGCTTCGGCGGCCGGCGTCAGCGTGCGTCCGCGCCGCTTCACGATCCCCACGCGGCGTTTGACCACCGGCTCGACGAGCGGCACGCTCGTGAGCACCGGATGGTCGCGCCCCGGCATCGCCATCGACGGCACCGCGGCCACGCCGAGCCCGGCTTCGATCAAGCCGAGCATGGTCGTCACGTGACGGGTTTCGCACACGCTCGCCGCGCGCGGCGCGACGGCGGTCAGCGCCTGATCGAGCAGCAGACGGTTGCCTGAGGTCTTGTCGACCGACACGTAGTCGTACGCATAGAGCTCGTTCCACGTCACGCGCTTCTTGCCCGCGAGCGGATGATCGCGCCGGCATGCGGCGACGAAGCGCTCCTGCAGCAGCAGCCGGAATTCGACTTCAGGCTCCTGGCTGCCCATGAAGCTCACGCCGAAATCGGCCTCGCCGCTGATGACGGCGCTCAGCACCTCGTTCGCGCTCGCATCCAGCAGCTTGACGCGAATGCGCGGAAAGCGGCGATGGTAGCTGGCGATCACGTTCGGCAGGAAGTAATAGGCGACCGACGGCACGCAGGCGATCGTCACATGGCCGAGGCGGCTCGACGACACGTCGCGGATGCCGAGCAGCGCGACGTCGAGATCGTCGAGCAGCTGCTCGGCGCTCGGCGCGAACACGCGACCGACGGTCGTCAGCGTGACGCTGCGCGTGGTGCGCTCGAACAGCCGCACGCCGAGCGCGTCCTCCAGCTTCTCGATCCGGCGGCTCAACGCGGGCTGCGAAATGCTGATCGATTCGGCGGCCTTACGGAAGCTCCCCAGCTCCACCACCGCGCGAAACGCCTGCAAGTCGGTCAAATCGAAATTGATTCCCACGGGCCTAGTCTCCGGTTCTCGAATGCCCGGTATTGTGCATGATTCGCCCGGGCAGACCCAGCCGGGAAGATACCGGCGCGCGAGCCCGCCGCCGCGCCGCCCCGGCACCGTTTTACAAGCGTCGTGTAACGTCCCGCGCCGCGCGCGTCAGCGCCGCCCGCCGCTCGCCGATTCCAGGTAGGCGAGCAGCCGGTGCGGCGTGAGCGGCTTCGCGCAGTGCGCGTCGAAGCCTGCTTCGCGCGCACGCTCGCGATCGCGCTGCGACGCGTGCGCGCTGCAGGCGACGAGCAGCATGTCGGCGGTGCGCGGGTCGGCGCGCAGCCGCGTCGCGAGCTGCAGGCCGTCGAGGCCCGGCATCGCGATGTCCAGCACGATCGCGAACGGCTGCCCGTCGCGCGCGAGCGCGCAGACGGCGAACGGATCGTCGGCGACGCGGCATTCGAAACCGCGCGCCTCCAGCAGCAGTTGCAGCGCATCGGCCGCGTCGCGGTAGTCGTCGACCACCAGCACCCGGCGCGGGCGCGGCGGGACGCTGTCGGGTGAACGCCACAGCAGCACGTCGTCGGCCGCCGGATCGTTGACGCGGGGGGTATGCATCGGGTGTCTCCATTCAGCGGATACGGCCCCCGCGCAAACTGCGCGCCCATATTGAAAGTCCCCGGCATGCCGGTTGCTGCATCGACGCGATATCGTCGATACGGGAGCCCCTCGATGCGCGCACGGCCGAACCGCCAACCCAGCAAGCCGCCCGCATGCGGGCGCGACGCATGCCGCGCGGCGCACGCCGACGCGTCGGGCTGCGTGGGAGGCGCCGCATGACGGAACGCACGTCCCGACACCCGACGCATGCGGCGCAGCACGCCAAGCCGTCGCAGCGGCCGCAGCCCGACGCGGCCGACGCGCCCGGCGGCGACGCCGATGACGACGCGCCGGCCACGCTCGACGCGTGCCGCCGCTGCGGGCTGTGGGAACACGCGACGCAGCCGGTGCCGGGCGCCGGCCCCGCCGACGCGCGCATCATGCTGGTCGGCGAGCAACCGGGCGATCAGGAAGACCGGACCGGCGTGCCGTTCGTCGGCGCGGCGGGCCGCATGCTCGACCGTGCGCTCGACGAAGCCGGGATCGATCGCGCCCGCGTGTACGTGACCAACGCGGTCAAGCACTTCAAGTGGGAGCCGCGCGGCAAGCGCCGGCTGCACAAGACGCCGGCGCAGCGGGAAGTCGCCGCGTGCCGCTACTGGCTCGAACGCGAACTCGAGACGCTCGCGCCGCGCGTGATCGTCGCGCTCGGCGCGACGGCGCTGCGCGCGGTGCTGCAGGACAACGACGCGACGCTCGAACGCGCGCGCCAGCCGTTGCGCTCGCCGGACGGCCGCCTCGTCGTCGCGACGTATCACCCGTCCTACGTGCTGCGCACGCGCGGCGCCGATTCGCGCGAGCGCGCGTACCGGACGCTGGTCGACGCGCTGCGCACCGCAGCGCGACTCGCGCGCGACGCCGGCACGGCGCACGGCACGCGCGGAGACGCCGAATGAGCGACCTGCGCAACGACGACGCAACGCACGCCGCGCCCACCTCGACATCCACGTCCGCGCCCGCGCCGGCCGCGAAGCCGTGGTATCGGCGGCTCGGCCCCGGCCTGCTCGCGGGCGCATCCGACGCCGATCCGAGCAACGTCGCGGTGTACGCGCAGGCCGGCAGCCAGTTCGGTTTCAACATGCTGTGGATGATCGTCGTCACGCTGCCGATGATGGTCGTCGTGCAGCTCGCGGCCGCGTTCGTCGGGCGCACCAACCGCAAGGGGCTGGTGGCCGGCATCCGCGAGCACTTCTCCGACCGTCTCGCGAAAACGCTGATCGTGATGGTCGTGATCGTCAACGTCGTGAACGTCGGCGCCGATCTCGCCGCGATGGGCGACGCGACCGCGCTCGTCGCCGGCGGGCGCAGCTACCGGTACGCGGCCTTGTACGGGATCGCGTCGCTCGCGCTGCAGGTGCTGATGTCGTACGAGCGCTATGCGCGCTGGCTCAAATGGATGACGCTCGGCCTGCTCGCGTACGTGCTGGAACTCGGCTTCGTGCACGTCGACTGGCGCAATCTGCTGCATACGCTGGTGCTGCCGCACATCGCGTTCACGCACGACTACGCGACCACCGCGGTCGCGGTGCTCGGCACGACGCTCAGCCCGTATCTGTTCGTGTGGCAGGCCGCGCTCGAAGTGGAGGAAACCCAGGCCGAGCGGCGCAACGGCGATGGCGACACCGCCAGCCCGCCCGCGACCCGTCGCGACACCGAGCGGCGCATCACGTTCGACACGTGGACCGGGATGATCGTCACGAACGCGGTGTCGTTCTGCATCATGGTGATCGGCGCGGCGGTGTTCTTCACGCACGGCCGGCACGACATCGGGTCGACGGCGCAGGCCGCCGAAGCGCTGCGGCCGATCGCGGGCGAAGCGGCGTTCGTCGTGTTCGCGTTCGGCATCGTGGGCTGCGGGCTGCTGGCGATTCCGGCCTTCGCCGGCAGCGCCGCTTACGGCTGCGCGGAGGCATGGCAGTTCCGCGAGGGCCTCAACGAGCCGGTGCATCGCGCGCCGGCGTTCTACGGCGTGCTCGCGCTGTGCGTGCTGGTCGGCATCGCGATCTGCTTCGGCCCGGTCAATCCGATCAAGGCGCTGTACTGGAGCGCGGTGCTCAACGGCATCGCCGCGGTGCCGATGCTGGTGCTCGTGATGCTGCTCGCCCAGCGGCGCGGGGCGGCCGGCCAGCCGGGCAGCGGCGTCGCATCGAGGGTGCTGGGGTGGCTTGCCGTCGCGCTGATGGCGGCGTCGGTGGTGGTGATGGTGGTGGATATGCTGGCGTGAGCGGCGGCCGTTGCTGTTTGCAACTGCGGGCGACGGATGGCGGTAATCGATGGAGGCTGACTGCGACGGCGGATACAACAACGGTTGACGGCCGGGCCTGCGATGCCCTCCGGCTCACTGATGAAGTGTTCGCAGCGATCTCGCGAGCTTCGCGATCGTTGCTGCCATTAGAAGTCCAGCTCCTTGAGTTCCCTCTCCGACAGAACGCTAACTCGTCGACGACGGGTGCGGGCATCGAGCGACTTGAGCGCCGGATCCGTCTCGGAGAGCAAGTCATGCAGGCGCAGGCCGGGAGCAAACGCTTCCAGATATCGAACCACCTGACCGATCGCCACGCCAGGGTCGCCCTTTTCGATGCGGTAGGCGGTATTGCGCGACAGTCCGGCTCGCGTGGCTGCCTCGCTCTGATGGACCCCTCTCGCTATACGGAGACGGGAGAGCAGTTGCCCCAGGTGCTTTGTCTCGGCAAGCACGGCCGGGCTGGCAGCCATCTCTTGATTGACCTTCATGCTCGATAAATCGCTCCTTATGGCTCGTATGCTCGATTTTACGAGCATTCCAGCGTTCACAGGCACAGCCGCCGCGAATGCCTGCGCGCCGCTCCTGACGAGCGTGGACGCCTTCTTGAAAAACGGGAGTTTTAACCAGCCGGAATCAAACCCGCCATTGCAGCGGGCTACAGCGCGGGCGTCACCGAGGCTCGCGAGCAGACTCTACCGCCCCTGATCGGCCCATTTGGTTTGCTGCTGGCGGCCACGTCGCTCGGGAAGTGGCCGCGGTTCTTGCCTGCGGATTCCCGCGCTTCTCGGTCACGGTCGCCTCGGGCCGGCCGCGCGAGCGGCACGGCCCGATCGCGAGCGGACCCGCTTACATCATCTTCCCGCGCGAGCGCTCGGCGCGCGCCGCATCGGCCGCCGACTCGACCTTCTTCACTTCCTCCGGCGGCGGCAGCACGGCCTTGAAGCCCATCGACTCGATCCACATCTCGCGCGCCCAGCCGCGGGTGTGATAGAGGTGATGATCCTCGTCGGCTTCGACTTCGTCGTGCGCGGCCTTCAGCGCACGCGCTGCGTCGCTGTCGCGCAGCTGGTCGGCCGCATAGCCGATCAGCTCCCAGTTCAGATGGTCCTTCGTCTCGGCGAGCACCACGCACTCGGCCGCGACGACCTGCGCGACGGCCGGATCGGCCTGCTTCTTCGCCTGCTGGATCACCTGCACCAGCGACTTGCCGGTGGCCGCGACAGCGGCACGGCCGGGCGACTGCGCATCCGGATCGAGGCCGAGCGTTTCGAACACCTTGCGCAGCACTTCCTGGTGATGCAGGGTCTCGCGATGATATTTCTCCCATTCCTTGTGCAGGTCCGGGTCGGTCGCGCACTGGAGCGCGGCCTCGTAGATCTGCGCGCCGCCAAGCTCGGTCTCGTATGCCTGACAGAGCAGTTCGAGGATGCCTTCGTGCTTCGATTGACGTTGGGCCATGACTGCTTCTCCGAAAAATGCGGGCCGCACGCGCGGCCCGGGGTTGAACCGGGCGCGCGTTACTGCGCGCCCACCTTGCGCTGCAGCGCTTCTGCCATGCTCAGGTGATGCTTGAGCTTCGGCAGCGTGGCTTGCGCGAACGCGCGCAGTTGCGCGTCCTTGCCGTCGCGGGCCTCCGTTTCGAACAGCGCGATCGTCTTGCGGTGCGCTTCCGGGCCGGCCGCCGCGACATAAGCGGTGTCGAAGTCCTTGCCTTGCTTGCCGCGCAGCGCCTCCACGTCCGGGTCGGTCACCTGCTCGACCGGCAGCTTGATGCCCTTGCGCGCGGCGATCTGGTTCAGCTGCGCATTCGCCTTGCCGTGGTCGGCCACCATGCGCTTCGCGAACGCGCGCACGTCGGACGACTTCGACTGCTTCAGCGCCAGCTGGCTCGCCTGCACTTCCGCCTTGCCGCCGATCGCGGCCTTGTCGACGAATTCCGCATCGGCGCCCTGCGGCGCCTTCGCCATGCCCGCATCGCCGGCACCGGCGCCCGACGACGGATTGATCACGCCGCCCGGCACGTGCGAATTCGAGGCGGGCGGCTCGCTCGGCATCTGTGCGTGCGCGAGCCCCGCTACCGCGAGCGCGCCCGCAGCGAGCGCCGCGGTCGTCCAGTTGGGTCGTTTCATGCGCTTTCTCCTTGTGTGGGGAACCGGTCAGCCGCCGACGATCGAGCCGCCGTTCGGATGCAAGGTCTGTCCCGTCATGTAGCTCGCGCCTTCCGATGCGAGCAGGACGTAGCAGTCGATCAGCTCGTCGGGCTGGCCCGGCCGCTTGAGCGGCACGTTCGAGCCGAATTTCGACACCTGCTCGGCGCTGAAGGTCGACGGGATCAGCGGCGTCCAGATCGGCCCCGGCGCCACGGCGTTCACGCGGATGTCGCGCTCGGCCAGCTCGATCGACAGCGAGCGCGTGAACGCGACGATCGCGCCCTTGGTCGCCGAGTAGTCGGGCAGTTTCGGGCTGCCGTGGTACGCGGTGACGGACGCCGTGTTGACGATGCGGCCGCCGCCCTTCATGTGCTGCAGCGCCGCCTGCGTGCAGAAGATCATCCCGTACACGTTGGTGCGGAAAGTACGCTCGAGCTGCTCCTCGGTCACGTCCTCGATGCCGGGCTGCGGATGCTGCTCGCCCGCGTTGTTTACCAGCACGTCGAGCCGGCCGAGCCGCTCGACGGTGCGCGCGACCGCGTCGCGCGCCTGTTGCCGGTCGCCGATGTCGCACGCGATCGCCTCGCAACGCCGGCCGGCCTGTTCGATGAGCCGCTTCGTGTGCGCGGCGTCGTCCGACTCGTTCAGATAGACGATCGCGACGTCCGCGCCTTCCTTCGCGAAACCGATCGCCACCGCGCGGCCGATCCCGCTGTCGCCGCCGGTGACGAGCGCGACCTTGCCGGCCAGCTTGCCACTGCCGACGTAATCGGCCGCCTCGTCGCGCGGCTTCGGCTGCATGTCCCGCTCGCTGCCCGGCTGCTGCGTCTGCTTCTGGGGCGGCGGGGTGTGTGCCTGGATCATGTATGCCTCCTTGATCGTGGGTCGGGAGCACGACGCAAGCCGCATGCCGCAGGCCGCCGCTCGTGCCGCACGGCCGCTCGCGGCCGTGCGCGCGCGGTGCGTCCCTGCATTGCAAGCGCGTGCAGAAACGGCATGGTCAGTGCGCGGCGTCCTGCGTCGTGCCGTCGGGCCGGCGCACCGGGTCGAAGTCGCGCCACTCGCCGTCCTGCCATTCGCCTTCGACGCGCTCGATCGCCTGCGCGCCGGTCGCGCGCAGCACGTCTTCGGCCGCCGCCGCGGTGGCGGCCGTCACGCGCGCGGCGAGGATCACGCCGCTCTCGGTCTGCTCGAGCGTGCCCTTGCCCTCGGCCTGCTCGCCGCGCATCCGTCCGAGCGCGCCGCCGAAGGCGCCGAGATACGCGCCGGCCAACGCGCCGGCGACCGGCACGAACCAGTAGCGCAGGCCGATCGCGTAAGCGATCAGGCCGACGATCACGCCGATCAGCATGCCGCGCAATGCGCCGACCATCGCGCCGCGGCCGCCGGGCTTCGCGGCCGTATCGGCATACACGTCGCCGCCGATCGGATAGCGCGCGTGCTGTCCGCCCGGGTTCAGAAAGAAGATGGACACGTCGTCCGGTCCGAACGCGCGCTCGTAGAGGTGGCGCGCCCCACCTTCCGCTTCATCGAACGTCGTGAAGCGGCCTGCGACGATCATCGCCATGCTCGTGCTCCTCGTGACGGTAACGCGCCGTGCGCGCGCCGGCGCGCACGGCCGACGGCGGCGCTCACATCAGCCGCCCGAGTTCCTTCGACACCGATGCCGGCGTGGTGTACTCGCGGTCGGGAATCTGCCGCAGCATCTCCAGCACCTGCTGGTCCGCATGCGAGCGCTCCGCGCACTGGACGACGTCGGCCTTGCTCGCCGGGTAGTCCATGCCCTTCAGCGCCTTCTGCACGTCGACCGGGCTCGGCGCCTTGCCGTGGCCGGTCTGATGGCCGCCCTTGTCGTGGTCCTGCTGCGTGCGCTCGCCTTCGTGCGCGCGCGAGTGGCTGTATTCGTGGCCGGTGTGTTGTCGGGATGACATGGAAACCTCCTTCGAAAGAAAAACGCACTGCAGATCGATTACGCGGTCGTGCGCCGCGCACGCGCGAGCGCCGCGACCATCAGCGCGGCCGCGCCCAACGCGACGGCGCCCGCGACCTTCGGACGCTGCACCACTGCGTTGTACGCGCAGCCGCGCAGCACCGGACCTTCCATTCCTTCGCGCTCGTGCAGCGCGTGGCGCGACTCGTACAGCGCGTTGTCGTCGCGCGGGCGTGCCGGGCGCACGGTGCGCTGGCCGCGCGAGAACAACGTGGCCGCGAGGCGATCGAACAGGCGCGGCGCGTGATACGCGCCCGCCGAGGCCAGCTTCGCCGCGCCGCCGACGAACAGCGTGCGGCGCGGATGCGCGGCCGCGAACAGGATCGCGTCGGCCACCAGCTCGGGGTCGTAGATCGGCGGCGGCAGCTTCGCCTCGACGTTCATGTAGTTTTTCGCGTGCATCACGAACATCGTGTCCATCGCGGCCGGCTTGATCAGCGTGACGGATACCGGCAAGCGGTCCGACTCGAGCTCGAGCCGCAGCGAATCGGTGAAGCCCTTCACCGCGTGCTTCGACGCGACATACGCGCTCTGCAGCGGCAGCGGCGCGTCCGACGCCTCGCTGCCGAGGTTGATGATCGCGCCGCCATGAAAATCGCCCTTGCGCCGGAAATGGTCCGACGCGACGAGCGAGCCGTGCACGACGCCCCAGTAGTTCGTGTCGAACAGCCGCCGCTGATCCTCGAGGGGCACCGCGGCCGCGGTGCCGAAGATCGAGACGCCGGCGTTGTTGATCCACGTGTCGAAGCCGCCGTAGGTGTCGACGGCCTGCGCGGCGGCGCGCTGCAGATCCTCGAGATTCGCGACGTCGCCCGCGACCGGCACCGCGAGGCCGCCGTGCTGGCGGATCTCGTCGCACAGCGTATCGAGCGCGTCGCCGTTGCGCGCGAACAGCACGAGCTTGGCGCCGCGGCGTGCCGCCTTGCGCGCAGTGACGAGGCCGATGCCGCTCGTCGCGCCCGTGATCACGATCGTCTGCTCGCCGACGGGTTTGAGCGTGCACTTCATAACACCTCCTGTTACGTCGCGCCGATCACTTCGGGCGGATGGTCAACTGGTTGCGCACGTCGCGCACGCCGTCGATCTTCCTGACGACGTCGGTCGCCTGCCCGCGCTGCTGCTCGTCCGGCACGCTGCCGGTCAGCATCACGACGCCGCGGCGCGTCTTCACGTGGATGTCGCCGGCCGACAGGCCGCTCGTGCCGACCAGTTCGGCCTTCGCCTTGGTCGTGATGGTCGCGTCGTGAATCTTCGTCCCGGTGCTCGAATGGGACGACGATGCGGACGACGAAGCGGCGTCGTCGCCGGCGGCGAACGCGCTCGGCGCGACGACGGTGCAGGCGGCGGCAGCGGCGACGGCGATCGCCATGCCGATACGCGTGCCCGCACGACGGCGCGCTCGCGGCGCGCTGGCTTGCAGCAGAAATACCTTCATCGTGACCTCCTTTCGTGAGCGCCGGCCGTGCCGGCTGGTATGCCGATGTCGCAAGTCGCGTGCCGCGCGCACGGCGCGGCTCGCGCGTGCGGCGCGCCGATCAGACGCCCTTTCATCCAAGCCGTTGTAATTTTTTCGGCGCCGATGCGGGCCGCTTCCCCCGCAAAGCGGCGGGCATGCCGATTGCCGGACAGGGATGCAACGGGGCCCACCGGCGCGGCCCCGACCTCGGGAGCATCACCATGCAAAGAATCGCGTTGATCAGTGAACATGCGTCGCCGCTGGGCGTCATCGGCGGCGTCGATGCGGGCGGCCAGAACATCTACGTCGCCAACGTCGCGAAGCAGCTGGCCGAACGCGGCCTCGACGTCGACGTCTACACGCGTTGCGACAATGCGCACCTGCCGGAGGTCGTGCAGATCGGCCCGCGCATGCGCGTGATCCACGTGCCGGCCGGTCCGCCGACCGATGTGCCGAAGGAGCGGCTGCTGCCGTACATGGGGGCGTTCGCCGATTACATGATCGCGCGCATGCGGCGCGAGCCCGACCCCGTCGACGTGATGCACGCGAACTTCTTCATGTCGGGCGAAGCCGGCCTGCGCGTGAAGAAGCGCCTCGGCATTCCGCTCGTCACGACCTTCCACGCGCTCGGCCGCGTGCGCCGGCTGCATCAGGGCGCGGCCGACGGCTTTCCCGATGCGCGCTTCAAGATCGAGGACACGCTCGCGCGCCGCTCCGACCGCCTGATCGCCGAATGCCCGCAGGACGCGCTCGACCTGACCACGCACTACCGCGCGGACGCGGCGCGCATCGAGATCGTGCCGTGCGGGTTCGATGCGCAGGAGTTTCGACCGGTGCCGCGCGCCGACGCGCGTGCGCAGCTCGGCTGGCAGCAGGACGCGTTCGTCGTGTTGCAGCTCGGGCGTCTGGTGCCGCGCAAGGGCATCGACAACGTGATCGACGCGCTCGCGCGGATGCCGCGCGATCCGCAGCGGCCGACCCATCTCTACATCGTCGGCGGCAGCCAGGCCACGCCCGACCCGGCGCGCGACCCGGAACTCGCGCGACTCATGGCGCTCGCGCACGACAACGGTATCGCCGATCGCGTGACCTTCGTCGGCCGGCGCGACCGCGAGGCGCTGCACCTGTACTACAGCGCGGCCGACGTGTTCGTGACGACGCCGTGGTACGAGCCGTTCGGCATTACGCCGGTCGAGGCGATGGCATGCGCGGCGGCGGTGATCGGCAGCGACGTCGGCGGCATCCGCACGACGGTGGACGACGGCGTCACGGGCTATCTGGTGCCGCCGCGCGACCCGGCCGCGCTCGCCGCGCGGCTCCTGCAGTTGCGCGCGCAACCGGATCTGTGCGCGGCGCTGGGCCGCGCCGGCTACCTGCGCGCGCATCGCTTCTACACGTGGCGCGGCGTGGCCGACCGCCTCGTCGACGTCTACCGCGACGTCGCGTATCCGCAGCGCGCCGGCACCGCCGCGACCCGCCGCACGCCGGTTTCGCCCACGCCGGGCGTACTCGCGCACCGCAAGGAGAATGCATGATGAAGGGCTACGATCGCAAACGCGTACTCGTTACCGGCGGCGCGGGCTTTCTCGGTTCGCATCTGTGCGAGCGCCTCGTGACGGCCGGGCACGACGTGCTGTGCGTCGACAACTTCTACACGGGCGCGAAGGACAACATCGCGCACCTGCTCGATGCGCCGAATTTCGAGCTGATGCGTCACGACGTGACGTTTCCGCTGTACGTGGAAGTCGACGAGATCTACAACCTCGCGTGCCCGGCGTCTCCGGTGCACTATCAGCGCGACCCGGTGCAGACCACCAAGACCAGCGTGCATGGCGCGATCAATCTGCTCGGCCTCGCGAAGCGCTTGAAGGCGCGCATCCTGCAGGCGTCGACGAGCGAGGTGTACGGCGACCCCGACGTGCATCCGCAGGACGAGCGCTACTGCGGGCGCGTGAACCCGATCGGCGTGCGCGCGTGCTACGACGAAGGCAAGCGCTGCGCGGAAACGCTGTTCATGGACTATCACCGGCAGTACGGCGTCGACGTGCGGATCGCACGGATCTTCAACACGTACGGGCCGCGCATGCATCCGGCCGACGGCCGCGTCGTGTCGAACTTCATCACCCAGGCGCTGGCCGGCAAGCCGTTGACCGTGTACGGTGACGGCATGCAGACGCGCTCGTTCTGCTACGTCGACGATCTGATCGACGCGCTGGTGCGGTTGATGGACGAGCCGGGCGATGCGTGCGAACCGGTGAACCTCGGCAGCGACGACGAGATCGCGATGCTCGACATCGCGCGCGAAGTGGTGCGCGTCGTCGGCACGGACGTGGACATCGAGTTCTGCCCGCTGCCGTCCGACGATCCGCGCCAGCGCCGCCCCGATCTCGAAGCGGCGCGGCGGCGCCTCGGCTGGCGCGCGACGACGCCGCTCGCCACCGGGCTCGCGCACACGGCGCGCTACTTCATCCACCGGCAGGCCGCGCACCACGCGCCGGGCGAGCTGGTGCGCAGCACGCAGATCGCGTCGCACCTGCTCGCGCAGATCAGTACGCAGAACCGGCCGGCCACCCCGGCGTGAGGAGTGCGGAGCGAAGCGGCGGCGGCCGCGCGTCAGCCGTCTTGCTGCGTGACGCGTGCGATTGCGTGCGCGAGGTCGCGCGCGTCGACGGGCTTGCACAGATAGCCGTCGAAGCCTGCGTCGAGCGCGCGGCGCTCGTCGCCGAGGCCCGCATGCGCGGTCACCGCGAGCACGCGCGGACGGGCCGCATCGACGCCGCCCGCGCCACGCCGGCGCAGCGCGTCGATCAGCCAGAAGCCGTCGCCGTCCGGCATCGCGAGGTCGGACAGCACGACGGTCGGCTGCAGCGTCTCGACGGCGTCCAGCGCGGTGCGGCCCGACACGGCGATCGCGACGACGGCGCCGAGCGTCGTCAGCGCGGCGGCGAGGCTGTCGCGCGTGGTCGCGTCGTCGTCGACGATCAGGATGCGCTGCGTGTCGAGCGCCGGCGCATCGCGCAGGACCTGCGTCACGCCCCACGCCATCGCGCCGATCGGCTGCCAGCCGGCCGGCAGCGTGACGGTGAAGGTCGCGCCGCGGTTGCGGCCCGCGCTGTCGACGCGGACCTCGCCGCCGTGCAGTTCGGCGATATGACGCACGATCGACAGGCCGAGCCCGAGGCCGCGCCGCGGCGACGCGGGCGAACCGTCCGCGCGCCGGAACATGTCGAACACGTACGGGATGAACTCGCTCGCGATGCCCTGCCCGGTGTCGCCGACCGCGAGCACGGCGTGCGCGGCGTCATGCGTCAGCGTGACGGTCACGGCGCCGCCGGCGGGCGTGAACTTCAGCGCGTTCGACACGAGGTTCGACAGCATCTGGCGCAGGCGCTCCGCGTCGCCCGACACCACGCACGCGCTCGCCGTGCAATCGAACTCAAGTGCGATGCCGGCCGCCGACGCGGCGGTCTGGAACGCGCTCGTCGCGTCGGCGAACAGCCGCACGACGTCGACCGGCATCGCGTCGAGCCGCAGCTTGCCGGTCGCGAGCGACGACGCGTCGAGGATGTCGCCCACCATGCGCGTGAGCGAATGCGCGCTGCGATCGATCGCGTCGATCGCCTGCTGCTGCAGCGCGTCGTCGCCGGCGCTGCGCAGCACCTCGACCCAGCCGTAGATCACGTTCAGCGGCGTGCGCAGCTCGTGCGACACGGTGGCGAGCAGTTCGTCCTTCAGGCGGTTCGACGTATCGGCCCGCTCGCGCGCGGTGCGCGCGCCCTGCAGCGAGCGCTGCGTCCGCAGATCGCGGCGGCGCTGCACGCGCGTCTCGCGCAGCGTCAGCGACAGCGCGACGCAGTTGCGCGCATCGCCGCGCACGGGGCATGCGGACACCGACGCGCGAAAGCGCCGGCCGTCGCGGCGTACGCACAGCACTTCGAGCGGGCCGATCGGCTCGCGCAGCGTCTCGAACGATACGGTGAGCGGGTAGCGCCGCAGCCAGCGCTGCGCGACCAGCGTGTCGAGCGCGCGTCCGTGCGCGTGGGCTTCGTCGTAGCCGAAGATCCGCTGGGCCGCGCCGTTCCAGCTGACGACGCGGCCCTGCGCGTCGATCCCCACGATCGCATCGGGCGACGCATCGACCACCGCGAGTTGCAGCCGCGACGTTTCGGCGGCTGCACGCTGCGCGAGCGCATCGCGCAGCACCAGCACGGCGCCGTCGATGTTGCCGTGCGCATCGGCGAGCGGACGCGCGATCTCGGCGATCGGCACCGGCGCGCTGCCGCCTCGACGCTGCAGCCAGTGTTGATCGGATTGCGCGGAGACGCCTGCCAGCGCGCGGTCGAGCGCGGTGGTCGGCACGAGCCGCTCGTCGCGATCGAACAAGCGCACGACGTCGCGCACGGGTTCTTGCAGCGCGGCGCCCGAGGAGCAGCCGGTCAGCTCGGCCGCCGCCGCATTGAGGTAGGTCACGCGGCCTTGTGTGTCGGCCGCGATCACGCCGTGCGGGAGCGCGTCGAGGATCGCCTCGAGCCGCTCGCGCGCCGCGGCTTCGCGGCGGCGTGCGCGATCGTTGGTGAGCCGCGTATCGCGCAGCATCGCCGCGACCGCGCACACCAGCACGCCGATCAGCATGAAGGCGCCGAGCCGCACCAGCCGCTCCGGCTGCGTCCCGGTATACGCGCCGGCATCGGACAGGAACAGCGTCCACACCAGCAGCCCGCTCGCCGCGGTCGATACGATCCCGAACACGAACGAGGTCGCCCACGCGGCGCCGGCCAGCATCGGGTAGTACAGCACCAGCGGCAGGTTCACGCCGCCGAAGCGGATCGCGAGCGCCTGCAACACCGTTGCGACCGCAACCAGCATCACGGCCGTCGCGTAATTTCCGGCCTGCGTCCTTGCAATATCGATCATCGGGGTCGCTCCTGCCGCGCGGCCGGCCGCCACGGCGCGCGGGAATACGGACGGGCACGCGGGATGCTGGCGCATGCTCGCCGGCGGGCGTCGCCCGCCCGCCCGTTCATGTCCATCATCACGGAGGTTCCGAGTACATGACCGCTCCGACACGTTGGCTCGTCATCTCGCCGCATCTGGACGACGCCGTCTTCAGTTGCGGGCAGGCGATCGCGCAGGCGCCCGGCTCGGTCGTCGTGACCGTGTTCGCCGGCATCCCCGCACGCGATACGGCCGCGCCGCCGTGGGATCGGCGCGCGGGGTTTCGCAGCGCCGACGAAGCGGTGCGCGCGCGGCGCGACGAGGATCGCCGCGCGCTCGCGCTGCTCGACGCGCGGCCGGTGTGGCTGGATTTCTTCGACGATCAGTACGGCGCGCCGGCCGCGACCGCCGAGATCGCCGCACGGCTGGCCGACACGCTCGACGCCCATCCGGGCTACGGCGTGCTCGCGCCGGCCGGCTTGTTCCATCGCGATCATCTGCAGGTGCAGCAGGCCGCGCTGTCGGTGCTGCGCGACCGGCATGCGGCGGGCGACACGTCGCGCGCATGGCGCTTCTACGAGGACGCGCCGTATCGGCGCATCGACGGGCTGATGTCGAAGCGCGTGTCCGAATGGCGCGAGCGCGGCTGGTTTGCGCGGCCGGTCGCCGCGCCGGCCGGCGACCGCAGTGACGGCGCGGCAGCGAAGGCCGCTGCGGTCGACGCATACCAGAGCCAGATTGCGCTGTTCGAGCCTCATATGCGCGCCGACCTCCATGAACCGGAAACATACTGGCAACTCGAATGCGACAGCACGTCCGGATAACGCCCGCACGCACAGCGCTCGCGCCGCGCGAGCCGCGCGTGACCGCGGTGGTGCTCACCTACCGGCGCGCGGACGAACTCGCGCGCACGCTGGCGCGCCTCACCGCGCTGCCCGACCGTCCGGCGATCGTCGTGGTCGACAACGGTTCGGACGACGCGACCGCCGCACTCGTGCGCGAGCGCTTCGCACACGTGACGCTCGTGCATGCGCCCGGCAACGTGGGCGCGTCCGGGCGCAATCTCGGCGTGGGCGTCGCGCGCACGCGCCACGTCGCGTTCTGCGACGACGATACGTGGTGGGCGCCCGGCTCGATCGCCGAGGCAGCAAACCTGCTCGACGCGTATCCGCACGTCGCGGCCGTCACCGCGCGCGTGCTGGTGGGCGCGGAAGAACGCGAGGACCCGACCTGCAAACTGATGGCCGATAGCCCGCTCGACGCGAGCGTCGCGCTGCCTGGGCGGCCGATCCTCGGGTTGCTGGCCGGCGCGACGGCGTTCCGGCGCGATGCGTATCTGCGCGCGGGCGGCTATCACCCACGCTACTTTCTCGGCGGCGAGGAAGCGCTGCTCGCGCTCGACCTGTATCGCGCGGGCGCATGGCTCGTCTATGCGCCGCAGTTGACGGTTCATCATTACCCTTCGACGCATCGCGACGCGCGCGCGCGGCGCAGCGTATCGACCCGCAACGACGTGTGGACCGCATGGCTCAGATGGCCGGCCGGCGCCGCGTTCGCGCACACCGTGCGCATGCTGCCGCGGCTGCGCCGCGAGCGCGGGATCCTGCCCGCGCTTGCCGGCCTGCCGTGGATCCTGCGCGAACGGCATGCGATCCCGCCGCACGTCGAACGCATGCGGCGCCGCCTCGACGACGACGCGCGGCAGCGCGCACGCGCATGAGTGCGCCGGCGGTTGCATCAGGAGTCCGGCTTCTCCACCTCGCCTTCGAGTTGCGCGAGCCGGTTGTAGATCGTCTTCAGGCTGACGTCGAGCACTTCGGCCGCCTGCGCCTTCACGCCGCCGCACTGCGCGATGGTGCCGAGGATCAGCTTGCGGTCGACCTCCTCGAGCGGCGTGCCGAACGGCACGGTCACGCGGTCGTCCTGCGAGTCGACCATGTTCGACAGCTCTTCCATGATCGGCGGCGGCAGGGTTTCGATCACGTCTGCATCGCTGAAGATGCTCGCGCGCTGCACGAAGTTGCGCAGCTCGCGCACGTTGCCGGGCCATGCGTAAGACTTCAACGCCTCGCGTGCGGCCGGCGCGAAGCGCAGGTTGCGTCCGCTTTCCTCGTTGTAGCGCTGCAGGAACGCATCGGCGAGCATCGGAATGTCGTCGCCGCGCTCGCGCAGCGACGGCAGCGGAATCGGAAACACGTTGATCCGGTGATAGAGGTCGGGCCGCAGCTTGCCGTCGGCCATCGCGGCTTCCGGGTCGCGGTTGGTGGCCGCGACGATGCGCACGTCGACGTCGATCTCGCGCGTCGAGCCGAGCCGCGTGACGCGGCCCGTCTCCAGCACGCGCAATAGCTTGACCTGCGATTCGAGCGGCATCTCGGTGATTTCGTCGAGAAACAGCGTGCCGCCGTCGGCGCGCTCGAAGAAGCCCTTGTGCTGTCGCTCCGCACCGGTGAAGCTGCCGCGGTCGTGGCCGAACATTTCGCTTTCGACGAGATTCGCGGCGATCGCGCCGCAGTTCACCGCGAGGAACGGGCCGCGCCGGCGCAGGCTCAGATCGTGGACCGTCTGCGCGGCCAGCTCCTTGCCGGTGCCCGACTCGCCGGTGAGCAGCACCGACGCTTCGGTGCGCGCGACGCGGCCGATCGCATCGTAGACGGCCTGCATCGCCGGCGAGCTGCCGAGCATGCGGCCGAAGCGGCCGAGGCGCTGCAACTCCGAGCGCAGTTCGGCGATCTCCTCGTGCAGCGCAGTGGTGCGCGGCACGCGCGCGAAGATGCTGTTCAGCCGCTGCATGTTGAGCGGCTTCACGAGGTAGTCGGTCGCGCCGCGACGCAATGCGTCGATCGCGGTTTCGAGGCTCGCGTGACCGGTGGTCAGCACGATTTCGCAATGCCCGCGCTTCGGCAATGCATCGAACAGATCCATCCCGTTGCCGTCGGGCAGCACGAGATCGCACAGCACGAGATCGGGGGTATGCGTCGAGACGAGCGTGCGCGCTTCTTCCAGCGTCGCGGCCGTGTCGCAGGTGAGCTGCTGCGCCTGCGCGAGCGCCGCGAGCATCGCGCGCGTATCGGCATCGTCTTCGACGATCAGCACATAAGGCATCGAAGCTCCTGGTGGGGCGGCCGGTATGAAGTTCGACCGGAACCGCAGCGAGCGTGCGCTGGGAGTACGACGCCGGGCACTCGGCGATACGACCCGCATTGCACGCGAATAAATGGGAGTTTGTCCGCCATGACAAACGAGTGCTTAGCAGTATAGAAGAAGCGTGTCGCGCATTCGGCGATCATCGAATAAATCTATCTATTCGCGAAACTCGCATTGCAATATTCAATCTATTGGGAGGGCCATAACCGGTATCCTTGATACATAAAAGCGACGTATACCGTGTCACTTTTTCTGCATGCCTCGACGGTTTCGGTCAAAACTTCCCAAAGCGATAACACTTATGTCGAAATCCGACGATGACGGCACGCGACTGTACGGCCGCTCGCGAACAATCCAGGATTTGCTGCATAAAATCTCGCGCGTCGCGGCCACGCGCGTCAGCGTGCTCGTAGTAGGTGAAAGCGGCGCTGGCAAGGACATCGTCGCGCGGCTCATTCACGACATGAGCCCGCGTCGGCGCGGGCCGTTCGTGCCGGTCAATTGCGGCGCGATTCCGAAAGATCTTGCTGAGTCGCATTTATTCGGTCACGAAAAAGGCAGTTTCACCGGCGCGGTCGCGCAACATGTCGGCATGTTCGAAGCCGCGCGCGGCGGCACGCTGTTTCTCGATGAAATCGCGGAAATGCCGGCGGAATTGCAAGTCAAATTGCTGCGCACGCTCGAAACCAACACGATCATGCGCGTGGGCGGTCACGAACCGATTCCGCTCGACGTGCGGATCGTCGCGGCCACGCATCACGATCCGGTCGATGCCGTGCGCAGCGGCCGCCTGCGCGAAGACCTGTTCTACCGGATCGCGACGATCGCGCTGCACGTGCCCGCGCTGCGTCAGCGCGAGGACGACGTCGGCGACATCGCGGTGCAGATCATCGACCGGCTGAATGCGCGGCACCGCACGCGCAAGCGCCTGTCGATGCAGGCGATGAAGGCGCTGCGCGCCTATACGTGGCCCGGCAACGTGCGCGAGCTGCGCAACGCGCTGGAGCGCGCGTTCATCCTCGCCGACGAACAGATCGAACTGCAGCTGCCGCGTCGCCAGCCGCCGCGCGAGGAAGTGCGTCACAACGCGATGACGCTGCACATCGGCGCGACGCTCGCGCATACGCAGCAGCGCTTCATCGTCGCCTCGCTGCGGCATTTCAACGGCGACAAGCCGCGCACCGCGAAGGCGCTCGGCATCAGCCTGAAGACGCTGTACAACCGCCTCGCGCTGTTGCCCGAGCACGAGCGCAATGCGGTGAGCGGCGGCGCGCCCGGCGCCGCGACGAGTGGCGCCGCCACGGCGGGCGGCGCGGCCGGTGCGTCAACCGGGTCGGCCGCATCGGCCGCATCGGCCGCTACGGCGCCGCCGACCGCGGCAAGCCAGTAACCGCGGCCGCTACGCCGCGACGTCGCGCAACGCGCTGTCCCAGTCGCGCGCGAACCGCTCGATCCCGAAGCGCTCGCGCGCGTCGCGCCTCGCGGCCGCGCCCCACTCGCGCGCGAGGTCCGCGTCGCGGATCAGCATGCGCATCGCATCGATCAGCGCGGCCGGACGCGTGTCGGCCACGCCGTTGCTGCCGGTCTTCACGAGCTGCGCCATCTCGGTCGTTGCCAGTGCAACGATCGGCAGCCCGATCATCATTGCCTCGATCACCGCGAGCCCGAGGCTCGTGTAACGGATCGGATTGAAGAAGAACCGGTAGTGCGACAGGAACTGCGGCAGCGCCGGGTTCGGCACCTCGCCGATCCCGCCCAGCTCGGCCGAGCCCATGCCGACCAGATCGAGCGGCACGTTGCGACGCACTTCCTCGAACAGGTCCGCGCCGAGCCGCCGGCCGCGCCGCGCGAGGTTGTTCACGACCGTCACGCCCTTGGGCAGCGTGCCGTGATACGCGACGTCGTCGGGCACCAGCACGCCGTGCTCGATCACGCGCGTCGGCGTGACGCCGTTGTCCCACATCAGCGCGTTGAACGGCGTCACGTGTACCAGCAGGACGTTCGGGTCCTGCACCGGATGCAGCGTGTCGGTCGGATGCTCGCGCGGCGGGTCGTGTTCGACGAACAGCGTCGGCAGCGCGCGCTGCGCGTCGCTCAACAGCGTGAGCCGATCCTGCGCGTAGTGGCTGTGATGCTGATACAGCACGCAGTCGAACTCGGTGTCGCGCACGCATTCGGCCGGCACTTCGAACACGTTGTCGCCCCACGGCAGGTGTCCGACGCGCCCGGCATAGCCGGGCGGATGCTGCGGCCGCGTCACGAGATAGAAATCGTGCGGCGCCTGCGACAGGTAATACAGATAGTTTCCGTGCACGTGCCAGGTAAGCACGCGCAACCGTTTACGTGACATGACGTCTCTCCTGGGCGAGCAGTGTGCCCGCCTGGTGAATCACGTCGTCGACGCCGATCGCGATCGCGCATTCGTGCCCGTACGGGCACGTGTCGAACATGCACGGCCGGCAGGCCGGGTAGCTCGCGAGCACGCGATGACGTTCGGCGTCGAGCGGCGCCCAGCGGGCCGTGTCGCTGCCGCATGCGACGACGACGCTCGGTGTGCCGAGCGCCGCCGCGACGTGCGACACGCCCGTGTCGTTACACAACAGCAGCCGCGCGCGCGCGATCAGCGCGGCCATCGCGCCGAGCGGCGTGCGGCCGCACAGGTTCACGCACGGCCGCGCGAGCTGCTCCGCAAACGCGTTGGCCAGCGCGAGCTCCGCGCGCGTGCCGGTCAGCACGATTTGCCAGCCGTCGTCGGCGAGCTGCCGCGCGGTGCGCGCGAAGCGTTCGACCGGCCAGCGCCGCGACGCCATGCGCGCGCCCGGATGGACGACCACGTAGCGGCCCGGCTCGAGCGCATGCTCGTCGCGCAGCACGTGCCACAGCGCATAGTCGAGGCCACCGAGCGGAAATTCCAGGTAATCGCCCCAGTCGCGATAGCCGAGCTTGCGCATCAGCGACAGGTAGCGCGTGACTTCGGGTTCGTCGTCGCGCCACACGATGGAGCAGTCGAGCGCGGTCGTGCCGCCGTCGGCCGGGACGAAGCCGGCGGTGCGCGCCGCGCCGAGCGACGCGACGATCGCGTTGGTGTGCGCGCCGCTGCCGTGCAGCTGGATCGCGAGATCGAAATCGCGCGCGCGGCATTCGGCGACGAAGGCCTCGCGTGCGGCCGCATCGGCGGCCGGCTGTTCGGCGAGCCCCGGCGCACCGGGGAACGCGATGAAATTGTCGATGTAGTCGGAGAAGCGCGACGCGAACTCGCGCGCCCACGGCAGCCCGATCAGCGTGATGCGCGCCTCCGGCTCGCCGCGCCGCAGTGCGCGCAGCGCCGGCACCACGCACAGCATGTCGCCGAGCTGCAGCGCGCGAAACACCGCGATGCGCGTCGGACCGGACGATGAAGCCGAATCGTGCGTCATAGGAAGAACACCCGGAAATGAAGCGCGCCGCGCAGCCGCCAGTACAGCGACACGGGCGGAATCGCGATCGACGTGACGATCATCTCGGCCACGTGCGACGGCGTGAGCTGCGTGCCGCGCAGCCGCTTGACGCAAAACGCGGCCGTGATCGCGGCCCACGCGAGCGCGCAGGCAATGCCGGCCGCGCGCCAGCCGAGTGCGAAGCAGCCGAGCGCGCCGAGCGCGAACAGCACGGCCGCGTAGTAATTCCACGGCGGCGTCGGCCGGATGTGCCGCCGGTAAGTCACGCGATGCTTCTTGTACAGCAGCGCGTCGAAATACACCTTCGACTGCTGGCCGATGCTGGTGCCCCAGCGCGCCGGGCGCACGGGGTGGACGATCCGCGCGGCCTCCGCCTCGACGATCGGCCCCGCGTGCTCGCGCAACGCGAACATCAGGTCGGCGTCCTCGCGCCACGCGCGCGTGAAGCGTTCGTCGAAACCGCCGACGCGCTCGAGCGCCGCGCGCCGCACGAAGCAGTTGGCGGTCGCGAATTCCGCATGCGCGAGGCCGGCCGCATCGCGCTCGTAATCGGTCGGCCGCGGGCGCAGCGGCACGTCGATGCGCCCCGCCGCCGCCGACGCCGACGGCTCGGCCAGCAACGCGGCCGAACCATGACGCAGCCACGCTGGGTCGGGAATCGTGTCGTCGTCGGTGAACGCGATCAGCCCGCCGCGCGCGCTGCGCCAGCCGACGTTGCGCGCGCCGGCCGGCCCCTGCGTGTCCGGCGCGCTCATGTAGCGGATCACGGGCACGTCGCTCACGCGCGCGCGGCACGCATCGACCACCGCACGCGCGCTGCCGGCCGGATCGTCGTCGACCACCACGATCTCGTAGGCCGTCGGGTCGAACGCCTGCGCGCACAGCGCGTCGAGGCAGCGTTCGAGCAGATCGGGCCGACGATAGGTCGGCACGACGACCGACACGACCGGCGCCCGTTGCGTGTCACGCATGTTCATGTCGCGGCTTCTCCAGCAGGAACGAACCGATCACGAGCGCGTCGAGCGGCGAGGTCCAGAAGCATTCGATCGCGTCGCGCGGCGAACAGACGATCGGCTCGCCGCGCGTGTTGAACGACGTGTTGACGAGCACCGGCACGCCGGTCAGCGCGTTGAACTCCGACAGCAGCGCATGCAGCAGCGGATGCTGGCTTTCGTCGACGGTCTGCACGCGCGCCGTGCCGTCGATGTGGCGCACGGCCGGAATCGTCGCTTCGGCGCCGGGCGCGACGTCGTAGACGAACAGCATGAACGGCGCGCGCAGCGGCGTGCGGCGGCCGCCCCGGAACCACTCGTGCGCATGGCTTTCGAGCACGACCGGCGCGACCGGCCGGAAATCCTCGCGATCCTTGATCCGGTTCAGCTTGTGCTGCATGTCCGGATCGGTCGGCGATGCGAGGATCGAGCGCGCGCCGAGTGCGCGCGGGCCGAACTCCATGCGGCCCTGGAACCAGCCGATTACGCGGTTCGCCGCGAGCAACGCAGCCGTCTGTCCGGCGACGTCGTCGAGCCGCCGGTAAGGCAGCTGCGCTTCGGTGAGGAACGCTTCGATCGCCTCGTCGCTGTACGACGGCCCGAGATACGCGTGGTCCATGCGCCAGTCGCCGCGCGCGCCGCGGATCCGGAAGTCGGTCCACAGCGCGGCGCCGAGCGCAGTGCCCGCATCGCCGGCGGCCGGCTGCACCCACACGTCGTCGAACGGGCCGCGATCGCGGATCTTCGCGTTCATCACGCAGTTCAGCGCGACGCCGCCGGCCATCGCGAGCTGCTTCTCGCCGGTCTGCGCGGCGAGCCATTCGACCGCCTGCAGCGTCGCTTCCTCCAGCACCAGCTGCAACGCATGCGCGATGTCGCAATGATGCGGCTCGATCGGGCCGCCGCGTTCGCGCGCCGGGCCGAACAGCGCGGCGAGGTCGCCTTCGACGATCTCGTAGCGTCCGTCGCCTGCATAGCGCACCAGCTTGCGCATCTCGTCGGCATACACGGGCTTGCCGTACGACGCGAGCGCCATCACCTTGTACTCGTCGGACGAATGCAGGAAGCCGAGGTAGTGCGTGACGCGCTCGTACAGCAGCCCGAGCGAATGCGGCAGGTTGACCTGGCCGAGGCGCCGGTACGACTTGCCGTCGAACAGGCCGTAGCTCGTGGTCGCGCGCTCGCCGCGCCCGTCCATCGTCATCACCGCGCAGCGGTCGTACGGCGCCGCGAGAAACGCGCTCGCCTCGTGCGCGAGATGGTGCTCGATGAAGTGCCAGCGGAACGGCCCGTCGTGCCTGACGCCGCGAAAGCGCCGCTGCAGATGGTGCGGCGCGCCGCCCGCGAGCTGGCGCGGCGCGTTCACGATCGACGACAGGAACAGCGGATGCCACGGCGACGCGCCGTCGGCGCGCGGCGCATGGGCGGACGGCTGCAGCGGCAGCGTCAGTTCGGGCTCGGCCCCGTGACGATCGAGCTCGAGCCACGGGTCGTACGAATAGGCGACGTGATCGACGTCCGCGAGCGCGATGCCGGCTTCCGCGAGACAGTAGTCGATCGCGTGAAACGGCAGCTCCCACGTCGAGAACGGCACCGGCCGCTTCGCGTGCTTCACGTGCGTGAAGCGCTCGTCTTCGGCGGCCGCGATCACGATGCCGTCGCGCACGAGGCACGCGGCGCTGTCGTGAAAGACGGCGTTGATACCCAGCGTATAAATGGGTTCGGGCATGCGTCAGCTCCTGGTGATGGCGTGCGCGAAGGGGATCACGTTCGAGGCGTTCACCGCGACCGGCGCGGCGCCGTGTGCGGCGGCGCGCGCGGCCGCACGCAGCGCATGACGCTCGCCGCCGCGCACCAGCGCGTGCGTCACCGCGACGACGTCGTCGACGCTCACGCCGAGCAGGCACGGATGCCCCGGTTGATCGCACACGCTGCGATAACAGTTGCGGCACGGCACATCGACGTTCAGCACGCGGTGCGGCACGCGCCACGGCGTGTGCTGCGGGTTGGTCAGCGCGTACAGGTCGACGACCGGCGTGCCGAGCGCGGCCGCGAGATGCACGGGGCCGCTGTTGTTCGACAGCAGCAGGTCGGCCGTTTCGATCAGCGCGCCGAGCTCGCCGAGCGGCAGCGCGCCGGCGAGCGGCACCGCGCGCGGCCCGGCGCGCTCGCACACGGCTTCGACCAGCGCGTGCTCGCTCGCGCTGCCGGTCACCGCGATGCCGTCGAACAGCGGCGCGAGCCGCGCGGCCGCCTCGCCGAAGCGCTCGGCCGGCCAGCGCCGCGACGCGGCGCTCGCGCCCGGATGCACGACCAGCCAGCGCGCGCGCGCCGGGTCGCGCGGCCCGCCGAGCCGTTGCAGCGCCGCGCGCAACCGCGCGTGCAGCGCGCGGCGCGCGGCGTCGCCCGGCTCGAACGCCATGCGCCAGTCGGACGTCGTCGCGCCGACCGAGCGCACCAGCGCGAGCTGGCGCGCGACCTCGTGGCGCACGTGCGATTCCGGCTCGGTCTCGGGCACGCGGTCGGTCAGCAGCTCGTACGGATTCTCGCGGCAATGCGCGAGCCGCAGCGGAATGCCCGCGAGCCAGCACATCATCGCGGCCGGCAGCGGGCTCTGGCTGTAGACGGTGAAGATCACGGCCGCATCGAAGCGCCCGGCCAGCAGGCGGTCGACCATGTCGAGATCGGCCACCGGATCGCCGCGCGCTTCCGGATGCTTGACCCACGGCGCGTCGTACGTCCACACGTCGTCGACCATCGGCAGGTGGCCAGCGAGCGCCGCGCCGCTGCGCGACGTCAGCAGCGTGAGCTGGCGGCCGCGGCCGCCGTCCTTCAGCGCGCGCAGCGCGGGCGTCGTCATCAGCACGTCGCCGAGGCTGTCGAGGCGCACGCACAGGATCCGGCGCGCACGATCCCAGGCGGTGCTCATCGCCGCACCCACGTGCCGTGACACCGCGCGACCTCGCGCACGACAATGTCGGCCGCGAGATCGAGCCGGTCGACCACATGGTGCGGCGTGCGCGCGGCGTCGAGCCGCCATTCGGTCTCGTTGCCGCAATCGACCAGGATCGTGCCGCAGCGCGCGGTGCGACCGGCCTCGACGTCGTCGAGGATGTCGCCGATCATCCAGCTCGATTCGGCGAGTGCGCCGAGCGTCGCGAGCGCGCGCCGGACCATCCCGGGGCGCGGCTTGCGGCAGATGCAGTCGCAGGTGTAGCGCGGCACGCTGCCCGCCGGGTGATGCGGGCAGTAAAAAAAATCCGCCAGCGCCGCGCCGTTCTCTTCGAACAGTTCGGCGAGACGCTGACGGACCGCGCCAAGCTTCGATTCGGGGAAGTAGCCGAGCGCGACGCCCGGCTGGTTCGAGACGACCGCGATCGGCATGCCGGTCGCGCCGAGCGTGCGCAGCGCTCGGCCAGCGCCGGGCGCGAGCCGCATGCGCGCGGGATCGACGTTGTACGGCACGTTCTCGAGCAGCGTGCCGTCCTTGTCGAGCAATACGGCGCCGGGCAGCCGGCGCTCGCGCGTCAGGGCCATGACGTCTCCTTCATCGGCAGCACCATCAGCTCGGGCACGACGGTGCCCGGCGGCTGCGTCAGCACGAAACGCACGGCCGCCGCGACGTGCTCGGGCGGCTGTAGCGTGTCCTCGTCGATGTCGGGGAAGCGGTCGAGCAGGAACGGCGTGCGCATCCCGCCGGCGACGATCGCCGAGACGCTGACGCCCGCGGGCCGCAACTCCGCATGCAGCGCATGCGACAGCCCGAGCAAGCCCCACTTGGTCGCGTGGTACGCCGACGCGTTCGGCCACGCGCGCTTCGAGGCGGTCGACGCGATGTTGACGATGTGCCCGCTGCCGCGCGCCTTCATGATCGGCACGGCCGCGTGGCACATCAGATACGGGCCGAACAGGTTGGTCATCATCACCTGCTGCCAGGCGTCGACGCTGACGTCGTCGATCGGCGCGGTCACGTCGATCGCCGCGTTGTTGACGATCACGTCGAGATCGCCGAGCGCCTCGCGCGCGTCGTGCACGACCTGCAGCACCGACGCTTCGTCGCGCACGTCGAGCGGCCGTCCGATCGCCTGTCCGCCGTGCCGCTCGAGGCGCTGGGCGACGGCTGCGGCGCGATCGCCGTCGAGATCGGCAACGATCACGTGCGCGCCGTACTGCGCAAGTTCCTCGCAAATGGCCTCGCCGAGGCCACGGCCACCGCCGGTGACGAGTGCGGTGCGGCCGGCGAGCGGCGGTCGGGCTGAATCGTGAGTCGCGTTCACATATACCTCCTGCAAGCGGTTCGAAGAAATCCTGAGGATCGAGGCCGTGACACTTGTCGGGACAAGTGTCGATGCAGGGGAGTAGAGCGAGAAGCGTGCCACTGCCGGGGCGCCCGCGCCGCATCGCGGTGGCGCGCGCGCCCGCTGGCTTTTTTATAACCGGCTGTAAAAACCGGCCCGCAGGCGCGCGCTCAGATCGCGAGCGCGTCCGGCGTGGCCTGCGCGCGATGCTTCGCGACCGCGCGCAGGCAATGCGCGATGCAGCCGGCGAAGGCTTCGTCGAACCAGGGCTGCGCGCCCGACACGCCCACCACGATGCCGTGCTGCGCGACCGCGCCCCACAGGTTCGTGTCGCCCGCGCGCAGCCGGTACGGCTCGAGCGCCTGCACGACGTGGCCGTCGCGGCCGGTTTCCCACGACAGCCGCGCCTTCGCGCGGGCGTATGCGCGGTAGTCGGCATCCCAGTCCTTCGGATCGGGCAGCGAGAACTCATACAGGATCGCGTCTTCGAACGCCGCGTCGCGCGGGCCGATCGCCGGGTCCATGATGACGATGTGCAGACAGCCGCTGTCGCCGACGAAGTCGCTCTGCAACGCCGCCGACAAGGTCGGCAGCAACAGCTCGACGGCCGCGACCGCGGCCTGACGGTCGGCGAACGCGCTACCGCCGCGCTGCTGCGTCGGCGTTTCGGGAGTCGTCGGGTTCAGAAGGTTCGGCATGTATCTCTCCAGTGGAAGTTGCGAGCGCGCGCAGCGTCGCGATCAGGTCGGCCGCTGCCGCGGGCTTGGTCAGGTAAGCATGGAATCCCGCTTCCACCGCACGCGTGCGGTCGCGCTCGCGCGCGTGGCCGGACAGCGCGAGCGCTTCGAGCGGCGCGCGTCCGTCGCGCGGGCGCTCGGCGTCGAGCTGGCGCACGCGGCTCATCACCGCGTAGCCGTCGTCTTCGTCGTCGCCGAGGTCGATGTCGCAGACGAGCAGTGCCGGCCACTCCGCGCGCCGCGTGCGCCACAGATCGTCGAGCAGCGCCTGTCCGGACGCGAACGCGTGCACGTCGGCGCCGGCCGTCTGCAGCAGCGCGGTGAGCGCCTCGCGCGCCTCGTCGTGATCGTCGACGCATGCGACGCGCAGCCCGTCGAGCGGCTTCGCGCCCGCGGGCTGCGCGTCGGTCGAGGCCGGCGCGACCGCGCTCATCGGCAGCGACAGGTGCAGCGTCAGGCCGTTGTCGTCGCGTTCGCGCACGACGTAGCCGCCCGCCTCCTCGATCGCCGTCTGCAGCGGGTCGAGATCGACCAGCGACAGCTCCGGCGCATCGACGCCCGCGCACGTGATCGTGATGCGCGCGTCCGGGTCGTGACGCGCGGTGCGCACCTCGAGCTGGCCGCCGCCGCTCGCGTCGATGCCGGCGCGGCACATTTCCCAGACGAAACGCCGCAGCGCGGCCGCATCGGCCTTGACGACGAGATCCTCGTCCGCCAACTGGCGAAACACCGGCACCGCGCGCTGCGCGGCCGCGTCGGCGAGCGAATCGAGCACCTGCGCGACCAGCGGGTTGATGCGCACCGGCAGCCGCGCGAACTTCGCTTCGGTACGCTCGAGCTCGCGCTGCTTCGCCTGCAACGCCCACATCTGCGCATAGACGCCGCCGCTCGCGAGCAGCTCGTCGTGCGTGCCCTGCTCCACGAGGCGGCCGTGCTCCATCACGAGAATCCGGTCGGCATCGACGACCGTCGACAGCCGGTGCGCGATGATGAGGCTCGTGCGGTGCTGCGCGACGCGCATCAGCTCCTGCTGGATCGCGAGCTCCGAGCGCGTGTCGAGCGCCGACGTCGCCTCGTCGAACACGACGATCGGCGGCGCCTTCAGCAGTGCGCGCGCGATCGCGACGCGCTGCCGCTCGCCGCCCGACAAGCGCACGCCGCGCTCGCCGACCCGCGTGTCGTACGCGTCGGGCAGCCGCTCGATGAACGCGTCGAGCTGCGCGCTGCGCGCGGCCGCGATGATTTCCGCGCGGGTCGCGTCGCGCTTGCCGTAGCCGATGTTGTACGCGAGCGTGTCGTTGAACAGGATGGTGTCCTGCGGCACGATGCCGAGCGCGTCGCGCAGGCTGCGCTCGGTGACGAGGCGCAGATCCTGGCCGTCGATGCGGATGATCCCGGCGTCGGGCTGGTAGAGCCGGAACAGCAGCCGTGCGAGCGTCGACTTTCCCGAGCCGCTGCCGCCGACCACCGCGACCGACTGGCCGGGCTCGATCCGGAACGACACGTCCCACAAAATCTGCCGGCTCGGCTCGTAGCCGAAGTCGACGTGCTCGAACTCGATCGCGCCGCCGCGCACCACGAGCGGTTGCGCGCCCGGCGCGTCGCCGTCCTCGCCCGGCTTGCCGCGCGCGTCCAGCAGCCCGAACAGCCGCTCGATGTTGGTCAATGCGTCGTTCGCCTCGCGGAATACGAAGCCGAGCGCGTTCAGCGGCAGGCTGATCTGGATGAGGTACGCGTTGATCAGCACGAGATCGCCGACGGTCATCGTGCCGCGCGCGACGTGCTGGCCGGCGAGCAGCATCACCGCCGCGATGCCGGCGCCGATGCAGGCGCTCTGGCCGATATGCAGCGTCGACAGCGCGTACTGGTTGTCGACGCCGGCGTCGCGCCACGCGTCGAGCACGCGCTCGAGGCGGCTGCGCTCGACGTCCTCGCGCGCGAAGTATTTCACCGTATCGACGTTCAGCAGGCTGTCGACCACGCGCGAATTCGATTCGGCTTCCAGCGCATTCACGCGGCGCTGATAACGCATCCGCCGCCGCGTCAGCGCGATCGTGTACCCCGCGTAGACCGCGAACGTGACGAGGATGATCGCGGTGAAGCCGCCGCCATATTTGCTGATCACGATTACCAGCACCGAGCCGATCTCGATCGCGGTCGGCACGACGGTGAACACTGCGACGCCGAGCAGATAGCCGATCCCGGCCGTGCCCTTCTCGAGGTCGCGCACCACCGCGCCGGTTTCGCGCTGCGCATGAAAGCGCGCGCCGAGCCGATGCAGGTGGCCGAAGGTGCGGGTCGTGAACGACGCGACGGTGTGCTGCGTGACCTGCACGAACGTCATGTCGCGCACTTCGTTCAGTGCGTTCGCGGCGAAGCGCACGACCGCGTATGCGAACAGCAGCCACACCGGCAGCGCCATCGGCTGGCGCGCGGCGCCGGCGAAGCCGTCGATGATCTCCTTGAGCAGCAGCGGCACCGAGATGGCCGCCGCCTTCGCGAGCACGAGCAGCGCGACCGCAGCGAGCACGCGCGCGCGGTACTGCCAGATCGCGCGCCACAGCTCCAGTGCGATGCGCATGCGCAGGCCGCGCTCGCGGCGGTCGCGGCCGGCTTCGCGCGCGCCGGCGCCGCGCGTGTCACGATCGTCGCCCGTGCCCCGAAGCAGGTCGTCGGTCCCGTTGTTCCCGTTGGTCATGCGTACGATGTCGGTGTCCTTGGTCTATCGGTCGCGCGCATCGCTCGTCAATGGCGCGGCTCGCGGTCGGCGCCGTTTTCGTCGCGGCGGGCGGACCCGGACTCCGGCTCGGGCTCGCGGGTGTTCGGGTTCGGCCGGGTCGGCGTGACCGTGCGTTGCGACGGACGCAGCACCGTGCCCGTGTCGTGTTCGCCGTCGCGACGCACGCGCACGCGGTTCTCGACGTCGCGCACGCCCATGCAGTCGTCGGAGAGATCCTCGATGTCGTGCTTCATCCAGCGCGTCGGCACCGTGCCCTCGAGCACGACGCAGCCGTCGCGGACCTCCACGCTGACGTCGCTCACGTCGATCTCAAGCGCGCGCGCCAGCCGCTCGCATACGTCCTCGCGAATGCGCTCGTCGGAACGCGTGTAGCCCTTCGGGCCGGTGCGAGCGCGCATCGCGCCGCCGCCGAAGCGCGACAGGTCCGGCGCTTCGCCGGGCCGGCCGTCGCGCGGGTCGCGTGCGTCGTAGCCACGTTCGCCGCGGTAGCCGCCGGTACGCCATTGCGGTTCTCCGCCGCGCTCGCCGCCCGTGCGTTGCGGGTCGCGACGACGTTCGCCGTAGCCGCGGCCCGGCTCGCGCGCGCCGGCGGGCGCATCGCGCCAGCCGGCGCTGCGTTCTTCGGCCGGCGAACGCGCGGCGCGCTCGCTCCACTCGCTGCCCCAGTCCTCCGGGCCGACGTCCTCGCTCCTGAACCGGTGGTATGCCGATTCGTACGCTTCTTCCGGCCACGGCGACGGCTCGTCGGTGATACCGCGCCCCACGCCCCGGTACGCGCGTTCGTCGCGCTCCTGCCAGTCGGACGAGCGACTACGGCCGCCCTGCCCTCCGGGATATCGTCGTTGCATGGTGTCTCTCCTGGTTCGCGCCCGTTGCACGCACGGCCCGATGCCGCATCGCGGCGCGCGTCGATGCAAGGGTTGCAAGCTGCGTGCCGCATTGGTTGCGGCTGCGGGCAGCGGGGGCCGTTGCGGTGACGGGATCGACGTGGTTCTGACGGTTGTCGGCGTGTTCGGCGTGTTCGGCCTTCTCGGCCTTCTCGGCCTTCTCGGCCTTCTCGGCGTTCTCGGCGTCCTTGCGGTTCTTGCGGTTCTTGCGGTTCTTGCGGTTCTTGCGGTTCTTGCGGTTCTTGCGGTTCTCAGCGTGCTCGAATGCCCGAGTCCCCGCGGTCGCGCCGGTGGTCCCGGCGAAACAGCCGGCGACACGCCATTCAGATACGGCCGCGCCAACCATCCCGGCATCGAGCGGTACCCGACCACCGCCACCTACCCCACCGGCCGCCCGTCACCGAGAGCCCCTACCCAGCCCGCACTATCTGCAACGCGATTGCAGTTTTTTCGCATCCACCGCTCGCAAGCCGCCCGCTAGACCGACCCGGCATCCGGATCGTCGGTATTGCCCGGTTCGCTCAGCCGCTCGGTGTGATCCGGTTCGATGTCCGCATCTTCGTCGAGCCCCGCGTCGCCGTCCGCGGACGCGCGCTCGCCGGTACCCGCACGGTCCGTGTCGCTGTCGAGCGCCGCGTCGCCGCGCTCGAGCGCGTGCTGGTCGAGCGGCGAATCGACGTCGAACGCGTGACGCCGCGCGCCGACCGTGTCGCTGCCGCTGTCCGACGAGTCGCTCGGGCCGAGCGCCCGCCCATCGCGGCCGCGCCGCTCGTTGTCCTCGTCCGGGCCGATCGGCTCGTTGTCGGGGTCCAGTGTGCTGTTCATGTCGATGCCCTCTCGTAACGGTGAAGCGCCGCCGAAGGCCGCCGTACGGGCCGCAGCGGGCAGATGGCAGCGCTGCGCAATCGGCATGCCGGGCCGGTCGCTCGCAGGGGGCACGCGTGATGCGCACCCATTCATCAGGGGAATTGAGTACCCTTATGGTTTCGACCGGGTCCATTCGATTCCAACAATTGCCGCAGCGGCGCACCCGGCGTCGGCCGGCCGCCGCTCGCGCGAGCCCCTTTCATTAGCCGTTCCGATGACACAAGACGACGCCATTTCCGACCCGCATCCGCCACTCGGCCCCGCCGATGCACGCGATCTCCTGCACCGCTTCGCCGAATTCCGGTTCGAGACGGTCGTCGGCGCGATCACCGACTACGCCGTATTCATGCTCGACCCGCAAGGCAACGTCGCCACGTGGAATCGGGGCGCCGAGCGCATCAAGGGCTATCTGCCGGCCGAGATCCTCGGCCATCATTTTTCGCGCTTCTACCCGCCCGAAGCGATCGCGGCCGGTCGGCCCGCGTTCGGGCTGCAGGAAGCGGTCGCGCACGGCGGCTTCGAGGACGAAGGCTGGCGCGTGCGCAAGGACGGTTCGCGGTTCTGGGCCAGCGTGACGATCACCGCGGTGCGCGGGCCGGGCGGCCAGCTGGTCGGCTTCATCAAGATCACGCGCGACATGACCGAGCGCAAGCGGCTCGCCGAACTCGAAGCGTCGACGCATCGGCTCAGCGTGTTCATCGCGATGCTCGCGCACGAGCTGCGCAACCATCTCGCGCCGCTGCGCCATTCGGTCGGCGTGCTGCAGAGCCTGCCCGAGCCGGCGCCCGCGCTCGCGCAGTGCCGCGACGCCGTGCATCGCCAGGTCGGGCAGCTGACGCGGCTCGTCGACGATCTGCTCGACGTCGGCCGCATCACCGCCGGCAAGCTCGAGCTCGACACGGCGCCGGTGACGATCCGCGATCTCGTGTGCCGCGGTGTGGAGAGCGTCCAGCCGAAACTGGCGGCGCGCGAGCAGCACCTGCGCGTCGACGTACCCGACGCGCCGCTCGTCGTGCGCGGCGATGCGGCGCGGCTCGTGCAGGTGCTGCACAACCTGCTCGACAACGCGTCGAAGTTTTCGCCGTACGGCAGCCAGATCGGCATCGGCGCGCGCATGGAGGACGGCGCCGCCGTGATTCGCGTCAGCGACCGCGGCATCGGCATCGCGCCCGGCGCGCTCGAGTCGATCTTCGACCTGTTCGATCAGGGCAACGCGACCGGCACGCTCGCATCGGACGGCTTCGGCCTCGGCCTCGCGATCTGCCGGTCGTTCGTCGAACTGCACGGCGGCGCCATTTCGGCGGAAAGCGCCGGCCCCGGCCAGGGCGCGACGTTCGTCGTGCGGCTGCCGGCCGAGCCCGCCGACCAAGCGGCCGCGCTCGAAGCGTCAGGCGCGCGCAGCGTCGCGCCGCCCGCTGCCGAGCCGCTGCGCATCGTCGTCGTCGACGACAACCGCGACTCTGCCGATACGCTCGCCGTGCTGCTCGAAGTGAAAGGCCACGCGCCGCGCGTCGCGTACAACGCCGACGACGCGCTCGCGCTCGCGCGCGAGTTCGCACCGCAGCTGATGCTCGTCGACCTGTCGATGCCCGACGTCGACGGCTTCACGCTGCTGCGCGAACTGCGCGCGATGGATGCGCTGGCCGGCACGACCTGCGTCGCGCTGTCCGGCCATGCGCGGCCGACCGATCGTGCGCGCACCGCGAGCGAGGGCTTCGACGATCACCTCGTGAAGCCCGTCGAAATGGCGGTGCTCGACGCGCTGCTGGAGCGCGTCGCCCGCAACGCTCAGGCGAACCGCTGAACCCTCACGCCATCGCGCGGCACATCGCCGCGCAGGCTTCGCACGCCTGCGCGCACAACGCACACACTTGCGGCGCGAGCGTGCTGCGCCGTGCCATCGCGCCCGACGCGACGCGGCACAACTGCGCGCATTCGATGTCGAGCGCGATGCAGCGGGCCAGCGGGTTCGTGTCGGATTCGGCGAGGCATCCGGCGAGGCATCCGGCCGCACACGTGTCGCATGCGTCGCACGCGTCGATGCAGTTGTCATAGGAAGCGTTCGTTTCGTTCATCGCAGTACTCCTCGTGATGGTTGCATCGGTCAGGGCGTCAGCTTCACTTTCATCCAGCCGGGCTCGCGCACGTCGAACGCGCGATACGCGTCGATCGCGTTGGTCAGCGGCTCGCGGCGCGTGAGCACCGCGGCCGGATCGAACGCGCCGCTGCGCACCAGCTCGATCAGATGCGGCGTGATGGTCCGGTGGTTGCAGTTGCCCATCTTGATCGTGAGATTGCGGTTCATCGCCTCGCCGATCGGAAACACGCGCGCCTGCGGCGGATACACGCCGATCACCGACACCGTGCCTGCTTTCGCGACCGCGCGCACGGCCCATTGAAGCACCTGCGATGGCCCGTCGCCCGGCACCCAGTTGCGACCGTCCGGCTTGCGGCGCGGTGCGACCGCGTCGACTTCCGCATCGAAAGCGCGCGCCGCGTCCGCATCGGCCGCCGCAGGCCCATGCGTGGCGCGCATAGCGTCGACGCCGACCGCATCGATCGCGCGGTCCACGCCGATCCCGCCGGTCAGTCGCAGCACCGCGTCGACCGGATCCTCCTCGGCGAAGTCGATCGTCTCCGCGCCCTGTGCGCACGCCATGTCGAGCCGCGACGCGATACGGTCGATCGCGAACACGCGGCCCGCGCCCATCAGCTTCGCGCTCGCGATCGCGAACTGGCCGACCGGCCCCGCACCGAACACCGCCACCGTATCGCCCGGCTTGATCTCCGCGAGCTGGGCGCCGAAGTAGCCGGTCGGGAAGATGTCGGACATCAGGATCGCGCGGTCGTCGTCGATCGAATCGGGCAGGCGGATCAGGCTCGCATGCGCAAGCGGCGTGCGCGCGTATTCCGCCTGCAGTCCGTCGAATGCGCCGGTATCGGCCGGACCGCCAAAGAACGCGGTGCCCGCACGCGGGCCGCCCGGATTCGCGACGTCGCATTGCGCGGTGTAGCCGGCGCGGCAATACGCGCAGCTGCCGCATGCGACGGTCGACGGGATCAGCACGCGGTCGCCGCGTTTCAGATTGCGCACGTCCCGTCCGACCGCCTCGACGATGCCGACGCCCTCATGGCCCAGAATCGTGCCCGGCTTCATGCCGCCGAGCGTGCCGCGCACCATGTGCAGATCGGTGCCGCAGATCGCGCTGGCCGTCAGGCGCACGACCGCGTCGGTCGGCTGCGCGAGTTGCGGGTCGGGCACCGTATCGACGCGGATATCGCCGATGCCGTGAAATACCACTGCTTTCATGTCAGGCCCTCCTTGTCGAAAGTGGGAACGGTCCGGGGACCGTCGCACTGTTCGAGCAAGGCGCGCGCCCGTTGCGCGTCGGGGGCAACGCAGTGGAGTGATGCAGGTGAAACGTCGATCGCGAAGGACCGATTCAGCGGTCTATCGGCGGCACCGTGGTGGTGCCCGGCGCCGCGCGTGCGCCCTGGCGCCGGCAATCTGGCGGGCGCGGCGGTTCAGGCCGTGCCGCGGTCGTGACGCGGATACCGGTGTTCCACGCTATGAGGCGTTTCGTCGGTGACGGGCTTGAGCGCGAAGCGACGTTCGGGCAACGTCTTTTCCGTATGGAACGCCTCGGGATACTCGACACGCAAGCGCTTGATGACGTCGTCGAGGAACATGCCGCCCTGACGCTTCGCTTCCTGTAGTTCCTTACGCGCCGATGCAGGCAGAAAGAACCCACACCCGATGTCCTTCTTCATATCACGCCCCTTGCTGGTTCTTGCGATTTCCGTTGGAACGGTGGCAGCACGTCGGCACTTCGCTGCGACGTCGGCCACACGTAGCGAAGCCCTTGAAATCCACGTGTGGCATTCAAGGGCTTCTGGGTCGATCGTCGCCTCGCTTACGGGATCGACTTGAAAATCAGTGTACTGCGCGGTGTCGCGCGCGACTGTCAAGCATCTTCAGGATGGGGCCGCGCCGACGTGCGACGCATCGACACAGGCAGCCCGAGGACGAGCATGTGGAGCGCCAACGGCACCAGCACGCCGTCGTCGACGAAACCCAGCACGGGCATCGCGAAGTTGAACGGCTCGAATGCGTACAGCGCGACGACCGCCAGCGCGGGAATCAGCCACACCGGACGATCCGGGTGAGCGAGCGCGCCGTACAACACGCGCAGATCGTGTCGCGCAGTTTTCCAGAGCAGCAGCAGGCGCTTCATCGTGCGATTCTCCGTTATCGAGCCGGTATCTTGACCGTTGCGCGCGCATTCACTTCCGCGGCGCGACGTGAGCCGGCTGCGTCGCGTAGATGATCTTCAGCGCGACGTATTGTGCAACGGCGATCGCCAGCACCGCCGCGATCAACGCGACGATCTTGCGACGCCGGCTATGCCCGCCCGCAGGTCGAGCCGCGACATCTGCTTCCGGGCGCGAGTAGCTCAACGCCCGCAAGTCGCCGATTCCCTTGCTGCTGTCGTGCATCGCCTTCATCGGCATCATCCGCTCTCGATTCATGTCGTTCGTCCATGCGAATTCATCGGATGCGATGCGTCCGATCGACGAGGGCGACGGCGCCGTCCCGACCGTCGGTGGTGAATCGTGCCAAGAAGCGCGATCCGGCGCTCGTGCTCATCGACGACCGATACGTCGAGGTCCGCATCGGTTCAGCACGTCTCTACGCTTTCTTCCAGCAGGAATTCGCTGAGGTCCTTGCCGACCAGCCACGCCGGCCGGCGTCCTTTCCCGCACCAGGTTTTTCCCGACACCGGGTCGAGATATTTGGGCGGCGGTCTTTTCATGACGGCCGCATTCCGCTTCGACAGCGCAGCATGACTGCTGCGTATCGGTAACGCCCTTCGCAGATCGTCGAGCGTGATGTGATAGGTCAACATCGTCTCCACGATATTCGCAATGACGTCGTCGATTTCGCGGTCTCGCGCCGCGGCCAACCGATGCAGGAGTTCCCGCTGCTGTCGGACCAGGTCACAATACTTTTCCATCTCAACGTTTTCACCGCTCGGAACAAAACAATCTTCCCGGCGAATCGCGCCGGACATATTGGTATGGATAGCGAACGGCCGGCGGCGGCCGCCTTTGAATCGGGCCAGCTCGCGCGAACGTGATGCGCCCGCGAGCCGTGCCACCCATGTGCAGCGCCCCGACACATCGATGCAAATGAATCGATGGTCGGGACGCCTGTTAGCTTTGGCCACTAATCACCGGTCGTCGGCTTTCGCGCTATACCGGTTGTCGTGGATGGAGTGCCCCCGGGCGAGGCCGCGCAGCTTCGCCCGGGGATCACTCACGCGTTACCACTGATACGACACACCGCCTCCGTAGGTGTTGCTGCCGCCGCCGATCCCGACGCCGAGCTTGGCTTTCAGGCTATCGGTGAACCGCACCGAGACGCCGATCGCCCCCGCCGAGTACCCTTGGTAGCTACCGGCACCCACGCCGACCGCGATCGTCTTGCCGGGATCGACCTCCGGGATCATGGTCAGCGCTGTCGCCGCGGCAATGCCCGAATACGCACGGTGCGCGACGTCGTTGATGCCCGACTGGACACGCCAGAGCTGGTTCATGTTCACCGCATCGGTCCCGTTGACCCCCGGCGCCACGTTCGTCAAGCGACGTTCGTTGCCCTGTGAGCCGAACGAAACGGTGTTCGGCTCGGACGCCACCGATCCCGTGCCGATGGCGACCGAGTTCACGCCGACCGCGGTACTGCCCTGGCCGACGGCGGTCGTATTGGCACCCGACGCCGTCGAGCCTTGGCCCAATGCCGTCGAGTTGGCGCCCGTCGCCGCCGCTGCCTGACCGTCCGCCTTCGAGTTGACACCCGACGCGATCGCGCCTTGGCCTTCGGCGGTCGAGTTGTCCCCGGACGCCGTTGCGCCGTTCCCGAGCGCAGTCGAGTTCACGCCGGAAGCCGTTGCACCCTGGCCGACCGCCGTCGAGTTCGGCGCTGCGGACGCACCGGTGCCGATGGCCATGCTGCCGTCGGTCGTCTGCGTCTTGATCGCCGTCAGCGGTGCGACCGCCGTCGACAGCGACGTCAGGGTCGCGTTCGTCGTCGACAAACCGGTCGACAACGACGTGACGGCGCTGTTCGTCGTGCTCAAACCCGTCGAGGTCGAGGTCGACAGCGACGTGATCGCGCTCGCGGTGGACGACAGGCCGGTCGACGTCGAGGTCGACAGCGATGCGACGGCGCTGTTGGTCGTGCTCAAGCCGGTCGACAGCGAACCGACGCTGGTCGAGGTGGATGTGGACAGCGACGCGATGGAGCTGGTCGCCGTCGACAGGCCCGTCGACGTGGAGGTCGACAACTGCGTCAGGTTGCTGTTGGTCGTGCTCAGGCCCGTCGACAACGAACCGACGCTGGAGGCCGTGGAGGTCGACAGTGACGAGATCGAACTGTTCGTCGTGGAGAAACCGGACGACGTCGACGTAGACAACGATGCCAGGTTGCTGTTGGTCGAGCTCAAGCTCGTCGACAGCGACGTGATGCCGCTGGTCGCGGTGGTCAGGCCGGTCGACAACGAACTCACGCTGGTTGAGGTCGAGGTGGACAGGGACATCACCGTGCTGTCGGTCGTGCTCAGGCCGGTCGACAGCGAGCTGATGCCGGTCGAGGTCGACGTGGACAGCGACGTGATCGAGCTCGTTGCAGATGACAGGCCGGTCGAGGTGGAGGTCGACAGGGAGGTCACCGTGCTGTCGGTCGTGCTCAGGCCGGTTGACAGCGAGCTGATGCCGGTCGAGGTCGACGTGGACAGCGACGTCACCGTGCTGTCGGTCGTGCTCAAGCCCGTCGACAGCGAGCTGATGCCCGTCGAAGTCGAGGTCGACAGCGATGTCACCGTGCTATCCGTCGTGCTCAAGCCCGTCGACAGGGAGCTGATGCCCGTCGAAGTCGAGGTCGACAGCGACGTCACCGTGCTATCCGTCGTGCTCAGGCCCGTCGACAGGGAGCTGATGCCCGTCGAAGTCGAGGTCGACAGCGATGTCACCGTGCTATCCGTCGTGCTCAGGCCGGTCGACAGCGAGCTGATGCCGGTCGAAGTCGACGTCGACAGCGATGTCACCGTGCTGTCGGTCGTGCTCAAGCCCGTCGACAACGAGCTGATGCCGGTCGAAGTCGACGTCGACAGCGATGTCACCGTGCTATCGGTCGTGCTCAGGCCGGTGGACAGCGAGCTGATGCCGGTCGAAGTCGACGTGGACAGCGACGTCACCGTGCTGTCGGTCGTGCTCAGGCCGGTCGACAGCGAGCTGATGCCGGTCGAAGTCGACGTGGACAGCGACGTCACCGTGCTGTCGGTCGTGCTCAGGCCAGTCGACAGCGAGCTGATGCCGGTCGAAGTCGACGTGGACAGCGACGTCACCGTGCTATCCGTCGTGCTCAGGCCGGTCGACAGCGAGCTGATGCCCGTCGACGTGGAGGTCGACAGTGATGTCACCGTGCTATCCGTCGTGCTCAGGCCGGTCGACAGCGAGCTGATGCCGGTCGAAGTCGACGTGGACAGCGACGTCACCGTGCTATCCGTCGTGCTCAGGCCGGTCGACAGCGAGCTGATGCCCGTCGAAGTCGACGTGGACAGTGATGTCACCGTGCTATCCGTCGTGCTCAGGCCGGTCGACAGCGAGCTGATGCCGGTCGAAGTCGACGTCGACAGCGATGTCACCGTGCTGTCGGTCGTGCTCAGGCCCGTCGACAACGAGCTGATGCCGGTCGAAGTCGACGTCGACAGCGATGTCACCGTGCTGTCGGTCGTGCTCAAGCCCGTCGACAGCGAGGTCACCGTGCTATCCGTCGTGCTCAGACCAGTCGACAGCGAGCTGATGCCCGTCGACGTGGAGGTCGACAGCGACGTCACCGTGCTATCCGTCGTGCTCAAGCCCGTCGACAACGAGCTAATGCCCGTCGAAGTCGACGTCGACAGCGACGTCACCGTGCTATCCGTCGTGCTCAGGCCGGTGGACAGCGAGCTGATGCCGGTCGAGGTCGAGGTCGACAGCGACGTCACCGTGCTATCCGTCGTGCTCAAGCCGGTCGACAGCGAGCTGATGCCCGTCGAAGTCGACGTCGACAGCGAGGTCACCGTGCTATCCGTCGTGCTCAGACCGGTCGACAGCGAGCTGATGCCCGTCGAAGTCGACGTGGACAGCGAGCTGATCGAGCTGGTGGCCGACGACAAGCCCGTCGACGTGGAGGTCGACAGCGACGTCACCGTGCTATCCGTCGTGCTCAGACCGGTCGACAGCGAGCTGATGCCCGTCGAAGTCGACGTCGACAGCGAACTGATCGAGCTGGTGGCCGACGACAGACCCGTCGACGTGGAGGTCGACAGCGACGTCACCGTGCTATCCGTCGTGCTCAGACCGGTCGACAACGAGCTAATGCCCGTGGAAGTCGACGTGGAGAGCGAACTGATCGAGCTGGTGGCCGACGACAAGCCCGTCGACGTCGAGGTCGACAGCGACGTCACCGTGCTGTCCGTCGTGCTCAGGCCGGTCGACAGCGAGCTGATGCCCGTCGAAGTCGACGTGGAGAGCGAGCTAATCGAGCTGGTGGCCGACGACAAACCCGTCGACGTGGAGGTCGACAGCGACGTCACCGTGCTGTCCGTCGTGCTCAGGCCAGTCGACAGCGAACTGATCGAGCTAGTGGCCGACGACAGACCCGTCGATGTGGACGTGGACAACGACGTCACCGTGCTGTCGGTCGTGCTCAGACCGGTCGACAGCGAGCTGATACCCGTCGAGGTCGACGTGGACAGCGACGTGATCGAACTCGTCGCCGACGACAGACCCGTCGACGTGGAGGTCGACAGCGACGTCACCGTGCTATCGGTCGTGCTCAGACCGGTCGACAGCGAGCTAATGCCCGTGGAAGTCGACGTGGACAACGACGTGATCGAGCTCGTCGCCGACGACAGACCCGTCGACGTCGAGGTCGACAGCGAGGCCACCGTGCTATCCGTCGTGCTCAGACCGGTCGACAGCGAGCTAATGCCCGTGGAAGTCGACGTGGACAACGACGTGATCGAGCTCGTCGCCGACGACAGCCCCGTCGACGTCGAGGTCGACAGCGAGGCCACCGTGCTATCCGTCGTACTCAGACCGGTCGACAGCGAGCTGATACCCGTCGAGGTCGACGTGGACAACGACGTGATCGAACTCGTCGCCGACGACAGACCCGTCGACGTCGAGGTCGACAGCGAGGCCACCGTGCTATCCGTCGTACTCAGACCGGTCGACAGCGAGCTGATACCCGTCGAGGTCGACGTGGACAACGACGTGATCGAACTCGTCGCCGACGACAGACCCGTCGACGTCGAGGTCGACAGCGAGGCCACCGTGCTATCCGTCGTACTCAGACCGGTCGACAGCGAGCTGATACCCGTCGAGGTCGACGTGGACAACGACGTGATCGAACTCGTCGCCGACGACAGACCCGTCGACGTCGAGGTCGACAGCGAGGCCACCGTGCTATCCGTCGTACTCAGACCGGTCGACAGCGAGCTGATACCCGTCGAGGTCGACGTGGACAACGACGTGATCGAACTCGTCGCCGACGACAGACCCGTCGACGTGGAGGTCGACAGCGACGTCACCGTGCTATCGGTCGTGCTCAGACCGGTCGACAGCGAGCTGATGCCGGTCGAAGTCGACGTCGACAGCGAACTGATCGAGCTGGTGGCCGACGACAGACCCGTCGACGTCGAGGTCGACAGCGAGGCCACCGTGCTATCCGTCGTGCTCAGACCGGTCGACAGCGAGCTGATACCCGTCGAGGTCGACGTGGACAGCGACGTGATCGAACTCGTCGCCGACGACAGACCCGTCGACGTGGAGGTCGACAGCGACGTCACCGTGCTATCGGTCGTGCTCAGACCGGTCGACAGCGAGCTAATGCCCGTGGAAGTCGACGTGGACAACGACGTGATCGAGCTCGTCGCCGACGACAGCCCCGTCGACGTCGAGGTCGACAGCGAGGCCACCGTGCTATCCGTCGTACTCAGACCGGTCGACAGCGAGCTAATGCCCGTGGAAGTCGACGTGGACAACGACGTGATCGAGCTCGTCGCCGACGACAGACCCGTCGACGTCGAGGTCGACAGCGAGGCCACCGTGCTATCCGTCGTGCTCAGACCGGTCGACAGCGAGCTGATACCCGTCGAGGTCGACGTGGACAGCGACGTGATCGAACTCGTCGCCGACGACAGACCCGTCGACGTGGAGGTCGACAGCGACGTCACCGTGCTATCCGTCGTGCTCAGACCGGTGGACAGCGACGTGATGCTCGAAACAGTCGTGCTGGCAACCGAATAGAGCTGGCTGCCGTTGATGGCATCAGTACTCGATGATGTGACTTGACCTGCTGCGACGTTGGTAATCTGACGCTCGGCCCCCGCCGAACCGACGCTCACAACGCTCGTCGGAGAAGTACCGGCAAAGTTGCCATATGTCGTGGTCCCGACCGTGGCACTACTCGTCGGACTGGCTGTCGCGGTGACGGACCCTGAACCCAGGGCAACATCATTGGTGTTCGTCGCGACCGCACCCGATCCGAATGCCACCGCGCCGTCGGCGGCTGCCGTCGACGTATTGCCGAGGGCCAACGAGCCCACGCCCGTCGCAATGTTTGCATTGCCCAGTGCGACAGCGCCGTTGCCGGTCGCCGTGTTGTTGGCACCCATTGCCACGGCGCCCGTACCGGTTGCCACGTTCGGATCGCCGAGTGCAACCGCGCCATCACCGCTCGCCGTGTTTCCGACACCGATCGACACGGCCTTGCCGCCGGTCGCCGATGCGCCCTGTCCGATTGCGACTGCACCGTCCGACGATGCATGCGATCCATCGCCAACCGCAACGCTGCTAGCCCCGGAAGCACTTGCATTGGTGCCGGCAGCGAGTGCGTTGATGCCCGTTGCACCGTCGTTGTTGTAATTACCTTGCTGGGTGCCGTTGTCGTTGATGCTGTTGTAGTGACCCTTCGCGGTCTGGATCGCTGTGGAGGTTGAGGTCGACAGTGATGTGATCGAGCTGGTGGCCGACGCCAAGCCGGTCGACGTGGACGTCGAGAGTGAGGTCATCGAACTGTCGGCCGAACTCAGGCCCGTCGACAACGAGCCGATGCCCGTCGACGTCGAAGTGGACAACGACGTGATCGCGCTAGTGGCCGACGACAAACCTGTAGACGTCGACGTCGACAGCGAAGCAACCGAGCTGTTGGTCGAGCTCAAGCCCGTCGAAGTCGAGGTGGACAGCGACGTAATCGAGCTGGTGGCCGACGACAGACCCGTCGACGTCGAGGTCGACAGTGATGCGACCGAGCTATTGGTCGAGCTCAGGCCCGTCGACGTCGAAGTGGACAGCGACGTAATCGCGCTGGTGGCCGACGACAGACCCGTCGACGTCGACGTCGACAGCGAAGCAACCGAGCTGTTGGTCGAGCTCAAGCCCGTCGAGGTCGAGGTGGACAGCGACGTAATCGCGCTGGTGGCCGACGACAGACCTGTAGACGTCGACGTCGACAGCGAAGCAACCGAGCTGTTGGTCGAGCTCAAGCCCGTCGAGGTCGAGGTGGACAGCGACGTAATCGCGCTGGTGGCCGACGACAGACCTGTAGACGTCGACGTCGACAGCGAAGCAACCGAGCTGTTGGTCGAGCTCAAGCCCGTCGAAGTCGAGGTGGACAGCGACGTAATCGAGCTGGTGGCCGACGACAGACCCGTCGACGTCGAGGTCGACAGTGATGCGACCGAGCTATTGGTCGAGCTCAGGCCCGTCGACGTCGAAGTGGACAGCGACGTAATCGCGCTGGTGGCCGACGACAGACCCGTCGACGTCGACGTCGACAGCGAAGCAACCGAGCTGTTGGTCGAGCTCAAGCCCGTCGAGGTCGAGGTGGACAGCGACGTAATCGCGCTGGTGGCCGACGACAGACCTGTAGACGTCGACGTCGACAGCGAAGCAACCGAGCTGTTGGTCGAGCTCAAGCCCGTCGAGGTCGAGGTGGACAGCGACGTAATCGAGCTGGTGGCCGACGACAGACCCGTTGACGTCGAGGTCGACAGTGATGCGACCGAGCTATTGGTCGAGCTCAGACCCGTCGACAGCGAGCTCACGCCGGTCGACATCGAACTGACTGCCGTCGACATCGAACCCACGCTGGTCGACATCGACCCAACAGTGGTCGACATCGAGCTGACGCTGGTCGACATCGAACTCACGCTCGTCGACATCGAACTCACGCTAGTGGACAGCGATACCACGCCCGCATTGAGGACGGACGCGACGCTGAAGAGCTGGCTGCCGTTCACCGCATCCGTCGACGTCGCGCTCACGCGACCGGCCGCGACATTCTGAATTTGTCGCTCGGCCCCCACGGAACCGACGGAAACGACGCCCGCGGTGGCAGGCGTCGCTCCGGCGAAGCCGCTGAACACGGTGCTGCCAATGGTGAACGACGTGGTATTGACGCCGGTGGTTGTCGTCGACCCGTTGCCCAACGCGACCGAATTCGCCACCGACGCGCTAGCCCCGGAACCCAACGCAACGCCCTTGGTGGCCGCAGCGCCAACCAGCGCGCCATCGCCGAGCGCGATCGACCCAGCATTACCGGCCGTCGTCGTATTACCGATCGAAACGGAGCCCTGACCCGCCGCCACGGCCGTGTTGCCGAGCGCCACCGCACCGTTTGCCGTGCCGCCGGTGGCAGTCCCGTCCAAAGTCGCGATGCTGTTGAAGCCCATCGCGATCGCGCCCGTGCCATTGGCAATGCTCGGGTCGCCGATCGCCACGGCGCCAGCGCCCGAGGCCGTATTCCCCGCGCCGATCGACACCGCCGAGCCGGTACCGGCCGCGCCTGCCGCCTTGGCGCCCGCGCCGATCGCCACGTCCGACGCCACGGCCGTATTCGCGTTCTTGCCGATCGCTACCGTATTGACGCCCGTGGCGGTCGCGCCCATCATCGCCAGCCCGTTGGTCGCGCCCGTCGCGACCGTCGAGCCGGCACCGATGCCAACGCCATTGTTGGCGTTGACGGCCGCACCCATCATGGCCAGGACGTTGGTCAACGTGCCGATACGCGCCGTCGCGCCGCCGAACGTGTTGTTATTGCCGATCGAAACGACCCCGCCGTACACGAAAGTGTTCGCGTGGTTACCCGTATCGAGCGTCGGATCTCCGAGAATGACCGTGGAAAGGCCCCAGAGCGTCGGTGAGGACGGCCATTGCGGATTCAGATAAGCAGTGAATAAGTTGTATGCCGTAGTGGTGTTGTTGTAGTAGCTTGAAAACACGACTGAGTCCGGCTGGGCATTATCGCCCGACGCCACCGGCCAAAGCGGCACGCCATCGCTGTTCACCAGCCACAACCAGGACTGATTGCTCCCGCCGCCCCAGTACGTGGTTTGAATGGTCGCATTGCTGGTATCGATCGCGGGCATCACGGTTTGAGCGTGGGCCGCAGGCGCGAACCCGAGCCCAAACGACAGAACCGACAAAGCGGAACTGACCGCGAGCGCAACGCGCGACAAGGCCGGTTCGTTGTCTGCACGTCCCACACCCGACCGAACCCGTGTTCCACCCGACGCTCCTCGGGCGGTGGCCAACTCCGATGCGACAACGAACATTGACTTCGCTTTGCACCAGATAACTTTAAATATCTTATTCATCTCGCCCACCTACTCGTAAGTACCCAATCCCGCGTCACGCTTGAGTCGGACAGCCGCCCGCCATCTCCGCGCCGCGCGGATAGACCGAACCAGCCGATCGCTCTCAATCCCTCAACGCCCCCGCGCTTCTAGTTGAAGTCGCCCTTCATACCCATCGGCAATTGCCGACGCCATTCCAAATAAATCAATCTCAAATTCCGCTATTTAAATAAATCTGACAATGTTCATATCGCCTACCTGCGGAATTTCACCAAAGCCAAATCGAATCGATTCCTGATCCACTTCACCCGTTCCTCGGCATATAAATCGCTCTCCGTCATCGACCTTCTTTGACGCCTTCACGCCACGAGACAACAGTGGAGCGGGCGGTGACCACGACAGCCCCGCCGCCGGTATCCACGGTGGATACGACTACTGATCCGCAATCCGTACGACGAATTTCCGTTAGTAAACCTAAAAGTTGATCTTTCTTTTCAGGAACCCCATCCAGCCCCACCATCGCCCTACAGGCTCTTCACTCTCTGACAATTATTTTTTGTAACATTGCAACAATAGACCGGTCATGTCCATCGCGTTATGTCAGGGATCCATAAGATTTGACATTGATTAACTCTTTAGCCCAAAGCAGCGACGCAAAACGCCGTCATTCGTATGAGCATATTGATGGCAGACTAAGCTTATTTATCTACCAATGCCGAGCCATCGACTTGCCCGGCCCAATTCCCCAACCATTAGGAAGTAATCCACCACTGCAGCGCCCCAGATAGCGCTTCATGTCATTTACGTCAGACTAATTCGTTCAGCAGCTCGGTGAGCCGTAGTTTCAAACGTACATAGGTGTGAACAAATGAGATCGAGAACCGATGGGAGTTGACCGCCCACTTTGTTTCTTATGATCTTTTTCATCGCCGGGCTACCCACTTTGACGTTTGCGAGTAGCCTTCCCAAAAAACTCTGGTGAACTGGTCGAAGTTCGGCAAGGTGCAGATTATCGGATTGCTGAAGGAAGTCGTTGCTGCACGAACGCAGCGCCGGAAGACGCCATGGGTCGTCATAAGAAGCGCGCTCGCCGGCTCGTCCGGCGTTCGAATCGTCAGTTCATCGATGCATCTCGGCAAAGTCGACCGCTACACCGCTTCTGCATGCGGCTGCGCGATTGCCGCCGTAAACAACATCACCCCGCGTCATCCGCCATGCGATCGCAACGACGCGCGGCTCACGGCTCGGCTAGTGTGTAACGCCACCGAATGGCGTGCTTTCCGCCGTATTGGGTCGGCCAGTGTGCGAGCAAGGTATTTAAACCGTCGGGCGCCCCGCCTGCCGAAGCCGCCCGGCCCGAAGCACGCCGCCGATCGCGACAACGGCTCCCGGCGGCTTCCGCATTTCCTGCTCATGTTCCAAAGATCAGTCGAAACTGCTAGATTGCAGGCTCGACGCTGGTACGCAGCGCGCGCCGCCCATGCGCGCACAACGTCCTTCATTCGCATGTCACACAGCCCAAAGAGAACCGTCGCATGACCCAGTCCAACCGTTCGTCTGCGTGTGCCGCGATCTGCGCGGCCCGCGCGTCCCGACATGATTGACCGCCAGCCCGCGATGCAGACCCGCTCCCCGCTCCCGCAGGCCGTCCACAGTCCGATCACGCGCAGCGCCATCTTCATCGTGGCAACCTTGAACCCCGGCGCCGGCCATGCCGACACCATCCGCGCGTGGTGCGGCGACGTCGCCGCGCTCGTGCGCTCGGTCGGCAAGCGCGTGCCGGAGGGCAAGCTGTCGTGCGTGTGCGGCTTCGGCGCCGCCGCGTGGGACACGCTGTTCGGCGAGCCGCGGCCCGCGTCGCTGCATCCGTTTCGCGAATTCGGCGGCGGCGAGCGCGTCGCGATCGCAACGCCGGGCGACATCCTGCTGCACATCCGCGCCGACACGATGGACCTGTGCTTCGAACTCGCGACGCAATTGCTCGGCGCGCTGGGCGACGCCGTCACCGTCGTCGACGAGGTGCACGGCTTTCGGAACTTCGACCAGCGCGCGATGATCGGCTTCGTCGACGGCACCGAGAACCCGGAAGGCCGCGAAGCGGTCGACTTCACGGTGATCGGCGACGAAGACGCCGACTTCGCCGGCGGCAGCTACGTGATCGTGCAGAAGTACCTGCACGACATGGCCGGCTGGAACGCGCTGCCGGTCGAGACGCAGGAGCGCATCATCGGCCGCACCAAGCTGTCCGACATCGAGTTGCCGGAGAACGTGAAGCCGTCGTGCTCGCACAGCTCGCTGACCACGCTCGACGACAACGGCCAGGAAGTGAAGATCCTGCGCGACAACATGCCGTTCGGGCGGCCCGGTTACGGCGAATTCGGCACCTATTTCATCGGCTACGCGCGCTCGCCGGCGCCGATCGAGCAGATGCTGGAAAACATGTTCGTCGGCCGCCCGCCCGGTAACTACGACCGGCTGCTCGACTACAGCCGCGCGGTCACCGGCTCGCTGTTCTTCGTGCCGTCGGCCGACCTGCTGGAAGCGCTGGCCGACCGCGCCGCGCCGGCCGATGCCGGCGCCGTCGCGCCGCCCGTCCCCTCATCTCCCGAGCCGCGTCGTGACGGCTCGCTGAACATCGGATCGCTGAAAGGAGCCCCTATCCATGAATAACCTGCACCGCGAACTCGCGCCGGTTTCGGCGTCAGCATGGCAGCAGATCGAGGAAGAAGTCGCACGCACGTTCAAGCGCTCGGTGGCCGGGCGCCGCGTGGTCGACGTCGAGGGGCCGGCCGGCCCCGCGCTGTCGGCCGTCGGCACCGGGCACCTGTGCGACGTCGCCGCCCCGCGCGAGCTGGTGAGCGCACGGCTGCGCGAAGTCCGCACGATCGTCGAACTGACGGTGCCGTTCGAACTGAGCCGCGATGCGATCGACAGCGTCGAGCGCGGCGCGCGCGACGCCGACTGGCAGCCGGCCAAGGATGCCGCGCAACGGCTCGCCTTCGCGGAAGACGGCGCGATCTTCGACGGCTATGCCGCGGCCGGCATCGTCGGCATCCGCGAAGGCACGTCGAACCGCAAGCTCGCGCTGCCGGCCGACGTCAGCGCATATCCGGACGCAATCAGCGACGCGCTCGAGGCGCTGCGGCTCGCCGGCGTCGACGGCCCGTACTCGGTCGTGCTCGGCTCCGATGCCTACACGGCGCTGAGCGAAGCGCGCGACCAGGGCTATCCGGTGCTCGGCCACATCAAGCGCATCGTCAGCGGCGAGATCATCTGGGCGCCGGCAATCAGCGGCGGCTGCGTGCTCTCCACGCGCGGCGGCGACTATGAACTGCATCTCGGCGAAGACGTATCGATCGGCTATACGAGCCACACCGACAAGGTCGTGCGCCTGTATCTGCGCGAGACGCTCACGTTCCTGATGCTGACGAGCGAGGCGTCGGTGGCCGTCACGCCGCAGGGCAGCGCAGGCGTCTGACGCCGGCTCCGCGCGCGACGGCCTTACTCGGCGGCGCACGCATCGGCCGTGTCGCCGGGGTGGCCCGGCGACGACGGCGGGCATCCATGCGATCCGATCGCACGGCAACCACCCGCGACGAAGCGCACGACACGGCCGGTTCGCACCGGCCATGCCTCATCCACGACGACCGCCGCTTCGCCCGCCCCTCTCGACACTCACCGCGTTACCGCGCCGCCGACGACGGCAGCTGCGCGCCCATCTGCCGGCGCCGGTACGCGCTGTCGCGCGTCGCAAGCCAGTAGTACAGCGGCGAGGTCAGCAAGAGGCCGACCAGCCACGACAGATCCGCGCCGCCCAGATGCGCCGGAATCGGGCCCGCGTACATCGGCGTGTTCATGAACGGAATCTGCACGACGATCCCGATCGCATACGCGAGCAGCGCCTGCGGATTGAAGCGGCCGTACACGCCGCCATCCGCGGTGAAGATCGCGTCGATGTCGTACTTGCCCTTGTGGATCACGTAGAAGTCGATCAGGTTGATCGCCGTCCACGGCACCAGCACCACGAGCAGCGCGAGCACCAGATCGACGAGATTGCCGACGAAGTTCGTCGACGCGCCGATCGCCGCGTAGCAGCAGCCGACGAAGATCACGACCGACAGCACGGCGCGCGCCTTCGCGGTCGGAATCCAGCGGTACGCGAAGGTCTGCACCGACGTGATGACCGCGAGCACCGCGCCGTACAGGTTCAGCGCGTTGTGGCTGATCACGCTCAACAGGAACAGCACCAGCATCAGCGGGCCGAGCGGGCCGGTCGCCTGCTTGACGGCGTCCATCGTGTCGACGCCGGCCGGCACCGCGAGCGCCGCGACCGCGCCGAAGATGAACGCGAGCGTCGAGCCGATCGTGCAGCCGAGATAGGTGGCCCAGAACGTCGACGCGACGCCGACGTCTTCCGGCAGATACCGCGAATAGTCCGACACGTACGGCGCGAACGCGATCTGCCACAGCGCCGACAGCGAGACCGTCGCGAGCCAGCCCGCGAAGTCGAAGCCGCCGCGCGTGAAGAAATCGGCGGTGCTCACGTGCGACAGGATCATCCAGAAGCCGATCAGGATGCCGATGCCGAGTACCCACGTGCCGATCCGGTTGAGGATGTGAATGAACCGGTAGCCGACGATCCCGATCAGCCCCGAGCCCACCGCGCCGATCACGATCCCGACGGGCACCGGCACCGACGACGCGATCCCGTGCACCGACTTGCCGGCCAGCACGATGTTCGATGCGAAGAAGCCGACGTACATCACCGCCGCGATCACCGTGACCAGCAGCGCGCCCCACGAGCCGAACTGCGCGCGGCTCTGGATCATCTGCGGAATGCCCATCTGCGGGCCTTGCGCCGAATGCAGCGCCATCAGCACGCCGCCCACCGCCTGCCCGACGACGATCGCGACGATCGCCCACATCAGGTTCAAATGAAACAGCTGCACGCCGAGCGCACCGGTCACGATCGGCAGCGGCGCGATGTTGCCGCCGAACCAGAGCGTGAACAGGTCGCGCACGTTGCCGTGGCGTTCCGCGGGCGGCACGTAGCCGATCGTGTGCTTCTCTATCATCGATGACGCGTTGCGATCCGCGGTCGTCATGGTCAAGTCTCCTGTCGTGCGCAGTAACGCGCGCCTGCCGTGTCGGCCGGCGCGCGAGCGTGCGCGCCGGCAATCGGGTCCGGATGCGCGGCGACGGCGCAGCACGTGCGCGCTTTTGTCGCGATCCGGATTGGAGACGATGGTGCGCCACGCGCGTCGCGACCCGAAAATACTAAAAATATTTCCGAGACATACGAAAAAGCTCTGCAGGGGAAATTTCGGCGCCGCGCGGGTTCGGGTAAGGTGCTACGCATCCAGCGGACAGCACGCGCTGCGCGGCGGCACGCGCCGCCGCGGCGCGTATCAGAGGTGCTCGTGGCTCACTACACTTTGCGGCAACTGAAATATTTCGTGACGACGGTGGAGTCCGGCAGCGTCGCCGAGGCGTCGCGCCAGCTGTTCATCGCGCAGCCGTCGATCTCCAGCGCGATCAAGGGGCTCGAGGAAAGTTTCGGCGTGAAGCTGTTCATCCGCCATCATGCGCAGGGCGTGTCGCTGACGCCGGGCGGCACGCGTTTCTACCGCAAGGCGCAGGAGCTGCTGCGCATCGCGCACGAGTTCGAACAGAACGCGCTGGCCGACAACGACGTCGTGACCGGCCAGATCGACATCGGCTGCTTCGAGACGGTCGCGCCGCTCTATCTGCCGCAGCTGATCGCCGGCTTTCGCGAGCGCTATCCGGGCGTGAACATCCGGCTGCGCGACGGCGAGCAGCACGAGCTCGTGCAGGGGCTCACCGCCGGCACGTTCGACCTCGCGTTCCTGTACGACCACGACCTCGACGGGACGATCGAGACCGAGCCGCTGATGCCCGCGCAGCAGCCGTACGTGCTGCTGCCGGAGAACCACCGGTTCGCGGAACAGACACACGTGTCGCTGCGCGAGCTGAGCGTCGAGCCGATGATCCTGCTCGACGTGCTGCCGAGCCGCACCTATTTCGTCAGCCTGTTCCGCGAGCTCGGGCTCACGCCGAACATCGTGTTCGCGTCGCCGTCGATCGAGATGGTGCGCGGGATGGTCGGACAGGGCTTCGGTTTCTCATTGCTCGTCACGCGCCCGCATTCCGAATACACGTACGACGGCCGGCGCGTGGTGACGGTCGATCTCAGCGAAACGGTGAGCCCGTCGGGGCTCGTGAGCGCGCGGCTCAAGCGCGGTCAGCTCACCAAGCAGGCGCAGTCGTTCGTCGACTTCTGCCGCGAGCGGCTCGCGCAGATCGTCGAGCAGACGGGCCGGTAGAAACGTGCGGCCGCCGCGACGATCACGCGGACGAAGCGACGTGCGAGACGAGACGCCCCAACATCGCGTCGCATCCGTGCAGCTGTTCGAGCGTGACGAACTCGTCGGGCTTGTGCCCCTGGTCCATGCTGCCCGGTCCGCACACGACGGTCGGCATGCCGGCCTCGCCGAACAATCCGCCCTCGGTGCCGAACGCGACCGTGCCGAATGCGTCGGAACCGCTGAGCATCGCGATCAGCCGCGCCGCGTCGCTGTCCGGCGCCGTGGCGAGCCCCGGATAGGCGCCGAGCGGTTGCAGACGGATATCGGTGTCGGGCTGCACCGCGCGCATCCTCGGCAACAGCTCGGCTTGCGCGTAGTGCTGCAACTGGCTCGGCACGTCGTGCGCATCGAAGCTCGGCAGCGCCCGCACCTCGAAATCGAATTCGCATTCGGCCGGCACGATGTTCAGCGCGCGGCCGCCGCTGATCAAGCCGGTCTGCACGGTCGAGAACGGCGGATCGAAGCGCTCGTCGCGATGCTCGGGCCGCGCGAGCGCCGCACCGATTTCGCCGAGCCGGCCGATCAGCTTCGCCGCGTAGTCGATCGCGTTGACGCCGAGCGGCGCATACGCGGAGTGGCACGCGGCGCCCTTCACGTGACACCGCATCGCGAGCTTGCCCTTGTGGCCGAGCACCGGTTGCAGCCCGGTCGGCTCGCCGATCACGCACACGCGCGGCCGCTGCTCGCGGCCGGCGAGCGCTTCGAGCATCGGCCGAACGCCGACGCAACCGATCTCCTCGTCGTACGACAGCAGCAGATGCACCGGCGTATGCAGCGGCCGAGCGACCAACGCCGGCACGGCCGCGAGCATCGACGCGATGAAGCCTTTCATGTCGGCCGTGCCACGCCCGTACAACCGGCCGTCGCGCTCGGTCAGCCGGAACGGCTCGACCTTCCACGCCTGCCCGTCCACCGGCACCACGTCCGTATGCCCGGAAAGCGCGATGCCGCCGCGATCGCGCGGCCCGATCGTCGCGTACAGGCTCGCCTTGGTGCCTTCCGCGTTGTAGAACAACTCGCTCGACACGCCGTAGCCGTCGAGATAGTCGCGGATGAAGTCGATCATCGCGAGATTCGAATCGCGGCTGACCGTCGCGAAGCCGACCAGCCGCGCGAGCAGTGTACGGCTCGACGTGTCACTCATCGCCGGGCACTCCGTAGCTCGGTGCGGCGGTCGGGTTCAGCGCGCGCGTCTGGTAATCCTGCATCTGCGGGCGATACGCGCGCCACAGCGCATCGAGCTGCCCGATCGGATCGGCATCGGCCCAGTCGACGCGCAGGTCGACGATCGGCCAGGTCACGTCGCCGGCTACCGTCAATGCCGCCGAATGCACCGGGCCGGCCTCGCCGCCCGCCGCGACCGCCGCATGCAGCGCGGCGAGCAGGCGCTCGGCCAGCAGCCCCGGCGCCTGTTCGAACGCACGCGCCATCGCGTCGATCACGGCCGGCGCGGCCAGCAGATTGCCGGCCGCCACGCATTGCTCGCCTTGCACCGCGTGATGCGTGCCGAGCGCTTCGCTGCCGGTGAAGCACGCGGTGCGGCCCTGCGCATCGATCGCCGTCACCTGTCGATACTGGCTCCAGCCGTTCGCGTTCAGCGCGCGATCGAGCGCGGCGGCCGGCGCGAGCTGCTGGTGCTCGATCAGATCGAGGGTCTGCGGGCCGAGCGCGGGCAGCGTGACGTTCTGCGTCGCCACCGCGCCGACACCCGCCCGCACCCACGGGCAGCGCGCGCCCACCGCGATGCTCGACGAGCTGATCGCGATCCCGAGCTGGCCCGTTTCGGCGCAGCGGCCGACGATGGAGAACGTCATTGCGCCTCCCGCACCGACGCCGACGCCTGCGCCGGCTGCCAGTTGTCGGGAATCACGGCGATCACGTCGATCTCCATCAGCCACTGCGGCTGACCGAGCGCCGACACGACGAGCCCCGTCGAAATCGGATAAACGCCCTTCAGCCACTTGCCGACTTCCCGATACACCGGCTCGCGATAACGCGGGTCGATCAGATAGGTGGTCGTCTTGACGATGTGCGTGAGGTCGCTGCCGGCTTCCTCGAGCAGCTGCTTCACGTTGCGCATCGCCTGCTCCGCCTGCGCGCGCGGGTCGCCGAGGCCGACGAGATTGCCGTCGAAATCGGTGCCGACCTGGCCGCGCACGTAGACGGTATTGCCGGCCCGGACGGCCTGGCACAGGTCGTTGTCGAGCGTCTGGTTCGGGTAGGTATCCTTCGTGTTGAACATGCGGATACGGGTGTGGGTGGGCTGGCTCATCGCGGTCCTTCGAATGTCGGTGGGTTCGCACGCCGCGCCGGCGGCGGCGTGCGGGTGGAGGCGCGCTCGCGGCGCGCCGCGGCTCAGTCGATCGCGTCGACGACCGGGCGCGCAGCGGCCGGTGCGAGGCGCGCCGCGTCGTCCTGCCGGGCGCTCGCGTGGCCGCGCCGTTGCGCTGCGTCGTGATAGTCGACGTACTTGCGCTGCGTGGCGATGTGGTCGGCGATGTGTTTCGCGTCGTGCCACACGCCCCAGATGAAGCTGGAGCCGCGTCGCGACAGCCACGGCAGCCCGACGAAATAGATGCCCGGCTCCTTCGACACGCCGCGCTGATGCTGCGGCTTGCCGTTCGCGTCGAACGCATCGACGTTCAGCCAGCCGTAGTCCGTCGCGTAGCCGGTCGCCCATACGATCGACGTCACGCCCGCGCCGGCGAGGTCGAGCGACAGGAGCGGGTTCGTCACGCATGCCGGATCGGGCAGGATGCGGCGCGCCTGCGGTTCGGCGGGCAGCTCGAGCCCGTTGCGGGCCGCATACGCATCGGCCGCGTCGAGCAGCGACAGATAGTTGTCGTCGCCGCGCGCGAGATTGATCGCGAGGTCGGGCTCGAACGCCGCGACGCCGCCGTCGAACGATTTCGTCAGCCCGACCAGCGTCACGCCCCGATTCGCGAGCGCACGAAAATCGACCGTGTGGCCGCCGCGCGCGCCGCTCACGGCGATCGTCACGTGTTCGCGGCCGGGCGTCGCCGCTTCCTTGTCCCATTCACCGAGCACGCCGAGCCACCAGCAGAAGTCGCGGCCGCGATACGCGCGCGGCGGACGATCGTGCGGGCCGACCGACAGATACACCTGCCGGCCGGCGCGCTGCAGCTCGTCGGCGATCTGCACGCCCGACGAGCCCGCGCCGACCACCAGCACGGCGCCGTCCGGCAACTGCGCCGGATTGCGATAGTGCGCGGAATGGATCTGGTGGATGCGTGCATCGTCGGGTGCGATCGGCGGAATGACCGGGCGCTGGAACGGCCCCGTCGCGACCACCACGCGCGTCGCCTCGATCGTGCCGTCGGACGTCTCGACGACGAAGCCCGGCTTGCCGGCGTTACGCACGACGTTCTTCACGTCGACGCCGGTGCGAATCGGCGCGTCGATCTTGCGCGCATAGGCGTCGAAGTAATCGGCAACCTGGTCTTTGGTTGCGAACGCATCGGGATCGAGGCCGGCGAATTCCAGGCCGGGGAAGCGGTCGTGCCATGCGGGGCCGTTCGCGACCAGCGAATCCCAGCGCGCGGTGCGCCAGCGCTCGGCGATGCGGTCGCGCTCGAGCACGAGATGCGGCACGCCCAGCTTGCCCAGATGCTCGCTCATCGCGACGCCGGCCTGTCCGGCGCCGACCACCAGCGTATCGATCGAAGTTGTTTCCACTGCCACGGCTGTCTCCTTGAAGTGCGGCCCGCTGCGCTGCGCGTGTCGTCGCGCGGCCGGGAACGGAGACATTCTGCTGACACGCCGACGCGTGCGAAACGATCATTTTTGTGGTTGTTGACGAGCAAAAAGCTTGGGCCGACGGAGCGCGAACGGCCGCAGCGGCCGCGGCCGGCGCGCTGCGCTATACTTGCGCGATGGAAACCCGACCTGCCTCGCCGAACCTGCATCGCTGGTGGCGCGCCTGACCCAGGCGGCCCGTTTCCTCTTGCATGTCCCGAACGTGATGCCGCCAGCCATGGCGGCATCGTCGTTTCTGCGGCTGCGTCATGGTTGAAGGCGTCGATAACCCGGAGCCCACTCGTCATGACGCACCCTGCCCGACCGATCATCCTCACCGGCGACCGCACCACCGGCCCGCTGCATCTCGGCCACTACATCGGCTCGCTGCGCGCACGCGTGCAGATGCAGCACGACGCGACGCAATTCCTGCTGCTCGCCGACACGCAGGCACTCACCGACAACATGGGGCGCCGCCAGCGCGTCACGGAAAACGTGATCGAGGTCGCGCTCGACTATCTGGCCGTGGGCATCGACCCGGCGCTGTCGACGATCGTCGTGCAGTCGCAGGTGCCCGAGCTCGCCGAGCTGTCGCAATACCTGCTCAACCTCGTCACGGTCGCGCGCCTCGAGCGCAATCCGACCATCAAGGAGGAGATCCGGCTGCGCGGCTTCGAGCGCGACATCCCGGCCGGCTTCCTCACCTACCCGGTCAGCCAGGCCGCCGACATCACCGCGTTCAAGGCGACCCACGTGCCGGTCGGCGACGATCAGCTGCCGATGATCGAGCAGACCAACGAACTCGTGCGGCGCTTCAACGCGACCGTCGAGCAGCCGGTGCTGGTCGAATGCGAGGCCGTGCTGTCGGCCGTCACGCGGCTGCCCGGCATCGACGGCAAGGCGAAGATGAGCAAGTCGCTCGGCAATGCGATCACGCTCGGCGCGACGCCCGACGAGATCACGCGCGCGGTGAAGGACATGTATACGGATCCGAACCATCTGCGCGTGAGCGACCCCGGCCAGGTCGAGGGCAACGTCGTGTTCACGTTCCTCGACGCGTTCGAGCCGGACGTGCAGAAGGTCGACGAGCTGAAGGCGCACTATCGCCGCGGCGGGCTGGGCGACAGCGTCGTGAAGCGGGTGCTCGACGAGCGCCTGCAGGCGCTGATCGAACCGATCCGCGCGCGCCGCCGCGAATTCGAAGCCGACAAGGCAGAGGTGATGGCGATTTTGAAGCGCGGCACGATGCGTGCGCGCGACGTCGCAGGCGACACGCTCGCGCAGGTGAAGCGCGCGATGGGGCTCACGTACTTCGATTGAGCCGGCGCTTGGGCGCTCTCGTGAGCCACGGGCGCCGCACGGCGCCCGGACGGCTCACACGACCGCCGGCCGCCGCGCGCAAAGCCTCAGTCGACGAGCAGCTCCGCGCCGCGGCGCGACACGCTTCGCGTCAGCTGCTCGGCCGGTTGCGGCCGCGCGAGCAGGAAGCCCTGCACCTGATGGCAGCCGATCTCCTGCAGGAAGCTCAGCTGCTTTTCGGTCTCGACGCCCTCCATCACGACGTGCAGCCCGAGCGCGCGTCCCATCGCGACGATCGCGCGCACGATCGCGTCGTCCGTGCTGCCGGTCCCGCAATCCGTGAGGAACGAGCGGTCGATCTTCAGCGTATCGACCGGCAGATCCTTCAGATACACGAGCGACGAATAGCCGGTGCCGAAATCGTCGATCGCGAGGCTGATCCCGCGGATCGCGAGTTCGCGCAGCAGGATGCCGATCTCCTCGCGGGTGTTCATCGCCATGCTCTCGAGCAGCTCCAACTGCAGGCATTTGGTCGGCAACGCGGTTTCGCTGAGGATGGTCGTCAGGTCGCTGAGGAAATGGTCGGTGAAACACTGGCGCGCCGACACGTTCACCGACACGCGCCCGAACTCGAAGCCTTCGTCGAGCCAGCGGCGCGCCTGGCGGCACGCCTCCTGCAGCACCCAGCGCCCGATCGGGACGATCAGCGCGGAGCGCTCGGCGAGCCCGATGAACTCGCCGGGCGCGACGAGGCCGCGGCGCGGATGCAACCAGCGCAGCAGCGCCTCCACCCCGACGATCCGGCCGCTCGCCAGATCGTACTGCGGCTGGTAGAACAGCCTGAATTCGTTCTGCTCGAGCGCACGATGCAGCTCGCCGAGCGTTTCGAGCTGCTCGATCGCCGACGACGTCATCTTGCTCTCGAAGAACTGGAACACGTTCCTGCCGCGGTTCTTCGCGCCGTACATCGCCTGGTCCGCGAGCAGCAGCAGATGTTCGGCGTCGATGCCGTCGTCCGGATAGATGCTGATGCCGATGCTCGGCGTCACGAAGATCTCGCGGCCCTCGATTTCGATCGACTGGCCGACTTCGTCGAGCAGATTGCGCGCGATGCGGCCGACGTCGCGCACGTCGTCGAACTCCTCGAGCACGATCGCGAACTCGTCGCCGCCCATGCGCGCCACTGTGTCGTTCGAAAGCACCTGCCCGGCGATGCGCCCGGCGACCACCTTCAGCACCTCGTCGCCGGCGTTGTGGCCGAGCGTATCGTTGACGAGCTTGAAGCGGTCGAGATCGACGTACATCACCGCGACCTTGCGGCCGAGCCGCTTCGCCTGGACGATCGAGCGCGCGAGCCGCTCCTCGAACAGCGCGCGGTTCGCGAGATTGGTCAGCACGTCGTGGGTGGCGAGATAGCCCAGCCGCTCCTCGGCCTGGCGACGCTGCGTGATGTCGGAAAAAATCGCCGCGTAGTGCGAGATCTCGCCGGCGTTGTCGCGAATGCTGGTGATCGTCAGGTATTCGAGGAACAGCTCGCCGCTCTTGCGGCGATTCCAGATTTCGCCCTGCCAGTGGCCGTCGGTCGTCAGCGAATGCCACAGCTGCTTGTAGAAATCGGGCGTCTGGCGGCCCGAGCTCAGCATCGCCGGGTTGCGGCCGACCACTTCGTCCTCGGTGTAGCCGGTCAGACGCGTGAACGCCTGATTCACGCGCTCGATCCGCGCGTGGCGATCGGTCACCATGATCCCTTCCAGCGCCGATTCGAACACGCGGTCCGCCATGCGCAGGTTGAAGCGCGCGAGGCCCAGCGCCTCGTCGCGCTCGCGCAGCGCGCTGCGCAGCTCGTTCGCGTATTCGTGCTCGATGCTCAGCAGCACGTCGGCGAAGCCAAGCAGGCCGGTGAGCCGCCCTTCCTCGTCGCAGATGCCGACGTGCCGCATGTTGTGCTCGGTCATGAAGCGCTGCGCCGCATACAGGCTCTGCGTGGCGAGCAGCATCTGCAACGGCTTGCTCGCGCATGCGCCCACCGCGCCTCGCACGCCGCTCTGAGCCAGCAGCCGCACGACGTCGCGTTCGGTGAGGATGCCGTGCTCGCCGTCGTCGTAACGGACCAGAATCGCATCGAGCCGCTGCGCGCGCATCCGCGCGACGACGTCGGGCAGCGCATCGTGCTCGGACACCACCACGGGCAGATGGACGCGGATCGATTCGATCGGCTTCAGATGCAGGAAGAATTCCGGGCCCTGGTTCACGACGACGTCGGTCTGCGTCAGCACGCCGATCGCCGCGCCGTCGCGGACCACGATGAAGTGCCGCACGCCCGACTCCTTGAATCGCATCGCGGCTTCGCCCAGCGGCGTCGACGCGTCGAGCGTCAGCACCGGACGGCTCATCACGTCGCCGACCGGGCGGTCGAGCGCGTCGGGATCGTCGCCGGCCGACAGCGCGTCGTGCTCGGTCCAGATGCCGACGACCTGCTGGCCCTCCATCACGACGATCGAGCTGCGGCGCTCGGCGAACATGCGCCGCGCAACCTCGCGCACCGGCGTGGCAGGGTCGCAGGACAGGATCTGACGCGCGACGAGGCGTCCAATCGGAACATCGTAGCTGTTCGGGTACATTCTCTAATCAACACGAAAAGTCCTCGCCGGCGCACTTCGATCGGGCACCCTGCGGGCTCGCCTGCAACGGCAGGCAAGATGTGATTGCATTTGCGCCGAACGGTTGCCTGCTCAACGGCCTTGAAGGCGACCGGCCGACCGGTCGCCGTCGCGACGAGCGCGACACTTTTGCGCGGCGCGTTGGCCATTCCATCGTTCAGCACATCCATACGCCGGCGTGCGGCCCCATCGAGAGCGGCCATTCCGGGTTAACGACAGGTTCGGACAAGAATTGAGCCCCGTGGCGACATTTACAGGGCGGCGCGGCGAAATGTAGCGCTGCCGCGTGACGGCCGGACCGTCGGACCGCCTGCGGCGCAGCGCTGCCGCTGCCGCTGCCGCACGATCGCCGGGTGCGGCCGGGCGTCACGCGGCGGCGCTGCGTGCGCCGAACAGCCCCGCGACCAGGTCGACCTCGTCGAGTTGCTCGAGCCACCAGCTCAATGCGCGCCCGGCCTTGTCCTCCCGCCAGCCGAGATAGCAGTTCGTATGCTCGCGCACGCCCGTCAGCCGCCGCTCGACGAGCTTGCCCTGACGAATCGGCTCCTCGGCGACGGGCGCCGGCAGCATGCCGACCGCGAGGCCTTCGCACAGCAGCTCGAGCTTGGCGGCCAGCGTCGGCACGACGATGACCGGCTGCCCGTCGTGGACGGCCACCGACTTCAGTTCGAGGTCGCGCGACGTGTCGCTGATCACCACGCCGCGATGGCCCGAAATGACGCCGCTGTCGAGCGGTGCGTCGACCGCGGCCAGCGGATGCTGCGGCGCGACGACGAACACGTGGCGCAACACGCCGATCGGTCTTGCGGCGACGTTCGGCGCGTGCGGCGGCTCCCCGGCTGCGCCGATCGCGATATCGGCACGCCCGGACACGAGCGCGTCCCACACGCCACCGAGCACTTCGGTCGAGAAACGCAGCCGCGTCGTCATCTGCAGCGCGTAGAACGCGCGCACGTGGGGCCACAACGACGCGAGCGGCAGGATTTCGTCGACGCACAGGCGCAGCTCCGCCTCCCATCCGGCATGGACGCCGCGGATCCGGTCCTCCAGCTCGCGCCCGGCGCGCAGCAGGCGGCGGCCGTCGTCGACCAGCAAACGGCCCGCGTCGGTCAGCTGCGCGCGCCGCCCGCTGCGATCGAACAGCGTGACGCCGAGCTCGCTCTCGGTCTTCTGCACCAGATAAGTCAACGCGGACGGCACGCGATGGAGCAGCACGGCCGCTTCCGCGAACGTGCCCGTGCGGTCGATGGCATCGAGCGCCTCCATGACCTCAAACGACAACTTCACAACGATCACCTTTCAGGTAGGCCCGCGGCGATCCGGACGCCGGTCCGGCACCCGCCGGGCGCCGGGCCGACGGCACGCGCGCCCGGCGCGGCCGTTCGCCACGGGGGCGTCATTTTGGCAGCGGCGGCGACGCTTTTCCACCAGATTCGTCCGCTCATCCGCACGCACGGCCGGCTCGCCGCACGGCCGGCCCGCGCCGGCCGCCGCCTTCGTGCGCACCGCCGCGCTGCGGCATCGCGGCGAACACACGAAGCCCCAACCGCCACCGCGCCAACCAACTCTTATATAAGACATAAGACATTTGACGCTTGACCACATTGCGACTACAATCGCGTCGAAGCATTGACGCAGTATCCGGAATAGCAGCCCCGGCGTACCTGGAAAGCCCTTCCCCTGAAACGCAATCTCAGCAGGTCCCCCCATGCTTGAAAACTTTCGTGCTCACGTGGCCGCCCGCGCCGCGCTCGGTATCCCTCCCCTGCCGCTGACGGCTCAGCAAACCGCCGAACTGGTGGAATTGCTGACGAACCCGCCTGCCGGCGAAGAGCAGACGCTGCTCGACCTGATCACCCATCGCGTGCCGGCCGGCGTCGACGAAGCCGCGCGCGTGAAGGCCGGCTTCCTGGCCGCCGTCGCGAAAGGCGAGACGGCCTGCCCGCTGATCTCGCGCGAACGCGCGACCGAGCTGCTCGGCACCATGCTCGGCGGCTACAACATCCAGCCGCTGATCGAGCTGCTGTCCGATGAAGCCGTCGCGTCCGTCGCGGCCGACGCGCTGAAGAAAACCCTGCTGATGTTCGACCAGTTCCATGACGTGAAGGAACTCGCCGACAAGGGCAACGCCCACGCGAAGGCCGTGCTGCAGAGCTGGGCCGACGCCGAATGGTTCACGAGCCGTCCGGAAGTGCCGGAAAGCCTGACCATCACCGTGTTCAAGGTCACGGGCGAAACCAACACCGACGATCTGTCGCCGGCGCCGGACGCCACCACCCGCCCGGACATCCCGATGCACGCGCTGGCGATGCTGAAGAACGCACGCCCGGGCATCACGCCGGAAGAAGACGGCAAGCGCGGCCCGGTCAAGTTCATCGAATCGCTGAAGGAAAAGGGCCACCTGGTCGCGTACGTCGGCGACGTGGTCGGCACGGGCTCGTCGCGCAAGTCGGCGACCAACTCGGTGCTGTGGTTCACCGGCCAGGACATCCCGTTCGTGCCGAACAAGCGTTTCGGCGGCGTGTGCCTCGGCGGCAAGATCGCTCCGATCTTCTACAACACGATGGAAGACGCCGGCGCGCTGCCGATCGAACTCGACGTGTCGCAGATGAACATGGGCGACGTGGTCGAACTGCGCCCGTACGAAGGCAAGGCGCTGAAGGACGGCAAGGTCATCGCCGAATTCCAGGTGAAGTCCGACGTGCTGTTCGACGAAGTGCGCGCCGGCGGCCGCATTCCGCTGATCATCGGCCGCGGCCTGACCGCGAAGGCGCGTGAAGCGCTGGGCCTGCAGCCGTCGACGCTGTTCCGCCTGCCGCATCAGCCGGCCGACACCGGCAAGGGCTTCACGCTCGCGCAGAAGATGGTCGGTCGCGCATGCGGCCTGCCGGAAGGCCGGGGCGTTCGTCCGGGCACGTACTGCGAACCGAAGATGACGTCGGTGGGCTCGCAGGACACGACGGGCCCGATGACCCGCGACGAACTGAAGGACCTCGCGTGCCTCGGCTTCTCGGCCGACCTCGTGATGCAGTCGTTCTGCCACACCGCCGCCTATCCGAAGCCGGTCGACGTGAAGACGCACCAGACGCTGCCGAACTTCATCAGCACGCGCGGCGGTATCGCGCTGCGTCCGGGCGACGGCGTGATCCACTCGTGGCTGAACCGCATGCTGCTGCCCGACACCGTCGGCACCGGCGGCGACTCGCACACGCGCTTCCCGATCGGCATCAGCTTCCCGGCGGGCTCGGGCCTCGTCGCATTCGCGGCCGCCACCGGCACGATGCCGCTCGACATGCCGGAATCGGTGCTGGTCCGCTTCAAGGGCAAGATGCAGCCGGGCGTCACGCTGCGTGACCTCGTCAACGCGATTCCGCTGTACGCGATCAAGCAGGGCATGCTGACGGTCGCGAAGCAAGGCAAGAAGAACATCTTCTCGGGCCGCATCCTCGAAATCGAAGGCCTGCCGGACCTGAAGGTCGAGCAAGCATTCGAGCTGTCGGACGCATCGGCCGAACGTTCGGCCGCCGGTTGCACGGTGCGCCTGAACAAGGAACCGATCATCGAGTATCTGCACAGCAACATCACGCTGCTGAAGTGGATGATCGCGCAGGGCTACCAGGACGCGCGCAGCCTGCAGCGCCGCATCGCGGCGATGGAGCAGTGGCTGGCCGATCCGAAGCTGCTGTCGCCGGACGCCGACGCCGAATACGCGGCCGTCATCGAGATCGATCTCGCCGACGTCCATGAGCCGATCGTCGCGTGCCCGAACGACCCGGACGACGTGAAGACGCTGTCCGAAGTCGCCGGCGCGAAGATCGACGAAGTGTTCATCGGCTCGTGCATGACCAACATCGGTCACTTCCGTGCCGCGTCGAAGCTGCTCGAAGGCAAGCGCGACATTCCGGTCAAGCTGTGGGTCGCGCCGCCGACCAAGATGGACCAGAAGCAGCTGACGGAAGAAGGTCACTACGGCGTGTTCGGCACGGCCGGCGCCCGCACCGAAATGCCGGGCTGCTCGCTGTGCATGGGCAACCAGGCACAGGTGCGCGAAGGCGCGACGGTGATGTCGACGTCGACCCGCAACTTCCCGAACCGTCTGGGCAAGAACACGAACGTGTACCTCGGCTCGGCGGAACTGGCTGCGATCTGCTCGCGTCTGGGCCGGATCCCGACCAAGGAAGAGTACATGGCCGACATCGGCGTGCTCAACGCGAACGGCGACAAGATCTACAAGTACATGAACTTCGACCAGATCGAAGACTTCAAGGAAGTCGCCGATACCGTGCAGATGTAAGCACGCGGTCGAGCTGCGGCGGGTTGCACCTGCCGCAGCGAGATCCGATGGCGCCGCGGGCTCGATGCCTGCGGCGCCATTTTTTATTGCGGGCGGCGCGCGATGCGCCGGTTCGCGCGTCAGACCATCCGGTCGAAAAATGAAGCGATGGACGGAGCCCTCGTCAGGCGAGCCGGCCGACGTCGACAGTCTCGATGAGCCGTTCAATGTCGAGCAGGATCAACATCCGGTCACCGTCCTCGTCCGAGACCGAGCCGAGATCGGTGATGAACCCGGCGTCGCCCATCACCCCGAATTCGGGCGCAGGCCGGCGATCGGCCGGCGCCAGGGCCAGGACATCGCTCACCGCGTCCACGACGATGCCCACCGTCCGTCGCGCGACGTTCACTACGATGACGACCGTCGCGTCGTTGTACTCGGCGGATTCCAGCGCGAACTTCAGCCGCAGATCCACGATGGGCACGATCACGTCGCGCAGGTTGATCACGCCCTTGACGAACGCCGGTGCGTTGGCGATGTGCGTCGGGGTTTCGTAGGAGCGGATCTCCTGCACTCGCTGGATGTCGATGCCGTATTCCTCGGCACCCAGCCGGAACGTCACGAACTCCTGCGTGTCTCGCACGGCGGCCTGTCCGCGCGTGCCCTTCGTGTGCGGATCTTCAAGTACTGCGTTCATGAATCTTTCTCCAGTTGTCGATCGGTGACGGTCTGTTCAGAACGTGTGCCAGTCTTCAGTCGCGCCAGGGGTAGCAACTGCCGGCGCGGAGGGTCGGGCCACGGGCGCCGTGGTCTTGCCTGCCGTGGCCCGGGAAGCCGGACGCCGTGCCGGCTTCGGCGCAGCCGGAACCGGCTGGCTCGCGCGTGTGCCGTCGACGCGGAAGAAGGCCACCGCTTCGCTCAGCTGACGGCCCTGATCTTCCAGCGATGTCGAAGCCGCCGCCGCTTCTTCCACCAGCGCCGCGTTCTGCTGCGTGACCTCGTCCATCTGCGTGATCGCCTGGTTGACCTGTTCGATCCCCCGGCTCTGCTCGCCCGAAGCCGCTGCGATCTCGCCCATGATGTCGGTCACGCGAGCCACCGCCTGCGTCACTTCGGCCATCGTTTTGCCGGCTTCACCGGCGAGCGCCGAACCGTCCTGAATCTTCTGTACCGAGGCATTGATCAGGTCCTTGATCTCCTTTGCCGCGCTCGACGAGCGCTGGGCGAGACTTCTGACTTCGCTCGCGACCACCGCGAAGCCACGGCCCTGCTCACCGGCGCGCGCCGCTTCCACCGCGGCGTTGAGCGCCAGGATGTTGGTCTGGAACGCAATGCCTTCGATGATCCCGGTGATATCCGCGACTTTCGTCGAGCTCTGGCTGATGTCGGTCATCGTTTCCACGACCTGCCCGACCACGGTGCTGCCTTTCTGTGCAACTTCCGATGCATTGGCAGCCAGCGCGCTCGCCTGCTGTGCATTCTCCGCGTTCTGCTTCACCGTGGACGTGAGTTCCTCCATGCTCGACGCAGTCTCCTGCAGCGACGACGCCTGCTGCTCGGTGCGCGACGACAGGTCCTGGTTGCCCGAAGCAATCTGGCTCGACCCGGTGGCGATATTGTCTGCCGAGGTCCGCACCTGCCCGATCAGCTTCACGAGGCTGGCCTGCATCGCACCCATTGCGGCAAGCACGCTCCCCGCAGGCGCGTCCTTCGCCCCCACCACCACACTGAGATCGCCGGTGGCCACACGCTGTGTCACTTCGCCCAGTGCGGCCGGCTCGGCGCCGAGCGCACGCAGCAGGCCCCGCGTAATCAGAACGCCGGCCATCATCGCCATCGCGACCGCAGCCAGACAGATACCGATCAAAAGCATGCGCTGGTTCGAGAATTGATCCTCGGACTGCCTGACCATCTCGGCCGCACGTTCATTGGCAAAGGCCGCATAGTCGTTGGAGGCCTTGATCAGGGCAGAAAGCAGCGGCCGGCATTTGGTGTCGATTTCGGCGATGGCCGCGTCGCGCTGATTGCTCACGGCAAGCCTGTCGATCTCCAGCGCCACCGGGCGATAAAGCGATTCGATGCGTGGAATTTCAGCCGCCAGGCTGCGCTCCCGCTCACTCATGTCGGGCGCGCTGGCCACCATCGCCTTGAATTTCGTCAGATTGGCTTCGACTCTCCGCTCGGCGTCGCTGACGGCATTTTTTTCGATCTCGACATCCGCAGGTGCGGTGACCAGGACGAGGTTGCGTACTGCCATCGCGCGATCGTCGACGGCGGTACGGACGGACGCAGCCATCTCGGCGCGACTGTTGATTCCACTGACGAATCCGGAAAAACGATTGTTCGCCTCATTCAACGCGTTCAACGCAAGACCCGATACCATCAGCACCAGCGCCGCAAGCAGGCTGAAGGTCGCCGTGAGCTTCGTACGGACAGTCATTCGTTTGGAACTCATGTTTCATACCCCCATCGATTCAGTTTCGAAGCCTCTGCCGGGATGCTCGGCCGTCATCGAGTTCCCCGCTGCTTGTTGCTTTAACGGGTGCTTCTCAACCATCCTTGAGCGCCTCTATCGTCCCAATCGTTTGCGTCAGGGTTCTGGAGAACGTGAGTTATCCGACGGGCCACGTCATCCCCGGGTGCGCGCGCAAATCACTAGCGTGCGAGTCCTAACTATGAGTCCCTCGGCTGGTCTGGCGCGCAATACACCTGAGGCGTCCGAGAATGTCCGGTGCGACCGGCGAATTTTGGAAGGCGACCTTAGCATTGCTTCCGGAGCGAACCCGTTCGTCGAAAAACTGGAGCCGGCTTCCCTGGGATTCGAAGGGGCAACGCCTGCGAGCACCGGCCGCCCTATCACCCGACCGTGCTGCTCGAGATCGACGTCGCGGCTGCCTCAAATCGCGTGCAGCCGAGCCGTCGCATGGCGCGACCGTGCCAGCGCGATCTTGAACTGATGGGGTTTGACTGGCCGGCATGCGCCGGACTTCAAGACCGTCGCCGCATTCAGGCGACGCAATGGAGAAGGCAGTCGCAACGACTGCCGACGCTTCGTGTGATTCTGATATGCCGTGAGCCGCAGCCGTTCAGCTGAACCGGAGTATCGTCATGGTGGCAGCAAGGCCCGGCTCGTTGTCGGCGAACTCCAGAAAACCGTGGTGCAGTGTCGCCACCGCTTTGACGAGCGCAAGCCCGAGTCCGACGCCCGGTGTTCCCCGGCTTCGGTCGCCGCGATAGAACCGCTCCGTCACCTTGGACCGTTCGGCGAACGGAATACCGGGCCCGTCATCCGACACCGTGACCTCGATCCGATCGTCACGCTCACACAGCGACACCTCGACCTCGCCGTTGTCCTGCGCGTACTTCAGCGCGTTGTCGATCAGATTGCCGATCGCTTGCGCGAGCAGCAACGGGTCGACCTCGGCCAGCACCTCGGTTTCCGAGCACAGCAACAGCGTCAGCGAAATGCCGCGCAACTCCGCGACCGGCTGATAGAACTCGACGGCATCGGACAGGATGGTCACGACGTCGCTTTTGACGAAACCCGAGCGCCGCACGCCCGCATCGATCTCGGCGAGACGCAGCAGCGCATTGAAAATGCCGATCACGCGGTCCACGTCGGTCATCGCGACTTCGAGCTGGCCCAGCGTGTCTTCATCGCCCTTCTTGCGCAACCCGAGCAGCAGCACCTCGAGTCTCGAACGGAGTTCGGTGAGCGGCGTGCGCAGATCGTGCGCAATCGCGTTCGACACATTGCGAACACCGTTCAGCACTTCGATCAACGCGTCCTGCGCCTGGATGCGCGTCTTGACCTCCTCTTCGAGCCTCGCGTTCTGTTCCTGCTGCAAGCGTTGCAATGCATGCAGCTTCAGATGCGTCTGCACGCGCACGGCCACTTCTTCCATTTGCAGCGGCTTGGTCACGAAGTCCATCGCGCCGACGCGGAAACCCGTGAGCTTGTCCTCGGTCTGCGTCAGCGAGGTCATGAAAATCACGGGGATATCCCGCGTGACCGGATTGTCCTTGAGCGCGCGGCAGGTCTGGAAGCCGTCGAGGCCAGGCATCATCACGTCGAGCAGGATCAGGTCGGGCTTGACCAGTTCGGCGCGGCGCAGCGCTTCGTGGCCGTCGCGCGCGACGGCCACGCGCATCCCTTCGGCCTCCAGCGTATCGACGACGAGCCCGAGATTCGCCGCCGTGTCGTCGACCACGAGCACGACGGGCGCGTCCATGTTGTGCTCTCGCATCGTCAACTCCCTTCGCTGTTCAGATGATGTTCGATCAACGAAAGCAGGGCCTGCGATTCGTAGGTCATGGCAAGGTGCCGCAAACGCGCGGCGAACGGTTCATACTTTTCATGCGAACTCGCAAGACGATCGGCGTGCCGGCTGATGTCGCGCATCGAGCCGAGCAGCGCATAGCGGTGCAGCGCCGCCATGTCCTCGCGCGGCGGGATGATCATCGGCCGGTCGGCTTCGCAGGCCGGACCGGCGCCCTGCTGGGTCGCCAGGCCGAGCAGCATTGCGATCGAGCCCAACAGGCGGTCGAGATTGAGCGGCTTTTCCAGAAACACGTTTGCGCCCGCGTCGATGTTCGCGCGGGCGTTCTGTTCGGAGGCGTCGGCGGATACGACGATCACGGGCGTCGCACCCAGTGTGTGCGAACGGCGCAGATGGTGCAGCGTCTCTATGCCGCCCATCAAGGGCATCACCGTGTCGAGAACGATCAGGTCGGGCGCGCACGCTGCAGCCTTGTCGAGCGCATCGCGCCCATCGCTGCTTTCGATCACCCGAAAGCCCGCCTGTCCCAGCACTTCCGCCAGAAGCGTGCGGTTTGCGGGGACATCGTCGACCACCAGAATGACCCGGCGCGCGCCATCGAGGCGGTCCGCCTGGAGACGCGGTATGCGCTCGCACGGCCCCGCAGCCGACGCGGGCGCATCCAGTTCAAAACCGAACACGCTGCCCTCGCCGGCCGAACTCGTGACTTCGATCTCGCCGCCCATCATGCGGACGAGTTGCCGGCTGATCGCGAGACCCAGCCCCGCGCCGCCGCCGCGCCGCGTGTGATCGCCCGCCTGTTCGAACGGTTGAAAGATCGCTTCCAGCCGGTCGGCGCTCACGCCGATACCGGTATCGCGCACCTCGAAGCGCAGGCGCCCGGCCGCGCCTCGGCTGACCGACAGCGTGACCTCGCCGTGGTCGGTGAACTGGACGGCATTCGCGAGCAGATTGAGCAGCACCTGGCGTAGCCGGCGCTCATCGACACGGACCACGGCAGGCAGATCGGGCGCGGCCACATAGTTCAGCACGAGGCGCTTTTGCTGCGCGCGCACGGCGACGATTTCCGCGATCGTCTCGAGAAACCCGCGCAGCGACACTTCGCCGACCTGCAGTTCCAGCTTGCCGGCGCCCAGACGCGCGAAGTCGAGAATATCGTTGATCAGCGTCAGCAGATGCTGCCCGCTCTGCTCGATCACGCCGACGCTCGCCAGCTGGCGCGTGTCGAGCCGCGCGTCACGCTGGAGTATCTGCGCATAGCCGAGAATGCCGTTGAGCGGCGTGCGCAGCTCATGACTGATGTTGGCGAGGAACTGGTCCTTCGCGCGGCTGGCCGCTTCCGCCGCATCCTTCGCGACGCGCACCGTTTCTTCCAGCGCCTTGCGCTCGGAGATGTCCTGAATGATGACGATGACGTGCGCCGTCTGACCGGACGCGTCGTGCTGAAGCGCAACCGACAGCGTGACCCACACGCGCTCCCCATCGAACCTGACGAGCGGCACTTCCTCCGAATAATGCTTGAGCCCGCCTTCCGTCAGCAGGCGGAACCGCTCGATGCTCGCCACGCTGAAATCGGCATGAATCAGTTCGTGAAGCCGTCGCTGCTGCAACGCGGCCAGCGGCCAGCCGACGATCTCGCCCGACCGACGATTCACACGCAGAAAACGCCCATCGAGATCGCAATGCGCGACGCCGACCGCGGCGTTTTCGAAGGTGCCGCGAAAGCGCTCCTCGCTCGCGCGCAGCGCCTGCTCCGTCATCTTCAGTTCCGTGATGTCGACCAGACTGCCGACGAAGCGCACCGGCTTGCCCGTCGCGTCGCGGCGCGCGGTGCCGCGCACCAGCACCCAGCGGTCGCTGCCGTCGCGATGCCGCAGCCGGTTCTCCAGCTCGAACAGGCCGTCGCCGCTTTCGAGGAACGACGCGACCGCGCGATCCGTGCTGTCGCGATGATCGGGATGCAGCACGCTCATGTACGCTTCGTAATCGAGGCGCGCTTGCGGCGTGTCGAAGCCGAGCCACTCGTAGATGTTGGAATAGCGAGCGAAGCCGCGCTTGTGATCGCCTTCGGGCATGTCGATTTCCCACACGCCGACATTCGAGCCGTACATCGCCATTTCGAGTCGCGCATTGGTCTCGCGAAGAATCTCCGCTTCCTGCGCGCGGCGCTTTTGCGTCACGTCGCGAAACACGATCACGATGCCCTGCCGTACGCCGCGTTCGTCCGTCATCGGCGTACCCGTGCATTCGACCGGCAGGTCGCTGCCGCCGCGCGCGCGCAGAATGGCGCGCGCGGGCAGCCCACCGTCGCTCCCGGTTTGCAGCACGGCGGCCATCGGATCCTCGATCGGCGCGTGCGTGTTCTCATCGTGCAGACTGAAAACCTCGCCTAGCCGCCGTCCCGTCGCTTCGCTGCGCGACCAGCCCGTCAGCGCTTCGCCGGCGAGATTGACGAAGGTGACGAAGCCGTCCACATCCGTCGACAGCACGCCGTCGCCGATACTCGACAGCGTGATCGCATAGCGCTGCTCGCTCTCGCGCAAACGCCGCTCGGCGCCGTGCTTGTAAAGCGCCATTTCGACGACGGTACGCAACTGCATGTCGTCGAAGGGCTTGAGCACGTAGCCGTACGGTTCCGCTGCCGTCGCGCGGCGGATCGTCTCTTCGTCCGCATAGGCGGTGAGAAATACGACGGGAATGTCGCGCGCTTCACGGATACGTCGCGCGGTGTCGATGCCGTCCAGTTCGCCCTCGAGCCGCACGTCCATCAGCACCAGATCCGGCTTGCTGTCTGCGGCCAGCGTTTCGACCAGCGCGAGCGCGTCTTCGCCGCTGCCCGTGCTGCCGACCACGACATAGCCCGCGCGGCTCATCTGTTGCGCGATGTCGCGTGCGACGATGCGGTCATCCTCGACGATCAAGATTTGCGCGCTGGTCATGGCGTGTGGCCGTCAACGTTCTGCTGCATTGAATTGAATGGTGAAAGTGGTGCCGTGCTGCTGCGCGATATCGATGCGGCCGCGCAATTGCAGCACGAGGTCGTGAACGAGGCGCAAGCCGAGCGTTTCATCGCGTTCGAACGAAAAGCCGGGTGCGAGGCCGACGCCGTCGTCGGCGACGATCAACGCGCAGCGCCGGTCGTCGATCGCCTTGAGTTCGACCTTGAGCACGCCGCCGCGCTGATCCGGGAACGCATGCTTGAGCGCATTCGACACCAGTTCGTTGATGACGAGACCGCACGACACGGCGCGGTTCATGTCGAGCTGAATGTCGTCGACGTCGATCTGCAGGTCGACGCCCAGCCGCCCCATGTCGTAGACGCGCGCCAGATGACCGCATAAGGTCTTCACGTGCGCCGTCATCGCGATGCGCGCGAAGTTGCCCGCGCGATAGAGGTTCTCGTGCACCATCGCCATCGAGCGTACGCGATTGCGGCTGTCGGCGAACAGTTCGGCCACCGCCTTGTCCGTCACGCGCTCCGCCTGAAGATTCAGCAGGCTGCTGATCAATTGCAGATTGTTCTTCACGCGGTGATGCACTTCATGCAGCAGCGCGTCTTTCTCGGCGAGCAACGCATGCTTCTCTTCGAGCGACGCATTTTCGAGCGACACGGCCGCCTGTGACGCAAGCAGCCTGAGCACGGCGAGACGCGCGGGCGTGAACACGCCCGGCGCGAGTTCGTTCTCCAGATACAGCACGCCGATCAGCTTCGACTGCTTGACGAGCGGCAGCGACAGCACCGAACGCGAATGCTGCGCGGCGAAATGCTCGTCGGCCGACCAGGTCTGGTCGAAGATCGCATCGTCGATCAGCAACGCGCGTTGCGTGCGAATGCTTTCGAGCAGCACGGCGCTCGACAGATCCTGCGCATTCACCGGTCTGCTGTCGAAGTGCACTTCCGGTCCTTCGCGCCCCGCCACCGCGGTCGCTTCGATCCACAACGCGTCGGCGCGCGGCAGCACGAGCAGCGCGCGCCGCGCGCCCGCGTGTTCGAGCATGATCGTCATCAGCGTGCGCATCAGACGCTCGGGAACCAGTTCGCCGGAGATCGCCTGCGACGCCTTCACCACGGTATCGACGTCGAGTTGTTCGGCGACGACGCCGGGCGCCGGCGCCTGCTCGACGGGCTCGCGCAGCAGCTCGGCATAACGCCGGTCGAGCGACTTCACGCGCGCGATCGCGCCCCAGCGCAACCACGCGCGGCGCGCGTTGCGGACATACGCGGCGGCCGTCGTCGTAAAGCCGCGCGCCAGATAGAACTTCGCGGCAATCTCCTGCGCGAGCGCTTCGTCGTGCGGGAAATCATGCTTGCGCGCGAGCCGGATCGCGTCTTCGTAGCGGTTCATCGCTTCGAACTCGCGGCCCGCGATGCGCGCGATTTCGCCGCTCATCAATGCCGCGCGGCTGCTGAAGTTGCTCGGGCAGTGCCCGGCCCACAGCGCCAGCTGCCGCTGATGCGCGGCGAGCTTGTCCAGATTCCCGGCCCGGGCGGTTTCCGGCGCGCCGTCGTGCCAGCTTGCGCGCGCGAGCCCCGCAAAGAACTGATACTCGGCGATTTCGAAATGACCCGACGATGTCCACAGCAACGGCGACGCCTTACTGTCCGCATGCATCGCGCCGTCGATATCGCCGGCCAGATAGCGCGCCTGCAGCTTGCGGATCCAGTACCAGCACGCCGCGATCGCGAGACTCGGATCGCCGTCGAGGCGCTGCTCGAACGCGGCATCGTCGAAGCGATCGGGAAGCGCGTCATGCGCGTCGAGGTTGCCGCGCAACGAATGAATCAGCGCGAGCTGCGCGGTGATGATGTCGACGATGAGGCCGAACTTCGCGGCCTGAACGATCTGCAGACGACGCTGCGCTTCCTGCTCGACTTCCGCGAGCGGCTCGCCCGCGGCGATCAGCGTCGTGACCGTGCAGCAGCTGCTGAAGCCGATGTAGGTCAGGTCGCCGCCTTCGCTCGCGACTTCGAACGCGCGGCGCAGCAAGGGCAAACCGGTGCGGATCGGCCGCGTCCACGGCGTCACGTGATACGCGAAGCACATGTAGACACGCGCCTTGAAACGGTCCAGCCCGCGCTTGTCCACGAGCGCGAGGCCGAGCTGGCCGAAGCGGTAGCCCGCGTCGTAGTCGTCGAACAGCGGACCCGCGACCATGCCGAGATACGCATAGCCGAGCGACGACGCATCGCTGTTGCCGTACAGCAGGCTCAGGTTCGCCATCCGGCACAGCACGAGGCACACGAGGTTTTCATCGCTGAAGAACGCGGGCGGCAACACGGCCGTCAGCACGTTCATCGTCGCGGCGAGTCCGGCGTCGTCGAGCAAGGGCAGATCGACCAGCGTTTCGATCGGCACGCCGCCGATGCCCTGCAACAGCGTGTCGTATTCCGCGCGCGCCGCGTCGCGGCCCGGATGCGGATCCCAGTCGATGCCGACGTGCCGCAGATAGTCGAGGCACGTCTGCACCGCGAGGTTCATCCGATCGAGCGCCGTGTACAGCGTGACGCGCAGAAACGTGACGGCCGCACGGTCGGCCAGCGTGCGCGCGCGCGTGTCGAGCGTCGACAACCGTCGTTCGCTGCTGTCCATGGCGCCCGTCAGAAACTCGCATTCGGCGAGCTGGCATTCCAGCTGGAATTTGCGGGCATAGTCCGCGTCCCAGCCTGCTTCGCCGAGCAGTTCGCTGCCGGTCGACAGGTACGCGAGCGCCGAGCCGTACGCCGCCGACGCGCGTGCGCGCTGCCCCGCCTCGAGATTGAAGTCAACCACGCGCGCGCGTTCGGCGGGATCGTCGAGTAAAGGAATGACGCGGTTGTACTGGTTGACGATCTCGAAGATGCTGCGCGCTTCGTCCGCAGCCGGCTGCGCGGCGAGAATCCGGCCGATCCGCAGATGGGCCTGCGCACGCAGCTGCGGCGGGATCAGTTCATACGCTGCCTCGTGCACGCGGTCGTGCACGAACGCATAGCCTTCGCGGCTGCGGTACAGCAGGCCGGCCTCGACGCCGTCGGCGAGGGTCGTGGTCACCTGCGCCTCGTCCAGGCCGCTGATGCGCGCGAGCAGCGGCGACGTCGCGCGGCCGCCCAGACACGCGAACTGTTCGAGCAACGCCTGCGTGCCGCGCGGCAACCGTTCGATCTTGCCGACCATCAGATCGACGATGGTGTCCGCGAAACGCGCTTCGCGCAGCCTTTCGTTGTCCCACGTCCAGATGCGGCAGTCGCGATCGAACGCGAGGAAGCGCTCGTCGGCGAGAAATTGCAGAAACTGCACGACGTAGAACGGATTGCCGCCCGTGCGTTCGAACACGAGACGGCTCAGGCCCTCCAGTTCGGGCCGCGTGGTCGTGAGGGCGTCGCCGATCAGATGCGCCACGTCGTCAGGCTGCAGCGGCGTCAGCATGATTTCGTCGACGCGCGTGCCCGTCTGCCGGATCAGATCGACCGTGCGTCTGAGCGGATGCGCGACGCCCACTTCGTTGTCGCGATACGCGCCGACCACGAACACGTTGCGCGCGCCCGGCCCGCACAGCTGTTCGAGCACGCTGAACGTGCCCGCGTCGCTCCATTGCAGGTCGTCGAGAAACAGCACGAGCGGCTGGCCGTCGCACGGGAACGCCGCGATGAAACGCGTAAACACGGCGAGAAAGCGCATGCGTGCTTCCTGCGGCGCGAGTTCGGGCACGGGCGGCTGTGGCCCGACGAGCGCCTCCAGCTCGGGAATCAGCTCGACGATCAGCTGGCCGTTCGCGCCGAGCGCATCGTGCAGGCGCTGGCGCAGGTCCGCGTGTGTGCGCATGCCGTCGTCGATCAGCTCGCGGATCAGCGTCCGGAACGCCTGCGCGAGCGTGGCGTAAGGAATGTCGCGCTTGTAGCGTTCGAACTTGCCCGACGCGAACCATCCGCGCGACGCGGCAGGCGTCATGCGCAACCCGCTCACGAGCGTCGATTTGCCGATGCCCGAATAACCCGACACCAACGCCACGCCAGGCTCGCCGCTTTGCACGACGCGCTCCAGCGCGGCTTCGAGCTTGTGCTGCTGCTTCTGGCGTCCATAGAGACGAAACGGCCGTTGCAGCTGATCGGGCGCATCGGCGGCGCCCGGCGCGAACGCCTCGACGTCGCCCGATGTGCGCCATGCGTCGAGACAGCGCCGCAGATCGTGTTCGAGCCCTGCTGCGGTCTGATAGCGCTGCGCCGCGTCCTTCGACAGCAGGCGTGCAACGATCGCGCTCAGTTGCGCGGGCACGCCGTCGATGCATTCGGCCACCGGAATGGGCACTTGCGCCGTATGGCAATGCAGCCACTCGGCCGCCGAAGCGGCCCGATACGGCAGCTTCCCCGTCATCATTTCGTACAACACGACGCCGAGCGAGTACAGATCGGCACGCGAGTCGGACCAGCGGTTCATCAGCCCGGTGCGTTCGGGCGACAGATACGGGAGCGCTTCGACGGCGATCGCGGGCGGGCCGTCGCGCGGACGCTCGCGCGGCGCACGGGATACGAGGCCGAGGCCCGTGAGCGCGATGGCCTGGGTCGCGTCGTCGATCAGAATGTTGCCCGGCCGGATGTCGTTGTGCGTGAGGCCGCGGCTGTGCAGGGAGCGCAGCGCCGACGCGAGGTTGACGGCAAGGGTAAGGAACCGGCCTATCGGCAACGGCCCCGCTTGCGCCATGCGAAGCGATCTGCCGCCCGGATCCTCGAGCACGAGCGTCGCGCTGCGCTCGTCGCGCAGCAGCGCGTGAGGCCGCGTGACATGCGCGCCGTCGAGCATGCCGCGCAACTGATACGCGTGCTCCAGACGCTCATGGCTTTCCGGCTGCGGCTGCGATGCCGAGAGCGTGACCGCCAGCCAACTGTCCGACGCCCCCGGGCTCGTCAGGCGCGACAGCACGAACTGACCATCGTCGCTCAATGTCGTTACGTCGTAGCCCGTCAGCATCATGGTTCCCATCTCGCGAGACGCTCTGGGTCAGTCGGCGGCAGTGAGCATGTAGCCCGCGTTGCGGATGGTCCGCAGCAGCGAGCGGTCGAAGCCCGTGTCGATCTTCTGGCGCAGCTTGCTCACGTGCACGTCGATGACGTTCGTTTGCGGATCGAAATGGTATTCCCAGATGTTTTCGAGCAGCATCGTGCGGGTGACGACCTGCTCCGCGTGGCGCATCAGATATTCGAGCAGCTTGAACTCGCGCGGCTTGAGCAGGATCGCATTGCCGGCGCGCGTCACTTTCCGCGACAGCAGGTCGATGCAGAGATCGCCGACCTTGAGCTTCGTGTCGAAGCCGTTGTCCTGCGAACGCCGCGCGAGCGCTTCGAGCCGCGCGACGACTTCGCCGAACGAAAACGGCTTGACGACGTAATCGTCGCCGCCCGCCTTCAGCCCCCGAATCCGTTCGTCGACTTCGTCGAGTGCGCTGAGGATCAGCACGGGTACCTTGCTGCCCGCCGCGCGCAGCGCCGCGACGATCTTGAGCCCGTCGATACCGCCGGGCAGCATGCGGTCGAGCACGATCGCGTCGTAGGATTCCCCGATCGCGAGCGCCATGCCGTCGCGGCCGTTGTCGGCCCAATCGACGACGTGGCCGGTTTCGAGCAGGCCTTTCTTCAGAAAGCCCGCCACCTGCTGATTGTCTTCGACCAAGAGGATTTTCATTTCTGGATTGGCGGCCCGTCGGTCACGCGTCGTGTGCGACCTGACAGAAAGGTCGCCGACGTGTGCAGGTCGGGCGAAATAGTGCACCGTCGCGCTGACCTTTCATTATCGCCTCGTCGGGACAGATCAAGCGGCCGCCCCGTATTAAATTTTTTTAATCAAGGCGCGCGTGGGGTGCGTGCCGCCGTTTGTCAGCGCGGCTCGGCGGCATCCGGCCGCGCACATTAACAAACGTTAACGGTATCGCAACGCTCCGCCAAGCCGCCGCTTCATAAGATGACGGTGCGAAACTCACGCGCACCGAGCCCCGCCGGCACGTGCAGCCCATTCACACTTTGTCGGACGATGCTTATGAACACGGTGATGGAACAGCCGGCCAGGCCGCAGTATCGAAGCACCCCCGAGCATTCCGTCATCGCGCTGGGGGAATTCGAACTGAACCTCGGCATGCGGGCGCTGTACAAGGCGGGACGCGAAGTGCCGCTCGGCTCGCGCGCGTTCGACATTCTATCGGTGATCGTGCTGGCAGCCGGACGCATCGTGTCCAAGGACGAACTGATGGACGCCGTATGGCCCGGTGTGTTCGTCGAAGAAAACAACATCCACGTGCATCTGAGCGCGGTCCGTAAAGCGCTCGGCGACCATCGTCAACTGATCGACACCATACCGGGGCGCGGCTATCGACTCAAGGTATTCGACGACCCGCCAGCCGAGCCGGCACGCGACGTACCGACCGAGCGGCATGCGCCGCACTTCCGCAATGCGGATGCAATGACCGCGCCGCGGCATCGATTGCCGGGCAGAAGAACGCTGCTCGGGCGCGCCGCGGCGCTCGACGAAATCGAGGGCCAGTTCGCGCGCAGCCGCGTGGTCACGCTGACGGGGCCGGGCGGCGTCGGCAAGACCTGCCTCGCCATCGAACATGCGCACCGCACGATCGCTACCGGCGCGTCGGACGTCGTCTTCATCGACCTCGAGGAAGCGGGATCGCTCGCGGCCGTCGCGCAGATCGAGCCCGCGCCCTCGCCGCCGGCCGGCACCCTGCTCGTACTGGACAATGCGGAGCACATCGTCGACGAGGTGGCGGATGTCGTGGAACGGCTGATCGGCCAATGGCCTGGCTTGCGCGTGCTGCTCACGAGCCGCGAGCGCCTTCGCATCGCGCCCGAGACCGTGTTCCGCGTCGAACCGCTCGCGCTACCGGTAGACGAGTCGTGCCGCGACGGGCTGATGCAGTCGCCTGCCGTCGGGCTGTTCATGGAGCGCGCAAGCCGATGCGGCGTGCGAGTCGACGAGCATCAGCTCAGGCTCGTCGCTGAAATCTGTCGCCGGCTCGACGGGCTGCCTCTCGCGATCGAACTCGCGGCCGAGCGTGCGTCCGTGCTGGGCCTCGAAGGGGTGCGCCAGCGTCTCGAAGAACGCTTTCTGCTGCTCGCAGGGGGTTATCGCACGGCACAGCCGCGACACCGAACCTTGCGCGCCGCATTTGACTGGAGTTTCCAGCGGCTCACGCACAACGAACAGGCCGTCGTTCTCCGCATCGCACGGTTCGACCATGCGTTCACGCTGGATTCCGTGTACTCCGTCGTTTGTGACGACAACGTCGATCGCCCGACCGCGCTCGATTGCATCGCGCAACTGGTCGAAAAGTCGATCCTCGATGTGAGCTTCGTCGGCGTCACGGCGCGCTACCGTCTCTCGGAATCGGCTCGCACGTACGCACTTGCGCTCGGATCGGGTGATGAATCGCGCGATGTCGCGAGGCAGTTCGCCCGCTACCCGCAGTGAGCGACGGATGACCGTCATGACGGTTCAGCGGCAATGTTGACTGGATGCGCGCGTTGCCGATCCGGCGGATCGGGCTGCGCGCACGCGGAGTGGTCACCGGTGTGACCGGGAAAATCGCGTTCGACGAGCGCGGCGACCTGATCAAGCCGCCCTACACGCTGTTCCGCGTCGAACGGGCGCGGTGGCACAGCATTCGCACGGTCGGCCGCGCGTCGAACCGACCGCCGCCGAGCAGCCGGCAGCGGCCTCAGGCAGCAGCACGCGTCACCGCGCCGCCTGCTGCCGCTGCACCTCCTGCGCCTTCATCTGCAGATACGCCGCACGGTCGACTTCGTGCAGCTGCTGCGGATACTGCTCGGTCGCGTCGAACCAGCGCGCGAGACGCTGGTCGAGCGGCTTGTCGAGCGTCGCGAGATATGCGTCGATCGCCAGGTAATAGCGCATCGTGTTGCGCTCCAGCAGCCCGCGCACGCCGCCGACATACTGCGGCTCGCCAGCCGACGCACCGCTCGCCGGCGTGAACCCGACCTTGTCGCTGCCGATTGTCGCGAGATAGGTCTTCATCGCCATCCGGCCGACCGTGCCGAAACCGTACGCGTACGTGAGGTGCAGGAACGTGCGCGACGCGCCCACCGGCACCGCTTCCAGCGCGATCCGGTAATCCTTCGTGCCCATCGGGCCGCTGTCGGCGCTCAGGTCGACCTGAAAGTAATCGGGCGTCGATGCCGCCACGCGATAGCGGAACTGTACGCGATAGGTGTCCGACAGCTTCTGCTCGACCTTGCGCCCGAGGTTCACGTCGAGCACCGGGCCGCCGCTGCCGGCCGATGCATGACAGTACTTCGTGTTCAGGTGCAGGATCAGCACCGCGCACCAGTTCGCCGGGCCCTGCGCCGGATCGCTCAGCTTGCCGTTCACGACGGCGAATGGATAGTCGACGACCGCGTAGATATCGCCCTTCAGCGATGAGGACGCCTCCGACGATTCGAGGTACAGCGGACGATGGAATGCGTTGTGCTTCAACTGCTCGCCGAGGCTGCGGTAGCGCTCGAGCAGCGCGGCCGCGCCGTCCGCACCGAACGACAGCGTGCTCCAGCCCACGCACAGCATCGCGATGCATGCGGCCCACGCACGGCGCACGCGTCGGCGCGCCTGCGGATGTTCGGATGTCTCCATTGATTTGCTCCAGCGGATGGCGCGATGTCGCCGCGCCTGTTTGATGGAATATGCCGCCTGCTATCGACGGCTATCGACCGCGCCTCACCGGCATCGGCAATTGCGCGGCGGTGATCCGGATCAGCGTCGACAGCCATTCGCGGTCGTCCCAGCGCTCGCCCGCGACGACGAGATGCGGCTTCGCCGACGGATACGGCGGCGCCTGCTCACACGCGCCGAGAAACGCATGTCCGTCGGGCGTCGGCTTGACGAACAAGCGATCGTCGCACACCAGCGCGACCATCTTGCCGTCACAGTAGATTCCATATTCGCCGAACATCTTGCGCGCCGACACCGTGCCAGCCAATGCGCTCTGCTCGACGATGAAATCGACGGTTCCCTGATTCGATGCCATCCATCCTCTCCGTTATCGGACACCGGTTCTGACCGTCGGCGGCGCGGTGTCGTTCCCTCCCGTCCCGTCCGGGATGCGCGCATCGCATGCATGCGGCGCGGGCGGTTCGTCGGAGAAGCGGCGATCGCCTGCGTTCACAGTCTCGGAATCGTAGGAAGGAGATCAGCCGCCGCGCGTGGTCGTCGGCGCCAGTTTGACAGAACTGCGTGCGACGGCAAACGCCGAACGGCGGCGGCGAGCGCGCGTGTGCGCCGCCGCCGGGATCGGGCGTCGCGCACGCGCGTCGGGCGACGGCGCTCAGCCCGTGACGGGCGTGCGCCGCACCTCGGTCAGATAGATGAGGATCAGCGACACCCACACGATCCCGTACAGCAACATGAAGCAGGTCGTGCGCACGCGCGCGAAGTCGAGCAGCATGCCGAACAGGATCGGCAGCAGGAACCCGCCGAGCCCGCCCGCGAGCCCGACGATGCCGGTGACGACGCCCATGTTGTCCGGGAAATCGTCGGCGACGTACTTGAAGGTCGACGCCATGCCGAACGCGAACACCGCACCGAGCACGAAGGTCAGCGCGACGAAGCCGGCCACCGGCATCGACAGCTTCAGCGCCGCGGTGCCGTCGATCGTGTGGATCACGAAGTCGGTCGCCGGATACGACAGCAGGAACAGGCTGATCCACGCGACCCACAGCCCCCACCAGGTGACCGCATGCGCGCCGAAGCGGTCGGACAGCGCGCCGCCCAGCGCGCGCAGCACGGAGCCCGGCAGCGAGAAGCCGGCCGCGAACGCGGACGCCATCACGAGCGACATCCCGTATTCGTTCTTCAGGTATTGCGGGATCCACAGCGACAGCGCGGTGAAGCCGCCGAACGCGATCGAGTAGTACTGGCACAGCCGCCACACGCGCGGATCGCGCAGCACCTTGAACGAATCGAGCAACGAGCCGCCGCGCTTGCCCGCGCCCGGATCGGGCGCCGAGGCGAGCCAGAAGATCACCGCGGTGACGAGCAGCGCGATCGCATAGATGCGCGGCACGACGCGCCAGCCGTACGCATTGAGCAGCAGCGGCGTGACGAACAGGTTGACCGCCGCGCCGCTGGTGCCCGCGCCGAACACGCCCATCGCCAGGCCGCGCCGCTGCGGCGGGAAGAAGCGCGCGACGTACGGCGTGCCGACCGCGAACGACGCGCCGACGCAGCCGAGAAACAGCCCGATCACGAGAAACTGCCAGAGCTGCGTCGCGTAGCTGACCACATACACGGGCACCGCGCACACGACGAGCAGCACCGTCATCACGATGCGCCCGCCGAAGCGGTCGGTCCAGGTGCCGAGCGGCAGACGCATCAGCGCGCCGGTCAGCACCGGCGTGGACGTGAGCAACCCGAACTCGGTGCTGTTCAGGCCGAGGTCCGCGCGCAGTTGCACGCCGAGCACGCCGAACATCATCCATACGACGAAACACACCATGAACGCGAGCGTACTGGCGGCCAATACCGACCACGCGCGCAGCGGAATGGTCTGCGCCTGGGCGGGCAGACCGACATTAGCTTGGTGAACGGCCATATGCCGACCTCCGTTTCATTGAACGAGCGGACCGCTCGCGCCGTCGAAGGCGACGCCTTCGATGCGCGCGGCGCCCGCGAGTACGGCCACGTACTGCCGCATCGCGCGCTGACGCACGCATTGCGCGAGGTACTCGGCGATCTGGCCGGCGGCTTCGTCGAACGGCACCGCGGCGCCCGGCACGCGCCGCTTGATGCGCACGATGTGAAAGCCGAAGCGCGTGTTGACGAGCTTCGGCAGTACGCCGAGTGCGTCGCCGTCGAACAGCGCGGCCTCGAACTCCGGCACGGTGTCGCCGCGCAGCAGCTGCCCGAGGTTGCCGCCGACCTGCGCCGACGGGCAGTTCGACGACGCGCGCGCGACCGCTTCGAACGTATCGGGCGCGGCCAGCACGTCGGCGAGCGCGGCCTGCGCGCGCTCGCGCAGCGGCGCGAGCGGCACGCGCTCCGTCACCGCGAACAGCACGTGGCTCGCGTACACGATGTCGCCGCGGCGAAAGCGCGCCGCATGCCGGCTGTAATAGCGCTCGCAGTCGGCGCGATCCGGCTGCGGCACGTGCGTGAGCTCGCGTTCGAGCAGCGCGTCGACGGCCGCGTCGTCGAGCGGTGCACTCGCATCGATCAGCGCGAGCGCGACCGCGCGCTGCCGCAGCAGTTCACGCACGGCCAGCGCATGGCGCGCCGCATCGAGCGGATCGCGCGCATCGCCGTGATGTTCGGCTTCGGCCGCGATGGCGGCGGCGTCGAAGGCGACGCCGTTGATGGCGAGCGGCGCGGTCGCGGCTTCGCAGAGAACGTCGTTCATGCGGGTCTCCTCAGCGCTTGCGCACGAGCTGGTATGGGCGGATCAGGTACGCAACCGAAGCGATCCCGCTCCAGATGTGAACCATCCGCGTGAACGGCGACACGAGGAAAATCGTGAAGCCGAGCAGGATGTGAAGCCGGTACGTGAGCGGCACGCCGACGAGCAGGCTCGCGATGTCCGGGCGGAACGTGACGACGCCCTTTACGTAGTCGGTCAGCTGCTCGAACATCGCGCCGTCCATGTGACGCGTCGACAGCACGACGGTGCCGAGCCCGAGCGCGAGCTGCACCCACAGCATCAGCACGATCACGATGTCGGACGTGCGGCTGTTGCTGCGGATGCGCGCGTCGCCGAGGCGCCGCCAGATCAGGATCGTCAGCCCGACGATCCCCGCGACGCCGGCCGCGCCGCCTGCCACCATCGCGACGAGCTGATGCCCGGACGCCGACATGAACGGCGACACCAGCCAGTGCGGCGCGAGAAACCCGCCGAAGTGCCCGAGCACGACGACGAGCACGCCCCAATGGAACAGGTTGCTGCCGAGCCGCAGCATGCCGTGCCGCAGCAGCTGGGACGAGTCGCTTTTCCACGTGTACTGCTCGCGGTCGAAGCGGATCAGGCTGCCCACCAGCAGCACGGCGAGACAGATGTACGGGTAGATCCCGAACAGGAACTGATGCAAGTAAGCGTTCATGTGTTTCCCCAAGTGTGGGCCCGCGCTCACGCGCTGCGGGCGGGCCGCTTGTCGTGGAACTGGATCGTCTGCTCGGCCGGCGTCGCCGCGCCGACGAAGCGCACGGCTTCGTCCGCATACGACGCGTCGAGCGCGCGGTAGTCGTCCGCACCGGGCGTCACGGCCGCCACGTCGTCGTCCGCGGCGGCCGGCGGCTCGACCGGCGCGAGGCCGGCGAGCGGCAGCAGCGCGCCGACGACGAAGCTGTAATGGCTGCCGCGCCGCGCGAGCTGGCCGGCGAGCGCGGTGAGGATGTCTCCGGTCTCGGCGAGCAGCGTGCGTGCGTCGGGCGCGGGCAGGCGCGACAGGTATTCGAGGAACACGGGCAGATAATCGGGCAGCTCGCCGGGGTTTAGCGTCAGCCCGTGGCGCTCGTACATCTGCAGCAGGTCGACCATCGCCTGCCCGCGGTCGCGCGATTCACCGTGCACGTGCTCGAACAGATGCAGCGACGTCGCGCGGCCGCGGTCGAACAGCGCGACGTAGTTCTCCTGCAGCGTGAGCAGGTCGCGCGCACGCACGTACGCGAAAAACCGCTCGAGGCCGGCGCGCGCGCGCTCCGGCAGCTGCGCCCGCTCGCGCAGGTGGCCGTCGATCGAATCGAGCACGTCGACGAGCGTGTCGTCGGGATAGTCGAGCAGCGCCGCGAACGCCGCATAGGTCGGATCGGGTGCGCCGCTCATCGCGATACCTCGTTGATCGGAATGGTTTTCGCGCCTTTCTTCGGACTGAACAGGCTGCCCTCGGAACGGCCGTCCGAACAGCCGTTGCCGAACGAGAAGCCGCACGAGGCGCGCAGGTCGTACGCATTCTCCGCATACTCGCGGTGCGTGGTCGGAATCACGAAGCGATCCTCGTAGTTCGCGATCGCGAGATAGCGGTACATCTCCTCGACCTGCGCGAGCGACAGCCCGACCTGGTCGAGCACGCCGTGCGCGTCGACGCCGTCGACGTGGCGCGCGCGCATGAACGCGCGCATCGCCAGCAGCCGCTCGAGCGCGAGCTTCACGGGCGCCTCGTCGCCGGCCGTCAGCAGGTTCGCCAGATAGCGCAGCGGAATGCGCAGCGATTCGACGTCGGGCAGGTAGCCGTTCATCCCGAGCTCGCCGCTGTTCGCGGCAGCATTGATGGGCGACAGCGGCGGCACGTACCAGACCATCGGCAGCGTCCGGTATTCCGGATGCAGCGGGAACGCGATCTTCCAGTCGATCGCCATCTTGTAGGCCGGCGAACGGCGCGCGGCGTCGAGCCACGCGGCCGGCACGCCGTCGCGCTCGGCCTGCGCGATCACCGTCGGGTCGTTCGGATCGAGGAACAGCGACAGTTGCGCCTCGTACAGGTCCTGCTCGTTCTCGGCGCTGGCCGCCTCGCTGATCCGGTCGGCGTCGTACAGCAGCACGCCGAGATAGCGGATGCGGCCGACACAGGTTTCCGAGCACACGGTCGGCTGGCCGGCCTCGATGCGCGGATAGCAGAAGATGCACTTCTCCGCCTTGCCGCTCTGCCAGTTGTAGTAGATCTTCTTGTACGGGCATCCGGACACGCACATGCGCCAGCCGCGGCACTTGTCCTGATCGATCAGCACGATGCCGTCCTCCTCGCGCTTGTAGATCGAGCCCGACGGGCACGACGCGACGCACGCCGGGTTCAGGCAGTGTTCGCACAGGCGCGGCAGGTACATCATGAAGGTGTTCTCGAACTGCCCGTAGATCTCCTTCTGGACCGCCTCGAAGTTGTAGTCCTTCGCGCGCTTCTCGAACTCGCCGCCGAGAATCTCCTCCCAGTTCGGCCCCCACTCGATCTTCTCGAGGCGCTGGCCGCTGATCAGCGAGCGCGGCCGCGCCACCGGCATCGCGCGCGTGTGACCGGCCTCCTGCAGATGCCCGTAGTCGAACGTGAACGGCTCGTAGTAGTCGTCGATCTCGGGCAGGTGCGGGTTCGCGAAGATCTGCGCGAGCAGCCGCCACTTGCCACCCTGACGCGGCTCGATCCGGCCGTCGGCGCGGCGCTGCCAGCCGCCGCGCCAGCGGTCCTGGTTCTCCCAGTCCTTCGGATAGCCGATGCCCGGCTTGGTCTCGACGTTGTTGAACCACGCGTATTCCATCCCTTCGCGGCTGGTCCACACGTTCTTGCAGGTCACCGAGCAGGTGTGACACCCGATGCACTTGTCGAGGTTCAGCACCATCGCGATCTGTGCACGTATCTTCATGACGTTTCTCCGGCGCGGACGTTCGGCGTGGCGCCGACGGGTTCTTCCCCGTCGAGCCAGTCGATGTTGTTCATCTTGCGCACGATCAGGAACTCGTCGCGATTCGAGCCGACCGTGCCGTAGTAATTGAAGCCGTACGACAGCTGCGCATAGCCGCCGATCATGTGCGTCGGCTTCAGCGCGATGCGCGTGACCGAGTTGTGGATGCCGCCGCGCGTGCCCGTTATCTCGGAGCCCGGCGTGTTCACGATCTTCTCCTGCGCGTGGTACATCATCACCATCCCCGACGGGATCCGCTGGCTCACGACCGCCCGCGCGCACAACGCGCCGTTCGAGTTGAAGCACTCGATCCAGTCGTTGTCGACCGCGCCGATCGCCTTCGCGTCGTCCTCCGACATCCACACGATCGGGCCGCCGCGCGACAGCGTGAGCATCAGCAGGTTGTCCGTGTAGGTGCTGTGGATGCCCCACTTCTGATGCGGCGTCAGGAAGTTCAGCACGCGCTCGGGGTTGCCGTTCGAGCGCGTGCCGACCATGTGCGCATAGCTGCCCGTGTCGACCGGCGGCTTGTACACGCACAGCGACTCGCCGAACGCGCGCATCCACGCATGGTCCTGATACAGCTGCTGACGGCCGGTCAGCGTGCGCCACGGCACCAGCTCGTGCACGTTCACGTAGCCGGCGTTGTACGACACGTGCTCGGATTCGATCCCGCTCCACGTCGGCGACGAGATGATCTTGCGCGGCTGCGCCTGGATGTCGCGGAAGCGGATCTTCTCGTCCTCGCGCGCGGCGGCCAGATGCGTGTGGTCGATGCCGGTGATGCCGGACAGCGCGCGCCACGCCTTCACCGCGACTTCGCCGTTGGTCTCGGGCGCGAGCGCGAGTATCACCTCGGCCGCGTCGAGCGCGGTGTCGATGCGCGGGCGCCCGCGTGCGGCGCCGTCGACGACCTTGTAGTTCAGCTCGCCGAGCAGCTTCACTTCGTCCCTGGTGTCCCAGCCGATGCCCTTGCCGCCGTTGCCGAGCTTGTCCAGCAGCGGGCCGAGCGACGTGAAGCGCGCGTAGGTGTTCGGGTAGTCGCGCTCGACCGCGATCACGGCCGGCATCGTGCGGCCCGGCACCGGCTCGCATTCGCCGCGCTTCCAGTCCTGCACGTCGAACGGCTGTGCGAGTTCGCCCGGCGTATCGTGCGCGATCGGCGCGAGCACGACGTCGCGCTCGACGCCGAGGTGGCCGTCGCACAGCTCCGAGAAGCGCTTCGCGATGCCCTTGAAGATCTCCCAGTCGCTCTTCGATTCCCACGCGGGATCGACCGCCGCCGACAGCGGATGGATGAACGGGTGCATGTCGGACGTGTTCATGTCGTCCTTCTCGTACCAGGTCGCCGTCGGCAGCACGACGTCGGAATACATGCAGGTGGTCGACATCCGGAAGTCGAGCGTGACGAGCAGGTCGAGCTTGCCGCGCGGCGCGTCGTCGCGCCACTTCACTTCCTCCGGCCGCGCGCCGCCCGTCGCGCCGAGATCCTCGCCCTGCACGCCGTTGGTCGTGCCGAGCAGATGCTTCAGGAAATACTCGTGGCCCTTGCCCGACGAGCCGAGCAGGTTCGAGCGCCAGACGAACAGGTTGCGCGGGAAATTCTCGGGCGCATCCGGGTCTTCGCACGCCATTTGCAGCGTGCCGTTCTGCAACTGCCGCGCGAGCTCGGCGCCCGCGTGCGCGGCATCGCCGAGACTCGCGCCGACCTTGAGCGGATTCACCGCCAGCTGCGGCGCGGACGGCAGCCAGCCCATCCGCTCCGCGCGCACGTTGTAGTCGATCGGCGAGCCGTGGAACTGCGTCTTGTCGGCGAGCGGCGACAGCAGCGTGCTCGGGTCCATCGTGTCGTAGCGCCACTGGTCGGTGTGCGCGTAGAAGAACGACGTCGCGTTCATGTGCCGCGGCGGCCGGGTCCAGTCGAGCGCGAACGCGAGCGCGGTCCAGCCGGTTTGCGGACGCAGCTTCTCCTGCCCGACGTAATGCGACCAGCCGCCGCCCGGCTTGCCGATGCAGCCGCACATGATCAGCATGTTGATGATCGCGCGGTACGACATGTCCATATGGAACCAGTGGTTGATCCCCGCGCCGATGATCACCATCGACTTGCCCTGCGTCTTGTGCGCGTTCTCCGCGAACTGGCGTGCGACCGAGATCACGTCGGCGCGCTTCACGCCGGTGATCGCTTCCTGCCACGCGGGCGTGTACGGAATGTCGTCGTCGTAGCTCGCGGCCACGTCGCGGCCGCCGAGCCCCTGGTCGAGGCCGTAGTTCGCGACGAACAGGTCGTAGACGGTCGCGACCAGCATCTCGCCGTTGCGCGTCGCGACGCGCCGCACGCCGATCCGGCGCGACAGTTCGGAGCCGTGGTGCGTCGAGTTGAAATGAGCGTGAGGCTGGTTGCCGAAGTACGGGAACAGCACGTCGACGACGTCGTCATTCGCCGCCGTGCACGACAGCCGCGGCGCCAGCGCCGCGCCCTTCGACGTCTCGCCGCGCAGGTTCCATTTGCCCTTGTCGGCGTCGGCCTGCTGGCCCCAGCGGAACCCGACCGAGCCGACCGGCACGACGAATTCGCCGTTCGCATCGTCGATCATCACGGTTTTCCAGTCCGGATGCGCGGCCTCGTCGAGCGAATCGTCGAAGTCGGACGCGCGCACGAGGCGCTCGGGCACGTAGCCGTCGCCGTGCGGCACGAGCCGAACGAGCGCCGGCATGTCCGTGAAGCGCTTGCAGTAGTCGATGAAGTAGTCGCTGTTGCCCGCCAGGTGATATTCCTTGAGGATCACGTGCCCCATCGCGAGCGCGAGCGCCGCGTCGGTGCCCTGCTTCGGGTGCAGCCACAGGTCGCCGAACTTCGCGCCTTCCGCGTAATCGGGAAACACCGACACGACCTTGGTGCCGCGATAGCGCGCCTCGACGAGGAAGTGCGCGTCGGGCGTGCGGGTCTGCGGGACGTTGGAGCCCCACATCATGATGAAGGTCGAGTTGTACCAGTCGGCCGATTCCGGCACGTCGGTCTGCTCGCCCCAGGTCTGCGGCGACGCCGGCGGCAGGTCGCAATACCAGTCGTAGAAGCTCAGGCACACGCCGCCGATCAGCGACAGATAGCGCGAGCCCGCCGCATACGACACCATCGACATCGCCGGGATCGGCGAGAAGCCGACCACGCGATCGGGGCCGTGCCGCTCGACCGTGTAGACGTTTGCGGCCGCAACGATCTCGTTGACTTCGTCCCAGCTCGCGCGCACGAAGCCGCCGAGGCCGCGCCGGCTCTGGTACGCGCGCCGGGACGCGTCGTCCTCGACGATCGAGCGCCATGCGTCGACGGGCGCCAGCGTGCGGCGGCGCTCGCGCCACAGCTTCACCAGCGCGCTGCGCACCATCGGATGCTTGAGGCGGTTGGCGCTATACAGATACCAGGAATACGAAGCACCGCGCGAGCAGCCGCGCGGCTCGTGGTTCGGCATGTCCGGGCGGGTGCGCGGGTAGTCGGTCTGCTGGGTTTCCCAGGTGACGATCCCGCCTTTCACGTAGACCTTCCACGAGCACGAGCCCGTGCAGTTCACGCCATGCGTCGAACGGACGATCTTGTCGTGCTGCCAGCGCAGCCGATAGCCGTCTTCCCATTTTCGGTCCTCGTCCGTGACGGCGCCGTGCCCGTTGGAAAAGCCTGGCCGGGCGGTGGAGAAATAACGCAATCTATCCAGGAAATGGCTCATGGGGATCTCGTTTTTCCGGTCTTTTGGCAGACTCAGATTGTTGAAAGGGGTGGAATGCCGGCCGCAAAAAGATGCATCTGATCGACGCGTTTTGTCCGGGTCGGGCAGATTGTCTGGTAGAAGGACATATCACGGCTTGATACAAATCAGAGGGATCGTTCGCCGGCGTGCAACGGTGGAAATGGGGGAAGATCGGTGGGGAAGGAGTGCTGAGGGTTGGCGGAGGAGTACTGACGGCTGATGGGGGTGGCCGGGCTCGGCTGGCTTCCGCTGGCTCGGTTGCCTGCCGCTGTTCTTCGCTGGCCGCGGTGACCGCCGCTAGCCGCCGCTGTTCGTGGCTCCCGCGCTGACCGCCGCCGCTCGCCGCTGCCAGCGCTGTCCACGGTCGCCCGCCGTCGCTCGTCGCTGCCTGTGTTGTCCGCTGCAACCGGCCGCTGCTTGTCGCGGCCTGCGCTATCTGCCGCTGGTCGTCGTCCCAGCCGGCCGGCCACGGCCACAAGCGTCAGCCCGCACTCCCGAACGGTTGCCGGGGCGAAATACGAAGTTGGCGGGATTGGATTGCGTGATGTGGACTGGCGCACTCACCATCAGAGAGCGAGCGACGCGCCGCAGTGCAAGGAGTGCGACGGATTTAGGCTGCGCGTTCAATTGCGCCTTGGCCTATGAAAAGCGTGCTTGAACCCGACCGTGCGTGGCCTTGCCGCACCATGCGGTGACGAAGGTACCGTGCAGGCCGCGCGGACCGCCGCATCAGCCGGGCAGAAAAGGCGGGCATACAGGAGAAGCGACGACGACGCAGTGCGGATCGCACCGTAGCGCCGCGATGTGCGGCACGTCGCGGCGAGCGCGCAGCGCTCGAGCGGAATATGCAGACGGAATAGACAAAACCCGACGCGGCGGACACACCGGTCGGGTCGCACGGCGCTAACGCGCCGGATGGAACGGGCGGAAAGTCTCCGCGGGCCGGCCCAACGGAGGCCGCCGCCACCGATGCTGCGGCAGGACGCGCGCGAAGCGCGGCGCGTCAGCTTTCGCCCTTCGGCCCCGGGTTCAGCATCACGACGAAGCACGCCACGCCGACGATCAGCGCGGCCGCGCCGCCGCGCAGCGCGACCGTCTCGTCGAACAGCAGCCCGGTCACGACGGCCATCATGCCGGCCAGCGATACGAACACGGCGATCGCTGCAACCACGATGCGGGACTGGCGACGTATCATCGCGACCCCCGCGCCGTTATGCTGCGGCGGCCGCCGACACGTCGGCGTCGTCGCCGCGAATCAGCAGCACCGGGCAGTTCGAGCCGCGCAGGAAGCGCTCGGCGACGCTGCCGAGCAGCATGCGCCGGAAGCCGCGGCGGCCATGCGTGCCGACCACCGCCAGCTCGATGCCGTGTTCCTTCACGTAACGCTGCAGGCGTTCCGCGACGTCCTCGCCGATGCTTTCCGTCTCGACGAGCTCGCCTTCGCCCTGCGCACCGGCCGCCGCGACCGTCTGTTCGGCTTCGCGCAGCACGCGGGTGCCCTCGGTGCGGATTTCCTCGATGAGCGCATTCGGATCGAAGCGCCCCGCATACGTAAACAGCACCGACTTGTCGACCACGTAGACGATGCTGACGTTCCCGCCGCCCGCCTTCGCCATCTTCAATGCCTCCGCAAGCGCCTGTTTCGACGAAGCGCTGCCGTCCACGGCCACCATGATCTTCTTGTACATGCGTTCCTCGCTGGGGTGAGTTGCCGCGCAACGTCGCGCGGCCGTGTCACCATCATCAGCGCGCGTGCGGCTGCGGGCTTGACGACGATCAAGCTCCGCGAAAATCCCGTTGTGCGGCCAAGCGCCGCGCGCCACGCTCGGTGCATCGCGCCGAAGGCGCTATCATCAGACCTTCGATCTGCGTCCGGCCCCGTTTTGCCGGCTCACTTTCACCTCACTCAACCGACATGACAACGACTACCGAACGCGTGGACGGCGCCGCCCAGCATCTCGTCGCCGCCCGCCATGCCGGCGTGCCCGGCCCGCTGCTGCCCGATGCCTGCCGCCCGCAGGACGTCGATACCGCGCTGGCGATCCAGCATCGCGTCGCCGACCTGCTCGGCGAAACCATCGGCGGATGGAAATGTGCGCTGCCGCCGCCGGATCGCGTGATCGTCGCGCCGATCTTCGCGTCGACGATCCGCGAAGCCGATGGGCCGTACCGCGTCGTGGGCGGCCCGATCGTGCGCATCGAGCCGGAGATCGCGTTCGTGCTCGATCGCGACCTGCCGGCGCGCGCGCAGCCGTACGACGACGCCAACGTGCGCGGCGCGATCCGCGAAGTACGCATCGTGCTCGAAGTGCTGGGCTGCCGCTATGCGGAGCCGGCCCGCGCGTCGAAGTTCGAACTCCTCGCCGACGGCCAGTTCAACCAGGGGCTGTGTGTCGGCCCCGTCGTGCGCGACGGACTGAACGCGCCGCTAGAGACGCTCGCGCTGTCGTTCGAAGGCGCGCTGAACCGCACGATCGACGGCCGCCATCCGGACGGCGATCCGCTCAAGCCGCTCGTATGGCTCGTCAACTTTCTCGCGTCGCGCGGCGACGGCGCGCGCGCCGGCCAGATCGTGACGACCGGCTCGTATGCGGGCGCGATCGACGTGCCGCTCGGCGATGCGCTGACGGTGCGCTTCGGCGAGCTGGGCAGCCTGTCGGTGACGCTGACGGCTTGAGGCGGGAGCCGTCGCGCAGTCGCGCGGGTCGGTTGAGGCGTCGGTTGACGCTGAGTCCGAGGCGTCAGCTGCCGCTGCTGCCCCGGACTCAGGCCAACGCACCTGCGACTTCCGCGCGCGACAGCACCGCAACCGCCTCGGTGACGCTGACGCGCCTGACGCGCGAGCCATCGCGCAGTTCACGCAAGCGGCGCGTCGGTCGAGGTTGACGCGTCGCTTGAGACCAAGTCGTCCGCCGCAGCTGCCGCGCCACGCCGAGCCCAACGCCCCGGCGCGCCTTCCCCACCGGGCTACACCGCAATCACCCCTTGCGCAGCATGCCGGCGCCACGTGATACCGTTGCACATCGCGCACGCACCGCCTCCACCGGTCCTTCGCCATGCCGCCCGCACCGCTACCCGCCCTGCTCGACGAAGTCCTGCGCACCGTCGATCGCCGTTACCGATTGCCGCCGCTCGTGCCTGCGTCGTCGCTGGACGACGCAACGAATCCGGCCGTCGTCATCGCGACCGTGATCGACGAAGCGCGCCGCGAGCTCGCCGACGGCCGAGCACCCGGCGCCGCGTTGCAGCAGCGTTTCGTCGACGCGCTCGCGCGGATCATCCGCGCCGCGATGGACGTGCGCGGCGGCGATCCCGCCTTCCAGGCCGCCGTGCTGCGGCATCGCGCGCCGGTCGTGCGCGAATACGCGTCGCTCGCCGCCCACGCCGAACCGGATCGGCGCACGCTGCGCTCGGCCGTCAACACGATCGCGCATCCGGCGCGGCTCGAGCGGCACGCGCATGCGTGGCAGCGCGCGCCGCTCGCGCGGCTGCATGCGGCCGCGGCCGGCGCGTCGTGGGACACGCTCGACGCCGAGCTGCGACGCCTGCTCGCGCAGCCGGAAACGGCAGCCGACCCGGCATTCCAGCGGGACCTCGCGAAACTCCACGACAACCCGGCGCTCGCGCGTCTGCAGCGTCTCGCCGCGCTATCGGTCGACCCGGTGGTTCGGCAGTACCGCGCCCTGTGGGAACGCCAGGGGCCGCCCGAAGGCAGCGCCCTGGCCGTCGCGCAAGGCGCGACGTCGCAACGGCGCGGCGCGGCGGTCGAAGCGCTGGCCGCGCTGGCCCTCGGGACGCTGGCCGACCAACTCGACGCGATCGACACGCAGCGCACGTATCGGGTCGTCACGTCGATGCGCGTGCCGGCGTCGATTCCGGGCAAGCACGACCGCGCGAAGACCGAATGGGACGCAGTGCTGCTCGAGCGCGCGCGCAGCGGCGATCCGTCGACCGCGTGGAACATGCGGTTCCTCGTCGAGGCGAAGGCATCCGCGGATGCGGCCACGTCCGATCTGCCGCGCCTGCTGCGCGGGCTGAGCCTGCTCGCGCAGGCCGATCCGCATACCGTCTACGCGTTCGACACGCGCGAAGGCTCGATACGCGTGCACGGCGCGTCGCTGCACGCGCTGACGATCGACGATGCGGCATTGCAGCGCGAGGTGCTGTACTGCTGCGATGCGTCGGCCGACCCGACGCCGCGGCTGCTCGGCGCGGCCAGCCGGATGCAGCTGCTGTCGACGCCGGCGAGCCTCGCGTATGCGAGCGCGCTGGCGCAGCACGGGGACGCCGACACGGCCATCCTGCAGGCCGTCTGGGACGCGTTGCTGACGCAACCGTCGTGGCGGCCGGTGCTGCACCAGTACGAATCGCTACGGCAGGTGCGCGCGCTGATGGTCGGCGTCGACGATCTGCTCGCCGCGATCGACGGCGACCAGGCCGACAACGCCGTGAACGATGCGTGACGCGTTACTCGACGCATCGCGTTGCGCGTTGATGCGCGCCGCATAAGCGGTCGGCTGGCTCAACGAGCCTCTGCGGCGCCAGCGCGGCGCGGTCGCTCCCAGCCCCCGCGCGATTGCGCTGTCCGTCTGCGCTTCGTCTACTACGTTCAGGAGCTTCATCGACCGTTCGACGGTCGAGGCCATTCGCGCTGCCAGCCGCGCCATCCAATGCGCGACCGGCAGCGAGTGCACGGTTCGGACACCGCGCGACGCGCGGTGTCCGGCGAGCCCGACATCGCTGTCACTTTCGGCATCGGCATCGTTCTCACCGCAGGCACCAGCGCCCCGCGAAGTCCCCAACTCCCCGCCACACGTGATGTACGATACGCGCCGAGGCGAAATCCTCCTGAGAGAACCGGCCGTCGCGCCCCCATCCAAGCACAAAAAAAATGCCAATCACCCTGACGCTGCACCGCAACCTGCTCGCCGCGCTGACGGCCAGCCTGCTTTGCGTTCCCGCCGCCCATGCCAGCTCCGACGACACCTGCGACGTGCAGCTCACGCTGCGGCAGGGCGCCTACTCGTGCGGCAACGTGCCGATGCTGAGCCCCGGCAACGACACGCGGATCAACGCGCTGCTGATGATGGTCGAAAGCCGCAAGGTCGCGCAGGTGTTCCCGGACCCGAAGACGATCCCGGCGAAGGAGCGGATCAACCAGATCGTCGTGCCGTTCCCGATGGATTTTTCCGGCTGGATCTATATCGGCCAGAAGTCGCCCGACAAGACCGGCGACGGACAGGACGCCGATCCATCGTCGAACCGGTACGCCGACGGCGAAGGCAGCATCTGCCGCAGCATGGAGTCGGGCGCGCAAGCGTTCGACGACGCCCTGAGCGGCACGGCCGGCCTTCCCGCCGACGAAGCCGCGCGCCTGCGCGCCGCCCGCGCCGACATCGCGCAGAAGACCTGCGCCGCCGGCGGCGCGACCGCCTCCTGGACGCGACCGCCGGTCAAATCGGCGCTCGCGCGCGACTTCGCGACCTACCTCGACGGCACCAACGCGTTCTATCGCGCCGACTTCCTCACCGCGACGCGCGCGTTCGCGAGCGCGTCGCACAGCGCGAACCCGTGGCTGAAGGAAACCGCGCTCTACATGACCGGGCGGGCGCAGCTGAACGCCGCGCAGGCCAACGCATTCGACAACGACAACCCGGCGCCGTCGCGCGCACGCGTGACGAAGGTGTCGCTCGACGCCGCCGACACCGTGTTTCGCACCTACCTGAAGATCTATCCGCAAGGCGACTACGCGGTATCCGCGACCGGGCTGTTGCGGCGCATCGCGTGGCTCGGCGGCAACGTCACGCAGCAGGCCGACCTGTACGGTCACGCGCTCGCGCGCTGGTCGCCCGCGACGTCGAACGTGCCGCTGATACAGCTCGCGAACGAACTCGACAGCAAGCTGCTGTTCGGGCCGGAATTCGACGCGAGCCGGATCCAGTCGCCGACCGTGCTCGCAACCGTCGATCTACTGCGCATGCGCACGTCGGACAGCACGGACCCGAGCCGCAACAAGCCGCTGACGCTGGACGACCTGCAGGCGCAGAAGCCGCGCTTCGCGAACGCGCCGGCGCTGTACGACTATCTGGTCGCGACCTGGTATCTGCAGATCGGACACAAGCCCGATGCCGCGCTCGCACTGCTGCCGCAGGCGCCGGCCGCGCCGCTCGACTACTTCGGACTGAGCCAGCAGGCGCTGCGCGGCTTCGCGCTGGAGGACAGCGGCAAGGCCGATCAGGCGCGTCAGCTGTGGCGCGACCTGATCCCGCTCGCGACCCTGCGCTTCCAGCGCGAGGCACTCGAACTCGCGCTCGCGATCAATCTCGAACAGGCCGGGCACGTCGACGACGCGTTCGCCGCCGATTCGCCGGTGCAGAACGCGGCGATCCGCGCCGTGCTGTTGCAGCGTACGGCCGGGGCGGCGCTGCTGCGCACGCAGGCGCAGAACCCGGCGACCAGCGCGGCGCTGCGCGACACCGCGCTGTATACGCTGCTGTACAAGGAGCTCACGCGCGGCCGCTACGCCGACTTCGTCGCCGATACCGCGCTGGTGTCCGGTGCGCCGGCCGAGCCGCTGAAGCCGTTCGTCGCGTCCGGCGCGCGCAATGCGGACGGCTACGTGTGCCCGTCCGCGCGCGACATCGCCGCGGCGCTGCAGCAAAACCCCGCCGACGCGCCAGCGCTCAACTGCCTTGCGGACTTCGTGCGCCTTCATCCGCCCGCAGCCGGCATCGAAAGCTATGCGACCCCGGCGTGGCTGCGCAGCGCGCCGGCCGCCGCCGCCACGCGCGTGCCGCCGACGCTCGGTGACGCGCCGTCGCAGTTCGCGGGCAAGCCGTACGAGCGGATGTCGAGCTACGTGACGGTGATCGCCGATGCTCAGGCGAACCCGAACGATCGCGCGTATGCGCTGTACCGGGCGGTCAACTGCTATGCGCCGGCCGGCTCCAACGAATGCGGCGGCAAGGACGTACCGAAGAGCGCGCGCAAGCGCTGGTTCGACACGCTGAAGACCAGCTATGCGGGCACCCCCTGGGCGCGCAAGCTGCGCTACTACTGGTGAGCGCCGCATGAGGCGGCTCGCGTGCGTCGCGCTGCTGCTGGCGGCCCGCGCGGCGCTGGGCGGCACCGTCGATGCGCGCGACTACGACGCGTTCTGGCTGTGGGCCGGCGTGAAGCCGCAGCCGGTGGTGAGCGGCGCGCGCACCGTGTACGTGCTGCTCGGGCAGATCGAAGCGTCGCCGCGCGACGACTCGCAGGTGCGCGTCATCGCGCAGGGCGTCGCGCTGCCGCGCGCGCCGAACGCGCGCGTGTGGCTCGTCTACCGCGCGCACACGCTGCGCTGGACGCCGCGCGTGTCGCAGATCATGCTCGCGCAGCTCGAACGCTGGCGCGCGTCGGGCCGCACCATCGCCGGCATCCAGATCGACTTCGACGCGCGCACGCGCCATCTGCAGGACTACGTCGAATTTCTGCGGACGCTGCGCCAAACGCTGCCCGCCGAATGCCGGCTCAGCATCACCGGACTGCTCGACTGGAGCAGCCGCATCGACACCGACCAGGTCAACCAGCTCAGGGGAATCGTCGACGAGGTGGTCGTGCAGACGTATCAGGGGCGCAGCACGATCCCCGATTACGCCGCGTACCTGCCGCGCGTCGCGCGGCTCGCGCTGCCGTTTCGCATCGGCGTGATCCAGGGCGGCGACTGGGACGCGCCGCCGTACCTCGCGGCCAATCCGTGGTTTCGCGGCTACGTCGTGTTTCTGCGCAACGGCTAACGCGCGGCTATGCAGCGGTGGCGCCGCCCGCCGGGACTGCGCCGCGCCGCCGCTAGCTGGTTACGCCTGGACGAACGCCAGCAGGTCGGCGTTGAGGACGTCCGCGTTGACCGTCAGCATCCCGTGCGAATAGCCGGGATAGGTTTTCAGCGTGCCGTTCTTCAGCAGCTTGATCGACTTCAGCGCCGCGTCTGCGATCGGCACGATCTGGTCGTCCTCGCCGTGCAGCACCAGCGTCGGCACCGAGATCGACCGCAGGTCTTCCGTCTGGTCGGTTTCGGAGAACGCCTTGATCCCGTCGTAGTGCGCCTTCGCGCTGCCGATCATCCCCTGGCGCCACCAGTTCTGGATCACGCCCTGATGCACCGTCGCGCCGGGCCGGTTGAAGCCGTAGAACGGGCCGGACGGCACATCGAGGAAGAACTGCGCGCGGTTGTCGGCGAGCGCCTTGCGGAAGCCGTCGAAGACCTCGAGCGGCAGCCCCTCCGGATTCGCGTCGGTCTAGAGCATCAGCGGCGGCACCGCGCTGACCAGCACCGCCTTCGCGACGCGGCCGGCCGGCTCGCCGTGCCGCGCCACATAGCGCGCGACCTCGCCGCCGCCGGTCGAGTGGCCGACGTGCACCGCGTTGCGCAGGTCGAGCGCTTCGACCACCGCGAACGCATCGGCCGCGTAGTGATCCATGTCGTGGCCGTCCGACACCTGCGCCGAGCGCCCGTGGCCGCGGCGGTCGTGCGCGATCACGCGAAAGCCGCGTTGCACGAAGAACAGCATCTGCGCATCCCAGTCGTCGGAAGACAGCGGCCAGCCATGGTGGAACATGATCGGCTGGGCGTCCTTGGCGCCCCAGTCCTTGTAGAAGATGTCGACGTGGTCCTTCGTAGTGATGTACGGCATGGCTGCAGGCTCCTTTGGGGTAGGTGGACGTCGCATGCCGGCGGACCATCCTCGCGGATGGCGGGATCGAGTTGCGGCGCGACGGCACATGCCGCGCCGGGCGATTCGGCACCTCTTCGTTGTAGCGGAAAACTGCGACCGCGTCATGAAGCCAAATACATGAGCGCATGCAGCGGCGCCCAACAGCCAGTCAGCGCACACTCTTTTGCGCAACTAACCGTGCGAAGCCGCGACGCTTGCGCGGCGGCGCGCCCACGCATCAGCCGTCGGTCGACACCGTCAATGGCTCCCATGCTCGGATATCGTCCTGCAACGCCGCCCATTTGGCGCGCACGAGGCGCAGCGCGTCGCTGCCGAGCAGCAGATGGGCCGGCGGAGCGTCGGCTTCGATGACGGCGAGCATCGCCTGCGCGGCCTTCACGGGATCGCCCAATTGCCGGCCGCTGTTGCGTTCGCGCGCCTGCCGGACCGGATCGAAGAGCGCGTCGTAATCGGCGATCGAGCGCGGCGTCCGCGTCATCGAACGGCCGGCCCAGTCGGTGCGGAACGAGCCCGGTGCGACGGCCGTCACCGCGATGCCGAACGGCGCGAGCTCCTTGCCGAGCGCTTCGGAGATTCCTTCGAGCGCGAACTTGCTGCCGCAGTAATAGGCGATGCCCGGCATCGTGATGTGCCCGCCCATCGACGTGATGTTCAGGATGCGGCCGCGCCGGCGTGTGCGCATGAACGGCACGACGGCCTTCGTCATCGCGACGGCGCCGAACACGTTCACGTCGAATTGCCGGCGCATCTCCGCGAGCGGCGCCTCCTCCATGATGCCTTCGTGTCCGTAGCCGGCATTGTTGACCAGCACGTCAACGGGCCCGACGCTCGCCTCGAGGTCCGCGACCACGCGGTCGATGCGCTCGAAGTCGGTCACGTCGAGCACGCGGCCGATGGCCGCCTGCGGGGACAGCGCTTCGAACGCGCGCCGCGCATCGTCGCTTCTCACGGTGCCGACCACCGTGTACCCCGCCGCCAACGCCTGCTGCGCCAACGCCCGGCCGAAGCCGCTGCTCACGCCGGTGATGAGCATGATGGTGCCTGATGCCATGTGAAGTTCTCCAGAAAGTCGATCACGGCATGCATGCTAGTCTGAGGGCCTGCGACGAATAACGCCGATTCCGCTGAGATTCTTGCCTAAAGCTATGAGCGCCATCACCACGTCACTGTCATCGCCGTCACCGTCTCAGCCGGCGCAGCGCCGCGCGCGGCTGATCGCGCTGCTGCGCGCGCTGGCGCCGCACGAAGGCTACAACGCGATCGCGCTGCCGAGCGTGCGCATCCTGCGCTCGGACCGTGCGCTGTCGCGTACGCCGGTGCTGTACGACCCTGGCATCGTGATCGTGTGCCAGGGCCGCAAGCGCGGCTACTTCGGCGGCGAATGCTATCTGTACGACGAGGACCATTACCTGGCCGTGTCGGTCCCCGTGCCGTTCAGCATGGAAACCGACGCCACCGTAGAGCGCCCGCTGCTCGCGCTGTACCTGCACGTCGATTTGACGATGGCCGCCGAGCTGACGGCGCAGATCGATCGGGAAGGCGGCGCGGCGCCCGTAGAGGCGCCCAGGAGCATGATGTCGACGCCGATGGACGAAGCGATGCACGCGAGCGTGCGGCGTTTCGTCGACGCGATGCACCGGCCGCTCGAAGCGGCGGTACTCGGGCCGGCGCTGCTGCGCGAGCTGTATTTCCGCGTGCTGACCGGCGCGCAGGGCGGCGCGCTGAGAAGCGCGCTGGCGATGCGCGGGCAGTTCGGCCGGATCGGCCGATCGCTGCGCATGATCCACGCCGACTACGCGCGCGCGCTCGACGTGCGGCGGCTTGCGGCCGAGGCCGGCATGAGCGTGCCGAGCTTTCACAGCCACTTCAAGGCGATCACGCACGCGTCGCCGATGCAGTACCTGAAATCGACGCGGCTGCATCAGGCGCGTCTTCTGATGGTGCGTCAGGATCTGACGGCGGAAGCGGCGGCCTATGCGGTCGGTTATACGAGCCCGTCGCAGTTCAGCCGCGAGTTCAAACGGCTGTTCGGACTGACGCCCGCGCAGGAAGCGAAGCGCATGCGCGCGAGCTTCGCGCTGCCCGAGCCGTTCGACGGCGCGGTGTTCGTGGCGTCGCATTGAGCAACGCATGCGACGCAGTTGCCTGATCGCCCCGTTACTTTGGGGGCTGCACACCGGCGTGGTCAATGGCTTCAGGCCGATGGCTGCTGCAAACCGGCGTGTATCGTCGGCCGTATAGCCCGAACCGTTGTCGCTCAGCCACTCGATTTCGGACGGTGTATGCAGCTCGTTGCCAAACCGATTTTCCACTGCAGCCAGCATCACGTCGCGCACGATGTCACCACTGTGGCCTGCCGTCGTGGCCGCCCAGCTCATGGCTTCCCGATCGCAGCAGTCCAGCGCGAACGTCACGCGCAGCGGTTCGCCGTTGTCGCAGCGGAACTCGAAGCCGTCCGAACACCAACGCTGGTTGCTGCGCGCGACGGCCACCTTGCCATCGTGCCGGCGTTGCTGCCGAGCCGGAGTCGGGCGACGTTGCATCAGCAGACTATGCGTGCGCATGACGCGATAGATGCGCTTCGCATTGAACGGCACCTGTCCGGCGGCAACGCGTTCATTACGCAACGTGCCCCAGACGCGGCGATAGCCATAGCTGGGCAAATCGGCGATAACCCGGCGGATTTCTTCGACCACCACCGCATCGTCGGTCTGCTTGGATTTCGTCCGCCAGTTATAGAACGTCGCGTCACTAATTCCCATCTTGCGGCAGACCTCCGCGACCGGCGTACCCAGTTCGGCCTGCTTCAACGCGTATGCGATCTGCTCTTCGGTGAACCTGCTCTTCTTCACGGCATGACCTCCTGGTCTTGATGACAACGTCATGCTGGAATTTTCCACTTTCAAATGGGACAGTTTTGTGGGCTAGGGTCACCTCCCCAGACACCTCACTTCATATGGGTCGGTTATCCGGTGCAGGGAGAGCTAACGTCCGCCGTTATTTATTTCTTCGCATTGTTAAAATCGCGACAGCGAGAAATAAAATCCAGACGACAACAAATAGAGTAAACGGAATATAGAGAGTCAACTCAAGCGTCTCCTTGCAATCCACCGAGAATCCCCCCCATTCCCTCACGCACTGCATGACCGGGTAAAAGAGGTAGAATGCAACGGCAATAAAAACTACCAGAAAAGCCAAAACAACAATCTTCAGCACCGGCGGCCACAAATATTTTCCAGACGAATTCATGATATTTTTCACCGTTTTCTAAAATTGTTAAGGAATAACTATGTAAGGCCCATACCCAGCCTCAAGCAGCTTCGCAGTGTCGTCTACCGCACCAGACAAGCTAAAAATCTGCATTTTCTCGTCCCGAACAAAATCCGGTCGCTTCTTGATTTCCACATAAAATCTCTTGTGCGGATCACTATCACGATATCGCTCTAAGAGCGCCGTCAAATTAACCCACGTCTTGTTAGAGAAGAAACCCGTTTCCAACGTTATCCTAGCTGCGTCTTCAGGGGTAGAACGAATACTTTTCTCTGGAATAAACGCAACGCACCCTTCTGAGCCACCTAGCCATTTTGCGTGAAGAAACTGCGCTGACGCCTCGTAGAAGCCGCCAATATGAAACATGACGTTGCTCGCGATCGACTCGTCCTTTCGAAGTGGAATCGGTGAGCCGTACGGATTTGCATTGATGACCTTCTCAGCATGCAGTAGTCGAGGCGTATGCCCGCGTTGAGATTCGTTTTCCATTAAGAAGTATCCGTGGATAATATCGGCAGCAGCAGACGGAAAGTGAATCTGCTCCGTCAAATATCTGTTCTTGTTCGCGTCCGCAGGCTCAAATGCAATGTTTCTGCACCAGGTAGCACCTGCATTATCCTTCCCGAGATAGTACCAAGCGTCACGCGTAACGTTTATGTTGTAATGCGTGCGATTCGCTTCTTCCTTGGACGAATCGAACAATGTGAGGATTGCGCGATATGTTGGAACGACGACAGCCGGTTGATGCTCTGTAATTTTCTTCCACGTTGAAGACACGTTAGGATGACCGTACACCTTTTGAAGTGTGTAGCCAGTCGTATCAGTTGTTATTTTGAGTATTGTGTACTTCTCAGGAACATTGACCGACTTGACACTTTCGTCACTAAATATAGTGGTGTCTTTCGTGCACATATAGGAGAGATTTCGACCAGATGGACTGGTAATCCAAAGCTGGTCACTTTCGGTTTCCGGGAAAATAAAACTTTCGTCCATGGCGCATTCTCTTTCTGCAACGTTATCTGCTCAGATCACCCTAAGAAGCTGTTGCGAAATTACGGATTGGGTCTGTTAACTTTTTCGAGAGGGTGTTAACTTTCTGTCTTGTTTTGCCTGACAGAAAGCGATGCCCCAAGAACTGATAGACGACGAGCTGTGGTCACTCATCGACCCTTTGCTGCCGAAGCCCGCGTCGCGCAACCGCCGATACGCGGGACGCAAGCCGACGCCGGACCGAGCGGTGCTGACCGGCATCGTATTCGTGCTGCGCTCAGGCATCGCCTGGAATCTGCTACCGCAAGAAATGGGCTGCGGCTCAGGCACTGCATGCTGGCGGCGACTGGTTGCATGGCAAGAGGCCGGCGTCTGGCAACGCATCCACGAGACGCTGCTGGCGGAGTTACGCCGTCGTGGCCAACTCGACATGGCACGCGCCATTGTCGACAGTTCTTCGGTCCGCGCGATGCTCGCGGGAAAAAAACCGGCCCGAACCCAACGGACCGGCGCAAGCTCGGCAGCAAGCACCACCTCATCGTCGATGCGCAAGGTATCCCGCTCGCGGTCATCTTGACTGCCGCGAATTGCAACGACATCACGCAATTCGATGCGTTGGTTGAGGCGATTCCCCCCATCCGAGGAAAACGCGGACGTCCTCTGCGCAAGCCGAAGATTGTTCAGGGTGACCGGGCCTACAGTTCCGAGCCGCACCGGCAGCGTCTGCGCGAACGCGGCATCACGCCCTTGCTTGCCAAAATCGGTTCGCCTCACGGCAGTGGCCTCTGTAAAACGCGCTGGTTCATCGAACGTTCCTTTGCTTGGCTTCATGCATTCAGACGGCTCAAGATTCGCTACGGACGGTACGCACACGTGCACGAGGCATTCCTCTCGCTCGCGTGCGGCTTGATTTGCTGGAACAAGCTCAAGACAGCGTCCGACTAATTTCGCAACAGCGTCTAAGCGTAAATCTTCACGGATTCTGCCTTTACGGTTTGACTGAGCAGGTGTGTTCGACCTTCATCGTCAGTGATCCCATGCTCGACTGACCCATCGGCGCGGACAATTGCGTATTCGTGGCGTTTCATAGGCTGGCTGGTTTGGCGATCGACCAACTTATATCGATCATCGAATCCGTCTTTAAATGCCGGCATGGGTGGAACCGGAATCGCCATCGAAGCAGGTCCCTTGGTCTGGATCATGCTTACTTTCAGAAGGAGATCCAGCGGTCCGCCGAGGGTAATATTGTCGTCCTTGAGCTGAATGAAGGCCCCGCCGCTTCCAAGCGTGAGTTCGGTTTCTGCCCGCACATAGACCGCGCCGTTGACACTCGCCACGGTAATGTCTTTGTCAGCCGTCAATGACATCGAGCCGTTTTGAGCCTGCACCTCGACCGCCCCCTTCGCTGCAAAGATCTTGATCCCGAGCTTTTGCGCGAACACCGAAACCAGTTCGCCGGCCGCCACCGTGAAACGCTTCATTACACTAAAGTCGGCGTTCTTCCCCGCCACCGCCGAAATGCTCTCCTTCGCCGATATTTGTACGCCGCTGCCCGCCACGATCCCGACCGACGCCGGCGCACTCGCCAGCAGGCCCGGCTGCTTCAGCCCGTCGAACTCATCTTTGATCTGCTGCTGCGCGTCGGTATCCGCCGGCACCGCCTTCGCTACACGTGCGGCGTCGCCCAACGACTTCGCCAATGCAAGCGCCTGCTCGAGCTGCGCGATCGTCTCCTGAATGTCCAGTTGCTGGCCGGTTGCGCCAGGACGGTCGTATGTCGTCAAGTGCAGGCCCTTGCCCGCGCGCTCCACGCCGTGGCCCGAGGTACGCAACTCGAACCCCACACCGCGCCGTTCGAGCTTGTCATCGACCAGATAGCCGAGGTCGAGGTGACTGGTGCCCGAGTGCTCGGTGCTGAGCTTGATGCCTTCCTGACCCGCCCAGTCCTCCATCCGCAGCTTGTTGTTCGCCTGCGTGCGGACCATGTTGCGCGACAGCCAGCGACGATCGCTCGTCACCAGATCGCGCGCCTGGCTGTGGTGGTGGAACCCGATGATCTCCGGCTTGTCCGGGTCCGCATCGCGGAACGAAATGACGGCCTCGTCTTTGTCCAGCGCCGGGAAGTGCATCCCGGTCTGCAGCTTGCCCGCGAACGGCTTCGCCAACCGTAGCGGCACGCTCTCCCCGCCCGCTGGCCAGTCCGCGAAATCGACGTCGAACCGCACCGTGTAGTAGCCCGCCGCGGTCAGGTACGCGTATTTGTACTGATCCGGGCTTGTCACGCGTGCGCTCAGCGTCCCCGCGATCTTCGGCCACCTCTCGGGCTCGAGCTTCAGTCTGAAGCGACGGTTGGCCGGCATCGCCTTGTAGCTGTTCGTGTAGGCCTGGTCGCGCGCGCCAGTGTGCGTGACCTCGATCACCACCTGCCCGTCCGGGGCATCCGGCAGTGCGGTATCCAGGTTCAGCACGCGCCCGGCCTGCAGCGCCAGCACGTTGCTCTCGCCCTCGTACACCACCTGCCATGCAATCGCAGCCTCGTGGCGCAGCTGCGCCTCCCACTTCGCGCCGTTCTGGTCGAGGTGGTGCGTGCCGTAAACGTATGGCTGCCCGTAGGTGGTCGGATCCCGCGGCGCAACGTTCGCCTCGTCCTTGAAGCGCTCCCACGCCTGCTCCGGGTTGTAGTCAGCCACCAGGAACGACTGCGGCACCGTCACCGTATGCGTCTTGAGCGCCGTCACCGCCTCGGCGCCGGCTGCCTCCAGCCCCGCTGTCTCGCGGTATGCGGCCGTCAGGTGCGGGTCCCATAGGTAATGGTCAATGTCGTCCGCAAACACGACTTGATCGCCGTGCTCGGTCTCGACGATGTAACTGTAGATGCCAGCCTTCTGCATCAGCATCTGCACGTACGACAGGTCGTCGACCTTGTACTGGAAGCGGAACAGGTGCTTCGAATACTCGCGGCGCAGGCGGAATTCGAACTGGTGCCCTTCCAGGCCGTGGCTGCGCAGCACCGCCTCGATGATCTGCGGGGTGGTCTGGTGCTGGTAGATACGGTTGGTAGTCACCGCTTCGAGACGCGCTAAGTGCGACTTCAGCACGATCTCGTACTTGGTGAAGTCGTCCGTCGTCTGCAGTGTCGAAAAGCGCGCGATGAAGCCGGAGAACTTCCGCGGCACACCGTCGTCGGGAACGATCGTGCAAGCCGCATCGCGGTTCAGGTAGTCGGTCCGCGCAAGCTGCAGCGGATGCGTGAGCACGACGCGCACCTCGGTCGGCACGCCCATCCGCTCGGTCGCTGTCACCGACACGACCGACAGCGCAGCCGCCGAGTCCGTGCCGGGCACTTCGAGAAAGTACGCCTGACGCCCCGGAACTCCCGTCAGGTTCGACACGAACCGCTTCGCATCATCAAACAGGCTTGACATTATTGTTACCCCGTATCCAGATAGCAATGCTACATACCACTATCGCAAGCAGAGCCAGGGCAAAAACAATAGCCATACCCACCCCGACTCGGGAAGAGTCGACACCCATTATTCAGGGGAATTGTTGTATTTGGTCGAAGCCTGACAATTGTTTACGTATAGCGCTGTTTTTGAGATGTTCGCCGTGCTATATGTCGCTCTCCGCTGATGTCCGGTCAGACTAAATGCGACGAGCAATGAACGCAGGATTTTCGAGCGATCAACACACCAAAGCGGCTACAGCTTCCGATATGCCTACCGGCGCGAACTCGAACGCGATTACCTGCGTGGATCCGGATTTGCTCGATTGGTGTCTGGCAGATTTGGACGAACAGCTGGATCGGCAGCTTAACGCTATCCTGTACCACCCTGCATTTCAGGCGCTTGAATCCACGTGGCGTGGCCTGCAGTTCTTGGTCGATCGCACCGATTTTAGAAGTGCTGGACGTGTCGAAGGAAGCGCTCCATCACGATTTCGAAGACGCGCCCGATATCATCCAGAGTGGCCTGTTTCGGCTGACGTACGTTGGGGAGTACGACATGCCGGGCGGACAACCCATCGCCGCGATTATTTCGGTGTTCTAATTCGACCATCGCGCGCCAGACATCGCGCTGTTACGCAATATCTCGAAAGTCGCCGCAGCGGCCCACATGCCGTTCATCGGCGCGGCCTCGCCGGCCTTCTTCGACGAGCCCTCAATGGAGGCGGTCGCAGGCATTCGCGACCTGCCGACCTGCTTCGAGCGCGCCGAATATCTGAAATGGAAAGGTTTCCGTGAAACCGAGGATGCGCGCTACGTCGCACTGACGATGCCGCGATTCCTCGCGCGGTTGCCCTACGAGTTGGATACGAGTCCCGTTCGCGTATTCAATTACACCGAAAACGTACGGGAATCCGGACAGAACGCCTATCTTTGGACGAGCGCGGCATTCGCTTTCGGGGTCAATATCGTGCGCAGCTTTATCCGAAACGGCTGGTGCGTTCAGATTCGTGGCCCGCAAGCGGGCGGTCTGATCGAAGATATTCCCGTTCATCAATACGACCTTGGTACCGGACAACTCGGCAAGATCTCGACTGAGGCGTTGATTTCCGAAACGCGCGAGAATGAATTCACAGATATCGGGCTGATTCTGCTCTCCTATACCAGCAATCACGACCACACGTGTTTTTTCTCAGCGCATCCAACGCAACGGCCGCGAGCTTACGACGTGCGTGACGCGTCAGCCAATAGCCGCATCAATGCGCGTCTGCTCTACATTTTCCTGCTGTCGCGCGTCGCGCATTACCTGAAACTGATCCAGCGCGAAAACATCGGCACGACGCGCGATAGCCGATTGCTGGAGCTTGAGCTGAACACCTGGATTAAGTCGCTTGTCACGGAAATGACCGATCCTGGCGACGATCTTCAGGCTGCTCTCCCTTTGCGTGAGGCCAAGGTGGCAGTCGAGGACATCGAGGACAACCCCGGGTTCTTCCGCATCAAGCTATTCATCGTCCCGCATTTTCAGATCGAGGGCGTCGACATCAACCTGTCTCTGGTTTCGCAGTTGCCGAAAGCGAAACAGTGACGGGCGTTCAGTTGCGCACCTCCACATCGCTACTTCCATTCCAGACCAACCAAGAAGATGAAGATAACTAGACCGCTGTGGGCGAAGGGGATTTTCACGACGCCGCAGCACTTCCAGCAGCAGGCGATATGGGAACAACACGTCCACGATCAGGTTGCACGTATCGCGAGCCCGGACGCTTGGGGCGCGGTGCACGTGGCGCTCGACAAGCCAGGCATTGAGCGTCGATCGCCTGCAATGCACGGCGCTCGCCCTGCGTCTGCCGGACGGCACGCTGATCGACAGCGAGACCGCTGACTGGCTACCCGCAGCGCGCAGTCTTGACGATGTACCCACAACGGTGGACGCCGTGACCGTGATGGCCGGCGTGGCCCTGATTGACGCGCTAGGCAGCAACTGCGTCGAGCCGGGCGAAAAGCCCCCCCTTCACCGCGCCCCCACCCTCCACACCGTCACCTCATGCAGCGTCTCGCCGGGTTTGAGCACGGTCGTCGGGAACGCCGGCCGGTTCGGCGAATCGGGAAAATGCTCGGCCTCCAGCGCGAACGCGTCGGCCTGCCGGTAAAGCGTGCCGCCCTTGCCGGCGACGCTGCCGTTCAACCCGTTGGACGTATAGAATTGCAGCCCCGGCTGCGTCGTGTAGACCTCCAGAAACCGCCCCGATGCCGGATCGTACGCACGCGCGGCGAACGCCGGCGCGGGCTGGCCGCCGTGGTCGAGCACCCAGTTCTGGTCGTAGCCGTGCGCGATGGCGAGCTGCGGATCACGGTCGCGCAGATGCGCGCCGATCGGCGTCAGCTGGCGCAGGTCCATCGGCGTGCCGGCCACGCTCGCCAGCGCGCCGGTCGGAATCGACGTCGCATCGATCGGCGTGAAGCGCGACGCGGCGATCTCGATCAGTTGCCGTTCGACACTGCCGCTGTCGTGCCCGGCCAGATTGAAATAGCTGTGGTTGGTCAGGTTGACGACCGTGTCCCGGTCCGTCGTCGCGCGATAGTCGATGCGGATCAGGTCGTCGCGCGTCAGCGTGTAGGTCACGTCGGTAGTCAGCGTGCCTGGAAAGCCGTTTTCGCCATCGGGGCTCACGTAACGCAGCGTCACGCTCGAACCGTCGGCGTCGCTGCGCGTGCGCGTCACCGTCCACACCTTCGCGTCGAAACTATCGGGGCCGCCATGCAGCGTATTCGGCGGATCGTTGACCGGCAGCGTCCAGGTCTTGCCGTCGAGCACGAAGCGCCCGCGTGCGATGCGGTTCGCATAGCGGCCGATCAACGCACCGAAATGGATGTTGCCGTTGTGCGCCTCGTAGTCGCGCAGCGAATCGAAGCCGAGCACGATATCGGCGGGCTTGCCGTTGCGGTCCGGCACGTCGAGCGCCGTCACGATGCCGCCGTACGTGATGATCTTCAGCGTCACGCCGTGCGCGTTGGCGAGCGTGTACTGGCTGACCGGCTGGCCGGCCGCGGTGGTGCCGTAATCCGCACGGCTGACGGACACGTCGGGCGCGGCCGCTGCAGCCGATGCAGTCGACCCAGCGTTCGAGCCGAGAGCAAACGTTGCGCATGCACAGATCGCGAGCACCGGCCGCCGTGTCGAGAGCGGGTTCATGGACGACCTCCGAAACGGTTGTGTCCATCGCGCCACGCAATCCGCATGCCTGCCGGGCGCGCGACGATCGCGCGCGACGGCCGCCGCAAACGAATACGGCCGCCCGAAGGCGGCCGCATCGATCAACCAGGAGCGGCGCTTACTTGCTGTAGTCGTACACGCCGCGGCCGGTCTTGCGTCCGAGGCGCCCGGCCGACACCATCTCGCGCAGCAGCGGGCACGCGCGATACTTGGTGTCGCCGAAGTCCTTCAGGAACACGTCCATCACCGCGAGGCAGACGTCGAGCCCGACCAGATCGGCCAGCGCGAGCGGCCCGATCGGATGGCTCGCGCCGAGCTTCATGCCGGCGTCGATCTCCTCGGCCGTCGCGATGCCTTCGGCCAGCACGAAGAACGCTTCGTTGATCATCGGCACCAGGATCCGGTTCACGACGAAGCCCGGCGAGTTGCGCACGCCGATCGGCGACTTGTCGAAACGCTCGGTCAGCGCGCGCACCGCGCTCGCGGTCGCGTCGCTCGTCTGCAGCCCGCGGATGATCTCGACGAGCGGCATCAGCGGCACCGGGTTGAAGAAGTGCATGCCGATGAAGCGCGACGAATCGGCGAGCAGCGCGGCGAGCGAGGTGATCGAGATCGACGACGTGTTGGTCGCGATGATCGCGTCGGGCCGTGCGACCGACTCGATCTGCTTCAGGATGCGGCCCTTCAGCTCCACGTTCTCGGTCGCGGCTTCGATCACGATGTCGACCGCAGCCAGCTTCGCGTAATCGGTCGACGTCGTGATGCGCGCGAGCGCCGCGTCGCGCGCGCCGGCCTCGAGCTTGTCCTTCGACACGAGCCGCTCGAGGCTGCCCTTCAGTGTCGCGAGGCCCTTGTCGAGCGCCGCGTCGCTGACGTCGATCATCACGACGTTGAGTCCTGCAACGGCCGCGGTTTGCGCAATGCCGTTGCCCATGGTTCCGGCGCCCACGACGCCGACGGTTTCGATGGTCATGACGATTCCTGTGTGTTCGGGTGCTGTGCGCCCCGATTATCAAATATTCTCGAAGATCGCGGCAATGCCCTGACCGCCGCCGATACACATCGTCACGAGCGCGTAACGGCCGCCGATGCGCTTGAGTTCATACAGCGCCTTGACGGTGATCAATGCGCCGGTCGCGCCGATCGGGTGACCGAGCGAGATGCCCGAGCCGTTCGGGTTCACCTTGGCGGGATCGAGCCCGAGTTCCTGCGTCACCGCGCACGCCTGCGCGGCGAACGCCTCGTTCGCCTCGATCACGTCGAGATCGGCGACCGTCAGGCCGGCGCGCTGAAGCACCTTCTGCGTGGCCGGTACCGGCCCGATGCCCATGTAGGCCGGATCGACGCCCGCATGCGCATACGCAACCAGGCGCGCGAGCGGTTTCGCGCCCTGCGCGCGTGCAGCGTCGGCGCTCATCATCAGCACCGCGGCGGCCGCATCGTTGATGCCCGACGCGTTACCGGCCGTCACCGTGCCCTCTTCCTTGACGAACACCGGCTTGAGCTTCGTGAAATCGTCGGGGCCGGCGTCGTGGCGCACGTGCTCGTCGGTGTCGAACGCGACTTCGCCCTTCTTCGTGCGGATCGAGATCGGCAGGATCTGATCCTTGAAGCGGCCTTCCGCGATCGCGCGCGCCGCGCGGCGATGCGATTCGAGCGCGAGCGCATCCTGCGCGTCGCGCGAGATGCCGTACTTGCGTGCGACGTTCTCGGCCGTCACGCCCATGTGGACGGTCTGGAACGGGTCGTGCAGCGCGCCGAGCATCATGTCGATCAGCTTCGCATCGCCCATGCGCTGCCCGAACCGCGCGGACGGCACGGTGTACGGCGCGCGGCTCATGTTTTCCGAGCCGCCGGCGATCGCGACCTCGGCATCGCCGAGCATGATCGTCTGCGCCGCCGACACGATCGCCTGCAGGCCCGAGCCGCACAGACGGTTCACGGTCAGCGCGGGCGCGTGCTGCGCCACGCCGCCGTTGACCGCCGCCACCCGCGCCAGATACATGTCCTTCGGCTCGGTGTTCACGACGTGGCCGAACACCACGTGCCCGACCGCATCGCCCGGCACGTTGGCGCGCGCCAGCACTTCGCCGACGACCTTCGCGCCGAGATCGGTCGGCGAGAAGTCCTTCAGGCTCCCGCCGAAATCGCCGATCGCGGTACGGACCGCGCTCACCACCACGACTTCCTTCGCTGCATTGCTCATCGTCTCACTCCGGTTCGGTCGCGCCCGCGGGCGCGACCATGAATTGCATTACATGTTCGGATAATTCGGCCCGCCACCGCCTTCCGGCGTGACCCACACGATGTTCTGCGTCGGGTCCTTGATGTCGCAGGTCTTGCAGTGCACGCAGTTCTGCGCGTTGATCACGAGGCGGTCGCTGCCGTCGTCGTTCTTCACGAACTCGTATACCGCCGCCGGGCAGAACCGTCCCTCCGGCCCCGCGTAGGTGCGCAGGTTCACGTTCACCGGCACGCTCGCATCCTTCAGCGTCAAGTGCGCCGGCTGGTTCTCCTCGTGGTTCGTGTTCGAGATGAACACCGACGACAGCCGGTCGAACGTCAGCTTGCCGTCCGGCTTCGGATATTCGATCGGCGTGCATTGCGACGCGGGCTTCAGCATCTCGTGGTCCGCATGCTTGTGGTGCAGCGTCCACGGCACGTTGCCGCCCATCACCTTCTGCTCGATGCCGACCATCAGCGTGCCGAGATACAGCCCCTTCGCCATCCACTGCTTGAAGTTGCGCGCGCGGTACAGCTCGGTGTACAGCCACGACTGCCGGAATGCGTCCGGGTAGGCGTGCAGCTCGTCCGACTGGCGGCCGGCCTGCACCGCATCGAACGCCGCGTCGGCGGCCAGCATGCCGGTCTTGATCGCCGCGTGGCTGCCCTTGATGCGCGATGCGTTCAGGAAGCCCGCATCGTCGCCGATCAGCGCGCCGCCCAGGAACACCGTCTTCGGCAACGACAGCAGCCCGCCCGCGGTGATCGCACGTGCACCGTACGACACGCGCTTGCCGCCTTCGAGGAATGCGCGGATCGACGGATGCGTCTTGTAGCGCTGGAACTCCTCGAACGGCGACAGGTACGGGTTCGTGTAGCCAAGCCCAACCACGAAGCCAACCACGACCTGGTTGTTGTCCATGTGGTACAGGAACGAACCGCCGTAGGTATCCGACTTCAGCGGCCAGCCGGCCGTGTGGATCACGAGGCCCGGCTTGTGTTTCGCCGGATCGATCTCCCACAGCTCCTTGATGCCGATCCCGTACGCTTGCGGATCCGCGTTCGCGTCGAGCTTGAACTTCGAGATCAGCTGGCGGCCCAAATGACCGCGGCAGCCTTCGGCGAACAGCGTGTACTTCGCGTGCAGTTCCATGCCGAGCTGGAAGTTCTCGGTCGGCTCGCCGTCCTTGCCCACGCCCATGTTGCCGGTGGCGACGCCCTTCACCGAGCCGTCGTCGTTGTAGAGGATCTCCGCGGCCGGAAAGCCGGGGAAGATCTCGACGCCGAGCGCTTCGGCCTGCGTGCCGAGCCAGCGCGTGACGTTGCCCAGCGAGATCACGTAGTTGCCGTGATTCTTGAAGTTGTCGGGCAACGCCCAGTTCGGCGTCGTGACCGCACTCTGCTCGGACAGGAATAGGAAGCGGTCCTCGGTCACCTCGACGGTGAGCGGCGCGCCGCGTTCCTTCCAGTCGGGGAACAGCTCGGTGATCGCGCGCGGGTCCATCACCGCGCCCGACAGGATGTGCGCGCCGATCTCGGAACCCTTCTCGAGCACGCACACGCCGATCTCGGCGCCTTTCTCGGCGGCCAGCTGCTTGAGCCGGATCGCCGCCGACAGCCCGGCGGGGCCGCCGCCGACGATCACGACGTCGTATTCCATCGATTCGCGCGGGCCGTATTGCGCGAGCAAGTCCTGGGTGGTCAAAATACTGTCTCCTCCTGCGCTCCGACCGTGGCGGTCAGAACTGGTCTTCCGTCAGCGCGAGCACGCTCTGGTTACCCTTCGCACCGACGATCGACGCTTCGAGCGCACCGGCCTGCACGAGCACGTGTTCCGCATAGCATTGGGCGATCGCGATCTTCGCGTCGTGGAACGCCGCGTCGCTCGCGCGGTTCGCGTCGGCCGCGAGCAGCGCACGCGCCATCTGCCATCCGCACAGCACGACGCCCGCCAGCTTCAGGTAAGGCACGCTGCCCGCGAACACCGCGTTCGGGTCCTGCTTCGCATTGGCGAGCACGTAGTCCACCACCGCCGACAGCGCGCGCGCGCCCTTCTCGAGCTGCGCCTTCATCGATGCGGCGGCCGCGCCGTCGACCTTGCCGAGCGCCGCGACGGTTGCGTCGATCTCCGCGATCAGCGCCTTCGCGACCGCACCGCCGTCGCGCAGCGTCTTGCGGCCGACCAGGTCGTTCGCCTGGATCGCGGTCGTGCCTTCGTAGATCGCGAGGATCCGCCCATCGCGGTAATACTGCGCCGCGCCGGTTTCCTCGATGAAGCCCATCCCGCCGTGCACCTGCACGCCGAGGCTCGCGACGTCGTTGACCATCTCGGTGCTCCAGCCCTTCACGATCGGCACCAGATATTCGTAGATGGCCTGATGGCGCGTGCGCGTCGCGTCGTCCGAATGGCGGTGCGCAATGTCGCTGTGCGCAGCCGCGACATACGCGAGCGCGCGCGCGCCTTCGGTCAACGCGCGCATCGTGCCGAGCATCCGGCGCACGTCCGGGTGGTGGATGATGGTCACCGACTGCTTCGCCGATCCGTCGACCGGGCGGCTCTGCACGCGCTCCTTCGCGAAGGCCGCGGCCTTCTGGTACGCACGGTCGGCCACGCCGATCCCCTGCATGCCGACGCCGAAGCGCGCCGCGTTCATCATGATGAACATGTATTCGAGGCCGCGGTTCTCCTCGCCGACGAGGTAACCGATCGCGCCGCCGTGGTCGCCGTATTGCAGCACCGCGGTCGGGCTCGCCTTGATGCCGAGCTTGTGCTCGATCGACACGCAGTGCACGTCGTTGCGGGCGCCGAGCGAGCCGTCTTCGTTGACCAGGAACTTCGGCACGATGAACAGCGAGATGCCCTTCACGCCCTCCGGCGCGTTCGGCGTACGCGCGAGCACCAGGTGGACGATGTTGTCCGCCATGTCGTGCTCGCCCCACGTGATGAAGATCTTGGTGCCGAACACCTTGTACGTGCCGTCGCCCTGCGGCTCGGCGCGCGAGCGCACCAGCGCGAGGTCCGAACCGGCCTGCGGCTCGGTCAGGTTCATCGTGCCCGTCCACTCGCCCGAAATCAGCTTCGGCACGTAGCGCTGCTTCTGCTCGTCGGTGCCGGCCGTCAGCAGCGCTTCGATCGCGCCGTCGGTGAGCAGCGGGCACAACGCGAACGACAGGTTCGCCGCGTTCAGCATCTCGATGCACGGCGTCGCGATCAGCTTCGGCAGCCCCTGACCGTCGTACTCGACCGGGTGTTGCAGGCCCTGCCAGCCGCCTTCGACGAACTGGCGGAACGCGGCGCCGAAACCGGGCGTCGCCGTCACGGCGCCGTCCTTCCAGCTGCTCGGGTTGCGGTCGCCGTCGACGTTCAGCGGCGCCAGCACCTCGCCGCAGAATTTCGCCGACTCGTCCAGCACGGCCTGCGCGGTGTCGTAGCCGGCGTCCTCGAAGCCGGGCAGCTGCGCAACGGTGTCGATGCCCGCGAGTTCCTTCAGCACGAACAGCATGTCCTTGACGGGGGCGTTATAGCTCATGGTCGTTGTTCCAAATCAGGCAGTGAATGAAGCGCGCGGCCCGCGCGGCTGCGGCAAAACCGGCCAGCACCAGGCGACGTCGTGGCCCATCGTAATGCCGACGCGGCCGTTTCCCACTGTCATATCCGGCCCAGATAGTGACAAAACCGGCCACACGATGCGCGCATGCCGACACCCGAACCCGGCCCTTGCGCAGCGTGTGCCGACGCGGATTTCCACGGGGCCGACGCGCCCACGGCACGCCGATCGGGCGGCCGGGGCGGCGCGCCGGTCATCGCGATGGACGCCTTCTATGGGAAAACCCTAGGGCCTGCGCGCGCTGCGCATTTCGCATGCCGGTGCCGCGCTGCACGATGCGCGGCAGACTGGCCGCGTCGGTCGCCGATCCGGATGCCGCGCCGAGACGCGCGCGTCGACGAAACACAGCGGCGCGGCAAAAGACAGCCGCGATGCGACCGCGTGCTGCCCTTGTCCGACGCAGGCGCGCGGCGCCCGGACCGCGTCGGCGCCGCACCGCGAACGACCGATCATCCTGTGATGCAATCTCGCAACCGGTCCACGAAACACAGGCATGATTCTGGTAACTTGACGCACCGGCCCGAGCGCTTCGCGACGGCCATCACCCATCTTTCATACCATGACACTACAGATTGGGATTCCTCTGGAGACAGCCACCGGCGAACGGCGCGTTGCGACCGTGCCCGAGGTGGTCGAGAAACTGATCAAGCTGGGGTTTGCGGTGGCCGTGCAAAGCGGCGCCGGTGCCGGCGCGAACTTCGACGACGACGCCTATCGCGCGGCCGGCGCGAGCATCGCCGCGACGGCGGCCGAGCTGTGGTCCGGCAGCGACATCGTGTTCAAGGTGCGCCCGCCGAGCGCCGACGAAGTCGCGCTGATGCGCGAAGGCGGCATGCTGATCGGTTTCGTGTGGCCGGCGCAGAACCCCGACCTGATGCAGCAGCTCGCGGCGAAGCGCGCGACCGTGCTCGCGATCGATTCGCTGCCGCGCACGCTGTCGCGCGCGCAGAAGATGGACGCGCTCACGTCGATGGCCGGCATCAGCGGCTACCGCGCGATGATCGAGGCCGCGCATGCGTTCGGCCGCTTCCTGAACGGGCAGGTCACGGCGGCCGGCAAGATCCCGCCGGCGAAAGTCTTCATCGCCGGCGCGGGCGTGGCCGGCCTCGCCGCGATCGGCACGGCCGCGAGCCTCGGCGCGATCGTGCGTGCGAACGACACGCGCGCCGAAGTGGCCGACCAGGTGAAGTCGCTGGGCGGCGAATTCGTCAAGGTCGACTACGAAGAGGAAGGCTCGGGCGGCGGCGGCTACGCGAAGGTGATGAGCGAAGGCTTCCAGCAGGCGCAGCGCGCGATGTATGCGCAGCAGGCGAAGGACGCCGACATCATCATCACGACCGCGCTGATCCCCGGCAAGCCGGCGCCGAAGCTGATCACCGCCGAGATGGTGCAGTCGATGAAGCCCGGCAGCGTGATCGTCGACATGGCCGCCGAACAGGGCGGCAACTGCGAGCTGACGGTGCCCGGCGAGGCGGTCGTGCGCCACGGCGTGACGATCGTCGGCTATACCGACCTCGCGTCGCGCCTGTCGCGGCAGTCGTCCACGCTGTATGCGACCAACCTGCTGCGCGTGCTCGAGGAGCTGTGCAAGGGCAAGGACGGCGCGATCGACGTCGACTTCGACGACGACGCGATCCGCGGCCTGACCGTCATCAAGGAAGGCACCGTCACCTGGCCGGCGCCGCCGCTCAAGCAGCCGGCCGTCGCGCCCAAGCCCGCGGCCGCCGCACCCGCCGCGGCCGCGCCGGCGAAGTCCAAGGGCCACGGCCACAGCGGCGAGCCGATGTCGGCCAAGGCGCTCGCGATCGTGTTCGCGGTCGGCGCGCTCGCGTTCCTGCTGGTCGGCCAGTTCGCGCCGGCCAGCTTCCTGTCGCACTTCACGGTGTTCGTGCTCGCGTGCTTCGTCGGCTACATGGTGATCTGGAACGTCACGCCGTCGCTGCACACGCCGCTGATGAGCGTGACCAACGCGATCTCGTCGATCATCGCGATCGGCGCGCTCGTGCAGGTGGCGCCGCCGACGGCCGAGCTCGCCAATGCCGGCGATCGTCCGTCGGGGCTGATCCTCGGCCTCGCGGTCGGCGCGCTGACGCTCACCGCCGTCAACATGTTCGGCGGCTTCGCGGTCACGCGCCGCATGCTCGCGATGTTCCGCAAATAAGGGGACGACAACCATGACTTCCAATCTGACCACCGTCTCCTATATCGGCGCCGCGATCCTGTTCATCCTGAGCCTCGGCGGGCTCGCCAACCCTGAAACCGCGCGCCGCGGCAACCTGCTCGGGATGATCGGCATGCTGATCGCGGTGCTGGCCACCGTCGCCGGGCCGCGCGTGTCGGCAGCGGGCATTCCGTACGTGATCGCCGCGCTGGTCGTCGGCGGCGCGGTCGGCCTCTATGCCGCGAAGAAAGTGCAGATGACGCAGATGCCGGAGCTGGTCGCGCTGATGCACAGCCTGGTCGGCCTCGCCGCGTGCCTGGTCGGCTTCGCGAGCTACGTCGACACGTCGCTGCAGTTCGTCGGCGCCGAGAAGGCGATCCACGAGGTGGAGATCTACGTCGGCATCCTGATCGGCGCGATCACCTTCGCTGGCTCGATCGTCGCGTTCGGCAAGCTGTCGGGCAAGATCGGCGGCAAGCCGCTGCTGCTGCCGGCACGGCACTGGCTGAACCTCGCCGCGCTGCTGATCGTGATCTACTACGGCCGCGCGTTCCTGCATGCGGAAACCATCCAGGACGGCATGCTGCCGCTCGTCGTGATGACGGTGATCGCACTGCTGTTCGGCGTGCACATGGTGATGGCGATCGGCGGCGCCGACATGCCCGTCGTCGTGTCGATGCTCAACAGCTACTCGGGATGGGCCGCGGCCGCGACCGGCTTCATGTTGGGCAACGACCTGCTGATCGTGATCGGCGCGCTGGTCGGCTCGTCCGGTGCGATCCTGTCGTACATCATGTGCCGCGCGATGAACCGCAACTTCATCAGCGTGATCGCGGGCGGCTTCGGCAGCGGCGCGGGCGCACCGGCCGCCGCGGGCGGCGCCGCGCAACCGGCCGGCGAGGCCGTCGCGGTGAGCGCGACGGAGACGGCCGAGCTGCTGCGCGAAGCGAAGCGCGTGATCATCGTACCCGGCTATGGGATGGCGGTGGCGCAGGCGCAGCACACGGTGTTCGAGCTGACCAAGCTGCTGCGCGAGAAGGGCGTCGACGTGCGCTTCGCGATTCACCCAGTCGCGGGCCGCATGCCCGGCCACATGAACGTGCTGCTCGCCGAAGCGAAGGTGCCGTACGACATCGTGCTCGAGATGGACGAGATCAACGACGACTTCCCCGACGCCGACGTGTCGATGGTGATCGGCGCGAACGACATCGTGAACCCGGCCGCGCAGGACGACCCGACGAGCCCGATCGCGGGCATGCCGGTGCTCGAGGTGTGGAAGGCGAAAACGTCGATCGTGATGAAGCGCAGCATGGCGTCCGGCTATGCCGGCGTCGACAATCCGCTGTTCTACAAGGACAACAACCGCATGTTGTTCGGCGACGCGAAGTCGATGCTCAATGAAATCTTCGGCGCGTTGAAAGCCTGATCGCGACGGCGCGCGCGGCCGGTGGCACGCCGGCCTGCGCCGCGCACGAATGCGATGACCGTCGGCCCGTCCCGCAGCGATGCGCGACGGGCCGACGCGCATGTGCGCCATCGGTACGGGGCCGGCAAGATAGCGGCCCGGCTGGGATGCCGTCCATGGGAGCGCGGCAAGGATGCCGGTTATGGGAAAGCGCTACGCGCGCCGCCGGTACGTGCCCGGCGTACTGCCGGTCCAGTGGCGAAACGCGCGATGGAACGCGCTCGGATCGTCGAAGCCGAGATCGGTGCCGATCGCCGCGATCGTGTCGAGCGTATCGGTGAGCCGCTGGATCGCGATGTCGCGTCGCAGCTCGTCCTTGAGCGCCTGGAACGTCGTGCCTTCGGCGGCCAGATGGCGGCTCAGCGTGCGCACCGAGCAATGCAGATGTTCGGCCGCCCGCTCGATCACCGGCAGCTCGGGCAGCGCCGCCGACAGGTACTGCCGCACGCGGTGGCAGACGAGCTGCTCGCTGAACGATTCGAAGATCCAGTCGCCCGGCGCACGCGCGAGGAACTTGCGCAGGTTGCGTTTGCTCTGCCGGATCGGCACGTCGAGCAGGTCGGCGCTGAAGCGCATCAGCGTGCGCTCGCAGTCGAACTGCACGGAGCCGGAGAAGAAGTACAGATGGTCGATCGCATGCCGCGGACGCGGGCACGCAAATTCGATCCGCAGCAGCGGGATCTTCTGCCCGATCAGCCAGGAACACACGCCGTGCACGAGCTTGAGCATCAGCTCCTGGCCGAGCGCGCCGATCGGGCCGATCGCCGGGTTCGGACGCAGCAGCACCTGCGCGACCAGGCCGTCGCGCGTCGATTCGACGAAGAAGTCGTCGAGCAGCAGATGGAAGAACTGGCCGAAACGATACAGCGCCGTGCCGAGGTTGCGCGCATCGAGCAGGCTCAGGCACAGGTACTTCAGCGTGCCGCGGCGCAGCGGGCGCGAGAAGATGCCGGGCATCTCGTCGTCGAGGTCGATCGCGAGCGTGCGGTACAGCGTCGAGAACTGATCTTCGGTCACGCGCGCATGCGGCTCGCCGAGCAGTTCGAGCGGAATGCCGGCGCCGCGCAGGTAGCGCTCGACCACGTCGCGCTGCGCGCCCGCGCTCGCGAGAAAGCCGTTGACGAGCGAAATCGGCACCGTCGCGCTGGGCGACGGCAGCGCACGCCCAGGCTGGGCGGGAGGTGAATCTGTACCGGTCATCGCGTCCCCGTCGGTCGAACCGCTCGCATTGTACTTGAGCGACCCACGGCGGGCTTGCGGGGCTTTCCGGTGTTTCGGGGCTTTCGGGACGACCGCGCCGGCAGGCGAGCCGGCCCGCGCGTCGTCGCCCGCGCGGCGCGTGCGCACCATCACTGCGCGTGGCTGAGTTCCCGGCGCAGGATCTTGCCGACCGTCGACTTCGGCAGCCGCTCGACCACGCGGATCTGCTTCGGCACCTTGTAGCCGGCGAGATTCGCGCGGCAATGCGCGACGATCTCGGCCTCGCCGATGGTCGCGTCGGGCGCGAGCACCACGAACAGCTTCGGCGCCTCGCCGGTGCGCTCGTCCGGCACGCCGATACACGCGCATTCGGCCACGCCCGGCAGCGCGGTCACCACCGCTTCGACTTCGTTCGGATACACGTTGAAGCCCGACACGATGATCATGTCCTTCTTGCGGTCGACGATCTTCAGGAAGCCGGCCGCGTCGAACACGCCGATGTCGCCGGTGCGGAAATAGCCGTCCTCGGTGAACGCGGCCGCGTTCGCTTCGGGCTTCTGCCAGTAGCCGCCCATCACCTGCGGCCCGCGCACGCAGATCTCGCCCGCGCCGCCGATCGCGACCTCGCGGTTTTCGTCGTCGAGCAGCTTCACGTCGGTCGACGGCAGCGGCAGGCCGGTCGTGCCCGTGAACCGGTCGACCGACTGCGGATTGAACGTGACGACCGGCGACGTTTCCGACAGCCCGTAGCCTTCGCGGATGAAATTGCCCGTCACCGCCTGCCAGCGCGCGGAGATCACGTCGATCACGGCCGCGCCGCCGCCGGCCGACAGCTTCAGCCGCGACCAGTCGACTTCCTTCAGCCGCGGATGGCCCGCGAGCCCCGCATACAGCGTGTTGACGCCGACGAACACCGACGGCCGCGCGGCCTTCAGCACGTCGATCAGGCCGTCCATGTCGCGCGGATTGGCGACGAGCCAGTTCTGCGCGCCGATCGCGAAGTAGGACAGGAAGTTCACCGTCAGCGCGAAGATGTGGTACAGCGGAATCGCCGTGACGACGACCTCCTCGCCCGGCTGCCGCGCGGCCGGCACGATCGCCGCGAATTGCTCGACGTTCGCGATCAGGTTGCGGTGCGACAGCGCGGCGCCCTTCGACAGGCCGGTCGTGCCGCCCGTGTATTGCAGCAGCAAGAGGTCGCTGCCGTCGAGCGCGACCGGCGCGCGTTGCAGCGCCGCGCCGGCCGCGAACGCGTCGGCGAGCGCGAGCGAGCCGGGCGGCAGCGCCGCGCATGCGCCGGCCGGCGCATCGACGACGCCGAGATCGTCGCGGCCCACGGTCAGCACCGTGCGCACGCGCGTCTTGCCGACCACGTCGGCGAACGTGGCCATCGACCCGCCGCACACGACCGCCACTTCGACGCCCGCGTCGTTGAGCTGGTGTTCGAGTTCGTGCGGCGTATAGAGCGGGTTCACGTTGACCTGGACCGCGCCGATGCGCGCGAGCGCGACGAACACCACCGGAAACGCCAGCACGTTGGGCAGCATCACGGCCACGCGGTCGCCCTTGCGCACCTGCGCGACCTGCTGCAGGTACGCGGCGAGCGCGGCCGACAGGCGGTCGACGTCCGCGTAGGTCAGCGTGCGGTCGGACGCGCGGAACGCCGGATGGCCGGCGAAGCGGTGCATCGCGTCGTCCAGCAGCGCGGTTACGGAAGGAAAGCGATCGGGATCGATCTCGGCGGGGATCGAGCCATACGACCCGATCCAGTGTCTCTTCGTCATGTCCTGCTCCTCGGGGGACGGCGCCACGCGGCGCCGTTCGCACGGCGGCCCGCGCATCGGATGCGCGCGGGCCGTCGCCTGACCGACGAATATCGCGCGCGCGGCCCGCTTTGAAAATGATTCGCGCGGCCGAAAACATGATCGAAACGGACACACCGGCGCCTCGGTCCGTAAACCGCAAACCCGCCCGCCCGGATGGCGACATGATGCGCACGCAAGCGCCGGATCAGGGTGAACCCTATGGCGCGGCCGCGCGTTCGGGGGCAGAATCGCCAACCCGGAACGGTATCGAATCGGACGTACACCTAGCCATGCCGCGCACCGCGCACCTGAACCCGACGACCGCCCGCGCGGCGGCGCTGCCCGAGACCCTGCCCGCCCATGCGTTGCGCGACAAGCGCTTTTCGCCGGCGAAGCTCGCCGTGCTCGTCGACGTCGCGCGCGAGCTCGGGCTCGATTCGTCGGCGGTGCTCGCCGGCACGGGCCTGTCGCCGGAGGCCGTCGCCGATCCGTTCACGCTCACGTCGCCGCTGCAGTTCCTGACCGCCGCGCGCAACGCGCTCGAGCGCTACGACGGCTCCGACCTCGGCGTGCGCGTCGGCCGCCGGCTGCACGCGTCGAGCTACGGGATGTACGGCTACGCGATGCTGTGCTCGGAATCGCTCGCGCGTGCGTTCGATTCGGCCGTCAAATATCACCGGCTCGCGAATGGGATGCTGACCATCCGCTGGGTTGAACAGGGCGACACCGCGGCGTGGCTGTTTCCCGATCCGCACGAAGCCGCGCTGGCCGGCCCCGATCTGCCGCTGTACCGCTTTCTGATCGACATGCAGTTCGCGCTGCACGTGACGGTCATCAAGGACGTGATGGGCGCGTGGTGCCTGCCGGCGCGCGCGCAGTTCGCGCAGCCGCGGCCCGCGCACGCGGCGCTGCTCGCCGAGGCGCTCGAATGCCCGATCGCGTTCGACCAGCCGCACCATGTGCTGAGCTACCCGGCCGCGTGGCTCGCCCGCGCGCCACAGCTCGCGAACCCGATCACCGCCGCGCAGGTGTCGTCGCACTGCGCGCATCTGCTCGACGAATTGCGCAGCCAGGCCGACGTCACGCGGCGCGTCTACCAGGAGCTCACGCGCACGCCCGGGCAGTTTCCGGACATCGTCGCGATCGCCGGCACGCTGTGCATGACGTCCCGCACGCTGCGCCGCAAGCTCGACGCCGAAGGCACGTCGTACAGCGAATTGCTGACGAGCGTGCGCAAGGCGCTCGCGATCGACTACCTGAGCACCACCACGCTCAGCACCGAGGACATCGCGCTGACGCTCGGCTTCAGCGACGCGGTCGGGTTCCGCCACGCGTTCAAGCGCTGGACCGGCACGACGCCGACCGAAGTACGGCGCAAGCGCGGGACGTGACGCGTGCGCCGCGCCGGCGCAGGTCGCGCATGCACGGTCACTGCGGGTCGCCGGGCGCCGGCTGCGCGATCGCGAGCGCGAACTCGAACACCGCGCCGCGCCCGTCCCGGTCGACGAGCCGGATGTCGCTGCCGTTGAGCGCCAGCATCCGGTGCACGATCAGCAGGCCGAGGCCGCCGTTCGTCGCCATGCCGCCGCTGGCGGGCCGCTGCGGTCGCTGGAACAATCCTGCGCGGCGCGCCAGCGGGATCCCTTCGCCGGTGTCCGACACGGTCACCACCACGCGGTCGTCGCGCGGCGTCAGCGCGACTTCGATTGCGCCGTGCTGCGGCGTGTGCCGCAATGCGTTGTCGAGCAGATTGGTCAGCACGCGCTCGATCATCGCGAGATCGGCCGACACGGCCGGCACGCGCGGCGGGATGCGCGCCTGCAGCGCGATGCCGCGCGACTGGGCCGCGAGTTCGAACTTCTGGAAGACGTCCTGCACGAGATCGACGAGCGAGAACGGCTCGCGCTCGGCCTGCACACTGCCCGACTCGAGCCGCGCCAGCTCGAACAGCGCCTGCGCGAGCCGCCCGACCTTGGTGCTCTGCGCGAGCGCGACCGACAGGTAGCGGCGGCGCTCAGAGTCGGCGAGCGTGTCGGCCTTCAGCGACAGCGTTTCCAGATAGCCGTGCAGCGAGGTCAGCGGCGTGCGCAGATCGTGCGAGATGTTCGTGATCAGCTCGCGCCGCTGCTGGTCCTGACGCGTCAGCGCGCGCCACTGCTCGCCGATCCGGTCGGCCATCTGCGCGAACGCGGATTCGAGCACCGCGAGGTCGTCGCCGCGGCGTCCCGGCGCGGGGCGCGGCAGCGGCGGCTGCGTGTCGGGCGCGCCGTTCGCGTCGAAGCGGCGCATCGCGTCGGTCAGCCGGCGCAGCGGCCGCGTGATGAAGCTGAACGCGATCAGGCCGGCCACCAGCCCGAGCAGCGCGACGACCGCCATCGACCACAGCGTCGTGCGCAGCACGTTGCCGGCGTCGACGCGCGCGGCCAGCCGGTCGTGCGCTTCGCCGAGCAGCACCACGTAGACGTAGCCGGACGGCGGCTGCCCGGCGCGCTGCAGCGGCGCGGCGCTGAACACCTTGCGCGCGTCGATGCTGCGCGGATCGTCGCCGAGGATCGGCAGCGGCTCGCCCGCGATGAAGCGCTGCACCGGCGCGAGATCGACGCGGGTGCGCTTCACGTGCCCGGGCGGCGCGTCGTCGCCCTCGATGCGTCCCGCGTTGTCGAGCAGGTAGACCTCGACGCTCGGGTTCACGCCCATCAGCTGACCGAACAGCCGGCGCACGGCATCCGGGCGCAGGCCGTTCGCGTCCATCAGCGGCGTGCTGCTGGCGATGTGCGCAGCGAGATCGCGCGACAGCGCCTGCACGACTTCCTTCTCTCGCATGTCGTTCGCGCGGATCTGCAGCCACGCGGACGCGCCCGAACACGCGAGCAGCAGCACCGCGAACACGCACGACAGCCGCTGGGTCAGATTCAGCTTCATCACGCGTCCCGCTGGCCCGGTGCGGCCAGCTTGTAGCCGCGCCCCCACACCGTGAGGATCCGCACGGGCTCGGCGGGATCGGCCTCGATCTTCGCGCGCAGCCGGTTGATGTGCGTGTTCACCGTATGTTCGTAGCCTTCGTGCCGGTAGCCCCAGACGGCGTTCAGCAGATCCATCCGCGAGAACACCTTGCCCGGATGCCGGGCGAAGAAGTACAGCAGGTCGAATTCGCGCGGCGTGAGGTCGATGCGCGTGCCGTCGACGCTCGCCTCGCGCGCGATCGGATCGATCGACAGGCCGGCGACGTCGAGCGTGCCGGCGTCGAGGCGCGAGTCGCGCGCGAGCGCGTCGACGCGCCGCAGCAGCGCCTTCACGCGCGCGACCAGCTCCAGCACCGAGAACGGCTTCGCGAGGTAATCGTCGGCGCCGAGTTCGAGGCCGAGAATCCGGTGCACCTCGCTCGAGCGCGCGCTCGTGATGATGATCGGCGTGTAGCGCGCCATCGCGCGGGCGCGCCGGCAGATTTCGAGGCCGTCGACGCCCGGCAGCATCAGATCGAGAATCAGCGCGTCCCAGTTTCCCTGCTCGAGCAGACGCAGGCCTTCGGCGCCGTCCGCGCTGTGGACGACTTCGTAGCGCTCGTCGCGCAGATGCAGGCTCAACACGTCGGCGATGTCGGCGTCGTCTTCGACGATCAGGATGCGTTTGGCGTGATCCATGGTGAACGCGGCAGTGCGTCGGTAAGGGTGTCGGGCGCGTGAGCGCGGTAGTGGCCGCGGGCCGTGGCGGAGCGGCCGAGCGGCGGCGGCCGACACATCGCGCGGCCGCGATGCCGTCATTGTGCAGAATTTTGCGGCGGCGAGGGATCACAAATCGTTTAACTCTGGGGCGGGCCTCGGCCGGGAGGTCGTTCTTCCTTTCGTCCAGGCGCCGGACAGGCGGCAACGCATGGCGCGATTACGTCGAACACGAGCGATACGCGTCGCGGTTACTGAGGAACCCGATGTCCGAACTTTGGGCGAGCGGCATCGTCGATGCGTCTTGTTCGTACCCACAAACGAGCGCGGAAAATCGCAACCGGTTTTGATTCCCGACGCCAAATACCTCCCGGGAGTGCCGATCGACGTGTACGCTGTTCAGCTATACATCGAGATCGGAAAATCCCGCACCGATCGCGTCGTTGAAGCCCGTACCACGGCCCGTTGGATCAGTCGACTCTCGGTCGATCGGCCGCCGGCTCAAGTCCGGCCGGGCCTACCAATGCAGAGGAATTACATGTCGCTTCTTGACCGCATGCTATCGCGTGCAACACCGCAAACCGGCAAAGGCCGTCGAAGGGTCTTGGTGCGCGTCTGGCTCGACGACGAAGGTCGGGTGCGCGACCTGAAGGTCCGCCGAAGTTGTGGCGACCCGGCCGGCGACGAGCGCGCCCTCCATGCAATCGCCGTCATGCGCTTTCCACGCGGTCAGCTGGGTTCAGGAGGCGGCACGTCGCAGCGGTGGCACGATCTCAACTACGACGTCGACTGAGGTGCCGACGTTGAGTGGCTTGCTCGTAAGCAGTCGATAGGTATCGTCTGGTCGCGGCCGGATGCGTTTGGCGGTGGTTCATCACGTCAATGCGCCTGGTACTCGCCCTGCCGAATGGACCATACAATTGCGCACTTCAATGATGGCACTGAGCTTTACCAGGACTTCGCCGTAATTCAGTACGGTATCGATCGCGAGGACGTGACGCAGTTTGCGAATCTGCTGATGGTCTTGTTGCCGAGCCGGATCGGAGCAGGGCCGCCGTCATCGACTTCGACTGGCCGCGCGCGCTCGACTGCGATGCCGCAGGTTTGCGCGATCGAATCAAGGAGGACCTCCAAGCGTTGCGAGCAAGCGCCTGACTCGATGCTTCCAGCGAGCTCGCCCACGTTACGGATGGTCGCACCGTCCGTCAGGATGACCGCGCTTCCGGCGCCGCGATTCTCGTCGCTTGCATGCGCCACTTCGCCGGCGTCATCCCCACCTGCCGTTTGAACACGCGTTGGAACGCAGCCTCCGACCGATATCCGACCGTCTCGCCGATCTCCGCGACGGACATCGTCGTTTGCGCCAGCTTGCGCCCGGCAAGCGCCATGCGGATTTCCGTCAGCACATCGGTCGCCGAGCGGCTGATCGCCTCGTCGAAGTGGCGTGCGAACGTCGCGCGCGACATGTGGCAGCGCTCCGCCAGCTGCGCCAGCGTCCAGGGCTTTTCCGGCTCGTCGAACATCGCAGTGAGCGCCGGCTGCAACCGATGGCGTTGCGCCAGCGCGAGCAGCCCGCGCGGCGCGTGACCGGACTCGGACGCACTGCGCAGCGTCAACGCGAACAGCGCGCCGGACAGATGATCGACCACCGCCGCGCTGCCGGCACGTTGCTCCAGCGCTTCCTCACGCATCAATTCGATGACTCGCGCAAGCCGCGTGGCGGCAAACGCGGCGTCGCGCGTCTGTCCATCGCCGGCGGCGACGCTGCTCACGATCAGACGCCGAGGCAGATGGTCGCGCAGCAACTGCTGCGGGACGGCCGGCAGCACGAAGCGCCCGCACAGCACGTCAATGCTCGCGTCGGCGCTGCCGTTCGTCGTAATGGTCAGGCCGTTGCGGTGCCGCTCCTGCACCGCGCGCGGCGCGTCGCCGCTGCCGTCGTGCAGCCGGTGCGCACTGCCGGAGGGGAACACCACGATGTCGCCGGCCTTCATTCGGAGCGTCGGCTCTTCCGCGCCGCCCGTCTCGCCTTCGACGACAGCCTCGCCGCGCAACAGGATGTGATACGGAAGCTCCCGCTCGTTCGACTCGGGATGGTCGATGCGCCACGGCGAACCGAAATGGCACCGTACGTCCAGCCGGCCGGTGACCGGCATCATCGACAGCAATCGGTCCAGCATGTCCATATGAGACGTTTGAGCATGAATTTGCGCAAGTATGGCATTAAAGAACTCGCCCTGCATCCCTACACTGACTCCCATGCCATACGACATGGCTAAGCAGTTCAACCACTCAACTGAACGAAGGAGTCGATCATGTCCCGTCTCACCACCATTCGCCCTGAAGAAGCCACCGGCGCGGCAGCGGAAGTGTTCGCGAAGATCAAGAAGGCCGTCGGCAAGGTGCCCAATGCGTACGCCACCATCGGCACGCACAGCCCCGAAGCCCTCGGCGCGGCGCTCGCGTTCGACGCTGCCGTGGCTGCCGGCACGCTCGGCAAGGCCGACATCGAAGTCATCAAGCTGGCGGTCAGCGAACACGTGGGCTGTGACTATTGTGTCGCCGCGCATACGCTGATGGGCAAGCTGGCCGGACTGTCGGGCGACGCCATGAAGCAGGTGCGCGCCGGCGCGGCCACCGGCGACGCCAAGCGCGACGCGCTGGTGACCTATGTGCGTACGCTGGTCGGCACGCGCGGCACGGTGCCCGAGGCGGCCGTCGACGCCGTGCGCGCCGCCGGTTACACGGAGCGCCAGCTGATCGAGATCAGCCTGGCGATCGCGTCGATCACGTTCACGAACCTGGTCAATCGCGTCAACGATACGACGCTCGATTTCCCGGCCGTGGCGTAATGGCGCGTCGGTGGGCAGGCACGGCGATCGAACGCAGTCGATCCGGCTGCGTTCGATCGTGAGGCGCGTCGCGCCGGCGGAATGTGCTGGCTGGCGGCGCCGTACTTCGATACCGCCTCCGTCAAGCGCTGCCGATCACACAGGTCGATCCGCAAAGTCCTCCCACGCCAGTAACGATCAAGACGGGGAACGCTCTCGATCGACACGCACTGGATTTGGCGCGGGCGTTCCCTGCTGCCCGGCCGGCGCAAGCCGATCGTCGCTGCGCGGCGAGCGGCACCGGTGCCGATGTGATCGCTCGATCGGTGTCGGCCCGTCCACCAATGGTCGTGGCCACCACGCCGGCCGGATCGCGTCCGCTCAGCGTGGCGGCAGCCCGGCCGCGATCTGGTCCGCGAGGCGTCCCAGAATCGCGCTCAGCGCGGCGGCCTGCGCGGCGGCGCCGCGCTGCGTCAACGATGCGGTCAAGGTCGTCTCGCGGCTCGCGCTCACGCGCTCGGGCCGGCCCGCCAACACCGTCCATGCGGCCTCCAACGTCAACGTGCCGCCGTCGTCCGCATGCACGTCCAGCACCGTGACGACGAGCGTGCGCGTCTCGGGCGGCCGCGGCGCATCCGGCAGGACGACGGCCCCCGTCGGCAGGCGCGTCAGCAGGTCCTGCGCGAGCGTGCGCCGCATCATCCGGTCGAGCGGCCCGGCCCAGCGCGCGCCTTCGTCGATCCAGACACGGTTCGCCGAGCGCTGCACGACGACCTCGGGACGGTCGAGCTCCGCCGGCACGTGGACGGCAGTCAGTTGCACCGGCTCGATGGGCTCGTCCGCGCGGGTCGATGTAGCCGGCGTCGCACTCAACGCCACATAGCGCGTCGGCGGGCTGTGCCCACATCCGGCGAGCACGGCAGCGAGCACGGCGGCCAGCGCAACGACCGCCCATTTCATCGGGGCCGGCTCCGATGCGTCGCCGGCCGGTCGCTTCGATCGACGGATCATGGCTTCTCCTTCGCTCTGCCGCGCACGAGCGCTTCGGGGTGTCGGTCGAGATAGTCGGCCAGCGCACGCACGGAACGGGTGGTATCGGCAAGCTCGCGCAGCACCGCGGGCACGCCGGTCTGCGTGGTGGCGTCGTCGCCGAGCGTCCGGCTGGCTGCGGCCGCGGCCTGGTCGGCGCTGTTCGCGGCGTCGCGCAGCTGCGCGACGAGCGGACCGATCTGCGGCGACACCTGCTGCAGCGTGCGGTCGATCTGCGCGACCGATCGGTCGAGATGCGCGAGGCTGTCGCGGATCTGCGGCGATGCGGTCAGCGCATTGAGCCGCGCCGCGATCGCGCGCACGTCGTCGCCGGTCTCCTTGATCGGCAGCGCGTCGATCTTGCCGGCGATCGCGTTGGCGCGCGCGGCGATCGCATCGAAGTCGGCCGACGCGACGCTCGGAATCTCCGCCGGGCCGGCGCCACCGGAAAACGCGGCCGCCGAAGCGCCGGCGACGAAATCGAGGCTGACCATGCGCGGGCCGACGAGCGGCGGATCCTGCACCAGCCGCGCGCGCAGCCCGCGGGCGACGAGCCGTTCGAGCATGCCGTCGACGATGGGGCGCCAGTTGCCGTCGGCCGGCGGACGCACGCCGGTGATGCCGAGCGCCGACGGTTCGAGCGCAATCTGCACCGGCGTGCCGAGCTGCCCGGTGGCGGCATCGTAACTCAGCCGCACGCGCGTGACCGTGCCGACCTGGAAGCCGCGCAGTTTCACCGGCGCGCCGTCCTTCAGCTCGCCGGCCGCACCGGCGAACCGAATCACGTACGGGACCACCGGCCCATGCTCGGGCGCGAGCGCCGGGCGGCGCTCGGTGCCGTCGAAGTGCCGCGCGGGGGCGCCGGCGCCCGGCTCCATCACGATTTCCGGCCCGACGACGAGCGCGCGCAGCGAGGTCGGGTCGCTCATGTCCGGCTGCGCACCGCGCAGGAAAAAGCGCGTGCCTCTGAGCAGATACTTCTGCTGCGCGCGATCGATCTTCAACTCGACCTCCACATGCCGGCCGTCGGGCGACAACGCGATGCCTGCGACCTTGCCGACCTTCACGCCGCGCAGCGTCACGTCGGTATCGTCGACTTTCATTCCGTGCGCGTCGGAAAACATCACGGTGACGCTTTCCCCGCCCTGCGCAAGCGCCCGTATCCCGAGCCATCCGACCACGGCCAGCGTGGCGACGGGCACCGCCCAGATCAATCCCGGCCAACGACTGTGCCGCACCTCGGCGCGCGAGCGGCGGATGCGCGGCGGGTTCATCGAACCCTCCGGTCGCGGCGGTCCCACATCAGGCGCGGATCGAAGGCGCGCGACGCGAGCATGGTCAGGAACACCACGAGCGCGAATGCGGTGGCCCCGGTAGCCGGCTGCGCGGACGCGACGCCGTCGAAGCGGATCAACGGAACGAACGCCGCGATCGTGAAGACGTCGACGTTCGACCATCGGCCGAGCTCGTCGATCCAGCGGTAGAGGCGCACCTTCAGGCGCAGATGCCGGCGCGATCGCCGCAGCACGGACGCGACGAACCAGCCCATGCCGACGATCTTCGCGACCGGGATCACGATGCTCGTGATGAACGTCAAGATGCCGAACGGCCACAGGCCGACGTGAAAGAGCTGCATGACGCCGTCGACGATGCGGTGCATGTGCACGCGTCCGAGCTGGATCGAGGTCGTCATCGGCAACAGGTTGGCCGGCACGGTCAGCACGAGCGCCGCCAGCGACAGCGCGCTCGCGCGCGAAAGCGCCGCGACCCGGCGCGCGCGCAGCGTCAGCCCGCAGCGCGAACACGAACGCCCGGCGCACGCGTACGGCTGCACCATGTCGCAACCGGCACACGACAGCACGGCCTCGCTGCGCGACGGATGCCGATCGGCTTCGATGGCGCGCCACACGGTGCGCCGGTCGAGCGACGCGCGCGTGAGCATCGACATCAGGCCGGCCGCGATCAGGCAATAGCCGCCTGCGCCCATCGAGCCGGTGAGACCGTGCGTGACGCGCACGTAGCCGATGATGCAGCCGACGAGGTACACGTCCGGCATTGCCCAAGCGTCGAGTGCGAGCGACCAGCGGAACACCGCGCCGATACCGGAGAACCGCCAGCCGAAGCGAATCGCGGCCAGCACCAGCATCAGGCCGCCGAAGCGCGCGAACGGCAGCACGATGCCGAACATCCCGAGCAACACGGCCAGGATCACCCAGCCGTCGTTCCACATCGACACGATGCCCGACGCGAGCACCGAAGAATGCGACGCGCCCAGCATCGTGACCGTCATCAGCGGTGCGAGGTTGGCGGGAAACAACAGCACGAAGGTCGCCGTCGTGCAGGCGAGCGCGGCCTCAACACTGCGGCCGCGGCGGCGTTCGAGCGTCGCATGGCAGCGTCTGCAGCGCGCCAGCGCGTGTGCTTCGATCGGCGGGATATGGTCGAGCGTCCCGCACGTAGGGCAGCCGATCGTGGTCATGCGACGACAGCTCCGGTGGGCGCGCGATGCGCGCAATGACACGCCCGGTGGCAAAACCTGCACGACGCGGGCAGGCGGTCGCGCGTGATGATCATCGTCATGCGTTCTCCCGTTCGATTAGGTCGAGATAGCGCCGCGGAGCCGCGGCCGTTGAGCGTGCCGAGCGCTACCCGTGTGGCGTGAAAACGCGCGGCAGGCGCTGCTGCATGCGCGCCTGCCGTCGTCGGGGTGTCGGACAGCAAGGCGTGTGCCTGGGGGGGCGAGTGGTGGCGGGCGGTTGCCGGTTGCCGGTTGCCGGTTGCCGGTTGCCGGTTGCCGGTTGCCGGTTGCCGGTTGCCGGTTGCCGGTTGCCGATTGCCGGTTGCCGATTGCCGATTGCCGGTTGCCGATTGCCGATTGCCGGTTGCCAGTTGCCGGTTGGGTCGGCGGTCGGCAGTCAGCGGTTTAGCCGTAGCTGGTTGCTGGTTGCCTGCTGGCGGTTGCCAGTTGCTAGATGGCGGGCGCGGCGAGTTGGTGGCAGATGGCGGATGATAGGAGGCGGGCGGCGGCCAGGAGCAGGCCACAAGCAGCGGGCAGCGGCACACGAGCAGCACGCCTCGTCGAATCGCCTCGACGAGGCGAGGACGGCAGCCGGCGAGCCAACCGCCCTCCGCACGCGAATCACCGTCGGGCGCCCGCCGCTCGCCATGAACGATCGGAGCTTCTGATTTTCGAACGCCACACCGCGAACGCGCGAACGACGCACTAACCGCTAGTCATAACTCATCGTGACGGTAATCGATGCGTTGGCACTGCCGGCCGTTACCGCAGCGGCGGTCTGATAGAAACGGGCGCGCAGCGGCACGCTGTAATCGCCGGCCGCGCCGGCATACCCGGTAACTTTCGCCGTCGTTCCAAACGCAACCGGTTTGCCGCTTGCGTCGAGCAGTTGCAGCCCGATTCCGGTCGCGCTCGATGCCCCGTTCAACGTGGCGACCGAATCGCCCGTGCCCGGCACGACCTGCGTCGTCGGATCGAACCGGTAATAGATGCCCGTGCGACCGGCGGGACACGCATTCAACCGCAAATCGAACGGCGTGTCGCCGGCCGACGACCCCGCGCCGGTAAACTGGTTCGTCACCATCTGGCCCATATCCACGCTCAAGTCCGGCACCGCACAGGCCGGCGTCGTGACCCTGAAGCCGGTGGTCGTCAACGTCGCAACCGAAAGCCCATCGAGCTTCATCTGCGCCGACAGGGAACCGGCAGGGGCGTCGCCCGCACCCACCGGCCCGGTCACGATGACCTTCACGCCGAGCCGCGCGCCCGGTAACGGCATGCCCACCCAGCCCCACCATCCCCAGTTTCCGGCGTATGCGTCGCCGTCGCCCGCACCCCAGTACCTCGTGGAAGAACCGCCGAAGGAGGCCGGAACGACGCCGTCGGCCATGTCGTAAAAGGCCAGTCCGATGCCCGGCACGCCGGTTGCGAACGTATAGGGCGTCACACTGCTGCCGACCTTGGTTCCGCCGTAAACGCTTCGATTCGATTGGCCGGGCGCAGTGCATTTCGCGAACGCAACGGCATCGACCGGAATGCTTACGTCGTCCAGCACGGTGCCGACGGCCGTGCCGGGCGCCACCTGGTATTCCGACTTCAACGCGAAATTGGCGAGCAGTTCGGTCTTGTTGTTGATGAATTGGCAGGCCGCGTGTGCACCGTCCGGCGTCGCAAACGACACCGCCATCAGGCAGCCTGCGAACAGGCGATACATGTTCATTTTTCGGCGCTCCGATTGACGCGAACAGGCACGCGCCGCTTCATCGGTCCATCTGCGATCGATCAATGAGGTGTTCCGATGATGGAACGGCGCTGCCCACGACGAAATGTTGGCGGGCTATGCATTCGTTGGACTGAACCGGTTATGCGAAACGTCAATTTCCGCATCGCTCCGACTTCGATCGAGCCGACAGAACAACATCTGCACAGCCTATCGGCGCGAGTCATGCATGAAAATCGGAGAACTGCGATTCATGCGCCTCGCCGTGACGATCGGACGCCGTCGTCAGGCCGTGTCGACAATGGCGCAATGCGTGAAGGTCGTGCACTCCGGCGTCCGATGCAGCCGCCACGCCAACCAGTGGCACGCGACGCCGCTTCACACCGATTCACGCAGCCGGCTGCGCCTCCGTCGGCGCGTACTGCTCCGCGCCAGCCGCCACACAAGGCAAATCGAGACTCCGCAGCGCCCGCTGGCCGGCGCCGCGCGGGTTCGCCGGCAACGCATACGACAGCCGGCAGCCCGAGCGCCCGGCGTCGCTTTCCCACCCGACGTTCAGTTCGCCCTGCTCCGCGAGACCGCGCGCCAGCAGCTTGCCGGCCTGCCCGACCACGCCGATGTCCTTGCCGGCCTGATCGGTCACCACAGCACCGAACGGCACCGGCGATCCGTCCGCCTGCCGCAGGCGAATCACCGCCGAGCGCCCGTAGTCCGTCTTGAACACCAGCAGCGGGACGGCGCCCGCAAGCGGTGCGACGCGCTGGCTGGTCTCCTTCAGTTCGACGTCCGTCGACAGCCCCTTCGGGTCCAGCGACACGTCGTTCATCGAGAACGGCGTCAGGTACGGCACGATCGCATAGCCGTTCGCATCGACGCGCACGCCCGACGCATTCGTGACGCGCGCACCTTCGGCATGCTTCGCCTCGACGATCGCGAAAGTCTCTGACAGCGGTTGCGACAGCGTGACGCCGCCGCGGTGCGCGACGACTGCACCGCGCGCGCCGATCGAGTACTGCTGATAATCGGCGCTCGCGCCGACGCTTGCGCTGAGCTCCGCCCGTGCCCCGCGATACGACACGTTGGCGCCGCCGCTGGTCTGCGCCCCGCCCGGCCCGCTGCTGCGGTTCACGTTCACGCCATACGACACGTTGCTGTCGACACCGGCCGAACCGCTCAGGCTCGTCGCGATCTGCGTCGAGCCGCGCGTATCGTGATTGAAACTGGTCGACAGCGTTGCCGGCCGCGTGCTGCCGAGCGGAATCGACAGCCCCAGATAGACCAGCGTGCTGGCCTGCCCCCACGCGTCGCGCTGACGCGTCGCCGACACGTTGTACGCCACGCTGCGAAACGCGTTGCTGTAGCCGACCGTGAAATCGACATCCGAGCCAGCGCGATTCCAGTAGGTCGACGTCGACGCCGTCACGCTGAGGCTGCCGCCCTTGTCGCCGAGCTGCTGACTCGCCACCAGCGACGCGCGGTTGCGTTGCCGGTACACCTGGCGCAAGGGTCCGCCGGACACCGAGCGGTCGCGCGCAGTCATGGCATCGTTCAGACCGAAATAGCCGTTCGTCGAATAGTGATACGCGGCAATCGCGACGTTGGTGCCGGTGGCCGCGACGGTCTTCGCGTAGCTGACGCGAAAGCTCTGCCCCGAATACGTGCGGTCGTTCTGCACCCTCGTCGTCGCATGCGCGACGTCGACGCCGATTGCGCCCCACCCGGTGTTCAGCACCGCACCGACCATCGCCGCCAGGTAGCCTTGCGCGGCCGTCGCGCCGCCATAGCCGGTCAGCATATTCGTGAAACCGTGCTGCCAGGTCGCCTGCGTGAACAACGGCGTCGTGTTCGACAGGTTGCGCACAGCGCCCGCCGTGAAGCTGTAGCGATTCTGGCCGGGGCGCAACGACATCGGCACGGCTGCATACGGGACGGAGAAGGTGTGCGTGGAGCCGTCCGCCTCCGTGACGACGACGTTCAGGTCGCCGCCATAGCCGGTCGGATAGAGGTCGTCGATCACGAACCCGCCCGGCGCGACCGTCGTCTCGTACAGCTTCACGCCGTTCTGCGAAATCGTCACCTTCGCGTTGGTGTTCGCGACGCCGCGCACGACCGGCGCGTAGCCGCGCTGCGAGTCCGGCAGCATCCGGTCGTCGCTGCTGATCCTCACGCCGCGAAACGACGTCGAGTCGAACAGATCGCCCGACGTATACGTATCGCCGGCCACGAACTGCGACGACCACGACGCCAGATCGCGTTGCACGTAGGTCGCGACGTTCTGGTAGCGCCGGCGGCCGCGGTCGTCCCAGTTGAACGACCCGCTGTGCCGGAAATGCCAGCGCTGAACGTTGAATCCGCTATCGACACCGACATAGCCTTGCGTGCTGCCGTGCGCGCCGCTCGCCTGCGCGTGGTAGACGTTCGCGTTGTAGCCGAGCATCGCGACGGGCACGCCCGCGCTCCATCGGTCGGGGCTCACGTAGCCGCGCGCGGTGCGGCTCAGCGATACCTGCGGAATGCCGAGATCGAGCCGGAGATCGTTGAAGTCGAAGCCGACGGTGGCTTCCGGAATCGCCTGACCGATGCGCACGCAACCACCCTGTTGTTCAAGCAGCGTGCGGATTTCCTGCGACAGCGCGGTCAGCTCGACACCGATGCGCTCCAGCAGCGCCTTGTCGAAGCAAGGCTGCGCGTCGGGACTGTCCGCTACGCTCTTGAACGGCACCTCGAATCGCCCGGCCCAGCGGCCGCTGACGTAGACGTCTGGACTGTAGGTGCCGGCGCGCACCACGTTGCCGCGCGAATAGCGCGACACGTCGATCGAACCGGCGCCGTTATTGAGAAATCCACCCTCGAATTCGACTTGCGCGAACTCCATCTGCGCAATCTGCTGCGGCCGGGCGTGTTCATCCGCTACCGCAAGTGCGTCCGTTTGCCAGCTGGCGACGATCGAGAAAACCAGCGCACATATCGGCTTGAGCCGTGGCGCAATCTCCGCGTGCGGGCCACTGTATTTTTTCTCCATCGTGCTTTCTCCTCCCATCGATGGCGAAGTCGCCACCGTCCCGTTCGTGTTCCGCTCATCGGCCGCTTGGGACCTTCCAACGCACCGCCGAATCACTTCGTGATCGTCGCCTCGTGCGCATGGGCCGTCCCCCAGTCGTCCACGCTGCTGTAGTGGACGGTCCCACCCGCGAGTGCGGCACCGTTGGCACCGGTCAGCGCGAAGGAAGCCGTTTCGCCGGCACCGACATAACCGAGCTCCGCCGCGTAGGTTTTCCCGCCTGATTTCAATTCGACGCCGGCGAGATTGACGACGTAGGCGCTCGGATTCGTCGCCTTCAACACCGGACGATGTCCATCGTCGGTGCCGAGTGCCCATTTCAGTTGGGCGGGCGCGTCGCCTGCCGTTCCGGCCAGGCCGGCGGGCCGGTACATCAGCTTGATGCGGGTGCGAAACGCGAACTGCAGGCGGTTGACGTCGTCCTTGCCGCTAACCTTGGGCGGCACATCGAGCACGTTCAACCAGAACAGCGACTCCTTGTTCTCCGGCAGAGGCTCGCCGGTATACAAGATCCGCAACGTCTGCCCCTTGCCCGGCTCGACACGAAAAATCGTCGGCGTGATCACGAACGGCACGTCGATCGCATCCGGGGACGTGCGCTGGTTCCCCTTGTCGATCCAGGCCTGAACTAGCGCAGGCTGCTTGCCGTCGTTGGTGAGCTGAACCGTGACTTCCTTGTCGGCGGCCGGGAACACGACGCGGGTGCCGGATAACGTCACGCTGGCCTGTGCATTCATGCAGAACAGCAGCGACATCAGGACCACGACGATGGCATATGGACGATTCATTTCCCTTTTCCTCCTGACAGTTCCTCTGCAGTGCGAATAGACAAGACCACCTCCACCGCACCGAATGACACCCCGGCGCCGGTACGCCTTGCGACCGCCGGCGCCGGGGGTCAGCTCATCGTGCGATCAGGGATAGACGAGCGAATACGTGACGTACGAGTTTGCGGAACCGCCGGTTACAGTAGCGCTCGTCGCGATGTACTGCGCAGAGAACACGAGCGCTGCCCTACCCGAGTCCGTATTGACATTGACGGTTTGCGTACGCTGCTCCGAGGCCGGGGCGCCGACAAGGATCGGCTCATACTTGTCGTTGAGGATCTGGATTTGCACGCCGCCGGCCGCATCGGCGCCGGTCAGGTTCAGACGGCCGGTTGACAGGTCGACGTTGGGGCCGGGCTCGAACGCGACCGATACCTTCTTCGCCGGTGCGGAGGTGTCACCGCCTTCCGCGTTCATCTCGCATCCCGACACCAGGAATACGAACGGTGTACGGCCGACGGTGGCGCCCACGGACCCAAGCTGGCTGGTGGACACCCTCGGCAGGTTGACGACCTGATTGTTCGTCCCCGGTTCGATCTGGCACGTCGACGCGACGATCGAGCCCGTGAAATTGACGGTGCCGTCGGCCGCATGAGCGGTATTTGCCGCCGCGCATGCCAGGCCGAACAGCGACATCGCGAATGCGATATTTTTCATTTGCTTTTACTCCGTTGTTGAGAATGCTGATTTGACGTATTACCAATATTTATACGAGATACCGCTATTCACCACTCCAGCGCAGAACCCTCCATGAACGCGCAATTGATTTGTCCGAAAACTCGTCTTTCCAAAAATTGGTTCGAATCCATTCCATTCGCTCACGACTCGGCACCGCGGCGAACATCGTGTGCACCGCGACCCACGTCGAAAATGTCGAGGGCATTTCCCCCGTATTTCGCTCCAAAGCGCCAATTGAATTCGAATCAGAACCGCGCCATTACCTTGATTTGAACCGGCATCCGATTTGAAAACAGCGGACCGCTAGTCATAGCTGATCGTGACGGTAACTGCCGCGTTAGCGTTACCGGCAGTTACCGAAGCGTCGGTCTGGTAGTAGCGAGCGCGAAGCGGCACGCTGTAATCGCCCGCGCTGCCGGCATACCCGGCCACTTGCATCGTCGATCCGTACACAAGCGGCTTGCCGAGTGCGTCGAGCAGTTGCAGCCCGATGCCCGTCGCTGGCCGGCTCCCGGTCAACGCGGCAACCGACTCTCCCGTGCCGGGCACGACGCTCGTGGTCGGATCGAGCCGGTAATAGATTGCCGTGCGGCCGGCCGGACATGCGTTCAAACGCAGGTCGAACGGCGTGTCGCCGGCAGTCGTGCCCACGCCTCTGAAGCGGCTCGCCGACACTTCGCCCATAACGACGCTGACGTTCGGCACGGAACAGGCCGGCGTCGTAATCCTGAAACCGCCGGTCCTCAATGTCCCAACGGGAAGACCGGAGATCGTCATCCGCGCATACACGGAGCCGCCCGCGACGCTGCCGACACCCACCGGCCCCGTCACGACGAGCATCACGCCGAGCCTCGAGCCCAGCCGCGGTGTGCTCGACACCCAGCCCCACCATCCCCAGTCTCCCGGACGCCAGGGGCCGATGCCGTCGCCCCAGTAGTGCACGAAGCGGTGGCCGAAGCTGTCGGGCGGATCGGTCTCGTAAAAGATCAACCCGATGCCCGGCACGCCGGTTGTGAATGCACCGGTGTTGCCGACCGGCACCCCGCCATAAACGTTCCGGATCGGCGACTCCGGCAACCTGCACCGCGCGTACGCAACGGTATCGGGCGAAATGCTCACGTCGTCGAGCACGGTGCCGACGGGGGTGCCCGGCGCCACGTAATACTCGTCCTTCAACGGAAAATTGGCGATCAGTTCGCTCTTGCCGTTGATGAACCAGCATTCCGCGCTCGCGTCGCCCGGCGCCGCGAACGACACCGCGATCAGGCACCCTGCAAACAGGCGATACATGTTCATTTCTTGGCGCTCGAATTTGCGCACCGGCGCGCCGCCTCATCCGTCCAGCTTCGACAGATGAAGTGGTCCCCTCACGGAACGACGCCGCCGCACGGAAAAATGTTGACGGGATATGCTTCCGCTCGCGTGAACCGGCTATGCGAAACGTCAATCTCCGCATCGCCCGGCTTCCGTCGAATCAATGAAGCACCACACCCGCATGCTATCGACGGCGAACGCGTGTAGATATCGTAGAACTCTGATTTATGCGGGCCGTCGTGGCGAGCGGCCGCTTGCCGACGATCGTGTCGGCAACGACGGGAAGCCGGCGATCCCGCTCGACCGCCGGCACACTGCGTATCACGCCGGCATCATGCGCAGGTCGCGCGCCGCGCGGGCGTCTCGACCGCCGATTGCATGAACCGCTGGTCGACCGTCGCGGCAATCCGCCGCGCCGTTTCGTACAGTGCGACGCCCACCTGCTCGACCGGCATGGCGCCGGCATCGTCAGGATGCGTCAAGTACGGACATGCGAGGATCGCGATGGCCGCACCGGTCTTGTCGACGATCGGCGTCGCGATATCCGTGACGCCCGCAATGCGCGCGTTCGGGCGGCGGATACATCCGTCCGCCCAACGCGATGCCGCCGCCTCATCGTGGCCCGACGCGCCCGGCAAGCCGACGGCCCGCGCGCCGGCGCGCAGCAAGCGGGACCGCGCGTCGTCGCCCTGCAGCGCCACGTACATCTCGCCCGCTGCGCTGCCTTGCAACGGCACGCGCGTGCCGACGCGAACCGCGATGTTCCACTCCGTCTCGGCGTCGGCGGCGGCAATGACGATCATCGTGTCGCCGTCGAACACGGTCAGGTAGCACGACTGCACGGTCTGCAGCGTGAACTCCTGCATTGCCGGCGTGACGAGCGCGCCGAGCGAGCGCGTCGGCGCGTGATGCTGGCCGAGAAAATACAGCTTCATCGTCAGCGCATAGCGATCGTGGCGATCGATCCGGTAGATGTAGCCGCGCTCCTCGAGCACCTGCATCATCCGGTACAGCTCGCTGCGGCTGCGCTTGAGCGCTCGGCAGATGTCCGCCTGCGCCATGCCGTACTGCCGATCGATCAGCAATTCGAGGATATCGAGCCCCTTCTCGAGCGCCGGCGCGCGATAGTTCACTTTCTTCCGGCGCACCGGATTGCCCGAATCGTTCGGGTCCATCTCTGGATTGCGCATGTCAGCCATTACCCTTCAAGGTGGTCGTTCGATTCGCACGGCGCTCGGCCGCGCGATACCCGGACATCGGCAGCGGGAACGCGATCAAGGCGTTTCCGGCCACCACGGCTGCGGGGTCGTCCTGATCAGGTAGTCGTCGAGATTCTTGCCGGCCAGCCAGCCGGGGCGCGCGCCCTTGCCCGACCACGCGCGGCCGGTGTCGGGATCGTAGTATTTCGCCGGCGCCTTCTGCTTCCTCGCCTTGACGAAACCGGCCGCACGCAGCAGTTCGATTTCGGTGATGCCGAACTCGCGCACGTGCGCCGCAATTTCGTTCAGCCGCGCCTGCTTCTCCTTCTGCCGCGCCTCTTCGACGATCAGGTTCAATCGGCCGAGCTGCCGCTGCAGCTCGCGTATGGTCGGATGGGTCATGTCACGCGTTCCGGGAAAACTCGACAGGTTGAGGGGAGAGCGCGCCGGTGCTCGTGCGCGGCTTGGAATGGAGACCAACGGGCAAGGCCGCCGCGCACGACGGCTCGATCGCGTCGATCTCGTCGATCACGCCGCGCAGATTGCGCAGCGACGCGTCCTTCACGCGCGGCAGCGCGGCACGCACCTGCTCGCGCAGTTGCGGCAGCGCCGACACGAACCGCTCCAGCACGGCCGCGAGACGCGTCGCGCGCATCGCATCGGCGGGCTTCAGCAGGAAGGCGTCGGACAAGCCGAAATGGCGGAACAGCCCCTGGAACTTGTCCTGATAGGTGAGCGCCGCGACCGGCACGCCCATCCCGAGGCTCGCGATCGCCAGATGCATGCGGCCCGTCACCACGCCGTCGACCTGCCCCGCGATCGCCTTCAGCTCGGCCGCCGACATGCGCGCGCGCGGATAGCAGAGCCGCTCGCCCAACGCCGCGGCCAACGCGCGATGCAGCGGCTCGAGGCACGTGTCGTCGCCGTCGCGGCCGCGATAGTCGTGCGACAGCAGCACGATGCCGAGGCCACGTTGCGCCGCGATCGCGCGAAGCGCGTGCTGCGCCGCCGCGACCAGCGCGGCGATGTCGGCGTCGCTGGCTCCGCGAATCAGCATCGGATGCAGATTGAACGCGATCACGACATCGCCGGCCGCGCGCCGTGCGTCGATCCATGCGGCGGTGTCCCGCACGCTGTCCGAAGCGTGATCCGGCGCCAGCATGAACGCCGAATCCGCGACGAGCGTCGCGGGCGCCGAGCTGAAACGCCTGAATCGATCGAGCGACACGTCGTCGCGAACGTTGACCAGCAGCCGCGCGTCGAGGCGGTCGAACGCGTGCCGCAACGGCCGGTACGGCCGGGCGTTGAAGCTGAAGCCGAGAATCGTGCCGCGCACGCCGCGCCGAACCAGCAGATCGGCCGTCGCGAGCAGACGCAGCGACGTCATCGGCGAGTAGTAGCCGTCCATCACGTCGGCGCCGATGACGACCAGCGCGCTCGGGCGCAGCGCCGCGAGCCGTTCGACCGTGTCGGTGAGCCGCCACGGCTCGCGCCACGCGTCGACCGCATGAAAGCCCATCCGCGTCGCGGCCTGCGCGGCCTGCGGCGTGGCCGTGACGACCGAGACCTGCAACGCGCGGTTGGCCGCCCGCAACCGTTCGACCACCGCGCTCAGCATCGCCTCGTCGCCTTTCGAGCCGACCAGCGTCCACGGATCGCACGGCAATATCAGCAGATGCGCACCGGCCGCTGCGTCGTTGCGCGCGACGCAGCGTGCGGCCTCGCGGCGCCATTGCGCGGTCAATCGCTTCACGTACAGCCACACGCGCAGCCGCTGCTTCAGATCCGCCAGTTTCGACATGTCCGGTTTCCTCTGGATGGTGGAAGGTGCCAGCGCACGCGCGCACGCGCGATGTGCGAGCGTTTCGCGCAGCACGCGCAACTGCGCGTCGTGCCATGCGCGCGCGGCATCGCGCGCCGCCGCGCCCTGTGCGACGCGATGAGCGCGATCCGTCGCGAGACGGACGAGCGCATCGGCGAAACCGCGCGGGTCCGCATCGGGCACGATCGTGACGCCGCCCGCCGCGTGTTCGCCGAGGCCGCGCGCGCCCGTTTGCGTGCTGACGGTCGGCACGCCGAGCGCCATGCTTTCGAGCAGCTTGATGTTGATGCCGGTGCCGAGCAGCATCGGATTGATCGAGATCGGCGCGCACGCGAACGCATCGCCGAGCTCGGCGACCGGGCCGCGCTTGACGACGTGCGCGCCGTCGGGCACGGCCGCGGCGATCGTGCCGGCCAGATGCACGCGAAACGCCGGCAGCCGCGCGACGACGTGCGGCAGGATCTCGTCGACGAAATAATGCATGGCGTCGCGGTTCGGCTGGTTGTCGCTGCCGACGAAGGTCGCGTCGGCATGCGGCGCGCAGTCCACCTGCCGCGGGAACGCCAGCAAGTGGCTCAGTACCGCGACCGACGGCGCGCCATCGCTGCCCAGGCGCGCGGCCAGCGCGTCGCCTTCGTCGGCCTGGATCGCCAGCGCGACGTGCGCGCGACGCAAGCCTTCGCATTCGCGCTCCGGCGGAATCGAAAACATGTAGCGCTTCGCGCCCGCGCGACCGATGAACGGCACGTGCCGGTCCGCGAAGATGTCGTGCGTGTCGAGGACTTTCACGACCGTGTCGGGGAACGCGTCGAGCGCGCGCGAATAAAACACGTATTCGACGAACACGGCGTCGAATGCATGACGGCGCTGCAACGCGCGCAGCTGCGACGAGAAGCTGTCGCTGAACAGTTCGTCGAGGCCCGTGTAGTACGCGTGACGGCTGCCGACCGCCTTCGCCGCCAGCCGGCGCACGAGCCATGCGACGCGCTTGAGCCGATAGCACGCGAGCGCGACGCCCGTGCGATGCAGTACCTGCACGTGGTCGGCGCCGAATTCGTCGCGATGCGCGTCGAGGTCCATGCCGCCGGTCTGCCTCGACTCCAGATAGACGAAGTGCACGTCGCAGCCGAGCGACCGCACCGCGCGCGCCAGATTGAGGATGCGGCTGCGGTTGCCGGCGTTGACCGGAAACAGCGGAACGGGTGAAACGATCGCGACTTTCATGAAGCACTTCCTTTGGGTGGCGCCGGCGGCTGCGCGCCGTCGGGCGCACGATGACGAATGGCGACGAACGCGCCGACCCGCACGGACTGCCCGTGCGCGAAGCCGACGCCATGAACGTAGATGCCGCGTTCGTGATCGACGTCGTGAACGAATGGGCCGCCGGGAACGGGCAGCCAGCGGAACTGCGCGTCGTCGAGCATGCCGGCCGGCGTGTCGGTGTGCAGCGTCATCGGCGGATACGCACCGACGCGCACGGCAGCCGCCGACGCCCCGCGTTCCGGCAGCCGCACCGACGCATAGAGATCCCAGCGCCCGTCGGGCGGCAGCTTGTCGAGCTTCAGCTGGATCGCCCAGACGCCCGAATCGCCGCGAATCGCAATCGCCGCGCCTTCGGGCGCGGCGGCGTCGGCGACCATCCTCGCGCTGTCGTACAGATTCACGCGCGACACGTCGATCGCCCGCCAGTCGGCGGCGGCGACGCCGGCCGCGATCGACGGCGCGACGACCGGATGCCGGTCGATGTCGAGCAATGCATCGAGTGCGGCGAGATCGCCGCTTTGCCGGTACTGGCGCAGGCCGGCCGCCTGAATCGCCGCGTCGAGGCGCGCGCGCCGCGCGCCGAGTGCGAGATCCCAGCCGTCCTGCGCCGCGCGCGCCGCATAACGATCGCGCAGCGCGAGGATCACGAAATCGACGGGCATGCGCGCGGCCCGCACGCGCGCGCCGTGCAGCGCATCGCCGTCGACCGCGCGGGCGGCCGCGTCGAAATCCCGTTCCGACTCGCGCACGAACTCGTACGTGTACATCGACATGCCGAGCGGCGTCTGCTCGGCGAGCACGTCGCCGCTCGCGCGCAGCGCGGCGTGCATGCGGTCGATGTAGCGCACGATGGCGGGGCCGGCCGCGCCGTAATACGCGTCGCAGTATTCGCGCACGAGCGCGCGCGGATCGGCCGGCGGCGTCCACAGCAGCCGCGCGATCAGCCACACGCGCAGGCTCGCGAACTCGCCGCCACGCGACTGCCAGTCGCCCTCCGCGAAGTAGCCGTCGACGTGCGGCAACGTCGCGAGCCACGCGATGCTGCGGCCGATCGGATAGAGATTCGGCGTCGGCTGCAGATAGCCGCCGAAGTTCACGACGTGGTCCCACACGGTCACGTGCTGCGCGGTCTCGTTCCATCGCACGAGGCCGTCGCGCAGCCGTGCGTTGCGCGCGTCGTTCAGTGCGGCGCTGTAGTCGACCTGGATCGTCATCGGGTACACGCGCACGTGGTCCGGGACGAGCATGCCGTCGGGCGGCGCGAAGCCCCAGTGATAGGCCGGCATCGCGAAGCGCGCGCCGGGCACCTCGGCGCGCACGCGCTCCGACACGTCGCGCACGAGGTCGACGAACGCCGCCGACGGCGCATCGCCATGCGCATGCGCAAACGCACGGCTCGCGTCGTCGGGGTCCCAGCCCCAGTCCATCGCGCGGATGCCGAACCAGATGCGCGTCGGGTCGGCGCGACGCTTCAGGCGCTTGACGATCTCCGCGGCCATCGTCGCGCGGACCTCGTCCGACATCATCGCGAGTTGCCCGCCGGCATACCACGACGGGTGCGTCGACGCATGACGGTCGCGCGGCACCAGCGTCCAGAAATCGGCGTCACCGTCGCGCGCGAGCCAGCTGTGATCCCAGATGTCGATACCGGGCGGCGACGGGCGATACGACGGGCCGTGAGATTCGCCGTTCAGCAGGTTGTGCGCACGGAACGCCTTGTCCTCGCCCTCGGCGCTCAGCACCTCGCGATACGCGAAGCGCGGGATCTGCAGCACGGGCGTCGTGTCGACCTGCAGCTCGGGCTGCCGCGGCACTTCGGTCGCATCGGGCGCGAGCCATTTCACGCCGAGCCGGCGGTCGAGCCACCAGTACGCGCCGAACAGCGTGCCGCGCACGGTGTCGCCGGCGATCACGAGATCGCTGCCGCTGCGGCAGATCACGAAGCCGTCGCTGCCGAGCGCCGCGTCGCTGCAGCGGCGCGCCGCATGCTCGCCGCCGACGACGATGGCCGGCGTGCGGCCCGGCGCATCGTTCGACACGGCGAACGACGCGCCGCTGATGCGCGACAGGTAATCGGCGATCTCGTCCGCCGCATGACGCGTGACGGCATCCGCCGCGCCGGCGCGCACGACGTAGCGCGCGACGCCGTGCTGCGCGAGCCGGACGTGCGACGCGGGCGCGCGCTGCGCGCGGGCGCCGCCGCATAGCGCGGCCAGCGCGATGCACGCCGCGATCGCGGCGGATGGCAGGCGCGTCATTGCCGCGCGATCCGCGACACGCCGGGCGGCAACGCGAGCGGCACGTGGAACTTGCGATAGAACCGCCACAGGCTGCGCAGATGATGCCGTCCCGCGCGCGATACGGGGCTCGCGGCCGACTGCCGTTGATGCTCGTGCACGAGCGTGACGCCCGGCATCCCGAGCACGCGATAGCCGGCGAGCCAGGTTCGCGCGCAGAGGTCGACGTCTTCCATGTAGAGGAAATACGCTTCGTCCATCCCCCCGAGCGATTCGAACAGTTCGCGGCGCACCACGAAGCCCGTTCCCATCACCCACTCGGCATCGAACGGATTGCCGCACGCCCACGCGTCGATCATCAGATGCCGGTCGACGCGCGCGCGAAAGCGGTCGGAGCGGCCCAGCGCGGTGCGCCGCGCGAGGATGTCGAGCCAGCTGTAGAAGCGGCGCGCCGAATACTGGCGGCGGCCGTCGGGATACTGCAGGTCGAGCCCGACGAGGCCGGCCTGCGGGCACGCGTCGAACAGGTCGAGCACTTTCGCGAGCCCGTTCTCGTCGAAGCGCGTGTCGGGGTTCACGACCAGCACGTAGTCGCGCCGGCACGCGGCCATCCCGAAGTTCACGCCGGAGCCGAAGCCGCGATTGCACGCCGCGCGCAGCAGCCGGACGCCGCCCGGCAGTTCGCCGCGCAAGCGCGCGTACGAGTCGTCCGGCGACGCGTTCTCGACGACGACGATGTCGCCGGCATGCGCGACGCGCAACGCGATCAATGACGCCACGCATCGCAGCGTCAGGCCGGGCGTGCCGTAGTTGACGACGATGACGCTGATTCTTCCTTCGGTTTCCATCGTGATACCCCGCGCGGTGGTTGAATGTGCTGGCCGGTGGGTCCGGCTCTGTGCGTTGCCGTGCGCGTCATCCCGACGCGCCGACCTGCTCGATGAGTTTCCAGAAGCGGCAAGCCGAGTCGTCCCAGCTGAAGCGGCGCAGCTGCTCGCGGCCGCGTGCGACGAGCGCCTCGCGGCAGCCGGCGTCGGTGCCGAGCCGCCGCATCGCGGCCGCGATGTCGGCGACCGACGCCGGATCGACGAGCATCGCCGCGCTGCCGGCCACCTCGGGCATCGCCGACACGCGCGACGTCAGTACCGGTACGTCCGACGCCATCGCCTCGAGGATCGGCAGCCCGAAGCCCTCGTACCGCGACACGAACGCGACGAACAACGCGCCGCGATACAGCTTCGGCATCGCGTCGTTCGGCACGACGCCAGCGAACGTGACGGCGTCGGCGCAGCGATGCCGCGCCGCGTGCTCGAGCAGCGCCGGATCGGGTGCGCCGGTCAGCATCAGCCGCACGCCGAGCGCGACCAGCCCGCTCGCGCCGAACGCCTCGATCAGCCGGTGCAGGTTCTTGTAGTTGCGCCGGTTGCCCGGATACAGCACGTACGGAAACGGATGGCCGAGCGTGTCGCGGTTGTGCGTGTACGCGTCGTCGGTCCCGTTGTGGATCACGTGCACGCGCTCGGGCGGCATGCCCGACCACGCGAGGAATTCGTCGCGCGTGAACGCCGACACGCAGACGATGGCCGAGCAGCGGCGGTACAGCGGACGCAGCACGGTGTCGTAGTACAGGCGATGCGCACGCGTATAGAAGTGGCGATGCGTGAGGTCGTGCACGACGACGACCGACGGCAGGCCCGGCCACGCGGCCGGTACGAAGCCGGGATTCCAGAACACCGCGTTGCGCGCCGGCAGCTTGCGCAGCGCGCGGCTCAGCGCGAGCGGCGACAGCGGATGCGCGACGCCGCCGCCGACCGGCAACGGGACGATGCGGATGTTGGACGGCGCGCGCGCCGCGTAAGCGGCCATCACGTTGTGGATGCCGGTGGCGGCCGGCCAGCGCGTATCCGTATAGACGGTGACGGGTGCGCGGTCGGTGTGATCGGCGTGATCGCCACGATCCGCGCACGCGGCCACCGCATCGTCCGCCGCCGTCGTCGCAATGGAGAAGGGCGTGCTCATCGCTCAATCCATCCAGCCGAGCAGCCGATGCGACGCCGCGATCCAGTAGTACTTCGCGCGCTGCGGATTGCGGCGCGCGAACGCCAGCGCGCAACCGGCGACAGGCCGCGCGATCATGTACAGCACGTAAGCGAGCGGATAGCGATTGATGCGCAGCACGTGGCCGAAGCCGCGGTTGTAGCGTCGGCCGCGCGCATACGCGTGCTCGTCGAGCACGGCGAGCGGCTCGGGATGATGAACGCGCAACTGCGGGTCGTAGCCGATCCGGCACCCGGCGCGCAACGCACGGACGAGAAAATCCACTTCCTCGCCCGCGCCCCAGCGGCTCGTCGCACCGACGCCCAGCTCGACGTCGAACTGCCCCGCCGCGCTCACCGCCGAGCGGCGCAGGAAGATCGTGTACGACGTCGCGCAGACCCACACGTTGAAGCGGTTCACGGGCTGCGCCGCGGTGGCCCACCGTCCCTGCGACGGCCGCCCCGCGGCATCGATGCTCATGCCGGTCACGCCGTCGAGCATGCGGTCGGCGGACAGCAGCGCGGCGACCGCGTGGAGCGTGCCGGGCCGATACCAGCAGTCGTCGTCGGGGAACGCGACCACGTCGCCCGTCACTGCCTGCAGCCCGACGTTGGTCGCCCGCGACTTGCCCTTCTCCGAACGCAGATGGACGATGCACAGCCGCTCGCGATACCGCTCGACGATGCGCGCGACGCGCGCGTCCGGGTTCTGGTCGACGATGATGACTTCGAGGTCGGCGTAGGTCTGCTGCAGCAGCGAATCGAGCATGCGTTCGATCTCGTCGCTGCGGCCGAGCGTCGCCATGATCAGGGAGAATTTCATCGGATGGGCACGGTAGGGAACGGGGATCGGGGCCGCGCGACGCGCGGTGCGGCGCGCACCGTCCGGCGGACCGCGCGCGGCGCGCGGGCGAACGACGCGAGATAGCCGAGGAACAGGTACGACGTTTCGCTCTGGTGCATCGGATTGATCAGCGACCAGGCGGCGATCGGCGCGAGCAGCAGCATCGCGCGCCGCCCCTGGCCGAGGCCGCCGAAGAACACGGCCCACGCGAGCAGCCCGATCGGACCGGCGACCAGCAGCAGGTCCAGCGGCGCGCAAAACACGGCGCTCGTGCCCTCGCCGAGCCCGCGCACGGCGACCGCCGAATGCGAGAAGTAATGCTCGACGAAGCCGAAGCCGTGGCCGATCCAGTCGCGGCCGACGAGCTTGACCGACTCGACGAACGCAAGGCCGCGCTCCTGCTGCAGCCGCACCTGCAGCTGGTCGCCGGTCAGCTCGCGCGTGAACATGTACAGATAGAACGCCGCGCCGGCGGCCATCGTCAGCACCTTCGCGAACAGATGGCCGCGCACCTGCAGCAGGATCACGAGCGCGCACGCGATCAGCACCGTCTTCGATTCGCTCAGCAGCGTCACGACCAGCGCGAGCGCGACGAACTTCGCGACGTCGGACACGCGGCGCGGCGACTGCAGGAAGCACGCGTACGCGCTCAGGAAGAAGAACGCCGCGAACCAGTTGCGCTCCTTGAACGACCCGTGAACGGCGTTCTGCATGAAATCGACCTTCTCGTACAGCACGGGCACGTCGAAGTACTGCAGCGCGTACTGGATCGCGACGAATGCCGCGATCGCGACATAGCCGAACGGCAGCGGCCGCCGGCACGCACGCGCACCGTAGTAGCGGCCGATCAGATAGAACGCCGGCATCACGAAGATGAATTTCACGATCTGCTCGGCGGCCTTGAAGCGCGGATAGCCGGACAGGAAGGTGGTCGACAGCGCGGCGCCCGCGAACAGCGCGAACGCCCACACTTCCCATGCGCCGACGTGGATGCGCCGACGCACCAGCAGCACCGGCAGCACCAGCACCGCGAACAGCTGTCCGAGCTGCGCGCCGCCGATCTTCAGGAACTGGATCGAATTCAGCAGCAGCAGCGCCAGCAGGACCGCATCGGCGACGTCGAGGCGCGCGCGCCGCGCGGGCGTCGGCGCGGCGGAATGCGACAGCGGACGAACGGCGGCGCTCATGTCGCGCTCCTCGCCGCGCGCAGCGCGATCAGCATCGACACGGTGCGGCGCGCGGCGTCGCGGCGCAGCATCCACGTCGCGCCGACGTACGCGCTCGCGAAGCAGACGATCAGCAGCGGCAATCGGACCAGGACCGGCACGCCGCCGAGATGCACGCCCGCCTGTCGCACGATCGCCGCGCAGCCGAGGGCGATCAGATACGGCGGCACGAGCCGGCCCAGCAGCCGCGTGCGGTCCACGGCCAGCTCGACGACGACCGCGCCGAAACTGAGCGGCGTGATGCACAGCACCGCGCCGACGTACAGCCATGCGAGCTGCGCGACGCGATGCGACGGCACGGCCACCATCGTCGCCAGCACCAGCGCGAGCTTGACGAGCGTCAGCCACATCGTCACGTGCGGGCGGCCGCGCGCCGCGAGGAACGCGCCGTTGACGAACTGAACCGTCTGCACGGCCCCGAGCGCCATCAGCGGCGTCATGACCGCGGCGCTGGCGGCCCAGCGCGCACCGAACAGCACGATCGTGATGTCGTGGCTCAACACGGCCATCAGCACGAACAGCGGCGCCGCCGTCATCGCCGCGAGGCCGGTGACGTCGACGTAGGTGGCCGCCATCCGCTCGGCGTCGTGCGCGACGCGCGACAGCACGGCGAGCGCGACGTCGGTCGCCGCGCGGCACAGCAGCTCGAGCGCCGTCTGATAGAGCCGCGCGCCGATCGCATAGATGCCGAGGCCGGCCGCGCCGTACAGCGCGACGACGATCAGGTCGACGGTGCGCGTCGCCCACCAGTCGATCAGCCGCGCGGCGACGACATGCGCGCCGAAGCGCGCGAGCGGCGCGAACGTCGACACGTTGCGGCGGCCGCGCGGACGCCACACCGGCCGGCGCCACAGCCACGCCGCGGACACCGTCATGAAGGTCGCCGCCTGCGCGATCAGGCTCCACGCGCCGGCGCCGGCCACCGCGAGCGCAACGGCCACCGCGCCCGCGACGCTCACCGACACGAGCTGGCGCATCGCAAGCGTCCGGAAATCGAGCCGCCGCTTGTACAGCGCCTCCTGAAACGAGCCGGCCGAGCCGATCGGCACGAACGCGGCGGCCACCCGCAGATACGGCGCGAGCCCCGGCACGCCGAGCCATGCTTCGACGCGCGCGGCGAGCGCGAACAGCACGGCCGCGAGCACGACGGCCATGCCGATCGAGAACGCGAACGGCCATTCGAGATCGTCGTCGGCGAGCGCGGCGCGCTGGACCACCGCATCGCCGAGGCCGCCTTCGGCGATCATCAGCACCAGCGACAGCGACAACGTGACCGCCGCGGCAAGGCCGACGTCGGCCGGACCGAGCCAGCGCGCGACCAGCAGATACGTGACGAGCGTGACGAGCTTGCCGCCCCAGGCCTGCACCAGCGCCCACGCGAGGCCGCGCACGGTGCGCGCGCCGAGCCGCTCGCCGCCGGGCGACGCGTGCGCCTGCGCATGAGCGTGCGCGGGCGCGGCGTGCGGCGCGAACTCGCGCAGCGCCGGCTCAGTGCTCGGTTTCATATGCGTAATTCCGTTCGCCGTACGTGCCGTAGACGGCCTGCCGGCGCGGCACGTCGTTCAGCACCACGCCGCTGATCGCGATGCCCGCGTTGCGCAGGCGTCGCTCCGCCTCGCGGATCTCCGGCATCGAACTGCGGCCGTGCCGCACGCACAGCAGCGTCGTCGCGCCGTGGCGGCCGATGGTCGCCGCGTCGTGCAGCGCGAGGATCGGCGCGGTGTCGACGATGACGATGTCGTAGCGCCGCGACGCGGCGTCGAGCACGGTCTTGAAGCGGCCGTCGTTGAACAGCTCGGACGTGCGCGCGACCGCGCCGCGCGGCAGCACGTCGACGCCGGCGATCGACGTGCGCTGCACGCCGCGCTCGAGCGCGCCGCTCGCGATCACGTCGGGCAGCCCCGGCGCGGCCGGCAGGCCGAAGTGCCGATGCGCCTGGCCGCGACGGATGTCCGCGTCGATCAGCAGCACGCGCTTGCCGCCCGACGCGAACAGCGACGCGAGGTTCGCGCACAGGAACGACTTGCCGGCGTTCGGCTGCGGGCTCGTGACCATGATCACGTGGTGGCCCGTCTCGGACAGCGTGAACTGCAGCGTCGTGCGCAGGCTGCGGATCGCGTCGACGGTGACGTCCTCCGGGATCTCGGAGGCGAGCACGTGCGGGCCCTGCGCCGCGCGCTGCTGGCTGCGCACGAGGCGCCGCTGCTCGCGGCTGTGCGGCACCACCGCATAGACCGGCACGCCGAGCGCCTGCTCCAGATGCTCCGAGTGTTCGACGCGGCCCCACACGGCGCGCTGCGCGAACGGCGCGGCCACGCCGAGCGCGATGCCGACGCACAGCGACAGCGCGATCACGAGCAGGCGCTTCGGCTTGACCGGCTTCACCGGCAGCACCGGCTGGTCGACCGCGCGGACGTTGCCGATCTCGCTCTGCTTCGCGATGTTCAGCTGCTGCGCGGTGTTCAGCAGGTTGGTGTACAGCTCGGTGTTCACGCGCACGTCGCGCAACACCGCGAGGCCCTCGCGCTCCGTATCGGGCAGCCGCGCTTCGCGTGCGCGCAGTTCCGCCGCCTTGCCCGCCAGTTCGGCGAGGTTCGCATCGAGCGCCTGCACGGCCGGATGACCGTCGGCGAAGCGCGCGATCAGGTCGACGCGCTTTTGCTTGAGTTCGAGCATGCGCGTGTCGATGTCGACTTCCTGGCCGAGCAGCAGCTTGCCCTGCTCGTCGAGATCGACCGTGCGCGTGCGCGCGCGGAACTTCGCGTAGCGCTCCTCGGCGTCCTTCAGCGTCTGCTCGACCGCCGGCATGCTGATCTTCAGCGACTCGAGCGTGGCGGCCGCCTCCTTGCTCCGGTAGTCGCGGTTCTGCGCGACGTAGCCGTCCACCACCGCCTTCAGGATCTCCCTGATGCGCACCTTGTCGTCGCCCTCGAGCGTGACCGACAGGATCCCCGACTGCTTCGCCTTTTCCTCGACGCTCAGATCGTCCTGCAGTTGCGCGACGGCCTCGATCTGCGGGATGTGCTTGAGCCGGAACGTCGTGCCGGGGCGCGCGTCGAGCGCCGCGACCAGCAGCGTCAGCGGCTTGCCCTGGTACTCGCCATGCGCCGGTGCGCCGACCGCGCCGCTCAGCACGATGGCGTCGTCGTCGTCCCGCAGCATGTAGCGGCCGCCGTCCAGCGCGGTCACGGTGAACCACAGCCCGTCCAGCGCATCGACGCCGTCGTGGCTCGTCGCGCCGGCCGTCTCGAACGTCGCGACGTCGAACCGCTCGCCGCCCCACGCGAAGCGCGACAGGCCCCACAGCGGCGGCGCGATGCCTTCGCCGCGATAGCGGCGCGCGACCCAGCGGCCGATCAGCGGCACATAGCGCGGCGCGGCGACGAGGTTCAGATGCTGCTTGGTGACGACCGCGTCGATCACCATGCGCGCGCGCACGAGCTCGAGTTCGGCTGCGGTGGTGCTGCCGTTGTCGAGCAGCGCCGCGATGTCGTGCAGCGGCGAGTTGCCGGCGGCGGTCGATTCGTTGACCTGGATCGTCGCGTCGACCCGATACACCGGCGTCGCGAACACCGCGTACAGCAGGCCCAGCAGGAACACACCGGCCGCGATGCCGAGCACGAGGCGCCAGCGCGCCAGCACGATGTCCACGTAGGACGAGAGCGGCGCATCGTCGTACAACGCCGCGTCGTAGAGCCGTGTTTCGGAGAGGTCGTTCATGGCGAATCCAGTGTCTATCGGGTTACGGCGGGATTACGGCGCGGTCGCTGCGACGCGGCGGGCGATCATTTCGCGACGAGCGCGCCGGTCATGCCGGCATTGATCGCGGGCAGCAGCAGCGACAGCACGCGGCTGAAGCGCACGAGGCCGTTGCCGTCGACATAGACGACGTCCTTCGGCGCGAGCCTGAAGTCGTTCGCGAGGACCATCGCGACCGGCGACTTCGCGTCGAGATGGAACACGTCCGGCGTACGCGAGCCGCGCGCGCGGATCACGTACACCTGCGCGGTGTCGGCGGTGCCGCTGTTGAAGCTGCCGGCCTGCTGCAACGCGTCGCCGAGCGTGAGCGACCCGTCGCGCAGCGGTAGCGCGAGCGTCGGCTTCGTGACCTCGCCCATCACGTATGCGCCGCTGTCCTCGCGCGACTGCACGCGCAGCACGTCGCGATTGCGCAGCAGGATGCGCGCCGGGTCGATCCGCCGCGCGACGAGCCGCGACAGGTCGAGCACGTAGCGCGCGTCGCCGCGCAGCAGCTCGATCCGGCTGCGGTCGGCGGTGGGCTGCAGGCCGCCCGCACGATCGAGCGCCTCGATGAGCGTCATCGGCACGTCGTTGATCGGCTGGTTGCCGGGATTGCGCACCTCGCCTTCGACATAGACCTGCTGGCTGCGGTACGACGTGACGCGCACGGTGACCTGCGGATCGCGGAACGTTTTCGCGAGCGCGACGCGGAACGCATCGCGCACCTCGGTCGTCGTCCTGCCCGCGACCGCGAGCGTGCCGACATACGGAAACTGCACGCTGCCGTTCTCGTCGACGACGAAGCCGCCGACCGGGTCGCTCGGCCGTTGCGTCGACGACGTCTGATTGGTCGGCGCCGCCGCGGACAGCTCCGGGTGGTCCCACACCGTGATCTGCAGCACGTCGCCCGCGCCGATGCGGTAACCGCCCTTCCCACGCTCGGCCAGCAGCGCATCGACGTTCGCCGACCGGTCGCCGGCGTCGCCGCCGTCGCCGTCGCGCATCCGCTGCAGCAGGTCGACGTCGATCTCGCGGATCGGCACGTCGAGCGCCCGCGCCGGCTCGCCGTTGCGCGCACTGCTCAGCTGAAGGGCCGGCGCGTCGTTCATCCGCATGCCCGGTGCGACCGCGCAGCCGGCCACGACAACGGACAGTGCGAGCGGCGCCAGCGCGCGGCCCCAGCGGCCCGGTCGGCCCCAGCGGCCCCAGTGGCCTGCGGTCGATACAACGTCTGATGCTCGATTCATTGCGGCCTCGTATGTCGGGCTGTCGTTGCGTCCGTCGCGGCAGCAGGCGCACGGCGGCTCTCGTTTCGTTGCGCGACGGCGAGCGTCCGTGCGCGCCGCTCGCATGCGTTGCGGTCGGTCACCATGGCGAGCGAGCCCACGGTGGCGCGAGGCCGGGCCAGTCGTCGCGCGCACCGTCCTGCGCGCCGCGAGTCGGAACCGCGACGCGGCGCGCGTGGCCGGCGCGCGGCACGCCCGGCAGGTCGGGCGCGTCGAGCGAGAGCGCACGCATGCGCCGCTCGATCGGCAGCAGCGCGTAATCGCCGGCTGCCGGCACGGCAACGCCGGACGCGGCCGCCGGCTTTGCACGCGCGCCACGCGGGCCATCCGCGCGCGACGGCGCGACGTTCGCGAGGCCGGCGAGCCCACGCGCCGACACCGTCAGCGCAGCGGCCGCACACGCACCGCCGTGCGGCGCCGCTGCGCCGATCGCGCACGCAAGCATCGCGAATCGCAGCACGCGCCGTCGCATCACGCGCCTCCATGTGCGGCGGCGGCCGGAATGCGCACGATCCACTGCGCGACCGCGCGCTCGATATGGGCGGCCACGGCATCGAACACGTCTGCCGACTTGCCGACCGGATCCTCGATATCGCGCTTGGTCGCGTGGTCGAGCTGGAACACGCGGCCGCGCGCAAACGGATAGCGGCGTTCGATTTCGCGGCACTGGACGAGCGTCATCGCGAGAATCAGCTGCGAGGCGCGCACGTGGCCCAGATGCACGGGCTGCGCGATATGCGGCGTGAGGTCGAAGCCGCGCGCGCGCATCGCGTCGATCGCGGCCTGCGCGGCGGGCCGCCCGGCCAGCGCGATCAGTCCCGCGCTGCGCACCTGGATGAACGGCAGCGCCCGCGCAAGCATCGCGCTCGCCATCGGGCTGCGGCATGCGTTGCCGTCGCAAACGATCAGAATGCGTTCGATCATGGGCGGCCTCAGTACGCGTTCGGATGCACGAAGCCCTTCAGCACCGTGGCCGCGACGATTCGCATGTCGAGCCCGAAGGACCAGTTGCGCAGGTAATAGAGGTCGTGCTGGACGCGCCCGACCATCTTGTCGAGCTGATCGGTTTCGCCGCGATAGCCGTTGACCTGCGCCCAGCCGGTGATACCGGGCTTGATCCGGTAGCGATGGATGTAGCCGTCGACGAGCGGCCGGTACAGATCGTCGTGCTCGATCGCATGCGGCCGCGGCCCGACGACCGACATGTCGCCGCGCAGTACGTTGAAGAACTGCGGCAGTTCGTCGAGGCTCGTGCGGCGCAGGAATGCGCCGACCCGCGTGATGCGCGCATCGCCGCGCGTGGCCTGACGCACGACGCCGGCCGGGTCGGCGTGTACGCGCATGGTGCGGAACTTGTAGATGCGGAAGACGCGGCCGTCCGCGCCTTTCCGATACTGCGTAAACAGCACCGGGCCCGGCGACGACAGCTTCACCGCGACGGCGATCGCGCCGAGCAGCGGCGCGAGCGCGACGAGCGCCGCCGCCGCGAACACGCGGTCGAACAGCGCCTTCTGCAGCAGCGCGCGATGCGACATCGGCGACGCGACCAGATTGATCGCGGGCATCCCGACCAGATCCATCATCGTGCCGCCGAGCCACGCAATGCTGCGCATGTCCGGCATGAAGCGGATGTTGACGAGGTCGTCGCCGAACGCCTTCAACACGCGCCGGATCGTGCGCTCCTCGCAGATCGGCACCGCGAGCCAGATTTCGGTGGCCGCTTCGGCGCGCACGGCCGCGGCGAACGCGGCGAAGTCGGTGATCGCCGGAAGCACGCCGTTGGACGCGCCGGCCGGATCGTGGAACAGCACCGGGCGAAAGCCGCTCGCGGGCGACAGCGCGAGCGTCTCGATCACGCGCACCGCATAGGCGCCGCTGCCGACGATCGCCACCTTGCGCAGGTTCAGGCCCGCATGCCTGACGCGCGCGAGCATCGCATACGCGAGCATGCGCATCGCGATGAATCCGCATCCGGCGATGCCGGTCCAGTACGCGAACCACAGGCGCGACACCTGATCGGCCCGATGCAGCGCGAACAGCAGCACCAGGTTGCAGGCCTGCACCGCGATCCACGCGGCGCTGATGCGGCTGATCATCGCGATCCACGAGCGCCCGCGCCACGACTGATACACCTGCAAGGCCGGGAACACGGCGAGCGTCAGCATCACGACGAACGGCACGACCATCGCGTCGGATCGGCCGAGCGTATCGTCGGCGAAGCGCACATGCGACGCGACGGCCGCCGCGGCCACCACGACCACCGCGTCGAGCACGCGCGCCACCATCGACTGAACTCCAAACATGGGCTTTCTCCACGCGGCGCACGAGCGCGCCGCAATCGCGGTCACACGCGTCCGTAGGCGTCGTCGAAGCGGACGATGTCGTCTTCGCCGAGATAGCTGCCGGTCTGCACTTCGATGATTTCCAGCGGCAGCCGCCCCGGGTTTTCGAGCCGGTGGCGCACGCCCATCGGGATGTACGTCGATTCGTTCTCGCCGAGCAGGAACTGCTCGTCGCCGCGCGTGACCGCCGCGGTGCCTTTCACGACGGTCCAGTGTTCGGCGCGATGGTGATGCATCTGCAACGACAGACGCGCGCCCGGATCGACGACGATCCGCTTCACCTGAAAGCGCTCGCCGCGATCGACCGAGTCGTAACAGCCCCAAGGACGCCGCACGAGCCGATGCGTGTCGGCTTCCGCGCCGCGCTCGGCCTTGATCCGTGCCACCAGCGACTTGACGCCCTGAACCTGCTCGCGGTTCACCACCAGCACCGCATCAGGCGTCTCGACCACCGCCACGTTGCTGACGCCGACGCACGCGACGAGCCGGCCCTCGGAATGCGCGTAGCACGCGGCTGCGTCCTCGAACATCACGCGCCCGCGCCCGGCGTTGCCGTTCGCGTCCTTGTCGAGCGCGGCCCACACCGCGTCCCACGAACCGAGATCGGACCAGCCCGCGTCGAGCGGCACCGCAACGGCCGTCGGCGGTTCGGCGAGCGACGAGAGCCGCTCCATCACCGCGTAGTCGATCGAGTTCGACGGACACGCGGCGAACGGCTGCGCGGCCGGATGGAAGCAGTCCGCCGCGGCGGCGCCGTCGCGGATCGCGGCGACGCACGCGTGATGAATCTCCGGCGCAAGCGCGGCGATCGCACGCAGCCACACGCTGGCGCGCACGACGTAGATCCCGCTGTTCCACCAGTGCGACCCGGACGCGACGTAATGCGCGGCGATTTCCGGCGCGGGCTTCTCGACGAACGCATCGAGCGCGAACGCGCCCGCGGCGCCGTCCAGCGCCACCGGCATGCCGGTGCGCAGATAGCCGAAGCCCGAATCGGCATGCGTCGGCCGCACGCCGAGCGTCGCGAGGCAACCGAGCTGCGCGTAGCGCAACGCCGTCTCCATCGCACGCTCGAAAGCGGCCGTATCGGCGATCGCGTGATCGGCCGGCATCACCGCCAGCACCGCATCGCCGTGCCGCACGCGCGCGAGTTCGGCCGCGAGCGTCATGGCGGGCGCCGTGTCGCGCCGCGCCGGCTCGACGATCACCTGCGCGCGCAGCTCGCTCGCCGCGAGCTGGCGCACCGTGATGTGCCGATGCGCATCGCCGCACACCACCTGCGCAGCGGCCAGCTCGAACGTCGCGGACAGACCGCGCACGCGACGCAGCGTCGATTCCAGCAACGATTCGTCGCCGACGAGCTGCGTCAGCTGCTTCGGATGCTGCTCGCGCGACATCGGCCACAGCCGCGTGCCCGCGCCGCCGGCCAGGATCACCGGCACGACCGCGGCGGCGGCGGCGGCGCCGCGGCCGGGTTCGTGCAGATCCGCAGCGGCAATGCGCGCATTACCGATGGAAGCGAGTTCGCCCATTTTTGCGCTCCTCAATACAAGCTCTTTTCACATGCGCGGAAATGCCGGACGCGTTAAGCCCTCGGTATCCCGATGCATCGCACATTCGCCGCGAATGCGATTCATTCGCGCGAACCAATCAATTAATTCGAATGCCCTTATGAAATCGAATTCGCGACTAGCGGACCCACGCCACGATTCGCGAGGGCCATGCGGACGTTGAACGCACTGCAGCCTGCTCGAAAGCGCGCATCGCACCGTTATGTACAGGCGCGGAAAACGGCTCGATAACACGCAATGGGGCGACGGACATGTCGTGCCGCAGCAATCCGCAATGGACGCGCGAGCGGACCTGCTCCGTCGATTGAAGGCCCAGCCCCGGCCGCCTTGCCCCCACGGCGCGGCCGGTGATCGGAATGCTTGTGTAATTCATGGTTGGTCTAACGTTATGGTATTAACTACTGCGGCACATGGCATTTAATGCAGGTTCCGTGCCACCGCTGCGCATTCTGATGCTGCAGCGCGGAAAACCATCGATAAACCAATGACCTAGGTGTGCGGGCCAATAATCTGAATAAATCGAAACAGGCCGGTGTAACGTTTGCGCGAATGCCGCGTTCTCGGCCGTTACGTAACGACACGCCGTAACGCAGATGCGTTACGGATTGCGAGATCACACGCGGCGGGCGATTTTCTGCCCGAGCAAATCATTCGCCCGTTTCATCCATGAATAATCGAATATCGCAATAGCGCGGCGCGGTTCATCCATGAATCGATGCGCGCTTGAACGCATGCGAAAAACGACAAAAAGAGAACCGCTCCGCTGCGGGATTCGAGTCGCGACGTTCATGCGCACCGGCGATCCGGTAGCGATCCGGTGGCGATCGGAAAGCGATTCGCGCGACGCATCGCGCGTCGGCTGCGACAATGTCGCCGTCGCATCAATTCGAGGCATCGATGGAACTCAGGCAACTGCGCTATTTCGTCTGCGTGGTCGAGCACGGCAGCATGGGCAAGGCGGCGCTGGAGCTCGGCGTCGTGACGTCGGCGCTGAGCCAGCAGATCAGCCGGCTCGAGAGCGAGTTGTCCACGCGCCTGCTGCAGCGAACCTCCACGGGCGTCGTGCCGACCGACGCGGGGCTCGCCTTCTGGCGACAGGCGCAGCTCGCGTTGCGCCACATCGACGATGCGGCGCTCGCCGCCCGTCAGGCGCGCCTGTCCGGGCACGTCAGCGTGGGGCTCGCGCCGAGCACCACGGGCGTGCTCGGCCTCGCGTTCATGAAGGCGATGCGGCAGCGCTATCCCGAGGTGCGGCTGCGCATGGTCGAGAGCCTGTCCGGCTACCTCGGCGCAATGCTGAGCGCGCGGCAGATCGACCTGGCCGTGCTGTTCCGCGAGGAGCCCGCACAGCGCTGGAGCGTCATGCCGCTGCTCGACGAGCATCTGTTCGTGATCGGCTGCGCCGGCCAGCCCGGCATGCCCGAAGGGTCGCCCGTGGGTCTCGCGCAGCTCGGCGCGCTGCCGCTGATCCTGCCCAGCGGCCCGCATGGCTTGCGCGCGCTGCTCGATGCCGCGTTCGCGCGCACCGGCTTTACGCCGCACATCACCGCCGAAGTCGACGGCCTCGCGATGCTGATGGACGCGGTGCGCGGCGGCCTCGGCGCAACCATCCAACCGGGCGCGGCGCTCGCGCGGCTCGAGAATGCGGCGCTCGCGAGCGTTCCGATTGCCGACGCGCATGCGACGCGGCCCAACCTGATCGCGAGCGTGTCCGACGACGAGCTGTCGCCGGCCGGGCTGGCCGCGCGCGTCGTACTCGCCGACGTGGCGCGCGAAATCGTCGCGGCCGGCCGCTGGCCGGGCGCCACGCTGCGCACGTAGCCCTTCCCTTCACGAAAACTGAAGACGTGTTGCCGTCCGCGTGATGGCGGCGTGTCGCGTCGATCCGTAGAGTCGCGTCTCAAAGGAGACAACTCAGATGGTCGACGTACTCGTGATCGGCGGCGGCAATGCCGCGCTCTGCGCCGCGCTGATGGCGCGCGAAGGAGGCGCTTCGGTGCTGCTGCTCGAATCGGCCCCGCGCGAATGGCGCGGCGGCAACTCGCAGCACACCCGCAATCTGCGTTGCATGCACGACGCGCCGCAGGACGTGCTGATCGGCGCCTATCCCGAAGAGGAATACTGGCAGGACCTGCTGAAGGTGACCGGCGGCATCACCGACGAGGCGCTGGCGCGGCTCGTGATCCGCGCGTCGTCGACCTGTCGTCCGTGGATGCAGGCGCATGGCGTGCGCTTTCAGCCGCCGCTGTCCGGCGCGCTGCACGTCGCGCGCACCAACGCCTTCTTCATGGGCGGCGGCAAGGCGCTCGTGAACGCCTATTACCGCAGCGCCGAAGCGCTCGGCGTGCAGATCCGCTACGACACGCCGGTGGACGCGATCGAGCTCGACGGCGCGCGCTTCGTCGCCGCGCGCAGCGGCGCGCAACGCTTCGAGGCACGCAGCTGCGTGCTCGCGGCAGGCGGCTTCGAATCCAATCGCGCATGGTTGCGCGAAGCGTGGGGACAAGACGAGCGCGGCGAGTGGCCCGCCGACAACTTCCTGATCCGCGGCACGCGCTTCAATCAGGGCGTGCTGCTGCGCTACATGATCGACGCCGGCGCGGACGCGATCGGCGATCCGTCGCAATCGCATTGCGTCGCGATCGACGCCCGCGCGCCGCTGTACGACGGCGGCATCTGCACGCGCATCGACTGCGTGTCGCTGGGTGTCGTCGTCAACCGCGACGCAGAGCGCTTCTATGACGAAGGGGAAGACTTCTGGCCGAAGCGCTATGCGATCTGGGGCCGGCTCGTCGCGCGGCAGCCGGGCCAGATCGCCTACTCGATCATCGACGCAAAGGCGCTCGGACGCTTCATGCCGCCGGTGTTTCCCGGCGTCCGGGCCGATTCGCTGCCGGAACTCGCGCGCGGCCTGAAGCTGCCCGAGCACGCGTTCGTCGCCACGCTGAACGCCTACAACGCGGCCTGCCGCGGCGGCACCTTCGACCACACGACGCTCGACGACTGCCGCACCGAAGGGCTCACGCCGGCGAAAACCCACTGGGCGCGCCCGCTCGACACGCCGCCGTTCTTCGGCTACGCGCTGCGACCGGGCATCACGTTCACGTACCTGGGGCTCAAGGTCAACGAGCGCGCACAAGTCCATTTCGGCGGGCGACCGAGCGACAACCTGTTCGTCGCGGGCGAAATGATGGCCGGCAACGTGCTCGGCAAGGGCTATACGGCCGGCGTCGGCATGTCGATCGGCACCGCGTTCGGACGTATCGCCGGCACTCAGGCGGCGAAGGCCGCGCAATCGACTGGAGTTCAACGTGCAGAATCTTGAAGAACGCATCCACGACGCGCCGCCGGCCGCGCGCGTCGCTCGCACCGAGCGCGCCGAACCCGCCGCGCACGCCGCCGGCCGGCCGGTCATTCGCCTGCAGCCCGTCATCGACAACGAAGCCGAAGTCGCGCGGCAGATGAGCATCTGCAATGCGTGCCGCTATTGCGAGGGATTCTGCGCGGTCTTCCCCGCCATGACGCGCCGGATGGCGTTCGCCAAGGCGGACGTCAACTACCTCGCGAACCTGTGCCACAACTGCGGCGCGTGCTATCACGCATGCCAGTACGCGCCGCCGCACGCGTTCGCCGTCAACGTGCCGAAGGCGATGGCGCAGGTCCGCTTCGATACCTACGTCGAGTACGCGTGGCCGGCGCCGATGGGCAAGCTCTATCAGCGCAACGGACTCACCATCGCGCTCGCGCTCGCCGTCGGGCTCGCGCTGTTCCTGATACTCGGCGCCGCGCTGAACGGGTCGCTGCTGAGCGGCGCGGCGCACGGCAACTTCTATGCGGTGTTTCCGCACAACCTGCTGGCGGCGATGTTCGGCAGCGTGTTCGGCCTCGCGATGCTCGCGCTCGGCAACGGCGTGAAACGGTTCTGGCGCGACGTGTCGGCCGGCACGGCGAGCGTCCCGGCCGTGGCGGAAGCGGCGCAGCACGCGCTCGCGCTGACCTATCTCGGCGGCGGCCACGGCGACGGCTGCAACGAGGCGGACGATGCGTTCACGCTCGCGCGACGCCGCTTCCATCACTTCACGTTCTACGGCTTCATGCTGTGCTTCGCGGCCACCGTGACGGCCACCTTCTATCACTACGCGCTGAACCTGCATGCGCCGTATGCGTTCGCGAGCGTCCCCGTGCTGCTCGGGACGGCGGGCGGAATCGGCCTGCTGATCGGCCCGGCCGGCCTGCTCTGGCTCAACCTGCGGCGCGACCCGGCGCGGACCGATCCGAAGCAGCGCCCGATGGATCGCGGCTTCATCGCGCTGCTGATGCTCGTGAGCGCTTCGGGGCTGGCGCTGCTCGCGTGGCGTGACAGCGGCGCGATGGCGTGCCTGCTTGCCGTCCACCTCGGCATCGTGATGGCGCTGTTCGTCACGTTGCCGTACGGAAAATTCGCGCACGGCGTCTTTCGCTGCGCCGCACTGCTCAAGGCGTCGATCGAGAAGCGGCAGGCCGCGCGCCTGCAACCGAGCCCGGACTGATCCGGGCCATGCGAAGCGGATCGGCATCGCGCCAGATCCGCCCACCACACCATAGGAGACAACTCATGCATCGCTTACCGTCAGACGCGCCGGTTCGCGCCGCCGCCCGCCCGTCGAAGCTCGGCGCGGTCCTGCGCGTGACCAGCGGCAATTTTCTCGAGCAATTCGACTTCTTCCTGTTCGGCTTCTACGCGACCACGATCTCGCGGGTCTTCTTTCCGACGGCGAGCGAATTCGCGTCGCTGCTGCTGACGTTCGCCGTATTCGGCGCCGGCTTCCTGATGCGTCCGCTCGGCGCGATCGTGCTCGGCGCCTACATCGACGAAGTGGGACGGCGCAAAGGCCTGATCGTCACGCTGTCGATCATGGCGAGCGGGACGGTGCTCATCGCATGCGTGCCGGGCTACGCGACGATCGGCGTCGCCGCGCCCGTGCTGGTGCTGCTCGGGCGGCTGCTGCAGGGCTTCTCCGCGGGCGCGGAACTGGGCGGCGTGTCCGTCTATCTGGCGGAAATGGCGACGCCGGGCCACAAGGGCTTCTACACGAGCTGGCAGTCGGCGAGCCAGCAGGTCGCGATCGTCGTCGCGGCGGCCATCGGCTATCTGCTCAATCATCTGCTGACGAGCCAGGAGATCGGCGCATGGGGCTGGCGCATTCCGTTCTTCATCGGTTGCGCGATCGTGCCGGCGATCTTCCTGCTGCGCCGCTCGCTGCAGGAAACCGCAGAGTTCAACGCGCGCACCCACCGGCCGCGGGCGCGCGAAGTCTTCGCGACGATGCTGAAGAACTGGCGGACGGTGTTCGCCGGCATGCTGCTCGTCGCAATGACCACGACCACGTTCTACCTGATCACGGTCTACACGCCGACGTTCGGCAAGGCGGTTCTCAAGCTCTCCACCGCCGACAGCCTGATCGTCACGTTGTGCGTCGGCCTGTCGAATTTCGTGTGGCTGCCGGTCGGCGGCGCGCTGTCGGACCGCATCGGCCGCAAGCCGATTCTCGTCGCCGTGACGGTCCTGGCGATCGCGACGTCGTACCCGGCGCTCGCGTGGCTCGCCGGCGCACCGAGCTTCGGCCGCATGCTGGCCGTGCTGTTGTGGCTGTCGTTCTTCTTCGGCATGTACAACGGCGCGATGGTCGCCGCACTCACCGAGATCATGCCCGCCAACGTTCGGGTGGCCGGCTTCTCGCTGGCGTTCAGCCTCGCCACCGCGGTGTTCGGCGGCTTCACGCCCGCGGTGTCGACCTATCTGATCGAGCTGACCGGCGACAAGGCGGCGCCCGGCTACTGGCTCAGTTTCGCCGCGTGCTGCGGGCTGTGCGCGACGCTTGCGCTGTATCGCAGCGGAGGCGCCGCCGAACGCGCCGCTTCGCCTGCATGATGTTGGTCGGGCGGCGGTGCGCCGGGAATACGGCAGGTCGCCCGCCGCGCCGCATGCGACCACGCAGTACTACCGCTCGGCCGGCGGCACCAGGATGCTGCGCGGAATCGACAGGATCAGCACGCAGCTGATCAACAGGCACGCGCCGAGCGCATAGGTGCCGTTGTTGATGTTGCCGGTCATTTCCTTTGCGATGCCGGTGATCATCGAGCCCGTGAAGCCGGACAGGTTGCCCACCGAATTGATCAGCGCGATGCCGGCGGCCGCCGCCGTGCCCGACAGGATCTGGCCGGGGAACGTCCAGTAGATCGGCATCAGCGCGAGGATCGCGCATGTCGCGATGGTCAGGAACACGATCGACAGCGCCACGTTCTGCGCGCACGCGGCGCTCGCGATCAGGCCGACGCCGCCGATCAACGCGGGAATCGCCGCATGCAGCCGGCGCTCGCCGGTCTTGCGCGAGTGCGATGCGTTCCACAGCATCGCGAAAATGGCCGTCAGATACGGAATCGCGGTGAGCAGCCCGATATGCAGCGGGCTGCGCACGCCGGACGCGCGGATGATCGACGGCAGCCAGAACGCCAGCCCGTAGAAGCCGGTGTTGAACGAGAGCAGGATGAAGGTCAGCAGCCACACGCGCGGGCTGCGCAGCGCGACGCCGACGCGGTGCGACTTGTGCGCGGCCTCGCGTTCGAGGTTGCGCGCGAGCAGCGCCTTCTCGTCGGCGGACAGCCATTTCGCCGACTGCGGACCGTCGCCGAGGAATGCCAGCACGACGAACGCGACCACGATCGACGGCAGGCCCTCGAGCAGCAGCATCCACTGCCAGCCGCTCATACCCGACAGCCCGTGCGTCTGCTCCATCAGCCAGCCGGACACCACGCTGCCGAGCGTCAGGCTCAGCGGAATCGCGACCAGGAAGCCCGACATCGCGACGCTCTGGCGACGCGCCGGGAACCAGTAGTTCATGTACAGGATGACGCCCGGGAAAAAGCCGGCTTCGCACAGGCCGAGCAGGAAGCGCAGCGCGTAGAACATCGTCGACGTCTGCACGTGGAAGAACTGCGCGAGCGGCACGATGAACGCCATCGACGACGACACGATGCCCCACGTGATCATGATCCGCGCGATCCAGAAGCGCGCGCCGTAGCGATGCAGCAGCAGGTTGCTGGGCATCTCGAACAGGAAATAGCCCCAGAAGAAGATGCTGGCGCCGAGCGCATAGACGCCGTCGCTCAGGCTCAGGTCGTCGAGCATCTGCAGCTTCGCGAAGCCCACGTTGACGCGGTCCAGATACGCGACGACGTAGCACAGCAGCAGCAAGGGCAGGATGCGCCGCATCACCCTGCGATAGACGGCGTCTTCGGACAAGTCGGCCGCGGCCGGCGCAGCCGCGGTCTGTGTGATGGTTGGCATCCGTTCGTCTCCTGATTGTGTAGGTCTTCTTCGCATCGGCACGCTCGCCGGGCCGGCGATGTTACCGATAACATCCTGCGGCAAAAAAATCCGCCGACGGGGCGACGGATGCCACCGGCGCTCTGATACCGGTAACGCCCAGCAACGTAGCACGCCGGGACCGGCCAGTTCAAGCGCCGGCCGCCGAGTGGTTTCCCTAGTACGCGCGCGGCGGCAACGGGCGCGCGGGCGCCGCTCGGCACGCGATCCGGCACCGGTATGATGTAGCCTTCACATGCTTCTTCCGCACGCAATTCCGATGCCCAGTCCCACCGCCGTCCGGCCCGCCGGGCCGCCCCGCATGTCCGACGTAGCGCGCCTGGCCGGCGTATCGAAGATGACCGTGTCGCGCGTGCTCGCCGGCCACAGCGTGGCCGCCGACACGCGCGAACGGGTGTGCCGCGCCATCGACCAGCTCGGCTACGTCGCCGATGCCGCGGCCGGCGCGCTATCGTCTGGCCGTTCGGAATTCGTCGCGGTGCTGGTGCCGTCGCTGTCGAGCTCCAACTTCTCGGACACCGTGCGCGGCCTCACCGATGCGCTCGAACCGCACGGGCTGCAACTGCTGCTCGGCGATACCGACTACGACCTCGAACGCGAAGAACGGCTGGTGCGCTCGATGCTGCGCCACCAGCCGCGCTGCGTCGCGCTGACCGGCGCGCAGCACACCGACGCGACGCGCAAGCTGCTGGCGCGCTCGGCTATTCCGGTGGTCGAGATGTGGGATCTGCCCACGCGCCCGATCGACACCGCGGTCGGGTTCTCGAACGTGCGCGCGGCGCGCGCGATGGTGCGGCATCTGGCCGAGCGTGGCTATCGGCGCATCGGCTTTCTCGGCGGCGCGAGCGAACTGGACCGCCGCGGCCTGGACCGGCTCAAGGGCTATCAGGCCGAAATCAAGGCGCTCGCACTGGGCGAACCGCGCGTCGTGCGGCTCGGCGATTCGCCGATCACGATGAGCCACGGCGGCCCCGCGATGGCCGCGCTGCTGGACAAATGGCCGGACACCGATGCGGTGATGTGCGTGAGCGACATGTCGGCGTTCGGCGCGATCATGGAGTGTCACCGGCGCGGGCTGGCCGTGCCGGCCGACATCGCCGTGGCCGGCTTCGGCAACTTCGAAGTGGCGACCTGCTGCCATCCGACCATCACGACGGTGTCGGTCGATGCGTACGGCATCGGCCTGCACACGGGCGAGGCGCTGCTGGCCGCGCTGCACGCGCGCGACGGCGGCGAGCCGCTCGAATCGCGCAGCATCCGGATCGACTACACGATCGTCGCGCGCGAAAGCGCGTGACGCGCTGACCGCCGCGGCGCGCCGGCAGCCCGCCGCCCGGCCGCCGTCGGTCGACACGAGCGCGCCGCCGGCCCGCTCCGCCGCGCGCGAACGCGCGACGCCCTGCCACGAACGCCCCGCCGCCTTCCGCGCAAATTCCCTTCCGCAACGCAAAACCACCGTGCTAACATCCGCTCGATGTTACCGGTAACTATCCGGCACGCACAACGCACGACTGTCCCGCACGACAGTCCTATTCGGAGACAGCCTCGCCATGGCAAACACCCCACGCCGCCTGCGCAGCCAGGAGTGGTTCGACGATCCCGCGCATGCGGACATGACGGCGCTCTATGTCGAGCGCTTCATGAACTACGGGTTGACGCGCGACGAGCTGCAGTCGGGTCGCCCGATCATCGGCATCGCGCAGACCGGCAGCGACCTCGCACCGTGCAACCGCCACCATCTCGAACTGGCCGAGCGCGTGCGCGCCGGCATTCGCGACGCGGGCGGCATTCCGATGGAGTTCCCGGTGCACCCGCTCGCCGAGCAGAGCCGCCGCCCCACCGCCGCGCTCGACCGCAACCTCGCTTACCTGGGGCTGGTGGAAGTGCTGCACGGCTTTCCGCTGGACGGCGTGGTGCTGACCACCGGCTGCGACAAGACCACCCCCGCCTGCCTGATGGCCGCGGCCACCGTCGACATGCCGGCCATCGTACTGTCGGGCGGGCCGATGCTCGACGGCTGGCACGACGGCAAGCGCGTCGGCTCGGGCACGGTGATCTGGCACGCGCGCAACCTGCTCGCGGCAGGCGAGATCGACTACGAAGGATTCATGGCGCTGACCACCGCGGCGTCGCCGTCGATCGGGCACTGCAACACGATGGGCACCGCGCTGTCGATGAACAGCCTCGCCGAGGCGCTCGGCATGTCGCTGCCGGGCTGCGCGAGCATTCCGGCCGCCTACCGCGAGCGCGGCCAGATGGCCTACGCGACCGGCAAGCGCGCGGTCGAGCTGGTGCGCGACGACGTGCGTCCGTCGCAGATCATGACGCGCGCCGCGTTCGAGAACGCGATCGTCGTCGCGTCCGCGCTCGGTGCGTCGACCAACTGCCCGCCGCACCTGATCGCGATCGCGCGCCACATGGGCGTCGAGCTGAGCCTCGACGACTGGCAGCGCTTCGGCGAAGCCGTGCCGCTGCTCGTCAACTGCATGCCGGCCGGCGAATATCTCGGCGAGAGCTTCCATCGCGCCGGCGGCGTGCCCGCGGTGCTGCGCCAGCTCGATGCGGCCGGCCTGCTCCGGCGCGATTGCATGACGGTGTCCGGCCGGCCGATCGGCGCGATCGCCGATGCCGCGCCGCCCGCCGATCGCGACGTGATCCGCACGCCCGATGCGCCGCTCAAGCACGGCGCGGGCTTCATCGTGCTGTCGGGCAACTTCTTCGACAGCGCGATCATGAAGATGTCGGTGGTGGGCGACGCGTTCCGTCAGACCTACCTCGCCGAGCCGGGCGCCGAAAACACCTTCGACGCACGCGCGATCGTGTTCGACGGCCCCGAGGACTACCGCGCGCGCATCGACGATCCGCAGCTGAACATCGACGAGCGCTGCATCCTGGTGATCCGCGGCTGCGGCACGGTCGGCTACCCGGGCAGCGCGGAGGTCGTCAACATGGCGCCGCCCGCGGCGCTGGTGAAGCGCGGCGTGACGTCGCTGCCGTGCATGGGCGACGGACGCCAGAGCGGCACGTCGGCCAGCCCGTCGATCCTGAACATGTCGCCGGAAGCGGCGGTGGGCGGCGGCCTCGCGCTGCTGCGCACCGACGACCGCATCCGCGTCGACCTGAACCGCCGGACCGTCGACGTGCTCGTCGACGAAGCGGAACTCGCGCGGCGCCGCGAAACCGCGACGTTCGCCGCGCCGCCGGCGCAAACGCCGTGGCAGGAGCTGTATCGCCGCTTCGTGGGCCAGCTGTCCACCGGCGGCTGCCTCGAGCCAGCCACGCTGTATCTGAAGGTGATCGAACGGCACGGCAATCCGCGCCATTCGCATTGATCCAACGTCCCACGACTCCAGCCGAGCTCATCATGCGTACTCTTTCCGTCTCCGACTGCCTGCCGCACGATCTCGCGCAGGCGCTGCTGATCGGCCGCGTATGGCGGCACGACGGCGTCCACGCGGGCCCGAGCGTCGTCGCCGTGCGCGGCGGCGAACTGATCGACATCACGCGCACCGTGCCGACCACCGCGGACCTGTTCGACCGCGCCGACGCCGCCGACCTCGCCCGCAGCGCGCCTGGCGAATCGCTCGGCCGCGTCGAGCCGCTGCTGCAGGCCGCGCTCGACGGCACGCCTGGCGCGTCCGGCGCGGCGCAGCTGCTCGCGCCGTGCGACGTGCAGGCCATCAAGGCCTGCGGCGTCACGTTCGCCGTCAGCCTGATCGAGCGCGTGATCGAGGAACAGGCCGGCGGCGATCCGGCGCGCGCGCGCGAGGTGCGCGAAGCGATCACCGCGACGCTCGGCACCGACCTGTCGAAAATCGTGCCCGGCTCGGACGCCGCGCTGCGCCTGAAGGCGGAACTCGAGCGGCGCGGCGCGTGGTCGCAATACATGGAGGTCGGCATCGGCCCCGACGCCGAGGTGTTCTCCAAGGCGCAGCCGATGTCGGCGGTCGGTTTCGGCGCGGACGTCGGCTTGCTGCCGGCATCGGTATGGAACAACCCGGAACCGGAGATCGTGCTGGCCGTCGCCAGCGACGGCCGGCCGGTCGGCGCGACGCTCGGCAACGACGTCAACCTGCGCGACATCGAAGGCCGCTCGGCGCTGCTGCTCGGCAAATGCAAGGACAACAACGGCTCGTGCGCGATCGGCCCGTTCGTGCGGCTGTTCGCCGACGGCTTCACGCTCGACGGCGTGCGGCAGGCCAGCGTGTCGCTGCGCGTCGAAGGCGCCGATGACGGTTTCGTGCTCGACGGCATCAGCCACATGCGCGAGATCAGCCGCGACCCGACCGATCTCGTCGCCCAGACCTGCGGCGCGCATCACCAGTACCCGGACGGCTTCATGCTGTTCCTCGGCACGATGTTCTCGCCGATCCAGGATCGCGACGCGCCTGGCGCCGGCTTTACGCACCACCTCGGCGACCGCGTGACGATCGCGACGCCCGCGCTCGGCGCGCTCGTGAACACCGTGCGGCTGTGCACGGAGATCGCGCCATGGAGCTTCGGCGTGCGCGCGCTGTATGCGAACCTCGCGGCGCGCGGCCTGCTCTGCGCGTGAGGCTGCCTGCCGCGCAGCGTCATGCCGCGGCTACGCTGCGCGCTCGCCGCTCACGCGCGGCGACCGCAGTGTGCGCGGCACCAGGTTCGTCACCAGCAGCGCGCCGAGCATCAGCAGCATCGCAACCACCGCCAGCCCCGCATACGGCGCACCGGTGCGCGTGAACAGCACGCCGACGAGCCACGAACTGAACGCGCCGCCGAGCGAGCCGAGCATGCTGATCGCCGCGATGCCCGCCGCCGCGGCGCGGCCGGTGAGCTGCGCCGCCGGAATCGTCCAGAACACGATCGGCACGGTGAACGCGCACAGCTGCGCGACGGCCAGCAGCGTCACGGTCATCCAGACGTGCCCGGCCGCGAACCGCAGGAGCAGCAGGCTGCACGCGGTGACGAGCATGCACGCGACCGTATGCCAGCGCCGCTCGCCGTGCCGGTCCGAACTCCACGCGATCGCGACGTTGCCGATCATCGTGAAGACCGAAATCAGCCCGGACAGCCAGCCGACGCCGGACACGGTCGCCACCCCGGACGCCTTCAACACCGACGGCGACCAGAACGTCACCGCGCCCATCCCGACGTATACGCAGAAATAGATCGCCGCGAGCCCGAGCACGCGCCCGTTGCGGAGAACGTCGAGCACGCCGGCCCCGTCGTACCCGACGACGGCAGCGGCCCGCTCGGCCTGCAGGTCGCGCGACAGCGCGTGCCGGTCCGCGGCCGACAGCCACGCCGCCTGTTCCGGCCGGTCGCTCAGCATCAGCGGCGCGATCAGGCCCAGCGCGATGGCCGGCAGACCTTCGATCAGAAACAGCCACTGCCAGCCGCGCAACCCGAGCGCGTCCTGCAGGTGCGCCATGATCCAGCCGGACAGCGGCCCGCCGATCATCCCGGCCACCGGCACGGCGAGCAGCAGCACGCTGTTCACGCGCGCACGCACGGCATCCGGAAACCAGTACGACAGATACAGGATGAGGCCCGGAAAGAAGCCGGCCTCGGCCGCGCCGAGCAGAAAGCGCACGACGTACAGCGACACGCTGCCCGTCACGAACATCTGCGCGATCGTGCACAGCCCCCACAGCACCATGATGCGCATCAGCGTCCGGCTCGCGCCGATCCGCGCCAGCACCAGATTGCTCGGCACCTCGAACGCCGCGTAACTGATGAAAAAGATGGCCGTCGCGGCACCGAACGCGGCCTCGCTCAGGCCGAGGTCCTGCAGGAACTGCAGCTTGGCGAAGCCGATGTTCACGCGGTCGATGAAGTTGACCACGTAGCAGACGAACAGAAACGGAATCACGCGCAGCGCGACCCGGCGGTACAGGAACGCAGAGGATGACTCGGACATCGACGGCTCCCGGAAGATGAACGTCGCTCGCGGCAGCCGCTCGCCGCCGCATGGCAGGGGGCGAGGCCGTCGTCCTGGCGTCCGGACGGCTGCCCCGATGAAGCCGCGCCCCGGCATGCCGAAACGCGTCGAGCGAACGGGCACCAATGCCAGGCCGCATGAACGGATTATATGAATCCCGTAATTTGGTACTAATAGGTGGTTTACATGAGATTCAATCCGCACCTCATTCATCAATGTCCCGGAATCGGGAATCTGGCTTCAGTCATCAACCAAGCCGGCGAGACGAGCAGCTTGCTTCACGCCGCCTACGGCCCGCGCGCGGCGGCGGAGCACGGGCGACACGAGATTCGGGCCGGCGGCGCTCTGCCCGGCGCCCGGTAACGGGTGGGGCCCCGAGGCGGTCGGCGCGGAGAACGGCGCGATTTGCCGTCCGCGCGCGTCTACCCCCACTCGAAGGCGACGCCTTCCGCCCTGTCTTCGATCCGCGCTCTCGCCCGTCGCGGCGGCGCCAGCACTACCCGGCGACACCATGCGTAAACCCGCTCTCGACATTAAATTGAATCCCCTATAATGGGATTCACCGACACGACGTGGACGATTGCGGCAGCCAGCACCCGCGGTCGGTCCCGTTTCCAGGGGTCGCTTCACTTCATTACGGTCCCCGCAGACCGCGTCACCCCGCGGTTTTTTTCTGGATATGATCGTCTGCACGACCGGTCCCGTGACCGGCCGCCTTCAGCGCAACGCCGCGGCGGGCCGCGCATTGCGCGATTCCCGTGACCCGCGACGGGCAGCATGAGCCGGCTTCGGCCGGCATTGAATTTGAGATGGGGCGCCTCAGCGACACCATGAACCTGCATGCCGAATCCCGCTGCTTCTCGGACGTCTTCCTCCATTCGCAGGCCATCGTGAACTGGTCGCAGCACTACGACCAGATCAGTCCGGGCATCGCCACGACGACGCTGCGCCAGGTCGCCGGCCAGCGCTTTCACGTGTTCCGCGAACGGATCAACCAGCGTGTCATGCAGCACGGCCTCGCGCCGCGCGGCCGCCTCTGCTTCGCGCTGCCGATCGCGAACACGGCCGCACCGATCGTGCAGGGGCGCACCGTCGCGCGTCCGAGCCTGCTCACGCTGCGCGGCGGCGAAGAGTTCGTCGCGCATCTTCCGTGCGACACCGAAGTGCTCGCCTTCACGATCGATCGCACGCTCACGGCCGATCACGCGCTCGACGAACTGGCGAACCTGCCCGCGCGCGTCCTCCGGCAACCGGTGCTGCCGATCTCGCCGGTGCGCTACCGCACGGCGCTGGACGGCCTCGAGCGCGTGCTCTGCCAGGCGCTCGACCACGGTTCGCTCACGGCCCGCGACGCGTTCGACGAACGCGTGCTCGCCCATAACGTGGTCGGCATCCTGCTCGACCTCGTACAGTCGGACGAAGCGGATGCGGGCGCGCTGCCGTCGGCGTCGACGCAAAGCTACATCGTGCGGCGCAGCCAGGAAATCGCACTGGAATGCGACGACGTGCCGACGGTGATCGATCTCTGCCATCACCTCCGAATCAGCCGCCGCACGCTGCAATACAGCTTTCAGAACGTCGTCGGCACCACGCCGACCGCCTACCTGCGCTCGATCCGGCTCAACGCGGTGCGCCGCTTCCTGATGACGACACCCGAGACGATGCGGATCGGCGACGCGGCGGCGCAATTCGGCTTTTGTCATTTCGGGCGCTTCTCCGCGTACTACCAGCAACATTTCCACGAGCTGCCGTCGCACACGCCGCGCCTGAGCTGAACCGTCGCGCCGCCGCGCGCCGTATCCGGGTAATTCCCTGCCGCACGGCGCGCGCGGATTGCCGATAGCGGACAACGTCCCGGATTTCGGCACCCTAAATTCTGGCGTCGGCCCGTTCGCACGCATGCACCAGATGCGTGACAGGGCGGCCGTCGAAGCACACACCTGTGTCGTCGCCGCACGGCAGCACCCGTTGCCGGATCGTCAGGATGGTCCCGCGGCGCACGGACATTGATCAGGCATGCCGTGGTCGCTTCCTGACGGACGATCCGGCCAGCGGGACTACTCATGAACGAATCGTCATCCCGGTCCGACGCGGGGCTCAGCAGGAACGCGGTCGGACTCTCACACATCGTCTTCTTCGTCGTCGCCGCGGCCGCGCCGCTCACCGCGATGGTCGGCGCGACACCGGCGGCGTTCTCGCTCGGCAACGGCCCCGGCGTGCCCGGCGTCTTCGTGCTGGCCGGCGTGATGTACCTGATCTTCAGCATCGGATACGCGGCGATGAGCCGGCATATCTCCAACGCGGGCGCCTTCTATGCGTACATCGCGAACGGGCTCGGGCGGCCCGTCGGCGTGGGCGGCGCATTCGTCGCGATCGTCGCGTACAACGCGGTGCAGATCGCGATCTACAGCATGTTCGGCTTCTTTCTCAACAACGCCGTCCAGCAGCATTACGGCGTCGACGTGCCGTGGTGGGCGTTCGCGCTGGCCTGCGTCGCCGCCGTGCATCTCTGCGGCGCGCGACACATCGAGTTCAGCGGACGGCTGCTCGGCCTGCTGATGCTCGGCGAGATCGCGATCGTGATGCTGCTCGACGTCGCGATCGTCGCGCACGGCGCGACTGCCGGCGGCTTCAGCGCGAGGCCGTTCATGCCCGCGGCGGTGTTCGTGCCGGGCCTCGGCACCGCGCTCGTGTTCGTCCTCGGCTCGTACATGGGCTTCGAGGCCACGGCCATCTTCTCCGAGGAAGCGCGCGACCCGAAGCGCACGATCCCGCGCGCGACGTATCTGGCCGTGATCCTCATCATGGTGTTCTACGCGCTGTCGTCATGGGCCATCGTCGAGGCGTGGGGCGAAGGCCACATCGCCGCGCAAGCGGCCCGCGATCCGGCCAATCTGTGGTTCGCCGTCAGCAGCCGGCTGCTCGGCAACATCGCCACCGATGCGATGAACGTGCTGCTCGTCACGAGCCTGTTCGCGGCCATCCTGTCGTTCCACAACACGATCACGCGCTATTTCTACGCGATGGGGCGGGAACGCGTGCTGTGGCGCAAGCTCGGCCATACGTGCCCCGTGCATCGCTGCCCCGACGTCGCGGGCAAGGTGCAGACGGTGATCGCGCTCGCGGCGATCGTCGGCTCGGCCGCGTTCCGGCTCGACCCGTTCGCCATCGTGTTCTCGTGGATGAGCGCGCTCGCGACGATCGGCATCATCGCCGTGCAGATCCTCGTGGCGACGTCGGTGATCGCCTTCTTCGCGCGCGACCATCGGGACGCCTCGATCGTGCACCGCCTGATCGCGCCGCTCGTCAGCGTGGTCGCGCTCGGCGCATGTCTCGTGCTGGTGGTGCGCAACCTGTCGGTGCTGAGCGGATCGGACTCCGCGTTCGTCGCGATGTTTCCGTATTTCCTGCTCGCCATCGGCGCGCTCGGCATTCGCGCCGCATTGCGATTGAAGCGCAGCGATCCCGACCTGTACCGCGAACTCGGGCGCGCCGCCCAGTAAGCGCGGCCCGGCGCGCGCAGCGCTGCCGCCGCGCCGCAATCCCACCGCATTCCCATCGCAATCCCGCCGCGGGCGCGTCTATGCATAGACGCGTCGCGCCGCCGTCGGCACGGGTATTCCCTGACCGATACGCGCGGCAGCGATTGCCGATAGCGGACAACGCGCGCCGTTTCATCGACATACAGTGAATCCGACGTTGGACCGCGGCCGTGGCAGCCGTCATCGCCCCGCCCGATCGGCCCGACGCTTCGTACCTGTGACACACGGACACCATGATGAAAATCCAGAACCTGATCGGCGGCCGGCATTGCGATGCCTCCACCGGCCGCACCTTCGACAAGCTGGCGCCCGCGACCGGAGACTGCATCTGCACCGTTCCCGCCTCGAGCGCCGACGACGTCGATCGCGCCGTGCGCGCCGCCCACGACGCATTGCACGACGACGCATGGGCCCGCGCCGGCGGCGCGGCCCGCGCCCGCTGGCTGTATCGGCTGGCGGACCTCGTCGAGCGCGAAAGCGAAGCGCTGGAGAGCCTCCTCGCCGTCGAACAAGGGCGGCCGCCGGCCGAGATGCGCATGATGGACCTGCCGATGACCATCGACACGCTGCGCTATTTCGCCGGATGGGCCGACAAGCTCGAGGGCCGGACGATCCCGACCGACGGCTTCATGGGCCGCCCGACGCTCAGTTACACGCGGCGCGCGCCGGTCGGCGTGGCCGGCCAGATCGTGCCGTGGAACGCGCCGCTGATGATCGCCGTATGGAAGCTCGCACCGGCGCTCGCGGCCGGCTGCCCGGTGGTGATCAAGCCGTCCGAGGATGCGCCGCTCGCCGTGGCGCGGCTCGGCAAGCTCGCGTGCGAAGCCGGCCTGCCGGCCGGCGTCGTCAACATCGTGCACGGCATGGGCGCCGAGGTCGGCGCTGCGCTCGTCGCGCATCCGCTCGTCAGCAAGATCAGTTTCACCGGCAGTACCGAAGTCGGCCGCACGATCGCCTGCGATGCGGCGCGCACCTTCAAGCGCGTCACGCTCGAGCTCGGCGGCAAGGCCGCGCAGATCGTCTTCGCGGATGCCGATCTCGACCGCGCGATCCCGTCGCTGGTGGCCGGCATGTTCGCGAACCAGGGGCAGACGTGTGCGGCCGGCTCGCGCGTGCTCGCGCACCGGTCGATCGCGGACGCACTCGAAGCGCGGCTCGCCGACGCGGCACGCACCATCCGCGTCGGGCCGCCGACCGAGGCCGGCGTGCAGATGGGCGCGCTCATCAACCCGCGGCATCTCGCACGCGTGCGGGCGCACGTCGCGGCGGCGCTGGCCGAAGGCGCGGTCATGCTCGCCGGCGACGAACAGGTGCCGCCGCGCGGCTGCTTCATGCGCCCGACGATACTCGGCGGCGTGCATCCGGGCATGCGCATCGCGCGCGAAGAAGTGTTCGGCCCGGTCGGCATGGTGATGCCGTTCGAGACCGAGGACGATGCGATCCGGATCGCCAACGACACGCCGTTCGGCCTGTCCGCCTCGGTCTGGACGCAGGATGTCGGCACCGCGCACCGCGTCGCCGAACGGCTCGACGTCGGCGCGGTCGCCATCAACGCATGGAGCCCGATCGATGCGCGCCTGCCGTGGGGCGGCACCCGGCAAAGCGGGATCGGGCGCGACTTGTCGAAGGCCGCGCTCGATTCGTACCTCGAGGAAAAGATCGTCACGGCCGCGCTGTGATGTCGCGGCGCACGCCGCGCCGCACCGTGTTCACGCACTTGAAGAGAGATACCTCATGGACTACCAAAAGCGACAAAAGCGATTCTGGCACCCGATGAGCTCGGCCGCGGCCGGGCATACGACCCCGACGGTCATCATCGCCCGCGGCGACGGCAACTACGTGTACGACGTCGAAGGCCACCGCATGCTCGACGGCGTCGGCGGCCTGTGGAACGTCAACGTCGGCCACAACCGGCCGGAAGTGAAGGCCGCGATCGCGCGCCAGATGGACGAGCTGTCCTACTATCAGACCTTCGACGGCGTGGCCCACCCGCGCGTCTACGATCTGGCCGACCGCCTGTGCGCGATGTTCGAGCAGGAGGACATGCAGCGCGTCATGTTCGGCAGCGGCGGCTCCGACGCGATCGAGACCGCGCTGAAGATGGCGCGCCAGTACTGGGTCGCCGCGGGCGAGCCGTCGCGCACGAAGTTCCTGTCGCTGCGCAACGGCTATCACGGCGTGCACATGGGCGGCACGTCGATCGGCGGCAACGGCGTCTACCACTACAATCACGGTCCGTTGCTGCCCGGCTGCGTGCTGCTGGATACCCCGTGGCTGTATCGCAATCCGTGGAACTGCGATGATCCGGACCAGCTGGTCGAACACTGCATCCGGCAACTGGAGGACACGATCGCCTTTCATGGCCAGCAGACCATCGCGGCGTTCGTCGCGGAGCCGGTGCAGGGCGCCGGCGGCCTGATCGTCCCGCCGGCCAGCTACTGGGCGCGCGTGCGGAACGTATGCGACCGGCACGGCATCCTGCTGATCGCCGACGAAGTGGTGACCGGCTTCGGTCGCACCGGCAGCATGCTCGGCAGCCGCGGCTGGGGCGTCGCCGCCGACATCCTGTGCGTCGCCAAGGGCATTTCGGCCGGCTACGTGCCGCTCGGCGCGACGCTGTACAACGGCCGGATCGCGCAAGCGATCGAGCACGGCGCGGGCTTCTCGCACGTCGTCATGCACGGCTATACGTACAGCGGCCATCCGCTCGCCTGCGCCGCGTCGCTCGCCGTACTCGACATCGTCGAAGCCGAGGATCTTCCGGGCAACGCGGCGCGCATGGGCCAACGCCTGCTCGAGCAGTTGCTGCCGTTGACGCGCGACTTCGAAACGGTCGGCGACGTGCGCGGCAAGGGGCTGATGCTGGCGCTCGATCTCGTGACCGACAAGGCGAGCCGCACGCCGCTCGATCCCGGCAAGGGGTTCGCGGCGCGCGTGGCGGATGCCGCACGCAAGCGCGGCGTGCTGGTCCGGGCGATCGCCAACAAGATCGTGATGTCGCCGCCGCTGACGCTGCAGCCGGAAGAGACCGACCTCATCGCGCATGCGCTGCGCGACGCGCTGCAGGAGTGCTGCGCGGACGCGCGAGCGATCGCCTGACGACGCGGCGCATCGGCCGCACGCGCGTCGTTTCGACGACGCGTGCGCCGCGCGGCGGTCGGGGGCATCGGCCCGGCGCGAGTTGCCCCATACGGCGCGGAATGTCGACGCCGGCGTTCGACATCCCGCCCTTCGCAGTTGTGCCTACACGAGAGACCATCCAGATGAACGACCAGGCTATTGCAATTCCAGCGCACAAGTATCCGCTCACGCTTCGGCTGCTTCATTGGCTCAGGGCGATCCTGATCGGTGCGCAGCTGTGGACCGGATGGACGATGGTCCGGCTCGACGACAACCTGCCCGCCAAATTCGACTGGTACTACCCGACCCACAAGGAATTCGGCGTGCTCACGCTGCTGGTGGTCCTGACCCAACTGGCGATCCGCTCGATGCAGACGTTGCCGCCGCTGCCGGCGAGCCTGCCGAAACTCGACCGCAAGCTCGCCAAGCTCGCCCATTACCTGCTGTACGCGCTGGCCGTCGTCGTGCCGTTGATGGGCTATTCGATGTCGAGCACCTATACGCAGAGCGACGGCGTGCCGTTCTTCGGTCTGCGCGTGCCCGAGCTGCTGGCGAAGAACGACCACTGGTTCGTCGCGTTCCAGTGGCTGCACAGGACGCTCGCCTACACGCTGCTCGCGCTCGTCGTGCTGCACGTGCTCGCCGCGCTGAAGCACCGCTTCTTCGATCCGAACCGCGAGAACGACGTGTTGCGACGCATGCTGTAACGCCGTCGCCGCGCGCCTGCGCGCACCACCCGACGCTTCACCACCGGGCCGCTCGTCGCGGCCCGGCTCGTTCCACGTCACGTCTTTCGTCTTACTAACCGATGGCAGATCCTGATCCGGCGGGAGGCGCGTGCGTGCCCGTCGCGACGCGGGCTGCCATTCCTGCGTCACCCGGAGATCGACAATGAAAAAGAGGATTGCGGCCGTCACGGCGGCCTGCGCGATGGGGTTCAACCTGGGCGCTCACGCGCAGAGCAGCGTGACGCTTTACGGATCGATCGACCAAGGCATCAATTTCACGAGCAACGCGGCCGGAAGCCGCGCCTACCAGATGGTCAGCGGCGACACCGTCGGCAGCAACTGGGGGCTGAAGGGGACGGAAGATCTCGGCGGCGGCCTGCGGGCGATCTTCCAGCTCGAGAATGGTTTCAACGCAAGCACCGGCGCGCTCGGCGTCGCGTCGCGGATGTTCGGCCGGCAGGCCTACGTCGGGCTCGATTCCGATCGCTTCGGCACACTCACGCTGGGCCGTCAGTACGACCCCACGCTCGACATGTGGAGCCCGTTCGCGGCCGCCGGAAACTGGCTCGGCGACTTCGGCGCCCACCCGTACGACAACGACAACGCCGACTGGGACTACCGCATCCAGAACAGCGTCAAGTACGTGTCGCCGACGTACGGCGGCTTCAAGGGCGAGGTGCTCTACGGGCTCTCGAATCAGGCGGGCGGCTTCGCCCGCAACCGCGTCTACAGCGCCGCGATGCAGTACCAGGCCGGTGCGTTCTCCGCCGCCATCGCGTATCTGAAGGCCAACAACGGCGGCGCGACGGCGGCCGGCGCGTTGTCGAGCGACGATACGGTTTTCAGCGGCCGTTCGCAGCAGAACATCGATGTCGGCGCGTCGTACAAGTTCAATGACAAGCTGACGCTGTCCGCCGCCTATTCGCACGTCGACGTCTACAGCCCCGAGGCGAACGTCTACTTCACGAACCAGCCTGCGACGGGCTCGCAGAACGCGTGGAAGTTCGACAATTTCGAGGTCAACGGCCAGTATTTCCTCCTGCCCGACGTGTGGTTCGGCGCCGCCTACACCTATACGCACGCGCGCGTCGCGACGGCGGCGGGCGACGCCTCGCCGAGCTGGCACCAGCTGTCGATGATGCTCGACTACGACCTCAGCAAGCGGACCTCCACGTACATCCAGGGTGCGTACCAGCATGCGACCGGCAACACCGGCACCGACTTCGATCATGCGCACGTGCTCGGCACCGCCGGACAGTCGTCGGGCCGCAACCAGCTCGCGTTGCGCATCGGGATGATGCATCGCTTCTGACATGCGCGCGGCGCGACGGCGGCCGCGCGTTGCGCGTGCCGGCCGTCGCGCGCCGCACCGTCAGAACTGGTGGCGCAGGCCCACGCGGACCGCGCTCTGGGTCGACCCCGACGCCGCGCCGCCGAGCGCGGCCTCGACCTGTGCGCCGTACGCGCTGTCGTGCCCGCGCGCGAATACCGCATACAGGCCGGTCCGTTTCGACAGCGAATAGTCGGCCGTCAGCGTGAGCTGGTTGGCCGAGCCCGTATCGCCGCCGCGTTGCTGGAACTGGAAGCCGCCGCCGAGTTGCAGCGACGGCGTCACTGCATAGGTCAGCCCGGCATCGTAGGTCGTGGCCCGCAGCGGTGCGGCCGCGCTGATCCGCACGTCCGACACCATGCCGAACACACGCAGCCGGCCGACGTCGTAGCCGGCGCCGCCCGAGAAGTTGCGGAGATTGCCGCCGGAGGTCACGTCGTGCTGGCCGAAATACACGAGCGCGGCGCTGAACGCGCCTTGCGTGTACGACACCATCGCGCTCTGCACGCTGCTGCGCGCGACCGTGCCCGGTACGTTGCCGAACCCCCACATGCCGCCGAACGACACGCCGCCGAAGGTCGGACTCACGTACTTCACCGCGTTGTTCACCTGCACGCCCCAGACGCGGTTGTCGAGCGCGCCGCCGGCCGACGCATTCGCCGGCAAGCCCCATGCGAGCAGGCCGGCCGGCGTATTCGCGCCGATCGCGAAGGCCGGCATCAGATCGCCGACGAAATCGAACTGGCGGCCGAGCGTCACGGTTCCCCAGTCCCCGCCGAGCCCGACGTACGCTTGCGAACTGAACGCGGCGCCCGGCACGGTGAGCGTGCCGTCCGAGGTCTGGAACTGGCTTTCGAGCCGGAAGACCGCAAAGTTCGCGCCGCCGAGATCCTCGCGGCCCGTCAGCCCCCACACGTCGTTGCGCGCCACGCCGGCCTGCAACGCGAGCTGGCGGCCGCCGCGCGGCGCCGACGCGACATTGCTCGTATAGGTGACGCCGGTGTCCAGCGAACCATAGAGCGTCACGCTCGATTGCGCGAACGCCGGCACGGCGCTGCCGCATCCGTAGATTGCCAGCACGCGGATCCACGTCTTCATCTTCACTCTCCTCTTCATGTAGGGATGCCTATCGAAATCCGTCGTTGCTGGTCGGTGCTGCGCGCCCTGCGGTCGGGCGCCGCGCGACCGACTTCAGTTAGACTACGGCCCTGTCGCCGGCGCAGCGGCAGCGTGGCCGGCCCGCTTGCGCTGCAACGCCGTCGCGCCGCTCGTTCGGTTGCCGCAACCCGTCTGAACCCGGATCACGTCATGTCGAGCCTGACCAAAATGCTGTCCATCCTTGACGTCTTCTCGTCGTCCGCGACGTCGATGACGGCCGAGGAGATCGCCGAACACATGGGCTTCTCTCGCACCACGTGCTACCGCTACGTGAAGGAACTGGCGTCCGTCGGCCTGCTCGTCGGCAGCAATGGCCGCTATACGCTCGGGCCGCGCATCATCCATCTCGACTACAACATGCGGCAGTCGGACCCGACGCTGAATGCGGCGAAACCGGTGATTCAGCATCTGGTCCAGGTCACCGGCGGCGACGCGCTCGTGTCGACGCTGTTCGACGAGCAGATCATCAACGTGATGCACGAGTCCGGCGCCGAAAACCTGCAGCTGGGCTTCGGGCGCGGCCGCATCATGCCGCTGTTCGTCGGCGCCTCGTCGAAGGTGATCGTCGCCGCGATGTCGCGCGCGCGCCTGAAGCGCCTGCACGAACGGCACAACGCGGAGCTCGGCGAATTCGCGACCGACTGGACCGCGTTCTGGCGCCACTGCCAGCAGATCGTCGAGTCCGGCTACTGGATTTCGCGCGGCGAACTCGACGCGGGTTTCGTCGGTATCGCCGCACCGATCCGCACGGCCAGCAGCGGCGAAATCAACAGCAGCCTGTCGCTCGTGTTCCGCGCCGAGCACTTCGCGCTGTTCGACGAGCAGGTGCTCGGCAAACTGCTGATCGACGCCACCGCGCGGATCGGCGCAGCCACCTGAACACGCGCCGCGCCGCGCACGATCGGCGGCAGGCGCCCGTCGGTCAATTCATCTGCGTGACGAATTTCGTGACGAGATAGCCGTCGAACGCTTCCGTGCCGCCTTCGCTGCCGAAGCCGCTGTCCTTCACGCCGCCGAACGGAATTTCCGCCGGCCCCATGCCGAAGTGATTGATGTTGACCATGCCGGCCTCGAGCGCGCGGCTGATCCGGTGCGCGTTGCGCGCCGACGTCGTGAATGCGTACGACGCGAGCCCGAACGGCAGACGGTTGGCTTCGGCGAGCGCATCGTCGAGATCGTCGAACGGCACGATGCCCACGATCGGGCCGAACGGCTCGTCGTTCATCAGCCGCGTATCGCGCGCCGGGCCGAGCACGACCGTCGGCGCGAAATAGTGGCCGGGCCCCGGCAGGCGCATGCCGCCCGTGGCGATCTGCGCGCCTTTGGCCGTTGCGTCGGCCACGAAGGCGTCGATCTCGTCCACGCGCCGCGCATGCGCGAGCGGCCCCATCGTCACGCCCGCGTCCAGCCCGTAGCCGACGCGGATCGTGCCCACCGCGTCGAGATAGGCGCAGACGAACCGGTCGAACGCCGCGCGCTGCACGAAGAACCGCGTCGGCGATACGCACACCTGCCCGGCGTTGCGAAACTTGTACGCGGCCAGCATCGCCGCGGCGCGCTCGACGTCGGCGTCCGCGCAGACGAGCACCGGCGCATGACCGCCCAGCTCCATCGTCATGCGCTTCATCAGCGACGCGGCGAGCGCCGCCAGTTGCTTGCCGACGGGCACCGATCCGGTGAACGAAATCTTGCGCACCAGCGGCGCTTCGATCAGCTGCTTCGATACGTCGCCCGGCACGCCCCAGACGATGTTCAGGCAGCCGGGCGGCAAGCCGGCATCGTGAAACAGCTGCGCGAGCGCGACGATCGCGCTCGGCGATTCCTCCGGCCCTTTCAGCACCAGCGTGCATCCCGACGCCAGCGCGGCCGCGATCTTGTGCATCGCCTGGCTGAACGGGAAATTCCACGGCGAGAACGCCGCGCATACGCCGATCGGCTCGCGCAGCACCGTCTGCATGACGTCCGGGGAACGGGCCGGCACGACCCGCCCGTAGGTGCGGCGTCCCTCCTCCGCATGCCATTCGAGCTGCTCGGCCGCCGACACGACCTCGGCGATCGCCTCGCGAAGCGGCTTGCCCTGGTCCATCGTGATGTGCCGGCCGATGGTCTCGGCGCGCTCGCGCGCGAGCGCGGCGGCGCGACGCAGGAGGTCGGAACGCACGAGCGGCGACTCGTGCCGCCACGTGACGAATGCGCGATGCGCGGCCTGCACCGCGGCGTCGATGTCGTGCGCCGTCGCATGCGGCAGCTCGCCGAGCACGCGTGTGGTCCCGGGATCGACGACCGGTTGCGTGCGCCGGCCGTCGGCATCGTGGAACCTGCCGTCGATGTACAGCCGAAGCGGCGCGTAGTCGTGTCGGACGCCGGAGCTCATCCGGGAAGTCAGCGGAGTAAACGGAATCAACGCGGGTGCCTCACGTGGAATTGCATGAAGGGCGCCGGCGCGGCGCGTGACCGCCGCCGGCACGACGACCGGCAGGTCACGCCGCCGGTTGCGGCCAGGCCAGCAAACCGCCGATTTCCTGCCGGAGAATCCGGTTCTCCTGCCGGACCAGCAGATGCCGCACCTTGCCGCGGAACACGCCGAACGCCGGATCGGCCATCAGCGCCGCGCGACGCCGTGCGCGCTCGTCGAGCGAATCGAAGGCCCACAGATACACGAGCTGGTTCAGCGGCCCGACTTCGGTCGTGAAGCAGCCGACCATCGTGCCGAGCGCCTGCTCCTGCGGCGCGCGACCGCACTCCGCATAGAGCCGCAGATACTCGGCGACGCCGCCGGGCACCAGCGTATAGATGCGTTGCTCAACAAACATGCGCGGCCTCCGCTTGCTGCTGCGGCGCGAATGCGCGGAACGCGGCCGTCACGCCGGCGATGCCGACCGCGTCGGTCTGCGCGGCGACGTACCGGTCCGGACGGACGACGACCAGCGGCCCCGCATGCCGGTCGAACCAGTCGGCCATCGCGTTGTCGACGTCTTCGACGCACTCGCTGCCGTGCGCGCTCGCGATGCGCTGCTCGCGGCACGTGCCGCTGCGCGACCGGACGATCTGCACGAACTTCGCGCCCAGCGCGGTCCAGAACGCGCGATCGTCGTCGCTCAGGCTCGCTTGCGGATCGCATTGCCAGCCGATGATCGAAAACCACGGGCCGAGCACGTCGTCGAGCTTGCGGCGCACACCGTCGGCCGTTTCGACGTCGGGCTGGACGATCATCCGGCCGATCGCGCCCGACGCATCCGATGCGCCCGTCACCACGATCCCGCGCGTATAGCTCGGCATCGGCTTGAAACGCATTTGCAGCACGTAGTCCTTCAGGCCCGGCGCAAACCGCGCGGCCGCGAGCAGCCGATCGCGCAGGAATGCGACCGGACGGCTGGTCGGCATCAGCATCGCGCCGAACGTGTCCGCGAGGTCGATCATCGCCTTCGCATGGGCGCGGCGCTCCGTTTCGTAGGTCGCGAGCACGCCGGGGTTCAACGTACCGTGGACGATCCCGGCCAGCTTCCACGCGAGGTTGCCCACGTCGCGCAGGCCCGCATTCAGCCCTTGCCCGATCCACGGCGGACTCAGGTGCGCGGCATCGCCGACGAGCGCTATGCGGCCCGCGACGAAGCGCTCCGCCACGCGCGAGTGATGCGTGTAGGTGCGCGCCCGGACGATCTCCAGCCGCTCGACGTCTGCGACGTACGGTGCGATCAATGCGCGTATCGACTCCGGTTGCGCGATCGCCTGTTCGTCCTCGTGCGGAAACACGAGAAACTCCCAGCGCCGGTAGTTGAACGGCAGATAGATGCACACGTTCGGGCGGCGCGGGTCGCAGTTCAGCGCGGTGCAGGGCTGGTCGAGGCCGGCGTTCTTCACGTCGACCACGACCCACTTCATCGGATGCGTCGTGCCGGCGAGCGGGATGCCGAGCATCTCGCGCAGCGGACTGCGCCCGCCGTCGGCCGCCACCACGTAATCGGCGTCGAGCGCATAGTGCTGCCCGTCGGCGCCCTGCACCCGCAGCGTCACGTGCGCGTCGTCCTGCTCCAGCCCGACGACTTCCTCGCCGGTGCGCAGCGACACGTGCGGATAGCGCGCCAGCGCATCGCGCAACGTGCGCTCGGCCAGGTGCTGCATGAAGATGTTGCGCCGCCACCAGCCGAACTCGCGGACCGACGGACGCACGTCGGCGAAGCATTCGCCGCGCGCATTGAACATCCGCAACGGCACGTTCTGGATGATGTCGCGACTCAGCTCGTCGGCCACGCCGGCAGTCTGGAACAGCCGCAGCGCTTCGTCGTCGATGCCGACCGCGCGCGGGAAGTCGACGATCTGCGGCGCCCGCTCGACCACGACCGTATCGACGCCATACAGGCCGAGCAGGTTCGCCAGCGCCGCGCCGTTCGGCCCCGCGCCGACGATCGCGACCGAGGTCCGGTTCCGGTTGTCCGCTTTCATGCGCCCCGCTCCCCCGCGCGCCATGCCGGATCGTCGAGACGGTCGAGCCATTCGCGCAATGCGCCGTTGAACGCCGCGGGCCGATCGTCATGCACGTAGTGCGTCGCGCCCGCGATATCGACCCGCTCGATCACGGCGTTGGCCGCGCTCATGTCGGCCGCGACCTGCGCGGATAGAAAGTCCGAATCGCCGCCGCGCAGCAGCAGCGTCGGCACCCGCAGGCTCCGTATCAGCGGCCACAGGTCGACCAGTTGCTCGGGTGTCGCGGCGAGCCGCGCGGCCGCGATTCCCGCGGCGTCGTGCCGCCAGACGATGCGTCCGGGCGCGTGCTCCCGCAGCGAATGCGCGACGCGGGAATCGAGCGCCGCCTCCGGCAGGTTCGGCCGCTGGCGGCGCCAGAACGCGCGCGCGTCGGCCCACGTCGCGAACCCGTCGGGCGTTTCCAGCAGCTCGCGCTTGATGCGCGCCGATCCTTGCGAGCCGACGGACGCACCGGGGCCCATGTCTTCGATCACGAGGCCGGCGAGCCGCTCCGGATCGCGGCCCGCATAGACGAACGCGTTGGCGCCGCCCATCGAATGGCCCACGAGCACGAAGCGCCGCAGGCCGAGCGCCCGTACCAGCGCGTCGAGATCGCGCACATAGGCCGCCGCGTAATATTCGCGCCGCGGGTCCCAGTCGCTCGCGCCGCGCCCGCGCTGATCGAGCGCGACGACGCGGTAGCGGTCGGTCAGCGCATGCGCCACGTCGGCCCACGTCTGCGCGTAGCTGCGCAGGCCATGCAGCATCACCACGGCCGGCGCATCGTCGCGCCCCCAGCTGACGTAGTGCAGCCGCAAGCCGTCGCTGACGATCCATCCATCGGTTCCGGATGCCCGGTTCATCGTTCGCCCTCCGCGCCGCGCCAGCATTCAGACCAGACCGTCGCGGCCGACGATCTCGCTCGCCTTCAGCCCGCCGAGCCGCGCATGCAGGCGGCCGCGTGTCGCGAACGCGAAGATCACCAGCACTTCGTCGTCGTTCGGCGCATCGGGGAACAGGCAGGTGACGGTGTCGTAGTGCGAGCGCACGTACAGCGCGTCCTTGTGCGCGAGCGGCACGTCGATCACCGTGTTGATCGGGCCGCGCTTGCCGCTCGACGGCACCCACGCCTTGCCGCCGCCGAGCGCCGCGCGGATCGGTTCGGCGAAGATCGACGTGAGGAACGCGTTGCCGTGCTCGTACTCGCCCGCCGAGCCGACGAGACACGCCTTGCCGTAGCTCTCGATCGCGCGCCCCGCCGCGAGCGCTTCGATGCGTCGCGCGAACTCGCGGCCGAGCGCGGGCGACGGACGCACGAGGTCGTCGAGGTTCTCGCTGAAACGCCCGGCGTACGGATTGTGGACGGCCGCCGCGATCACGATCTTGCGCAGCGGTTCGCCGTCGGCCAGCTGGCCGGTCTCGTTCGCGAGCGAATCCTCGATCTGCGTGTACCACTTGCGGATATGAAAACCTTCGAAATTGGCGGTCTTGCTCATCGGGATTCCCTGGTCAATGGTGTGGATATGCGGTGGTTCGGAGCGGCAACGGCGGCGACGCTAGTCGAACAGCGGTTCGAGCTGCGTCGGATCGCTGGGCGCGTGGTAGCGGTTGAGCACGCGCTTGCCTTCCTCGTCGTCGGTGACGGTCTCGCAGAAGAACTCGAGGCGGTTGCCGTCCGGATCGTTGAAGTACACGCCGATGCCCACCTTGTGATCGGTGATCTTGACGATCGGCACGTGGCGGCGGATCAGCATGCCGTACAGGCGGCGCAGCTCGGTCAGCCCGCCCGCGATTTCGAGGCCGTAGTGCTGCAGCCCGATCGTGCCGAGCTCCGCATCGGACGCCGCGCGGATCAGCGCGATGTCGTGATGCTTCTGTCCGAACGACATGAACACCCACTGATCGCCGCGCGCGGTTTCCTTCATGCCGAGCACGTCGGCGTACCACGTGCTCGAGCGCACCGGATCGCGCACGAACAGCGACAGGTGGGTGCGCTGAATGTGCGGCGTCGGCATCGGCCGGCCGCTCGCGTTCGCGCGTTCGGCCTGCTGGCGGAAGTCGGATGACGTCATCGCGGGCTCCGGTCAGTGCGTGGATTGCGCATGGGCCACGAGCGGCGCTTCGAACGGCGTCCATGCGACCGCCGTGATCTCGCTGAAATCGCGCCATTCCTTGGTCCAGTTCCGGCCGCCGTCGCGCGAGCGGAACAGGTGGCCGTACTTGGTGCCCGCATAGACGAGCTCCGGGCGCGCGCCGTGGACGCCGAACGCCCAGAACGTCGAGTTCGGCGGCGTCTGCAGGTCCGTCTCGCGCCAGGCGCGGCCGCGGTCGGTCGAGCGGTAGATGCGGCTTTGCGTGCCCGGCGTGCCGTCGCCGATCGCCATCAGCAGTGCGCCGTCGGGCGTCGCCAGCGGCACGACCGTGCGGGTGTAGTACAGCCCGTCGAAACGCTCGCGCGACAGCTCGCCGTCCCACGTCCGTCCGTCGTCATCGCTCACGTACACGGCATTCACCGTCAGCAGCAGCGTGGTCTTCGCGGTATCGGCCGTCGCGGGCAACACGGCGATCGCGTGAATGTCGCTGTTGCGGATCGCGGTGCCGGGGCCGTCCACCCGCACCCAGGTCGCGCCGCCGTCGCGGCTGCGCCATGCACCGCCTTCCTCGACGCCGTACCACACGTTGCGGCTGTCGCTCGGGTCGACGCAGATCGTCAGCAGGCGCGGCCGGTTGACGCCCGAGCAGAACTCGGGGAATACGGGCGCCGTCGGCGTCCAGCTCATGCCGGCGTCGGTCGACTTGTAAAGCGCGGCCCGCGACGGCGCGCCGGTGCCAGCGTAGAGCACCGCCGGGTTCGCCGGATCGATCGCGATGGACCAGACGGTCTGCCCGTTCAGCGCGTTCGCGGGGCGATACCAGTGCGCGCCGCCGTCGTCGCTGATGCACAGCCCCGCATCGGCGCCGGCATACACGCGCGACGACGTGGCCGGGTCCACGGCGAGCGCGCGCACGATGCCGTCGAATTCGATCGGCTCGGTCAGGCCGAGGCGATGCCAGGTCTTGCCGTCGTCGTTCGAGCGCAGGATGCCTTGTCCGGCCGTGGCGACCAGTACGGTTGCGGTCATGGGAAGCTCCTTGTGTCGGGGAAGTCGGGGAAATCAGAGGAAGATGCCGCGGGTGAGCCCGCCGTCGCAGCCGATCGACTCGCCGGTGATCGAGCCGGCTTTCGGCGACGCGAGAAACGCGACGATCCAGCCCATCTCCTCGGGCTGCAGCACGCGCCGGATCGGCGTCGCCTTGACGTAGTTGGCCTCGACCTCGGCGGCCGTCAGCCCCTGCTTGTGCGCTTCCTTCTCGTAGAGTTCGTGGATGTGCGGCGTCTCGACCACGCCCGGATGAATCGTGTTCACCGTGATGCCGAACGGCCCGAGCTGATCGGACAGCGTCTTGGTCAGATGCACGATCGCCACGTTGCGCATGCCGGACAGCTGCTTGCTGCCGCGGCCCGTCAGGCCGCCGACGTTCACGATCCGGCCGAAGCCGTTGCGGCGCATGTACGGCGCGGCCGCCTTCGCGCAGCGCAGGTAGCCGATCACCTTGATGTCGATGTCCTGCAGCAGGCCCTGCGGGTCCGCATGCTCCAGCTCCGCGCGCACCAGGCCGCCCGGATGCGCGGCGCCGTTGAGCAGGACGTCGAGGCGTCCGAAGCGTTCGACGCTGGCCGCCATCGCCGCTTCGATGGAGCGCATGTCGGTCGTGTCGAGCGTGACCGGCAGGATCGCGCCCGCGGCGCTGCCGAGCGGTTCGAGCGCCGTGCGAAGCTCGGCGGCGGCGGCCTCCAGGTGTTCCATGCGTCGCGCCGCGATCGTGACGTTGACGCCTTCGCGGGCCAGCTCCAGCGCAACGGCCTTGCCGATGCCCATGCTGCCGCCGGTGATGAACGCGGCCTTTCCGTTGAGTTGCAGATCCATGGCGAGAAATGGTGAGAGTCGGGATTGATGGAGCGGGCAAGCGCCCGCTTAGGCGAGGCACATCTCGATGAGGCGCGGCCCGTCGGTGTGCGCGAGCGCGTCGTCCAGCGCGCGCGACAGCGCCTGCGTCGTGCTCACGCGCTCGGCCGGCACGCCGTAGCCGGCCGACAGCGCGAGCCAGTCGATCGGCGGATCGTCCAGCAGCGTCAGCCGGCTCGCGTGCGGCGTGTCGGCCGGCTGGCCGTTGCGCGCGAGTTCCGTCTGCAGGATCGCGTAGCGCCGGTTCGATGCGATCAGCATCACGATCGGCAGACGCTCGCGCGCCATCGTCCACAGCGCCTGGATCGTGTACTGCGCGCTGCCGTCGGATTGCAGCGCGAACACGCGGCGCGCCGGGCATGCGACGGCGGCGCCGAGCGCGACCGGCAGCCCCTGGCCGATCGCCCCACCGGTGTTCGTGAGGATCGTGTGCCGGCGCGCGCGCGCCGACGCCGTCACGAACGGATAGCCGCAGGTGCCGCCTTCGATCGACACGATCGCGTCGTCCGGCAGCGCGTCGGCCAGCACGCGCCCGGCCGTCTGCGGCGTCAGCGGGCCGGCTTCGACGTTCCAGCGTGCGACGCGCACGCCGTCGACGTCGGCCGTCGCGCCGACGGCTTCGGCGAGCGCTTCCAGCGCCGCGTCGGCCGCCTCGCCCGGATCGGCCAGCGTGACGAGGTCCTCGGGCGGCGCGAGCTCGCCCGGGATGCCTTCGTATGCGAAGTACGTGACGGGCGCGAGCGCGCCGGCGAGCACGACCTTGCGCCCGGCGAGGGCCGCGCGCGCCGGCTCGGGAAAGTACGGCAGCCGGTCGATGTCCGGCAGGCCGCCGCCGCGCTCCGCGCGGGCGGGAAAGGTTTCGCCGAAACAAGCCGCGCCGGTGGCCGCCGCAATCCGCGCTGCCGCCTTCTGGCCGCGCGCGGACAGCGCTCGGGCGCCCAGCAGCAGCACCGCGGGCACGCCGGTGCGCAACAGGTCCGCGACCCGTGCGAGCCGGGCCGCGTCGAATGCGGGCACGGCCGGTGCGGCCTGCGCACGCGGCTGCGATGCGGTTTCGTTCACGGCCGCAGACTGCAGATCGACCGGCAGCACCAGCGTCGCGACGCCCGAGGCCGCCGCGGTCGCTGCCGCGATCGCGGCGGCGGTGTCGCGCGCCAGATCGTCGGCATGCGCGACGCTGCGATACCAGACCGATACCGGCCGCGCGAGCGATTCGATGTCGGAGGTGAGCGGCGCGTCGTATTTCAGATGCGCGCGCGCGTGATCGCCGACAATGTTCAGGATCGGCGTGCGGGCACGGCGGGCGTTGTGAAGGTTGGCGATGCCGTTCGCGTGGCCCGGCCCGAGGTGCAGCAGCGTCATCGCGGGCTTGCCGGCCATCCGGCCGTAACCGTCCGCGGCGCCCGTGCAGACGCCCTCGAACAGCCCCAGGATCGGACGCACGCCCGCCACGCGATCGAGCGCGACGACGAACGGCATTTCCGTCGTGCCGGGATTCGCGAAACAGACGTCGACGCCGCGCTCGCGCGCCGTTTCGAGCACGATGCTCGCGCCATCGCGGGTTCGGGCATCGGTGTCCAGGTGTGGGATTTCCATTCGGCGGCTCTGGGTTAGGTGACGAAGTGGAATTCACTTTAATCCCGAAATACGGGATTTGTCAAACTATCGCTATTGACAACGGCGGCTGAACGGATTCACGTTTACCCGGTTAAATTGCGAATTCCTGTCGTTCAGGTTGCTGTCCCGCCGCCGCCCGTCAGGCTGCGAGACATCGCGAATTCCCGTATTTCGGTATTCATGGAAACGGCGTCGCGTTCGACGCGGCGCCGCTTGCCGGCGTGTTCGCGCGCGCTGAGGAGGCTCATTGATGGACGGACACGTGGGCCGCGCCAGGGGTGAAGACGAATCGCGACCGATCGAACGATGGAGAGAGGGAAGCCCGCACTCGCATCAGCGTGCGCGGGAAGGGCAATGTGAGCGGCGCCGAGCACTCGGCACTCGCCCCGCTGGGGCGAACGTTCGGCTTGTTGACGGCAACGGCTACGGCGTGCGGCCGACGCCGTCGCTTGCGCCGGCCGCACGCGCGACGGTGGACGACTCGCAATCTCTGAGGCGAAGTCATCGACCCGTCGCATCGGTGTTCGCCGTTCGCGGTCTTGGTTCAATGCGCGCGGTACGCCTGCGGTGCCCGTGCCGCTCGTTGTATTGGGGCGGGCGCGGCTTGTCGATCGGCGACCGTCTCGCGGCCGCGTTCGGCGCGGGCGCAACTCGAACGCGCCGCCCGGTGGGCGGCTCGCGTTCCGCCTGTCAGCGTGCCTCCGTCGGCGTCGCGATCGTCGCGATAGCACGCGTCGCGCCGACGTGCGCGACGGTGCACCGGCTGACCGTCGAGCAGCACGAGACACATGGCCATCGCCTGGCGGACGACCCGGCCATTTCGACGCGACGACGCGTTGCTATCCGAACCCGCCCGCGTTCATCGCGAAAGCGTGATCGTCCCCGCCGCGTGTACAAACCACGCCCGCAAGCCGACGCCACGCACCCGCCACGAATCGAACCGCTACTCGACGTTATCCGCCACGTCGGTCATCCGAATCATGTGCGGCCTGACGCCGTCGTCGTCCGCCGGTGCGGCTTCCTTCGGATAGATCAGCGCGTCGAGCCGCGCCTTCGTCGCGACGAACTCCGGCGTATTGACCTGCGAGCCGTCGCGCGGCCGCGGCACCGGCACCTCGATCAACTCGTGCACCGAGCCCGGATTCGCCTTCAGCACCAGAATCCGGTCGGCCAGCAGGATCGCCTCGTCGAGATCGTGCGTGATGAACAGAATCGTCACGTCGATGTTGCGCCAGATGTCGAGCAGATGCGCCTGCATCTTCGCGCGCGTCTGCGCGTCGAGCGCGCCGAACGGCTCGTCCATCAGCAGGATGCGCGGGCGGTTCGCGAGCGAGCGCGCGATCGCGACGCGCTGCTTCATCCCGCCCGACAGCTGGTGCGGATACACGTCGGCGAAGCGCGTGAGCCCGACCAGATCGAGCCACTGCAGCGCCTCGCGCTCGGCCTCGCCGCTGCTGCTGCCGTTCATCCGCAGGCCGAACATCACGTTCTTCTTCACGGTGAGCCACGGAAACAGCGTGTAGCCCTGAAACACCATCCCGCGATCGGCGCCCGGCCCCTGCACCGGCTTGCCGTCGAGCAGCACCTCACCGCTCGTCTGCGTGTCGAGCCCGGCCAGGATGCGGATCAACGTCGACTTGCCGCAGCCCGACGGGCCGATCACACAGACGAACTCGCGCCGGTGCGTGCGGAAGCTGATGTCGTCGAGCGCGACGCACTCGCCCTGCGGCGTCGCGAAACGCTTGCCGACGTGCCGCACGTCGAGGATCACGTCGCGCGCCTTGAGCCGCGCGAAGCGCTCGCGCACCGCGTCGGATTGAATCAGGTAGTCGGGAACGGCTTGCGGGTTCTGCATGATGGCCTCTGCAACGATCGGTCGATGGGTATGCGCGAGCGGGCGTCACGCTTTGAGCGTGCGGTCCCACGGAAACAGCCGGCGGCCGAGCGCGCCGAGCGCGAGATCGGTGCCGACGCCGATGATCCCGATCATCAGGATCGCCGCGTAGACGTTGTCGAAATGCTGGTAGCGCGCCTGCTGGCTGATGTACCAGGTGATGCCCGAGCTGGTGCCGACGAGCTCCGCGACGATCAGATAGGTCCACGCCCAGCCGAGCAGGATGCGCTGGTCGCGATACAGGTCGGGCAGCACGCCCGGAATCACGACGTGCGTGAGCAGCTTCAGCTTGTTGGTGCCGAGCGTCATCGCGGCCTCGAACAGCCCGTATTCGAGCTTGCGCGTGGTGTTCGCGACGATCAGCACCTGCTGGAACAGCGTACCGATCACGATGATGGCGATCTTCGGCGCGTCGTAGATGCCGAGGATCGCGACCATCAGCGCGCCGAACGCCGGGGCCGGCAGGTAGCGGAAGAATTCGAGGAACGGCTCCTGCAGCCGCGCGAGCGCGCTGAACGTGCCGCACACGATGCCGAGCGGCACGCCGATCGCCGACGAGATCACGAAGCCCCAGAAGATGATCCGGATGCTGTGCCACAGGCTCTCGTGCAGCCACACGCCGTCGCGCGACGCGGGCGGCGTCGTGAACGCGGTATAGAACGCGCGCAGCACCTGATGCGGCGCCGGCAGGTACACCGGATTCGCGCGCACGCCCTCCGGCACGGCCGCGTGCGTGGCGCGCGCATGCGCGAGCTCGTCGTCGAACACGTCGCGGTCGATCTGCATGCCGGTCTGGAAATAGTCGACGCTGCCGGGATTCGTGATGCGCATTTGCGGATGCCAAATGAACGGCACGTAGCTGACCAGGCACCAGACGGCGAACGGCAGCAGGAAGGACGCGATGCCGAGCGTCCACTTGCCGCGCGTCGTCAGTTCGCGGCGCACGGCGAGCCATCCGGTCGTATTGCGGGTCGTTGACATGGAAATCTCCGTATCGTTTGGGTGCCGGTCGCGCGCAGGCCGCAGCCCCGCGCGACCGGACGTTCATTGCAGCGCGCGGCTCGCGGCCTGCGCGCGATACGCGCGCCAGCCGCCGAAGCGCGTGATGTCCTGCGCATCGTCGAGCGCCGCGCTTTCGCAGACGAAGCCCTGCACCGTCGCGCCGTCCGCGAGCGTCAGCGTGCCGATGCCGAGCGGCGCCGCGATGCCGGCGACGAAGCTGCCGTACGCGTCGACCGGCATCTCCCAGACCTCCACCGCGATCGGCGCGCCGCCGGCCGGCACGCGCACGAGGCCCGGTTTCGCGACGCCGCCGCTGGTCGCGGCGGACAGCGCGTACAGGCGATAGGCGGGCGCGGTCGTGGTCTCGGCGACGAAGCGCGCGCCGCGCTGCGTGAGCTCGCCGTTCAACGGCTCGCCGCGCAGATGCGCACCGACGACGGCCACGCGCACGAAGCCGGCGCAGGTGCGATGCGCGGCCGTCGACGCGCCCGTCGACGCAGCCGCCGACGCCGCAGCGACCGCACCGTCGGCGTGACCCACGCCGTCGCCCCACGCCTGCGCGAGATCGAGCAGGCGCGCGTCGTCGTGCGCGCGGCCGACGAACGTGATCCCGAACGGCAGGCCCGCATGCGGCCCGGTCTCGCAGGTGCCGGCAGGCACCGCGATCGCCGACAGATCGAGCAGGTTCACGAAGTTCGTGTAGTAGCCGAAGCGCGAGTTGATCGCGATCGGATCGGCTTCGAGCGCGTCGACGGTCGCGGTCGTCGGCGAGGTCGGCATCGCGATCGCGTCGAGCCCTTCCCACGCGGCAGCCGCGTCGACGCGCAGCGTCGCGAGCTGGTCGAACGCCGCGAACGCATCGGCCGCGCTGAAGCGCGAGGCGCCGCCGAGGATTTCGCGGATCACCGGATGCAGCGCATCGGGCTGCCGCGCGGCAAACGCGCCGATCGCGGCGACGCGTTCGGCCACCCACGGGCCGCCGTACAGCAGCCGCGCGGCGGACAGAAACGGGCCGAAGTCGATCTCGACGACCCGCGCGCCGGTCGCGCGCAATCGTGCGAGCGCTGCGTCCCAGGCGGCGCGATACGATGCGTCGCCGTAGAACTCGAGCTGATCGGCGCGCGGCACGCCGAAGCGCAGTTGCCCGAGCGGCGGCGCCGGCCGCGCGCACACGCCATGCGTGTCGAGCAGCGGCTGCCATGCGCGCCCATACGGATCGCGCTCGGCGACGCCCTGCGCGACGTCGAACACCGCGCGCGCATCGGCCGGCGAACGGGCGAACACCGATACGCAATCGAGCGAGCGGCACGCCGGCACGACGCCGAGCGTGCTCAACACGCCGCGCGTCGGCTTGAGCCCGACGAGCCCGTGGAACGCGGCCGGCACGCGGCCCGAGCCGGCCGTGTCGGTGCCGAGCGAGAACGTTGCGACGCCGAGCGCGACGGCCACCGCCGAGCCGGAGCTCGAGCCGCCCGACGCGTAGCGCGGGTCGAGCGCATTGCGGCACGCGCCGTAAGGCGAGCGCTGCCCCGACAACCCCGTCGCGAACTGGTCGAGATTGGTCTTGCCGATCGGAATCGCGCCGGCCGCGATCAGCCGCGCGACGACCGGCGCGCTGCGTTCGGGCGTATACGCATAGGCCGGACAGCCGGCCGTGGTCGGGATGCCGGCGAGGTCGATGTTGTCCTTGATCGCGAACGGCACGCCGTAAAGCGGCAACGATGCGGGGTCGCGCACGGCGAGCGCATGCGCATACTCGCTCATCTCCGCGAGCGTGAGCGGCCTGATCCACGCATGGTGCGGATCGCCCGCGTCGAAATGCGCGGCGATCGCCTCGACGAGCGCATGCGGCGTCAGCTCGCCCGCCGTGTAGCGCGCGCGCAGTTCGGCGATCGAATGCAGCCCCGGCAGAATCGAACGTTGCGTCGTGCTCATGCGACCTCCTCGGCGGCGCCCGCCTTCATCACCATCAGCCGCTGCCCGGCCACCACCGCCGCGCCCGGCGCGCAATCGATCGTCTCGATCGTGCCGCTTTCCGTTGCCGTCACCGCCACCTCCATCTTCATCGACTCGACGATCGCGACGACCTGACCTTCGGTCACGCGCTCGCCGGCTTCGACGAGCACCTTCCAGACGCTGCCCGACACGTCCGCCGCAATCGCGCGCTGCGTGGCGTCGAGCGCGCCCGCGACGCGCGCCGCTTGCGCGTCGCCCGGCTCGGCGTCGCCGACGTATTCCGCATGCCCGGCCGCGCGCCAGCGTTCGCGCTCCGCGTCGAACGCGGCCTGCTGCGATGCCTTGAACGCGGCGATCGAATCGGCCTCGTCGCGCAGGAAGCCGTTGTATGCGCGCAGGTCGAATACCGATTCCTCGATCTTCAGCGCCGCGCGGCCCGCGATGAAATCCGCGCGCAGCGCGCTCAGCTCCGCTTCGCTCACTTCGTAGAAGCGAATCTCGTCGAAGAAGCGCAGCAGCCACGGCTTGCCGGCTTCGAATTCGCGCGTGGTCCGATGGCGGTTCCACATCTGCACCGTGCGGCCGACGAACTGGTAGCCGCCCGGCCCTTCCATCCCGTACACGCACAGGTACGCGCCGCCGATGCCGACCGCATTCTCGGGCGTCCACGTGCGGGCGGGGTTGTATTTGGTGGTCACGAGCCGGTGCCGCGGGTCGATCGGCGTCGCGACGGGCGCGCCGAGATAGACGTCGCCGAGCCCCATCACCAGATAGCGCGCGTCGAACACGATGCGCTTCACGTCGTCGATGTGGGCGAGGCCGTTGATGCGGCGGATGAACTCGATATTGCTCGGGCACCACGGCGCATCGGGCCGCACCGATTGCATGTAGCGCTCGATCGCGACGCGGGTCGACGGATCGTCCCACGACAGCGGCAGATGCACGATGCGGTTCGGCACGCGCATGTCGGTCACGTCGGGCAGTTCACGCTCGGCGGCCTGCAGATGCGCGAGCAGCGCATCGAGCGGCAGCGTGCGCGGGTCGAACTGCACCTGCAGCGAACGGATGCCCGGCGTCAGGTCGAGCATGCCGGGCAGACGATGCGCGTCGAGCCAGCACATCAGCGCATGCACGCGAAAACGCAGGTTCAGGTCGAGCACGAGCGGCCCGTATTCGACGAGCACGTTGCGATCGCCGGAGCGCCGGTAGACGACGCCGATGCCGCCGCCGGCCGATGCGTCGCGCGCCAGTATGCAGTCGCCGGGCTCGCTGGGCTCGGCGGTCGAGCCGGTTACGACGGCCGGCGCGGCGGGCGTGAGCGCGGCGGCCGGGGCCGTGGCGGGGGTGTGCGTCGCACTACTCGCGGCCGCATCTTTTTCGGCTGTATTCGAGGCTGTAGCGCCGTCCGTCCCCACGCGCACGAACTGCACGGTATCGCCCGGCCGCAGCTGGCCGAGCTTCCACAGCTCGTCGCGCACGACCGTGACCGGACACACGAAGCCGCCGAGGCTCGGCCCGTCCGGGCCGAGGATCACCGGCATGTCGCCGGTGAAATCGACGGCGCCGATCGCGTATGCGTTGTCGTGGATGTTCGACGGATGCAGGCCGGCCTCGCCGCCGTCGGCCCGCGCCCATTGCGGCTTCGGGCCGATCAGCCGCACGCCGGTGCGGCTAGAGTTGTAGTGAACCGTCCATTGCGTGCCGTAGAGCATCGCGATGTCGTCCAGCGTGAAGAAGTCCGGCGCACCGTGCGGACCGTCGAGCACGCCGAGCGTCCACGCATGCGTGAGCGCGGGACTCTCGGCCGCGGGCAGCGTCGCACCGGCGTCGCCGCGCGCGGCGTCGGCGTGCAGGTGCAGCACGTCGCCGCGGCGCAGCGCGCGCCCCGCGTGGCCGCCGAACTGGCCGAGCGTGAAGGTCGCCTTGCTGCCGAGATAGTCGGGCACCTGCAGCCCGCCTTTCACCGCGAGGCATGCGCGCACGCCGGCGCCGGTCACGCCGCCGAGCTTCAGCACCGCGCCCGGCCGCGCGCGCAACACCTGCCAGAACGGCGCAGGCTCGCCGTCGAGGGTGGCGGCGAGCGGCGCGCCGCCGAGCACGAACAGCGTCGCCGTGTTGAAGCGCAGCGTCGCGCCGACCATCGTGAATTCGAGCCCGGCCGCGTCGCGCGGGTTGCCGAGCAGCGCGTTCGCGAGGTCGAACGCGCGGTCGTCCATCGGCCCCGACGGCGGCACGCCGACGCTCCAGTAGCCGACGCGCCCCGGCGCCTGCTGCACGGTGGTCTGCACGCCGCCGTCGAGCACGTCGATCGTATGCGGCGCGAACGCGAAGCGCGACAGGAACGCGGTGGTCGGCGCGCCGCGCGCGAACGTGTCCGAGCCGGCGATGGCGCGCAGGTAGTCGAGGTTGGTCTCGATCCCGTACAGCTCGGTGCGCGCCAGCGCGGCCTGCAGCGCGGCCAGCGCATCGCGGCGCGTGTCGCCGCGCACGATCAGTTTCGCGAGCAGCGGATCGTAATGCGCGCTGATCTCCGTGCCCGCCTCGATCCAGCCGTCGACGCGCACGTCGTCGGGAAACGCGACGTGCGTGAGCAGCCCCGCGCTCGGCTGGAACTGCTTGTTCGGGTCCTCCGCGTAGAGCCGCACCTGGATGCTCGCGCCGCGCGGCGCGACGACGAGCGTGTCGAGCGGCGGCAGATCGCCTTCGGCCTGCAGGATCATCCATTCGACGAGATCGATGCCCGTCACCGCTTCGGTCACGCAATGCTCGACCTGCAAGCGCGTGTTGACCTCGAGAAAATAGAAGCGCCGCGCGTTCGCGTCGAACACGAACTCGACCGTGCCGGCCGACGCGTAGCCGACCGCGCGCGCGAGCCGCACCGCGCTCGCGTGCAGCGCGTCGCGTTCGGCGGCGGTCAGGTCGGGCGCGGGCGTTTCCTCGATCACCTTCTGGTTGCGCCGCTGCACCGAGCAATCGCGCTCGCCGAGCGCGATCGCGCCGCCGCGGCCGTCGCCGAAAATCTGCACTTCGATGTGCCGCGCATGCTCGACGAACTTCTCCAGATAGACGCCCGCATGCGCGAAGTTCGCATTGCCGAGCCTCACGACGGAGTCGAACGCCGCGTCGAGCTGCGCGGCATCGCGGCACAGCGACATGCCGATCCCGCCGCCGCCGGCCGTGCTCTTGAGCATCACCGGATAGCCGATCGCATCGGCTGCGGCGAGCGCCGCCGCGATGTCGCCGAGCAGCCCCGTGCCGGGCAGCAGCGCGACGCCGTGCGCGGCGGCAAGCTCGCGCGCGGTGTGCTTGAGGCCGAACGCGCGCATGTGCTCGCCGCGCGGGCCGATGAAACGCAGGCCGGCCGCCTCGCACGCATCGGCGAAGCCCGCATGCTCGGACAGGAAGCCGTAGCCGGGATGCACGGCCTGCGCGCCGGTTGCCTGCGCGGCCGCGAGGATCGCCGCGACGTTCAGATAGCTGTCGGCGGCCGGCGCGGGGCCGACGCGTACCGCTTCGTCGGCGAGCGCCACGTGGCGCGCGTCGCGATCGGCATCGGAATAGATCGCGACGGACGCGATGCCGAGGCGCTTCAGCGTCCGGATCACGCGGCACGCGATTTCGCCGCGGTTCGCGACGAGGACTTTGGCGAATCTCATGTTGCCTCCCGCGCGGCGGCGCCGATGGGCGTAGCGCGGCATGCGCCGCGCATCGCTGCGCGCGCAACTATCCGGCCGGCGTGGCGGAGGCGGCCGCGCGGCGAACGATCGTAAGCGTGCAGGCCGTTCATCGGGCCTCCCAGACGAGCAGGCGCACCGGCGTCGGGTTGTAGCCGTTGCACGGATTGTTCAGTTGCGGGCAATTCGAGATCAGCACCGTGACGTCCATCTCCGCGCGCATCTCGACGTACTTGCCGGGCGCCGAGATGCCGTCCTCGAACGTGAGCCCGCCGCTCGGCGTGACCGGCACGTTCATGAAGAAGTTGACGTTGCCGACGAGGTCGCGCTTCGTAAGCCTTGCGCCGGCACCGCACGCGCAGTGCGTGATCGCGTTGAGGAAGCTGTCGCGGCAGTTGTGCATGTAGCGCTTGTCGAGCGCGTAGCGCACGCTGTTGCTCTCCGCCGCGCACGCGCCGCCGAGCGTGTCGTGACGCCCGCAGGTGTCGGCGACGATCGTCGCCATCGGGTTGCCGCGGCTCGACAGCAGCACGCTGCCGGCGCTCAGGTACAGGTTGCGCTGCGCGCGGATCGTGTCCTGCGCGCTATAGCGTTCGTCGGTGTCGTCGGTGCGGTAGAACAGCGTGTCGACGGCCTGGTTGCCTTCGAGGTCGAGGATCCGGAAGATCTGGCCGCGCTTCAGGTCGTGCAGCCACGGTTCGCCCGCGGGCAGCGTGGTGTCGTGGATCGCGTCGCGCGGGTCGAGACGGCTTTCGATGATCGGCATGGCGGCGCTCCTTAGGCGAACAGACGGTCGGTGTTGGCGAAGCCGCGCGTGTTTTCCGCGCAGGCGCACCGGCACGGGTCGTCGTCGGGTGCCGCGCCGTCGGCCGGATACGCGCGGTAGGCGATCAGCTTCACGGGCTTCGGCGCATAGTCGGCGCGCGGGTCGAGCGGATGCGGCGCGGTCGAGAACGCCGCGAGCGTATTCATCTCGAAGCGCAGGTCGAGCGTGCTGCCGGCCGGCGAATGTCCGACGACGAAATCGAGCGCGCCGTCGTCGCCGGTGTCGAGCCTGCTGAAGAAGTTGACGTTCGCGGCGAGGTCGCGCGCCGACAAGCCGTATTTCGCGAGCTCGAGCACGAGGCTGTCGCGGCCGTTGCGGACCATCGCGTTGCGCGCGGCCTGATACGACGTCGTGCCGTACTTGCTCGCAAAGAGCCGCGCGTCGCCGACGCCGCCGAGCGGGTCGTGCCAGCCCAGCGTGTCGGCCGTGATCGACGCGATCACGCGTCCCATGTCCGTGTACAGCGCATGACCGCGCGTCAGATGCGCGGTGTGCTGCGCCTTCAGCGTATCGGCCATGTTGTAGCGTTCGAGCAGATCTTCCTGGCGATGAAAGACGGCGGACAGGTTCGCGCCGCCTTCGATATCGACGATGCGCAGCGCGAGGCCGCGGCGCAGGATGCCGGACCAGTGGGTTCCGGCGGGAATCAAGGCTTCCCACGCGATGTGTGGCGGCGGGGCGAGAACGGCTTGGGGGCTCGGCGACATGACGGCTCCGGGGTCGGTTGGACAAAGGGCGTGAGAGGGCGACCGAACGACATCGCGACCTCCCGGGCTTTTATCCCTCCGTGGAGCCTCGCCGTTTCCTCTCGTCGAGGCGAAGGCAAGACCGGATTGCTCTCGGACCAGACATCGCGCGGCGCGCCTGCGCCACACGACCGGAACCCTAGCGATCCTGAAGATGATGCAAATTGCTTCGCACCTCTCGGGTGTCGATGAAGCGAGTTGCGTGCCAGCCGATGCATGAGGACCGCCCGGCGCCCGCACCGCAGCCTGCGACGGCGCGACGACGTGGCGGCATGCGCGAGCAGCCCGGCAGACGCTTGCCCTCGCGGCGGGCGTGCGGCGCACCATGCGCACGCGCCGGCGCACCGGCTCAGTGCGCCCCGCCTGCGCTTCACGTGCGCGGGCCGCACGATGCCCAATGGCATGGGCATTGCTGAAAATCGCAGCGACGCCACTCGCCATCCGCTCCTTCATGAACAAGCTCGACCTGCTCCGGCGCGCCCTGAGCGCGCTGTTCGCCGCGCGCTTCATCGAACTTCAGCGCAGCGTGCGACGCCGTTGAGTCGCACGGCCGCGTGCGACCGCGCGCGACCGACACCGATCGCCATCGATTGGCACGCTTCTCGCTCGACATGACGCCGAGAGGTGCGGCGGTGTCGCATCTTAGGGTCGCTAGGGTTCCGGTTCATCGAACGTCTGGTCCGAGAGCAGCCCGGCGCGCGGGCGTCCGATCACGAAAACGGACGCCCTCGCGCTACACGGCGGGACAAAAGCCCGGGAGATTGGCGATGGCAACGGCCGTCGCGCCTCTCCGTGGCCGCCCGTCCGTTCCGCATCCGCAGGAACCGGTCACGCAGCCGGACCGTGTGCTCGCACACGATCCGTATCGACGATCCCGATCCCGGTCTCCTGGAGAACAACGATGACCCGTCCCGCCTCGGCGTTGCGCCGCCTGCCGTCCTTCCGTCTCATCCGTCATGCCTTGGGGGCCGCCGCCGCGGCCGCCGCGCTGTGGGCCGCGCCCGCCGCGCACGCGGCCGCGCCGCTGAAGATCGGCTACAGCGACTGGCCGGGCTGGGTCGCCTTCCAGGTCGCGCTCGACAAGGGCTGGTTCAAGGAAGCCGGCGTCGACGTCGATTTCGAATGGTTCGATTATTCGGCGTCGCTCGATGCGTTCTCCGCGGGCAAGCTCGACGCGGTCGCCGCGACCAACGGCGACGCGCTCGTGACCGGCGCGTCCGGCGCGAAGAACGTGATGGTCCTGCTGACCGACTATTCGGCCGGCAACGACATGATCGTCGCGAAGCCGCCGGTGCGCACCGTCGAGGCGCTGAAAGGCAAGAAGGTCGGCGTCGAGCTGGGCCTCGTCGATCATCTGCTGCTCGAAACCGCGCTGCAGAAGCACGGGCTCAAGGACGGCGACGTCACGCTCGTGAACGCGAAGACCAACGAACTGCCGCAGGTGCTCGGTTCGTCGTCCGACATCGCCGCGGTGGCCGCATGGCAGCCGAACGCCGGCGAGGCGTTGAAGCGCGCACCGGGCGCGCGGGCGATCTTCACGTCGGCCGATGCGCCGGGGCTGATCTACGATGCGATCACGGTCGCGCCGGCGAGCCTCGCCGCGCGTCGCGCCGACTGGGCGAAGGTCGTCAAGGTCTGGTATCGCTGCGTCGCCTACATCAACGATCCGAAGACGCAGGCCGATGCGGTCAGGATCATGTCGGCGCGTGTCGGCCTCAAGCCGGAGCAATATCTGCCGCTGCTGAAGGGCACGCACCTGCTCGACGAGGCGGCCGCGAAGCGCGCGTTCCGCAAGGGCGACGGGCTCGATTCGATCTACGGCTCGACGCGTAACGCGAACGCGTTCAACGTGCGCAACGCCGTGTACAAGCAGGCGCAGGACGTCGACACGTATATCGATCCGCGCTTGGTCGACGCGCACTGACCGTCGCGCGCTGCGCGCGTGGCGAAGTGACGAGGCCGCCACGCCGCGCGCGCGGCAAGCCGATCGCTACATCGTCCCGGCGAGGTGAAACCGCGACGCCGGATGCCACAGCGTGACCGACGTGGCGACGTGCTCGCCGACCCACGTGCGGCGCTTCAACAGCAGGCACGGTTCGCCGATTTCCATGACGAGATGGCGACGCACCTGCGCGTTCGGCTTCTCCGCGTAGATGCGGAACTCGGCGCGCTGGATCGGCGCGAGCCGCACCATGTAGTGATTCGGCGTGTCGACCGTGAAGTCCTGAATACCGCTGCTCCCGTTGCGCTGTCGGTCAAGAACATCCACAAGTCGTTCGGCGATCACCACGTGCTGAAGGGTATTTCGCTCGACGCGCACGAAGGCGACGTCATCACGGTTCATTTAACTTTCCGTGAGGACTTCGACACCACCCGCTGCCTACTCTGTGCGCATGTTTCCCGCACCTGCTTCCAGGAGCCCGTCATGCCCACTCGCAGACATCTGCTGTTCGCCGGCGCCACCGGCGTCGCCGCGCTCGCGGCGCTGTCCTCGGCAGGCCGCCGCATGCTGGTCGGCCGCGCATTCGCCGCGCCGCCCGGCGCACGCGGCGCCACCGCGTCGTTCGACGTTACCCGCAGCGAAGCCGAATGGCGCCGCCGCCTCACGCCGGCCCAATACACGGTGCTGCGCGATGCCGGCACAGAGCCGCCGTACAGCAGCCCGCTGAACGGCGAGCACCGCCGCGGCACGTTCGCATGCGCCGGTTGCGACCTCGCGCTGTTTCCGTCGAGCACGAAGTTCGACAGCCATACCGGCTGGCCGAGCTTCTGGAAGCCGCTCGACCACGCGGTCGCGACCGAAGCCGACGCGTCGTACGGGATGGCGCGCACCGAAGTGCACTGCCGCCGCTGCGGCGGCCATCTCGGCCACGTGTTCGACGACGGCCCGCCGCCCACCGGCCTGCGCTACTGCATGAACGGGCTCGCGCTCGCCTTCCACCCGGCCGCCGCCTGAACGGCCGCGGCTTCCCCGAACGACCGGAGACTGCTCCATGTTGCTCATCGTCCTCGCCTATCTCGGCGGCGTGCTCACGATCCTGAGCCCGTGCATCCTGCCCGTGCTGCCGTTCGTGTTCGCGCGCGCCGACCAGCCGTTCGTGCGCACCGGCCTGCCGCTGCTGATCGGCATGGCGCTCACGTTCGCCGTCGTCGCGACGCTGGCCGCGGTCGGCGGCGGCTGGGTCGCACAGGCCAACCAGGCCGGCCGCTGGCTCGCGATCGTGCTGCTCGCGCTGTTCGGCCTGACGCTGCTGCTGCCGCGCTTCGCCGAACACCTGACGCGCCCGCTCGTCGCGGCCGGCAACCGGCTCACCGGCCTCGCGCGGCGCGACGGCCGCGCGGCCGGCCCCGCGTCGTCGTTGCTGCTCGGCGTCGCGACCGGCCTGCTGTGGGCGCCGTGCGCAGGCCCGATCCTCGGGCTCGTGCTGACCGGCGCCGCGCTGCGCGGCGCGAGCGTCGGCACGACGCTGCTGCTGGTCGCGTATGCGGCCGGCGCGGCGACGTCGCTCGCCGTCGCGCTCGTGATCGGCGGCAAGGTGTTCGCCGCGATGAAGCGCTCGCTCGGCGCCGGCGAATGGATCCGGCGCGGGATCGGCGTCGCGCTGCTGGCCGGCGTCGGCGCGATCGCGCTCGGCGCCGATACGGGCGCGCTCGCGCAACTATCGACCGTCACGACCGGCAGCCTCGAAACGAAGCTGGTCGCGCGCCTCGGCGGCCGCTCGAACGGCGCACCGCCGGCCCAGCCGGGCGCGGACGACGGCCGCGACGCACTCGCCGGCCGTAGCGGCGCGATGATGGCCGCAACGTCGGCGCCCACGCCGGACGCGGGCGGCGCGATGATGCGCGCGGCCGATCCCGCGCCCGCGACGCACGCGGCTGCCGCGCTGCCCGTCGAAGGCACGCTGCCGTCGCTCAACGGCGCCGTGCAGTGGCTGAACTCGCCGCCGCTGACGGCGGCCGGCCTGCGCGGCAAGGTCGTGCTCGTCGACTTCTGGACCTACTCGTGCATCAACTGTCTGCGCACGCTGCCGTACACCAGCGCGTGGGCGCACAAATATGCGCGCGACGGGCTCGTCGTGATCGGCGTGCACGCACCGGAATTCGCGTTCGAGCGCAATGTCGGCAACGTGAAGAAGGCCGTGCACGACCTCGGCATCGACTATCCGGTCGCGATCGACAACGGTTATGCGATCTGGCGTGCGTTCGACAACGAATACTGGCCGGCCCACTACTTCGTCGATGCGCAGGGGCGCATCCGCCATCACCATTTCGGCGAAGGCGAATACGCGCAATCGGAACGCACGATCCAGGCGCTGCTCGCCGATGCCGGCCACCCGGAAGCGCTGAACGTGCCGCTCGGGCTCACCGGCGCACCGGCACAAGGCGCGCTCGCGCCGGCCGACGGTCCGGAGGTCCACTCGCCCGAAACCTACGTCGGCTATGCACGCGCGCAGGCGTTCGCGTCGCCGGGCGGCGTCGTGCGCGACGCGGCCCACCGCTACGACGCACCGTCCCGCCTCGACCTGAACGACTGGGGCGTGGCCGGCACGTGGCAGGTCGGCGGCGAGCGCGCGACGCTCGCGGCGCCGGGCGGCCGGATCGTCTATCGCTTCCACGCGCGCGACCTGCATCTCGTGCTCGGTCCCGGCGCGCACGGCAAACCGGTGCACTTTCGCGTGACGCTCGACGGCGCGGCGCCCGGCGCCGCTCATGGCGCCGACGTCGACGCGCAGGGCTACGGCACCGTCAGCGGCCAGCGGCTGTATCAGCTCGTCCGGCAGCCGGGTGTGATCGCCGATCGCACGTTCTCGATCGAGTTTCTCGATCCCGGCGTCGATGCGTATGCATTCTCGTTCGGTTGAGCGTCGCATTCGCGCCGCCGCCGTTGCGAACGCAACGCGCGCGCCGTTCTCGTCATTCCACACAGCATCTCGAAGGAGCAATCGATGATCCCGACATCCACGCGTATTTCCGCAGCGCCGCGGCGCGCGGCGCTGCTGCGCCGCCTCGCTGCGCTCGCGCTGGCGGCCGCCGCCGTCTTCGGCTATCAGCGCGTCGTGCGCGCCGCTGAGCCGATCCACAACGCACCCGCGCCGGCGCTCGACGAAACGCCCGGTGCATCGCACGACGAAACGGCCGTCCTTGCCGGCGGCTGCTTCTGGGGCGTGCAGGGCGTGTTCGAGCACGTGAAGGGCGTGAAGCAGGTCACGGCCGGCTACGCAGGCGGCGCATCCGAAACCGCGCACTACGCGCTGGTCGGCTCGGGCCTCACGGGCCATGCCGAGTCGGTGCGCATCGTCTACGATCCGGCGCAGGTCAGCTACGGCCACCTGCTGCAACTGTTCTTCTCGGTGGCGCACGATCCGACCGAACTGAATCGCCAGGGCCCCGACGAAGGACCGCAGTACCGGTCCGCGATCTTTCCGACCAACGCGCAGCAGCGCGCGGTCGCGACCGCGTACATCGCGCAGCTCGGCGCCGCACACACGTTCGCGGCGCCCGTCGTCACGCGCGTCGAGCCGTACCAGGGCTTCTATCCGGCCGAGGACTATCACCAGAACTACCTCGAGCTGCATCCCGACGCACCGTACATCGCGTTCAACGATCTGCCGAAGGTCGCCGCGCTGAAGCAGCGCTTCCCCGCGTTGTATCGCGCCGATGCGGTGCTGTGGCACGACGCGCGACGCTGACACGCCGCGCGCCACGTGGCGCGCACCGCGGCCCGGATTGCGCTGCATCAACGAAACGCCTGGCGCGCCGGCCGGACAAACCCGCATCGGTTCAGCTTCGCGCGTCAACTTCGCGTAGACTTCTCCGTTACAGATCGCCGCCGCAACCTGCGGCGCCCGAAATGCAACAGCCAGCCAGGAGGCGTCACGCATGCGCGCAGTGCCTTTGTCTGACAGCAGCACCCTCGAACAACCGGCTACCGAAGCGGTCGTGCGCGACCTGCGCCGTGTGCCGATCCATCCCGATCACTGGTATCCGCTCGCATGGTCGCGCGAGCTCAAACGCGGCAAGACGCTCGGCGTGCGCTTCGCCGGCGATCCGATCGTGCTCGTACGCACCGAGTCCGGCGCCGTGTATGCACTCGAAGATCGTTGCGCGCACCGCCAGGTGCCGCTGCACGCGGGCGTCGTCGACGGCGAAACGCTGCGCTGCTGTTACCACGGCTGGACCTACGCGTGCGACAGCGGCCGCTGCGTCGACGTGCCGTATCTCGGCCGCGAACGCCTGCCCAACGGCGTGCGCGCGTATCCGTGCCGCGAGACGCACGGCGTGATCTTCGTGTTCCCCGGCGACGCGACGCTGGCGGACGAACGCCCGGTGCCCGCACTCGAATCGGCCGACAATCCCGCATACAAGACGCGCCGCTTCGGCCGCGAGGTCAAGTGCCACTACTCGTTCATGCACGAGAACCTGATGGACATGAACCATCAGTTCCTGCATCGCAAGCAGATGGGCCAGATGCGCGCACGCTCGGTCGGCCGCCGTCGCGGCGACGACTGGGTCGAGGTCGACTACACGTTCGCGCGGATGGAAGGCAAGCAGCCGGTCGGCGAGGCGCTCGTGTTCGGCTCGAGCAAGAAGCCCGGCGATCAGGCCGACAAGAGCGTGATGACGGTGCGCACCGGCTACCCGTATCAGACGCTGCAGATCCGTTCGAGCGAAGGCACGCTCGTGATGGACCTGTGGATCGTCTACGTGCCGCTCGATGCCGAGCAACGCACCAATCGCACGTTCGGGTTGCTGTCGATCCACAAGCCGGGCATTCCGTTCGCGCTCGATCTCGCATGGCCGCTGCTCGTGTGGTTCACCGAACGGATCTTCCGCGAGGATCGCTGGATCGTCGAGCGCGAGCAGGAAGCGCACGACCGCCAGGGCGCCGACTGGAACCACGAGGTGTTTCCGGTCATCAACGAACTGCGCGACCTGCTGCGCCAGTGCGGCGCGCGCACGGTGATCCCGATCCGCGACGCGAGCACGAGCGACGCTCGCTGAGCGTCGCCGCCGAGGTTCGCCCTCGGCCTCCCACGTGCTTATCGGCTGCGCTCGACCGGATGCGGTTCGCGCAGCCGGTTGGCGATGCGCGTGGCCTCGTAATACGAGGCCGCGGGCGGCCGCTTCAGATAACGCCCCGCACCGCGCTGCGCGCGCAGGTCGCCGTCGGCCCAGGCGAGCGCGCCGCGCGTGAGCGTGTGCGTCGCCACGCCTTGCACGGTCATGCCCTCGAACACGTTGAAGTCGACCTGCTGGTGATGGGTCTTCACCGAGATCGTCTTCGTCGCGGCCGGATCCCATACGACCAGATCGGCGTCGGCGCCCACCTGCACCGCGCCCTTGCGCGGGTGCAGGTTGAAGATCTGCGCGGCGTTGGTCGACGTGATCCGCACGAATTCGTTCGGCGTGATGCGCCCGCGGTTCACACCGTGATGCCACAGCACCGACATGCGGTCCTCGACGCCGCCGCAGCCGTTCGGGATCTTCGTGAAGTCGTCGCGGCCCATCGCCTTCTGCGACGCGCAGAACACGCAATGGTCGGTCGCCGTCGTATGCAGCTGCCCGGCCTGCAGCCCGCGCCACAGCGCCTCGCGATGCTCGGCCGAGCGAAACGGCGGGCTCATCACGTGGGCGGCCGCGCGCGTCCAGTCCGGGTCGCGATAGACGGCCTCGTCGATCACCAGATGGCCCGGCAGCACTTCGCCGAACACGCGCAGCCCTTCGCTGCGCGCCCGCGCGATCGCATCGACCGCATCCTTCGCCGACACATGGACGATGTACACCGGCACGCCCAGCACCTGCGCGATGCGGATCGCGCGGTTCGCGGCCTCGCCCTCCACTTCCGGCGGCCGCGACAACGGATGCGCCTCCGGCCCCGTCATCCCGCGCGCGAGCAGCGCCTGCTGCAGCCGGAACACGAGCTCGCCGTTCTCCGCGTGAACGGTCGGCAGCGCGCCCAGCTCGAGCGAACGCGAGAAGCTGTTCACGAGGATCTCGTCGTCGGCCATGATCGCGTTCTTGTACGCCATGAAGTGCTTGAAGCTCGACACGCCGTGCTCGTTCACGAGCGTGCCCATGTCGCGATGCACGGATTCGTCCCACCACGTGACGGCCACGTGGAAGCCGTAATCGGCCGCCGCCTTCTCGGCCCAGCCGCGCCATTGGTGAAACGCGTCCATCAGCGGCTGCCTCGGGCTCGGGATCACGAAGTCGATGATGCTCGTCGTGCCGCCCGCCAGCCCGGCGGCCGTGCCCGAGTAGAAATCGTCGCTGGCCGTCGTGCCCATGAACGGCAGCTCCATGTGCGTATGCGGATCGATGCCGCCCGGCATCACGTACTGGTCGTGTGCGTTGACGACCGCCGCACCCGCCGGCGCGTCGATCTTCTCCGCGATCTGCAGGATCGTGCCGCCGTCCTGCGGGTCGGCGCACAGCACGTCCGCGCGATAGGTGCGCTCCGCATCCACCACCGTGCCGCCGCGAATCAGGATTGCCATTTCGATGCCTCCTCGTTGACTGTCTCGACTGTCGGGTTCGGTCCGCGTGCGCGCGTCACGCGCTCGCGACCTGCGCGCGCTGCGCCGCACGCCGCTTCATCAACGTGCCGTACACGGCGGACGCCAGCACGAGCCCGACGAACCACGCATACGTGTAAAGCGTGTTCAAGAACGCCGGCACGTTCGCGAACGATGCCGGGAACGCCGTGTGCAGAAAGCCGGGCAGGTTCGGCAGCACGCCGATCGCGAGCGCCGCCAGCGCGGCCGGATTCCAGCCGCGCGTATAGCTGAAATCGCCGCGCTCGTCGAACAACGCGCGCGTGTCGAGCCGCGTGCCGCGAATCATGAAATAGTCGACCATCAGGATGCCTGCGACCGGCCCGAGCAGCGCCGAATAACCGACGAGCCAGGTGAAGATGTAGCCGTCCGTCGTCGCGAGGATCTTCCACGGCATCATCACGATCGCGATCGTCGCGGTGATCAGCCCGCCGGTGCGGTAGGAAATCGCCTTCGGCCACAGGCTGGAAAAATCGTACGCGGGGCCGACCAGGTTCGCCGCGAGATTGCAGCACATCGTGTCGAGCGTCAGGATCACGAGCGCGATGCCGACGCCGATGCCCGTCATGCGGCTCGTCAGGTCGATCGGGTCCCAGATCGCGTTGCCGTAGATCACGACGGTGGCCGACGTGACGACCACCGACACCACCGACAGCAACGCCATCGGCAGCGGCAGCCCGAGCGACTGCCCGATCATCTGGTCGCGCTGCGAATGCGCGAAGCGCGTGAAGTCCGGGATGTTCAACGCGAGCGTCGCCCAGAAGCCGACCATCGCGGTCAGCCCCGGCCAGAACGTCGCCCAGAACAGCCCGGCCTTCTTGCCGCCCGCGACGAACTGCGACGGCGCCGACAGCATCGAGCCGACGCCGCCCGCCCGCGACGTCGCCCACCACACGAGCGCGACGCACATCACGACCTTGATCGGCGCGGACCAGCTCTCGAGCCAGCGGATCGAATCGGTGCCGTGCAGGATGAAGTACAGCTGCAGCGCCCAGAACGCGAGAAAGCATGCGAGCTGGCCGAACGAGATGCCGACCACCGGCAGCGCCGCGCCGTGCAACGCGTTGCCGGTCAGGATGTTCAGCAGCGTATAGATCGCGCTGCCGCCGAGCCAGGTCTGGATGCCGTACCAGCCGCACGCGACGATCGCGCGCAACAGCGCGGGCAGCTTCGCGCCCTGCGTGCCGAACGACGCGCGCACGAGCACCGCATACGGAATCCCGTGCTTCGCGCCCGCATGGCCGATCAGCAGCATCGGCACCAGCACGATCAGGTTGCCGAGCAGCACGGTGAGCACCGCCTGCCACGGCGACATGCCCTCCTGGATCAGCCCGGCCGCGAGCATGTACGACGCGATGTTCATCACCATGCCGACCCACAACGCCGCGAAGTGATACCAGCGCCACGTGCGCTGCGCGGCGGAGGTCGGCGCGAGGTCGTCGTTGTACAGGCTGCCGGCCGGCGCCGCGGCGGCGTCCGGTTCGGCGGGAATCGCTGCTGGTTTCATCGAACGCTCCACGTAAACGTCGGCGCCGGCATCGCGCGATGCCGGCCGAACAGGGGAAAGGCCGCAGCGCCGCGCATCGCGCGCCGCCGGCCGCCGGTCATGCTGCCTTCGCGGGTTCCGCGGGCTGCGCCGGGCTCGCGCCCGCGTCGGCCCGCGCCGGGTTGTTCGGATGCGTGGTCCAGTTCGCATAGTCGCCCGCATCGACCCGCTCCATCGTGATGCACTGCTCGACCGGGCACACATGCATGCAAAGATTGCACCCGACGCACTGCGCATCCACCACTTCGAAATGCCGTACGCCGTCCTTCGTCGCGGTGATCGCCTGGTGCGACGTGTCCTCGCATGCGATATGGCACAGCCCGCACTGGATGCAGCGGTCCTGGTCGATGCGCGCCTTGATGTCGTACTTGAGGTTCAGGTATTTCCAGTCGGTCACGTTCGGCACCGCGCGGCCGCGCACGTCGTCGAGCGTCGCATAGCCCTTGTCGTCCATCCAGTTCGACAGACCGTCGACGAGATCCGACACGATCCGGAATCCGTAATGCATCGCCGCGGTGCACACCTGCACACTGCCGGCGCCCAGCACGATGAACTCCGCCGCGTCGCGCCACGACGAGATCCCGCCGATGCCGGAGATCGGCAGGTTCGGCGTCTGCGGATCGCGGGCGATCTCGGCCACCATGTTCAGCGCGATCGGCTTCACGGCCGGGCCGCAATAGCCCCCGTGCGTCCCCTTGCCGTCGACGGTCGGCATCGGCGCCATCTGGTCGAGGTCGACCGCGACGATCGAGTTGATCGTGTTGATCAGCGACACGCCGTCCGCGCCGCCCTTGTATGCCGCGCGCGAGCCCATCCGGATGTCGCTGATGTTCGGCGTGAGCTTCACGAGGCACGGCAGCTTCGTGCCCTCCTTGACCCAGCGCGTGACCATCTCGACGTATTCGGGCACCTGGCCGACGGCCGCGCCCATTCCGCGTTCGCTCATCCCGTGCGGACAGCCGAAGTTCAGCTCGACCGCGTCGGCGCCCGTATCCTCGACGAGCGGCAGAATCCATTTCCAGTCACGCTCGTTGCACGGCACCATCAGCGAGACGATCAGCGCGCGGTCCGGCCAGTCGCGCTTCACCTGCGCGATCTCCGCGAGGTTCACGTCGAGCGGGCGATCGGTGATCAGCTCGATGTTGTTCAGCCCGGCGATGCGCTGGCCGTTCCACTGCACCGCGCCGTAGCGCGAGCTGACGTTGACGACGTGCGGGTCGAGCCCGAGCGTCTTCCACACGACGCCGCCCCAGCCGGCCTCGAATGCGCGGTTGACGTTGTACGCCTTGTCGGTCGGCGGAGCGGACGCCAGCCAGAAAGGATTCGGCGAAGTGATGCCTGCGATCGTGCAGCGAAGGTCGGCCATGGTCGGCTCCGTGAATGAGGGACGTTGATCGTGATCCGCGTGGTGGGGTGCGACGCCAGCGATGCCTGCGGTGCGCCCGATGCGCTCGCGCAGGCCGCGCTCACGCCGCCTTGGCGTCGCGCTGCGCGAGCGCCGCGTCGATCGCGGCGGCCGCGCGCTTGCCGTCCTGCACGGCCTGCACCGTGAGGTCGATGCCGTCGGTTGCCGCGCAATCGCCGCCGGCCCAGACATCAGGCAACACGGTGCGGCCGTGCGCATCCACGGCGATGCGCGTGCCGTCCGCGGTCAGCAGCGCGGCGTCGATCCCGGCCGGCACCAACGTCTGGCCGATCGCCTTCAACACCATGTCGGCTTCGATATCGAAGCGTTCGCCCGACGCCGACTCGAACTCGACGCGCGTCACGTGGCCGCCCTCGCCGACGATGCGCACCGGTTTCGCGTGCGTGACGAGCGTGACGCCGCTCGTCTGCGCGAACTCGCGTTCGGCCCAGGTCGCGCTCATCGCGTCCACGCCGCGCCGGTACACCATCGTCACGCGCTGCGCGCCGAGCTTGCGGCTCTGCACCGCGGCGTCGATTGCCGTATTGCCGCCGCCGATCACGACCACGCGCCGCCCGACCGGCACGTTCTCCAGCGCATCGGCCTGCCGCACCTGTTCGATGAAGTCGACCGCGTTCATCACGCCCGACAGTTGCTCGCCGTCGATCGCGAGCGTGCGCACGCCGGTCAGGCCCGTCGCGACGAACACCGCATCGTGCCGCTCGCGCAGCGCGTCGAGCGTCACGTCGCGGCCGAGCGCGACGCCCGTCTGCAACGCGATGCCGCCGACCGACAGCAGCCACTCGACTTCACGCTGCGCGAAATCGTCGACCGTCTTGTAGGCCGCGATCCCGTATTCGTTCAGGCCGCCCGCCTTCGGTCGCGCGTCGAACACCGTGACGCGATGGCCGGCCAGCGCGAGCCGGTGCGCACACGCGAGCCCGGCCGGCCCCGCGCCGACCACCGCGACGTGCCGCCCCGTATCCGGCGCGCGCGTGAAGCGCACCGCGCCGGTCGCCATCGCCCAGTCGGTCGCGTGCCGCTGCAGCGCGCCGATCGCGACCGGCTGCGCATCCTGATGGTTGCGCACGCACGCGCCTTCGCACAGGATCTCGGTCGGGCATACGCGCGCGCACATCCCGCCGAGCGGGTTCGCACCGAGGATGTCCATCGCCGCGCCTTTCAGATTGCCGTTGCCGATCTTGCGGATGAAGCTCGGAATGTCGATCTGCGTCGGGCACGCCTGCACGCACGGCGCGTCGTAGCAGTAGTGGCAGCGGCTCGCGGCGGCGGCCGCCGCGGTCGGATCGAGCAGCGGCGCGATATCGGCGAATTCGCACGAGAGTTGCGTGGACGACAGGCGATGCGCGGCGATATCGCCAATTGGCTTGGTGGTCATGCGCGTTCCTTCGACTGGGTGGAGACGAAGCCGTCCCTGCCGGCTGCGCGTGGCGCAGTCAGGGCGGTCATGTTCTGGATGGCCGGGGCCGGGCGGATCGGCGGCCGGCCGCGCTACGCTCGGGCGGTCATGAAACCGGCTCGCACGCACGCGACAGCATCGCGTGCAGCAGCACGTTCGCGCCGGCCTCGATCCACGCAGGCGTCGCGTCCTCGATCTCGTTGTGACTGATGCCGTCGATGCACGGCACGAACACCATCGACGTCGGCGCGACCTGCGCGAGATAGCACGCGTCGTGACCGGCACCCGACACGATGTCGCGATGCGAGTAGCCGAAGCGGTCGGCCGCCGCGCGCACCGCGGCCACGCACGCGGAGTCGAACGCAATGGGCGCGTAGTAGAAAATCTGCTCGAGCGCGGTGTCGAGCCCGATGTCGGCGGCGATGCGCGCCACACCGTCGCGCAGTGCCGCGTCCATCTTCGCGAGCACTGCGTCGTCCGGATGGCGGAAATCGACGGTGAAGAACACGCGGCCCGGAATCACGTTGCGCGAGTTCGGATGCACCTGCATCATCCCGACCGTCGCGCAGCCGTACGGCGCATGATCGAGGCCGATGCGGTTCACGAGATCGACCACGCGCGATGCACCGAGCAGCGCGTCGCGGCGGCGCGGCATCGGCGTCGGCCCTGCGTGCGCCTCCTGGCCGGTGAACGTGATCTCGTACCAGCGCTGCCCCTGCGCATCGGTCACGACGCCGATCGTCTTGCACTCGGCCTCGAGTATCGGCCCCTGCTCGATGTGCAGCTCGAACGCCGCGTGCAGCTTGCGGCCGCCGCACGGCGCGTCGCCCGCATAGCCGATCCGCGCGAGTTCCTCGCCGATCGTCTTGCCGTCGACGTCCTTGCGCGACAGCCCGTACTCGAGCGGAAACACGCCCGCGAACACGCCCGACGCCACCATGGCCGGCGCGAAGCGCGAGCCTTCCTCGTTGGTCCAGATCACGACCTCGACCGGGTGCTCGGTCTCGATCCCGTGGTCGTTCAGACTCCGAATCACCTCGAGGCCGCCGAGCACGCCGTAGATGCCGTCGAAACGGCCGCCGGTCGGTTGCGAATCCGCGTGCGAGCCGGTCACGACCGGCGCCGCGTCGGCCACGCGGCCCGCACGCCGCATGAACACGTTGCCCATCGTATCGACCGTCGCCGTGCAGCCGGCTGCCTTCGCCCAACCGACGATCAGGTCGCGTGCGGCCTTGTCGAGATCGGTCAGCGCGAGACGGCACACGCCGCCCTTCGGCGTCGCGCCGATCTTCGCGACCTCCATCAGGCTGTCCCACAACCGCCTGCCGTCGACCTTGATCGACGTGTCCAATGCTGCCCGCTTCGCTGTTTCCGATACCGCGTCCATTCGTATCGCTCCTGTGGGGTCGGTCATGTCGTCAGCCGGACGAGGCCGGTGCGCACGTTGCTGCCGTCGGCGCCAACGCGCACCTGCGAGGTGCAGGCGCGCATCGTTCGCGCGATTCGTGCAGCGAGTTGCGGCACGTTCGGCACCGCGTTCCGTCGCCCGTTAAATCCTGTCCGATTGGACAGGTTTTAGACGATCAAAAAGCCCGACGCAATGTCTTTCTTGTGCGAGCGCGTCGAGCGAGAAGCGTGCCACCGCAACGCAGCATGTGTGCGGGGCGCGCGACGCGCGCACGTGCGACGAAACAGGACCTGCGGCTAGAATGAAGCCCGACGCGGCATGCATGCCGCGCGAGGGTGACGATGAGACATGACGAAACGGCCGCCGACGCGGCCGATGGGGACGAAGCGGCCGCGCCTTTGCGGCGACGCAAGGCGCACATCCGCGCGTCCAACGAAGCGCATCTGCTGGCGTGCGCCGAAGCCGTATTCGCGGAGCGCGGGCTCGACGGCGCGAGCACCGCGATGATCGCCGAGCGCGCGGGCCTGCCGAAGGCGAATCTGCATTACTACTTCCCGACGAAGCTGGCGCTGTACCGCCGCGTGCTCGACGACCTGTTCGAAGACTGGCACCGCGCGGCCGGCTCGTTCGAGGCCGGCGACGATCCGGTGGAAGCGATCGGCGGCTACGTGCGCGCGAAGATGGACCTGTCGCGACGCCGGCCGCTCGGCTCGAAGGTGTGGGCCAACGAGATCATTCACGGCGCCGCGCACATGCAGGACATCCTGTCCGAGCGCGTGAAGCCGTGGTTCGAGACACGTGTGAAGGTGATCGAAGGCTGGATCGCACGCGGGCTGCTCGCGCCGATCAACGCACCGGCGCTGCTGTATCTGATCTGGGCGACGACGCAGCACTACGCGGATTTCGATGCGCAGATTCGCGCGCTCAGCGGCAAGCGTGCCTTCACGCAGAAGGCGTTCGCCGAACGGACGGAGCAGGTCGTGCAGCTCGTGATTCGCGCGTGCGGCGCGGTGTCGCCGAACGCTTAGCGGGGTCGCGCGTACCGGGTCCCGCGCAAAGCAAAGCGGGCGACGGGTGCGAAACCCGTCGCCCGCTTTGCGTCGCGGCATGCGTCTCGATTATGCGATGCGTTCGATCGCGAGCGCGGTCGCCTCGCCGCCGCCGATGCACAGCGACGCGACGCCCCGCTTCAGCCCATACGTTTCGAGCGCAGCGAGCAGCGTCACCACCACGCGCGCGCCCGAGGCGCCGATCGGATGGCCGAGCGCACATGCGCCGCCGTGCACGTTGACCTTGTCGTGCGGCAAGTCGAGATCGCGCATCGCGGCCATCGCGACCACCGCGAACGCCTCGTTGATCTCGAACAGATCGACGTCGCGCAGGTTCCAGCCGGTCTTCTCCGACAGCTTGCGGATCGCGCCGATCGGCGCGGTCGCGAACAGGCCGGGCTTGTTCGCGTACGTCGAGTGCCCGACGATCACGGCCTTCGGCGTGACACCGAGCCGCTCCGCTTGCGAGCGGCGCATCATCACGAGCGCGGCCGCGCCGTCCGAAATCGACGACGAATTGGCGGCCGTCACGGTGCCGCCTTCGCGGAACGCCGGCTTCAGCGTCGGGATCTTGTCGAGCTTCGCATTGCCCGGCTGCTCGTCGATCGACACGACGGCTTCCGTCTTGCCGGCCTTCACGGTCACCGGCGCGATCTCCGACGTGAAGCGTCCTTCCGCGATCGCGCGTTGCGCGCGCGTGAGCGACGCGATCGCGAAGTCGTCCTGCGCCTCGCGCGAAAACGCGTAGGCCTGCGCGCAGTCTTCCGCGAACGTGCCCATCAGGCGGCCCTTGTCGTATGCGTCCTCGAGGCCGTCGAGGAACATGTGGTCGAGCACCTGACCGTGGCCCATGCGCATTCCCGCGCGCGCCTTCGGCAACAGATACGGCGCATTCGTCATGCTCTCCATCCCGCCCGCGACGGCCACGTCGGCCGAGCCGGCGAACAGCAGGTCATGCGCGAACATCGCGGCCTTCATCCCGGAGCCGCACATCTTGTTGACGGTCGTCGCGCCGGCCCCCAGCGGCAAGCCGGCCTTCAACGCGGCCTGCCGCGCCGGCGCCTGGCCCTGTCCGGCCGGCAGCACGCAGCCGAACACGATTTCGTCGATACGCTCGGCCGGCACGTTCGCGCGTTCGAGTGCCGCGCGAATCGCCACTGCGCCGAGTTCGCTTGCGCTGGCCGCGGCCAGCGCGCCCTGAAAACCGCCCATCGGCGTGCGTGCCGCGCCGACGATTACGATCGGGTCCTGTGTCGTCATGATCGAGTTCCTCCAGTTCAGTGTCAGCGCGCTGCCATGCGCAGCGCGCCATCGAGACGGATGACTTCGCCGTTGAGCATCATGTTCTCGGCGATGTGGCGCACCAGCGCCGCGAATTCGTCCGGCCGGCCGAGGCGCGGCGGGAACGGCACGCTCTTGCCGAGCGCGTCCTGCACGTCCTGCGGCATGCCGGCCATCATCGGCGTCGCGAAGATGCCCGGCGCGATCGTCACCACGCGGATGCCGAAGCGCGCCAGCTCGCGCGCGATCGGCAGCGTCATGCCGACCACGCCGCTCTTCGACGCCGCATACGCGGCCTGCCCGATCTGCCCGTCGAACGCTGCCACCGACGCGGTGTTGACGATCACGCCGCGCTCGCCGTGTTCGTCGGCGTCCTGCTTCGACATTGCATCGGCCGCGAGGCGGATCATGTTGAACGTGCCGACCAGGTTGATCGACACGGCGCGCGCGAAGCGCTCCAGCGAATGCGGACCTTCACGGCCGACCACTTTCTCGCCCGGTGCAACGCCCGCGCAGTTCACGAGCGCATCGATGCGGCCGAACGCGTGTTGCGCAGCGGCGACCGCCGCCTGCCCGTCCGCTTCGCTCGTCACGTCGGTCTTCACGAAGCGCGCGGCGGCGCCGAGCTCGCGTGCGAGGCTCGCGCCGGCCTCGTCATTGACGTCGAGCAGCACGGCCTTGCCGCCTTGCTCGACCACCATGCGCGCGACTGCGGCGCCGAGGCCGGAGCCTGCGCCCGTAATCATGAAAACACGGTCCTTGATGTTCATTCGTCGTCCGATTCAGGGTGAGATATGCGGCGGTCAAGCCGCCTTTTCAGCTTCCATCTTGCGCAGTACGAAGCGCTGGATCTTGCCGCTCGGGGTTTTCGGCAGCGCGTCGACGAAGTCGATCGCGCGGGGATATGCGTGGGCGGACAAACGTCGCTTCACGTGCTGGCTCAACTCGTCGGCCAGCGCCGGCGTGCCTTCGAAGCCTTTCGACAGCACGACGAAGGCCTTCACGATCTCGGTGCGCTCCGGGTCCGGCACGCCGATCACCGCCGCTTCGCTCACGGCCGGGTGCTCGATCAGCGCGCTTTCGACGTCGAACGGGCCGATCCGGTAGCCGGACGATGTGATCACGTCGTCCGCGCGTCCGATGAAGCTCACGGTGCCGTCCGGCTCGAGCTCGACGTTGTCGCCGGTCCGGTAGTAGCCGCCCGCGATCGCCGGCGTCGCCTGCTGCCAGTAGCCGTCGAACCACAGCAGCGGCGAGCGCGCGATATCGATCGCGAGATTGCCGGGCTCGCCGGGGCCGAGCTCGCGGCCGGCTTCGTCGAGCACCGCGACGCGATAGCCGGGCATCGCCAGCCCGGCCGACCCGGTATGAACCACGTGCGCGAGCCCGTGATGATTGTTCACGACCATCCCGAGTTCGGTCTGCCCGTAGTGGTCGTAGATCGGCGCGTCGAGCACGGCGTCGAACCAGCGCACGACTTCCGGGTTCAGCGGTTCGCCCGCGCTGCTCACGACGCGCAGCTTGCCCTTCACGCGCGTTGCAGCTTCGGGGCCGGCCGCCATCAGCATCCGGTATGCGGTCGGCGAACCGGCGAGGCTCGTGATGCCGAGCCGCTCGATCACGTCGTACGTGCTGTCGACCGTGAAGCCGCCTTCGTACAACGTCGTCGCGTGACCGAGCAGCAGCGGGCCGGTGATCGCGTAGTAGAGGCCATAGGCCCAGCCCGGATCGGCGATGTTCCAGAAGCGATCGCTGGGACGCAGGTCGATCGCGTGCCGCATATACGCGCCGAACGCAAGCAGCGCGCGCAGCGGGACGGGCACGCCCTTCGGCAGGCCCGTCGTGCCCGACGTCGACATCATCATGAACAGATCGGCGCCCTTGCGCAGCACCGGCTCGAACGCGTCGGGCTGAGCGTCGAGCGCGGCACGGAAGTCGATGTCGCCGGCCGGGAGCGCCTCGCCGCGCACGGTCGCGATTCGCGGGCAATCCGCGACCTCGTCGAGCTTGCCGCGATTCGCGACGTTGGTGACGACGACGCGTGCGTGGCTCATGCGCAACCGATGTTCGATCGCCTTCGGCCCGAACGCGGTGAAAAGCGGCTGATAGACGGCGCCGGCGCGCCACGTGCCGAGGATCGTCGCGACCAGTTCGGGCGTACGCGGCAACATGCCGGCCACCACGTCGCCGGGCTGCACGCCCTGCTCGACCAGCAGGTTCGCGACGCGCGCCGACAGCGCGAGCATCTGCGCGAACGTATAGCTGCGGTGTCGGCCGCCGGCATCGATCCAGTCGAGCGCGATGGCGTCGGGGTTCGCCGCGGCATGGCGGTCGCAACATTCGACGCAGGCGTTCAGACCCTGCTCGAGGTTGCCGTGCAGTTGCGTGGCGGCCGTCTCGATACGGAAGCCGGCAACGGCGTCGGCGTAGGCCGGCGCCGCCCGGGCGGTTGCTCCATTGCGCATGCTTGTCTCCTGTTTCGTTATGACCGTCGGCGAACCGCGGCTATGTCGATGATGGTAGACAGCGGCCACATTGCAATCAATGACAAAGCGAATCTAGAATCGTGATCGCTTTTACCATGTCCGGAGGAGATCAAGAGTATGGCGCCGCAGATGATTTCGCCCGGTTTCGTCGAGGATGCGCTCGAATGCCTGCACCGGCAACGCATCGCGGCCGAGCCGGTGCTGCGGGCGGCCGGACTCCCCGTTGCGGTGCGCGAACCCGTCACGCCGCAGCAGTACGGCCGGCTGTGGCTCGCGATCGCCAGCGCAATCGACGACGAATTCTTCGGGCTTGCGGCTCGACCGATGCGGCGCGGCAGCTTCACGTTGCTGTGTCACGCCGTGCTGGATGCCGGCACGCTGGAGAAGGCGCTACGGCGCGCGCTGCAGTTTCTGCGCGTGGTACTCGACGAGCCGCGCGGCGAGCTCGTCGTCGCCGACGGTCAGGCCCAGATCGTCCTCACGCAAGCAGGCACGCCCTATTCTGCGTTCGCTTACCGGACGTTCTGGCTGATACTGCTCGGGGTGGCGTGCTGGCTGATCGGGCGGCGGATTCCGCTGCAACGCATCGATTTTGCATGCCCGAGCCCGGACCAGCGCAGCGATTACCATCAATTCTTCGGTGTACCGGTGCATTTCGATCGCCCCGACAGCAGGCTTGCGTTCAATGCCGCGTATCTGTCGTTGCCGACGATCCGCTCCGCACAATCGCTGAAGACATTTTTGCGCGGCACACCGGGGAACTTGCTGGTCCGTTACCGGCACGATAGCGGCTGGGTCGCGAAGACACGTGCGCACCTGAAAGCGTTACCAGCCGCCGAGTGGCCGGACTTCGACACGCTGGCCGTGCGTCTCGGCACGACACCGGCGACGCTACGTCGGCGCTTGCGCAGCGAGGGTCAGAGTTTTGCGGCGATCAAGGACGAGTTGCGCAGTGCGCTGGCACAGTCGCTGCTGCGCGGACATAAGCTCAGTGTCGCGGAGATCGCAGCCGAACTCGGGTTCACCGAGCCGAGTGCGTTTCATCGCGCGTTCCGCAAATGGACGGGGACGAGTCCGGGGGCTTTCCGGCGCGATGTCAATGCGGCGCAGTTGGAGCGTGGAGGGGGTTGAGCCGATACGGTTGCGGCGCGGGCGTGTATTGTGGTTTGGCGCGTCAACGCTCGCTGCGCGGGACCGGCGGCGGATTTGGGAACGATTCTGGAATGGCGGTGTACTGTTGATTGGCGCCGGGGGTTCTTGTGGCGTGATGCTGCGCGGCGGATCGATGCTGTGCTGTGAGCGCGGCAAGCAGCTGACATATTCAATGTCGCGGTCGCGTCTCTCTTTTGGGGCGGCACCTCACATCGACCGCCGTGTGGCCGACGATGATGACACGCTTTCAAAGGCCGAATGACGTTGGCCGCGTAGCCGAGCTTCCGTAGCGCCTTATGGACGATGCAGCAAACCCCAACTTTTCAAGCTGATGCGAGGCCCGGACATGAATTCAGCTCGTGAAATCATTGAACCGTATGAAATCGCGCTCCGCGCGGCGATGCTGAGCAACGACGTCGACGCATTGGACACGCTGCTTGATGATGACCTGATTTTCACCATTCCGACGGGGCAGATCATTTCGAAACCCGACGACCTGGCCGCGCATCGCGCGAAGCTGTTGCGCGTGGACACGCTGGATCTCGTGGAGATGCGGGTACAGGCAATCGGCGAGATGATCGTCACCGCGACAACGGTCGTGCTTGCCGGTGATTTCGATGGCACGGCGTTCAGCGGCAGGTTCGCCTACACGCGGCTGTGGCGCCCAGTAGGAGATCGTTGGCGCGTGGCCGCCGGACATGCATCGCAGATATCGCCAGCTTGATGCATCGCGCGTTCCGGCGATGAGCAGTTCCGCGGCAGCGTGACGATCAGGGGATATGAGCCGACTCGTCGTGAACCTGGTGAGCAGCGTGGCTTCTAGCGAGTCCGTCCTGGGCACATCACCGAGCTATCGCAAACCGACTGGGTTCGTTCGATCCCGCCGATTCGAAAGCCGATGCACCTGGCCGAGTGCTCTTTCTGCCGCGCCAATGCAAAAACCCCCGCCTTTCGGGCGGGGGTTCCTGGCTTAGGGAGCCTGACGATTACCTACTTTCACACGGGAATCCGCACTATCATCGGCGTAGAGTCGTTTCACGGTCCTGTTCGGGATGGGAAGGGGTGGGACCGACTCGCTATGGTCATCAGGCAAAGAGGGTTGTTCTGCTGGCGTGGCCAACAGAACCAATCTTGGAAGAAGCAGTAATCTTGAGTTGTGTGTATCACACACGAGAATCCAACATGTCGCTCTGGATCGCGGCCAGTGCTTTCGCACGGCGCCGATCTACAAGGCAGACTTGTTATAGGATCAAGCCTTACGGGCAATTAGTATCAGTTAGCTGAACGCATTACTGCGCTTACACACCTGACCTATCAACGTCCTGGTCTCGAACGACCCTTCAAGGGGATCTAGTCCCCAGGGATATCTCATCTTAAGGCGAGTTTCCCGCTTAGATGCTTTCAGCGGTTATCTCTTCCGAACATAGCTACCCGGCGATGCCACTGGCGTGACAACCGGTACACCAGAGGTTCGTCCACTCCGGTCCTCTCGTACTAGGAGCAGCCCCCTTCAAATATCCAACGCCCACGGCAGATAGGGACCAAACTGTCTCACGACGTTTTAAACCCAGCTCACGTACCTCTTTAAATGGCGAACAGCCATACCCTTGGGACCGGCTACAGCCCCAGGATGAGATGAGCCGACATCGAGGTGCCAAACACCGCCGTCGATATGAACTCTTGGGCGGTATCAGCCTGTTATCCCCAGAGTACCTTTTATCCGTTGAGCGATGGCCCTTCCATACAGAACCACCGGATCACTATGACCTGCTTTCGCACCTGCTCGACTTGTCGGTCTCGCAGTTAAGCACGCTTATGCCATTGCACTATCAGCACGATTTCCGACCGTACCTAGCGTACCTTCGTACTCCTCCGTTACGCTTTGGGAGGAGACCGCCCCAGTCAAACTGCCTACCATGCACTGTCCCCGACCCGGATCACGGGCCAAGGTTAGAACCTCAAACAAACCAGGGTGGTATTTCAAGGACGGCTCCACCGAAACTAGCGTTCCGGTTTCATAGCCTCCCACCTATCCTACACAGATCGGTTCAAAGTCCAATGCAAAGCTACAGTAAAGGTTCATGGGGTCTTTCCGTCTAGCCGCGGGTAGATTGCATCATCACAAACACTTCAACTTCGCTGAGTCTCGGGAGGAGACAGTGTGGCCATCGTTACGCCATTCGTGCAGGTCGGAACTTACCCGACAAGGAATTTCGCTACCTTAGGACCGTTATAGTTACGGCCGCCGTTTACCGGGACTTCAATCAAGAGCTTGCACCCCATCATTTAATCTTCCGGCACCGGGCAGGCGTCACACCCTATACGTCCACTTTCGTGTTTGCAGAGTGCTGTGTTTTTATTAAACAGTCGCAGCCACCAGTTTATTGCAACCCCTTCACCCTCCTGGCGCAGGCCAGTCAAGCTACAAGGGCGTACCTTATCCCGAAGTTACGGTACCAATTTGCCGAGTTCCTTCTCCCGAGTTCTCTCAAGCGCCTTAGAATACTCATCTCGCCCACCTGTGTCGGTTTGCGGTACGGTCATCGTTAGACTGAAGCTTAGAGGCTTTTCTTGGAACCACTTCCAATTGCTTCGCTCCCGAAGGAGCTCGCGCCACACCCTTGAATTACGCACCCGGATTTGCCTAAGTGCCTTCTCCAATGCAGCGACCGGGACTTCCAACACCCGGACAACCTTCCGCGATCCGTCCCCCCATCGCATCTAACAATGGTGCAGGAATATTGACCTGCTTCCCATCAGCTACGCATTTCTGCCTCGCCTTAGGGGCCGACTCACCCTACGCCGATGAACGTTGCGTAGGAAACCTTGGGCTTACGGCGAGGGGGCCTTTCACCCCCTTTATCGCTACTCATGTCAGCATTCGCACTTCCGATACCTCCAGCACCCTTTACAAGGCACCTTCGCAGGCTTACGGAACGCTCTCCTACCATGCGAGCAAAGCTCGCATCCGCAGCTTCGGTATATAGCTTAGCCCCGTTACATCTTCCGCGCAGGACGACTCGATCAGTGAGCTATTACGCTTTCTTTAAAGGGTGGCTGCTTCTAAGCCAACCTCCTGACTGTTTTAGCCTTCCCACTTCGTTTCCCACTTAGCTATATTTGGGGACCTTAGCTGGCGGTCTGGGTTGTTTCCCTCTTGACACCGGACGTTAGCACCCGATGTCTGTCTCCCGTGATTGCACTCTTCGGTATTCGGAGTTTGCTATGGCGGGGTAATCTGCAATAGACCCCCCAACCATGACAGTGCTCTACCCCCGAAGGTGAGACACGAGGCACTACCTAAATAGTTTTCGGAGAGAACCAGCTATTTCCAGGTTTGTTTAGCCTTTCACCCCTATCCACAGCTCATCCCCTAACTTTTCAACGTTAGTGGGTTCGGACCTCCAGTACGTGTTACCGCACCTTCATCCTGGCCATGGATAGATCACCTGGTTTCGGGTCTACGCCCAGCAACTGAACGCCCTATTCGGACTCGCTTTCGCTACGCCTGCCCTATACGGTTAAGCTTGCTACTGAACGTAAGTCGCTGACCCATTATACAAAAGGTACGCCGTCACCCCTTGCGAGGCTCCGACTGTTTGTATGCATGCGGTTTCAGGATCTATTTCACTCCCCTCCCGGGGTTCTTTTCGCCTTTCCCTCACGGTACTGGTTCACTATCGGTCGATCACGAGTATTTAGCCTTGGAGGATGGTCCCCCCATCTTCAGACAGGATTTCACGTGTCCCGCCCTACTTGTCGCACACCTAGTTCTTTCATACTGTTTTCGCCTACAGGGCTATCACCTGCTATGGCCGCACTTTCCAGAGCGTTCGGCTAACAATACAAATAAAGAGTGCAAGGCTCATCCCATTTCGCTCGCCACTACTTTGGGAATCTCGGTTGATTTCTTTTCCTGCGGTTACTTAGATGTTTCAGTTCACCGCGTTCGCTTCTCTGGACCTATGTATTCAGTCCAGGATGACCCAAAAGGGCCGGGTTTCCCCATTCGGACATCTACGGATCAAAGCTCGTTTGCCAGCTCCCCGTAGCTTTTCGCAGGCTACCGCGTCCTTCATCGCCTGTGATCGCCAAGGCATCCACCACATGCACTTGTTCGCTTGACCCTATAACGAGTCTGTCTCATCGACAGTCGCTACAGGTTGAGTTCTCGCGTTGTGCCGTATTCCAATTGAGCCGAACATGAAGTTCGAATCATCTTGAGATACATCGATACAATCACAACCCGGATAGTTTTCACGTCCATCTCAAGACGCTTCCGCTATCCAAATTACTTACTTCTTCCAGATTGTTAAAGAACGACAGCCGATATGGTGTTACTCATATCACTCTGACTGGCTCAATCGCCAATGACAAAAGCTCGACGCGTCGAACGCTTGTCATTGAGGATTGGTGGAGGCAGACGGGATCGAACCGACGACCCCCTGCTTGCAAAGCAGGTGCTCTCCCAGCTGAGCTATGCCCCCATGAGTACAGATGCCTCAGGGTGTTACCGCCAGACAAATGGTGGGTCTGGTTGGATTCGAACCAACGACCCCCGCCTTATCAAGACGGTGCTCTAACCGACTGAGCTACAGACCCCTGAGTCTGTCTTTAAATTTACAGCCGATAAGCGTGAGCGCTCAATTTTGCGAGATAGCTCTGGAAAGGAGGTGATCCAGCCGCACCTTCCGATACGGCTACCTTGTTACGACTTCACCCCAGTCATGAATCCTACCGTGGTGACCGTCCTCCTTGCGGTTAGACTAGCCACTTCTGGTAAAACCCACTCCCATGGTGTGACGGGCGGTGTGTACAAGACCCGGGAACGTATTCACCGCGGCATGCTGATCCGCGATTACTAGCGATTCCAGCTTCATGCACTCGAGTTGCAGAGTGCAATCCGGACTACGATCGGTTTTCTGGGATTAGCTCCCCCTCGCGGGTTGGCAACCCTCTGTTCCGACCATTGTATGACGTGTGAAGCCCTACCCATAAGGGCCATGAGGACTTGACGTCATCCCCACCTTCCTCCGGTTTGTCACCGGCAGTCTCCTTAGAGTGCTCTTGCGTAGCAACTAAGGACAAGGGTTGCGCTCGTTGCGGGACTTAACCCAACATCTCACGACACGAGCTGACGACAGCCATGCAGCACCTGTGCGCCGGTTCTCTTTCGAGCACTCCCGAATCTCTTCAGGATTCCGACCATGTCAAGGGTAGGTAAGGTTTTTCGCGTTGCATCGAATTAATCCACATCATCCACCGCTTGTGCGGGTCCCCGTCAATTCCTTTGAGTTTTAATCTTGCGACCGTACTCCCCAGGCGGTCAACTTCACGCGTTAGCTACGTTACTAAGGAAATGAATCCCCAACAACTAGTTGACATCGTTTAGGGCGTGGACTACCAGGGTATCTAATCCTGTTTGCTCCCCACGCTTTCGTGCATGAGCGTCAGTATTGGCCCAGGGGGCTGCCTTCGCCATCGGTATTCCTCCACATCTCTACGCATTTCACTGCTACACGTGGAATTCTACCCCCCTCTGCCATACTCTAGCCTGCCAGTCACCAATGCAGTTCCCAGGTTGAGCCCGGGGATTTCACATCGGTCTTAGCAAACCGCCTGCGCACGCTTTACGCCCAGTAATTCCGATTAACGCTTGCACCCTACGTATTACCGCGGCTGCTGGCACGTAGTTAGCCGGTGCTTATTCTTCCGGTACCGTCATCCCCCGACTGTATTAGAGCCAAGGATTTCTTTCCGGACAAAAGTGCTTTACAACCCGAAGGCCTTCTTCACACACGCGGCATTGCTGGATCAGGCTTTCGCCCATTGTCCAAAATTCCCCACTGCTGCCTCCCGTAGGAGTCTGGGCCGTGTCTCAGTCCCAGTGTGGCTGGTCGTCCTCTCAGACCAGCTACTGATCGTCGCCTTGGTAGGCCTTTACCCCACCAACTAGCTAATCAGCCATCGGCCAACCCTATAGCGCGAGGCCCGAAGGTCCCCCGCTTTCATCCATAGATCGTATGCGGTATTAATCCGGCTTTCGCCGGGCTATCCCCCACTACAGGACATGTTCCGATGTATTACTCACCCGTTCGCCACTCGCCACCAGGTGCAAGCACCCGTGCTGCCGTTCGACTTGCATGTGTAAGGCATGCCGCCAGCGTTCAATCTGAGCCAGGATCAAACTCTTCAGTTTAAACCTGTTACTGTTTTCGGTTCCGTTAAGAACCGGTCGCTCACTCAAAGCTGACAGGTATATGAATCACTTCATAAACCTGACTTACTTTAGTGTGAGACTCTTGATACTTTCGCTTTCTGATCCGAAGATCAGCCCGCTTCCATCAAGCGCCCACACTTATCGGCTGTTAATTTTTAAAGAGCATTTCTGCGAGGAACTTCGTGTTTCTCAGCAGCGCTGCGTTTTCAGCAGCAGAGAAGCGAGATTATGAACCGTCTTTCTTCACTCGTCAACAACTTTTTGAACTGCTTCGTTGTGACGGTGAGGGGTTCAGCTTCGTGTGCGTTCGGGTCACTACAACCACCCCAACCGCACCGCTTCCCTTCTTCTCCCGCACCGCGTTTCCGGTAGCGCGAAAGAGGCGTGATTCTATGCACCCGCCTCTCGCAATGCAACCCCTTTATGAAAATATTTTGAAAAAGCCACCTGGGCTATCGCGTACAGCGGCTTCCGGTGTCGTGCTCATCACGCTCTATATATATCGCCGCACGAACGAGGTACCCGCCGGATAAGAGGAAGTCAGCGCCGCTATATCGAACAGCGGTCACGCCGCGATTCGACCACGCGCGGCATTTGACTCACGCCAGCCATCAGGCTGGGGCACAAACAACGACGTGCACGCCGTCGCGTATCATGCCGCGATCGAATAACGCACTCATACCGACGATGGACAGCACCACTCAATCCGGCGATGCCGATCTTCGCGACGAATATGCAGCCCTGCGCGAGCGCGCCGTCATGCTCGAAGAACAAGTGCCGCCGCTCCTGCAACGCATTTCGGACGTCCTGCCGCGAATCAGCGGCGAGTCGGAACTCGCGGACCAGCATCGCGAACGGCTCGTCGGCGCGCGCAACGCTGCGATGGTCTCGATCGAAAACTATCAGCAGGCGATCCCATTCCTGCAGACGGCCGACTCGATCATCGAACAGCTCGACAAGACGCCGGAGCGCGATGAGGACGTCGAGTGGCGCGAATCGCTGCTGCAGCGACTCGACGAACTGATCGACGTAGCGGTCGTGATGATCGACGATGCGCAAACGTATTTCGAGCAGGCAGACGCCTGCGATCTGTCCAACATACCGAAATCGATTCTCGAAGAATGAACGCCGCGGCCGGAAGGCAGACGACTCGCCTGCGCACGTCGCGCTTGCGGCCGCCCGCCACCATTTCCGCCATCAACGGCGATCGCTCGGCGCGGCTCCCGAAAAGGCTCACCTTGGCGCCGTGCGATCAGAGCCTCAACCGCACACCGCCGCGTCGCTACAGCGTATCGAGAACGATCGTCCGGTCGACCACCGGCACGCGGATATAGCCGCCCGCCGCATCCCCATACGCATGCGCGTTTCCATCGATCACGTATTGCGCGGTCAACGCGCAAAGCGTCGCATCGCGTGCGTCGACCGATCGAAGTGCGGTCACGTCGACCCCGAGCTGCATCAATAATTGCCGGCGCTGGTTGCGCTTCTGCTTCGCCGAGGCGATCGCCTTGCCGAGCAACGCGCACGTAATTGCATACGGGTAAGTCTCGAAGCTCATGCGCTCGCCCGCATACCGCGCGTCGGTGAGCAACGGATAGGTATCCGCCAGCGCGCGGTAAACGCGCTCTCCGATGAACATCCAGTCGAAGAAGCCCGACGCGCTCGCTACGGCCTGCTCGCGCGACGGCGTCGGAAAGCATGAAATCCGTTCGCGCGCGAGCGCCTGCTCGGCGGCCCGACGACCGCTTCCCGTCCACCAGATGCTCGGCGCGTCGACGCCGACGGCCACCACGTCATGCTCGATGCACAGCGCGGGCAGCGCCTCGGGTGCGATCCGCGCCGCGTGGTAGACGATCGCCGCGCCGCGCAGTATCACTAGATCGCATTGTTTCTTGTCGCCGCCCACGTCGACGCCCGCCACCGCGGGCAGCGATCGCGCGACGGATAGAAATCGGGCCGCCGGCATGGCCGCGTATCACTCGGCGGGCCGCGCGGCGTACGCGGCATCGAAGATCGCTTCCAGGCCGGGATGCACGCCGCGCATCCGGTCGACGACCGACTTCGCCCAGTCGAAATACGCGCGCTTGCGCTCGAGCGGCCAGTCGGCCGGCGGATGCCGTGCGATGTCGCGCACATTGCAGATCTTGTCGGCAAGCTTCACGAGCTTCGCGCGCCGGCTGATGCTGCCCGCATGCTCGACCTGCAGGCGCTTGCGCTCGTCTTTCGGCAACGACTTGTCGTCGCTGACTTCCATCACGATGTCCGCGACGTCCTTGCCGAACAGTCGCAGCAATTCCTGCTCGGTGGTCTCCGTATCCTCGATCGTGTCGTGCAGCACCGCTGCGACGAGCACGCGCTCGTCGTCGATGCCCGCTTCGTTGGCCAGCACGTCGGCGAGCGCGATCGGGTGATTGATGTACGGCGACGCGTCTTCGTCCTTGCGTCGCTGATTTCGGTGTTTGTCGGCCGCGAACGCGATGGCGGCTACCAGCTTGTTCATGTCGCTCCCTCGTGTGGCCGGCCCGCGACGAGCGGGCCGGCCGTCGGCATTTCGCAACCGCACATACTACCTGTCCGCAACGACCATTCCCACCTATCGGGTAGCGCGCCGCTCGCCATCACGCACCGGCCGCCTCGCGCTGCAACGCCACCACGTTCACCTGCACGCCGAACACGTCGCGCACGAGCGGCAGCAAGTGATCGTGGTGCGTGAGGAACAGCACCTGCGTGCGCGTCGACAGATCGCGCAGCGCCTCGAGCCCGGCCTTCGCACGCGTATCGTCGAAGTTGATGAACAGGTCGTCGGCAACGAACGGCAAGCCGGGCCGGCTGGCAAGCTGCAATTCGAGCGCTGCGATCCGCAGCGCGAGGAACAGCTGGTCGCGCGTGCCTTCGCTCAGGCCCGCGACGTCCACCGACGTGCCCTTCGTGCGCCGCGCATACAGCGCGGGCGGCGACCGTTCGGTGTCGACGGTGAGCCGCGCGAATTCGCCGAGCGTGAGCCCCGCGAAAATCTCGCCGGCGCGGCGCAGCATCGGCCCCTGCTTCTGGTCGCGATAGCGATCGATCGCCCACTTCAGCAGACGGCTCGCCGTAGCGGCTTCGAGATACTGCTCGGCCGCCTCGCCCATCGCCGCCAACGCCTCCTGCCGCTTCGCCTCGGCCAGCGCCGCGTTGGCCTGTCCGTCGATCGCGCCGAACGCCTGCTGCGCGACGACCTGTTGCTGGGCGAGCGCGTTCAGGCGCGCGCCGATGTCGCCGAGCGCCTGCTTCACTTCTTCGAGCTGCGCGGGCACGTCGGCGATGTCCTGCTCCTCGACTTCCGCCTCGATCGCCGACTGGGACAACCCATCGCCGTCGCGCACCAGCGCTTGCTTCGCGGCGTCCACGGCCTGTCGAAGCGCGCGATGCCGATCCGAGCGCTCGGCCAGCGGCAACGCCGCATCGATCGTCGCGACTGCCGCCAGCTGCAGCAGCGGCTGAACGCGTGCCTGCGCACCGGCCACCGCGGCGGCCGCATCGGCCACCTTGTCGTCGGCCTGCGTCACCGCCTCGTCGGCGCGATCGACGGCGCGTGCCGTTTCCCGTGCCGCCGCCAGCCGCACGGTCAACCGGCGCGCGACGTCCAGCCAGTCGTCGCTCGCCAGCCATGACGGCGCGAGCGCGCCCGCGAGCCGGCGCGCACCTGCCTCGAGCGCAGCGAGTTCAGCGCGGATCGCGGCCATCCGGTTGCGCGGCGCGTCGGCCGCAGCGAGTTCGGCCGTTACCGTCGTCGCGAGCCCGAGCGCACCTTCCGCGGCGGCCAGCGTGCCCGCGCTCGCGGAAAGCTGTGCGTCGGCAAGCGCCTCGAGCCATTGCGCGTGCCAGGCGTCATACGCGGTCTCGGCCTGGCCGACCCGCGAGCGCGCGGTCGCGCAGCCGCGGTCGGCTTCGCGCACGCGGTCCTCGAGGCTCTCCTTCTGCGCGAGCGTCTTTTCGGCCGTCTGCACGTATGTCTCCGCGATCGCGACGAGCGCCGCCAACCCGTCGGCGTCGTTGCCGCGGGATACGGCGCGCAGCGCCGAACGCAACGCGTGCTCGGTCGCGGTGCGCGCATCGCGGATCGTCGCGAGCTCGCGGCGCTGACGGTCGAGCTCCACCTGCGCGGCCAAAACCGAATCGCGCTTCGCGAGCCAGTCGCTCATCGCCGCGAGCGGCATGCCGGGTACGCCGGCCGCCGTCGCGAGTTCCGCCCACGCGCTGCGATGCGCGGCGAGCTCACGTTCGCGCTCGTCCATCGCCGCTTGCCGGCGCGTGAGCACCGCCCGCGCCGACTCGACCTGCTGACGCAGCGATTGCAGCGCGGCCGCCGCTTGCGTGGCGCCGAGCTGGGCGTCGACGAGTTCGTCGGCCAGGCGGATCGCATCGTCGATGGCCGGCGCACCGATGGCCAGGTCGACCGCGCCGTCGCGGACGTCGCCCCATGCGACGTCGCGGCGTGCGCGTGCGGCCAGCACCTCCGCGGTCGTGACGACCTTGTGCGTCTCCGCGAAATGCCGCTCCTGCAGTTCGAGCCGTTCGAGTTCTTCGCGCGCGCCGTCGCGTGCATCGCGCGCGGCTGCCGCCGCACTCGCGCGCTCGCTGGCTTCGTTCAGCAGCACGCCGAGCCGCGCGGCCGACGGCACATCGAGCACCCGCAGCGCATCGACCGGCCAGCGCCACTGGCCGAGCGCATCGAGCGCGTCGGCGAGCGTGCGTTCGGCGGCCGCGATGTCGCGTTCGAGCGCCTGTTCCCGCTGAGCGCTGCCGCGCAAACCCTGCGCATCGGCAAGCGCGGTGCGAAGTGCCTGCGGCACATCGACGGTGGACACGCGCGCCAGTTGTTCCTGCGCGTGCGCGAGTTCGCGCGTGCGCTCGTCGAGCGACTCGCGTGCGCCGCTCAGCGCCTGATGCAGCGCGCCGTGGTCGCGCAACAGGTTCGCGACCGTCTTCAGCGACAGCGCTGTCGGCAACGCCGCGCGCAGCGACGGCTCGTCGGTGGGCCAGCCGAGCTGCGCGGCGGCGGCCGCTGCCGCGGACAGATGCCGCTCGACGTCGGCGCCGAGCAGCAGCAGATCCTGTGCATGGTTCATGCAGGCGCCGCGCAAGCGGTCGAGCGCTTCGATGTCGCCGGCGAGCGCGAGCGCGTCGGCATCGGGAACGATCGCGTCGCGCGCTTGCCGTTTCGCGAGCAGGTCCGCGCGACGCTCTTCGAGCACCTTCTGCTCGGCAGCCAAATCGCCTTGCGCCTTCAGCAAGTCCGCGTACGCGCTGGGCGGCAGCTCGACGACGGCGCCCAGTTCCGCGAGCGCCGCTTCCTTGAAGGTCAATTCCTTCAGGTACGGCGCCAGCCGCCGCACGCGTTCGAGCTTCGAGCGCAGCGTTTCGAGACGACGCTGCTCGGCACGCGCCTGGTCGATCTCGTGCTCGATCGCGTCGCGCGCCTCCTTGCGCTCGACCCAGTCGCGCGTGCGCACCTGAACCGCCTTCAGTTCGCCGACCGCATCGTTGTATGAAGTCTCGGCCAGTGCGAACGCACTGCCGCTGCGTCGGGGCGCCCACAGCTCGGCCGCTCGCGCGTCGAGCTCCTCGCGCACGGGCCCGAGCGTGCCGACGCCGGCCGCCGACTCGAACAGCACCTGGCCGAGCTTGTCGGACGCATCGAGAATGCTCCGGCCGCCGTCGACGAGGCGCCCATGGTCGAGCCCGAACATCTGCTCGAAGAATTCGCGCGTCGCGCCGTCGAGAATCGCCGCGAGGTAATCGTCGGGCAGTTTGTCGTCGGCAGGCGTGCGCAACGAGCTGCGCCCGCGTGCGCGATGAAACGCGAGCATGCCTGCGTTGCCCTCCAGCACGCCGCCGATCCGCAGGTCGGGCGTCGCGTGCAGAAAGTCGAGCGGCGTCTGCAATTTCATTCCGAACAGCAATTCCGACACGGCGGTCCGGATCGTCGACTTGCCGGCTTCGTTCGGCCCGACGATCACGTGGAAATCCTGCGCGGCTGCCGGAAAGCGCAATGTTTCGTCGGTGAACTTGCCGTACCGGATCAGATCGAGTTGGCTGATGCGCATCGCTTATTCCCCCGTCGCGAGCCGCGCGAGCAACGCGGGACCGACCTGCTCGACGAGCGCCGTGAGTTCGCCGGCGCGCGCCATCGTCAGCAACGGCACCTCTTCCTTCACGTCGCTGCGCACCTTGCCGACGAACGGCTTGAGGTCGCGTTCGAGCAGCGCCAGGAAATCCGGATCGTGCGCGGCGTCGGCGAGGATCTGCTTCAGATCCTCGAGCGCTTCGAGCTGCTCCCGGTCGCCCTTCTGCTGCTCCGGCGCGGACGTCGCGAGCCGGACCTTCTCCAGCCACAGCCGATCGTTGCCGACGATGCCGATCTGGTTCAGCACCTCGGCGCGCAACTGCGGCGCCCGGCCGAAAAACAGACCGTGCGCCGGTGTGCGGCCGGTGACGGTGACGCGCACCGCACGCGGCACGTGTGCGTCGACGCTCAGCAGCGCGTCCAGCGACTGGCCGATTCTCTTCGACAGATCGGCGACGGTGAGGCACTCGGACGCGTCGACCGATACGGCTTCCCAGCGCAGCACGTCGAGATACAGACGCTCGACCTGCGTGCGGCCCTGTTCGACCGTCACGAGCACCGCGCCGCGGCGGCCCGTCTCGCGGATGTGGCGGCCCTGCAGGTTGCCGGGAAACACGATGGTTGAGGGCTCCGACCATTGCTGAAATTCATGCACATGACCGAGCGCCCAGTAGTCGTAGCCCTTCGCATGCAGCTCGGCGAGCGTGCACGGCGCATAGTTCGCGTGCGCGGCATAGCCTTCGAGCGCCGTGTGCAGCACGCCGATGTTGTAATGGCCGGGCACCGGGTCCGGATAGCCGATCGCGAGATTGTCGACGACAGCCTTGTCCTTGAAGCTCTGCCCGTGCAGCGCCACGTCGAATTCCGGCAGCCGGAAAGTTTCTGGCTTGCGGTGGCCGAACACCGTCACGTTGTCGGGCAACGTCAGTTTCTTCGTCATCTCGCTTTCGGCATCGTGATTGCCGCCGAGCACGAATGCGCGAATGCCTTCCTTGCGCAAGCGCCCCATCTGCTGCCCGAAGAAGATGCCGGTGTTGTGATCCTTCCAGTCGCCGTCGTAGAGGTCGCCCGCGATCACGAGGAAGGCGACTTCCTCTTCGATCGCTCGATCGACGAGTTGCCGCAACGCTTCGCGCGAGGCGTTGCGCAATTGCGCAGCCGGCGCGTCGGGATAGGCGCTCAGGCCGTGCAACGGGCTGTCGAGGTGAATGTCTGCCGCGTGGATGAACTTCACGAAGAATCCTCTGGTTCATGACGATGGGCGATGTCGCGGCGATTGCGCGCTGAACGAAGCTCGCACCGTCGATGGGGCGATGCGCGTCACAACCGCTGCGAGCGCGTCGCCCTGCGGGCGGGATGGTACCCGAAAGCCGGTGCGCGGCATGTGCCGGGCCCGGAACGCCGGCAAGCGCGTGGTGGCTCCGGCTCGATAAACGTGCCGGGCGAAGCATGGTAGACGCGATGCATCATGGCGTCGTGCGATGTTTCGCTGTCGACCGGCGAAGCTGCCCACACATTTGCGGCCCGCGCGGTGTTCGACGTGCGTCGCGGTGCAGCAAGGGGAAATCGGTGTGGAAGCCTAGCGGAGTCACGCGTCACGATGGTGATCGTTGTACCCGCTTTGCCCGCAGCGGCGAGCTTGCCTCGCTATTTAAGCATGGCGCGCTGGCGATCGGCATCCCGACGCGGACCGCCCGCGGCGAATCAATCGGCCTATGGTCAGCCGGATCTTTTGCGGAACGACTCGAACGACTAGATTCGCGTGCGAGCGCTGACGGCAGCGCCTATCTCCATAAAATGACGCAGCCCGGTCACATAGGTGACCGGGCTGCTTCCATCGAGTTCGATGGCTCTGCTCAATCGCGGCCCGAATCGAAGCGGGCCGCGTGTTCGCTCAAAGCGTTCTGCTTACAGCGCACCGCCTTGCGCCGACGCCGAGCCCTTCAATCCGACCGATGCGCCGCCCTGTACCGGGTTCGCCGCACCTTCGAGCGCTTCGCCGGCCTTTGCCTTCGCTTCGCCGGCGACGTCGCCGGCCGTCGAGACCGCACCTTGCGCGTGGCTCTTCGCGGAACTTGCGACGCGCTTCACGTGCGACTTGGTCGCATGCGCAGCCGATGTCGCCGCGTCCTTGGCCGAGCCGGCAGCCGAACCGACTGCGTGCGTCGCGCCATCGACCGCGTTGCCCGCGGCCGAGCCCACGCCGCTGACCGTGTTGCCGACGCCGTGCAGCGCCCCGCCGACGAGATTGCCCGCGCCCGCACCCGAGCCCGCCGCGTTCGCGCCGGCACCCGCCTGCACGCCCACGCCGCCGCCGAGCAACGGCGTCTGAACTTGTGCGCCAACGCCAGCGGAGCCCGCGGCGCCCGTCTGAGCCGTTTGTGCGAAGGCAGCCGATGCGATTGCCGTCAGCGCGGCGCCAAGCAGGATCGTACGAATCTTGTTCATGGTCATTCTCCCTAAAGACGTTGTTGCTGCGGGCCGCCTGTCGCGGCTTGTCGCATGCCTCGCCGCGACGTGCGGCAGGTGGAGCTAATGTAGCGATGCCAACGCCGAAAACCGCCGAATTGCGGCGACTGTTACTTCGGTTGCAAATGCTGACGATTGACTCACAGTGTTTGACAATCATGTCGGCGGGCCGCTGATCGGGCGGCCCGCAATCGCGGGCATGGGCGATTACGACGTGATGCCGTTGGCTGATAGCGAACCTCTCCGTTCACGTAGTGATCCGAAACATATGTGCAGCGCCACGGGTATGAAGTTGCGCGGCAAGCAACTGCCGTGAATCCGCTCGACGTCGATCGATACGCGTGAACGCATTGCACGTGCCGACGGCAACATTGCGGGCGGCACCGCATTACGGCTATAAATCAGGCATGGTCACGAATCGCTGGACTCACGACCCCGTCGGTGCGTTTCTCGCGTGGCAGCAAACGGCTGCCAGGGGAGCCGACCGTCGTCCGTTTGCGCCGCGATCGATCGTGCAGCACACAGCGATGTTCGAGCGGTTCTTGCGCCATCTCGTCGCGCATCGCGTGTCGCTCGCCACGTTCGGCGCCGATCACGTGGCGGCGTTTTTGAGCGAACTGGAGCGCAGCTGCGCGCCCGGCACGTCGACGCGCGTGCGCTACGCGAAGCTGATCGACAGACTGTGCCGACATCTCGTCGAAACCGATGTACGCACGATCCATCCGGCTGGCCGGACGACGCACAACGCAGGATGGCCGGACAGCGAACCCGAACCGTGCTATCTGCCGGCCGAAGCCGACACGGCGCTGCAGCGCTACGTGCAGCCGCGTCCCGGAGATACGCCCACCGCGTGCCGGAACCGCGCGATCGTTGCAGTGCTGCTCGGGACCGGTATCACGTCAGCCGAGATTCGCTCAGCGACGCGCCATGCGCTCGATCTCGACGCACGGCCACCGTCGATCAGCGTACCGCGCACGCATGCGAGGCCCGCGCGTACGATCCCGGTCGCGCCGTTTGCGGTTGCGCCGCTCGGCGCGTGGTGCGCGATGTCCATCGATGCGCCGGCCTCCACGTTGCTCTTTCCTGCTCCGCGAAGCGGCGCTGCGATGAACGACATGTTCCTGCTGATGGTCGTGCGCGACGCGTTGAAGGCGATCGGCTTTCACGCAACCGATCTCGGGCCGCGCGTACTGCGCAATACGTATGCGCGTCGCCAGTTGCTCGACGGCCGATCGCATGCCAATGTCAGCGCGCTGCTCGGCCTGAGCAGCGCAAGAACGGTCACGCGAATCGGCCGGACTCTCGCGCCCGACGCAGCGGCGGATCGCGCCGCGCACGAGCGGTGATCGGCGCGACACGCTCGACAGTGCGCAGCGGACGCTAGTCGCGTCGAGTGGTCTGGACCAGATGCAGAATGCGCCTGTCGTACGGCGACTGCATGACTTCCGCGATCCGCACGTCGGATGCGGCCGGATGCAGCGGATTCAGCAGAAAGTTGTGCGCATGCGGGACGACGACGCTCGGCACGCGCAGCAACGCGCTCGGTTGCGTCTGCAACCACTCGGTGCCGGCGCTGCGCGTCCAGTCGACGTTCTCACGCCAATCTGCGGGCGCGTCGCCTTCGGAAATCTCGGCAACGTCGACCGATTCAGACGCCTCGATGCGGAGAAGCTGGTATCCGCTGGGCAACTGCGCGACGGTGGCGATTTCGAAGTGAACGAGGGTCTCGAGCAGCGCAAGCGCCGGATGCTCGGCGAGGTAGACGACGGGCTGTCCGGCGAAGTGCCAGCGCCCGCCGGCCCGCAATCCGCCGACGCCTTTGAGGTCGGCGTAATTGCTGATCCGCCAGAGCGTCGTCAAGCGAAGTACCCTTCGTCGATCTGCGTAAGGAGTTCTTCGACGAGCCGCGCACCGTGCTCGGTGCTCGACATGTCGAGCGACGTGCGGCCGCCGAAGCGCTGAAGCCCGTTGCGCAGCCATGCCATCGCCTTGTCCGCATCGCCGAACGTGGCCATCGCCTGCGCGACGATCCGCGCGAGCCGGATCGCCTTGTCCGATTCCTCGGGTGACAGGCGCTCGTGCGCCTGGCGACGATGACTCAATGTGCGACGCGGGATGATGAACGCGAGTTCGTCGGATTTCAAACCACGCTCCGAGAGTCGATCAATCACCGCGACATCGACACGTGCGTTCGCCAGATCGGCGAGATCGGCTCCGGAGCGAACGCGAATCGCGAGCAACTGCTCCAGGATCGTAAATTCGGCCTGGCGCGGGTGGGCAATGCCCGATGGATGGAACGCGATCGTGCTCATGGGTGTGCTCCGGCAATTTGCCCAAACATTATAGGCGTTTTGCCGAAGGCTGGGGGCGGATGTTGCCGGGAGGAAGGGTTGTGCCGTTCGTTGACTACTGGCGCTGTCGCTGTATTTATGGCCGGGACCGGCCGGGAAGTGGCGGTTGGTTCGTTCAGTATATAAAGTCGAGCGAAACGTCATACGGTTGTCACGTGACAAATTTTCCGATGGTGTACCGTCGGTGCACGCCGGGCTGGCACGTCCGCAGGTTGGGGCGCAGCGAAGGTTCGCCGGTCATTCGCTGTCGAAATCCGGCCGTCGGTTTGGTCTTTACTGCGACCATGTCGCCGGATTCGTTCACGCAACCAAGTTGAAGGGCTGGCGATCTTCACTTTGGCAACACAGATTCGCACAGGACAGATGGCGAATTCCCCATAAGCGTCCAGAAGATGCCTCCGCTCGAAGACAGCGTGGTCGCATGCTCGCGCAGCATTGATATATACGGGTTCGCCGCGACTACGCGCCTGAAGCGGACTTGATCGAGCCTTCACGTGAATGATCTGCTGGGCGCGATGGTGCATCTGAACGTTCTGGCAGATCCATGAAGGTGCAACGGTGGACATGAGCCGCAAGGTAATGACTACCTAGTTTCGCTCTACAGTTAGCGTTCCTATTCGAACAAAAGATCTCCGGCGTCCGTCCGATGCCGCATCGCCATCAACTTAGTACAAACGCCCCCGCCCCCAACAAGCGGTATCTCCCTCCCACCGTTTACTCAGTTGCAACAATTATTCGCCGGAACGCGTATTTCCGACCAGTATCTCGCTCGCTACGATGCAATCCACCGCTTGACGCAACCAGCGAAGCGCGAAATCTACGAGAACCGGAGGTCACCATGAAGTCCTTTATCTACGCAGTTGCCGCTGCTACCGCGCTGTCCGCATCCGCTGCCGCGCTCGCGCAGTCGAATTCGTCCGGCCAGCTGACGCGCGAGCAAGTCCGCGCTGAACTGATCCAGCTCGAACAGGCCGGATACAAGCCCGAACTTTCAGACGCCCACTACCCGAACGCGCTGCAAGCTGCCCAGGCCCGTATGACGAACAACGACACAACGGGTTACGGTGCTCAGGCCGGTGCCGGTGTGCATGCGGGCCGGGTCGTTGCCATCAAGCAGGACGCTCGCGAGTCGATCTACTTCAGTCAATAAGCGCGACGCGCCGAGCCTGCGCGCCACCCCGCCGCCGTTCATCGAGGCGGGTATTGCATTCCCGCAGCTCCTATTTGCATGCAACGCGACACACGGACCGGCCGTCTTCGCGTCACGCAGCGTGCCTCCTTTTGCGCATAGAATGGCCGCGTGGTCGGCGCCGGCCGAAGCGAATGCAACCGAACCGCGAGTCTCCGGACACACTGCACTCGCTGGCCGCCCGATGCCGCATTCATCGCATTTCTCGCAAAGGAGCGGTTTCATGTCTCAAACATCCGGTTCCATGATCACGTTTCGCCGTCCGGACGGCCAGGAACTGCAAGGCTACTTGGCCACACCGGAAAAGACCGAAGGCGCGCCCGCGGTCGTCGTCATTCAGGAGTGGTGGGGCCTGAATGACCAGATCCGCGGTGTAGCCGATCGCCTCGCCCGCTGCGGCTACGTCGCGCTGGTGCCCGATCTGTACCGCGGCAAGTCGACCGTCGAGGAGGAAGAAGCGCACCACTTGATGACCGGGCTCGACTTCGGCGATGCAGCTTCGCAGGACATTCCGGGTGCAGTGCAATACCTGAAGACGCGCGCGTCGCGTGTGGCGGTCACCGGTTTCTGCATGGGCGGTGCGCTGACGTTGCTGTCGCTGCAGTTTGCCGATGCTGATGCCGGCGTCACGTGGTATGGCTTCCCGCCGCTCGACTACCTCGATGCGTCGAAGATCAAGGTGCCGTTGATGGGCCATTGGGGGACGCAGGACGACTTCTTCAAGATCGACCAGGTCGACGCGCTGGAGAAGAAGCTGACGGACGCGAACGTCGGCATCGAATTCCACCGCTATCTCGCGCACCATGCGTTTGCAAACGAGACGGCGGTCGGTCCGGGCCGCATCGGCGGTACGCAATTCGATCCGGTATGGTCGCAGATCGCATGGGATCGAACGCTGACGTTCTTCGGACGCACGCTCTGGAGCAAGTGATCCGCTGACCGGCGTTGCCGCTGCTGCGCTTGAAAACGAAACGCCACGGATCGACTCCGTGGCGTCGTCCGTTTACAGGGGTGCATGCGGGACCGCAGACCCGCCGTCCCGCATTACCCACCACCGCCTCATCGGCACGCTGGCCGAAATCGTTGACGCTCGACGCTACGCGTCGAAGCTGGCAGAGCGTCTTATACGATGGCGGCTCTAATCGCGGGCATCAACTTCGCAGAACATATCGCGAACGACACCATTTCCTGACCGTTGCAACTGTGGCGCACCAAACAACGCCACGTCAGCGCCAGATATCGCTCAGGACACGCAAGTCCCGCGCAGCGCCGCTTCGTCGGCCGCCAGCATTTCGGGAACGCACTCCCGCAGGAACTCGACGAACGTCCGGATCTTCGCATCGAGATACTGGCGCGATGCATAGAGCGTGTAGACGGTCAGCTTCTGCAGCCGATACTCCGGCAGCACGCGCACCAGCGCGCCGCTCGCCAATGCGGGCACTGCGGTCGACATCGGCAACGAGCCGATCCCGAGGCCCGCACGCAGCGCGGCGCCCAGTGCCTCGGCGATATTGACCTGGAAATCGGACGTCGGCAGCTCGAATGTTTCGCGTCCGTCGGGCCCGTCGAGATGCCAGCGATCGCGCGGAAATATCGGCGTGACGATCTGCAGGCAAGCATGCGATTCGAGATCGCGTACCGTGCGCGGCGTACCGTGCTCCTTCAGATACGCCGGCGCCGCGCACAGCACGCTGTGCACATCGCCTAGCCGCTGCGAGATCAGCCCTGAATCGGGCAGTTCCGTCGTGCTCAATTGCAGCGACACGTCGTAGCCTTCGTCGATGATATCGGGCACATGCTGCGACAGCGTGAGTTCCACCGCCACCGACGGATAGCGCTGCCGGTAGCGCACCACCGCCGGCACCAGGTACGCCTGACCGAAACTCGTCGTCGCGTGCACATGCAGGCGGCCGGAGGGTTTCACCTGGGCGTCTGCCGCCTCGGCCTCCGCTTCGTCGATATAGCCGAGAATGCGCTGGCAGCGATCGAGGTAACGCTGCCCCGCATCGGTCAACGCGATGCGGCGCGTGCTGCGGTTGAGCAGGCGCGTGCGCAGATGAGTTTCGAGTTGTGCGACCGAGCGCGACGCGTATGCAGTCGTGATGTCGAGCCGCTGGGCCGCGCTCGTAAAGCTGCCCTCCTCCGCCACCCGGACGAAAATGCGCATCATCTGTAACGTGTCCATCGGCCTGTCTCCGGGATTGAAATCGCGTCGCTGCAGCGCCCTCTCCGGCACGGCACGGGCTGGCGCGAATCGTGCGGAACAGTACCGCAGCAGTGCAGACGTGTCCAGCTTGCAGCAGGCACGCGCGGGGAACGCGGTTCGCGCGCGGCAACCGACGTCGACGACCAACCGTGAGCCGGCTCCGCAGCAGGTGGGCGCGCGGCGCGGCCATCACTTCACGCACGCCATGCAGCGTCGCACTCAGGCGCGTTCGAAGTCGAACGGATTGCTCAGCACGATCGTGTCATCGCGCTCGGCGCCGGTCGTGATCATCGACACCGGCGCGCCCGCGACCGCCTCGACCCGCTCGATGAAAGCCTGCGCGGCATGCGGTAATGCCGTACGCTCACGTACGCCTTTCACCGTGCCGTCCCAGCCGGCGAATTCCTCGTAGATGGGCCGGACGCGCAACTGCGCATCGAGGCTCGTCGGCAGGTGAGCGATGCGGGCGCCGTCGACTTCGTAGCCGACGCACAGCGCGATCGACTCGAAGCCGTCGAGCACATCGAGCTTCGTGAGCGCGAGCGAATCGATGCCGGATACGCAAACGGCCTGACGCAACTGCGCTGCGTCGAGCCATCCGCAACGACGTGGCCGGCCCGTGTTGACACCAAATTCCCGACCGCGGGCACGCAATCGCTCGCCGGTCGCGTCGCCGAGTTCGGTGAGGAACGGGCCGCCGCCGACCCGTGTCGCATAGGCCTTCGTCACGCCTAGCACGTGGCCGAGCTTCGACGCACCGAGGCCGGTGCCGGCCGCAGCCGCCGACGCAATCGTGCCGGACGAGGTCACGAACGGATAGGTTCCCCAGTCGATGTCGAGCATCACGGCCTGCGAACCTTCGAACAGGATGCGTTCGCCGCGCGCGTGAGCGTCGTTCAGTTCGGCCCATACGGGTCGCACGAACGGCAGGATCTTCGGCGCGAGCTCGACCAGCGTCGCCAGCATCGCGTCGCGCGAGCGTGGCGCGAGCCCGAGGCCGCGAAACCACGCGTTGTGGTGGTCGACCAGTACGTCGAGTTTGTCGGCAAGCCGGTCCGGTTCCGCGAGATCGGCGACGCGCAGCGCGCGGCGGCCGACCTTGTCCTCGTAGGCCGGCCCGATTCCCCGCAGCGTCGTGCCGATCGGCTCGCGTCGCAGGCGCTCCTGCGCCTCGTCGATTGCGCGGTGAATCGGCAGGACGAGTGTCGCGTTCTCCGCGATCGACAGATTGTCGGGCGTCACCGACACGCCGAGTTCGGCCATCCGCGCGATCTCGGCCAGCAGCGCCTCCGGATCGAGCGCCACGCCGTTACCGATCACGCCGCGCTTGCCGCGTACGATGCCGCTCGGCAGCAGTGCAAGCTTGTACGTTTTCCCGCCGACGACCAGCGTGTGCCCCGCGTTGTGGCCGCCGTTATAGCGTGCGACGAGATCCGCCTGCGCCGCGAGCCAGTCCACGACGCGGCCCTTGCCTTCGTCGCCCCATTGCGCGCCCACCACCACCACGTTCGGCATGGCCGATCCTCCATGTGATAAATCCAGACATATACGCCGGCCACCGGCCGCTTGAACGCAATAGTGGCGCAGTCCCGCTTGCGCGATCAAACGATTGAAACTGATAATTCGCGTGAGGAAATCTCACAGATCTGGATAAATGGCCCGGCGACTCCCACCGTTGAATTCATTGCGCGCATTCGAAGCCGCGGCGCGACTCGGCAGTTTCACGTCGGCCGCCGACGAACTGTGCGTGACGCACGGTGCAATCAGCCGCCATGTGCAGCAACTGGAGGCATGGCTCGGCCGGCCTCTATTCGTCCGGCACAATCGGCGCGTCGAGCTCACGGATGCGGGGCGCGCGTATCTCGCTGAAGTGGGCGCCGCGTTGGACCGGATCGCGCTCGCGACTGCGCAGCAATTCGGCGCGGGGCAGCAGCGCGTACTACGCGTCAACGCGCCGGCGACGTTCTCGCTGCGTTGGCTCGTGCCGAAGCTGTCGTCGTTCCAGGTTGCTCATCCAACCATCGAGGTGCGCCTGTCTACATCGAACGAGCCGATCGAGAAGTTGCGGGACAAGGTCGATCTGATCGTCCGAGGCGGCCCGCAGACGATCGACGGTTACGTCGCCGAGGAATTCCTGTCCGAAGTCCGGCTGCCGGTGTGCGCGCCGAAACTGCTCGACAGCCGGCAACTGCGCACACCGGCGGACCTTGCTGGCTTCACGCTGCTGCATGCGGCAACCTATCCCGGCATGTGGCCCGAGTGGCTCGCGGCGGCGGGCCATGCAGATCTGGTTCCGCGGCACTCGCTCACGCTCGAGCACTTCTATCTGACGCTGCAAGGTGCGCTCGACGGCCTCGGCGTCGCGATGGGGCCGATCGCGCTCGTCGCCGACGACATCGCCGAAGGGCGTTTGGTGCAGCCATTCAGCGAGCCGGCGCTGCCGGCGTGGCGCTACTTCACTTACGTGCCGACCGCGCGTGCGAAGGATGAATCCGTGCGCGCATTCACGGGTTGGTTGAAATCGGTGGGAAACGTGGTGCGCGCGGAAACGCGCAGCTGATCATGTCAGATGCACTGACTAAGTGAACCGTCTGGGAATAGGCGAATGGCGGTGTTGGCCGAAACGTACCCTGACGATCATTGCACCTCAATCACCAAGGACAACGAATCAATTCAGCTGTAGACGAACTCATATGATGACTGGATGACGCGCATTCATTTGTGCATGCGCGAGCGACAAACCCCGGTTCGAGCAGGGCTTGTCGCCAGATAACGCTTATTGGCTTGCGCCAGCCGCCTCGGCTGCTTTCTTCTGCGCGTTCTGCAGGTTCTGCGGATAGTTCGGATCGTTGGCTGCCGGCTTGTAACCAGCGGCTTCGAGCTTCTTCAGCTCAGCTGTGTTTTTCGCGCGTGCCGCCTTGCGTTCGGCCTTGCGTTTTGCGCGGGCAGCCTTGCGCGCCTCGTGCTTCGCGGCCTTGGCATCCGACGCGGTGGATGCGGCCGGTGCGCTGGCATCGGTCTGCGCGAATACCGGCGCGGTCGAGCCGAGGAGGAAAGCAGCCGCCGAAGCAGCCAGTGCGAGCTTTTTGATCTGGATTCGCATCACTGAACTCTCTTTTGTGATTGGTCACGGAGTGAAGTACATCGAGATACCGCCCCTGCCCCTGGTCGTCTTCATATTTCGAACAGGGCCCGAACATCATAACCGGGTTGCGGAAAAGGTGGCGCTATCGTCGCGACATTCGTCGGGATGTCGAGGAGACGCCACAATCGTGGTTGCCGTCAGCGTGTGTCGGCGATCTTAGGCTTCGACGTCGCGACGAGCGTGTGGCCGGCCCGATGCGTTTCCGCCATACGATGCGCTTCAAGTTCCGATGCTCCGTTTTGGTGCTTCGCTCACCGCCACCTCGGGAATAGCGTCACGCGCGTAGCGCGATGTGGGGGCCGGTCAAGTGTGGGTTTGTCATCGACGTCGATGGCTGTGCGGGCGGACTCTCCGCCGCGCCGTTATTCGGTGTCGTTCCGTTTTATATCCATTCATTTGCCCCATAAACGACCACGGTGTGTCCGGGATAGGTACGCGGCGCTGCGTCTGACACTCCCATACGCGGTGGACGATTGGTCACCCAACGCCAGGGTATCCGGTGACCTGTCTGCGCGCTTCGTCGGGATGCATCAGGTGTTGGGGCCGCTATGGCGTCGAGGTCGACGGCACAGTTTGAAGGTTCGATCGGCATCTCGCCCGCATGTCCTGGCTGTGGTCGCGCTTTTAATAGCCGCGACTCAGTGCTGGGTCAGCGCAACCTGGCGCGTTGTTCACGCCACTATGGCCTGGGGGATCCCACAGATGCCGCCTTCCACGATTCCACCGCCGTTCAGCAGTGGTATCGAAAAAGGTGCACGGTCGACGAGCCCAGGTCGAGCTCTGCAGCAACGCGCGGGCGCTCTCGCTGGTGCCGTTGATCGCCGCCATGTGGTGCGCCGAACCTCACTGTGCCGGCTAGTCGAAAGGTAGAAAGTTGTGAGGCTGCGTGAGGCAAGCATCACAGGAGGCGCTTCCATAGTGGGCAGGTAGGGGCGCCGAAAACGCGGGACAGCGCGGCTATGACTCCGGGCGACTTTTTCAGGAAAGGGGCACGTCTGACGCACAACACACTACGCAAGTCTCGATTCGGGCGATTTTCCTCCACCGCCGCGTCAAAAGTGATGCGCGCCGCAGGAAGGCTCAGCTGCTCGGCACGCCCAATACTCGGCAAAGCGCTCGGCATCGTCAGCCCTTATACGATCCCATAGGGGGGAACCTTTGGCCGTGAAGCCGCTATTCCATCCCATAAGTTGCTACGTTTCCATCGCTGTGAGTGTGTACTCACCCCTTTGGAAACCCGTGTCAGGCGTGGCCTCGCAGTAGAACGAGGCGGCAAACGGTCATTGCCGAGGGCAACGCGAGAACATTTCGTGCGGTTCCTTGCCCGAGAGCGCCTATTGGTAGCGGTTTATGGGGGTTGGTTTTTCTCACAGGCACGCGTGTGTTTACATCTTTGGTAAACGACGTTTACTTCTTTAACTACTTTTAGCCGGCTCACAGCCTTATTGCACAAGGGTTTGAGGGGGGTTCGGTACCCATTTATGGGAGCACAGGCGGAAGTGTATGGGGTGTCAGGTCTGTGGATTTGGGGAATCGGGTACCGTGCTGTGGGAAGTTAGGGTTGTGGATATGGGGCACGCGTAGCCTGTTATGGGATTTCTACGCAGAAGTACCTCAGGTAGCAGTCTATGGGGACACTCTTTGGTTGCCGGCTATGGGAGCTAGTTGCTCGGACCGCTGCGACGGGAGAGCAAGGTCGTTTTCTCTAAGGTAGCCATTTATAGGGCGACGTTAAGGTAGCCGGTTATGGGGCGTACTACTGGTGTCACCGACGATTTCCCTGGAATCTTAAACAAGGCTGTGCCCGCCCACCGGCTCGATAGCCACCATGGGTAACCTCCTATGGGGGCATTCGAAGGTAGCCGTTTATGGGTCGATCTTCGCACAGAATTTACGCTGCCTTCGAAAAGCACGACGGTGGCCGGTCTTGATAGGTAGCCTTCCATGGGGTTCGGCAAAGGTAGCGTTTTATGGGAGGTAACGGACCAGTGCTGCAAGGCACCACGATTTGGGTCCGCGGGTAGCTTTCTGCATGCCTGTTTCCCATGAACGGTTACCTTTGAGCTGGGCAAGACCCGTGCCGGATTCGATTGATCTGGCGCATAGGTAGCTGGTTTTGGGACGCATTGTGGCGAAAAGGTATATGGATATGGGGCAGATTTAGCGTGGCAAAACAGATTGATTATCTTTATAAAACAATGCGTTGTAAGAGTTACTGAAAGTATTGCTAGAGGATCGCCAGTTGCTGGATTACGCGAAAAGGTATAAAGTCCGCCATCAATAAGGTCACCTTCTCCGGACATCACGATGCCGCGCAAGCCCGCAATCAAAGGCTCCGACAAGCAGGTCTCTCTGTTCCAGACGCCCGAGCCGCCCGATCTGCTGCGCAAGGCGGTTCAGGCTATTCACATCGCGCCGAAGTCCGGAAAGATCGGTCTGCAGCAGCGCAAGATGTTCAGTTCGCTGATCAAGAATGCGCTGCGTCAGGAAGCGTTCGAACCGGGGCGCACGAGCTTTTCGATCTCGATTGCGGCGCTTTCGCACGAGAGCGGGCTGAACAGCAACAACACCAAGTACGTGAAGGACACGGTCAACTCGTTGATCAGTACCGTCGTCAACTGGGACTACCTTGCCGCAGATCGGTCGACCGTGTGGAAGGCGTCGGGCCTGCTCGCCGGCGCCGAGCTCGAGCAGTCGGTGCTCAAGTACAGCTTCTCGGACCAGATCCGTAGCGAACTGCTCAATCCTGAAATTTACGCGCTCATCGATATGCGGATTGCGCGTGAGTTTCGGCGCTCGCACTCGCTCGCGCTGTGGGAGAACACCGTGCGCTACGAGGGCATCGGCATCACGGCGAAGATTCCGTTGCCCAAGTTCCGCGATCTGATCCTCGGCCAGGACAAGGCATCGCAGTCGTACAAGGAATACAAGCTCTTCAAGAGCAAGGTCCTCGTGCCCTGCATTCAGGAGGTGAACGAAGTTTCCGACCATACGCTCGAGCTGATCGAACACAAGTCGGGCCGCAGCGTGGAGGCCGTTCAGTTCAAGGTGACGCGCAAGCAGAGCGCGGATACGGTCGAAGAAGGTGACGTCAAGAACGAAGCGCTCGTCGACGAAGTGGCCAAGTTCGGCATCCCGCGTTCCGAGGCGCGTCGTCTGATCACGCAATATGGAGTGCAGCGCATCAAGGCGGCGATTGCGTACACGCTCAATCGGACAACGAAAAAGAACGCGGCACCGGTCGACAACGTCGGCGCGTATTTCCGCAAGGCGCTTACGCACGGCTATACGTTGTCCGATGGACAAGGCACGGAAGCCGCCGCGCCGGCCAAGGAGTCCGCGCAGAGCAAGCAGGAGCAGATCCGCGACAAATACCTGGCCGCGAAGGTCGACGAAGCGGGCGCGTATTTCCGCGAACTGGAGATCGACGATCAGACCAAGCTGATCGAGCGTTACAACGAGACGGTGGCAGGCTCGAAGGATCTCACGCTGTCGCCGAAGAAGAAGGCAAGCAAGCTCGCACAAACGAGCTTCTTCCGATGGCTGGCGCTCGACACCTGGGGCGAACCGACGTCGGACGATCTGCTCGAATTTCTGCTGAAGAGCAGCCTCGCGACGAATTGAGAGCGGCCTCGCAGCTTGTCAGGCGACGCGTGCCGGGCTTCGGCCGGCGACGCGTCGCGATGCAGATGCGTGGTCGTGGTTCTTAGTGCTTACTTCTGAGCCGCGACGGCCAATTCGGCCACGTATGCGTCGATCACGGCTTTGAGCTGATCGGCCAGGGCTTCCTGGTGCGACGTATCGACTCCTTTCAGCTGCAGATCGAGTCGTCCGTCCGGGTAGGTCTTCAACTGGCCGACCGCGCGCGACTCGAGCGCGAAATCGTGACGAACGCTGTAGCGCGTGCGTCCCGTCTTCTTGTTGCCGTCGCCTTGCGTACGCAGGAAGTTCTCCAGATCGCGCACCGACTTTTTGCGCTCCATGACGGCGGTGAGCAGACGGTCGGCAGCCGCTTCGCCAACCCGTTCGAAAATCAGTTTCAGGAAATATGCCGCTTGCAGGCCGACCACGTCGTTGGCGCTGGCCATCCGCTCGAGGAGGGTGTTGGGCAGTGCGTTCAGCGATAGTGTCTTGCTGATCGACGCTTTGTCCTTGCCGATCTTTTCCGCGAGTGTGTTCTGGTCGGGAAAGACCTTTTCGTCGAGCAGGCGCTTCCACGCGACCGCATCGTCAAAGATCGTCTGGCGTTCGTGGTCGTGGTTCGCGCGGTACGCGATCGTGTAGAGCTGCTCGGGCGTGTGATCGGTACGGAACGTCGCGTTGATCGTCTCGTCGCCGTTGATGCTCGTCGCACGCAGGCGGCGTTGACCATCGATCACGACGAGCTTGCCCGGGAATTCCGGAAGGCGCGTCACCTTGATCGGCTCGATCTGCCCTTCCCGCTTCAGCGTCAACGCCAGTTCGTGCAGGCTCGATTCAGAGTAGAACACGCGTGGGTTGAACGGATTCGGGATGCAGTCCTTGACCGCGACTTTTTGCGGTGCGCCGAGGTCGGGTGTATCGGTTGGCGTCGTCACGGTCGGCGCGATTGCGATCGCGGCTTCGACGGCGGTATTCGACGCCGCCGAGGGCTCGGGCAAGCGCGTTTCCAGTGCGGCGTTTTCTTGCGCGAGGCCGCGCAGCAGACCGGCCGCGAGATGCAGATTGCCCGTCGGCTTCTTTTCCTTCGAAGTGTCCTTAGCCATGAGCCGCTCCGGTGGCGCGCGTCGACGCGATGTATTGGGCCATTTCTGTAACGAGTTTTTCGATCTCCGCGCGGGCCTCCTTCAGCCCTTTCAGATATCGGTTGTGATGGTGAATCGTCGTGCCGAGAGCAAACGTCTGCCGGTAGACCTCGCGCTGCGCGATCTGACTATCGAGCAGATGCTCCCCTATTTCTTCTGCCTTTAGAATTTTTAAAATCTCTTCTCTCATTTTAGTTTTTCCATTGACGCTATTTAACATCAACGCAGAAGAAAGATTTGGGTTTCTAACGGCTCGCATCGACTCGATCATGCGAATCATGGCGACGGTACTGTAAAGGTCGGCGGGCGACGGCGACAGCGGCACCAGGCAGAAGTCGGCGACTTCAAGCACTGATGCGATTCGTGGATCTTCGAGGTTACCCGGACAATCGACGACGATTACGTCGAAATTCGCATCTTGTTTTTTGATCTCGCCACCGATTCCTCGGCCGGCCGGGGCGAGGGACAGGACCGTCATCGGAAGCGTATTTTCCCCGCTCGTGACCCATCGCACTGAAGTGCCTTGGGGATCGGCATCGATCAAGGCGACTTTGTTGCCGCCTGCTTCGAAGGCGGCCGCGATGTTGACCGAGATGGTCGTCTTTCCGGTCCCACCTTTTTGGTTGCTGACGGCGATCTTGAAAGCCATTAAATCTCTCCAAGGAGTTTTGCGTAATATATGCAAATATTTTTGGAAAGTCCAGAGAGACGAGTTATTTCGAGACGAGAACCATGGCTTGAGTTTGTCACGTGACAAGTTGGCCAGATAGCTACCGTAGCTGGCCTTCGAGCGGCACGAACGGAATGACTTTAAATCCGGCGGTGATTGCCGAAGTGACGAGTTGCTCTTCTATGCACTCATTGAGCCGGGTTGCCCGTATTTCCTGTTGGGTTGCGCGAACGCTCAACTGCCGTGGACGCCTGCGCACCGATCCCTTAATGAAGGTTTTCATTGACAACGGTGTGGGCGACCAGCAATCGTGGATTCTTTGCGTATAGCGCATTGGCACCTTGCTTTTGATGCGGTTCTAAACCTTGCTGCCGGCCACGGGCCACGCTCAAATGCGGCCCAATGCGGAAGGCGGGTTGTCACGTGACAACGATTTGCGCCCAAGCGGCGGCTGGCGTTAATACTGCAGGATCCGAAGTGCAGCGCGTTACGGCGCGCGCCGGATTTCGATTGCTCTGGGGATAAGACCGAGGGTCCGACTGGGTTGTCACGTAACAACCGCTCGTCGGTTCGTCATATGCGAGCGGGGCTCGGAGAAACATCGGCCGCGGGTGACGCTCGGCGACGGGCCAACGACCTACAGCCCTGCATGCCATGACGGCCCGGCGATGATATGACCCCAATATCGCGTCGTACATGCTCATCCGAAGCTGTCGGATGTCGGGTTTTGTGCGGTCTCGCGTACTGAGCGCCAGCCAGGTGTGGAGTGGGGCAGATAGCGCCCCTCATCGCGTCACATTAACGGGAGATTCTCGGCGACGATGTGACAACTAGACGTGCCGGCCCACTGGCCGTGAAACATTTCTCCAAAAAGCGGGCGCAAGCGGAAACCCTTATCCTGCAATGGTTTGCCCAGCATTTTTCATGTTGTTTCACGGGAAGATCCGCCATTGCCGGCTCGAATTAGGGGGCACATGCGCGACCGGGTCTGAAATTCTCCAGGGCACCCTCAATACGACTACATTCATTGTATTTGAAACGTATTATGTAGTTTGCGATACATTCGAGCGGGCGGTGGAGCGGTTTCCGCAGGGGCGCAATGTGCAGTTGTCACGTGACAACACAGTGCGGGCGCGCAACTGTTAGTCCGACCGATGACGGCGGGGACCCTAGAGTTCGTGGTTGAAAAGGCGCCAACCTCCGATCGGCGAGAGGCGGGTGCTGCCGAATCCGAATCAGTGTTCCCGACACTAAAGCCCGCGACGACACGATTCCCAGCAGGGTGATCGACAATCGCGTCGCTGAGCAACCGCAGACTCCCCGAAGCCAATTGGTTGTTTTTTCGCATGGGGCTTCAGGAGCGAGATGCGCTAGCGCCACGGGGCGCAGACAAATCGACGCATAGCCGCCCCGACTCCGTGCGTCTACTTCGCCGATCGCGCTGCGCACAATGGCCATCGCCACACCTTCTTGGAAGGCGCCGCCAATGCCTGCTTAACTGTTCGCCACCACCGTTCGCCGCGATGCGGCTCGTTGAGATCCACCCGCTCGCCCATCCTTGGAGTCGACAATTGAATGCCGTGGGCGACCGACAACGCGGTGACACGTTCGAACGGTTCGTGCCAGCAATGCATCGCGAGATCGAATGTGCCGTTATGAATTGGGATCAGCGTACGACCTCGCAGATCAATATGGGCCTGGATTGTCTCCTCCGGCTGCATATGCACGTATGGCCATTGCGGGTCGTACGCTCCGGTCTCGACGAATGTCACATCGAACGGTCCGAGGCGCTCGCCGATCATTCGGAAGCCGTCGAAGTACCCGGTGTCGCCACTAAAGAACATGCGCAGTTCGTCGTCAACGATGACCCACGACGCCCACAGCGTGCTATTGCCGTCAAACAGGCTGCGCCCCGAAAAATGCTGGGCGGGCGTCGCGGTGAGCGTCAGGCCGGCGACGTCAACGCTTTGCCACCAGTCGAGCTGGCGCACCTTCCCGGCGTCGATGCCCCATTCGATCAGGCGGTCGCCGACACCGAGCGTCGTAACGAAGACACTCGTGGTGTCCGCCAGCGCGCACACCGCATCGCGATCGAGGTGATCATAGTGATCGTGGGAAAGTATCACGCCGCGCAACGGCGGTAGATCGCCGAGTTCAATCGGCGGCGCATGGAAGCGTTTCGGGCCCACGCGCCGAAACGGCGATGCTCGCTCGGCGAATACCGGATCCGTCAACCAGAAGTCGCCGCGCAACTTGAATAGCAACGTCGAATGCCCGAGCCGATACAGGCTCCGATCCGGAGCTGCGTCGAGTTGCTCGCGAGTAAGCGGATCGATTGGTAAAACGCCCGTCGGCACCGTGTTGCGCGGTTTGTTGAACAGCATGTTCCAGGCGATGCGAAGCGTCTTGCCAAAACTCTCCGCGGGCCTTGCCGTCGTGTTGCGGAAGCGCTCGCCATTGTGTTGTGGCGAGCCGCCGGACAAATCGCGGCCACGCCTCGCGGCTGCGATACCGAGGACCCGATGAAGAAAAACGAGCGGGGACGCCATATTTGATTTCCCGTCAATAAAAGTACACCGAGCAGTGTAGACCTGTTGGGCGAAAAGTAAACTCAACGGTATAGAATTTCTTTCATGAATACGAACACACCCTCTGAGCGCCTGACCGAAAGAAAGCGAGCGGCCATCCTTGATGCCGCGATCAAGGAATTTCTCGCGGCAGGCTACGACGCGACCAGCATGGATCGCATCGCCGCGCGCGCAAATGTGTCGAAGCGCACGGTGTACAACCATTTCCCCGGCAAGGAGGCGTTGTTCGCCGCGATCCTGCATCGCTTATGGGATGCGACGTGCACCGTCGGCGTGTCCGCTTATCGCGCAGACGTGCCGCTGCGGGAGCAGTTGCTCGTATTGCTTGACCGCAAACTGCGGCTGCTGAGCGACGAAGCGTTTCTCGCACTGGCACGCGTTGCGATCGGCGCCGTCATTCACTCGCCGGAACGTTCACGCGACATGGTGGAGCGCATTGGCGAACGCGAGGAGGATTTGACCGTCTGGATTCGCGCGGCCGCGGCGGCCGGTCGCCTGTCCGCTCCCGATCCGGAATTTGCTGCCCACCAACTGCATGGCATCGTGAAGGCGTTCGCGTTCTGGCCGCAAGTGACGCTTGGTCAGCCGCCGCTCGAAGTTGCGCAGCAGCAAAAGGTCGCGCAAGCGGCCGCGGACATGTTTCTCACGTACTACGGCCGTCCGGCCGACGCGGATTCGTCGGCGCCGGCGCGGGGCTAATCCGGTATCCAATGCAGCAGTCACGCGCCGCAATTGGACAACGCGCAGATGCGGGCCCACGCGCACTCCGCTACCCGCCATCAGCGCGGCTGAATCTGACGCGACCGAATAGAGAGAGCGAATACAGATGAAGACGCTGTTGATCGTCTATCACACGATGACCGGAGGCACACGGCAAATGGTCGAAGCGGCCGCCGCCGCGGCGCGCGAGCAGCCGGGCGTCGACGTTCGGTTGCAGCGTGCCGAGGAGACGCACGCAGACGACGTGCTCGCCGCCGACGCATATCTGTTCGCGACGCCGGAAAATCTCGCGGCGATGTCCGGGATGATGAAAGACTTCTTCGACCGCTGTTACTACGCGGCGGTCGATCGCGTGAACGGTCGTCCGTATGCGGCGATGATTTGTGCGGGCAGCGACGGACAGAACGCGCTGCGCCAGATCGATCGAATCGCGACCGGATGGCGGCTCAGGCGTGTGGTGCCGGGCTTGATCGTCTGTACCCACGCGCAAACGCCCGAGCGCATCCTGGCGCCGAAAATGATCGACCGCGAGGATCTCGAGCGCTGCGCGGAGACCGGTGCAGCGCTTGCTGCCGGGTTAGCGCTTGGCGTGTTTTGATCGATGATGTCAATGCGAACCCGTTGATACGAAGCAGTCCCATACACGACGCTTCCCAATAAGCGGCTCCGTTGCTACCAATTGGAAGATTCGCAGCTTCGATGTAATGCGGACGAGGCGCACTGCGCCAATTTCCGTTGTATTGCTGGATCCGATGTAGATGCTGCCGATCGTCGTTGGCACATGCCGTCGACCGGAGATACCTGATGCCGCCTCCCGTCGCCGCCATCGTACGAGTGCCCACATGGCATGCGATTGCATATCGATGCATACGCAACCAAGGCCACCACGGCAGCGTGTGACGCGAATCACTGAACGCACCGACCGCGCGACACGCAGCATGCAAAGGATGGCACAGCCATATGTTGAATGACCCGTAACGCGACATGCGAACGCCAACGCCGCCAATGACAACGTCCAAGTTTCGTGCGGCGGAACAACGCACGCATTACACGCATTACGCACCGCACCTCAAACGCGGGTAAAGCGGCGCTACGTAACACGCGGTCGTTATTCGACGAAAACGCAGCGATAATGCGCAGCACGCTGATTCGGACGCCCCGCGGCCCCGGTTCCAGCCAAATATGAACCCGTCGGCGAACCGACCGTCGCGCGTACCGGTATACTTCCACTCCTGCCTTCTCCGGCATCGTGGCCGGGTGCCTGAAACAGCGGCGATGGCGATGCGGCCCCGCAATCGCGTGCATCGGCGGCAAACAAGCCGCATGCGATGCGGCGGATGTCGATGTGCGAAGCGGCTGCACGAACCACGCCTTATATTCCTGGTGGATTGAATTTATGGGTTTTGAACAACTTGCCGAATTGCGGGCGCAGCTCGCAGCAAAGGCCAAGCAGGAGCGCAACGCGAAGCAACCGGCAACGCAACCGGATGCCGGTGCAAAGCCCAAGTCGGGCAACCGGCCGGCTCGCGGGGCCAAATCGGGTGCCCCGGCCAAAGCGCCGTCCGGCGCCAAATCCGCTTCGGCGAAACCGTCGACGCCGGTCGATCCGGTCATCGTCGCGATCGGCAAACTGCAGCGTCGCTTCCCGCGCGCATTCCCGAAGAATCCGGCTCCGAAGGTGCCCCTGAAGGTCGGCATCTGGGACGACCTCGCGCGCGAGGCGCAGTCCGTCGGGCTGAGCGAAGCGGAGTTGCGCGAAGCGATGTCCACGTGGTGCCGCGGCAATCGTTATTGGTCGTGTCTGGTCGAAGACGCGGTGCGGGTCGATCTGCAAGGTAACGAAGCCGGTCGCGTGACGCACGACGATGCCGCGCGCGCGCGCCGCTTGAAATCGCGCCGGCCGGGCAAGGGTGGGGCGCAGGCAGCAAAGGGTGCACCGCAGCAGCCGAAAGCGCAGGCGCCTGTCGACGCGGCAGTAGCGCAGCCGGCGGCCGCAGATGCACCGACGGATGCGCCTTCGGACGCAGCATCGCAGGCCGAACAGCAGACGGCTGCGAACGAGTAACGCCCGATGTGTTGCCGCGCGAGCGCGCGGCAACATCCAGTCCGCGCTGCGTATGCAGTGCATCGTGTGACGGACCGGCGAACGCTCAAGAGCGCGTCGGTACGACCTGCACTGCCCACACCGCCATCACCTGATTTCCATCATCGCACCGGCATCGAACTGCCTGGCGGTCGACGGCGCTTGGCCCGTGGGTCATCGGTGTCCGCTTTGTCGCCGCGCCCTTTGCTGTCGACCCCAATCGACGAACTATCCCGACCGTCCGCCGCTCCGCGCGCTGCGCCGCTGCGCAGACACGCGACGACGCAGGCAACGCATCAATCGCGTCGAGTGGATATAAATCCGATACGAAGCCGTATACGCAATCGCAAGTTGCGACCTCACGAACAGATTCACCGCAAACAATAATAGTTCGGGCTACTGATATCGCCACACCTGGGCGCGACTCACGCCGACGGATCTCCGACGAAGAGCCGGCCGAGTAGCTCCGCACGAATCCATATCGCAGAATCGGCTTCGCCGCGCCCGATCGGCCAGCACGTCAGCGAGCCCCGATGCGCTATCACCACGCCGCGCCGCGATTGCCTTACGTCGATTGTCGCCGCGCGCCGCAACCGCCATAATGTCTCGCCCGAACCGCCGCGCCGACACGCATCATGCGCGCGACGCAATACCACCCGCAGCCGAAAGCTCAACCGAATCGCGCTGCCCGGCGCTCGATGTAAACGCACCGCAAAACCGATTTCGCTGAAGCACCGCCCGCCGCCCGCTGGCCCGATCTCCCGGCGCACAATACCGATATCCACTCGCGACACTCAACGCCAATCCGCATCATGAACCCGAGACGTTCCGCAATTCTCGTCGCGCTCACAGCCGCCATCTTGTTCGGCGCTGCGACGCCGCTCGCCAAGGCGCTGATCGGTACGATGTCGCCGTTCATGGTCGCAGGTCTTTTCTATCTCGGCAGCGGTGTCGGCCTCGGGGTTGTAATCGGCCTGCGCGCATTGCGCGGGCACCGTCCGTCGACGGATGGCGCCGCACCGCTGCAACGTGCCGAGCTGCCTTGGCTCGCCGGAGCGATCGCGGCCGGCGGCATCGCAGGCCCTGCGCTGCTGATGCTCGGGCTGTCGACGACGCCGGCCGCGACGAGCGCGTTGCTGCTCAATCTGGAAGGCGTGTTGACCGCCGTCATCGCGTGGGTCGTATTCCGCGAGAACGTCGATCTGCAGGTGTTCGGCGGCATGGTGGCGATCGTCGCCGGGGGCATCCTGCTGTCGTGGGCGCCGGCCCAGGCGGGCGTGCCGGCCGGTGCGCTGCTGATTGCCGGCGCCTGTCTGTGCTGGGCGATCGACAACAACCTGACGCGCAAGGTCGCCGCGAACGATGCGATGGTCATCGCATGCGTGAAGGGCCTCGTCGCGGGCCCGGTGAATATCGCCATCGCGCTCGCGACGGGCGCCGCGTTGCCGACCGTTCCGATTACGCTCGCCGCGATGCTCACCGGACTCGGCGGATATGGCATCAGTCTCGTGCTGTTCGTCGTCGCGCTGCGCCACCTCGGCAGCGCACGCACGGGTGCGTACTTCTCCGTGGCGCCGCTGTTCGGCGTCTTGCTGTCACTGTTGATCTGGCCGGCGCTGCCGTCCGTCACTTTCTGGGCCGCCTCCGCACTGATGGCGCTCGGCATCTGGCTGCATGTGCGCGAGCGGCACGAACACGAGCACGCGCACGAACGGCTCGAACACGCGCACCGGCATCGTCACGACGAACACCATCAGCACGCGCACGATTTTCCGTACGACGGCAACGAGCCGCACACCCATCCGCACGTGCATCTGCCGATCACGCACAGTCACGCGCATTTTCCGGACATTCATCACCGTCATCGGCACTGACAAAGACGAGGACGTCGTCTGCCTGGACGGCAAGGTAACCGTTTATGGGGCGTCGTTCCTCGTCTCCCTGCGGTATCAATGCTGATTATTCGGTGCGAGCGCGGCACTTACTTCGCGCTCGCCCATGCCGGCGCTAATGCGTGGCGGCCACGTCGACAACGTCGCGGCGGATGTCTTCAAAGCATCGATCTTGTTGCTATGCCCGCAAGCTGACTTGCGCAGCCAACGCATACGGGTGTCGCCAACTGCTCCGGGTCGTTACGGCGCTCAGCTGCGTGAACGGCCAATCACGCGACGGCGACGATCACGCTCGATGCCTTGAAGACTGCGGATGCGGCCTTGCCGCTCGCGAGACCGAGACGATCGACGCTATCGTTGGTAACGATCGCGACGATCTCGGCGCCGCCGGCCGCGCGGATCACGATTTCGGAATTCACCGCGCCTTTCGCAATCGACGACACGGTGCCGGCGATGCAGTTGCGGGCCGATACCTTGCTGCTGTCGACGTCGACCATCACGATCACCGACGACGCCTTGACGAGCGCGAAGGCGTTCGTCCCCGCCGCGAGGCCCAGCGACGCTGCGCTGCCGTGCGTGATCACGGCGACGATCTCGAGGCCATTGTCGGTACGCAGCGTGACTTCGTCGTTGACGGCGCCGGGCTTGACGACGTCGATCTGGCCGGGGAATTGGTTACGGGCGCTGGTTCGCATGAGGACTCTCCGGGAAGTGAGCCGCGCGACGCGCGGCGAGCGAAGGACGAAAACCGCAGACGAGTTTATCGGGAATGCGGGTGCGGCGCGATGTCGGCGCGGTCTTCTCCGCAACGGCGATTGCGCGTGAACGCAACCGCGACCGCGGGGCGGTAGTAGACGCGACACGCTCGTCGCGCTTTGTCGCCACACGGAAACTTACCGACCCATTGCCGATGCCGCCGACTTAGCCGCCGCCGATGCTGGTGCCGAACCCGCCGCCGAACCCGCCGCCACGCCCGCCACCACCTCCCCATCGCCCTCCCACCCCCCGCCGAGCGCGAGGAACAACCTGACCTGATCCGCCGCAACCTGCCCCTCAGCCGCCGCGACCTGCGCGCGCACGCTCGTCAACGTGCGCGTCGCATCCAGATCCGAAATGAACGACTCGCGCCCGGCCATATAGAGCCGGTGCGTTTCGTCGGCGGAACTTCGCGCCGATTCGTAGGCCGTGCGCAGCGCGTCGGTGCGCTGCACGTCGGCCGCATAGGTCGCGAGGCTCGACTGCGTTTCGCGCAGCGCGTTCAGCACGACGCCGTCGAAGTGCGCGAGCGCGCCGCCGGTCGCCGCTTCGGCTTCGCGCACGCGCGCACGCTGGCCGTTGATCGGGAACGCCCAGCTGATCAGCGGCCCGAACGACCAGCGGTTGGTGGTCGACGAGAACAGATCGGCGGCGACGCCGACCGAACCCGCGGATAACCCGATGCTCACCGACGGATACAGCGCGGCGGTTGCCACGCCGATGCGGGCCGTGGCAGCCGCGAGCTGGCGCTCGGCTTCGCGAACGTCGGGACGGCGGCGCAGCAGCGCGGCGCCGTCGCCGATCGGGATCGGTTGGCGCAGCTGCGGCAGCCGCTCGCATTCGGCGACGGCCTTCGGCAGATCTGCGGGCGCTCGCGCGAGCAAGGCGGCGAGCTGGTATTGCGCGATCTTGCGCCGGCCTTCGAAGCGCGGGATGTCGGCCGACAGCGTGCGTACCTGCGTGACCCCGCGCGTCACGTCGGTCTGATTGCCGCGTCCCGCGTCGCGCAGCCGCTGCGACAGCTTCACACGCTGCTGCTGCAGCGCGAGCGACTGCTTCGCGATCGCGAGTTCGTCGCCGGCGGAGCACGACTCGACGTACGCCCGCACCACATCCGCGACGACGGTGATGCGCGCGAGGTCGGCCGCCGCCTGCACCGCGTCGCTGTCCGCGTGCGCGGCCTCGACGCCACGCCGCAGCTTGCCGAACAGATCGAGCTCGTACGACACGTTGATGCCGACCGCGCCTTCGTTGACGACCGGCAGCTTGTTCTCGAGCAGATACTGTTCGGCCGATTCCTGCGCGCGTTGCACGCCGGCTTCGGCGTGGCCCGAGAAGCCGCCCTGTTCGTTGGCGACCTCCAGCGCCGCGCGCGAGCGCGCGAGGTTCGCTGCAGCGACGCGCAGGTCGGTGTTCGATTTCAGCGCGCTCTGCACCAGCGCATTCAGCACCGGATCGTCGTACAGCTGCCACCAGTTGCCGGGCACCGCATCGCGCGAGACGAGCGCGCCGTCCGCATCGTCGAGCGCATGGTTCGCGAGCGGCGCATTCACGTATGCGTGCTGCGGCAGCGCGTAATCGGGGCCGACCGACTTGCACGCGCCGAGTGCGAGCGCGAGCGGCGCGAGCGCCGCCGCGAGGCGCAGCCCATGCCGCTTCATTGCGATGCTCCAGTCGCGCTGGCCGCGGCGGGCGCCGATGCCGGCCGCGTTTTGTCGTCACGGCGCGCGTCATGCGAGCGCACCGCGACGGTCGCGGTGCGGCCGGCGATCATCCGGAAATCGTCCGGCACCTCGTCGAGCACGACGCGCACCGGCACGCGCTGCGCGAGCCGCACCCAGCTGAATGCCGGGTTCACGTTCGGCAGCAGGTTCGCGCCCTGCGTGCGGTCGCGATCCTCGATCGCGGCGACGATGCTCTGCACGTGGCCGCGCAGCGGATGCGGTTCGCCCATCACGACGATGTCGACCGGCTCGCCGATATGGATGCCGCGCAGCTTGGTTTCCTCGAAATAGCCGTCCACGCGGAACGAGTTGCGATCGACGACCGACAGCACCGCACGGCCGGCCGCCACGTATTCGCCGGTGCGCGGCGCGCGGTCGTTCAGATAGCCGTCGACCGGGCTCACGATCGTGGTGCGCTGGAGATTCAGTTTCGCGGTGTCGAGCGACACCTGCGCATCGGCGACGGCGGCTTCGCCCTGCTCGACGCGCGTGCGGCTTTCCTCGACCTGTTCGCTCGCCACCAGATTGCCGAGCTGCAGGTTGCGCGCATATTCGCGCTTCGCCTGGGCGAGCGTCGCGCGGCGCTGCGCGAGGGTCGCTTCGGCGAGGCGTTGCGCGAGCGTGTAGCGCGCCTGATCGATCACGAACAGCACCTGGCCGCGCTTGACCTCCTGGTTGTCGGCGACCTGCACCGACGTGATGAGGCCGGCCACGTCCGGCGCGACCTGGATCACGTCGGCGCGCACGTGCCCGTCGCGGGTCCACGGCGAGAACATGTAGTAATTGATGATGCGCCACAACACGAGGGCGGCCACGACGACGACGATCAGCGTGAGCAGGATCTGTCCTGCCGAGTACCAGGTTTTTTTCACGATTAGCTAGCCACGAGATGGTGAGACACGACCACGACGGCGGCAAGCACGAACACGTAGATGCCGAGATCGAAGATCGAACGGTGCCAGACGAGGCGGTAGAAGCCGACGCGCTCGAGCAGCGCGCGCACGACGATGTTGATCAGATACGCGATCAGCATCAGCACGAGGGGAGCCGGCACGAATACGCCGAAGATGTCGATTTCGCCGATCATGGTCGCGCTCGGAAGGACGGGTGGGAAAGCCGGATCATGCGCGTGCTCCGTCCGCCGTGGCCTGCGGCGGCTGCGCGGCCGCGGCCGGGTACAGCGACAGCCGCAGCCCGACGAGCGCGTGCAGCGTATTGCGCAAGCGCCGGTGCGCGGCGCGCGACGTCGGTGCCGCAGGCGTCGCGCCGGCCTCTGCCGCGCCGGCCGACGCGGCGTGCGGCCGCGTGCGGCCCGCCACGCGCCGCAGCGCATCGTCGATCGACGCGAGCAGCGCGGGCGGCGCCGGCTGCCGTGCGTTGGCGGCCGCGCAGCGCGCGTAGTGATCGGTGACGCCGGCCAGCACGCGGTCGATCGCATCGGGCACGTCGCCCGACAGTCTGCGGCGCGCGCGGCGCAGGTCGAGCGCGTTCAGCGCGATGCGCAGGTCGCGGAAGCTCTCGATCGACGGATGACGATGATCGTCCGACGCGCCGAGCCGCGGCAGCAATTGCGTGACGCGATCGAGCATCCGCGACGCATGGTTGCGCTGGTCGTCGAGCGGCTGCGTCGACGCGGAGCGCGCGACGTCCTCCCAGCCCGAGCGCAGCAGCCGTCGCACGGCGAGTTCGGCGCCGAACGGCCGCGTCGCGCGCGTCCACAGATACGCGAACAGCAACCCGGCGACACCGGCGAGGTTGCTGTTCAGGAACACGAAGAAGTCGGCGTCGTACGCGCTCTGGATGCTGATGAAGGTCGCCGTGTTGACGGCGACGAGCATCGTCACCATGTTGAACTGCGGGCGCGGCAGCAGCGTGCCGATCAGGATGAACGGGCCGGCGAACATCAGCACGAGCATCGCGAAGTCGTGCACGTGCGGCAGCACGGCGAACAGGTACAGGCCCGCGAACACGACGCTCGCGGCGGTCGCGAGGAAGAACTTGAACACGAGCGGTGCGGGCTCGTCGAGCGCGGCGAAGAAGCTGCACGCGACGGCGGCCAGCGTGACCGCGCCGGCGCCGTCGTGCCAGCCCGACGCGATCCACAGCCAGCACGCGAACACGATCGCGCCGGCCACGGTCAGCGTCGAGAACAGCATCATCCCGCGATCGAAGAAACGCTCGGTGCCGCCGAGCCGCCAGTGCCTGAAACGCGGCTGCCAGATGCCCGACTCGTTCGCGATCAGCGCGCGCAGCGAGCGGCAGTCCTGCCAGATGTCGATGACCTGACGCAGCCGCCACAGCGCATTCGACAGCAGCGCGCCGTCCCAGCTCGCGAGTGCGCTGTCGGGCGGCTGCAGCGACGCGATGCGCGCGCGCAGGTCGTCCGCGGCCGGATCGTGCGCCATCTCGCCGCCGGTGTCGGCCTTCACGGCCGGCAGCGGCGCATCGAACCACTTCGCGGCGTCGGCGAGCAGCGCGTCGAGCCCGGGCGGGCGCACTTTCAGTTCGCGCATCAGCGCGACGAGCGGGTCGGCCAGCGACGACATCAGAGGCAGGAACAGCTGCATCCGGCCCGCGAGCGCCTGCGCGCGCTCGAGCACGCGCGGATGCGCGTGGTCGTAGCTCAGCTGGCTCAGCAGAAACTCGAGGCCGGTGATGGTGGCGGCGAGGCGCTGGCGGCACGCGGACAGCGCCTTGCCCGCGAGATGTCCGGACAACGTCTCGCGCCCGTAGAACGCGGCATCCTTGAACCATGCATCGGTGCGTTCGATCAGCGTCGGCGCGAGCCGGTTCGGGAACACGGTGCTGCCGACCACGCTCGCGCACACGATGCCGAGCACGATCTCCTCGGTGCGGGCGATCGCGACGTCGAAGATCGTCGACGGATCGGCCACCGTCGGCAGCGCGATGAGCGGCATCGTGTAACCGGCCAGCATGAACACGTAGCTGCGCGCGGTGCGGTCCGAGATCGCGAGGTAGAGCAGCGTGCCGCACCACGTCGCGACGATGATGCTGAACAGGATCGGCGTCTCGACGAATGGCGGCACGAACAGGATCGCGGCGGCTGCGCCGAGCGCGGTGCCGAGCGCGCGATACAGCGCCTTGGAACGCGTCGCGCCGACGAACGGGTTCGACACGATGTAGACGCTCGCCATCGCCCAGTAAGGACGCGGCAGCTGAAAATACAGGCCGAGGTACAGCGCGAGCATCGACGCGGCGAACGTCTTGCCGGAGAACAGCCAGTCGCGAAGGCTCGGAAAGGTCATGACGCGGAACTGGCGGATTGCGGCGCGCCCGGGGCCGGGTTCGGCACGTCGGCGGCGTTGAACGCATTCAGCACGCGCAGCGTCGCCTCGAGGTCGGCGCGCGACACGCCCTTGAGCACCTGCGCGCGCAGCACGCGCAGGTCTTCTTCCATCTTCGCGGTGACCGAGCGGCCGGCGGCCGTCAGCGAGATCGTTTTCGCGCGACGATCGTACGGGTCCTCGTCGCGGCGCGCGAGACCGGCCGCGCACAGCTGGTCGAGCAGCCGCACGAGCGACGGCCCTTCGATGCCGACGTGTTCGGCCAGCGTGCCCTGGCGCACGCCTTCGCCCAGGCGCCCGGCGATCAGCAGCGGCGTGGCGCAGGCCTCGGACACGTTGTATGCGGTCAGCACCGCGTCGCTGGTGCGGCGCCACTTGCGCGCGCTGAGCACCAGCAGGCTGCTGACGGCGAGGCGGAGATCGGGCAGATTCGTCATGCACGAGATGATAGGGGCAAAGTAATTCGATAGCAAACTACCGGTTTTGTCATTCGGATGTCTTGCAGCTTCTGTGCATCGGCCGCGCAACGGCCGTCCAAAGCCGCGGTGCGCCGACCGACGAAGCTCCGATTCGCGAGCCGGTGACAAGCGGGTGGTGCCGTGCCGCATCGTCCGACCGATCGATTGGTCGTACCGTTGGTGTCGACGTGCGCCATAGCGGTGCAGTACACCGGGCACGCACCATGCGCGACGTCGCGCGCGGCACGCGACACCCGCGTCACACCGCACGCAATTGCACTAGGTCCTGTTCACATTCTCACCAGCGGCCCAAAGGCGCAGGTAAGCACCGCGAAGGCGAGATAGTTGCCTGCGAGCTTGTCGTAACGAGTGGAGCCGCTTGGTCTTTCGATTCGAGCGCGGTGGAATAACGGCCTTCGCATGTGCAGCGCGGATGGTGTTCACGAAGGCATCCGAGTCATAGCCTTTATATGAACGCGTCCCGTTTGCAACAGTTTTCGTGGGTTCAGACTGACAGGATGGGCTGCAGCTTTATATCCGGCCTTGTTGCAGCCGGTACAACTGCTGCAGGCCCCTATGAAATTCGCTGACTCGCACCTCATTTGTCCGGCGAGCTCGAAGCTCATCAGGCTATACAGGTTTAGCGAGTCCCGGTCCTACCTGGCTTGTCATCGCACTCGATTGCTGCGCAACCTTTCGACGTTCACCCTGTGTTAAACGTTTATCTTCAACCCAGTGTTGGCCTGTTCAAACGGGTCTCACACTCACGTAGCCTTTCTGATACTGCCGATCGTGAGCCAGCACGGCCCAGATCGTTCTTGCCATCTTGTTGGCCAACGCGACGACGATTACGTTCATTGGTCGCCGCTTCTTCATCTGCTCGACCCAGGGGCCAGGATCTTTCGCGTGTGTCAGAACGCTGCGTGCACCGTGAATCAGCAGCGTGCGCAAATACGTGTCGCCGCGCTTGCTGATACCGTGCAGATTCACCTTGCCACCTGAGCCCGTCTGCTCCGGCACCAGTCCCGCCCATGCCGCAAACTCTCGACCTGATCTGAATGCCTTTGCGTCACCCATCATCGCCACCGCTGCCGTCACCGTCAGAAGGCCGACACCGGGAATCTCGCTGATCGCCTTCACAGCCCGGTTCTCCTTCTGCCACGCACGCATGCGTCGCTCGATCTCGGCAATCTGTCCGTCCAGCCTCGCCAGCTCGTTCCAGTGCTCGCGCAACGTGGCGATCAACGCTACTGGCAATCGCTCTGCAAGCCGCCCCAGCACCGCCGGAATCTCGCCATCCAGTTTCGCGCGGCCCCGGCTCATCACCTCGCCGTATTCCGTCAGCAGCCCTCGCAGTCCGTTGCTCTGCATCGTGCGGAACTTCACCAGTTGCTCGCGCATCCGGTGCAACGTCAACATCGCCTGCTGCATTTCCGTTTTCACCGCCACCGGCTTGCCGGGCTGCCGCACCGCCAGCCAGATCGCCTTGGCATCGGCCGCATCGCTCTTGTTCCGAATGTTGAATGCCTTCACGAACTCCGCCGGCATCAACCTGACTTCGTGGCCCATCTGGATCAACTGCCTCGCCTAGTGGTGCGCTCCACCGCAGGCTTCCATTCCGATCAGGCATCTGGCACGGTTGGCAAAGTGCTCAAGAAACTTGGCCCGCTTGATAGGCTTGTTCACGATTTCGCCCGTTTCCTGATCGATGTAATGAACCTGGAACACGTGCTTGGCGATGTCTACACCGACTGCAATACTGTCCATCGTGGATCCTCCGGTTGCTTTGGAAATGCGTGCATTTTCCACCTAGGCACATCGATGCCGTTGGCCCGTGAGGGTCCACACCCTTCCGTTTCCTCCCACTCGGCCGCAGGGTGGGACGCGTTCATTTCATTTGTCGGCGATCACAGCACCTGTGCGCAAATGCTCAACCAATTCGTGCGCACGGGAAATATCCGAGACCTGTCCTTCGGTGGCGATCATTCGCAGGGGGCGCCCGGCTTCATCGACAGCCAGATGCAGCTTGGTCGTCAGTCCACCGCGCGAACGCCCGAGCCCTTGCGGGCCGCTTTTTTTCGGGCCCCGGCCGAATGCTGGTGCGCACGCACGATGGTCGAGTCGATCAGCACGCGTTTGATCTCCGCTTCGTCGGACACTGCGTGCGCAACGCGCCCCCACACGCCTTTGCGACGCCACCGGGAGAAGCGCATGTACACCGTATGCCATCGTCCGAATTCCTTCGGCAGATCGCGCCACGGGCAACCGGTCCGGCCAATCCACAGAACCCCTTCGATAAACCAGCGATTGTCGGTCGCCGTTCGCCCTGGATCGCCTTCCTTGCCCTGCAACACCGATTCGATTCGTGCCCATACCTCGTTGCTCAGTAACGTTCGAATCATCTTGGCCTGCTCGCGCAAAAGACAAGATGTAAACACATTTCGTTGAATGTAAACAGACCCTAAGGAGCCGCACGCGAAAGCGCCAGCGCCTCGGAGCCTCGCCAAGCAACCGGTGTCGACGGCCGCGCATGCGCGATCGAAACGGACGGCCGCGCGATCCTCCGCGCGCTGCGATGACATCGCTGATCCCGCCGCATCTGAAACGCAGATCGCCCGCCGTCCGGTGCCGGGCGGCGGGCGATTCGACGGTTACCGTTTATGGGAGGCGCTGCGTGCTCGGTCGCGCGTCAACGCGCTTGCCCCGGCACCGCGTCGCCGCGCAGCGAGCAGCCGCGCGTCTCGATCACCGCCGACAGCGCGACGAGCCCGACCGCGCACGCGGCCATCATGTAGTAGGCGGGGATCATCGTGTTGCCGGTCTTGCCGATCAGCCAGTCGTTGACGATCGGCGCGGTGCCGCCGAACAGCGACGTCGACACGTTGTACGCGATCGCCATGCCCGCATAGCGCACGTGGGTCGGAAACATCGCCGGGAACATCGCGGAAATGGTCGCGAGCTGCGGCACGTACAGCAGGCCGAGCACCGCGAAGCCGACGAATGCGCCGAGCACGCCGTGCGTCATCAGCCCGAACATCGGCACGGCCGCGACGAACAACCCGACGAGCGAGATCCACCACATCGTCTTGCGGCCGACGCGATCCGACAGCCAGCCGGCGAACGGCAGCAGCACCATCATCGCGAGCATGCCGAGCAGCGGAATCAACAGCGACAGGTTTTCGCTGACGCCGAGTTCCTTGTGCATGTAGGTCGGCATGTACGCGAGCAGCACGTAGTTGACGACGTTCAGCGCCACGACGAGCCCGCCGAGCAGCAGCAGCGGCCTCGCATAGCGGACCAGCAGCCGGCCGAGCGGCAGCGCGGCGGCCGCGGCGCTCTGCTCGCGCCGCTGCGCCTGTTCTTCGAGCTCGCGGAACACCGGCGTTTCCTCGAGGCGCGAGCGCAGGTAGAAGCCGATCAGCCCGAGCGGCGCCGCGACGAGGAACGGCAGGCGCCAGCCCCAGGCGTGCATCGCGGTGTCGCCGAGCAGCAGCGCGAAGCCGAGCATCAGCAGCGCGCCGAGCGAAAACCCGGCGAGCGTCGCGAACTCGAGGAAGCTGCCGCACAGGCCGCGTCGCGCGTCGGGCGCGTATTCGGCGATGAAGGTCGCCGCGCCGCCGTATTCGCCGCCGGTCGAGAAGCCCTGCACCATGCGCAGCACGATCAGGGCGGCCGGCGCGAGCCAGCCGGCGCTCGCGTAGGTCGGCAGCACGCCGACCAGCAGCGTGGCGCCCGACATCGTCAGGACGGTCAGCGCGAGCACGCGCTTGCGGCCGAGGCGGTCGCCGAGCGGGCCCCAGAACAGGCCGCCGAGCGGACGGATCAGGAACGAGATCGCGAACGTGCCGAGCGCGAACAGCGTCGCGCTGGCCGTGCTGCCTGGAAACAGCGCGGCCGAAATATAGGCGAGCCCGTACGCGTAAATGCCGTAGTCGAACCATTCGGTCGCATTGCCGAGGGCCGCGGCCGCGATCGCGACGCGCGGCAGACAGTGCGGCTCGTCGCCGCGGGAAGCCGCGTCGTCCGCAACGGAAGCGGCCGCGGAAACGGAAGTCATCGATGGCACGTATCGCATGAGGGATCCTCGCTATCAGCATGCGCCCGGACGGGCGCCGACGAGGATCAAAGTAATCCCGCCAATTAGCGACGCCGGATGTCATAGGACGATGTGAGGATCGGGGTTTTCCCCGGGGGGAGCTGGGGTGGGGTGGTGATGCGAGGTGATGCGAGGCCCCCCGCGGCGCAGAGCGGGACCGCATGGCAAGGCATGGCCCGAAGCGGCACAACAATGCACAGCACGGCACGACATACCACGCGTCGCGCGCGCTTGCTGCGGCCCCCGTTTGCCGCATCCGCTTCACCCGCGACCCGGGCGACATGGCGGCCGATTCCAGCGACGCACCACGCGAGCGCGCCAGCCGACGACAACGACGCCAAACCGGGTGCGCCACGCCGCGCCCAGCCCTACCACGCGCGCGATGGCCGCACACGCCCGCCCGCGCCCCTTCTACCGCACGTGTGGCTGCAACGCGCACAGCCGGTCGCGGGCGACATGGCGGGCGGTTCCATGCCTCCAGCGACGCACCCCGCGAGCGCGCCGGCCGGCGACAACGATGCCGAACCGAGTGCGCCACGCCGCGCCCAGCCCTACCACGCACGCGATGGCCGCAAACGCCCGCCCGCGGCGCCCGCGCCCAGCCTACCGCACGTGCGGCAGCAACGCGCGCAGCCAGTACGTGACGGCCACGGCGCCGCCGTCCGGCGTACCGAGCGCGCGCGTGCCGAGATAGCTCGCCCGTCCCGCGCGCGGCGGCATGTCGGCCGTTTGCCGCGCGCCGTGTTCGGCGGCCTGCACGGCGGCCGCCCATGCGCTCGCGACGTCGTGGTCGTGATCGAGCGCGCGGCCGAACGCGTCGGCGGCCGGCACCAACGCATCGAGCATCGTGCGGTCGCCCGCGCGCGCGCCGCCGAGTTCGCTGATCGCGTCGGCTGCGCCGCGCAGCGCAGCCGCCCAGTCGCGCGCGGACGGCGCGATGGGGTCCGACGCGTCGGCAAGGCGCCGCGATGCGCGCAACAACGCGCTCGCATAGAACGGTCCCGAACTGCCGGCGATCGCGCGCCGCAACGCGGCGCCCAACGCCGCGAGCGTAGCGGCCGGCGCGCCGTAGGCGGTGTCCGGCAGCGCGAGGATCGCCTGCGCGGCGCGATGCATGCTCGCGCCGAGATCGCCGTCGCCGGCCGCGGTATCGAGCTCCGTCAGCGTCGCTTCGTGGTCGAGCAGTGCTTGCGCGACCGCGCGCAGCGCCGGCTGCAAACGCGCAGCCCATGGGCTCGCGGCCGCATCGACCGGCTGGGGCGGCGGCTCGTGCGCGACCGGCGCGTCGATCCGTACATGCGGGTTCACTGCGCCGCCGCCGGGCCATGCGCGCGCCTGCGTCGGTGCGTCGAGCAGCACGGCGCGTTCGTCGTTCAGCCGCAGCAGCGAGATCGAGCAGCCCGGCATGTTCAGCGCCGACAGGAACGTGCCGGCCCAGGCGCGTGCGACCGTGATGCCGCGCCGGGTCAGGTTGTCGTACGCGGCGCGCAGCACGATCGCGAGCTCCATGTCGGGCGTCGCGCCGAGGCCGTTGACCAGTAGCGCGACGCGTTCGCCGCGATCGAGCACGAGGTCGGCGACGATGCGCGACAGCAGCGTCTCGACCAGCGCGTCGGCCGGCAGCGGCGCGGTGCGTTCGATGCCTTTCTCGCCGTGGATGCCGAGGCCCAGCTCGATCTCGTGATCGGCGAGGCTGAACCCGGACTTGTCCGCGCCGGGGATCGTGCAGCCATCCAGCGCGACGCCCATCGTGCCGAGCTCGGCGGCCGCCTCGCGCGCGACGGCCGCGACGCGCGCGAGCGGCAGCCCGCGTGCGGCGGCGGCGCCGGCCAGCTTGTGAATCAGCACGGTGCCGGCGATGCCGCGCCGCTGGCCGCGCTCGACGACACCGCGCAGCGACACGTCGTCGGCGACGATCACCATCTCGACCGGGATGCCTTCCGCGCGGGCGAGTTCGGCGGCCAAGCCGAAATTGAGGCGGTCGCCGGTGTAGTTCTTCACCACCAGCAGCGCGCCGTTCGGCCCGGCGCTCGCGCGGATCGCGGCGAGCACGGCGTCGGTCGACGGCGACGTGAACACCTCGCCGCACACGGCCGCGCTCAGCATGCCTTCGCCGACGTAACCGCTGTGCGCGGGCTCGTGGCCGCTGCCGCCGCCGGACAGCACGGCGACCGGCCGGCGCGACGGCTCGGGCAGCGGCTGGCGCACGAGCACGTGCTCGTCGCCGAGGATCGCGACATGCGGCGACTGCCGCGCGATGCCTTCGAGCATTTCGCTAACGACATCGGACGGGAGGTTCACGAGCTTCTTCATGGCGAGGGTTCCTGACGGTGGTGCGCAGGGCGGCCGAACCGGGCGGTCTGCGGGCGGTTGATCGTACGCGGTGGGCGGCGGGAATGAAGCGCCGCCCGCCGCGTGACGTAGCATCCGAGCATTCGTAGCACGAATGTAACGAAAATGGCGTCGCTCAGGGGCCTCGACGCATCGGGCGCATGCGCAGGCCGACGCC